>JBDRCE010000015.1:0-169372 GCA_043822005.1 Pseudomonadota bacterium | reverse complement strand
GCGGCTGAGCCAACCGCAACATACCCCCGGCCCGATGCCGCCGCCGCCTCCCCCCATCGCCGAGGTGCGCGCGCCGGCAGCGGGCCGGTGGGAAGTGGAATTTTCGGAGCGCTCCGCATGTATGTCTGGGGCCGTATGGCGCGGATGGTCCTGACCGCGAAGGCGCGCGGATCTTACCGCATGAATGGCGAGAGCCGGCTGTCGTTCCGCTGTCTTCCCACCGACATCGATACCAACCTGCATCTCAACAACGCGCGCTACATGATGCTGGCCGATGTCGGCCGCATCGACATCTTTCTGCGGTCCGGCCTGATCGGGCTGGCCCGCGCACGACGCTGGGCGCCGATGATGGGCGGGCTGCAATCCGTGTATATCCGCGAGATCAGGCTGTGGAAACGCTTCGAGGTCGTCTCTACCGTCGACACCTGGGAGGGCACGCAGGTCATCGGCAGCCACCGCTTCGTGCTGGAGGACGGCCAGACCGCCGCGCTCGTGATGACGACCGCCGGCGTCTACGACTCCGCTGCGCGCCGCTTCGTGCCGATCGACGAGATCATCTCGATCCTCGGGCACAGCTTCTCGCCGCGTCCGCCGACCGACGAGGAGCGCATCTTCATGACCTCGCACGCCGGTCTGCGCGCGCTGGCAAAGCGGTAGCGTTCGCGCCTTTCCGGCGGATGACGGTGTGCTAGTGTCCCACGTCTTCCGAGCGCATGAAGGACGTTACCATGCCCACAATCGAATACTACCTGACGAGCGTCTCGCCCTGGACCTATCTGGGCCACCGTCCGATCCAGCAACTGGCCGCCCGCCACGGCGCAAAGCTCGTCGTGAAACCGGTCAATCTCGGCGAGATGTTCAAGGTGTCTGGTCAGGTCGCGCTCGGTGAGCGGCCGGCAGTGCGCCAGCGCTACCGCTTCATCGAGCTTCAGCGCTTCGCCGAAATGCGCGGTCGCAAGCTCAACCCGAAGCCAAAATTCTTCCCGGTCAATCCGGCCCTCGCCGACCATACGATCATCGCGATCCTGCAGTCGGGTCGCGATCCGATGGCCTATATGGACAGCGTTTTCGGCGCCGTCTGGGCGGAGGAAAAGGACATCTCCGACGAGCCGACTCTGGCGTCTCTTCTGGCCGCAGCCGGCTTCGACGCCGCGTCGATCCTGGCGAAGGCTAAGGAGCCGGAAACGGCTGCGATCCGCGCCGGCAACACGCAGGATGCAGTCGATGTCGATGCGACCGGTGTCCCCTCCTACGTCCTAAACGGCGAGCCTTTCTGGGGGCAGGACCGCATCGATCTGCTCGACCGCGCCCTCTCCTCCGGCAGGACACCGTTCAAGGCGTTGTGAGTTCTCTCCATCATGGCTGGACACCACGGGGGCGGGGGACTAAATACCGTGGCAAAGGTATTTTTTCCTGTTTGCGGACGAGTCGATGCTCTCGCATGATCGTGTCTGGGCGGCCATCGACGCCCTCGCCGAGCGTTACTCGCTCTCGGCTTCGGGGCTCGCCAAGCGTGCGGGCCTCGACTCGACCGCTTTCAACAAGTCTAAGCGGCAGTCGGTCGATGGTCGTCCCCGCTGGCCGTCGACCGAATCGCTCGCCAAGGTGATCGAGGCGACCGGCGCCTCGCTGGAAGAGTTCATCATGCTCGTGAAGGGCCCGGTTGTCTCCGACAGACTGCCGTCGCAATCCTCGTCCGTGCCGCTAATCGGTTTCGCGCAGGCGGGCGCGGGCGGCTTCTTCGACGATGCCGGCTTCCCGGCGGGGCAAGGGTGGGATCTGGTGGAGATTCCGGCAAGCGCCCGCGACGGCGCCTATGCGCTGCAGGTTCAGGGCGATTCAATGCTGCCGCTGTACCGCGATGGAGATCGCCTCGTCGTCGATCCGAATGCGAGCATCCGCCGCGGTGATCGCGTGGTCGTCAAGACGCAGGACGGCGAAGTCATGGCCAAGGTGCTCGAAAGGCAGACGAGCCGCGCCATCGAGCTGATGTCCCTCAACCCCGAACATCCAGTTCGGATGATCCCGACGGCGGAGGTCGCCTGGGTGGCGCGCATCGTCTGGGCCAGCCAGTAGACCGGTGCGGAGCTTCGCCCTCCTCGTCTCGGCTACGGGACTGGCCGGAACGATCGCCGCCCTGGCGGTTACGGCTTACAGTCTGGACCGGCACGAGCCATGGCAGGATCCGGCGAGCGAGATCCGCAAATCGGTACCCGAGCAGCCGGCGCCAGCCGCACCAAAGCGTGCCGGGCACCCGGCTCCCGCCCGGCCACCCGATCCAGCACCCGCGCCAAAGGTCACAGTGGAGGCCGAGACCCAGCCGCTGCCGCCCGCCGCTCCTGCTCCGCGGGCGGTCGCGCCTTCGATCATCGCCATACCGCCGGTCGATCCGGGCACCCTCCAACGCGTCGAACCGCGCCCTCCATTGAGCACGATCGCGCCGGCCGCGCCGCCGAAGAAGCCGCCGCCGAAACCGCTGCTGTTCCAGCCCGTCGCCGATGCGGCAGGCGTCATCATCGCCGGCGGTCGCACGATCACCATCTCGGATGTCGGTGTAGTGGCGGACGGGGAGACCTGCGCTCGCCCAGAGGGAGGTCGATGGCCGTGCGGTCGCGCCGCGCGTACGGCGTTTCGCTCCTTCCTTCGCGGGCGCGCCGCGACCTGCGATTTCCCCGAAGGCGAGGTTCCCGACACATTGTCGACGACCTGCCGGTTGGGGACGCGCGACATCGGTGCCTGGCTCGTCGAGAACGGCTGGGCGCGCGCCGATGGCGGGAAATACGAGGAGTTGGCGAAGGCAGCCAAGGATGCCGGTCGCGGTATCCACGGCAAGGGGCCTACCGCCCTGCCGCCGGAACTCGCAGCTCCGGCGACCGGGACAGCGCCGGAACCCTTGGATGCCGGCGATATATCGATCCTGCCGGGCGAGAGCGAAGTCACGCCATCTGACAGGCAGCCCGCCGTCGCGCCGGACGCTCCCACACCCGGCGAAGCCTCGCCCGACCTCAACCCGCTGCCGCCGCCTTCGTCGCCGCTCCGCTGAGCTCGCCCGCCAGCGCCCTGTCGATCAGCGCCGCCGTTTCCCCTGCGCCATAGAGCGCGGCAAAGGAGCCAAAGCGCGGTCCGCGCTCCTGGCCGATCACCACCTGGTAGATCATCTGGAAGAAGGCGCCGGACACGCCGGGTCCGCCGCTCGGGCTCTTCTTCTCGTGGTCCTGGTAGCGCTCGATCTCGCGCGCAACATCGAGCGCGGCGTTCTGGATCGCCTCGCCGTCGGTGCCGGACGGAAGCGCACGCAGTCTTGCCGCGAGATCGGCCAGCGCCTCGCGCTCCACCTCGTCTGGCGCGCGATAGACCTTCGACGGCCTCACGAAATCGTCGTAGTAGCGGATCGCGTAATCGGCCAGCCGGTCGAGTTCCGGATGCGTCTGCGCCGTCACGCCGGGCGCGTAGCGCGAGATGAAGCCCCACAACACGTTGCGGTCATGCGCGTTGGAGGCGCTGACGAGGTTGAGCAGCAGCGCGAAGGTGACCGGCTGGTCGATCTCGGGCGGCCGCCCGTCATGCATGTGCCAGACTGGATTGCCGAGCCGCTCCTTCCACTCCTGCCGCGGATAGGCGGAGAGGAAGGAATAGTATTCGTCCACCGCCTTCGGGATGACGTCGAAATAGAGCTTCTTCGCCTGCCGCGGCCGCTGGAACATGTAGAGGCCGAGGCTCTCGGTCGGCGCATAGGTCAGCCATTCGTCGATGGTCAGCCCGTTACCCTTCGACTTGGATATCTTCTGCCCGATCTCATCGAGGAAGAGTTCGTAGACGAAGTGCTCCGGCGCCCGGCCGCCCAGGATCACGCAGATCTTGTCGTAGATCACGGCGTTCGTCTGATGGTCCTTGCCGAACATCTCGAAATCGACGTTGAGCGCCGCCCAGCGCATGCCGAAATCCGGCTTCCACTGCAGCTTCACCGCTCCGCCGGTAACCGGCAGCGTCGTCTCGGAACCGTCCTCGTCCGCGAAGGTGACCGTGCCGGCCTTGGCGTCAACATGCTTCATCGGCACGTAGAGCACCCGGCCCGACTTGGGCGAGATCGGCAGGAAGGGGCTGTAGGTCGCCTGCCGCTCGGGACCCAGCGTCGGCAGCATCACTTTCATGATGTCGTCGTAGCGCTCGGCGGCGCGCAGCAGAACCGCGTCGAAGCGGCCGGCTTTGTAGTATTCCGTCGCGCTGGCGAACTCGTAGTCGAAACCGAACGTGTCGAGAAAGCGGCGCAGCATCGCGTTGTTGTGATGCCCGAAGCTCTCGTAATCGCCCCCGAACGGGTTCGGAACGGCCGTCAGCGGCATGTGAAGGTAGGGCTCGAGGAACGACCGGTCCGGCACGTTGTCCGGAATCTTGCGCATCCCGTCCATGTCGTCGGAGAAGCAGAGAAGCCGCGTCGGCACCTTGTCTTCGGTCAGGACGCGAAATGCGTGCCGCACCATCGTGGTCCGCGCGACCTCGCCGAACGTACCGATATGCGGCAGGCCCGAGGGACCGTAGCCGGTCTCGAACAGGATCTGTGCGGGCCAGTCGCGGCCCTTGTAGCGCGCGACGATCTTCTTCGCCTCCTCGAAGGGCCAGGCTTTGCTCTCATGCGCCGCGGCGACGATCTCGGGCGTGATTAGGGGGGCAGGGGCGGTCATGTGCGTGTTCCTGGTCGCCGGTGTCGGCGCGGCTTGCTAGGTGCAATCCTTGCGGAGTGTCAAGGAAAAGACGCACCGTGCGCCGGCCGATTTCCTGTAAACATGTTGCGCTCGCACGCCCTCGCTCATAGGTGATGTGCAGAGTCACGGGAGAATACCTTTGCCAAAACCCTCCGCCCACGAAGCGCTGATCTATCTGATGGTGGTGACGTCCGCCTCCGACAAGGAGATGAACGATGCGGAACTCGCCCATATCGGCGATTCCGTACGCACCTGGCCGATTTTCATGGACTACGATCCCGATAGGGTGATCGAAGCCGCGCGCGAGTGCCAGAAGTTGCTGCAGGATGAAGGGGGGCTCGACAAGGTGTTCGGCCTCGTCCTCGAGAGCGTGCCGCTGCGTCTCCACGATACCGCCTATGCGGTGGCGGTCGAGGTGGCGGTTGTCGACCGCGAGATGCGGATGGAGGAGCGCCGCGTGCTGGAGCGTCTGCGTTCGTGGCTGGCAATCGATGCGGATACCGCGCGCGCGATCGAGATTTCGGCGAAAGCGCGCTATCGTACGCTGACCTGAGCCATGGAGATGCTGCCGTCCGAGAGCGTCCTGCGCCTCGCCGCCTTTCTCGCGATTTTCGGCGGTATGGCGATCCTCGAACTTGCCTCTCCGAGGCTCGAACGCGCCGAGATGGCGGGTGCGTTGAAGACCCAGCGCTGGTTCACCAACCTGTCGATGGTGATCCTGTCCTCCATCCTGCTGCGGCTCGTCTTTCCTGCGGCTGCCGTCGGCGCGGCCGTCTGGGCGGAGGCGAATGGCTGGGGCCTGTTCCGCGTCCTCGGCCTTGGTCCGGTCGCCGGTGGTATCGCGGCGTTCGTCTTCCTCGATCTCGCAGTCTGGCTCGAACATGTTGCGAGCCACAAGATTCCGCTTCTGTGGCGCATCCACCGCATGCACCATGCCGACACCGGTTTCGACGTCACGACGGGTCTGCGCTTCCACCCGCTCGAAATCCTGCTTTCCATGATCTGGAAGGCGTCGATCATCGTCCTGCTCGGACCGCCGGTCGTCGCGGTCCTCGTCTTCGAGATCGTCCTCAACGGAACCGCGATGTTCAACCATTCGAACGTTCGGCTACCTCTTGGCTTCGACCGCGTGCTGAGGCGGTTCGTTGTAACGCCGGATATGCACCGGGTCCACCACTCCACGATCCGGCGCGAGACGGATTCCAACTACGGCTTCAACTTTCCCTTCTGGGACAGGCTATTCGGAACCTACAACGACCAGCCCGCGAAGGGTCACGATGCAATCGACATCGGGCTCGCCGAATGGCGCGGGCGCGAGCCGGCGTCCCTGGCTTGGTCACTCCGCCTGCCGTTCCGGCGCAGCGTCAGTAGAAGCTGACGGGGAAGTAGCGGAGATAAAGCTCGGCAAATGCACCCTTTGCCTGCAACTCGCGCAGCGCAAAGTTGAAGGCGTCGGCAAGTGCGGCGTCCGCCGGCTTGACCGCGATCGCAAGTCCGAGGCCGAGATGTTCGGGCGCAAGATAGGGCCCACCGACGAACCGGCAGCACCCGGCGGAGTCCGAGCCGACGAGCCAGAACGAGAGCCGCATCCCATCTCCGAAGGCGCCGTCGATCTTGCCGGCGCGCAGGTCCTCGTAGAGCCATTCGGGCTTGCCGTAGGTGATGGGCCTCACGTCGGCGAAATAGGCACGCAGCATCCTCTCGTGTGCCGAGCCCGCCATCACCCCGATGCGCTTGCCGGAAAGCGCGACGTAGAGGGGCTCCGACACGGCATTTGCCTTCTGCATGACGAAGCGGGCCGCGAACTGGAGATAAGGCCGTGTGAACACATGTGTTTCTCGGTTTGCCGGCGTGATCGCCAGCCCCGCCAGGATGGCTTCGCCATCCCCCTTCGCAAGTGCCTCCTCCAACTCGGACCAGGGCAATGCCTGGATTTGGCATTTGTCGGTGACTTCGAGTTCGGCGCAGACGCGACGGGCCAGATCGACGTGGAAGCCGGCCAGCCGCCCTTCGGAATCGATGTAGTTGAATGGCGGGAAGTCGACCGTGGTCAGGAAGCGGAGCCGCTGGAGGCCTTCCAACTGTGGCTTGGGCAGGCGCTCTTTCAAGTCCCAGAAGTTCGGGATCTGCGGCTCCGCCGCTGCGATGGGGCCACATAGCGCAACCAGGAAGGCCAGGACCGCCACCAGACGTTTCAAGTAACTCTCCGGCTCTCGCCGCCCGACCGGGCCGGCGCATCGCGGCGGCATAGCATGACGCGAGGAGACCGCAAACACCTTGTCGGCGGTGCATGTCGCGTAGGTTGACGAGCAAGTGCATCCTTGTCAGGATGCAACTCCTTGGGGAAGTCGGCCGCCTTGGGGCGGCGGTCGGTCAGCATGGCATACGCGGTCTTGAGCAAGAGCGGCACGACGCGCCGAACGCGCGGGTGCATGCGTCATGTTGTGGGGGGCAGAGATGTCCGTCGCGGAAGCGCTGGACAGGAACGGAGGTATGACGGCGACGGTCGCGGCCCGTGCCGGGACGGCCTACGTGCCCTCCGGCAGGGCGCGCGCCGAGCTCGACGAATGGGCGGCCGTCCTGCGGCGCCTCGCCATTCCACCGCGGCAAGCGGTCGAACTCGCGCGCGCGGCCGAGCGATGCGGAACGAGCCTGCCCGACGAGCTGCTCGCATCGGGCTCGGTCAGCGAACGAGAGCTTTACCGCCAGATCGCGATCAAGCTCGGCTTGCCGTTCCGGCCGAGCCTGGTGCCTCGCGAACTCAGGATCGACATCAACGACGCACTCACGCTGCTGAAGTCAGGACGATCCTGTCTGGTCCAGACCATCGGCCCGGAAGGCTTCGTCACCTACGTCGCCTCCCCGAAGCCCGCCGATTGCGCTGGGATGAGGCGCCTGCTTCGAGAATCGCCGGGTATTGCCAGCCGTATCAGCATATCGCCGCCTTCGGAGGTTCGCCGTGCGCTCGTCGAGATCGCAAAGCCGCGTCTGAAGGATGCGGCGCGAGACGGACTCTTCGCCCGTGAGCCGCGCTTCTCGGCGCGTCTGGTGGCAAATGGCTGGCAAGGAGCTATGCTCGGCGGAATAGCCGTCGGACTGCCGGTGGCGTTTGCCCTCTCGCCGTCGCTCACACTTCTCGTCCTGCATTTCTGCGCGACCTTCTTCTTCCTGCAATGCGTGGCGATCCGTCTTGCCGCGGCCTTCGCGCGCGTGCGGCGACCCCGCGTGACGGCCGCCGGCGTCGACCCTGCGAAGCTCCCCGTCTACTCCATCCTCGTGGCGCTGCGCGATGAGGCGGAAGTCCTGCCGGATCTCCTGTCGGCCCTCGGACGGATCTCCTGGCCGAGAGCGCGGCTGGAGGTGAAGTTCATCTGCGAGGACGACGACCGTGGCACGATCGATGCTCTGCGCGCACTTGGGTTGCGGCCCTGGGCGGAGATCGTCGAGGTGCCGCGCGGAATGCCTGCGACCAAGCCCAACGCGCTGACCTACGCGCTGCCGCTCACGCGTGGCGAATTCATCGCTATCTACGACGCCGAGGATCGTCCGCATCCGCTTCAACTCTGCGAAGCCTGGAAGCGCTTCAGCGAAGAGGATGAAAGCCTCGCCTGTCTCCAGGCGCCTCTTGATATCGGCAACGGCGCCGCTGGCATCATGCCACGCATGTTCGCGCTCGAATATGCGGCCCTGTTTCGCCGCTTCCTTCCCTATTTGGCGAGCAGGGGCCTGTTCCTTCCGCTTGGAGGCACGTCCAACCACTTCCGGCGGGCGGCGCTTGAAGGCGTCGGTGCGTGGGATCCATACAACGTCACCGAGGACGCGGATCTCGGTGTCCGTCTCGCGCGTTACGGCTACCGGACCGGCGTGATATTCTCCCCCACTGTAGAGGACGCACCCGAGCGGCCGGTGGTCTGGCTGAGACAGCGCACTCGGTGGCTGAAAGGGTGGATGCAGACCTGGCTTGTCCACATGCGCAATCCGGTCGAACTCGCCTCCGAACTCGGGTTTCGCTCTTTCATCGCCGTTCAGATACTGCTTGCCGGCCTGCTGCTCTCGTCCCTGTTTCACCCCATCTTGCTGGCAACAGGCGTTGGCCTGGCGGCAAAGGCGGTCGCGGCGGGCGGGTTGACCCCGCCGCAATTCTTCCTGTTCGCGGTCGACGCCTTCAACCTTGTCCTGGGTTACGGTGCATTCCTGCTGCTCGGCTGGCGTGCGAGTCCGCCCGGCGCGCGGCGCGGCTTCTGGAAGGTCGTACTGTTCACACCGGTCTACTGGATGATGATGTCGGTGGCCGCGTGGCGGGCCGCCGTTCATCTTTACACCCGCCCGCATCACTGGGAGAAGACTCCGCACGCGAGGCGTCGCGCTGTCGCGCGGCCTGCGGCCGCGAAGGCGCCCTACAGTCCGAGAAAGCCCGGGCCGTCGCCGATGATCTTCGGGTCTTCCGCGCCGATGACCGCAGTGTCGCGTCCCGCATAGGGGATCGACAGCAACAGCCGGCGCATCACGGCGATCCGCGCGCGCCGCTTGTCGTTGGACTTGACGATAGTCCATGGCGCCTGCGGGCTGTGCGTGCGCGTCAGCATCGTGTCGCGCGCTTTCGTATATTCGTCCCAGAGCTTCATTCCGGCAACGTCGATTGGCGAGTATTTCCAGTTCTTCAGCGCCGAATGCCGCCGGTCATGGAAGCGCTTCAGCTGCATCTCCCGTCCGATGTTCAGCCAGAACTTGAAGAATCGGATGCCCTCATTGCAGATGCGTTCCTCGAAATGCGGTGTTTCATTGAGGAATGTCTCGTGCTGTTTCGGGGTGCAGAAGCCCATGACCGGCTCGACTCCGCCACGATTGTACCAAGAGCGGTCGAAGGTGACGAATTCACCGCTCGTCGGAAAATGTGTCACATAACGCTGATAGTACCACTGCCCGCGCTCCGTCTCGGTCGGCTTTGTAAGCGCGACGTTGCGCGCCGTGCGGGGGTTCATGAATTGCCTGACTACGAAGATCGTTCCCCCCTTGCCGGCCGCGTCGCGCCCCTCGAAGATCACCATCGCTCGCTCGCCGGTTTCCAGCATCCAGTGCTGCAGCTTGACGAGTTCGATCTGCAGCGCCTCGACCGTCGCGTCGTATTCGTTCTCCGGAAGCTTGTTGTCGTAGGGATAGCCGCCCGACTTCAGGCCGTTCTTGTCGATCCAGTCCGGGAGGCGGGGGTCGCCAATGTCGAAGATGCGCTCCTTTCCATCGATCGTGAGCTTCATCTTCTCCGAAGGCTTGTCGTCGCTCTTTGCCATGCTGCGGGCACCTTTTCCTTGCTGCAACTCATGCTATGGGGAGGGGCAGGGCGCGTAAAGCGCGTTGTCGTTCGCGCATGACGATCACGGGCGACGGGGTTGGTGGCCATATCGGTGGCCGAACTGCCGAGGCGCAGATGGACATTCACGGCGCGGGTGAGAGTGTGAGGCAACGCCTCCTGTCGTCGCGCTGGGTGTTGGCGGCCGCTGTCGCCGGAATCGCGCTCGTCGCGATTGAAGCCGGGGCGGGCTACCGGCTCGCGATCGGAGCTGCGGTGGCGGTCATCGCCGTCGCGGCATTCGCGCCGCGCCGCAGCCTGCGGGAACGCCGCGCCGAGCGCGAAGCCGAGGCCAACAGGCCGGCGCTGGGCTGGATCACCGCCGAAGCACTCGCCGCCGCCGTCAGCGATCCGCTGGTGATCTTCGACCGCCAGGGCGCCGTCATTCATGTGAACGGCGCGTGCGCAGTCGCCTTTCCGGGCCTTTCGATCGGCACGTCGCTACCGCTGCGCTTCAGGGCGCCGGAAATGCAGGAGATGGTCGCAAAGGCCCTGGCCCACGGTCAGCCGCTGTCGATCGAATATTCCGAGAAGGTGCCTGTCGAGCGCTTCTTCCGCGTCAGTGTGTCCCCGGTCGGAGATGGCGGTGACCGGTTCGTCATGATCTTCAAGGACCAGAGCGAAATCCGCCGCATCGACCGCATGCGGGCCGATTTCATCGCCAATGCCAGCCACGAACTGCGCACGCCGCTCGCGTCCGTCTCGGGTTTCATCGAGACGCTGCGCGGGCCGGCGAAGAACGATCCGGCGGCCCGCGAGCAGTTCCTCCAGATCATGCAGGCCCAGACCGCGCGCATGGCCCGCCTGATCGACGACCTCCTCTCACTGTCGCGCCTCGAGATGAAGCCGTATCTCAATCCCGCCGAACGGGTCGATCTCAAGCCGCTTGTCGAGGGCGTCATGGACGCGCTCAATCCCCTCGCCGAGGACTCCGGCGTACGCATCGACGCGGACCTGGGAGCCGATCCGCTCATCGTCGCAGGAAGCCGCGACGAACTCATTCAGGTGTTCGAGAACCTGCTCGAGAACGCCTGCAAATATGGCCGCAGCGGCGGACTGGTCGAGATCTCGGTCAATCGCACCGGCCAGCAGAACGGCATCGACGTCTCGGTCCGCGATCACGGTCCCGGCATTCCCGAGGAGCATATCCCCCGCCTGACCGAGCGCTTCTACCGCGTCGACGTCGAGACGAGCCGCGGCCAGAAGGGGACCGGTTTAGGCTTGGCGATCGTCAAGCACATACTCACCCGTCACAAGGCGCGCCTCAGCGTGAGCTCGCGACCCGGCGAAGGCGCGACCTTCACGGTCCATTTCCCGCCCGCGATCGGCTGAAACTGCCCTTGGTTCTTTTTTCCGTCATCCCGTTGCTTTACGGTATTGATTCAACCCGGGGCGGAGGCTTGAAGGCGCAAGATGCAGACGCAGCACATCGTTCGATCCTATGATGCCGACCTGAAATATCTGGCGAGCCGGATCGCCGCGATGGGCGGCCATGCGGAGAGGATGGTCGAGCAGTCTGTCCAGGCGCTCGTGACGTCCGATCTAGGCCTCGCGCGCAAGGTCGTCGAAGACGACGCGGTTCTGGACGAGGGGCAGCGCGAGGTCGACGAGAAGGCGATCATCGTCATCGCCAAGCGCCAGCCCATGGCCGACGACCTGCGCGAGATCATCGGTGCGATCCGCATTTCGGGCGATCTCGAACGCGTCGGCGATCTGGGCAAGAACATCGCCAAGCGCGTGGTCGCCGTGACCGAGTCGCAACAGCCGCTGCGGCTGTTTCGCGGGCTGGAGGCGCTGGCGGAACTCGCGCTGACGCAGTTGAAGGAGGTGCTCGACACCTATGCGTCGCGCTCGACCGACCGGATCCAGTTCGTCCGCGACCGTGACGACCAGATCGATGCGATGTACACGTCGCTGTTCCGCGAACTCCTGACCTACATGATGGAGGACCCGCGCAATATCACCGCCTGCACCCATCTCCTGTTTTGCGCCAAGAACATCGAGCGGATCGGCGACCATGCGACGAACATCGCCGAGACGGTCTATTACATCGTCACCGGCCTGCAGATGCCGCCGGAGCGCCCGAAAGAGGACAAGAGCCACAAGGTGATGCTCGAGGATCTGGTGGACGATTGATTGGCTCAGTCAGATGCAAGAAAGGCGGCCTATAGCCGCCCTTCTTCGTTGATGAGGATATTGGCGCGCAGACGTCAGCGATTGCGGCGCCGCTCGGCGGCCGGCTGGAACGCAAGCTTCGCGTGATACTTGCAATAAGGTCCGGTCTCCGCCGCGTCGGTGCCGCAGAAGCTGAAATCCTCGCTGAGCGGATCGCCATTCGGCCATTTGCAGGTGCGCTCGGTCAGCTCGACCAGGCGAAGCCGGCGAGAGATCGGCACAACGACATTGTCATGGACCGGGCGAATGTAGGTCTGCGCGACGGGTTCGGCGTCGAACTGCACTTGCAGCGCCGTTGCCCCGATCGACGCCGGCATCGACCGGGTCTGGCTCGACACGCGCCCCATCGACTTGGAAGCGCCGGTGGCGGCCACCGCAGCCTTCGGCGCTTTCTTCTGGCGGGCCGGCGCGGCAGTCGCCCGTCCGCGGCTCGAAAGCTTCAGGCGGTGTACCTTGCCGATCACCGCGTTGCGGCTGACGCCACCGAGGCTGGCAGCGATCTGGCTTGCGCTCAGACCCTCGCTCCAGAGTTTCTTGAGGAGTTCGACGCGTTCGTCATTCCAGTTCATCTGTCACGGTCCTCGCGATGACATGCGATATCGGAATCCGAGATCGCTCCGGCAAGCCGGGCGATACCACATCTACTCGGATTATTTGGTCCGCCGCACGAAATCTGGTATTTCGTCGTTACTAAACTACCGGTCGGCTGACTCCGTGACAAGAGTCCCGGGCGCAACACGAATCGGATTTTTCGGTTTTCCCCAACTTGGGGCAGGAAGATCAGCCGGCTTTCGCCGATGGTCGGGCAATCGCCCGCCTGCCGTTCCCTGCATTGACAATGCGGGCGAAAAAACCAATATTCCGCCAGCAGGCCGCCCCTCGGGCGGCTTTTTTGATTTGGGGTGTGAATTCGGCGAAAACAAGGTCTCGGCCGGAAGCCGGGCCACAATGCCGCGGATGGTGATGATGAACAGTGGAGCCCTTTTCGAGACCTTCTCCCGCGCGCCGCTCGCTTTCGAGCGAGGCGAGGGCTGCTGGCTCTACACCGCGAACGGCGATAGCTATCTCGATTTCGCAGGCGGCATCGCGGTCAATTCGCTCGGGCATTGCCATCCGCATCTAGTCGCGGCGCTGACCGAGCAGGCGGGCAAGCTCTGGCATGTCTCGAACCTCTACAACGTCCCGGGCCAGGAGCGGCTTGCGGAGCGCCTCGTCGAAAACAGTTTCGCCGACCGCGTCTTCTTTACCAATTCCGGTGCGGAAGCGCTGGAATGCGCGATCAAGACGGCGCGCCGCTATCACTTTGTGAACGGTCACCCCGAGCGCTTCCGCATCATCACCTTCGAAGGCGCTTTCCACGGACGCACGCTCGCCACGATCGCCGCCGGCGGGCAGAAGAAATACATGGAAGGCTTCGGCCCCAAGGTCGAAGGCTTCGACCAGGTGCCGTTCTTCGACCTGGAAGCGGTCAAGGCTGCGATCACGCCCGAAACGGCCGCGATCCTGATCGAGCCTCTTCAGGGCGAGGGTGGCATCCGCGAACTGCCGCAGGGCGGCCTCGCCGCGCTGCGCAAGTTGTGCGACGAGCATGGCCTGCTTCTGGTCCTCGACGAGGTCCAGACCGGCGTCGGCCGCACCGGCAAGCTGTTCGCCCACCAGTGGACGGATGTCGAGCCCGACATCGTTGCGATTGCCAAGGGCATCGGCGGCGGCTTCCCGATGGGCGCATGCCTGGCAACCGACAGAGCGGCATCCGGCATGACTGCTGGCACGCACGGCACCACCTTTGGAGGCAACCCGCTTGCGATGGCCGTCGGCAACGCCGTTCTCGACGTCGTCCTGGCTGACGGATTCCTCGACGAGGTGAGCCGCAAGGGGCTTCTGCTCAAGCAGGGCCTCGCCGGCATTGCCGACGATTTCCCGCAGGTGGTCGAGGGCATCCGTGGCGTCGGCCTCATGGCCGGCATCAAATGCGGGCTGCCGAATACCGAGGTCAACAAGGCGTTGCGCGCCCAACACCTGCTGGCGGCGCCGGCAGGCGACAACGTGATACGCCTCCTGCCGCCGCTGATCGCCGATGACGAGGAGATCCGCATCGCCGTGGACCGCATCCGCAGTGCCGCGGCGAGCCTTGCCGCCGCCGCCGAAGCCGCGGCGTGAGGTCGGGAAAGCCTGCCGATGACCGCTCAGCCTCGCCATTTCACCGACCTGTCCTCCGTCAGCGCCGAGAACCTGCGCCGCATCTTGGACGACGCTAAAGTTCGCAAGGCCGCGCAGAAAGCCGGCACCGCGGAGCAGCCCTTCGCCGGCAAGGTCCTGGCGATGATCTTCGACAAGCCGTCGACCCGCACGCGCGTGTCGTTCGACGTCGCCATGCGCCAGCTCGGCGGTTCGACGATCATGCTCACGGGCGCGGAGATGCAGCTCGGCCGTTCTGAATCGATCGCCGACACAGCGCGGGTCCTGTCGCGTTATGTCGACGCCATCATGATCCGCACCACCGCCCATGAGCGCATGACGGAGCTCGCGGAAAACGCGACCGTTCCCGTCATCAACGGGCTGACCGACGACACCCATCCGTGCCAGATCATGGCCGACGTGATGACGTTCGAGGAGCATCGCGGCGCCGTGAAGGATCGCGTCATCGCCTGGTCTGGCGACGGCAACAACGTGCTGCATTCGCTTATCGAGGGTTCGGCGCGCTTCGGCTACAAGCTGAACATGGCCGTGCCGGAAGGCAGCGAACCGGAGCAGCGCTATGTCGACTGGGCGAAGCGGAACGGTGGCAGGCTGACGCTCGGCCGCTCGCCGGAAGAAGCCGTGGCCGGCGCCGATGCGGTCGTTACCGACTGCTGGGTGTCGATGAACCAGGAGCACCGGGCGCGCGGCCACAACGTGTTCCTTCCCTATCAGGTCAACGCCGAACTGATGGCGAAGGCGAAGCCGGACGCCCTGTTCATGCACTGCCTGCCTGCGCACCGCGGCGAAGAGGTGACCGACGAGGTGATCGACGGCCCGAACTCGGTCGTCTTCGACGAAGCCGAGAACCGCCTGCACGCGCAGAAGGCGGTCCTTGCCTGGTGCCTGTCCGGAGCCGTCTGACGTGAAAGAACCGAAACTCGGCGAATTCGGCTTCGCCGGAGACGACCATGTTGTGCCGTTCGAAGTCGCCCCGCTCGACGTCCGCGGCCGTATCGTGCAGCTCGGGCCGACGCTCAACCACATTCTCGCCCGCCACAACTATCCCGAACCTGTTGCCCGGCTGCTTGCCGAGGCGATGGTCCTGACGGTGCTTCTGGGGACCGCGTTGAAGTTCGAAGGCAAGTTCATCCTCCAGACCCGTTCCGACGGTCCGGTCGATATGCTGGTGGTGGATCTGACCACGCCGTCGGCGATGCGCGCCTATGCCCGCTTCGACGCCGACCGGCTTGCCGAGTTCGTCGCGGCCGGCTCCACCTCTCCATCCGATCTCCTCGGCACGGGCGTGCTCGCCATGACGATCGACCAGGGCGAATACATGCAGCGCTACCAGGGCATCGTCGAACTTGCCGGCCAATCGCTGGATGAGGTGGCCCGAACATATTTCCGCCAGTCGGAGCAGATTCCGACCGACGTGCGCATGGCGGTCGCCCGCCATGTCGTGCCGGGCGAATACGGGCCCGACGAGCGCTGGCGCGCGGGCGGGATGCTGATCCAGTTCCTGCCCGAGGCGCCGGAACGGCTGCGCCTGCCCGACTTGCCGGGCGGCGACGGGGATCCGGGGCATGACTTCTCGGATATCGTCGATGGCGCCTGGAACGAGGCGCTGGTGCTGCTTTCGACGGTCGAACCGTCCGAGCTTCTCGATCCGACCGTCGAGCCGGAGCGGCTCCTGTTCAGGCTCTTCCACGAGCATGGCGTTCGCGTCTTCGAAGGCACCGGGATTCTCGACCAGTGCTCATGCTCCGGCGAACGCATTCGCGGCATACTGGAAGGCTTCACCGCCGAGGAAATCACGGAATCCATCGAGGATGGCGTGATCAAGGTATCGTGCGAATTCTGCTCGAAGCGATACGAGTTCGATCCGGCAGAGTTCGTCGAGCCTAATTGACCGTCCTGAGCATGTCCGGAAGGTCGAGCGCGAAGGCGGGAATCTGTACGTCGAACAGTGCCCCTGCCTCGTCGCGCATCGTATAGTGGCCGGCCATGAAGCCCGTCGGCGTGGTGAGCGGGCAGCCGGACGTATACTGGTAGCTGTCGCCGGGATTGAGCTCCGGCTGGTCGCCTACGACGCCCGGTCCGCGCACCTCTTCGACCTTGCCGTTGCCGTCGACGATGCGCCAATAGCGGGTCAGCAGTTGGACGAACCCGTCCGAATTGTTGGCGATCGTCACGCGGTAGGCCCAGACATAGCGGCTCTCCTCCGGATCGGAGCGCTCAGGCAGGTAGATCGGCTCTACCTCGACTTCGATGTTGCGCGTGACGGCGCGGTACATGATGGTTTTCCGAGTTGCGCCCAACTGTCGCCGAGCGTCCACCGCCGGTCAACAGGCAAGGGTATCGAGGAGACAGCCAATGCTCGACGGGTGGGCGCGCAAGCGCATTGATCCGACGCTAGACGCGATCGCGGGGGCGTTGCACAAGGTCGGGGTTTCGGCCAACGCGATCACACTGTCGGCCTTCGCCATCGGGGCCGCGGCCGCGGTCGCCATCGCTCTCGGCGAGCTCTGGACTGGCCTGGTCCTCATCCTTGCCTCACGTCTCTGCGACGGTCTCGACGGAGCCGTCGCCAAGCGGGCCGGACGGACCGATCTCGGCGGCTATCTCGACATCGTGCTCGACTTCGCGTTCTACGGCATGATCCCGTTCGCCTTCGTCATCCTCGACCCTGCGGAGAACGGTATTCCCGGCGCGCTGCTGATCGCCGTCTTCTATGCCAATGGCGCGAGTTTCCTCGCCTACGCCATAATGGCGGAGAAGCGCGGTATTTCGGACGATGCGCGTGGAGCGAAGTCGCTGTTCTTCACGACTGGCCTCGCGGAAGCGACAGAAACGATCGCGGTCTTCGTCGCGTTCTGCCTGTTTCCGGCTTGGTTCGCCATTCTCGCCTATGCTTTCGCGGCGTTGACGGCGTATACGGCGCTCTCCCGCGTCGTCTTGGCGTGGCAAGTCTTTGGAGGGTCGAATGGAACGTAAATCGGTCAGTTCAGGGTCATATCTCGAACCCATCCTCGGCTTCACCCGCGCGGTGCGCATCGGCCCGCATATCGCCGTCGCCGGCACCGCGCCCATCCTCGCCGAGGGCGGCACGGCGGCGAAGGGCGACGTCTACGGCCAGACGATCCGTTGCC
Source organism: Pseudomonadota bacterium (assembly GCA_043822005.1). Classification (GTDB taxonomy): domain Bacteria; phylum Pseudomonadota; class Alphaproteobacteria; order Rhizobiales; family Rhizobiaceae; genus Mesorhizobium_A. The sequence goes on along the minus strand of JBDRCE010000015.1, from coordinate 151,817 downwards.
TCGAGATCATCGAAAAGGCGATCGTCGACGCGGGCGGGACGCTCTCGGACGTGGTCCGCACCCGCATCATGCTGACGGATATGAAGCACTGGCGCGAGGCGGCGCGGGCGCATGGCGAGTATTTCGCCAAGATCCGCCCCGCCACCACCGTCGTTCAGGTCGTCGGCTTCGTCGACCCCGACTGGCTGGTCGAACTGGAAGCCGACGCGATCGTTGCCTAGCCGGCCGCCTTCAGCGCGCGGTCCAGATCCTCGATCAGGTCGTCGACGTCCTCGAGTCCCACCGACAGCCTGAGCGTTCCCGGCCCGATGCCGAGTTCCGCCCGCGCTTCGTCGGTGAGGTTCTTGTGCGTGGTCGTCGCCGGGTGGGTGATCAGGCTCTTGGCGTCACCGAGATTGTTCGAGATCTTTATGATTTCCAATGCGTTGGACAGCGCGAAGGCCGCCTTCTTGCCGCCCTTGGTGTCGAAGCACACCAGCGTCGAGCCGCCCTTCATCTGCCGCGCGATGATGTCGGCCTGTGGATGGTCCTTGCGGCCCGGATAGATCACGCGCGAGATGCCGGAGTGTTCCGCCAGCCAGTCGGCGATCCGCCCGGCGCTCTCCGTCTGCTGCCTGACGCGCAGCGGCAGCGTTTCGAGCCCCTTGAGGAGCGTCCAGGCGTTGAACGGCGACAGAGACGGGCCGGTGTGGCGGAAATAGTCGTGCAGGTTCTTGTCGATCCATTCCTTGTCGGAGAGGATCACGCCGCCGAGACAGCGCCCCTGGCCATCGATGTGCTTTGTTGCCGAATAGACGACGACATGGGCGCCGAGTTCCAGCGGCTTCTGCTGCAGCGGCGTCGCGAACACGTTGTCGACGACGACGCGCGCGCCGATCGAATTGGCGATCTTGGCGACTGCCGCTATGTCGACCACTTCGAGCGTCGGATTGGTCGGGCTTTCGAGGAAGAACAGTTTCGTGTTCGGGCGCACCGCGTTCTGCCACTGGTCCAGCTTCGTACCATCCACCAGCGTCGTCTCGATGCCGTATCTCGGCATCAGCGTCTCGATGATCCAGCGGCAGGAGCCGAACAGCGCACGCGCCGCGACCACATGGTCGCCGGCCTTGACGGAGCAGAGCAGGGCCGCACTAACCGCGGCCATTCCCGACGCTGTCGCCCGCGCGTCCTCGGCGCCTTCCAGCGCGCACATGCGCTTCTCGAACATGTCGACGGTCGGGTTGGCGTAGCGCGAATAGATGAAGCCGGGCTCGTCGCCCTTGAACCGGGCTTCCGCACTCTCGGCGGTCGCGTAGACATAGCCCTGCGTGAGGTAGATCGCCTCCGAGGTCTCGCCGTGATGCGAGCGCAATGTGCCCTCGTGCACGAGAGCCGTCTGCGGCCGCCAGTTCCTGTTCGACATGTGCCAAAGCCCCAACAACAAAAAAACCGGCCGCGAGAAGTCGCAACCGGTCCACAGAGCCTTGCGGCCACACGGTCCTTTAGCGACTTGTTTAACGTGGCTGCAAGCCGACCGGCCAAATCACCACGGGATAACGCTCCTTTAGACCTGCTGGCTTCTTGCGTCAATCGGGCTGATTGGTAGAGGTCGGACTGCCTCACGACACCGGAGCGACATGGCCAACCGAACGACCGGCATCCTTCCAGACCGCGAGATCGCCGCGCTGTTTTCCGGCGGTGCGCTGGCGAGCGCCCGCCCGCTCGACGCTGACCAGATCCAGCCGGCGAGCCTCGACCTGCGCCTCGGCGAGAAGGCCTGGCGGGTGCGGGCGAGCTTCATGCCGGGCCGCAACGCCACCGTCGAGGACAAGCTGGCGCGGCTCAAGCTGCACGAGATCGACCTGCGCGACGGCGCCGTTCTCGAGACGGGCTGCGTCTACATCGTGCCGCTGCTGGAAACGCTGGCGCTTCCCGCCGCCGTCTCGGCCTCGGCCAACCCGAAGAGCTCGACCGGGCGGCTCGACATCTTCACCCGCGTCATGGCCGATTTCGCGCAGGAGTTCGACAAGATCCCGGCCGGATATTCAGGCCCGCTCTACATGGAGGTCAGTCCGCGCACCTTCCCGATCGTCGCACGCACCGGCTCGCGCCTGTCGCAGATCCGCTTCCGCAAAGGCTACTCGCTGCTCTCCGAAGCCGAACTGCTCGACCTGCATGCGCGCGAAACCCTCGTCGCGACCGATGAGCCGAACATTTCCGGCGGCGGCGTCGCGCTGTCGATCGACCTTAAGGGCGATGCCAACGGCCTGATCGGCTATCGCGGCAAACGCCATTCCTCGCTGGTCGACGTCGACCGCCGCGCCGCGCACGACATCCTCGACTTCTGGGAGCCGCTGCACGACCGCGGCTCGGGCGAGCTGATCCTCGATCCCAACGAGTTCTACATTCTGGTCAGCCGCGAGGCGGTCCACGTGCCGCCCGATGTCGCCGCCGAGATGACGCCCTTCGACCCGCTCGTCGGCGAATTCCGGGTCCATTATGCCGGCTTCTTCGATCCCGGCTTCGGCCACAGGCAGGCCGGCGGCGCAGGCAGCCGCGCGGTGCTCGAAGTGCGCAGCCATGAGGTGCCGTTCATCCTCGAGCATGGCCAGGTCGTCGGCCGACTCGTCTACGAGCACATGCTGTCGCTTCCGAAGGCGCTTTACGGCGCGGACCTGAAGTCGAACTACCAGGCGCAAGGGCTGAAACTGTCGAAACACTTCCGCTGACGATCAGCGGAATAATTCCTTACGTGCGGCCGCATAACAGCTAAAGAAACCGCCAATAAAAACGGCCTCACGAGAGTTGATCGAATTCTTGCCCCACTCTGAAATGTTCTTCGCTACCTTTTCTGGTGATTTGATGTGTCTCCAGAGAAATTCGACCGAATTGTGAGTGCACGACAATATGTGTGCTCGAGCCCAGTCGATGCCACATTTCTCAACGCGCTTGATGAGCTTCAACTGTCCCAAAGGCGCGAGTTCGCTCGCTGCGCCCGCCATCAAGAATCGGCGCTCCGCACTGGGGTAACCTTTCGCGGTGAGCATCGAGTTCATTTGGGCTCGCGCAGCAGAGAGCGATGGCGGGGGACACTCGGTTGCCGATGCCGAAAACGCAGCCCCTGCCATTATCAGAGCCGCCAACATCGCAATTGAAGCAGGGTTTGATATCACACGACGCCTCCGGGCCCGAATTCTAACCAGCTTTGGCAACCCCCTTCAACTCTCTGATCTCCTGGCGCAACGCCCTGATCTCGCGCAGGATCTCGTCCTGGTCCTCCTGCAGCGCCTCTCGTTCTGCGCTTTCTTCCGCCTCGTGCTCTTCCTCCATCGCCGAGACGATGACGCCGATGAAGAGGTTGAGCACGGTGAAGGAGGTGGCGACGATGAACGGGATGAAGAACAGCCAGGCGGTCGGATAGACCTCCATCACCGGCCGCACTACGCCGTCGGACCAGCCTTCCAGTGTCATCACCTGGAACAGCGTGTAGAGCGAGGCGCCGATATCCCCGAACAAGTCCGGAAAGGACGCGCCGTAGAGCTTCGTCGCCATCACCGCGGAGACGTAGAACACCAGCGATAGCAAGAGGATGATCGAGCCCATGCCGGGGAGCGCCGTGATGAAGCCGGTGACGACCCGCCTGAGCGACGGGACGATCGAGATCAGCCTGAGCACCCGCAGGATACGCAGCGCGCGCAGCACCGACAGGCTGCCCGTCGCGGGAATGAGCGCGACGCCGACGACGAGCAGGTCGAAGATGCGCCAGGGGTCGCGGAAGAAATCGAACCGATAGACCGCGAACCGCGCGAGCAACTCGAAGACGAACACGGCAAGGATCGCGCTGTCGGCGACGGCAAGCGCTCCTCCGAACGCCGCAACCGCTGTCGGGGATGTCTCCAGCCCGAGCGTCACCGCGTTGATGAAGATCAGCGCGGTGATAAACGCTTCGAAACGGCGCGATTCAATGAGCGACTTGAGGACGGTCACGGTAGACTCCGGTGGGGAAGATCGTGCGACAGATGCTCGACCACCCTCATGCGGTCAAGATGCCCGCGTTGGCGGCTCGGGATTTATCTCATGCGGCGAGCGGGTCCGGTCGTCCGTCGACTTTCGCTTGCGCAGTTCCGACATCGCCGATGCCACCAGCCCGGTCGGGATGGCGATGATGCCCAACGCTACGAACAGCATCACAACGGTGAAGATCCGGCCCATGGCCGTGATCGGGTAGATGTCGCCGTAGCCGACGGTCGTCAGCGTCACGGCCGCCCACCACATCGCGGAGAACACCGACGAGAAGGCTTCCGGCTGGGCCTCGTTCTCGAACTGGTAGATGATCAGCGCGCAGACATAGAGGACGATCAGCGCGGCGAGGCCGAACACGATCACCTCGTCGCGGACCAGCCGCCAGGCTTCTTGCAGGCGTTCTGCCGCATTTGCGTAGCGCACGATCTTCAAGAGGCGGAGCAGTCTGAACAGACGTAGCGTTCGGATCGCCCTTCCGTCCAGCGCCGAGCCTGTCAGCAGCAGGCCGACGAGCGTTGGCAGGAACGAGACCAGGTCGATGATGCCGTAGAAGCTTCGGGCGTATCTTATCGGCTGATCAGAGACCCACAGCCGGAGCCCGTATTCCAGGGCGAACGCGACGACCACGAAGATTTCCAGTCCCGTGAAAAACGAGTAAATCCCGGGCGGTAGCCCGTTCAGTGTCTCGATGCCCATGCCGATCGCCGACACGATGATCAGGGCAAGCAATACGAACTCGACCGAGCGACCGAGGTGCGGGTGCTCGCCGTCGAGCGCCAGTCGTAAATGGCTGCGAAAATGGCTGCGAAGCGTCACTCCGGCAGGTTCTCCAGCAGGAACCGCACCTGGTTGCCGCCCATGACCGCCGCGATGTCGCTGTCGTTCATGCCGCCCTTCATCAGCGCCTCAGTGATCTTGGCCATGCCGGTCGCGTCGAAGGGAACAAGCACCGCACCGTCGAAGTCGGAGCCGAGGCCGACATGTGGTGTACCGACGAGATTTGCCGTGTACGCCTGCGCCGCGGCGATCGCGTCGGCGGCGCGCCCGCAGGTGGCCACGTTCCAGAAGCCGATACCGACGAGCCCGCCCTTGGCGGCGATCGCGCGCAGCTGGTCATCGGTCAGGTTGCGGCCGTTATCGCAGGTGCCCCTTACCCCGGTGTGCGAGACCACGATCGGCCGCGTCGACATCGCCAGCACGTCGTCGATCTGCGCCATCGAACCGTGCGACACGTCGACGATCATGCGCTTCGCCTCCATCCGCTCGATCATCTCGCGGCCTGCCTCGGTCAATCCGCCCTTTTTCACGCCATGGGCTGAACCCGCCATCTCGTTGTCGAAGAAATGCGTCGGCGACATCATGCGGTAGCCTGCGTCGAACAGGACGTCGACATTGGCCGGATCCCCCTCGAGCACCTGCGCGCCTTCCAGCGCCAGCAACCCCGCGACGATGCCGGGTTCGCTTCTGCGCCGCACCAGGAAGCGCTCAAGGTCGCCGCGGCTGTAGATCATGGTCAGCTTGCCGTCGGACTGCGCGGCGAATGCCTTCAGCCGCTCGGCCTGGTAGAGCGCGCGCTCCTTCAGGCTCGTCCAGGTCTTCACCGGCCAGCGCTGGGCGATGGCGAGCAGGGTGATGTTATCCGTGTCCGGCGTGTTCTTGTCGATGTTCAAGCCGCGTGGGGTCTTCGACACCACCGCGAACACCTGCACCGCGACATTGCCCTCGATCAGCCGCGGCACGTCCACCTGCGCGCGGGTTCCCTTCTTGAGCAGGTCGCGGCCCCAGAGCAGGGAATCTGCGTGGAGGTCCGCGACCGTCAGCGTCTTGTGAAGTTCTGCGGCGCGGTCGGTGACCGAGTAGGGCGGCGGTTCGATCACGCCATTCATGCCGCGCTCGACCTCCGCCGGTGCGATGAAGAAGAAGACGGCGAGCCCCGCTACAATCAGGACGGCGAGTATTCCCAGCACCCATTTCAGCAATCGCGGCATCGTCTCCCCCCTGTCGGCGAACCGCCCGACAGGTGCGCGCAACTCCGCCCGGCGTCAAGCCGGAGCGTCGCCGGACGGCCGAACATCCGGCTTGACATCGGCCCTTCCGATCGCGGATGACTGTCGCCGTTGCGGGTGTAGCTCAATGGTAGAGCAGCAGCTTCCCAAGCTGAATACGAGGGTTCGATTCCCTTCACCCGCTCCAACGCGCACCAGACGGAGCTGGTTCTCACATTGAGTGATGGCAAATAGTTCTATCCGAACAGTTTTTGGCTCGGATGGATGAGCATGTGCCTAGCGTCTGAAGTGAACGCGAATCAATAGAAATGTAAAATTAGACGACGATGTCCGAATGAGCATGATGTATATTTTCGATTAATAAGTGAGTAAGGAATTGGATTTGAGTCGTGTGACTTTTATGATGGATGCGGCCGAAATTCACATATACTGTAATGCGGTTCCGTTATTTCTTATTGAAGACTGAATATAAGATAAGATTTCGCTTGCCATCAAGCGTTGTGCCGGTATTTTCCGCCCGTCGGAAATTTGATTCCTGGAGAGTTAGGATGACAAGGTTGTCGCACGCCGCCAAAATCGCCTCGATCGCGATTGGGGCCACATTCATGCTCGCAGGGGCGAGCAGCGCGCAGATCGGAAACGGTGCGCAGACGATCGAGGGCCTCCCCTCGTCCCAATCTTCCGCAGCGGGTCCGGTCGGCCCTGGTCTGAGCCGACTGCCGACCACGACGCCCGCCGTGATGCCGTACGAGTCCACCGGCGGGTCGCTGCCGGCTTCCCAGCCCGCCGGCGCGATCGGCGACAGCGGCGTCGGAAGCAGCGCCTACGGCGTGAGCACGAGTTACAAATGGCCCTACACGATCGCCCGCGTTGCGGTGACGGGAGCGCCGTTCAACACCACCAACGGCGCCATCGTACCGGTCGCCAGCCGTCCCTACCGTTTCGCAGGCAAGCTGTGGATGCGCTTCGGGTCGAGCTGGTTCGTCTGCACCGCGTCGCTGGTGAAGAAGGGCGTACTGATCACCGCAGCGCACTGCGTGCACAATTACGGTCAGGGCACCGCCGGTTTTGCCGACGAGGTCCGCTGGTATCCGGCGAACTACGCGGCCGGCGGCGGTCCGTGGGGCTACTACACCGCGCATTCGTGGCGCGTCCCGGCACCTTATGTCAACGGCACGGATACCTGCCAGTCGGGCGCGATCGGGGTTGTCTGCAACAATGACATCGCCACCGTTCGCCTGCTCCCGAAGAACAGCGCCTATGCGGGCTCCACGCTCGGCGGCTGGTATTCCTATGGCTGGAACGGCTACAGCTTCCTCGCAACTCCGATCTTCGGCAATGCGACTGTCGCGGCGATCACACAGATCGGCTATCCGGCCGCCATCGACAACGGCTACCAGATGCTGCGTGGCGACTCGTTCGGCAAATATATCGCCATGACCGGCGCGAACGGCAAGCTGCTGAAGAACATCCAGCTCGGCTCCGCCATGACGGGCGGCTCCTCGGGCGGACCTTGGCTCGTCAACTTCGGTACCGCTCCGGTCGTCACCGGCAGTGCCTCCCTCGGCAAGGCGGGCACGGTGGGTCGCAACATCGTCGTCGGCACGACGAGCTGGGGCTACACCTCGGTCGGCACCAACGTCCAGGGCGCTTCCTGGTTCGGCCAGAACGCCGAGTTCCCCAACGCTTCCTATGGTAGCTACGGTGCGGGCAATATCGGCAAGCTGATGTACGACACCTGCACGTTGGCACCGGCTTACTGCTGATCCTTCTCGGAAGGGCGCCGGGATTGCTCGGCGGCTCCTCACTACGGCCGGCGGGGGTTAATCCCCGCCGTCACTATTTGGATGCCTTGCCCTCGACTTCTTGGTCGCGGACCGATGCCGTGGCGGCGCGCCGCTCTGGCCACCTGGCCACGCTTCGAATCCTCTTCGCCCTCTGCGCATCTCGGTGTGAGGGACGTTTTTCCGTCGATCGCGGCTTCACCTGCCGCTGCGGCAACCTTCTACTTCGCCGCATAGAAGACACCTATCTTGATTCCGGACAGATAAAAAAAGACCGCCGTGAATTCTCATAAAGCCGATCAGAATTCTTGATATATGTTTGCCAGCAGAGCCATCGGCGGGATTTCTTTTTGATCTTATATAGAATGTGAAAAATTTCACACTCTTTAACATATATTCAGAAGTAACTCGAAAGAAAATGAGGACATATACAGTATACTGCTATTTTTGTCTTGTCATCACGCGGTGTGACGGTATGTTTGGTTCCGTTACAATTATCGAACCCAGGAGGGCAGGATGACGAGGTTGTCGCGAACAACCAGGATCGCCTCGATGGCGATGGGAACCGTGTTGTTGCTGGCGGAAGCGGGCAGCGCACAGATGGGGAACGGGCCGCAGACCGTTGAAGGTGCGCCATCAGGCCAGATGTCGGCAACCGGCCCGACTGGCCCGGGCCTGAGCCGCCTGCCGACCACGACGCCCAGCGTGATGCCGTTCGCATCGACGGGCGGTTCGCCGCCCGCCGGCCACCTGCCGGGCTCAACCGGCGACACCGGCGTCGGGAGCGACGCCTATGGCGTCAGCAACAGCTTCAAATGGCCGTACACGATCGCCCGCGTGGCCGTGACGGGAGTCCCGTTCAACACCACCAACGGTGCCCTAGTCCCGGTCGCCAGTCGCCCGTATCGCTTCTCCGGCAAGCTGTGGATGCGCTTCGGCTCAAGCTGGTATGTCTGCACCGCGTCGCTGGTGAAGAGGGGCATACTCATCACTGCCGCACACTGCGTACACAACTATGGCCAGCGTGCCGCCGGCTGGGCGAACGAGGTCCGCTGGTATCCGGCGAATTACGCGGCAGGCGGGGGTCCCTGGGGATACTATTCTGCACAGACTTGGCGTATTCCGGCACCGTACTACAACGGCACGGACACCTGCCAGTCAGGCGCGATCGGTATCGTCTGCAACAACGATATCGCCACGGTCCGCCTTGCACCGCGAAGCGGTGTCCATGCAGGCACAACGCTCGGCGGTTGGTACGGCTATGGTTGGAACGGCTACAGCTTCATCGCGACCCCGATCTTCGGCAATGCGCGAGTCGCCCAGATCACGCAGATCGGATACCCTGTGGCCATCGACTACGGGCGGCAGATGCTGCGCGGCGATTCATACGGCAAGTACATCGCGATGACAGGTGCCAACGGAAAGCAGTTGAGGAACACCCAGCTCGGCTCGGCCATGACGGGCGGCTCCTCGGGTGGTCCTTGGATGGTCAACTTCGGCACCTCGCCGGTCGTCACCGGCAGCGCTTCGCTCGGCAGGGCCGGCACGATCGCCCGCAACATCGTCGTAGGCACCACGAGTTGGGGTTACACCTCGGTCGGAATCAACGTCCAGGGCGCCTCTTACTTCGGCCAGAACGCCGAGTTCCCGCTATCCAACTATGGCGGCCGCGGTGCCGGCAATATCGGCAAGCTGATGTACGATACGTGCATATCGGCGCCCGCCTATTGCTGATCTGATCCCGAAGGACCTCCAGCATGTCCGGAGGTCCTTCGGGACGATATGCGCATATTCGCCCGCTCGCCGCGGCGAAACGCTTCTCTGGCTCCCGACCGCGTCTTTGTTTCCTGGACAATGGTCGTCGCACCTTGTGGATGCGACGCCGGCTTGATCTCGCCACGGTCCATGCGTAACTGGCGACCTCAACGGAGACAGACCCATGTCCGACGGCGTGAACCGCATTCTTGGCGACAGCCCGCTGCGCCTGCTGCTCAAGCTCGCGGTCGCGTCCTTCATCGTCGGCATGATCATGGCGTCGCTCGGCCTCTCGCCTTGGGACATCCTGATCGGCGTGCGCGATTTCTTCGTCCGGCTGTGGAACATGGGATTCGCCGCGATCGACCAGTTCCTCGGCTACATCCTGCTCGGTGCCGCCGTCGTGGTGCCGGTCTGGCTCGTTCTGCGGCTCATCAACTACCGCCGCCGCTGATCAGGCCAGCGCTGCCGCTTCCTCGAACAGGATGGCGTGGCGCTCGGCCAGTGCCGGCACGTCGTTCGAATAGCCGCCGCCGATGACGCCGCACACCGGCACGCCGCGAACGCGGAAGAAGGTCATCGTCATGCGGTCGCGCAGCCTAAGTCCTTCGTCGGTCAGCGCCAGCTTGCCGAGCTTGTCGTCGCGGTGCGGGTCGACGCCGGCATTGTAGAAGACGATGTCCGGGCGCGAATACTCCATCAGCACGGGCAGCATCCCCGCCAGTCGTTCCAGATACGCCTCGTCTTCGGTCCCGTCGGCGAGCGCCAGGTCGAGGTCGGACGGAACCTTCCGCGCCGGATAGTTCGAGCGCGCATGCATCGAGAAGGTGAATACCCTGGGCTCGTCGGCGAAGATCTCGGCGGTACCGTCTCCCTGGTGCACGTCGAGATCGACGACGAGGACCCGCCGCACCTTGCCCTCCTTGAGGAGCAGCCTGGCCGCCACCGCGACATCGTTGAAGGTGCAGAAGCCTGCGCCGTGCGCGCGGCGCGCATGATGGCTGCCTCCTGCCGTGTTGCAGGCGATGCCATGCGAGAGCGCCAGCCGGGCGGCGAGCACGGTGCCTGCGACCGCCATCTGAGCGCGCCGGGAGACCCTTTCGGAAATGGGAAAGCCGATCTCCTTCTCGATGGCAGGCGGCACGGTGCTGGACAGCACCTGGTCGACATAGCCCGCCGCGTGGGCGAGCTTCAGCCAGGACGTTTCCGGGGCTGCCGGCGTGCGAAGATGCGCGTCTGTCGCAAATCCGCGGCTGGCGAGCACCTCCATCAGGAGTCGGTATTTGCCCATCGGGAAACGGTGATGAGCGGGAAACTGGGCGTCGTAGTCGGGATGATGGACAATCGGCAGCGGCATTGCCGTGAGTATAGGGCGCGCATGGCAGGACGAAAGGGCTTCGCGGCGTGGCCCTTGCGCATTGCGCGGCACCCGGGCAGATCCCGCCCATGCCGCACGACATTCATCATCCGGACAGGATCGCCGCCCCCAGGATAGAGGTGACGAACAGGCTCGTTCTGTCGATCGCGCTGCCGATGATGCTGGCCTATCTCACGACGCCGCTCCTGGGTCTGGTCGACACCGCCGTGATCGGCCAGTTCGGCGACGCGGCGATGCTGGGCGGCCTGGCCGCCGGCGCCATCATCTTCGATCTCGTCTTCGCCAGCTTCAACTTCCTGCGCTCGGGTACGACCGGGCTGGTGGCGCAGGCCTTCGGCCGCGGCGACACTGCAGACGAGCAGGTGCATTTCTGGCGCGCCGTCGTGTTGGCGATCCTGGCCGGGCTGGTCCTGCTCGCGGCCGCCCCATTGGTTGCCGCTGTGGGCGGCCGGTTCATCGGCGGCGAGCCGGCCGTGACGCAGGCCATGGGCACCTACGTCACGATCCGCCTCGTCTCGGCTCCGCTCGCGCTCGCCAACTACGCCATCCTCGGCTATCTGCTCGGGCGCGGCGAGGCAGGCCTCAGCCTCGCATTGCAGCTCCTGCTCAATGGCGTCAACATCGCGATGTCGATCTGGCTCGGCCTGATGCTCGAATGGGGCGTAGCGGGCGTGGCCTGGGGCACGGTGCTCGGCGAGTCGATCGCCTTCCTCACCGGCATGGCACTTCTCGTCCGGCGCTTTGCGGGCCAACCGCGCATCCGCCAGGCAGACCTGCTGGCACCCGCGCCGATCCTGCGCACGCTTTCGCTCAACCTCGACATCATGATCCGCTCTTTCGTGCTGGTCGGCGCCTTCGCGCTGATGACCCGGCAAGGCGCGCAACTGGGCACGCTGACGCTGGCGGCAAACGCCGTGCTGATGAACTTCTTCCTGATCGGCGGCTACTTCCTCGACGGTTTCGCCACTGCCGCCGAGCAGCTCACCGGCCGCTCGATCGGCGCGCGCCAGCAGCCGGCGCTGCGGCGCACGCTATGGCTCACCGCTACCTGGGGCTTTGGCACCGCCGCGGTCGTCACGCTGCTGTTCCTGGCCTTCGGCGACCGCATCATCGCGGTCATCACGACCGCGCCGGATGTCCGCGCCGTGGCAGGGCTCTACCTGCCCTGGGCCGCGCTGACGGCGCTGACCGGCGTTCTCGCTTTCCAGATGGACGGCGTCTATATCGGGGCGACCTGGTCGAACGCCATGCGCAACATGATGCTCTTGTCGTTCGCCGCCTTTCTCGCGGCCTTGCTCGTGCTGCCGCAAATCCTTGGCAATCATGGCCTGTGGATTGCGCTCCACGTCTTCCTGCTCGCGCGGGGCGTCAGTCTGCTGGCGCTGCTGCCGGGCAGGGTGAGGGCGGCTTTCGCCTAATCCAGCTTGGTCGAGGCCCAGCGCTCGGTGCCGCTGTCGCGGATGTCGCGGATCGAGGCGAGACCTTCCTTCGCCGCTTGGCGCGACAGACCCGCGACGATTTCGCCCGGCAGGCCGGGGCCGGCATAGATCATGCCCGTGTAGAGCTGCACGAGGTCGGCCCCGGCGCGGATCTTCTCCAGCGCCGTCTCTGCCGAATCGACGCCGCCGACGCCGATAAGCGGGAAAACACGGCCCAGCCGCTTTCGCATCCCTGCGAGCATGACGGTCGAGCGGCGGAAGAGTGGGCGTCCCGACAGGCCGCCGGCTTCCTGCGCAGTCCGCTTGTCCTGCAGGCCGGCGCGGGAAAGCGTCGTGTTCGACACGATCAGCCCGTCCAGATTCTGCGCGAGCAGTTCGGCCGCGATGTCGTCGAGGTCGGCGTCGACCAGATCCGGCGCGATCTTGAGGAAGATCGGCGTCGTCGCCCCGGTTTCCGAACGCGCCGCGAGCACTCGAGCCAGCAGCTCGCCCAGCGCTTCGCGGCTCTGCAGCGCGCGCAAGCCCGGCGTATTCGGCGACGAGATGTTAACCGTCAGATAGGATGCCGCCTTCGCGAAGGCGCGAACTCCCGCTTCGTAGTCGGCGATCCGGTCGGTCGAATCCTTGTTGGCGCCGATATTGACCCCGACGATCCCACCGCCCCGCCGCTTCGCCAGCCTTTCCGCCAAGGCGGCGTGGCCCTGATTGTTGAAGCCGAGGCGGTTGATCACGGCGCGATCGCTCATCAAGCGGAAGATGCGCGGCTTCGGATTGCCTTGCTGGGGCAGCGGCGTGACCGTGCCGATTTCAGCAAAGCCGAAGCCGAGCCGCAGCAGCGCATCGGGCACCTCGCCGTTCTTGTCGTAGCCGGCTGCCATGCCGAGCGGGTTGGGGAAGCGCAGCCCGGCCAGGTCGACGGCGAGCTTCGGATCGGCTTTCGGACAGGACGCCAGCGGAACGCCCGACCTGAGCGCCGCGATCGAGACGTGATGCGCCCTCTCGGGATCGAGCGCGAAGAGCAGCGGCTGGCCGAGCTTGAGCAGAGAAAACATCAGTTGCCGAGGTCCGGAAATACATGACTGCCGTCGGGACCGAGCGGAAGCTCCTTGACCCAGACGGCGGCTGAAACAGGCAAGGGCGCGTAGAGATGCGGGAAAAGCGCGCCGCCGCGGGAGACCTCGTAGCGCATCGCATCGCCGAATGCGCCGTCGTCCACGGCAATCAGCAGCAGGTCGGTCTGGCCGGCGAAGTGCTTTGCCGCAGTCTCACGGGCCTGTTCGCCGGTCGAGAAATGGATGAAGCCGTCGGCGAGGTCGATCGGCGCGCCTTCGAAGACGCCCTTCTCGACTGCCTTGTCCCAAAGCGTTCGAGGCGCGATCTTGTAGATGATCTGTGACATGGCCGGGCTATAGACGAGGCGGTGGCGAACCGGAAGGCGCGTGAGGTCGGCCGCGCGCCTGTCCACCGCATTTCCGGCGCAAAGCCGTGGATCAATGGCGAAACGATCAGGAGGAACGCATGCGTATCGCAGGACTTGCCGCACTTGTTCTCGCCGCGACCGTTCCGGGGAGCCTCGCGCAGGACGCGGACACCCGCTACACGCTCGAGAAGACGCCGGATGGCTATGTCCGCATGGACACCCGCACCGGCGAGATGTCCCTCTGCACCGAGCGAACCGGTCAACTGGTCTGCCGCATTGCCGCCGACGAGCGCAGCGCCTGGCAGGATGAGCTCGACCGCGTCACGCGCCGCCTGGACGAGGTCGAGAAGCGCCTGGGCGCGCTCGAGGCGTCGCCGCCGGCGCAGGATGCGCTTCCGACCGAGGAACAGTTCGAGCAGAGCCTGTCCTTCATGGAGAGATTCTTCCGCCGCTTCATGGACATCGCGAAGGATCTCGAAGAGGAGTCCGGCGCACCGAAGACGAATGCTCCGCCGCCCGGGAAGACCTGACGCGGCCGGAATTATCCGGCCGAGGGCACTGAATAGGGTTCCAGCCCGGCCAGTTGAAGCAGCACGGATGCTGCGAAGAAACCAACCGCGACGCCGAGCGTCACTTGGGCATATCGCCCATACACTTCGCGCATGACGGTCGCGAAGATCAGGTGCGCATGGGCCTCCGCGGGACGGCTGTTCTCGTCCAGATAGAGCCAGACCTCGCTGTGCTTGGGATTGCGCCCAGCCGCCGTCATGGCTCTCCACAGCAGAACCAGCGCCATCAGCAATGCGAGAACGGCACCCGACCTGAACGACGATACCGGTGCGAAGGAAAAGCCGACCATCACGCATCCGATGGCGAGCCAGCCGAACATCACGGCGCGTCCGACACACTCGATCGCAACCTGCCTGATCCGTTCCATCAGGGTTCTCCGATAAGCCGCATGAGGACTGTGAAGGCAACCGAAGCCGCGCAGCAAATCACATTGCAGGGATGACGCTCTCGGCGGCGATTTGTTCCGGGAGGAGCCGGGCTTTCGCCGACAGGTTTCAGATGCTGCCCATCCCCCCGCGCCTTGCCGCCGCCGGCAGATACTTCTGGATCAGCTGCTGGACATGGGCGTTGCGCCCATTGGCGCTTTCGCCGCCCATGACGGTGACGATCAGGCGCTTGCCGTCGCGGTTTACGGAGGTAACGATGTTGAAGCCCGAGGCGCGGATGTAGCCGGTCTTGATGCCGTCGATGCCGCCGGTCTCGAGAAGCTTGTTGTGGCCGCGCACCATCTTGCCGCCATAGGCGAATTCACGCGTCGAGAAGTAGGCGTAGTGGTGCGGGAAGCGCTGACGCAGCGCCATCCCCAGAAGCGCCATGTCGCGCGCGCAGGTCTGTTGTCCGGCATCGGGCAGGCCGGACGCGTTCCGGAACGTCGTCTTGGACATGCCAAGCGAGCGGGCCCTTGATGTCATGTTGGCCGCGAACTGCGCTTCGGAGCCGCTGAGATACTCGCCGACGGCGGCGGCGATGTCGTTGGCCGAGCGCACCACCAGCGCGCGAATGGCGCTGTCGACGTCGATCGAGCCGCCGGGCTTGATCCCCATCTTCGTCGGGGGTCGCGATGCCGCGTAAGCCGAGATCGGGATCTGGGTCGATTTGCTGATCCGGCCGGAATCCAGCGCCTCGAACAGCATGTAGATGGTCATCATCTTGGTGAGCGAGGCCGGGTAGCGGATCTGGTCGGCGGAGGCGGAATAGAGCGTGCGGCCGGTGTTCGCGTCGACGACGATCGCCGCATACTTCGCCGACTGGATCGGCTGTATCTGCAGGACCCTGGTCGGCGAGCCCGTCGTGCAGGCTGAAAGCACGAGAGCGACGGCTACCGCCAGCGCCAGCCGCAAAGTCGGTCGCTTGTTCATTCCGGTCGCCGCCAACCCTCATTCCCCGCCGAAACGGCGGGCGATTTGCCCCTCGGCGCAACCTGTCGCGCCATCGCCTCGCCACGTCAACTCCGGCGCGACCTGTGCGAAGCAAATCCCTGTGAGTTCCGCAGCCGGCGTTGTGCCTGCGCAGCGCGGCTCAGGCGCCCATCCGCCCGGCGGCGTCTTTCCAGTCGTCCGGCGCCCGCGTCTCGACATCCCAGATCGAGTTGCGCTGCGCCAGCGCCTTTTCCCAGGCGAGCGAGGTCTGCGCGATTGCGTCGAGATCGTCGTATCGTGGCACCCAGCCGAGGGTCGACTTGAGCAGTGTCGGATCGGCGATCACACAAGGCATGTCGCCCTCGCGTCGCGGCGCGAGATGCACCTCGATGCTGCGCCCGTTGGCCCGCTGCACCGCCTCGATCAGGTCGAGCACCGAATAGCCGTGACCGTAGCCGCAATTCGCCACCAGGTTGCCGCCGCCGGAGCGCAGATGAGCGAGCGCGAGCCGATGCGCCGCGACCAAGTCGCTCACATGGATGAAGTCGCGGATGCAGGTGCCGTCATGCGTCGGATAATCGGTGCCGAACACTTCGATGCGACTGCGCTTGCCGAGCGCGGCTTCGACCGCCACCTTGACGAGATGCGTTGCGCCGCGCGTCGACTGTCCGGTGCGTCCGCGCGGGTCCGAGCCGGCGACGTTGAAGTAGCGCAGCGCCGCGTAGTGGAATTCGTGCGCGCGGGCCGTGTCGCGCAGCATCCACTCGGTCATCAGCTTCGACACGCCGTAAGGCGTTTCGGGCGCAAGCGGGTGGCTTTCCGGCACCGGATCCGAATCCGTCATGCCGTAGACGGCCGCGGTGGACGAGAAGATGAAATTCTTGACCCCGCCGCGCACGGCAGCCTCGATCAGGTCGCGCGACTTGCAGGTGTTGTTGTCATAATAGCCCAGCGGGTCGGCAAGCGATTCCGGCACCACGACCGATCCGGCGAAATGGATGATCGAGTCGATGTCGTGGCGGTGCAGGATCGTCTTGACCAGATCCTGGTCGCCTATGTCGCCGATGATCAGGCGCGCCTCGCGTGGCACCGCCCAGCTGAAGCCCGTCGACAGACGGTCCAGAACCACGACCTCCTCGCCGTGGTCGAGCAGTTCCCAAACCATGTGGCTGCCGATGTAACCGGCGCCTCCCGTGACAAGTACAGCCATACGCAACACCCTTTGGCCGTCCCGGACCGGCAATACGCACCGGCCACCGGCAGTACCCGGTTTCGAAATACTAGTGCGAAAGGTTTAAGGAACCGTGCGCTCGTTTCCGGGCTCGTCGGCGTTTGATCCAGGACAAGGCGACATCGGGTTGAAACCGGCATTTGGGAATAGCTGCCAGGCCGGCAGCGTTTGCCGTGGCAATATGACCAAGAGCGGCGAATGGATTCCCTCCGCGTCCGGGATTATGTTCCGGCCGAACTGCAGGATCGAGGCATGAATTATCAGCGTTTTTTCCAGGAAGCGATCGACCAGCTCCATGCCGAGCGCCGCTATCGTGTCTTCGCTGACATCGAGCGCATAGTCGGATCGTTTCCCCGGGCAATCTGGCGCTCCGGCGCGGAAGCCAAGGAAATCACGGTCTGGTGCTCGAACGACTATCTCGGCATGGGCCAGCATCCCGACGTGATCGCCGCGATGCAGGATGCGGCCGGACGCATGGGCTCCGGCGCCGGCGGCACCCGCAACATCTCCGGCACCAACCATCCGCTGGTCGAGCTTGAGGCAGAACTCGCCGACCTGCACGGTAAGGAAGCCGGCCTCGTCTTCACCTCCGGCTTCGTCTCCAACGAGGCGGCGATCTCGACCGTCGGCCGTCTCCTGCCGAACTGCCTGATCCTCTCGGACGAACTCAATCACTCTTCGATGATCGAGGGCGTGCGCCGCTCGGGCGCGGAGAAGAAAGTCTTCCGCCACAACGACGTGAAGCACCTCGAATCGCTGCTCCAGGCCGCCGGTCGCGAGCGCGCCAAGGTGATCGTGTTCGAGTCGGTCTATTCGATGGACGGAGATATCTCGCCGATCGCCGAAATCGCCGATCTGGCGGAGCGCTACAACGCGATGACCTATATCGATGAGGTCCACGCGGTCGGTATGTATGGCGGCCGCGGCGGCGGCATCAGCGAGCGCGAAGGGCTCGCGGATCGCATCGACGTGATCGAGGGAACGCTCGCCAAGGCCTTCGGCACGCTCGGCGGCTACATCACCGGCACCCGCGCCATCATCGACGCGGTACGCTCCTACGCGCCAGGCTTCATCTTCACCACCGCCTTGCCGCCGTCGATCGCAGCCGCAGCCACGGCCTCCATCCGTCATCTCAAGGCCTCTGGCGCCGAGCGCGAGGCGCAGCAGCGCCAGGCCGCGCGGACGAAGGAGATCCTGTCGGGCGCCGGCCTGCCGGTCATGCCGTCCGAGACCCACATCGTGCCGGTTCTGGTCGGTGATCCGGAACTGTGCAAGCTCGCCAGCGACCGCCTGCTCGGCGTCCACGGCATCTACATCCAGCCGATCAACTATCCGACGGTGCCGCGCGGCACTGAGCGGCTGCGTGTCACGCCGACGCCGTTCCATTCGGACGGCCTGATCGACGGGCTGAAGGAAGCGCTGGTCGAGACCTGGACGGCGCTCGGGATCCCCTTCACCGATACCCGCAGACCGGGCGTCGAGCAGACCGAGCGGATCATTCCGCTGGTCGTCCCAAGCGCGGGCGGCTGAGCCAACTCCGGCTCAGCGCTCCCTGATCCACTTCGCTAGCCGGTTGGCCGATTCCTCGACCTGGTCGAGCCGGCGGTGGAAGCAGATGCGGAAGAATCCGGCGCCATCCTTTTCGAACGCCGTGCCGGGCGCCAGTCCGACATTGGCCTGGTCGACGATGTCGAAGGCGGCCTGCCGCACATCGGTGATCCCGTCGATCGAGAAATAGAGGTAGAACGCGCCCGCCGGCACGCTGAACCGTGCGCGACCGGTGTCGCCGAGGATCTTGCAGACGATATCGCGCGCCTTGTGCGCCCGCTCCACCTGCGAGGCGATGAACGCGTCGCCCTGGTCGAGCGCGGCCACCGCCCCGCGCTGCATGAACTGCGCGACGCCCGAGGTGGAATACTGGATCAGGTTCTCGAACACGTCCTGCAGGTCGGGATGGACCTTGAGCCAGCCGACGCGCCAGCCCGTCATCGCCCAGTTTTTCGAGAAGCTGTTGACGAAGAGGATACGGTCTTCAGGCTCCATGACGTCCATGAAGGACGGCGCCCGCCGGCCACCATAGTAGAACAGTGAATAGATCTCGTCGGCGATGATCCAAAGGCCTTTCTCGCGCGCCAGCGAAAGCAGCGCCTTCAACGTGTCGATGTCTGCCGTCCAGCCGGTCGGGTTCGAAGGTGTGTTGACGAACAGCGCCTTGGTGCGCGGCGTGATCGCCGCAGCGACCTTGTCGACGTCGCAGGCCCACCCATTGTCCGACCAGTCGAGATGGACCGGAACGGGCGTCACGCCGGCGACGCCCGCCGCCGCGGCAAGGTTCGGCCAGGCCGGCGAGAGATAGACCACCTCGTCGCCCGCGCCGGCGACGGCGTCGATCGCAAGCTGTATCGACTGCATGCCGGAGCCCGTGACGAGGAACTCCTCGGCTGCGAAGTCGCGGCCGAAATGCCGCTTGTGATAGCGCGCCAGGGCTTCCCGCAGTTCGGGAATGCCGCGCTGCCAGGTGTAGAACGTCTCGCCGGCGGCGAGCGCCTCCATCGCGGCACGGGTGATGAATTCGGGCGTCGGCAGGTCGCCCTCGCCGGCCCAGAGCGGGATCAACCCCTCGCGAAGCCGGCCGTGGTTCATCACGGCGACGATGCCGCTCTCGGGCGCGAGGCGCGCTTCGGGGCGAAGGTAGGAAGTGATGGGGGCGTGCAAGGGAGAGTATCCGGTTGGGCGAAGGCAAAGCCTTTAGCCGCTTTCGCCGCCGGAAAAAACAGAAATCCCCGGCAGGCCTAATGCCGGGGATCGATCTGCCGACGCATCCTGACGGTCAGGCCTTCCTGGCCAGGAGGTCGCGGATTTCCGTCAGCAGTTGAACGTCCGCCGGCGGCGGGGCGGGGGGCGCGGCGGGCTTTTCCTTCTCGAGCCGCCGGCGCAAGTTGTTCAAGCCCTTGACCATCAGGAAGATGATCCAGGCGAGGATCAGGAAATTGATCAACACGGTGAGAAAGCTGCCATAGGCGAACACCGCGCCCTGCTTGCGGGCCTCTTCCAGTGAGGTCGCGGTCACCGACGATGACAGTGGCAGGAAGTAGTTCGAGAAGTCGAAACCACCGAAGATCGCGCCGACGATCGGCATGATGATGTCGGCCACGAGCGACGAAACGATCAGGCCGAACGCGCCGCCGATGATCACGCCGACGGCAAGGTCCATGACGTTGCCCTTCGAGATGAACTCCTGGAATTCCTTGAGCATCTGGTCCCTCCAAACTGCGGGTTTCGCCGGCAGCCGCCGTTCCGTCGGCCGTCCGATCGGCAAACCATAGCGGATTCCGTTGCGTCCATAAGGGAAAATCGAATGGTTTTCCCGTCCGGTCGCACCTGGTTTCCCGCCGAGTGGCCTCGCCGCCCTTGATCGCCGCCGCCGGAATGCGCAATGGTCGGGCCTAGCGCACGACACGGAGGACATCGGGCGTGCAGGGTTGGGTCATCGTCATCATTGCGATCGCCTACGTCACGCTGCTCTTCGGCGTGGCGAGCCTTGGCGACCGTCGCGCTGCGCGTCTGGGGTCCGGCCATTCGCGCCCCTATATCTACGCGGCGAGCCTGGCGATCTACTGCACGTCCTGGACCTTCTTCGGTTCGGTCGGCCTCGCCTCCGAGCGCGGGCTGGAGTATCTCGCGATCTATATCGGCCCTGCGCTGGTCTTCATCTTCGGCTTCCCGCTCCTGCGCCGCGTGATCCGCCTGGCGAAGTCCGAGAAGATCACCTCCGTCGCCGATTTCCTCGCCGCCCGCTATGGCAAGAGCTTCGCCGTTGCCTCGATCGCCACGATCATCGCGACCGTCGGCGCCATCCCCTATATCGCCTTGCAGCTCAAGGCGATCTCGGGGTCAGTCAGCCTGATGGTCGAGCACTACAACGGCGCTCCCCCGTCCTTCGACTTCTTTATCGGCGACGTATCGCTCGCTGTTGCCTTCCTGCTCGCCGTGTTCGCCGTCCTGTTCGGCACACGCCACGCCGACGCCACGGAGCATCAGGACGGGCTGGTACTGGCGGTGGCGGTCGAATCGATCGTCAAGCTCGCCTCGTTCCTGGCGATTGGTCTCGCGGCCACCTTCCTGTTCCTGGGTGGCCTGGACGGGTTCGTCGCGGCGACGTCGGCGAACAGCCAGGTGATTGAGGCGGCCAACTACCAGACCTCGCCCTCGACCTGGCTGGTCCTCACGGTGCTGAGCGGCTTCGCCATCGTACTCCTGCCGCGCCAGTTCTACGTCACAATCGTCGAAAACCGCAGCGAGGGCGAACTGCGCACGGCGACCTGGCTTTTCCCGCTCTACCTGGTTCTGATCAACCTGTTCGTCCTGCCGATCGCGTTCGCCGGCTTGACGATCGTCGGGCGTGAGACGTCCGCCGACCTCTACGTCCTCTCCGTCCCGCTGCTCGCAGGGCATGACCTCCTGGCCCTCGCCGCCTTCATAGGCGGCCTCTCTGCGGCCACCGCGATGGTCATCGTCGAGAGCGTGGCGCTCTCCATCATGATCTCGAACGACCTTGTCATCCCGATCTTCGCCCGCGGGATGCTGCGCCCGACGGACCGGCGGCGGGAAGACCTCTCGACGGTGATCCTCAATATCCGCCGCGCGGCGATCTTCATCGTGCTGTTCATTGCCTTCCTCTACTATCGCGAAGCGACCACCAACACGCGGCTGGCCTCGATCGGCTTGATGTCCTTCGCGGCTATCGCGCAGTTCGCGCCCGCCTTTGTCGGCGGACTGGTGTGGCGCGGGGCCAATTCGCGTGGCGCCATCCTCGGCATGGTGGCCGGTTTCGTTGTCTGGACCTATACGCTGCTCGTCCCGTCGCTGTTGCCGCCCGACACCGGCTTTGTCGCGAATGGCGTGTTCGGCATCGCCGCGCTGCGCCCGCAGGCGCTGTTCGGCACCGCAGGCGAACCCCTGAACCACGGCGTTCTGTGGAGCCTCGCCATCAACACGCTGTTCTTCGTGCTGGGCTCTCTGTCGCGGGCGTCGAAGCCGCTGGAGCGTATCCAGGCCGCTCTCTTCGTGCCGCGCGACCAGAACCCCATGCCGAGCCTGCGCCGCTTCCGCACCGCCGTCACCGCCAACGATCTGCGCGAGACGATATCGCGCTATCTCGGCGTCGAACGGACCGAGCGCTCATTCGAGACATTCGAGAAGCAGTCCGGCGCGCGCATCGTCGGATCGGAGCCGGCGAACACGGCGCTCATCCGCTATTCGGAACAGTTGCTGACCAGTGCCGTCGGCTCCTCGTCGGCCCGGCTGATCCTGTCGCTCCTGTTCCAGCGCAACGACAAGTCCTCGCGCGACGCCTTCCGCCTGCTGGACGACGCATCGGAGGCACTGCAGCAGAACCGCGACCTGCTGCAGATCGCGCTCGACCAGATGGCGCAGGGCATCACCGTCTTCGACCGCGATTTCCGGCTGACCTGCTGGAACCGCCAGTATCGGGCGTTGTTCGACCTGCCGGAGGAGCTTGGCCAGGTCGGCGTGTCGCTGAGCCAGATCCTCGACCTGCTCGTTCAGCGCGGCGATCTCGATCCCGGCTCCGAGACGACGCTTCTCAATCGCCTGTCGAACTACGACCAACCCTGGCAGATCGAATTGAAGACGAGCGGACGGACCGTCGAGCTGCGATCGAGCCCGATGCCGGACGGCGGCATGGTCGCAACCTATGCCGACATCACCGCCCGGGTGCATGCCGACAAAGCGCTGAAGGTGGCCAACGAGTCGCTGGAGCAGCGCGTCGCCAACCGAACGGCGGAGCTGACCCGCGTCAACCGCGAGCTTGCTCAGGCGCAGATGCTGGCCGAGGAAGCCAATCTCGGCAAGACGCGTTTCCTCGCGGCCGTCGGCCACGACATCCTCCAGCCGCTCAACGCGGCGCGGCTCTATTGCGCATCGCTGATCGAGCGCACGCACAGGAGGACAGAGAGCGAGGCGGCCGCCAACATCGATTCGGCGCTCGATTCCGTCGAGGCGATCCTCGGCGCGGTGCTCGACATCTCCCGCCTCGACGCGGGCGCCATGAAGCCGCAGGCGACCGTTTTCAGCCTCGAAGGCCTGCTGCGCCAGATCGGCACCGATTTCCAGCCGCTCGCGCGCGAAAAGAACCTCCGCCTGCGCATCGTGCCGTCCAGCATCGTGGTGATGACGGACCGCAACCTGTTCCGGCGGCTGCTGCAGAACCTCGTCTCCAACGCTATCAAATACACCCGCTCCGGCAGCGTGCTGATCGGTGCCAGGCGGCGGGGCTCGCTCGTCGAAATCCAGGTCGTCGATACCGGCATTGGCATTCCCGCTGACAAGCTGAACACCGTCTTTCAGGAGTTCCTGCGCCTGGACGAGGGCGCGCGCGAGGCTCAGGGACTGGGGCTGGGTCTATCCATCGTCGACCGCATCGCCCGCGTCCTGCGCCTGGAACTGCGGCTCGGTTCGACCGGGAAGGGCACGACCTTCTCCGTTCTGCTGCCGATTTCGGCTGCACAGGAACTCGCGGTTCCGGAGCGCGGCCGGATCGAGAGGCAGGGCGCATTCTCCGTCGACGGCATGGTTGTCTACTGCATCGACAATGATGAGCGGATTCTGGAAGGAATGCGCCTGCTTCTCGAAGGATGGGGATGCCGGGCGGTGACCATTTCGGGCACCGCCGCGCTCAACGCGATGGATGCGAAAGACCTGCCGCAACCCGACATCGTGTTCGCCGACTACCACCTCGACGACGAGACGGGTTTCGACCTGATCGCCAGCCTGCGCCTGCGCTTCGGTACCGAGGTGCCCGCGGTGCTGGTCACGGCCGACCGGTCGGCTGACGTGCGCCAGCAGGCCGCCAATCTGGATATCCCCATACTCAACAAACCGGTGAAGCCTGCGGCCCTGCGATCGATGCTTGCTCGCCACCAGCACGCCGCCGCGGCGGAGTAGGCTCAGGCCGCCGGCAGTGGTTCGGCCCCGATCTTCGATAGCTGGATCACTGCCTGCGTGCGGCTGTCGACGCCGAGCTTCTGCAGCACTGCCGAGACGTGCGCCTTGATGGTCGCCTCCGACACGCCGAGTTCATAAGCGATCTGCTTGTTGAGCAGGCCTTCGGCCAGCATCGACAGAACCCGCGATTGCTGCGGGGTGAGCGACTGCAGCCGCTGGATCAGGTCCGAGATCTCCGGATCGGCTTCGACGCCGAGATCGATGTCGCTGGGCGACCAGATCCCGCCGGCGAGCACCGTGCCGATCGCTTCGCGGATATGCTCCATGCTCGACGACTTCGAGATGAAGCCGGAGGCTCCGAGACTGAGTGCCCGGCGGATCGTTTCGGGATCGTCGTGCGCCGACACGATCACCACGGGCACGCCGGCCTGGATACCGCGCAGCGTGACGAGGCCGGACAGGCCGCTGACGCCCGGCATGGCGAGGTCGAGCAGGATGAGATCGAGATCGTCGTTGGCGGCGACGATCGAGCGCGCGGTCTCGAAGTCGCCGGCTTCGAGAATCTCCGGCTCGCCGCCGATCCCGGCAAGCGCCTGCTTCAGCGCTCCACGAAACAGCGGATGATCGTCGGCGATCATGAACCTGACGCCTGCTGCCACCCGATCCTCCCGGTTCTCCGACGGTCTGTCGCCGACGGTATGAATCACAACTTTATGCTGTCGGCGAAGCAATTCAAGCGCCGCATGTCCACATGAGCGAGACCTCCGCAGGAATCCCGTGCTTCAATGACTATGGTCAGACGCGATCCGTGCCAATTCGCGCTGATGCCGGTGCATCGCCTGGAAGATCGCATAGTCGCGGTCGAAGGTGGCGCGAACGGACGGGTCGGGCAGGCGGCGCCGTTCCGGCTGCCGCATCTCGCGGCACGCGGTCGCCACGTCGGCATGCATGCCGGCTGCCGCGGCCCCTGCCATGGCCGTGCCGAGCAACACCGCGTCCTCCGCTTCGGTCTCCGCCACCACGACGCCGGTGGCTCCCGCATAGAGTTCCATCAGCAGAGGATTGCGCGTGTGGCCGCCCGTGACGTGCAGGGACTCGATCCGGTAGCCGTGCGCGTTCATGTGGTCGAGGATCTGCCGCACGCCGAGCGCGATCGACACGGCGGCTCGCCAGTAGAGCCTGCACAATCCGTCGAACGAGGCGTCGAGGGTGAGCCCGCTGATCGCGCCTGTGGCATGCGGGTCGGCGAAGGGCGAGCGGTTGCCGTGGAAGTCCGGCAGGACATGCAGGTGGGGCGCGAGATGGGGCTCGGCCGCGCGCAACTCGCCGATCCGGCCGATGATCCGCGCATGCATCTGCGCGTCCGGCTCCCCGCCCTGTCCGTGGAGGCGGATGATATGGTCGAGCAGTGCGCCCGTCGCGGATTGCCCACCTTCCGATTGCCACAGGCCAGGCAGCGCCGTGCCGAAATAGGGGCCCCAGATGCCGGGCACCATGCGCGGGTCGCCGGAGAACGCCATCACGCAACTCGACGTGCCGGCGATCAGCGCCAGATGCCGGTCGACCGTGTCGGCGGCGTGCGCGCCGATGACGCCCAGCGATCCGGCGAAAGCGTCGATCAGCCCGGTGCCGACCCGGCAGGATGCTGGCAATCCGAGGTCCCGCGCCGCCGCGCTGGTGAGCGTTCCGATCGACGTGCCGACTGCTGTCGCTATCTCGGGCAGGCCGCCCCGCCCCAGCATGTCGTCCAGACCGACGGCCTCAAAGAAGTCGCGCCGCCAGCCCCCGTCATGCGCGAGATAGGTCCATTTGGTGGTCAGCGTGCATTGCGAGCGGGCGGTCGAACCGGTCGCCTTCCAGGTCAGAAAGTCCACGAGGTCGAAGAAATGGCCGGCGGCGCTCCACGACGATGGCAGGTTCCGCTTCAGCCACATCAGCTTCGGCGTCTGCATTTCGGGCGACATCACCCCGCCGATATGGTCGAGCACCTCATGGCCGGTGGCGGTGCATTCGTCCGCTTCGGCGAGCGCCCTGTGGTCGAGCCAGACGATCGTGTCCCACCGGCTCTCTCCGCTGGTGGAAACGCCGATCTGGCGTCCGTCCGTTCCGCGCACCACAAGGGAACAGGTCGCGTCGAAGCTGATCGCGACGACGTCCTCCGGCCGGGCGTCCGCCTTGGCCTTGGCGGCCTGAACGGCGCGGCAGACCGACCGCCAGACGTCCTCGGAATCGTGCTCCGCATGGTTCGCCGAAGGACGGTTCATGGCGATCGGATGGTCGCCCCGGCCGAGAAGATGGCCGGTCGTATCGAAGATCCCGGCACGGGCGCTGCCGGTGCCGACGTCGACGGCGCAGATCAGACCGCCTGTCACGGTCAGGTCGCCGGCGCGCTCGAAAGGATCAGCTCGGGAAGAAGCCGCATGTCATCGAAGATGGCGTCCGGAGCAAGCGCCTCGACTGCCGCGCGAAGCCCGCTGGGCGCCGCGTGGGTTCCTCCCGTGAAGGCGAGCACGCGCATCCCGGCGCTCTTCGCGGCCTGGATGCCGGCAGGGCTGTCCTCGATCACGACGCAATCCTGCGGCCGCGCGCCCATGTCTCGGGCGGCGTGGAGAAAAAGGTCTGGCGCCGGCTTGCCGTGCTTCACCATGGTGGAACTGTATATGTGCGGCTCCAGGCTTTCCAGTAGGCCGGTGAGCGAGAGCGAAAGCCGTATCCGCTCCGGCTTGGACGAGGAGGCGACGCAACGCGGCCCGGACAGGCGCGCGAGCGTGCCGGCAATATGCGGGATCGGCTTCAGGTCGCGGCGGAATCGGTCGTTCAGCCGCTCGCGCAGTTCCGCCAGGTGCATGTCGGTCACCTGGAGCCCGAAATCGTCGTGCATGATCGACACGATCGTCGCCATCGAGCGACCGAGGAAGCGCGCATAGGCGAGGTCGGTTGCCAGCGGCGCGCCGAGCCCGACGAAATAGGTCGTCAGCACATCGATCGACAGCGGCTCGCTGTCGACCAGGACGCCGTCGCAATCGAAGATAACCAAGCCGGGACGACTACTCATCCAACCATCCGTCGCGACCGGCCTGCCGCCTCGATACCGGTCGCCTTATTGCGGCGATGTCTTGTCTACGATCCGAGATAGCGGCGCAAGCTCGCCTCCGTTCCGTCGGACCAGAGTCCGGTTAGCCATTCGGCAAAGCTCGCCCGGAATACCGGTGACTCGCCGACGGCACCGTAGATATCGTCCATCGCCAGCCATGCGGAGGGCTGCGCCCTCGCGGCCTCCGCGACCGCCTGCAGCCGCTCCCAGGCCGGGTCATTGGGCGCGATCGGATTGCCACCATCGCTGACGCCGTAGCAATAGCGGCACCATAGCGCCGATTCGAGCGCCAGGCCCGATACGCTTTCGCCGCGGGCGAGCCGATCCGCTATGGTCGGAACGATGAACTTGGGCTGCCGGTTCGACCCGTCGAGGCAGAGCCGGCGCACCGTGTCGCCGATTTTCGGGTTGGCGAACCGCTCCTCGATCAGGTCGTAGTAGTCCGCAAGGCTGGTGTTCGGGACCGGCGGCAGCACCGGGATGATCTCCTCGCGCTCGACCTTGCGCAGGAAGCCGCGCACAAGCGGGTTCTCCATCGCCTCGTGCACGAACTCGATGTCCATCAACCCGGCCGGATAGGCGATCACAGCGTGGCCGCCGTTGAGGATGCGGATCTTCATGTGCTCGTAGGGTGTGACGTCCGGCACGAACTGCACGCCGACCTTTTCCAGCGCCGGGCGGCCGGCCGGGAAATTGTCTTCGAGCACCCATTGCCGGAAGGTCTCGCAGAACACCGGCCAGGCATCCTCCACGCCGAACTCGTCCGCCAGGATGTCGCGCTCCCGCGCTCCGGTGGCAGGCGTTATGCGATCGACCATGCCATTCGGAAAGGCGACGTCCCGCCCGATCCAGTCCGCCAGAGCCGTGTCGGAGAGCGCCGCCAGCCCGACGACCGCGTTTCGCGCCACCACGCCGTTGTGGGGGATGTTGTCGCAGGACATGACGGTGAAGGGCGCGATCCCCGCCGCTCTGCGCCGCTTCAGGCCGGCGACGATCAGTCCGAAGACCGTCCTCGGTTCCGCTGGCGCGGCGGCGTCCGAGATGATCGTCGGGTGGGCGGCGTTGAACGAACCGGTTGCCGGATCGATGAAATAGCCACCCTCGGTAATGGTTAGCGACACGATGCGAATGGCGGGGTCGGAGAGCCGTGTGACGATCGCGCCGGTATCGCCCGGTTCCAGATAGTCGATCATGGCGGCGGTGACGCGGGCCGACATGTGGGTGGCGTCCTGTTCGACGACGGTGGTCAGCCAGTCCTGACGTTTCAGCCGGTC
This sequence comes from Pseudomonadota bacterium, assembly GCA_043822005.1. Taxonomy (GTDB): domain Bacteria; phylum Pseudomonadota; class Alphaproteobacteria; order Rhizobiales; family Rhizobiaceae; genus Mesorhizobium_A. The sequence goes on along the minus strand of JBDRCE010000015.1, from coordinate 123,540 downwards.
TCGCGCCGCGGCATCCGCCTCGAGCACGCCCGCGCCGACGATCGCCCAGTCGCGATCATCTCCGAGATTGAAGAGATCGTCGAGATAGACGGCCTGGTGCGAGCGGTGGAAGTTGCCGACCCCGAAATGCAGGATGCCGCCGCGCAGCGCCGCCGCATCGTATTTCGGCGCTGAGACGCGTTCGGGCAGCATCTCGAGATTCTGGGCGGTGAGCTTGATCGGCATCTGGCGGTCCTCAGCTCATCCAGTTGCCGCCGTCGACATTGTATGTCTGCGCGACGATGTAGTCGGCCTCGGCCGACGCCAGGAACACGGCCATGCCGGTGAGGTCGGCGGCCGTGCCCATCCGGCCGAACGGTACCGAGGGCCCAACCTGCCTCTTCTTTTCGCCCGGCTTCAGGTTCTCGTATTTCGCGAACAGCGCGTCGACATGGTCCCAATGTTCGCCATCGACGACACCGGGCGCGATGGCGTTCACGTTGATGCGGTGTTTGATCAGATCGAGCCCAGCCGACTGGGTCAGCGAGATGATCGCCGCCTTGGTGGCGCAATAGACCCCGACAAGTGCTTCGCCGCGCCGGCCGGCCTGGCTTGCCATGTTGATGATCTTGCCGCCGCGGCCGGCAGCGATCATCGATTTCGCCGCCGCCTGCAGCGTGAACAGCGTGCCGACGACATTGACGGAGAACAGCCGGTCGTAGCTCGCCCGCGTGATGTCGACGATCGGTGCCAGGTCGAACAGCGCGGCATTGTTGATCAGGATGTCGATCCCGCCGGCCTCGGCCTCGACCGCCTTGATCGCGGAGTCGATGGACTCCTGTTTCGTTACGTCGAGATGGACGGCATAGGCTGACGCACCGATCTCGGCGGCGGTCGCCTTCGCCGCGTCGAGATTGATATCGGCGATCGCCACCCGTGCGCCTTCGCGCGCATAGGCCTCCGCGAAGGCGCGTCCGATGCCGCGTGCGGAACCCGTGATCAGCGCTGACTTGCCCTTCAGTCGCATCAGCGGATCGCCTTTCCGTCGCTGTCGAAGCGGTGCAGCTTGGTCGCGTCCGGCGTCAGCCAGATCTCGTCGCCGTGAGTGACCGTGATCTCGCCGTCGGCGCGGACGGTGAGCGGGCCGACCTCGGAGTGCACGTGCAGGAACGTATCGGAGCCGAGATGCTCGGCGACGCCAACGGTCGCCTTCCACTCGCCCGGTGTCGTCGTCACGCGCAGGTGCTCGGGGCGGATGCCAATCGTGTCAGCGTTGTGCTTCGCAGCCGCGGCACCGGTGACGAGGTTCATCCTCGGCGAGCCGATGAAGCCTGCGACAAACAGGTTCTTTGGCGCCTTGTAGAGTTCCATCGGCGAGCCGACCTGTTCGATATTGCCGGCGTTGAGCACGACGATCTTGTCGGCCATTGTCATCGCCTCGACCTGGTCGTGCGTGACGTAGATCATCGTCGTCTTGAGTTGCTGATGAAGCTCGGTGATCTCCAGCCGCATCGTACCGCGCAGAGCGGCATCGAGGTTGGAAAGCGGCTCGTCGAACAGGAAGGCCGACGGCTGGCGCACGATGGCGCGGCCGATCGCGACGCGCTGGCGCTGCCCGCCCGACAGCTGGCCCGGACGCCGTTCGAGATAGTTGGTGAGGTTCAGCGTCGCGGCCGCCGCCTTCACCTTGCGGTCGATCGTAGCCTGGTCCTCGCCCGCCATTTTGAGCGGGAAGGCGATGTTCTTCGCCACAGTCATGTGCGGGTAGAGCGCGTAGGACTGGAACACCATCGCCAGCTTGCGCTTGGCCGGCGCCTCGTTGGTGACGTCGCGCCCGTCGATCTCGATCGTGCCGCCGCTGGTGTCCTCGAGCCCTGCGATCAGCCGCAGCAGGGTGGACTTGCCGCACCCTGACGGGCCGACGAAGACCACGAACTCGCCGTCCTCGATGACGAGATCGATATCGGGGATAATGTTCGTCGCGCCAAAGGATTTCGACACGTTCTTGAGCGTGATGTTGCCCATTTCAGTCCCTCCCGGATTTCTGTGGGCGCTATTTGACCGCGCCGAACGTGAGCCCGCGCACCAGCTGCTTCTGGCTGAACCAGCCCATGATCAGGATCGGCGCGATGGCGAGGGTCGAGGCCGCCGAAAGCTTCGCCCAGAACAGTCCCTGCGGACTGGAGAACGAGCTGATGAAGGCGGTCAGGGGTGCTGCCTCCGTCGTCGTCAGGCGGATCGTCCAGAACGCTTCGTTCCAGGCGAGGATGATGTTGAGCAGCATGGTCGAGGCGATGCCCGGCACTGCCATCGGCGTCAGCACGTAGACGATCTCGTTCCACAGCGAGGCGCCGTCCATTCGGGCAGCCTCCAGGATCTCGCCCGGGATCTCGCGGAAATAGGTGTAGAGCATCCACACCACGATCGGCAGGTTGATCATGGTCAGCATGACGGTCAGGCCGATGCGCGAGTCGAGCAGGCCGAGGTCGCGGAAGATGATGTACATCGGGAACAGCACGGCCACCGCCGGCATCATCTTGGTGGACAGCATCCACATCAGCACGTCCTTGGTCCGCTTCGTCGGCGAGAACGCCATCGCCCACGCGGATGGGACTGCGATCACCAGCGCGAGCAACGTGGAGCCGACCGACAGGATCACCGAATTCATGAACGGCTTGAAGTAGTTGTACTGGTCCTGCACTTCGCGATAGCTCTCCGTCGTGAAGGACGGGATGAGCTTGAAGCCGGCGATCGCCTCGGTCTCGGATTTGAACGAGGTGATGATCGTGTAGAGGATCGGGAAGAAGATGGTCAGCGCGACCGCCCACGCGGCGACCGTTGCAACGACCTTGTGCCGTGTCGTGACCTTGCGTGCCATGTCAGCCTCCTCACTTGTCCAGGTTCTTGCCGACCGCGCGCATGGCGAAGAAGGCGACGATGTTGGCGAGGATCACGGCGATGATGCCGCCGGCGGAGGCCTGGCCGATTTTGAATTCGAGCGAGGCCTTCTGGTAGACGAGGAAGGGCAGGTTGGTTGAGGCGTAGCCCGGCCCGCCATTGGTCGTGACCAGGATCTCGGCATAGACCGCCAGCAGGAAGATCGTCTGGATCAGGATCACCACGGTGATCGCCCGCGACATGTGCGGCAGCGTCAGGTACCAGAACCGGGCGAGCGCGCCGGCGCCGTCCATCTCCGCCGCTTCCTTCTGCTCACCGTCCAATGACTGAAGCGAAGTGAGCAGGATCAGCGTCGCGAAGGGCAGCCATTGCCAGGCGACGATCATGATGATCGAGAACAGCGGATACTGCGCGAACCAGTCGACCGGCTGGAGGCCGAGGAAGCGCGCGAGGTCCGCCGTCACGCCGTAGCCCGGGTGCAGGATCATGTTCTTCCACACCAGTGCCGCGACCGGCGGCATGACGAAGAACGGCGAGATCACCAGGATGCGCACGATGCCCTGGCCGAAGATCGGCTGGTCGAGCAGGATCGCGAGCAGGATGCCGCCGACGATGGTGATCAGGAGCACCGCGCCGACGATGATCAGCGTGTTGAGGATGGCGAAGAAAAAGGCCGGGTTAGAGTAGAACAGTGCGTAATTGGCGAAGCCGACGAAACCGTCGCGGATCGGGTTGAGAGGATTGTACTGCTGGAACGAGAGCCACAGCGTGATGGCCAGAGGCACGATCATCCAGATGAACAGCAGCACGACCGACGGCGCCATCATCAGGCGGGCGAGTGTCTGGGTCTGTCGCGTGGCCATGGGACGATCTCCGTAAATGAGTGCGGGGAGGCGCGACGCTGGTGGCTTCTTCTCCCCGTTCACGGGGAGAAGGTGGCCCGAAGGGCCGGATGAGGGGCGGCACCAATCTCGACTGCTCGCTCTGCCCCTCATCTGCCTGCCGGCATCTTCTCCCCGTGAACGGGGAGAAGAAAGCTGCAAGGCCGTTCGGAAGGGTGGCCGCCCGGACGGGTCCGGACGGCCGAGGCACCGGGAGGATGCCTATTGGATGTAGCCGCCTTCCTTCATCGTCGCGGTCGAGACGTCCTGCGCCTGCTTCAAGGCCTCGTCGACCGACATCTGACCGGCGAGTGCCGCAGAGAACAGCTGACCCACGGTCGTTCCGAGACCCTGGAATTCCGGGATCGCGACGAACTGGACGCCCGTGTAGGGAACCGGCTTGACGGTCGGCTTGGTCGGGTCGGCCGCGTTGATTGAGTCGAGCGTCATCTTCGCGAAGGGTGCCGCCTTCTGGTATTCCGGATTGGCATAGAGCGAAGTCCGCGTGCCCGGAGGCACGTTGGCCCAGCCTTCCTTCGAGGCGACGAGTTCGGCGTAGCCCTTGCCGGTTGCCCAGGCGATGAACTTCTGCGCGGCTTCCGCCTTCTGGGTGCCCGCCGGGACGGCCAGCGACCAGGCCCACAGCCAGTTGCCGCGCTTGCCGAGGCCCGTGTCGGGCGCCAGAGCGTAGCCGACCTTGTCGGCGACGGTGGAGTCCTTCGGGTTCGAGACGAAGGAGGCCGCGACCGTGGCGTCGATCCACATGCCGCACTTGCCCTGCTGGAACAGTGCGAGGTTCTCGTTGAAGCCGTTGGAGGAGGCACCCGACGGCCCCGCGTCCTTCATCAGGTCGACGTAGAACTGCAACGTCGCCTTCCACTCCGGTTGGTCGAACTGGGGAGCCCACTTCTCGTCGAACCAGCGGGTCCCGAAGGAGTTCGAGGTCGCCGTGAGGAAGGCCATGTTTTCGCCCCAGCCGGCCTTGCCGCGCAGGCAGATGCCGTTGATGTCGGCGGCCCGGTCGGTCATCTTGCGGGCGGCGTCGGCCACGAACTCCCAGGTCGGCGCGTCGGGCATCTTCAGCCCGGCCTTCTCCATCAGGTCGGTGCGGTACATGATGAACGAGCTCTCGCCGTAGAAAGGCGCGGCATAGAGCTTGCCGCCGACCGACAGGCCGCCGGCGATCGCCGGGATGATGTCGGCGGCGTCATAGTCGGCGCCGAGATTGTCGAGCGGCAGCAGCCAGTTCTGCTTTGCCCAGATCGGCACCTCGTAGGTGCCGATGGTCATCACGTCGTACTGGCCGCCCTTGGTGGCGATGTCGGTCGTCACGCGCTCTCGCAGCACGTTTTCCTCGAGCGTGACCCAGTTCAGTTCGATGCCCGGGTTCTTCGCGGTGAAGTCGTCCGTCAGCTTCTGCATGCGGATCATGTCGCCATTGTTGACCGTGGCGATGGTGAGCGTCTCGGCCTGGGCCGACCAGGCGAGGGCAAGCGTGGAGCACGCGCCCAGGATGAGCGTTCTGAAAGTCATCGATTTCCTCCCAATACAGCCGAATGAGCAAATGCCTTGGCTGTGGGCAATTACTCACACTCTCTGATTTAGGTCAAGACGGATTCGTTGCTGCGGCGCAGCAGGACGCTCGTGTCAAAAGGACGAGAGGGCGAACTCGGCGAGCAGCCATTCGCGGAAGGCGCGGATCTTCGGCACGTTGCGGCGGGTCGACTGGTGAACGAGCCAGTAGGAGCGTTCGTCCCGGCCGAGGATGTCGAAAGGCTGGATCAGGCTGCCGGCCGCCAGTTCCTGGCTGAACATCGCCGGCGTGAGGATGCCGACGCCGAGACCCGCGACAGCGGCACGACCCTCGTAGCTCTGGGATCCGAACTGGCTGCGCGGACGCGACGTCAGCGCAGATGTTGCATCGACCCCTGCCAGAGCGAACCACATCGTCCACCAGGGGTCGCCGGGATCGATGATGGGAAGCTTGAGGAGGTCGGCGGGTTCACGCACGCCGCCGATGCTGGCGGCGAGCGCCGGGCTGAGCATCGGCGTGAAGGTTTCCTGAAACAGAAAATGGGCATCGAGCCCGGCCCACTGCCCGACCGAACTCGACCGTATGGCGACATCGATGTTGTCGCGCGCCAGATCGACGAGGAGGTCGGAGGTCTCGATCCTCACCGCGATTCTCGGATTGTCCATCTGGAAGGCGCCGAGATGCAGCGCCAGCCAGTTTGCGGCGAAGGTTGTGATGGTACTGATGGAGAGTGTGCCCTGGCCGCCGGTCCGCGCGGTCTCGTAGGCTTCGGCGATTCTTCTGAAAGCATCGGTCGATGCGACCGCCAGAGCTTGTCCCGTGTCCGTCAGCAGCACCTGCCTCGGCTTGCGCACGAACAGCGCCGACCCGACCCGCTCCTCCAGGACCTTGATCTGATAGCTCACCGCCGCCTGCGTCATGGCGAGCTCTTCAGCCGCGCGGGTGAAGCTCAGGTGCCGGGCCGCTGCCTCGAAGGCGCGAAGTGCTGAAAGAGGGGGAAGACGCGTGGACATGCATAAGTCCTCTTAATGCATGATAAGCCACATTCGATTGGCCGGCAAGACGATCTTGGCCCATACCGACGACATCGGATTCAGCCGCAAGGAGGCTCCCATGTCCATTGCATCCACCCGCTCCACCCTTGCCCGCATCGTCCACACGACTCAGGCTCTGATCCGCGGCAATGCCAGAAAGCGCAGCAATGCCATCACTGTCCGGCATCTCGCGACCCTGCCGGCCTATCTGCGCCGGGACATCGGCCTGCTTGATGATGCCGACCTCATCGAGGCGGTCGAACATGGCCTCGCGCGACGCCCGGCCGACCTCGAAGCGCGGCGCGACTTCACCGTCCTGCCGCACGCGGTATAAGGCTGTCTATTGTATCTGAAGCAGCGCCTTCGCGGTCACCTCGTCGGTGATCAGGCCGTTGACGAGCCCGCCGCGGATCGCGGCGGAGATCGCGGGGAGCTTGGCGCTTCCCATCGCGGCGGCGATGACGAGCGATCGCGACCGGTCAGGGATCGGCGCCGAGGCGACGCGGTCGTTGGTCATGCCTTCGATGAAAGCGCCGTCCTGGTCGAACGCCCAGCCGACGATTTCGCCGACGGCGCCCGCCTTGCGTAAAGCCAGCAGTTCGGCCTCCGACACGAAACCGTCGAGGACGAGCGGCGCGTTGGGTCCGAGCTCGCCGATGCCGACGAAGGTGACGTCCGCGCGGGCGGCGAGTTCGAGCGTCGGGCGGATCATCGCCTGCGCGTGCAGCATCTCGCGCTCCGCTTTCGAGGAGGCGATGACCGGCAGCGGCATCGGAAAGGAGCGCGACTTCACCGTGTCGGCCATCGTGAAGACGACGTTGTAATAGGCGGCCGATCCGTCCGGCGCGATGTTGCCGGTCAGCGACACCACCTTGTGCTGCGGCCCGTCGATCGAGGGAAGCTGTTCCACCGCCGCCTTCAGCGTCCGTCCCGTGCCCATCGCCAACACGATCGGTTCGCTCTTCGACAGCCAGCGCTCGATTTCGGCAGCCACCGCCTGCGCGACGCCGAGCGTCGTCGAACTGGAGCCGGGATCGCTCGGCACGACCTCGCAGAAGGCAAGCCCGAATCGCTCGGTCAGATCCTTGGCAAGCGACAGGCATTGCGCGATCGGATGATCGATCCGGACCTTCACCAGCCCTTCCGCGACGGCAAGCGAAACGAGGCGCTGCGCCGACTGGCGCGAGACGCCCAGCTTGGCGGCGATCTGGTCCTGCGTATTGCCGGCGACATAATACAGCCAGCCGGCGCGGGCCGCGTCGTCGAGCTTGGGATTGATCGTCGCCATGAGACGGCTTTCCGATGGAATTCAGCGTGCGGCGCCTTGATAGGACCATTCAGGCACGAGCGGCAACTGCCCGCGTTTCATTCACCGACTGCCGCTTCTTTGGCCTTGCGGGTGGCGCGCTTCAAAAATAAGCTTCCGGAGGATAATCCGCCCGGCTCGGACACGAGGGCCGGGGCAAATTCGACAGGGGCACCTCATGAACATCTTACGCACTGCGATTCTGGCAGCAGCATCGACACTCGCGCTGTCCGTGGCCTCGGCCGAAGCCAAGACCCTGACGATCTCCTGGTGGGGGTTCAACGGCGAGAAGCTCGACCAGTTCATCGTCAAGCCCTTCCAGGCGAAATGCGGCTGCGAACTGGTGTTCGAGACCGGCAACAATGCCGACCGCCTCAACAAGATCAAGCAGCGCGGCGGCGCGGGCGTCGACGTGGCCTATTTCACCGACTCTTATTCGCAGATCGGCATCGAGGAAGGACTGTTCCAGAAGGTCGACCCGGCGAAGCTTCCCAACCTCGCCGGCCTCTACGATCTCGCGAAGGACCCGCAGGGCGGTTACGGCCCGGCCTACACGATCGGCCGCGTCGGCATCATGTACGACGAGGCGAAGGTGAAGCCGATCACCTCCTGGGCCGACCTCTGGCGCGACGACCTCAAGGCCTCGCTGTCGCTGCCGGGCATCACCACGACCGCCGGCCCGATGGTCGTGCTGCTCGCCGGCGACAAGGCCGGCACCGACGCCTTCACCAATGCCGACCCGGCCTTCGCCGAGATCGAGAAGATCAAGCCGAACGTGGTCAAGAACTACAATACCGGCTCGGAACTGGTGAACCTGTTCTCGACCGGCGAGGTCACCGCCTCGCTCGCCCAGGACTTCGTCCTCGGCCAGCTCAAGAAGGCGGTCCCCACCATCAAGTGGGCTGACCTGCCCGACGCAATCGCGACGCTAAACACCGTCAACATTCCGAAGGGCGCGGCCGAGCCGGAGCTCGCGCACGAGTTCATCAACTTCATCCTTGACCCGGCCCTGCAGCAGACACTGGCCGAGAACGGCGTCGATGCGCCGGTGGCCACCTCCGTGACGCTGACGCCCGAGCAGGCGGTGCAGTGGACCTACGGCGCCGACATGATCAAGAACCTGAAGCGGATCGACTATTCCAAGCTCAACGCCGCCAAGGGCGCCTGGATCGAGCGCTGGAACGAGATCTTTGGTGGGTGAGCGACCGGTTCGCGAAGCGAATTCATCGTGCCGGTGGCACGATGAACGGTCGCGAACGCCGGGGAGCTGCCGCAGGCAGCGGGCCCCCGGCCGGGCGGCCGTCTAGCGTGAATCGTCCTGATCTCGTGATTGGGCTCCCAATCCTCAAGTCGGCAGCGCGCCCATGTTGAAGCGCCATATCGGCTGGTGGCTGGCGCTGCCGGCGACCCTCCTCGTCGTGCTGTTCCTGGTGCTGCCGGTGGCGGGTACCATTGGCTCGACCTTCGGGGAGGGCGCGGGGCCTTTCGCGCCCTATATCAACTTCTTCTCCAGCGGCTTCCGGCGCAGGGTGCTCTGGCGAACGCTGGAGATCTCGCTCGCCACCACCGCCATCTCGCTGCTGCTCGGCTTCCTCACGGCCTATGTCGTGTCGCGCGCACCGCGCAACCTGAAGAGCATTCTGATCATCGCCGCGGTCTTTCCGCTACTGACCGGCGTCGTGGTCCGCTCGTTCGCCTGGCTGATCATCCTGGGCAAGAACGGCATCCTGAACAACCTGCTCTTGGCGCTCGGCATCACGTCCGAGCCTTTCGCGATGCTCTACACGCAGGGCTCCGTCATCGTGGCGATGGTCTACCTGTTCACGCCTTTGATGATCCTGACCCTCGTCGGCGTGCTCGAGAACATTCCGGACGACCTGATCCAGGCCTCCGCGTCGCTTGGCGCAAGCGCGGGCGCCACGTTCCGCCAGGTGGTCTTTCCGCTCGCCGTGCCGGGCCTGATCGTGGGTGCCGTCCTGGTATTCACCGGCTCCTTCACCTCCTACGCCACGCCGCAGCTCCTGGGTGGCGAAAAGCAGATGGTGATGGGCACGCTGATGTACCAGCAGGCGATGGTGAACTTCGACTGGATCAGCGCCTCGACGATCGCCACGATCATGGTCGTCATCACCATCGCGATCGTGCTCCTGATGACGCGCGTCGCCAAGCGCCTCAACCCGATGGCGACGTGATGGCGACCAGGATCCCCCTCCCGCTGATCCTGCTGACGATCGCGGTCTACATCTTCCTGGTCGGCCCGCTGATCATCATCCTCGGGGCGGCGGTCTCCGACACGACCTATCTCACCTTCCCGCCGCAGGGTTTCACACTGCACTGGTTCCAGCGCATCTTCGAGATCGGCGCCTTCCGCCGCACCATCGTGACCAGCCTCGAACTGGCGTGCCTCGCGACCGCGCTGGCGCTCGTTATTGGCATTCCGGCCGCCTATGCGCTCAACCGCTACCGGATCCAGCTACCGACATGGCTCTCGACCGTCTTCGTCCTGCCGATCCTGGTGCCGGAGATCGTCCTCGGCTTTTCGCTGCTCAAATCGGTCGCGGTCGGCGCCGCGCTGCCGATCTTCCCGACATTGCTGATCGGCCACACGCTCTTGGTGTTGCCCTATGCGGTGCGGGTGATCTCTGCGAGCCTCGCCTCGTTCGACTTCTCGATCGAGGAGGCGGCGATCAGCCTCGGCAGTCCGCCGGCCAAGACCTTCTTCACCATCGTGCTGCCGAACGTCCGCTCGGGCGTGATCGCGGCCTTCATCCTCGCCTTCATCACCTCGATCAACGACGTCTCGACCTCGCTCTTCCTCACCGGGCCGGGCGTGTCGACATTGCCGATCCAGATCCTCGCCCATGTCGAGCAGTTCTTCGACCCGGTCATCGCCTCCGTCTCCGTGCTTCTGATGCTGCTCACCGTCGCGGTGATGGCGATCGTCGAGCGGACGCTTGGCCTCACCTTCCTGACGAAATGATCCCCATGACTGTTCGCCCATGACCCAGCCGCTTTCCGTCCGCAACGTGACCGCCCACTACGGCACAACCAAAGTGCTGGAAGACCTGTCGCTCGATGTCGCCGAAGGCGAACTCGTCTCGCTGCTCGGCGCGTCGGGCTGCGGCAAGACGACGACGCTGCGCCTGATCGCCGGCTTCCTCGAGCCGACCGCCGGCACGATTACGCTCGGCGGGCGCGACCTCACCCGCCTGCCGGCCTACAAGCGCGACATCGGTCTTGTCTTCCAGAACTACGCGCTGTTCCCGCATCTGACCGTCCTGGAGAACGTCGCCTTCGGCCTCAAGCAGCGCGGCATCGCCGGGCCGGAGCGCGAGAAGCGGGCGCGGGCGATGCTGGAGCGTGTCGGGCTTGCACCGCTAGCCGACCGGCTGCCCGGCGCGCTGTCGGGCGGGCAGAAGCAGCGCGTGGCGCTGGCGCGGGCGCTCGTCATCGAGCCGCCGCTTCTGATGTTCGACGAGCCGCTGTCCAATCTCGACGCCAAGCTCAGGATCGACATGCGCGTCGAGATCCGCCAGCTGCAGCGCGCCAATCGCACCACGGCCGTCTACGTCACCCACGATCAGGAGGAGGCGTTCTCGATCTCCGACCGGGTCGCGATCATGAATGCCGGCCGCATCATGCAGTTCGATACGCCCGAGACGCTCTACCAGCGCCCGGCCAACGCCTTCGTCGCCCGCTTCGTCGGCTTCGAGAACCTGATCCCGATACAGGTCGTCGCCCGCGACGGGGGAACCGTCACGGCAGAGGCGGCCGGCGGTGCACGGCTGCCGCTCTCCCAAGAGCGCTACGGCGACATACCCGACAGGTTCATCTTCGCCGCCCGCGCGGACGGACTGAGGGTCGTGCCGGGAACGGGCGAGGGCATTCCCGCGACCACGGGTCTGCGCACCTATCTCGGCCGGGCCTACCAGTATCACTGCGACACCGCCGCCGGCCCGATCGTTGCCAACGGAGCGCTGTCGCAACCGCTGGAGCCGGGTTCCGCTGCCACCCTCGTGCCCATGCCCGACCAGTGCTGCGTGCTGGCGGCGGAGTAGGGGCGGGATGACGCTCCTCTTCACCAACGCTCTCCTCCTTCCTTGCACCCCCGACATGCCGGTCGTCGAGCATGGCTGGGTGCAGGTCGACGGAGAGATGATCACCGCCACCGGCACCGGCGCGCCGCCACAGATCCCCGGAGCCGAGACCGTCGATCTTTCGGGCGACATCCTGATGCCCGGCATGGTCAATCCGCACTGCCACATCGCGATGACGCTGTTCCGGGGCCTGGGCGAGGACGTCGACGACCGGCTCTACCGCTACGTGCTGCCGATGGAGCGCAAGTTCGTCACGCCGGACATGGTGCGCGCCGGCACGGCGCTCGGCGTCTACGAGATGATCGCGTCCGGCGTCACCGCCGTGGCGGACATGTACTACTTCGAAACCGAAGTCGGCCGCGTCATCGACCAGGCCGGCATGCGCGGCGTCGTCGGCCAGACCATTGCCGACTTCAACCCGCCCGACCATGCCTCGATCGACGAGGGCTTCGCGCTCACGGAGGCGCTCGTCGCGGAGTTTCGCGCCCATCCGCGCGTGACGCCCTCCATCGCGCCGCATGCGCCCTATTCGACCGATATCGCGGTGATGAACCGCGTCGCCCGCTTCGCCGACGACAATCCCGACGTGCCGGTGCAGATCCACCTCGCCGAGATGGATTCGGAGATGGAGTGGTGCGCGAAGAACCACGGCATGCGTCCGGTCGAGGTGGTCGAGAAGGCCGGCCTGCTGCGCAAGGGGCTGATCTGCGCCCACTGCCTGCATGTCAACGACAGCGACATCGAGAAGATGGCGCATGCCCGCGTCTGCGTCGCCCACAATGCGCGCTCCAACGCCAAGGCGGGCAGGGGGATCGCGCCGGTCGAGGCGATGCGCAGGGCGGGGCTGCCCGTTGGGATCGGCACGGACGGGCCGATGAGCGGCAACGGGCTCGACCTGTTTTCGCAGTTCGGCCCGGTGACGATGTTCCAGAAGCTCCTCGGCCATTCACGGAAGCCGATGCCGGTGGTCGAAATCATCCGCATGGCGACCATCGAAGGGGCAAAGGTGCTCGGTCTGGACGACAGGATCGGCTCGATCGAGCCTGGCAAACAGGCCGATCTCGTGCGCGTCGACCTGTCGGCGCCGCGCCTCCAGCCGATCTACGACCCCTATGCGACGCTGGTCTATTCGACGATGGCCGACGACGTCCGCGACGTCATGGTCGCGGGGAAATGGCTCATGCGCGACCGCGAGGTGAAGACCCTGGAGCGCAAGAAGGTGATGCGCGACGCGCTGCAGGTGGCGTCGGCGTTCAAGGCCGAGATGCAGCGGATCGATGCGGGTGCGTGAGCGGCATGCGGCGTACGTGAGCCCGTCCGAGCTCGCTTGCGGCTCGGCCAGTTTTCTCAGAGGTAAGTGCCGGGGACAGTTTACTTTTTTCCGCGAGAGGGCGTTGCCCGTGCGAGGTTTTCGCGGGCGGAAACAAAGTAAACTGTCCCCCGAGCCTGCCTCACGACGTGTCGATTGGCTCCACTCTGTCGAGCACGAAAGATTGAGCGCGCTTCAGGATTTCGCGACGTGCCTGCCGGTTGCTGCAGGGCGCGATCCCCTCATGGCCGGAACCGGCGCAGGTCTGGCTCATATGAAAGAACGTGAGGCGGCGGCGTTGCTCGGCCATGTCCAGCACGATGCGCGCGAGGGCGCGGAGCGACACGGCGAGCGCCATCGCGTCCGCGGAGCGGGTGCCGTAGCGGACCTCCGGCAGGGCGGGCGACCAGAGGCGGCCGGCGGTGTTCCACTCCGAACCGGCGACGAACTCCCGCAGGATCGCGTCGGCCCGCCAGACGTACCAGAGGACGAGCCAGCGGACGAGGAACGAGCGGCCGGCGACGTCCTCGGCGAGATCGGCGAGCGACAGCAGCCTCGCGGCGATGCTGCCCAACACGTCCCTTCCTCCTTTCGCCCTCCAGGTCACCGCCGTCTCCGTTCCATCGCACCCGCCCATGGTCGGTCAGGTCGGAAGGGGCGTGGATAGGTGATTCTTGAATGATGAACGGAAAGAAGAGGTTGCCAGAAAGAGCGGTGGAATTGATCCACGGCAGGGCGGTATTCGGCCGCCACATGCACCCTCGCGCGGCCGTCTTCCCGGCGGCCGGAGGCCAGCCGGGAACCATTGATCGCCGGGAGAAGGGCGCCGTCGGTTATGCTGCGGAGGCAGGCGTTTTCTGCGTGTAGCCGGAGAGAAGAATGGATACCGGATGGCCTTCGGCCTCCGGCATGACGGAGGTGTGGGGTGGAAGGCGGTGGAGAGACGCCATCGGTTATGCTGCGGAGGCAGGTGTTTTCGGCGTGTAGCCTGAGACAAGAATAGATCCCGGCTGGCCTTCGGCCGCCGGGATGACGACCGCGAAGACGGACGAGGCAAGAGGTGCAGCCGGATGAGGCGTGCCGCAGACCGACGGAGTTTATGAATGACCGAACAGAACGCCCACCTCCCCGCCGTCCTCGCCCACGCCGAGGCCGGCCTCGATGCCTCACTCGGACGCCTGTTCGAGCTGGTCCGGATCCCCTCGGTTTCGACCGATCCGGCCTACAAGGCCGAGTGCCTGCGTTGCGCCGAATGGCTGGCGGCCGATCTTGGCGGAATGGGTTTCGACGCGTCGGTTCGTCTCACGACCGGGCATCCGATGGTCGTCGCGCACGACCATTCGGGGGAGGGGCCACATGTGCTGTTCTACGGCCATTACGACGTCCAGCCGGTCGACCCGCTGAACCTGTGGAACTCGGACCCGTTCGAGCCGGTGCTGGTGCCGCAGCTGAACGGCGATACGCATATCGTCGCCCGCGGCGCATCCGACGACAAGGGCGCGCTGTTCACCTTCCTGGAGGCCTGCCGCGCGTGGAAGGACGTGACCGGCAAGCTGCCGATCCGCGTCTCGGTCCTGCTCGAAGGCGAGGAGGAGTCCGGCAGCCCGAGCCTGCCGGCCTTCATGGACATCGCCGCGCAGGAGCTGAAGGCCGACGTCATGCTCGTCTGCGACACCGACATGTGGGACGACGCGACGCCGGCGATCACCACCATGCTGCGCGGCATCGTCAAGGAGGAGTTCCGGGTGCGCTGCGCCGACCGCGACCTCCATTCCGGCATCTACGGCAACGCCGCGCGCAACCCGATCCAGGTCGTCGCCGACATCATCGCGAGTCTCCGCAGGCCGGACGGCGGCGTGGCACTGGCGGGCTTCTATGACGGCGTGAAGGACCTGCCGCCGCAACTCGCCGAGCGCTGGCTGAAGGAACCCTTCGACGAGCAGAAATTCCTCGGCGACATCGGCCTCTCCATCCCGGCCGGCGAGCAGGATCGAACCGTGCTGGAGCAGGTCTGGTCGCGGCCGTCCTTCGACGTCAGCGGCATCGCGGGCGGCTATGCCGGCGAAGGCTTCAAGGCGGTGATCCCGGCGGAGGCCAATGCAAAACTCTCCTTCCGTCTCGTCGAGGGACAGGATCCCGACAAGGTCCAGCAGGCCTTCCGCGCCCATGTCCGCGCCATGATCCCGGCCGATTGCAGCGTCGAGTTCGCCAACCACGGGTCGAGCGCCGCCACCGTCATGCCCGTCGACAGCCCTCTGCTGCGCAAGGCACTCGATGCGCTGAAGGACGAGTGGGGCCGCTCGGCCATCGCCGGCACGGGCGGCTCGATCCCGATCGCCACCGTCTTCCAGGAGCGGCTCGGCATGGAGTCGCTGCTGGTCGGTTTTGCCCGCTTCGACAACCGCATCCACAGTCCGAACGAAAAATACGATCTGTCGAGCTTCAGGAAGGGCATCCGTTCCTGGATCCGCATCCTGGCGGCTTTCGCCGAATGACGCGCAAGGTCGTCATCGACACCGACCCCGGCATCGACGACGCGGTCGCGATCCTGTTCGCGCTCGCCTCGCCGGCCTTCGAGGTGATCGGCATCACTACGGTCGCAGGCAATATCGGCCTGACGACGGTGACACGGAATGCCGGCCGCATCCTGGCGCTCGCCGGGAGGTCGGACATCCCGGTGATCGCGGGGGCCGCCGCGCCGCTGGCGCGAAAGGGCTTCGACACGACGGAGATCCACGGCGACGACGGGCTGGGCGGCGTGACTTTTCCGGAGCCCCTGGCACCCTCTCTCGACGACGCGGTCCGGTGGCTCGCCGAAACGCTGCTGCGCCACCCCTTCGGCAGCGTCGACATCCTGGCGCTCGGCCCGCTGACGAACCTCGCGCGCCTGGTGACAGAGCATCCCGCGGCCGCCGGGCGCATCGGCCGCGTCATTGCGATGGGCGGCGCGATCGACGAGCGCGGCAATATCGGCCCGCATTCGGAGTTCAACCTGGCGGCGGATCCCGAGGCCGCCGACATCGAGCTGCGGGCCGGGCTGCCGATCGTGCTGATCCCGCTCGACGTGACCCGCAAGGTGCGCGCGACCCGCGACGACCTCGAGCGGTTGCGGGCGTCCGAAAGGCCGTTTGCGCTCGTCTCGGCCGACCTCATCGACGCCTATTTCCAATCGACCACGGGGGGGACGAGCCGTCCGCTGCACGATCCCTGCGTCATGCTCTACGCCGAGCGGCCGGACCTCTTCGGCATCGAACGCTACACCCTAGCCGTCGATCTCGGCGACGGCCCGGATGCCGGAGCGCTGACAAGGGACGAAGGGCGCGGCGCGCCGGTCGAGGTGGCGATGCGCGTCGATGCGCCTGCCGCGCTCGACCTTCTGGAACTTCGCCTGACGGGCAGGTAGCTCAGCCCGCCCGCAGTTCCTGCGCCACCAGCGTCGTCCAGTAGCGGACGCCGTGTTCGATCGCCTCGTCGTTGAAGTCGTAGCGCGTGTTGTGATGCAGCGCGCCGTCCTCTGCCGGTCCGTTGCCGAGCCAGACATAGGCGCCCGGCACGCGCGACGAGAAGATCGCGAAGTCGTCGCCGGCCGTCGAGGGCGGGAACGCGGTGATGACGTTGTCTTCGCCCAGAGCCGCCAGCGCCGCGTCAGCCGCGCGCCGCGCCGCGTCGTCTTCGTTGATCACCGGCGGCATCAGCCGGTGGAAGTCATAGTCCGCCGATATTCCGTTCGCCGACGCAATGCCGTGCGCGACGCGGCCGATCTCTGCCTCCAGACGGTCGCGCACGGTGTGGGAATAGGCGCGCGCCGTGCCGCCGATGCGGATGTCGTCGGGGATCACGTTGAGCGCCTCGAAATCGCCAGCCTGGATGGCACAGGCGCTGACGACCGCGGTCTGGACCGGATCGGTGCCGCGCGAGACGATGGTCTGCAGCGACGACAGGAACTGTCCCGCCGCCACGATCGGGTCGCGGCCGAGATGCGGCTTGCCGCCATGGGTTCCCACGCCGCGGAAGGTGACATGCCATCGGTCGGAGGAGGCAAGCTGCGCCCCCGGCACGACCGCCATGCGGCCGACCGGAATGCCCGGCATGTTGTGCAGCCCGTAGAACCGGTCGATATGGAAGCGCTCGAACAGCCCGTCCTCGACCATCGCCTGCGCGCCGCCGCGACCTTCTTCCGCCGGCTGGAATACGAAGTGGACCGTGCCGGCGAGGTCGTCGCGCCGTGCCAGCGCACGCGCCGCGCCGAGCAGCATCGTCGTGTGGCCGTCATGGCCGCAGCCATGCATCTTGCCCGGGATCGTCGAGCGGTAGGGGCGATCCGCCATTTCGGGCATCGCCAGCGCGTCCATGTCGGCGCGCAGCGCGATCGACGGGCCGCCGGCCTTGCCGCGCAGCGTGCCGACGACGCCGGTCCGGCCGATCCCGTCCTGTACCTCGATGCCGCAGTCGGCGAGGAAGGCCTTCACGATCGCGCTGGTGCGATCCTCCTCGAAGCCGAGTTCGGGATGCGCGTGCAGGTCGCGCCGGAGCGCGATCAGCGAAGCGATGTCGTCATGGCCGGAGAATTGTTCTTGCACGTCTGGACTCATCCTGCGGCAGGCGGGAGAAAGCAACCCGGTTCCTCTCCTTCTTTAGGCCGGATGGCGAAGTCAATGCCGTACGAACCCCATGACTACTGGCAGGATATCCGCGCCGCGGGCGGGTTCTCGGACGAGATCGGCGACGGGTACTCGCATCTTTATCCAGCATCGCTGCCGGACGGCCGCGAGATCGCCCTGCCGGTCCGGGTGCTGCCGTCGGGCGCCCGGGCCGTCGCGTCGCTGATCATCAACCAGGCGAGCTTCGCGGTGGAGGATGCACTGGCCGAGGCCATGGCGCGCGAGGCGGAGGCGTTCGGGCCGGAGGTCGTGATGGGCGTGCCGACGCTCGGCCTGCCGCTGGCCGCCAATGTCGCGCGCCGCCTCGGCCATCCGCGCATGGTCGCGCTGGGGACGTCGCGCAAGTTCTGGTACGACGAAACGCTGTCCGAGCCGCTGCGCTCGATTACCAGCCCGGGCGAGGGCAAGCGCATCTATCTCGACCCGCGCATGCTGCCCTTGCTCGAAGATCGCCGTTTCGTCCTGGTGGACGACGTGATCAGCACCGGCACGTCGATCCTGGCGGTGCTGCGCATGCTGGAAAAGGCCGCGCTGCGCCCGCGCGCGATCGTCGTCGCCATGCGTCAGGGCGAGGCCTGGCGGGGCGCGCTCGACGCTTCGCCTTTCGCGGATATTCCGGTCCGCTCGGCGATTGCGACACAGCTTCTGTCGCGCGGCGCCGACGGAATGTGGCACCCGTTGTGATCGCATGGCGGGTTGTATTGCGGCGGGCACTGCGGCAATAGCCTGACTGTTCCCTCTTCCGCCGGTGCCCCGACCATGACTTTCCAGCCAGACCAGCGCCACCTTCGGCTTTCAGGCGCCCTCAATGTCCGCGACCTTGGCGGCTATGCGACGGCCGACGGCGGCACGACCCAATGGGGCCGCATCCTGCGCGCGGCAAGCCTGCACCGGCTCGATGCGGCGGAGATGTCGCTGCTCGCCGAACGTGGCCTTGCGACGGTCATCGACCTGCGCCGCGCCGGCGAACTGAGCGAGGCGCCGAACCCGTTTTCGCGTGTCGAGGGCGTGGCCTATCACCATGTTTCGCTGTTCGACCGGCTGGCGCCGCTGGAAATGGTCGGCAGCCCGAACCTCCTCCTCGACCTCTACAGGATCGCGCTGAGCGAACGCGGCGCCGAGTTCGCCAGTGTCCTCAACCTGATCGCCGACGCGCCGGAGGGGGCGGTGCTCTTCCACTGCACGGCGGGCAAGGACCGCACGGGGCTGATCGCGGCCATCCTGCTGCTCGTCGCCGGCGTCGACCGCGACCAGATCTTGGCCGATTATGCGATGACCGGTCCGCTGATCGCGCCGATGCTCGATGAACTGGTCGAGCACGCGCGGGTCAAGGGGCTGGATGTGGACGGCTTCAGGCAGCTGCTGACGTGCGAGCCGGCGACCATGGCCGGCGCCCTCGACGAGCTCGATGCGGTGCATGGAGGGGTGGAAGCCTATCTGGCTTCGATCGGCGTTCGGAGAAAGACCGTCGAGAAGCTTCGCGCGCGGCTGACCGCGCCGACGCCGCGCGAGGATTGAGAACGCGCCACGGGGTCCGGCTCTTGAGGGCCGGCCCCGACGCGTCCCTTCATTGTGTGACCCGTCTTACAGGACGGGCTGGTAGAAGCAGGGCTTGCCCTTCGCCTGGTAGACGATCGTGCCGCCGGTGTTGATCGGCGTCATGGTCTTGCTTCTCGCACCGACCCAGTGGGCCCACTTGGTGCCGAACTTGGCCGCGACAGCCTGCGTCCACGCGGCCTGGGCGTGCTGCGAGCTCGAGCCGACGACGGTCTCGAAGCCGTTCTTGCAGTCGCCATTGGCGTAGCCCGACGGGCCGGACTTCACGACTGCGCCCGCGTTGAACGTCAGCGAGCCGAGGATGATCGCGGCCGAAACCGCGGCGATGGCACCGGTTCTCAAAAGCATTACATTTCTCCTTCGTTTGGCCGGCAGGATTGCCGGCTGGATGTCGTCCTGGACGACACGAGGAGAATGGAGGACACCGCCTTCGGCCGGATTGCGCCCGTGGCTTTCGACTATTTCAGTTGTTTCGGGATTGTTTCAGCGCCCGTTCGGCGAGCAGGGACGAGACGTGCCGGATCAGTTCGTCCGGCGCGAAAGGCTTTTCCATCACCGGCCGTCCGCTCGCCGCGAGGAACCGCCCCGCCGTCGGCCCGAGCGAATCGCCCGTCATGAACAGCGTACTGTCCGCCAGCGCCGGGCGGTCGCGGCGGAGCCAGTCGAAGAATGCGCTTCCGTCCATTTCGGGCATGCGCAGGTCCGAAATGACGATGTCGAAGGCGTCGCCCGCGGCCTCGATCGTGGCGCGGGCCTGGCTGCCGGTCCCGGCCGTCGCGCAGTCGATGCCGGCCCGCTCGAGGATCTCGGCCACCAGCTCGCAGATCTCGGCCTCGTCGTCGACGATGATCGCCCGCGCGCGCGGCCTTGGCGCGGAGAAGACCTCGTGCGCCCCGCCGTCTTCCGGCGTGCGCCGCGCCGCCTCATCCACCGGCAAACGAAGTTCGAAACAGGCGCCCTTTTCGCTGTCCAGCAGCTCCAGCGAACCGCCCTGGGCCTGGGCAAGGTTGCGCGAGATGGACAGGCCGATCCCGGTTCCCGCTCCTTCCGGCTTGGTGGTGAAGAAGGCCTCGAAGATCCGGTCGCGGTTTTCGGCGCGGATGCCGGGGCCGTTGTCGGCGACGACGAGCGAGAGCATGTCGCCGTCGCGCCGGCCGCGGACCGAGACCCGTCGCTCGCCCTGCACGCGTTCGAGCGCCTGGGCCGCATTGACCAGCAGGTTGACGATGACGTTCTGGACCTGGTCCGGATCCGCGAATGCCGGCGGCAGATCGGCATCGATGTCGCAGTCAAGAACGACGCCATTGGCGCGGATGCCGTAGAGGATCAGCTCGATCGAGGCCTCGACCAGGGGCGCGAGCTCGGTCGCGCGCCTCTCCGGCTTGCGTTGGCGGGCGATCGCGAGAAAGGTGCGGATGATCCGGGCGCAGCGCTGGGCGGCGGTCTCGATCCGCGCCGCGCGGTCCGCCGAGGCGGGTGTCGCGCGGCCCGCTTTCAGCTCTTCGCGCAGGATGCCGGACTGGCCGACGACGATCGACAGAGGATTGTTGAGCTCGTGCGCAATGCCGGCCAGAAGCGAGCCGATCGCCGACAGTTTCTCGCTCTGGTAGAGCGCATCGCGTTGGCGCTCGATCTCGGCGGCCGCCGCGCGCGCGGCCGACAGGTCGCGCAGGTTCGCCGTGAACAGCCGGCCGCCGGGAAGGTTGACTTCGGTGATCGCCAGCTCGACGGGGATTGTGCTGCCGTCCTTGCGCCTGGCCTCCATCTCGACCCGTCGGCCAAGCACATGAGGCGTGTGCGTCGCCCGGTAGCGGGCCATGCCGCTGTCATGGGCGGCCTTGAGGTGGTCGGGCACGATGAGGTCGGAGATTTCGCGGCCGATAGCCTCGGCCTTCGTGTAGCCGAAAGCTGCTTCGGCGGCCGGGTTGATCGAGACGACGACGCCCTTCTCATCGACGACGACAACCGAATCGAGCGCGGAATCGATGACCGCGGCATAGACGAGTGCATGTTCCTCGTGTGTGCTGAGCTGCCAGGTCGTGTTTTCAGCGGCTGCGCCGCTTCGGTTCGTCATGCAGGTGTTGGCTTCGGAACGTAGATGTAGCCGGCACCCCGCACCGTCCGGATGATCCTCGGATGGCGCGGGTCGGTTTCGATCTTCTTTCGGATGCGGGTTACCCTTATGTCAACTGCCCGGTCGAGCGGACAGGGGGCGTCCGGCGTGATGGGAGACGCCAGCCGGTCCCGCGAAAGCACGCGATTGGGGAAACGCAGGAAGGTCTCGACCATGTCGAACTCGGTCGGCGTGAGCGCCACGAACTCCCCGTCGCGGCCGACGAGGGTGCGCTCGGCGATGCTGAGCATCGCCTCGCCGAAGGGAACGAGGTTCGTCGACCCGCTCGGGGCGACCGTCGTCTCGCTCTGTCGGGAAGCAGGGTCGCTTCGCCTGAGAGCCGCCCTGACCCGCGCGCGCAGCTCACGGATATCGAACGGCTTGGCGATGTAGTCGTCCGCTCCGACCTCCAGCCCGACAATGCGGTCGACCGTGTCGCCGAGGGCCGACAGCATGATGATCGGCGTGGTTCGCGATGCCTTCATGCGGCGGGCGATCGACAGGCCGTCTTCTCCGGGCATGGCGACGTCGAGCAGGATCAGGTCGGGCTCGCCGGCGGCGAGTGCATCATCCAGTTCCGCGCCGCCCGACGCCGCGCCGACGACATAACCCTCACGAGTCAGGAAATCGGCGAGCATGCCGCGTATCTCGGCCTCGTCGTCGACAATCATCAGCCTTGACGGACCTTCGCGGCGCATGAAACGGCCTCGCCCGAATCTTGAAGTGTGCTGCTTTCCTGCGGCCTGGCCGGGCGCGGTCGAAGGCCGCACCGGCAAACCAAGCATTGACTGTCATGAATTGATGGATATGTATATTCACGAAACTAGCCATCTGTCAAATACAAGCAGTCTCATGCCCAGAACCTATCGCATGCACAAGCGGGCCGCCTCACGCGAGGACACGCGAGCGCGAATTGTCAGGGCGACGATGGAGGTGCATGACGAGAAGGGCATAGGCCCCGCGACCATGTCCGAGATCGCCGAGCGGGCAGGCGTCGGGCTCGCGACGGTACTGCGGCATTTTCCGACCTATGGCGAGCTTGTGCGGACCTGCGGCATGCATGTCTGGCAGGAACTGCGGCCGCCGGTGCCAGATGCGGCGGCCACTGTCTTCGCTGGCCTGGAAGGGCGGCCCGCACGGCTGGCACGCCTCGTCGAGGAACTGGATGGCTTCTACGCACGCGGAGCGCTGCGTCTGCGCATAGCCGGCCGCGACAGGGAACGTGTTCCGGAGGTCGCGGCCTTTTTCGCGGCCGTCGAAGCCGGTATCGCGGCCTATGTCGCCGAGGCTCTGCGGCCCGAGGACCTGCCGGAGGGAACGCTCGCGACCGTGACGGCGATCATGGGATTCCCGGTATGGTCCGCGCTCGAGCAAACCGGCGTTGGTGCCGCCAGATTGGCGGAGATCCGACATGGTCTGCTGTGCTGCGTGCTCGAGCCGCGTCCGTAGTTCGTCGACACGGCGACGGCCCTTGCTTACGCAAATCCGCACCTGCTAGTCCGGCCCATCATCAGGGGAGGAATGGATGGCGGAATTTTCGGGACAGGTCTGCGTCGTCACCGGCGGCGGACGCGGAATCGGCCGTGCCATCGTCGAGATGTTTTCGGGCGAGGGGGCCGAGGTCTACTCGATCGACCTTGGCGAGCAGGCTGCCTTCGCGGGCGCTGTTCTTCCGCATGCGTGCGATATTGCCGACCTCGCCGCGGTCGAGGCTTTCTTCGACGGCCTGCGCGCCGCCGGCAAGAAGGTTGACGTTCTCGTCAACAATGCCGCGGCGGTCACCCGCGCCGTGCCGATCACCGAGCTGACGCCCGAGGAATGGTCGCGCACCATGACCGTCAACATCACCGGCGCGTTCAACGTCACGCGTTCCGCCATTCCGATGATGCGGCGCGGCGGGCGCATCGTGAACCTCGCCTCGACATTCGCGCATGTCGGCTCGCCGGGTCGGGTGGCCTATTCGACGACCAAGGGCGCGATGCTCGCCTTCACCCGCAGCCTGGCGCTGGACCTCGCCGAGGCCGGCATCCGCGTCAACTCGGTCTCCCCGGGCGGCATTGCGACCGATCGGCTGATCGAACTGTTCGGTTCGGAGCAGGCGGCGGAAGACTATCTCGCGCCGCTGCACCCGATCGGCCACACCGGCAAGCCCTCCGACATCGCCGACGCGATCTGGTTCCTCTGCTCGCGCCGCTCCACCTTCGTCACGGGAGCCGACTTCCTCATCGACGGCGGCTACACGGCGCGCTGAGCCGTCGGTTCGAATTTGCCTCTTGCCGATTTTTCGAACAGGCGTTAGAAATTTTCAGCGCTGCGGTCGACCGCAAGCCGCCGGGAGGACAGCATGCCGAAATACAATCTGATCGCGCTCACCAATGCGCTCGCTGGCCGCGAAGACGAGTTCAACGACTGGTACACGAACGTCCACCTTGCCGACGTGCTGAAGCTTCCCGGCGTAGTTGCCGCCCAGCGCTTCCGGATGAGCGGCACGCAACATCGCGCGGGTCCGTTCGACTATGGCTACATGGCGGTCTACGAGATCGAGATAGACGACGTCAGCACGACGCTGGCCGAGCTGAAAGCCGTTTCCGGCAGCGAGAAGATGCCGCTCTCGCCGGCTCTCGACCCGCAGCGCATGGTCTGGATCATGGAGCCGATCACCGGCCGCGTCGAACGCCCGAAGGAATAGAGCATGTCCACCATTTCCGGAGGCGCGCTCGCAGGGCTGCGCGTCATCGACCTGACGCAGATGCTGGCCGGTCCCTATTGCACGATGCTGCTCGCCGACCAGGGCGCAGACGTCGTCAAGATCGAACCGGTCGAGGGCGATCCGACCCGGCATTTCGGCCCGTTCCGGGCGGACGACACGGACCATCATTTCGGCGGCTACTTCCAGTCGACCAACCGCAACAAGAAGAGCGTCGGGCTGGACCTCAAATCGCCGGACGGCAAGGCGCTGCTGCGGCGCCTGGTGAAGGACGCTGACGTCGTGGTGGAGAATTTCCGCGCCGGCGTGATGGACCGCCTCGGCGTCGGCTACGAGAGCCTCGCGGCGGACAATCCGCGCCTCGTCTATGCCGCCATCCGCGGCTTCGGCGATCCGCGCACCGGGGCGAGCCCCTATGTCGATCGTCCCGCCTTCGACGTGGTCGCGCAGGCGATGGGCGGCGCGATGGGCATCACCGGCCCCGACGCCCATACGCCAATGAAGATCGGCCCCGGCATCGGCGACATCTTCCCGGCCGCGCTGTCGGCCTTCGGCATCATGGCCGCCGTCCACCACGCGCAGAAGACCGGACAAGGCCAGTTCGTCGACGTGGCGATGTATGATGGCATCCTCGCGATGTGCGAGCGCCTGGTCTACCAGTATTCCTACACCGGCAAGTCGCCCGTGCCGGAAGGCAACCAGCATCCGATCCTCTGCCCGTTCGGCGTTTTCCCCTGCAGGGACGGCATGGTGACGATCGGCTGCCCGCGCGACTCGTTCTGGCGCGAACTGGCAGACGCGATGGGCCGCCCAGAGCTTGCATCAGACCCGAAGTTCCTGACCAACAACGACCGGCTCGCCCACGCCTCCGAGACCGTGGCGATCGTGGAGACCTGGACGCGCGGACTGACCAAGGCGGAGATCGCCACGGCGCTGGACGGCCGCGTGCCGTTCGGGCCGGTCAACACGGCGGCCGACATCTATGCCGACCCGCACATCGCCGCGCGCCACATGCTGGTCGAGGTCGAGCATCCGGGATCGGCGACGCCGGTCATGATCGCCTCGACGCCGATCCGCATGACGGCGACGCCTGGTGGCGTCACCCGCCGCGCGCCGCTGACCGGCGAGGACACCGATGAGGTGCTCTCCGCGCTCGGACTCGGCGAGGACGAAATCGCGGACCTGAGGTCGCGGAAGGTCGTTGCCTGAGACTGGCGCGACAACCGACGCCTTATGCCAAGGGCCGTCGTCTTCGACCGTCGGCGCTGCCCCTCACCCTTACCCTCTCCCCGCAAGCGGGGAGAGGGGGTGGCCGGCGTTCGAGCTGCGCCCTTCTCCCCGTTCTTACGGGGAGAAGTGCCCGGCAGGGCGATGAGGGGCAGCGCCGACCGTCAATCAATATCGCGGTTGGTATTACTTGATCGGCGACCAGCCGGTCGGGCGCAGGATCATCGTCTCCATCTTCTGGATGAAGGGCGTCGTCTTCGGGCCGAAGGCGATCCAGGCAGGATCGGCATAGAGCTTCGCGCGCTTCTCCTCGCGGTCGGCCATGCTGTCGTAGCCCCACATGGTGATGACCTGGTTCAGCGTCCCGATCTCCGAGACGAAATAGCCGATCAGCGGCAGATAGCTGGTGTGGATCGCCAGCCCCTCCTTCTCGTAGAGCGCCAGGAACTCCTGCACCTTGCCGGGGTGGAACGTGTAGGTGCGCTTCTCGATGATCATGTCTCGCTCCCTGTCGCGGTTTTTCCGTTTCTAGCCCGACCTGTGGCCAATTTCAAACGAATGTTAGAAAAACTGCTGACCTCGACCCGCCTTGTGCTATAGCGGGAGCAGAAGGTCGCCCCGCGCGGGCGGAAGGAGGAAAGATGATCGAGCGCACCCTGTTTTCCGCCGAGCACGAGATGTTCCGGGCGTCCGTGCGGCGCTTCATGGAAGAACTGGCACCGCATCATGAGGAGTGGGAAGAGAAGGGCGAAGTGCCGCGCTGGGCCTGGAAGAAGGCCGGCGAGAACGGCTTCCTCTGCGTCGCCATTCCCGAGGAGTCAGGCGGCATCGGCGCCGACCGGCGCTATTCGATCATCCTGATGGAGGAGCAGTATCGGCTGAACCTGACCGGCCTCGGGTTCGCGCTGCATTCCGACATCGTCGCGCCTTACATCGACCACTATGGCACGGCCGAGCAGAAGCAGAGGTGGCTGCCGAAGATGACCTCGGGCGACTACATCGCCGGCATCGCAATGACGGAGCCGGGCGGCGGCTCCGACCTGCAGGCGATCCGCACCACGGCCATCCGCGACGGCGACGAATACGTCGTCTCCGGCCAGAAGACCTTCATCACCAACGGCCAGACCGCCGACCTCTTCATCGTCGCCTGCAAGACCGACCGCAGCCAGGGCGCCAAGGGCATCAGCCTCGTCGTGGTCGAGGCCGATCGCCCGGGATTCGAGCGCGGCCGCCGGCTGAAGAAGCTCGGCACCAAGGCGCAGGACACGTCGGAACTGTTCTTCAACGAGGTGCGCGTGCCGGTCTCGAACCTGATCGGCGAGGAGGGCAAGGGCTTCGGCTACATGATGAACGAGCTCGCCTGGGAGCGGATGCATGTCGGCATCCAGGCGGTGTCCTGCGTCGAGGCGGCACTCGACTGGACGATCGAATACACCCGCAATCGCAAGGCCTTCGGCAAGGCGGTGATCGACTTCCAGAACTCGCGCTTCAAGCTGGCCGAGATGAAGACGGAAATCCAGGTCGGCCGCATCTTCCTCGACCGCTGCCTGGAACTGGTGCTGGAGGGCAAGCTCGACACGACAACCGCGGCGATGGTCAAGCTGTGGACCAGCGAGATGCAGGGCAAGGTGCTGGACGAACTCCTGCAGCTGCACGGCGGCTACGGCTTCATGTGGGAATATCCCATCACCCGCGCCTTTGCCGACGCGCGCGTGCAGCGCATCTACGCCGGCACCAACGAGATCATGAAGGAACTGATCGGCCGGACGCTTTAGCTTATCGCGACGAAGCTCGCCTCGTTCGGGCAGAATTCGGCGGCGTGCTCGCGCGCGGTGCCGGCGGCCAGTTCCCGCCGGCAGCGGCCCTTGTCGTCGCATTTGGAGCAGGCGATGGAGACATCCTTGAGGAAGGCGGGAGCTTCCCGGGCGAGCTTCTGCGCGTCGAGGCCGAAGGCCTCCATCATGCGGTACATGAGCTTGTCGGCATCGGCGCCCTTGGCGACGACCTCGCGCAGATCCGCCACGTCGAGCCCGGCCTCGCGGGCAATCTCGCCGACGACCGAAGGATCCATCTCGTCGAGCTCGGCGAGCGCGGCGCGCGCCGACCTGTGCGCCTGCCACTTCTCGGCCCAGCGGTTGAAAACCTCGCGCGCGGCAAGTCCGGTCATCGTTCCTCTCCCATAGGCACTGGTTCGAGGAGAAACGCTAGCAACCGCATTGGAGCGTCGGGTTGATCTCGATCAACCGGCGCCGGTCAGGCCCGAACCTCACGTATGTGAAGTCCGGCGAATTCCCGCCAGCCGATCCCCCTTCTTCCGGTGACCTGTTCGACCGTGTCGAAGACGGCATCGGCAAGGGGCATCTCGCCTCGCTCCGTCGCCGCAACCCCTTCCGCCAGGCTTGCGGCGTAGACCGGCTCCGCACCCTGCTTCTGCATGATCGGGAACAGATCCGCCGCGGGCCGGGGGCGGTATTCGACGGGCCGTCCCGTCACGTCGGACAGGATCGCCGCCACTTCGGCGAAGGTCAGGGCCTCGACGGCGAGGGGATAAGTCTTGCCCGCATGTGCGTCGGGACGCTTCAGCGCCTCTGCACCGACCGCCGCCATGTCCTGCGCGCAGACGAAGGAGACGCGCCGGTCGCCGACGAAATGGACCAACCGGTCCGGGCGATGGCAAAAGCCGTTCCACACCGTATCGATGAAAAAGTTGGGACGCAGATGCGTCCAGGAAAAGCCCATCGCCTCGATCGTCCGCTCGACCATCTGGTGCCAGGCGAAATGGGCATAGGGCGTGTCGTCCGCGGCGAGCGCCCCGAGATGCACGACGTGACGCACGCCTTCGGCTTTCGCGGCATCGAGGAGGCGCTTGGAATGGACGAGCATGTCGACCGAATAGCCGGTGATGAGGAAGACGGAATCGACACCGCGAAGCGCGGGGCGCAGCGTCGCGGGCGAATCATAGTCGAAGGCGACCGGGGTGAGCCCCCTGGCGCGCAGCTTCGTCGCGCTGTCCTCGCTGCGGGCGGCGCCCAGGAGTTCGAAGCGCCCCACCTCCGCCTCGGGCCGCAACAGTTCCATCGCCGCGCCGCCCACCGTTCCGGTCGCGCCGGTCACCAGAATCCGCATGCCCGTCCTCCCTGCATATCCGCTGTTCGTCTCCGGCGCTTGACCAGGCCGGAAATCTAACAGATGTTCGTTTTCATAGCGGAGGAAGCTTGTCCATGTCCAGCGCGAACGGGTCGGGCCCGGCGGCGACGCCAGGTGCTGCCGAATATGTCCTTCTCGCTGCGGTCAGCCTGACCTGGGGAACATCCTACATGTTCACCAAGATCGCGGTGTCGGCCATCGCGCCGATCACGCTGATTGCGCTGCGCACCGGGATCGCCGCGGTGGTGATGGTCGCGCTCCTCGCCGTCAGCGGGAAAATGAAGCGGTTGACCCTGCGCGATGCCGGCGTCTTCGCCCTCATCGGCCTGATGGTCAATGCCGCGCCGCTCAGCCTGATCGCCACGTCCGTGTCGCTGGTCGATTCGTCGGTCACGGCGACGACCTTGGCGCTCGTTCCCCTGATCACCGCGGTCCTCGCCGTCTTCCGCGGCGACTATCCGACCGTCCGCAGCCTCGTCGGCATCGGGGTCGGCCTCGCCGGCATCCTCGTGCTGTTCGGCCCCCAGGCTTTCGCGAATTTCGGCGACGGCGCGCGGGGCGCCTTGGCTGCCATCGCGGCCGCAATCGTCTTCTCCGCCTCGCTGTTCGTGTCAGCGCTCGCCCGCGGCCACCATCCGCTCGAGATCGCGGCCTGGTCGCTGGTCGCGGCTGCGCTCTGGACGATTCCGGCAGCCTATGGTCTCGAGGGGTTGCCGCTTGCGATGCCGCCGTCCTTGGTCGTCGGCGCGGTCGTCGTCCTCGCGCTTCTGAACACGGCGGCCGCCAGTCTGCTGGTCTTCGCGCTCGTGGCGCGCGCGGGGCCTGCCTACACCGCGTTCAACAATTATCTCGTTCCGGCCGTCGCGGTCGTCTGCGGATCCGTATTCCTCGGCGAAGCCTTCACTCTGCAAAAGGCCGGCGGCGCCGCGCTCGTCCTGGCCGGCGTCGCGATTTCCACCATCCGCCGAAGGTCCGCCGTTCCGGCCGTTGCGCCGACGGCCTGAGGAAAAGCGTACGGTTGTTCGATTCCGGGCTTGCATCACTTTCGAACGGGTGTTAGGTTTTCGACATCGGGGACAGGGTGGGTGTCGCCGGAACAATCAGAGGGCCGAACAAGCCCGGGCCGGAAGGGCGATCCGCAGCTCCGACGGCACATCAGGAGGAAGCGGGTCATGCGCCGTCTGGAAGGTAAACTCGCCGTCGTCACCGGCGCGGCAAACGGCATCGGCCGCGCGTCGGCGCTGCGCTTCGCTTCCGAAGGCGCGAACCTCGCGATCATGGACCTCGAAGCCGGCGGGCTGGAAAAGGTCGCCGAGGAAGCCCGCGCCGTCGGCGCGAAGGTCCTCGCCATCGCCGGCGACTGTACCAAGGAAGAGTTCATCGCCCCCTCCTTCAGGCGCATCTACGACGAGTTCGGCTTCGTCGACGTGCTGATGAACAATGTCGGCCAGAGCGCGCGCGAACGCGCCTCCGAATTCTACAAGTCCGAGCCCGAGGTCTGGCGCTTCGTCATCGACATCACGCTGTTCTCGACGCTCACCGCTTCGCGCCAGGTCGTGCCCTCGATGCGCGAGGCCGGCCGCGGCAAGATCGTCAACGTCGCTTCGAACGCCGGCCTCGCCGGCGAGGTCGGCATCGCCGAATACGCGGCCGCCAAGATGGGCGTCATCGGCTTCACCCGCTCGCTCGCCCGCGAACTCGCGCCGTTCAAGGTCAACGTCAACGCGGTCTGCCCGGGCGTCACCAAGACCCGCGTCATCGACCGCATTCCCGAGGATATCCTCGAGAAGATTCGCGCCCAGATCCCGCTCGGCTACTTCGCCGAACCGGAGGACATCGCCGCCGCCGCCGCGTTCCTGGCAAGCGACGACGCCCGCTACATGACCGGCCAGTCCGTCGTCGTCGACGGCGGCCGCTGGATGGTCTGATGCCGCTGGCATCGCCCCACAGAGACTTCGACTGAATATCCGGAAGGTAACCGAGACGATGGCTGGAATGCTGGAGAACAAGGTGGCGCTGATCACGGGCGCCGGTCGCGGCATCGGCCGCGAAATGGCGCTGATGATGGCGGCGCACGGCGCCAAGATCGTCGTCAACGACCCGGGCGTGTCGCTCGAAGGCAATGACGAAACCGCCGGTCCGGCGAACGAGGTCGTCCGCGACATCAAGGCGGCCGGCGGCGAGGCCGTGGCCGACTATGGCAGCGTGTCGGATTCGGCCGCCGCCAAGGCGATGGTGGCTCGCGCCGTCGACACGTTCGGCAAGATCGACGTGGTCGTGAACAATGCCGGCATCCTGCGCGACGTGATCTTCCACAAGATGACCGAGGAGGACTGGGATTCGGTCATCAAGGTGCATCTCTACGGCAGCTTCTATGTCAGCCGTGCCGCTGCCGAGCATTTCCGCAAGCAGGAGAGCGGAACGTTCGTCCATATGACGTCGACCTCCGGCCTCGTCGGCAACCCCGGTCAGGCGAACTATTCGGCGGCGAAGATGGGCATCATCGGCCTGTCGAAATCGCTGGCGCTCGACATGGCGAAGTTCAACGTCCGTTCGAACTGCATCTCGCCCTTCGCCTGGAGCCGCATGATCGGCTCGATCCCGAACACGCCGGACCAGGAAGAGCGGCTCAAGAGCCTGCGCATGCTCACGCCCGACAAGATCGCACCGGTGGCGGTGTTCCTCGCCAGCGACGATTCGAAGGAGGTCAACGGCCAGATCTTCGCCGTGCGCGGCAACGAGATCTTCCTGATGAGCCAGCCGCGGCCGCTGCGTTCGGTGCATCGCTCCGAGGGCTGGACGCCCGAGACGCTGCGCGACCACATGTTGCCGACGCTGAAGAGTTCCTTCATCCCGCTGCACATGTCGCGCGACGTGTTCTCCTGGACGCCGGTCTGATCCATGAGCGCGTATCGTCGATACGATGAGGTCGCCGTCGGCGACGTCTATCCCATCGAACCGCTGACGTTCGACGTCAGCGCGGAGGTGGTCGACGGGTTCCTGTCCGCGACGGGCAATGACGGTTTGCTCTATCGCGAGCGCGGCGGAACGCGCCGCGCACCGTCGATGATCGCGTCGGCCTACCTGATCGACCTGCTGATTGCCCGCAGAAGCCCTCCCGGCGGCATCCATGCCAAGCAGTCGATCCGTTTCCATCGCCCGATCGAGGTGGGGGAGAAGCTCTCAATCCAGGGCACCGTGGTCGAAAAATACGTCCGCAAGGAACGTCCCTACGTCGTCTCCAGTTTCGAAGCGCGCGGCACGGACGGCACACTGGTCTCCTCGGGCCACATCACCTCGATCTGGGGGAAAGACCTGTGAACACCGTGGCAAGTGCGCTCAGCAGCGAAGCGACGCATGTCGTCGTCGGCGATACGCTGCCCGTGCTGACCCGCTCCATCACGCAGGAGATGATCAACGCCTACGCCGAGGCCACGGGCGACTTCAATCCGATCCACGTCGATCCCGAATATTCGAAGACCGGCCCTTTCGGCCGCACCATCGCGCATGGTCTCATGACGCTCGCCTTCGTAGCCCAGATGCTGAACGAGTGGAGTGACGGACGGTTCGACGAGTCCGGTGAGGTCGACATCGCCTTTGTCGGCCCGGTCTTCGTCGGCGACACGGTCGATGTGGCCGGATCGGTCGAGCAGATCGTCGATCGCGACGGCGTCGCCAGTGCCCGGGTGAAGCTCTCGTGCCGGGCCGGCGAGCGGCAAATCCTGGCGGGCCATGCCCTCCAGCCAATCGAGAATGGGAAGTCCTGAGCATGGCGCGCGAAGCGGTGATCGTTGGGGTCGGCGACGTTCCCCTGAAGGATGGCAAGGTCGTCGGTGGCGGCTCGGTGCTGCAGGTGCAGGCGCGTGCCGCCAAGGCCGCGCTCGACGATGCGCGCATCCCGATGCGCGACGTCGACGGCCTGCTGGTGGCGGGCCTCTGGGGCGTGCCGGGACCCGGCCAGCTTCCCTCGGTGACGCTCGGCGAATATCTCGGCATCTTCCCGCGCTTCGCCGACACGACCAATATCGGCGGGTCGGCTTTCGAGGCGCATGTCGCGCATGCGGCGATGGCGATCGAGAAGGGCTACTGCGACGTCGCCCTCATCGTCTACGGCTCGACGCAGAAGAGCGAGCGCAGCCGCGCTCTCGGCGGCCGCCCCTCCATCCTGACCATGCAGTTCGAGAACGTCTGGGGCATCCCGCAACCCGTCGGCGGCTACGCGCTCGCCGCGCGCCGGCACATGCACGAGTTCGGCACCAAGGAAGAGCAGCTGGCCGAAATCGCCGTCGCCACCCGCGCCTGGGCAAATCTCAACCCCGCCGCCACGATGCGCGACCTGATCACGATCGACGACGTGATGAACTCGACCCCCATCTCCGATCCGCTGAAGCTGCTCGACTGCTGCCTCGTGACGGACGGCGCCGGCGCGATCGTCATGACCACGGCGGACAACGCCAGGGCGCATGGCGCGAAGATGACGCATATCCGCGGCTACGGCGAAGCGCACACCCATTGGTCGATCGGCGCGATGCCGGACCTGGCACGCCTCACGGCGGCCGAGATGTCGTCGCAGCGCGCGTTTCAGATGGCTGGCGTCAGCCACGACGCGATCGACCTCGTGGAGTGCTACGACTCGTTCACGATCACGGTGCTGATGACGCTCGAAGCGCTCGGCTTCTGCAAGCGTGGCGAAGGCGGGCAGTTCGTCATGAACCAGCGCACGGCGCCGGGCGGCGCCTTCCCGCTCAACACAAATGGAGGCGGCCTGTCTTATTGCCACCCCGGCATGTACGGCATCTTCCTGCTGGTCGAAGCCGTGCGCCAGCTTCGCGGCGAGGCGGGCGATCGCCAGGTCAAGAAGGTCGACACCGCGCTCGTCCATGGCACGGGCGGCACGCTGTCGTCGGGCGCGACGGTCATTCTGGCGAACAGCTGAGGCGATCACGATGAGCGAACCCAAAGCCTACGAGAAGCCGCAGCCCGTCATCGACCCGGGCACCAAGCCGTTCTGGGACGCCGCGCGCGAGCATCGCCTGTCGATCCCGCGCTGCCGCGCCTGCGGCAAGCACCATTTCTACCCGCGCGAGCTCTGCCCGCACTGCCATTCCGACGATCTGGAATGGACGGATGCCAGCGGCAAGGGCGAGATCTACTCCTACACCATCGCCCGCAAGCCGGCCGGCCCGGTCTTCGCCGCCGACGTGCCTTACGTGATCGCGATGATCGCGCTGGACGAGGGTCCGCGCATGCTGACAAACATCGTCACCAAGGATGTCGAGCGGGTCGCGATCGGCGACCGCGTGACGGTCAGGTTCGACGACGTGACGGCCGAGCTCACCTTGCCGAAATTCACGCTCGACAAGGACTGAGATGAACATCGCTCTCATCCCGGAGGAGATCGTCCAGACCGGCGAAAGCCTGATCCGCTTCGTTGAGCAGGAGGTCGTGCCGATCGAGGCCGCCAACAAGGCGCTGCTGTCGTCCGACCGGACGATCTACGACGAGCGCGGACGCTTCACGCCGGAAGTTGAGGCGCTGAAGCATAAAGTGCGGACAAAGTCGGCCGAGGCCGGGTTCTACACGATGTTCGGCCCGGAAGAACTCGGCGGCAGCGGACTTGGCCCGCTGGCGTCGGTCTATCTCAACTGGCTCCTGTCGATGCACTGCGGACCCGGGCGGACGCTGATCCATCCGGTGGTGATCCCGTCGCCCTTCACCAACGGCCTGTCGCCGGTACTGACATTCCTCGACCCGTCGCTGCGCGACACCTACCTGCCGCAGCTCGGCTCGGGCGAGAAGACGCTCTGCTTCGGCCTGTCCGAACCCGACGCCGGCTCCGACGTCTTCGGCATGAAGACCCGCGCCGTGAAGGACGGCGACCACTGGGTGATCACCGGGTCGAAGCAGTGGATTACCAACGGTCCCTATGCCGACTACGCGATGATCTTCGCGATCACCGACCCCGACCTTGTCGCGCAGCGCAAGGGCGGCATCACCGGCTTCTTCGTCGACACCTCCTGGAAGGGCTTCGAGGTCGTCTCGACGATCCCGATCATGGGCCAGCTCGGCGCCGAGATCGGCATCCTCTCCTTCGACGGCCTGCGCGTTCCCGACACGCACCGGCTCGGCGAGGTGAATCAGGGCCTCAAGGTCGCGATGCGCGGCGTCAACACCGGCCGGCTCGGCCTGTCCGCCACCTGCATCGGCATGGCGCGCTGGGCGCTGAACCAGGCGGTCGACTACGCCAAGGTGCGCAAGACCTTCGGCAAGCAGATCGGCGAGCACCAGGCGGTGCAGATCCTGCTCGCCGACAGCGCGACCGAGATCTACGCTGCCGAAACCATGCTGGTCGACTGCGCCATGAAGCTGGAGCGCGGCGAGAAATCGCTCGCCGAAACCTCGATGGTCAAGCTGCACTGCACCGACGCCGCCAATCGCGTCTTCGACCGCTGCATCCAGGTGCATGGCGGCATGGGCCTGACCAACGAATTGCGGCTCGAGGCCGGCTACCGCTTCACGCGCTCGATGCGCATCCCCGACGGCACCAGCGAGATCCAGCGCCGCACCATCGCGCGCGACCTGCTCGCCAATGGGGTCCATTTCTGAGTTCGATGACCATGAAACATGTCGCCCCGCCCACCAGCCTCGACGCCCTGTTCCGCCCGCGCTCGGTCGCGATCCTCGGCGCGTCGGACGACGCCACGCGCATTTCCGGCCGGCCGGTGCGCTATCTGATCGAGGGCGGCTTCAAGGGCGGGATCTATCCGGTCAACCCGAACCGCGAGACGGTGCAGGGGCTGAAGGCCTACAAGACGCTCGCCGACGTGCCGGAGGTGCCTGATGTGGCGCTTCTCGCCGTGCCCGCCCACCTGACCGAACAGGCCGTGCGCGAATGCGTCGCGAAGGGCGTCAAGGGCGCGGTCATCTTCTCCGCCGGCTATGCCGAGAGCGGCGAGGATGGGATCGCCATCCAGGGCCGCATCACCGAGATCGCGCGCGCCGGCGGACTGCGCCTGCTGGGTCCCAACTGCCTCGGCATCTTCAACCCGCAGATCGGCTTCTACGGCACGTTCACCCAGTCACTCGACAAGGAGATGCCGTTCCCGGGACCGCTCGGCATCATCAGCCAGTCGGGCGCCTACGGCTCGCACATCGCTTACATGGCCCGCAAGCGCGGCATCGGCATCAACTACTGGATCACCACCGGCAACGAGGCCGATGTCGACGTGGCGGAAAGCCTCGAGTGGATGGCGGCCCAGCCGGACATCAAGGTGATCATGGCCTATGTCGAAGGCGTGCGCGATGGCGCTCGCTTCCGCCGGGCGCTGGCGCTGGCACGCGCGAACGGCAAGCCGATCGTGATGATGAAGGTCGGCCGGTCCGAGATCGGCGCACGGGCGGCAAGTTCGCACACGGCCTCGCTCGCCGGCTCCGACGCGATCTATGACGCTTTGTTCAGGCAGTACGGCGTCCACCGCGCCACCACGACCGAGGAGCAGATCGACATCGCCTATGCCTGCGCGCGCGGGATTTTTCCGAAGGGCAACAAGCTCGGCGTCGTGACGCTGTCCGGCGGCGCCGGCGTGCTGATCTCCGACTCGGCGGAGCGCTACGGAATGGACATCGCGCCGATGCCGGATGCCGCACAGAAGGTTCTGAAGGAGCTGCTGCCTTTCGCGACCGTGGTCAACCCGGTCGACACGACGGCGCAGGCGCTGAACGACATGAACCTGCTGGCCAGGAACATCGAGGTGATCCTCGAACAGGGCGGCTACGACGCGCTGATCGGCTTCTTCACCACGGTGCCCAACACGCGCACGCTGTCGAAGCCCTTGCGCGACGCGATCGCCAAGGGCTGCGAGCGCTTCCCCGACAGGTTGATCGCCCTGCAGATGATCGCCGATCCGGAGGTCGTGAAGGAATACGAGCAGGCCGGCTTCCTCGTCTTCGAGGATTGCGACCGGGCGGTTGCGGCGCTGGCCGCGCTGTCGCGCTTCGGCCAGAGCC
Organism: Pseudomonadota bacterium; assembly: GCA_043822005.1. Classification (GTDB taxonomy): domain Bacteria; phylum Pseudomonadota; class Alphaproteobacteria; order Rhizobiales; family Rhizobiaceae; genus Mesorhizobium_A. The sequence goes on along the minus strand of JBDRCE010000015.1, from coordinate 87,083 downwards.
TGTCGCTCGCGTCGGACGAGAGGCAGGTCGCGCCGGCCGCCGCGATCGGCAAGGGCGCGCTGTCGGAGCGCGCTGCCAAGGATCTGCTGGGCAAGGCCGGCATTCCCTTCCTCGACGAACGAATTGCGACCGACGCAAAGGCCGCCGGAGATGCGGCCGATGCGATCGGCTATCCGGTCGTGCTGAAGATCGTTTCGCCCGACATCGAGCACAAGACGGAGATCGGCGGCGTGCTGGTCGGCGTCGCCGACCGGCAGGGCGTCGAGGCAGGTTACGCGACGCTGATCGAACGCGCGGCAAAGCATCGGCCCGACGCCAAGGTCGAGGGCGTGCTGGTCGCGCCGATGGCGAAGAAGGGCGTCGAGGTGATCGTCGGCGTCTCGCGCGATCCGGTGTTCGGCCCGGCGGTCATGTTCGGGCTCGGCGGCGTGCATGTGGAAGTGCTGAAGGACGTCACCTTCCGCCTCGCGCCGTTCGGCCGCGACGAGGCGCTGCGCATGATCGACGAGATCCGCGGCCGCGCGCTGCTGTCGGGCGTTCGCGGGGCTCCGGCGTCAGACGTTGACGCGCTCGCCGACCTGCTCGTTCGCATCTCGGAATTCGCGGCCGCGCATGCCGAGGACATCGAGACGATCGACCTCAACCCGGTCGTCGTGTGGCCGAAAGGCGAAGGCGCGGTGGCGCTCGACGCGCTGGTCGTGCCGCGGCAGGACTTGCACTGAATATGTTTTCGAACTAGCGTTAGAAAATTCAGGCTGCTCTGCAGCCGGCCAAGCGGAGGATCCCATGAGCGTCGACTATTCGGGCTACAAATACTTCCTGTTCGAGAAGGAAGGCCGCACCATCACGGTGACGATGAACCGTCCCGACCAGCTCAACGCCATGACCTGGGACATGCACGAGGAATCCTCGCGGCTCTTCTACGACCTCGGCATGGACCACTCCATCGACGTCGTCATCTTCACCGGCGCGGGCAAGGCCTTCTCCGCCGGCGGCGACATCGTCGGCATGCGCAAGATGTATGAAGACACCGAGATGTTCGACCGCTCGATCAACGAGGCGAAGAAGGTCGTGTTCGGCATCCTCGACTGCGAGAAGATCATCATCGCCAAGGTCAACGGCGACGCGGTCGGCCTCGGCGCGACGATGGCGCTGTTCTGCGACATCATCATCGCCGCCGACCATGCCCGCTTCGGCGACCCCCATGTCCGCGTCGGTCTCGCGGCCGGCGACGGCGGCGCGGTGATCTGGCCGCAGGCGATCGGCTATGCCAAGGCCAAGGAATATCTGATGACGGGCGACCTGATCACGGCGCCGGATGCGCAGGCGATGGGTCTGATCAACTATTCGGTGCCGGCGGCGGAACTCGATGCCAAGGTCGACGCGATGGCGAAGAAGCTCGGCTCCGGCGCGATGAAGTCGATCAAATACACCAAGACCGCGATCAACATCGGCCTGAAGCAGCTTGCCCACACGATGATGGACACCTGCATGGCCTACGAGGCGCTGACCAACCGCAGCCAGGATCACCTCGAGGCGATCAACGCCTTCTCCGAGAAGCGCAAGCCCAAGTTCACCGGGCTCTGAGCGAAGCCGCCGGAGGGCGGCACGTCGGCGAGGCACGCGGCGGAAGCCGGGAGGATTTGACATGGATTTCGGCGAGCCAGAACATATCACCATGCTGCGCTCGAGCATCCGCCGGATGCTCGAGCGCCACGCCACGCGCGAGATGATGGCCAAGTGGGACGAGGAGGACAAGGTTCCGCGCTCGCTCATGGGTCCGATCACCGAACTCGGCGTCTGCGGCATGACGGTGCCCGAGGAATATGGCGGCTACGGCCGCGACATCCTCGCCACGATGGTGACGGTCGAGGAACTGTCGCGCCGCTCGATGGTCATCGCCACGCTCTACCTGATGAACTCCTGCTACGGCTCGATGAACATCCTGGCCTCCGGCAGCGACGAGCAGAAGCAGCGCCTGCTGCCGAAGCTCGCCAATGGCGAGATCCTCTTCGCCTACGGCCTGTCCGAGCCCGACGTCGGTTCCGACCTTGCCAGCGTCAAGACGCGGGCCGAGCGGCGCGGCGACAAGGTGATCATCAATGGCACCAAGCGCTGGTGCTCGGGCGCCGAGAGCGCGGACTACATCTACGCGCTGGTGCGGTCCGGCGATCCGGACGCGCGCTACAAGAACCTGTCGCTCGTGCTGATCCCGCCGACGGCAAAGGGCGTCACGCTGACCCATATCCCCGCGCTCGGCGCGCGTGGGCTCAATACCAACGACGTGACGCTCGACAATGTCGAGATCGGCATCGAAGACGTGGTCGGCGGCGAGGCGGGCTGGAACCAGGGCTGGTCGAAACTCGCCGGCCCCGCGCTCGAGGTCGAGAAGCTCGAAGTGGCGGCAATGGCGCTTGGCATCGCCGCGCAGGCCGTCGACGACGCGTGGGAATATTCCCAGACGCGCAGCCAGTTCGGCAAGCGCATCTGCTCGCACCAGTCGATCCGGCACATGCTGGCCGACGTGCAGACCAAGCTCTCCTCGGCGCGGCTGATGCTCTACCGGGCCTGCTGGCTCGCCGACAATGACAAGCCCCTGTCGGTCGAGAGTTCGATGGCGAAAATGTATGTCTGCGAGACCGGCCTCGACATCGTGCTGACCTGCCAGAAGGTCATGGGCGCCTATGGCTACGCCAAGGGCTTCGACATGGAACGGCATGTGCGCGACATGCTGTTGATGCCGATCATCGGCGGCTCGACCGCCATCCAGAAGAACAACATCGCGAACCGCATGGGCCTGCCGAAGGCCTGACGGCAACGCGACGAGGGAGGAAACGGCATGATCGAGACGCTCGGCGACGTTCTTCGCAACAACGCCTACAAGTTCCCGCACGAGACGGCCTACAACTATCACGGCCGCATCGTCACCTTCGGTGAGTACCTCGAGCGCGGCAACCGGCTTGCCTCGGCGCTGTGGAAGCGCGGCATCCGGCGACAGGACCGTATTTCGATCCTGTCGCAGAACACGATCGAGTTCATGGAATCCTACGCCGCCTGCGAGCTGGCGGGCTATATCGCGGCGACCGTCAACTGGCGCCTCGCGCCGCCGGAAATCGCCTACATCCTCGGCGATTCCACGCCGCGCGTGCTGGTCTTCGAGGCGCAGTATGCGGCGACGATCGAACAGATCCGCGACAAGCTCGGTTTCATCGAGCTGTTCCTCTGCTTCGGCGGCGACGTGCCGGCGTGGGCCGAGGATTACGAGGCAGTGCTTGCTACCGGCGATGCGGAAGGCGCGCCGACGCGTCCTCTGCCGGACGAGATCATGCACCTGATCTACACGTCGGGCACGACTGGCCGGCCGAAAGGCGTGATGCGCACGCATCGCGGCGAGATCGCGATCGCCATCCTGATGGCGACCGAACTCGGCCTGATCGTCTCCGACAAGCTCCAGCTGATGATGCCGGTCTTCCACGTCGGCGCGCGCTTCCTGCAGCTCGGCGTACACATGCGTGGCGGCAGCGTCGTGCTTCACCACGACTTCAAGCCGGCGGAGATCGTCGAGACCATCGAGCGCGAGCGCGTGACCATGACGCACATGGCCCCGACCATGGTGCAGGCGATGCTCAACGTGCCGGGCATAGAGGAGCGCGACCTCAAATCCCTGCACACTATCTGCTATTCGGCCGCACCCATGCCCGTGCCGCTGCTCAAGCGCGGGCTGAAGCTGCTCGGACCGGTTTTCCTCCAGCTTTACGGCATGACGGAAGGCGGCGGAACGACGCTGCACAAGCGCCAGCACAGGCCCGACGGCACGCCGGAAGAGGTCAAGCTGCTGGGTTCCGTCGGACAGGCCGCGCCGAATGTCGGCCTGCGCATCGTCGACGACGAGGGCCGCGACCTGCCGACCGGAGGGCCGGGCGAAATCCTCATCAACACCACCAGCCGTATGGCCGGATACTGGAACAATTCCGCCGCCACGATCGCCGCGCTCAAGGAAGGCTGGTACCACACTGGCGACGTCGGCTATCTCGACCCGCAGGGCTTCCTCTACCTGGTCGACCGCAAGAAGGACATGATCATCTCCGGCGGCGAGAACATCTATTCGCGCGAGGTCGAGGAAGCGGTGGCGAGCCACCCGGCTGTCATGGACGTGGCGGTGATCGGCGTGAAGGACGACTATTGGGGCGAGACCGTTCGCGCGATCACCGTGCTCAATCCCGGCCACATCGTCAGCGAGGTCGAACTGATCGAGCACACGAAGACGCAGATCGCCAGCTACAAGAAGCCCAAATCGGTGGTCTTCGTCGACGACCTGCCGCGCCTGCCGAGCGGCAAGATCAACAAGGTCACGCTGCGCCAGCTCTACGGCGCCGCAGAGCCGAAGGCCGGTTGAGATGAGCGCCGCGGCCGAACGCCCGCCCGTCACCCGCTGGCTCGCCGCGCGCGCCTCGGCGATCCGCTTCGAGGATTTGCCCACGGCGGCCGTCACCGTCGCTCGTCAGTGCATCCTCGACTGGTTCGCGGTAACGATCCCGGGCGCCGCGGAACCGGCCGTGCAGATTCTCTCGGACGAACTTCTGTCGGACGGCGCGAAGCCGGTCGCGTCGCTCGCGGGCCAGCCTGGGCGCACCTCCGCGATGAGCGCGGCGCTGATCAACGGCACCGCCTCGCACGCGCTCGACTTCGACGACGTCAACATGGCAATCCTCGGCCATCCGACGGTAGCGATCCTGCCGGGCCTGCTGGCGCTCGCCGAAGAAACCGGCGCGACACAGGACGACGTGTTGGCGGCCTTCGTCGCAGGCTACGAGGTCGTCTGCCGCACCGGCGCCCTGATGAGCCCGGGGCATTACAACCACGGCTTCCATGCAACCTCGACGGTCGGCAGCGTCGGCGCCGCCGCCGCCTGCGCGCACCTGCTCAAGCTCGACGCGGAAACTACTGCGGTCGCCTATGGCATCGCCGCGACCAAGGCGTCCGGTCTGAAATCGATGTTCGGCACGATGTGCAAGCCTCTGCATGCCGGCATGGCGGCGCAGAACGGTCTGCTTGCGGCGCGGCTTGCCGCGCGCGGCTTCACCAGCCGACCCGACGCGCTCGAATGCGCGCAGGGCCTGGCGGCGACGCAGAGCGTCGACTTCAACCCGGCAGAGGCGATGAAGGACGCGCCGCTCGACCATCACATCGCCAGCAACCTCTTCAAGTACCACGCGGCCTGCTACCTCACCCACGGTGCCATCGAGGCCGGCAAGGCACTGCGCGACAAGAGCGCGGCGTCGTCCAATGCCATCCGGTCGATCGAGATTCGCGTTCCGCCGGTGACCGACCGCGTGTGCAACCTGGCGCGCCCCGAGACTGGGCTTGAGGCAAAATTCTCGTTGCGCCTGACCGTCGCGATGGCGCTTGCCGGCCGCGACACGTCCGGCATCGCGACCTACACCGACGACCTGACGCGCGAGCCGGAACTCATCCGCCTGCGCGACATGGCGTCGATCGAATTCGTCGACGGCTTCCCGGAGGCAAAGGCCGACGTGGCGATTACGACCGCCGACGGACGCCGCTTCGCCGCCAGCCACGACGCGGGCGTCCCCGACGGCGACCTCGCCCGCCAGGGCCGCAAGCTCGAGGCGAAGTTCGACGCTCTTGTCGAACCGGTGCTCGGTGCGTCGAGCCGCAAGCTGCGCGAGGCCCTCCTCGGCATGGGCGGCCCCGACGGCATCGCGAACATCATGAAACTCTCAGGACGCACGCAATGACCGGCCAGCTCGGAACCGCCATCGTCACCGGAGCCGCGCGTGGCATCGGCAAAGGCATCGTCGAGAAGCTCGCCCTCGAGGGCTATCACGTGGTCGCGCTCGACCGGCTCGACGCCGTCCACGACGTCGCCGACGCGCTGCGCGCGGCAGGTGCGCGGATCGATTCCGAGGTGTGCGACATCCGCAACCGGGCCGCGATCTCGGCGATCATGGACAAGTATGCGCCGATCGAGGTGATCGTGAACAATGCCGCGATCACCGGCACCCATTTCTTCGAGGAGCTGACCGAGGAACACTTCCGCGAGGCGTTCGAGATCAACGCGATCGGCACCTTCGTCGTCGCGCAGGAAGGCGCGCGGCGGATGAAGAACGGCGGCCGCATCGTCAACATCGCCTCGCGCTCCTTCGCCGGCGCGCCGCAGATGGCGCACTACGTGGCCTCGAAGACCGCGGTCGTGGGTCTCACCCGCGCCATGGCGATCGACCTTTCGCCGCGCGACATCCGCGTCAACGCGGTCGCGCCCGGCGTCGTCGACACCGAGATGCTGCGTTACATGACGCCCGAACGGCAGAAGATGATGCTGTCGCTGCAACTGCTCGGCCGCATCGGCCAGCCGGAGGACATCGCCCGCGCGGTCTCCTTCCTCGCCTCACCGGAAAACCGCTACATCACGGGGCAGGTTCTCATCGTCGACGGCGGACGTTCGCTCGGCCAGGGACAGCTGCCGCCTGAGGAATCCCCGCTATGACCGAATTGTCCGAAGAACGCCGCATGATCCAGGAATCGGCGCGGGTCTTCACGCGCGATCGCGTTCGGCCGACCGCCGACAGGCTCGACCCGGTCAAGGGCGAGATCCCGCGCGAGCTGATCGAGGAGATGGCCGAGCTCGGCTATTTCGGCATCCTCATTCCAGAGGAATATGGCGGCCTCGGCCTCGGTGCGTTCGAATACTGCCTCGTCGCCGAGGAACTGGCGCGCGGCTGGATGAGTGTTGCGTCGCTGATCGCGCGCGGCAATGCGCTGATCGGCTCGCTGAAGGCGATGACACCGGAGCAGAAGAAAATCTACCTGCCGCGCATGGCGAAGGGCGACTTCCTCGGCGCCTTCTCGCTCTCCGAGCCCGACGCGGGCTCCGACGTCGCCAACATCTCCTGCCGTGCAAGGCGCGTCGGCGACGAGTGGGAGATCACCGGCAACAAATACTGGTGCACCTTCGCCGATGGCGCCGACTTCATCATGGTCTTCGCCCGCACCGATCCGAATGTCGATCCCAAGGCACGGCATAAGGGCATCTCGGCCTTCATGGTCGAGAAGCCGCGCGGCAAGCTGCCCGAAGGGGTCGCGGGGACGGTCATCCCGAAGATCGGCTATTTCGGCTGGACGACCTGGGAGCTTGCCTTCGACAAGTGCCGCGTGCCGGCTGCCAACCTGATAGGCGAGGAGGGCAGGGGCTTTTACCTCGCCACGGCCGGCCTCGAGACGGCGCGGGCGCATACCGCCGCCCGATCGATCGGGTTGGCGCAGGCCGCCCTCGACGATGCGATCGGTCACGCGAAGGAGCGCCGCCAGTTCGGCAATGCCATCTCGGCCTTCCAGGCGATCCGCTTCAAGATCGCCGTGATGGCGACCGAGATCGAGGCGGCGAGGTCGCTGATGTACACGGTCTGCGAGAAGATCGACCAGGGCGTCCGCTGCGACAAGGAGGCGTCGATGGTGAAGCTGTTCGCCTCCGAGATGTCGGAGCGGGTGACGAGCGAGGCGCTGCAGATCTTCGGCGGGGGCGGCTACACCACGCTCAACCAGGTCGAGCGCCACTGGCGCGACGCGCGACTGACCAAGATCTTCGAAGGTACGTCGGAGATCCAGATGCGCATCATCTCCGACCACATCCTCGGCCGCGGCTGACACGACCGGGCGCTATCGCTCTCCCTGAATGTCGTGACTAGTGTGGCTAGACCGCGCGGACGCGTGGACTTGCCCGCTTCGCCTTGGCGGGGGCGGGGAGGGTGACCACTTCGGCGGCAGGCATGCCCGTCCCGGCAAGTCCGTCCAGCACGACCGAGGCAAACTCGCGCGCCACGTCGTCGATCGAGCGGCCGCCCGGCTTGAACCACTCGACCGTCCAGTTCAGCGCGCCGAGGATGAAGAGGCGGGCAAGAGTCAGATTGGCACTCGTCCGGAACTCGCCGCGGTCGTGCGCATCCGCGAGGATCTTCTGCCAGACCGAGCCATACATGTCGCGCATCCGGGTGTTCCGCGCCCGGATCGCCTCCGGCACTTGGCCAAGCGCGCGCCGCGTGGCGAGCGTATAGTCGCCGACCTCGATGATCGCCGACAGGTGGGCGCGGATCGCCGCCTCGATTCGCTCGCGGCCCGTGGCCGTTTCGGGTAGCGATTTCAGCGCGGCCTCGACGTTGTCGGTCACCGCCCGGATGCCAATGTCGAGAACGGCGCTGATCAGGTCGTCCTTCGACTTGTAGTGGTAGTAGATGCTGCCGGCCCTGAGATCGGCCTCGTCCGCGATCGCCCGCATCGTCGTTCCCGCATAGCCGTAATCGCGGAAAATCTTGGCTGCGGCGTCGAGAACCCGCTTCTGCGAGATCGCCGATTTGGCCAGTTTCTTCGTCATCCTGCCTCCGTCGCCCCGCAACAGCTTCTGCGAGCATATTACGATGCGAATCGGCCGGATGGAATGGTTTCGAACGCTCATCCGAAAAAACCTATTTTCTAACTAGTGTTAGGTTTTGGATTGGTGTAGCGTTTCTCGCGAGACAAAAGCTGCCCGGGAGGAACGTGTGGGATCTGTCGACATCGAGCGGCACGGCCGTGGCGTCGTTCGTCTTGTGATGAACCACCACGAGTCGGGAAACGGACTCGGAGAGGCGTTCCGGGGCCTGCTGCTGCCCGCGATCGAAGAGCTTCTTTGCGATCGCACCTGCCGGGTCGTCATCCTGGCCTCGGCCTTGAAGAATTTCTCCGTCGGCGGCGATCTGTCGAAGATGGACACGCTCTCGGACCCCAAGGCCGGCCGCGAGCGGCTGACCTCGGCGCACCGGCTCGCGCGGGTTCTTCTGGCCGCGGAGAAGCCGATGGTGGCCGAGGTGAAGGGGCACGCGGTCGGCGCCGGTGCCGGGCTCGCGCTGTTCTGCGATACGATCGTGATGGGCGAAGGCGCATCGATCGGCTTTCCCTTCGCAAAGGTCGGCCTCGCGCCGGATTTCGCCATTGCCCACACGCTGCCGAAGCGTATCGGCCTCGCCCGCGCGCGCCAGGCGCTGCTCTACGCCCGCTTCTACAAGGGGCCGGAGGCGCTTGCGATCGGTCTCGCCGACGACGTCGTCGCCGACGACCAGGTCGCGGAGAAAGCGCTGGAGCGGGCGCGGGAGCTGGCCGAGTTCCCCTCGCACACCGCCGCGCTGACGAAGCGGATGCTCACGTTGAGCGACGATCCGCATGCGGTCCTCGAGTTCGAGGCGACGGCGCAGCCGCTCTGCTTCGCCAGCGACGATTTCCGCGAGGGCCTCGCCGCCTTCCGCGAGAAGCGCAAGCCGCGCTTCGATCCAGACATTGCCTGAGGCCGCCATGTCTCCCGTGAGAATTCCGCAGACCCTTGCGGATATGCTGGACAACAATGCGTGGAAACATCCGGACCAGACCGCTTTCGTCTGGCAGGACAGGCGGGTGACGCATGCGCAGTTCCATGTCCGCGTCTCGAAGCTCGCCAGCGCGCTGCGGCGGCTGGGTTTGAGGCGGCAGGACCGCATCGGCATCCTCAGCCAGAATCGCCTCGAATTCCAGGAAGTCTACGGCGCCTGCGAGATCTCGGGCTTCATCTGCGCCACGGTGAACTGGCGGCTGGCCATTCCCGAGATGGTCTACATCATCAACGACGGCGCCCCGAAGGTTCTCGTATTCGAGGCGGCCTATGCAGAGACCGTGTTGGCGATGAAGGACCAGCTGAAATCGGTGGAGCATTTCGTCTGCCTCGACGGCGGCGAGTTCGGCGATGACTACGAAGCGCTCGTCGCCTCGGGCGAGGCTTCGGGCGTGCCGTTCCGGCCACGGCCCGACGACGTCGCCTTCCTGATCTACACGTCGGGCACCACCGGCCGCCCTAAGGGCGTGATGCTGTCGCAGGGCGGCGAGGTGAACGCCGCCGAAATCCTCGGCTCCGACCAGCGCAACACACCGGACGACCGGCTGCTGATCATGATGCCGCTGTTCCACATCGGCGCCAAGATCATCCAGCTCGCCCAGCATTGGCGCGCGGGCACCGTGCATGTGCTGAAGGGCTTCGATCCGCCGGCGATCGTCGACTGCATCGAACGCGAGAAGATCACCGTCACGCATATGGCGCCGACGATGATCCAGACGCTGCTGGAATCCCCCGCGATCGAGCAAGCCAACCTCTCCAGCCTGCGCATGATCGTCTATGCCGCGGCGCCGATGCCGATCCCCGTCTTGAAGAAGGGCCTGAAGCTTCTCGGCCCTGTCTTCCAGCAACAGTTTGGCCAGACCGAGGGCATCGGCACGACGCTCCTGGCGCATCAGCACAGGCCCGACGGTACCGACCGCGACCGCGAGATCCTGACCTCCGTCGGCCAGGCCTCGCCACGTGTCAACGTGCGCATTGTCGACGACAATGGCGACGACCTACCGGCCGGCGAGGTCGGCGAGATCCTGCTGACCAGTCCCGGCGTGATGAAGGGTTACTGGAACAACACCGCCGCCACGATCGAGACGCTGCGCGACGGCTGGGTGCACACCGGCGACGTCGGCCGCCTCGACAGGGAGGGGTTCCTCTATCTGGTCGACCGCAAGAAGGACATGATCATCTCGGGCGGGGAGAACATCTATTCGCGCGAGGTCGAAGAGGCGGTCGTCACCCACGACGCCGTCTCCGAGGTCGCGGTCATCGGCGTGCCCGACGAGAAATGGGGCGAGGCGGTCAAGGCGGTGGTCGTGCTGCGGCAGGGCGCGAGCGCGACGGCCCAGGACCTGATCGACCACTGCCGCACGCTCATCGCCACTTACAAGCGCCCGCGCCATGTCGAGTTTGTCGACGAGATCGTCAAGCTGCCGAGCGGCAAGATCGACAAGGTGCGCTTGCGCAAGCTCTACGGCACGGCCTGAGCCGCGCCGCCGATACGGGAGGATATCGATGCTCGAACTGTTTTCGCTGAAGGGCAAGGTCGCCCTGGTGACCGGCGCGTCGCGCGGCCTCGGCAAGCCGATCGCCAAGGGCCTCGCCGGAGCCGGTGCGCATGTGATCCTCGTTGCCCGCGACCGGGCAAAGCTCGACGCGGTCAAGGCGGAGATCGAAAGCGAGGGCGGCACGGCGACCGTGCTGTCGCTCGACCTCGCCGACGAGGCGGCGATCCGCGAGGGCGTGCGCACGGTCGGCGCGGAACTCGGCCGGCTCGACATCTGCGTCAACAATGCCGGAATCATCAACTGGCAGCCGCTCCTCGACAGCGACGTCGAGGATTTCGAGCGGATCATGGATACCAACGTCCGGGCCACCTTCGTGATGTCGCAGGAATGCGCCGCGCTCATGCGGGCGGGGGGCGAGGGCGGGCGCATCGTCAACACCGGCTCGGTGCTCGGACCGCTGGGCCGCGCCAAACTGCACGCCTATTGCGGCTCGAAGTCGGCGATCATTGGCCTGACGCGTTCGCTCGCGGCCGAACTCGGTAAGGAGAACATCAACGTCAACTGCGTCTGTCCGGGCTATTTCCTGACCGAGATCAACCAGAGCCTCCAGTCCCGCCCCGGCTACATGGAGGCCATCAACGGCGTCACGCCGATGGAGCGCTGGGGCGATCCGAGGGAGATGGTCGGCACGATCATCTACCTCTCCTCGGCTGCATCCAGTTATGTCACCGGGCAGGTGATCATGGTCGACGGCGGTCTGTCGTCCTCCTTCAAATTCCAGCTCGCGGCGTGAGGCGAAGATGACAAAGCGTTTCTCAATTGAGGGGCAGGTTGCCATCGTTACCGGCGCCTCGCGCGGCCTGGGTTTCGAGATGGCGCGGGCGGTCGCAGAATCCGGCGCGAAAGTGTGGATGACGGCGCGCGGCAGGGAACAGCTCGACGAATCCGCCGCGACGCTCAGGGCCGAAGGCCTCGACGTCGCGGTCAAGGCGTTCGATCTCGCGGACGGCGCGGCCTGCGTGGCCGCCATCAACGAGATTGCGGATGCGGAAGGCCGTCTGGACATCCTCGTCAACAATGCTGGCATCAATGCCTGGGAACCGTTCGCGCAGGCCACCACCGCGACCTGGGACAGGGTGATGGGCACCAACATGCGCGCGCCTTACCTGCTCTGCCGCGAGGCCGCGCGCCGCATGGTACCGCGCGGCTACGGCCGCATCGTCAATGTCGGCTCCGCGCTGGCGGTCGTCGGCCGCGAGAATGTCACGGCCTACGTGTCCTCGAAGCACGGCCTCGCCGGCATGACCCGCGCCTTCGCGGCCGAACTGGGCCCCAAGGGCGTGACCGTCAACATGATGGCGCCGGGCTACTTTCTCACCGAGATCAACACCACCATCCTCGCCCGGCCCGGCTATGAAAAGGGCGTCTCGAGCCGCATCCCGCTCGGCCGCTGGGGCGACCCGGAGGAGGCGGGCGGCGTCGTCGCCTTCATGGTGTCCAAGGCGTCGAGCTACATGAACGGCCACGTGCTGATGGTGGACGGCGGGCTGACCGAAACCTTCGTCCTGCCCGTCGACGCGGCCTGAGGAGATCGAGATGGCAACAGAGAAGGAAGTCGCACTCGTCACCGGCGCCGGTCGCGGCATCGGTCTTGCGACGACGAAGCGCCTGCTGGAGGACGGGTTCCATGTCGTCATGGTCGATCTCGCCGACGAACCGCTGGCGACGAATGCCGCCGCGCTCAAGGCCGCGAGCAATTCGGTCGAGCATCATGCGCTGTCGATCACCGACCGGCCGGCCGTCGCGAAGCTGATCGCCTCGCTGCCGCGACTCGACGTTCTGGTCAACAACGCGGCGGTGTTCTGGGACGGCAAGTTCGACGCCGTCACCGAGGACGACTTCCGCAAGATGTACGATGTCAACGTCGTCGGCACCTTCGTCATGGCGCAGGAGGCGGCCAAGTTGATGAAGCGCGGGGGACGCATCATCAACGTCGCGTCACGCGCCTATCTCGCCGGCTACGCGCACTCGCCCTATGTCACATCGAAGGCCGGGGCGGTCGGCCTCACGCGCGGAATGGCGATCGACCTCGCCGAGAAGGGCATCTTCGTCAACGCGATCGCGCCGGGGCTGATCGAGACGGACATGTTCCGCTCGCTGACGCCGGAACGGCAGGCCGAACTGATCGCCAAGCAGCCGACCAGGGAGGTCGGCCAGCCGGAGGACATCGCCAACGGCATCGCCTTCTTCGCCAGTCCGAGGACGAGGAACGTCACCGGCCAGATCCTGACGCTTGACGGCGGGAGGTCGATGGGGATTTCGATTTACTAAGGTTCAGGCGGCATCGGGCAGCACGAGCCGCTTCAAACCCTTCGTGATCTCGGGCGCGCGCTCGCGAACACGCGCTGCGTCGTAGGCTGCCTGAAGTCTCAACCATGCTTCCGCGCTGCTGCCGATAACCGTCTCAAGCCTGAGAGCCATCTCCGGCGAGACCGAACTCGTGCCGTTGACGACCCTGTTCAGGGCGGACCGTGTCACTCCGAGCGCTTCCGCGGCACTGGCCACGGAGAGCCCCAGTTCCTCCATCGCTCCTCTTACAAGCCGGCCCGGGTGGGGAGGAGATTTCATCGTCATGGCGTACCTCAGTGGTAGTCGGTGAGGTCGACATCGCTCGCCTCCCCGTTTTCGAAACGAAACACGATCCGCCAGTTCGCGCGAACGGTGACGGCCCATTGGCCTTTGCGGTCGCCCGTGAGGGGATGCAAACGGAAATGCGGAAGGTCCACGCCACGGATATCGGCGGCGACATCAAGCACGCCGAGGATTTCCTCGATGCGTCCAACATCTCCGCAGCCAGCTTGCTGCGATCCCCATCGGCATAGAGGCGCTTGAGCCCCTTGTGTCTGATGGAGCCGATCATGCTTCAAACGTAGCATGTAGCGCTACGCGATACAGCAGGATGCCGACGAAAACAGGGGCGAGCAGCGATGCTCGCCCCTGGCGCTTGGGAGGCGCTGTTGCGTCGGGGTCAGGCGGCTTCGTGCGCCTCGACCCCGAGATAGAATTTCTGGATGTCCTGGTCGGCCGAGAGTTTCTCGGTCGTGCCCTCGAGCACGGTGCGACCGCTTTCGATGACATAGCCGTAGGAGGCGTATTTCAGCGCGATCACTGCATTCTGCTCCACGAGCAGCATCGACACCCGCTTCTCACGGTTGATGCGTGCGATGATCTCGAAGATTTCCTTGACGATCAGCGGCGCGAGGCCCAGCGACGGCTCGTCGAGCAGGATCATCTCGGGGTCGGCCACGAGCGCGCGGCCGATCGCGAGCATCTGCTGCTCGCCGCCGGAAAGATAGCCTGCCGCCTGGCCGCGGCGCTGCGACAGGATCGGGAAGTAATTGTAGACCTCGTCGAAGGCCTCCTTGCGCGACCGCGCGGCGCGCTGGGCGAAGGTGGCTGCGATGAGGTTTTCCTCGACGGTCATCTCCGAGAAGACGTGACGGCCTTCGCGCACCTGGAAGATGCCGCGCCGCACGATCTGGTGCGGCGCGAGCTTGAGCAGGTCCTGACCGCCGATGGTGATCGACCCGCGAGTGACGCGGCCGTCCTCGAGCGGCAGGAAGCCGGAGATCGCCTTGAGCGTCGTCGTTTTGCCGGCGCCGTTGGCGCCAAGCAGCGTGACGATCGCCCCTTCGGGCACGGTGAGGCTGAGGCTCGTGAGAGCCTGGATCACGCCCTGGTAGACGACTTCCAGATCCTTGACTTCGAGAACGGCCGCCATGACGTCAGTTCACCTTCATCCAGTCGGTCAGGTATTCCATGTCCCAGTTGTTGGCCGCCGAATAGCGGATGATGCGGCCGAGGCCGATCTGCTGGTTCTGGATCGAGACCGGAACGTCGATCAGGCCGCCGGTATCCCAGTCCTTCACGGTGCGCAGTGCGGCGGCGAGGTTGTCGCCGTTCACTTCCTGGCCGGCGTCGATGACGATCTCGAACGCCTTCGTCGCCATCATCGCGCTGATCCATGCGTCGAGGAAGCCGAGGCGGACATAGCCTTTCCAGTTCGGATCCTTGGCCTTCAGGATGCCACCGATCGTCTCCATCGTCTTGCCGGCCGGCTTGTTGGTGTCGTCGTTCCACACCTTGATGCCGATCAGGCCTTCGGCAACGTCGGGCATCGCCACGACCTTCTCGCGCTCGCTCTGCCAGATCGTGCCGAGGAAGACGGTGTCCTTCATGCCATAGTCGCGCACCAGGCGAACGATCTCCGGCCACACTGCGAAGGAATAGCCGTGGTGGATGACGTGGGTCGGCTGCGCCTGGCGGATCGCCAGCGCAAAGGCCGACACGTCGGTCTCGACGAACTTCGTCTGCTGCACCAGGGCGACCTCGATGCCGCTTTCCTTGGCGTAGGCGACCGCGTTCTCGATACCGTCGCGTCCCATACCGGTGGACGAGTGGACGATCACCAGCTTCGCCGGGTTCGAGCCCTTCGAGGTCTTGATGTAGTCGACCAGCATCTTGAGCTGGGCGCCGTAGGTCGCGCCCGGAACGAAGTGATAGGGATAGGCCTTCTCGTCGGCGAGTTCGGACGCGAACGAGCCCGACGTCATCAGTATCTTGTTGGTCGAGTTGTTCTCGGGCGAGATCGCCTGGATCATGCCGGTCGATTCACCGAACAGGTAGTCGACGCGGCCCGCGGCCAGGGCCTTCTTCACGTTCGCGACGGCAACGTCGACCTTGAAGGTCGAGTCGTTGATGGTCAGGTTGATCTTCCGGCCACGGATACCACCGCTGGCGTTGATCCAGTTTGCGTATTCGGTAAAGCCTTCGCCCTGGAACTTGCCGCCTTCGGCTGCCGGGCCGGTGAGGTCGCAATGGATGCTCCAGTTGAGGTCGTCGGCTGCCTGCGCGCGCAGGATGCCGAACGAACTGACAGCCCCGACCGCCGCCGTCGCGCCCGCCGCCTTCAGGAATTTGCGTCTGCTGAACATAGTCTCCTCCACGTTCTGCGATCGAAGCGATCGCGGTTTCGTCCCGCGCCGGTCACGGACCGGCGAGTCTCCTCATCCGGACCGTCCGGATGAAAACTTGTGCTTTGCCCGTTTCCACAGCTGCGCGAGGCCGCGCGGCTCGAGGATCAGGAAGCTGACCATGAGAAGGCCGAAAATCGTCTCGCGCAGCGGCGTAAGCACCGTGCCGAGGTCGATCTGAAAGACCTCGCCGAACAGCAGCGAGCTCTCGCGCAGGATCTCCGGCAGCAGCGTCATGAAGGCGGCGCCGAGGATCGCACCCAGGATCGAGCCCATGCCGCCGACGATCACCGCCGAAAGGAAAAAGACCGAGAGCAGGAGCCCGAACTGCTCCGGGTTCACGAACTGGTTGAAATAGGCGAGCAGGCCGCCGGCGACACCGGCGTAGAAGGAGCCGAGCGCGAAGGCGACGAGCTTGTAGGTGACGATCTCGACGCCCAGCACCTGCGCCGTCAGGTCGCGCTCGCGGATCGCGATGAAGGCGCGGCCGACGCGCGACTTGATGACATTGCGGGCGAAGACCATCAGAAACACCACGACCGCCAGGACGAGGTAGTAGATCCGCGTCTCGTTGTTCAGCGCGTAGCCGAACACCGTGGCCGGGCGCACCGGAAGGCCGACGTCGCCATTGGTCACCGACTGCCAGTGGACGAAGACGAAGGTCAGGATGAATTGGGCGGCGAGGGTGGCGATGACCAGATAGAGCCCGCGGATGCGCAGCGACGGCAGGCCGAAAGCCGCGCCGATAACCGCGGCCGAGACGCCGGCGAGCGGTATCGTGATCCAGAACGGGAGGCCGAGATAGGTCTGCGCGAGCGCCACCGTGTAGGCGCCGACGCCGACGAACGCCGCGTGGCCAAGCGAGAGCAGGCCCGTATAGCCCATCATGATGTTGAGGCCCTGGGTCGCGATGACGTTGATGCCGAGCAGGCCCGCGAAATAGATCCAGTAGCGCGGCGCGACGAGCGGCAGCAGGAGCAGCGCCACGATCAGCAAACCGTTCCAGACCATCGACCGGGAAATCGGACTGGCAGGTGCCGAGACGCGCGTGGTGTCCACCGTCATTGCCATCAGATCCTCTCGATTTCCTTGGTGCCGAACAGGCCGGTCGGCCGCACGAGCAGGACCACCAACGCCAGGATGTAGGGCGTGATCTCGCGGAACTCGGTGGGCAGGAAGAGGCCGGTGATCGCCTCGAGCCAGCCGATGATGAAGCCCGCGATAAGCACGCCGCCGATCGAGTTCATGCCGCCGAGGATGACCACGGCGAGAACGTTGAGCGCCACCAGGCCGAGATGCGGGGTGAGCGTGTTGACGTTGGCCATCAGCACGCCGCTGATGCAGCCGGTGATTGCGGCCAGTACCCAGGTGAAGGAGATGATGCGGCGCACGTCGATGCCCATCGAATAGGCGGTCACCGCGTCGGCGGCGGCTGCGCGCAGCGCTACACCGGCGCGCGAGTAGCGCAGATAGGCGATGAGCCCGACGACGATGACGACGGCGATGGCGAAGGCGCGGGCCGTCTTGCCGGGCACGAAGATATCGCCCAGCATGATCGGCGAGCGCGACAGGATCGCCGGAATCTGCAGGTCGTTCGGCCCCCAGATCATGCCGACGACGCCGCGGATGATCGAACCGATGCCGAAGGTTACCATGACGACTGCGATGAACGGACGGCCGAGCATCGGCCGGATCGCCACGCGTTCGATGACCAGCGCCACCGCGATGGAGCAGACCAGCGCTACGATCATGCCGAGGAACGGTCCGAGCGCGAAGGTGACGGCCGCGGCATAGAAGAAGTAGGCGGACAGCATCATCATCTCGCCCATCGCGAAATTGAACGTCCGCGACGACTTGAAGATCAGAACGATGCCGAGCGCGATGAGCGCGTAGATGCCGCCGGCGGCGATCCCGACGATGGAATATTCGATGAACTGCTGCAGCGGGCTCATGATCTACCTCACGCCGCGGTCTTGGCTGGTTCGTCGACGCCGCCGAGATAGGCTTTGATGACGTCCGGATTCGCGCGCACATCTTCCGGCGTGCCCGCTGCGATGGGCTTGCCGAAGGACAGGACGACGATGTGGTCCGAGATGCCCATCACCATGCTCATGTCGTGCTCGATCAGAAGCACGGTCGTGTTCCAGTCCTTCTTTACGCCCAGCACGAAGCGGCTCATCTCCCGCTTCTCCTCGCGGTTCATGCCGGCGACCGGCTCGTCGAGCAGCAGGATCTTGGGTTTCATCACAAGGGCGCGGGCGAGCTCGACGCGCTTCTGCAGACCGTAGGCGAGGTCCTCGACCGGGTGATGCTGCACATGGTCGAGTTCGAGCAGGCCGATGACGTCGCGCTGGATCTCGGCGTCGAGCAGAGCCTCCTCGCGCCGCGTCAGCGGCAGGCGCAGGCCGGCGGAGATGACGCCGCTCTTGAGGTTCGTGTGCGCGCCGAGCTTGATGTTGTCGAGCACGGTCATGCCGTGGAACAGGGCGATGTTCTGGAAGGTGCGCGACATGCCGCGATAGGCGCGCGCATGCGGCTTCAGCCCCGAGATATCCTCTCCGTCGAGCGTCACCTTGCCGCGCTGCGGCCGGTAGAAGCCCGAAATGACGTTGAACAGGCTGGTCTTGCCAGCGCCGTTCGGCCCGATCACCGCCGTGATCTTGCCCTTGTCGGCATGCACGCTCACACCCGACAGAGCTTTGACTCCGCCGAAGGCCAGCTGGATGTCGTCGACGTGCAGCATGGTCAGAGCGTGCCCTCGGGGCGCACGAAATCAGCCAGTGAGCCTGTTGGGTACATCGGTCATTCCTCCCGCTCCCCGGTTCGGCAGCCTGTCGTCCGGAGCATTTCAAAAACTCTAACACTTGTTCGAAAGTTTGTCACCATCCTTCTCCGAATTTCGTCAAATGCCAATCAAGTGTCTGAAAATACACATATAAGAAGCGAACATGCGTTCGAAATTGTGGTCCGCTCACATCCCTTTGATCCAGCCTCAGAGCCCGGCGGCGACCCTTTGCGCATCGACATCCCGTCCTGTGGCGTGGCGAGGCGGCACCTGCCTTCCTCCGTGAGGAATAAGGATCTCCGGACCCGGCCATCGACCCGGGCAGGGAAAAATTCTACGCTTGCCTCACTAGGATTCTAACGATGGTTAGATTATAGGATGCATCGCAGCGCGGTCAAATCGGAGGATCGCGGCGACTTCCGAGAGAGGGTCGCGCCTCCGCGCCGCCACAGGGAGAGAGATCATGGCCAACGCCAGACCGAAGCGCCTGCGCCGCTGCCAACTGGCGGTGCCGGGCTCCAGCGACAAGATGATGGCCAAGGCCGCGGCGATGGAGGTCGATCACGTCTTCCTCGACCTCGAGGATGCGGTCGCGCCGGGCGCCAAGGTCGGGGCGAGAACCCAGATCGTCAATGCGCTCAACACGCTCGACTTCGGCACGTCGGTGCGGTGCGTGCGCATCAACGACCTCGACACGCACTACGCCTACGAGGACATCATCACCGTCGTGGAGGGCGCGGGCCGGAACGTCGACACGATCCTCGTGCCGAAGGTCCGCACCGCTTGCGACGTCCGCTTCGTCGATCGCCTTCTCTCCCAGATCGAAGGCAAGCTCGGGCTGACGCGCCGCATCGGCATCGAGGTGCTGATCGAGGAAGCGGAAGCCATCATGCGCGTCGAGGAGATCGCCGGCGCTTCGGACCGCCTCGAGGCGCTGATCTTCGGCATGGGCGACTACTCCGCCTCGCAAGGCATCGACCCGCGCGCCATTGCCGGCGATTCCGGCTATCCCGGCGACATCTGGCACTATGCCCGCTACAAGATGATCGTCGCGGCGCGCACCTATGGTCTCGACGCGGTCGACGGGCCGTTCGTCAACTTCAAGGACGGCGACTGGTTCCGCACCGAATGCATCCGCGCCCAGCAGCTCGGCGCCGTGGGGAAGTGGGCGATCCATCCGAGCCAGGTGGCGATCGCGCAGGAGGTGTTCAGCCCGTCCCAGGCCGAGGTCGACCGCGCCTACAAGGCCGTCGCCGCCTATCGCGAGGCGCAGGCGCAAGGGCTCGGCGCCATCCAGGTCGACGGCCAGATGGTCGACGTGGCGACAGTGCGCCTCGTGCAGCGGATCATCGACCGGGCGGAACTCTCCGGCATGAAACCCTCGGCCGGACTGTGAGAGCGATGGCCAAGTCTTCCACCGGCAACTTCTTTGAAGATTTCCGCCTCGGCCAGGAGATCGTCCACGCCGTGCCGCGCACGATCACGACCGGCGACGTCTCGCTCTATTCGGCCCTCTACGGCATGCGCTTCGCCGTCCAGTCGTCGGACGCATTCGGGCAATCGGTCGGGCTTTCGCGCGCGCCGGTCGACAACCTGCTGCTGTTCCATGTGATCTTCGGCAAGACGGTGCCCGATATCTCGCTGAACGCGGTTGCCAATCTCGGCTATGCCGAATGCCGGTTCCTCAGACAGGCCTATCCAGACGACAGCGTCACCGCGCGCTCGACCGTGATCGGACTGCGCGAGAATGCCAATGGCAAGACCGGCATCGTCTATGTCCGCTCGACCGGCTACGACCAGACCGGCGAGCCCATGCTCACCTTCGTGCGCTGGGTGATGGTCAACAAGCGCGACCAGACTGCGCCGGCGCCGGCAACGACCGTTCCGGAGACGGCGGCCGTGGTATCCGCAGGCGATCTCGTCATCCCCGACGGCCTCGACTTTTCGCGCTACGACCGGACGCTCGCCGGCAGCCCCTTCCTCTTCGACGACTACGCGATCGGCGAGAAGATCGACCATATCGACGGCATGACGATCGAGGAGGCGGAGCACCAGATCGCCACCCGCCTCTACCAGAACACCGCCAAGGCCCATTTCGACGACCTGGCGCAGAAGTCGAGCCGCTTCGGCCGCCGCATCGTCTATGGTGGCCACGTGATTTCGCTGGCGCGCGCTCTGTCCTTCAACGGCCTCGCCAATGCGCCGTTCATCGCGGCGATCAATGGCGGCCGGCACGTCAATCCGGCGGCAGGCGGCGACACGGTCTATGCCTGGTCCGAAATTCTCGACCGCCACGCTTTCGAGCATCGCCCCGATGTCGGGGCGCTCCGCGTCCGCACGATCGCAACCAGGGACCTGCCCTGCGCAGCGCACCCGGCGCCCGGAGGCGACGCGGACCCCTCCGTCCTGCTCGATCTCGACTATTGGGTGCTTGTCCCGCGCGGGGCGAACTGAGAGGACGCAAGATGCTGGCAAAGCGCGGCAGACTCGAATTCCCCTGGGCGGACACGCCGCCTGCCGGCGAAGCGCGCGAAGTCGCCCCCGGCCTGCTCTGGGCGCGGCTGCCGCTGCCGTTTCGCCTCAACCACGTCAACGTCTGGCTGCTGGAAGAGGACGACGGCTGGACGGTGATCGACACCGGCTGCGCGACGCCGGAAATCCTCGGCGTCTGGGAAAAGCTCCTTGCCGGACCAATGGGCGGCAAGCCGGTCCGGCGCGTCGTCGCGACCCACGGCCATGTCGACCACATCGGCCTGTCGGGCTGGATGGTGTCGCGCTTCGACGCGGACTATGTCGGCACCTTCGCCGAATGGATGTGGGCCCGCGTCAGCCACATGCACGACGTGCCGGGATCGAACGACGCGCATCACTCCCATCTCGTCCGCAACGGCTTCGACGATTCCGTCGCGCAGAAGCTGGTGACGAGTCGTCACCGCTTCATCGACCTGTCGTCTCCGATTCCGGCCTGGATCACCGAGATTCGCGATGGCGAGACGGTGAGGTTCGGCGGCCGTGACTGGCAGGTGATCGTGACGCGCGGCCACGCCTTCGAACACGCCTCGTTCTACGACAGGCAGGCGAACATCCTGATTGCCGGCGATCACCTTCTGCCGAAGATCTCACCTGTCATCGCTGTTTACGAGATGACACCGAAGGCCGACCCGCTCGGCGACTATCTCGAATCCTTCCCGAGCTTCTCGGACATCCGCCCGGACGCGCTCGTCCTGCCCTCGCACGGCATGCCCTATCACGGCGTGCACGACCGGATCCTCGAACTGCGCGAGCATCACGACAAGCGCCTCGACGCCACGATCGAATTCCTGCGCGCACCGCGCATCCCAATCGACCTGGCGCGGGTCATGTTCCCGCATGTCGAAGGGCCGGACAATATCGGCTTTGCGCTCGGCGAGACGCTCGCCCATGTCAACTATCTGGTCGGACGGGGCAAGGTAGCCGAGGATCGGGATGACTCCGGACGGGTCGTCTACGTCGCCTGCGCCTAGAAAGCCCGCCATATGGAACCATCATCCTGACCGTCGCCATGATCGCGCCACGCTGATACGGTCATTCCGCAGGGGCGGTCGGGTGATGCTGTGGCGCGCGGTGCTTTGGCGTTGGGATGGAAGTTCAAGGGATGGGCATTGTCCGTCCTGGCGATGCTCGTTCTCGTCTCCCCGGTGCTGGCGCAGAACGGCCCGCTCAAGGGCGTAGCCCTTGTCGTCGCGCAGTCGGACTATCGCAACCTGCCCGACCTTGCCAACACGGCCAACGATGCCCGCGAAATCCAGAAGCTGCTCGCGGACCTCGGCTTCGAAGTGCAGACGGTCAATGACGGCGACCGCAGGCGGCTGGACCGCCAGCTCGAGCGCTTCGTCGAGGACGCCGAAGAGGCCGACGTCGCGCTGCTCTATTATTCCGGCCACGGCATCGAGGCCGGTGGCCAGAACTTCCTCGTGCCGGTCGACGCCGACCTGTCGGCCCTCGACGCGGCGGACGCGAAACTGGTGCCGCTGGGCGAGCATCTGGAGACCTTGCGGCAGACGGTTCCGATCTCGATCGTGCTGCTCGACGCCTGCCGCACCAATCCGTTTCCGCCCGGCGCCATGCTGAGGACCGCCGACGCGAAGGAAGGGCTGGCCGTCACCCCTGCCGGACTCGGCCAGCCGCGCAGCGTCACCCCGTTTGCGACCCGCTCCGGCGGGAAGGAAGAGACTTTCGGTAGTGTGATCGGCTATTCGGCCGAGCCCGGCCAGGTCGCGCTCGACGGCGAGCCCGGCGGCAATTCTCCCTATGCCGACGCGCTGGTCAGGCATCTCTCCGCCATGGCAGGCGAGGAGTTCGGCCTGGTGCTGCGCATGGTCGCCGAGGAGGTCTACCTCAAGACGCGCGGTGCACAGCGGCCGTGGGTCAACGAAAGCTTGCGCCGGCTGCTCTATCTCGGCGCGGCGCCCGACGAGCCGGAAGGTCCCGAAGGCGACATCCTGCACGAACGGCGCAAGCTGCTGGTGACGATCTCGACGCTTCCCGACAGGTCGCGCCGCGAGGTGGAGGCCATTTCGGCGACCGACAGCGTGCCGATGGACGCCATCTACGCCATGCTCGCCTCGCTCGGTGAGAACGCGCCCAAGGATCCGGGCGAGCTCGATCGGCTGCTGCGCTCGCAGGCGGAGAAGCTGCGGCAGATGCGCGCCGAGCGTGACGCGGTCACCACGAGCGATCCCGAGATCAAGCGGCTCACCGACCTCGCCAACAAGGCGGTCGACGAAGGAGCCCTCGAAGCCGCGATCGGCCTGCACGACCGGATCAAGCAGCGGATCGGCGACCTGTCGGAACGAATAGACACGGTCGAGGCGAACCTGAAGGCGCGGCGCCTCGAATTCGCCGCCGCTTATGCGCGTAGTGCCGAGACGCTGAACCTCTCCTTCGACTATCGCGGTGCGGCGCGCGACTACAACTCGGCCTTCGAGGAGGTGAAGCGCTGGGATACCGCGCTTGCCTGGGAATACCGCCTCAACGAAGGACTGGCGCTGTGGAACCAGGGCGATCGCCGTGGCGACAACCAGGCGATCCGCGATGCGATTGCCACCTACCGGGATTCGCTGAATTACAAGACCTCCAAGCCGGGCGACCACGCGCTGGCCCTCAACAATATCGGCGTCGCCCACGTCGAACTGGGCACCCGCCTCGGCGAACCGTCGATGTTCGCGGAGGCGGCAGACGTGCATCACCGGGCTCTGGAAGTGTTTACGCGCGAGAGCGATCCGGTGCAGTGGGCGTGGACGCAGTCGTTGCTGGCCAACGCGCTTCTGATGCAGTCCGAATACGATGCCGATCCCGAGCTCTACGCCGCCGCCGTGGCTGCCTACGAAGCCGCGCTCGAAATCCGCACGCGCGAAAGCTACCCGATCGACTGGGCGCGCGTGCAGCAGAACATCGGCATCGCGCGCCTCGGCCTCGCCCGCCGCACCGATAGTGTCGCCGCGGTAGACGAGGCAATCGCCGCCTTCGAACTCGCCTCGCTCGAGTTCACCCGCGACAGGATTCCGGTGGAGTGGGCAAATACGCAGACCAACCTCGCCGCCGCCAAGCGGCTGAAGGCGGCCCTTGCCGACGACAAGGACCTGCTGAAGGAGGCCGCGGGTCTCTATCGGGCGATCCTCGATCATATCGACAAGGATGACTTCCCGCTGCAATGGGCAAGCACCTACAACAACCTCGCCAACGTCCTTCGCGACTATGGGATCAAGACCGACGATGCCAGTTTCCTGCACGCGGCGGTCAAGATCTATGAAGAGGTTCTCAAAGTGAATTCCGCGGCGGAGACGCCGCTGGCATGGGCCCAAGCGCATGCCAACCGCGCAGCCGCCCTGAGCGATCTTGCGCGGCTGGAGAAGAACGACGCGCTGCTCGAGGACGCCGTGTCGGCCTATCGCACCGCGCTGACCGGCTGGACCCGCGAGCGGGCGCCGATCGACTGGGCGTCCACAACCGCCGCCCTTGCGAATGTCCTCGACGAGATCGCCGGTAAGACCGGCAACGAGGCCTATCGCAAGGAGGCGGGGGACGCCTGGCGGGCCGCGCTCGGAGCACTCGATCCCGTGCGCTCGCCGAGCCAGTGGGCCTATGCGCGCAACGGGCTTTCCCGGCACGACTACGACATCGGTTCGAAGTCCGGCAGCCAGGACCGCCTGCGCCAGGCGGTCGCCGGCTACCGCGAGGTGAAGGCGCTGGCCGGTCGCAGCCGCTCGGCCGCGGAGGAGGCCGACACGAGCTACAATATCGGTCTCGGTTTCGTGGAACTGGCAAAGCTCACCGGCGCGGCGGACGACCGCCGGGCCGCCGTGTCGGCGCTGCGCGAGGCGGCAAAGGCATATGGGGTGCTCGGCAAGGGAATCGACCAGGCCAAGTCGAGCTACTTCGCCGGGAACGAGCTTCTCGAGCTTGCGCTCCCGGATGCGGATGCCGCGCTGGCCGCCGAAGCTGCCGAAGCGTTCCGCACTGCGCTGGAAGTCTCGCCCGCAGGCTCCGAGGATTTCGACTGGGCGATGGCATGGAACGAACTCGGTCGCGCGCTGCAGACCGTCGGCGATGGGACCGGCGACGGCGCACAGCTGGCGGAGGCGGCCGAGGCTTTCGCCAAGGCCGCGGACCTGTTCGGCGCGGCGGGCAACAAGCTCGACTGGGCGATCTCCACCTCCAACGCCGGAATCGTCGAACTGTCGCTGGGAGAGCGGGGCGGGGAGGACCACTTCGTCCGTGCCGCCGATCTCTTCCGCGACAGCCTGGGAGAACTCGAAAAGGCCGGCGAAAGTCTCCTGGCGACCCGCGCCCGTTTCAACCTCGGCCGTACCCTGCATGCGCGCGCCTCCCGGCTGTCCGACGTGAAGATGCTCGGCGAGGCAATCGATACCTACCGGGCCGCGCTTGCCGGCTGGCCGGCGGACGGGTCGGAGGAGGCCGACTGGGCCTGGAACCAGTCGATGCTCGGACAGGCTTTGCAGGAACGTGCCACCATGGAGCCCTCGCGCCGCGAGGACTTTCTCGCCTCGATCGCGGCCTTCGAAGCGGCCGAGCGGGTCTATCCCCGCGACAGCGCGCCGGCCGACTTCGCCGCGACGCGCAACTCGATCGCCTATGCCCGCGTGCTGATGGCAGAGGCTTCGCGCAGTCGGACCGACTTCGAGGCCGCCGTGGCCGACGCGCGCCTCGCGCTATCGGCCCAGGTGGAAAGTGGCGATGCGGGAAACCTGCCCTATATCCGTGACACGCTGTGCCGCGGCCTGACCGGGTTCGGCGAGGAGGCGCGTGACCTATCCGCGCTGCAGGAGGCGGTCGCGGCCTGTGAAACCGCGCTGGACGAGTTCAAGGCGGCCGATGCCGGCGAGGTTGCCGAAGAGACTGCGCATAATCTCGATCGCGCACGCCAGGCGCTCGCGCGCCTTCGCTAGGCGGCGTTGACATTGCACCGCTGCCAATTCTACCAGCGGCGCCAGAATACGAACGGAACACAGCCGATGACCAATGTCGCACTCACGGGCCTCGCGCGCGAACTCTCGCGCCGCGCGGATGAAGGCAGGCCGGTGCGCATCGGCGTCATCGGGTCCGGGGAGATGGGCACCGATCTCGTCACGCAATGCATGCTGATGAAGGGCGTCGAACTGTCGGCGATGGCGACCCGCCGCCCGCATACGGCGAAGCACGCGATCGAACTCGCCTATGGCGAGACGTCGAAATTCGCCGAAGCCGACACGCAGTCATCCGTGACCGCCGCCATCGAGCAGGGCCGCATTGCCGTTACCTCCGTCGAGACGATGGTGACGAATCCGCTGATCGACGTGGTCGTCGACGCGACCGGCAAGCCCGGCGTCGCGGCCGATTTCAATCTGATCGCCATGGAGCACGGCAAGCATCTGGTGATGATGAATGTCGAGGCCGACGTCACCATCGGCGTCTATCTCAAGAAGCAGGCCGAGCGGCTGGGCGTCGTCTACTCGGTCGGCGCCGGCGACGAGCCGTCTTCCTGCATGGAACTGATCGAGTTCGCCTCGGCGCTCGGCTACACGATCGTCTCCGCCGGCAAGGGCAAGAACAATCCGCTCAACCACGATGCAGTGCCCGACGACTACCGCGAGGAGGCGCTGCGCCGGAACATGAACCCGCGCATGCTGGTCGAGTTCGTCGACGGCTCCAAGACGATGGTGGAGATGTGCGCCATCGCCAACGCCACCGGCCTGGTTCCCGACGTGCCCGGCATGCACGGTCCGAGTGCCACCCGCGACCAACTGGCGAAGATCCTGATCCCGCGCGAGCATGGCGGCGTGCTGTCGAAGAAGGGCGTCGTCGACTACACCATTGGCAAGGGCGTGGCGCCCGGCGTCTTCGTCGTTGTCGAGGCAACGCACCCGCGCATCATCGAGCGCATGGACGATCTCCATGTCGGCACCGGTCCGTACTATTCCTTCCACCGGCCCTACCACCTGACCTCGCTGGAAGTGCCGCTCACCTGTGCCCGCGCGGTGCTGTTCGGCACGGCAGACATGGTGCCGCTGGATAGGCCGGTCGCCGAAGTCTGCGCCGTCGCCAAGCGCGACCTGAAGCCGGGCGAGAAGCTCGATTCGATCGGCGAGACCATGTACCGGTCCTGGACCATGACGGTTCCGGACGCCCGCGCGGCGAAGGCGATTCCCTGCGGACTGCTCGAGGGTGGCAAGGTCACGGCCCCGGTGCGCAAGGGCGAATTGCTTTCCTATGACAATGCCGTGCCCGACCGCACGACCAAGCTCTACGCGATGCGTCAGAAGCAGGAAGCGATGGTCGGGTGACGATTTGCAGCGAAGAACAGCACGCTTCGCTTAAAACATGACTTTTCTTCTCTAGTTAGATTGTGCAATATCCGGACTGTCGAAGCGCCGGCGCCGAAGGCTGGCCTCGTCGTGTCCAGGGAAACAATCTCATGAGAATCAGCATCTTGTCCGCCGCGTTCTGCGCACTTGCGGGTTTCGCCGCCATTCCGGCGGTCGCGGTCGAACCGGCCGCCATCGTCAAGATCTATTCCGACATCGCGCTTGCCGGATATGAGGACAGCCTGACCACGGCCAAGGCGCTCGACGCCGCGGTGGACGCGCTGATCGCCAAGCCGACGCCCGAAACGCTGGATGCGGCGCGAAAAGCCTGGATCGCCGCCCGCGCACCCTATCAGCAGACGGAGGCGTTCCGCTTCGG
The DNA here is from genome assembly GCA_043822005.1 of Pseudomonadota bacterium. GTDB lineage: Bacteria > Pseudomonadota > Alphaproteobacteria > Rhizobiales > Rhizobiaceae > Mesorhizobium_A. The sequence continues at coordinate 59,129 of JBDRCE010000015.1, read as the reverse complement.
CAATCCGATCGTCGACGAATGGGAAGGCCGCGTGAACGCCTGGCCGCTCGACGAGGGCCTGATCGACTATGTCGATGCGAACTACGGCACCGAGTCAGATTCGAACCCCTTTTATGCGGCGAACGTGATCGCCAACGCCAAGATCAGCGCGGGTGGCGACGAGGTCGACGCCGCGAAGATCACGCCGGTGGTGATCCAGTCTCTGCAGGAGATCGGCGGTTCGGAGGCGAACGTCGCCTCCGGCTATCACGCCATCGAGTTCCTGCTCTGGGGACAGGATCTGAACGGCACCGGCCCGGGCGCCGGCAATCGGCCGGCGAGCGATTTCGATGCCACCAACTGCACCGGCGGCCATTGCGATCGCCGCGCGGAATATCTGAGGGCAGCGTCCGATCTGCTCGTTGCCGACCTCGAGGAGATGGCGGCGAACTGGAAAGAGGGCGGTGAGGCGCGCAAGACGCTGGAAGGCGATCCGGCCGCCGGCCTGTCGTCGATCCTCACTGGTCTCGGTTCGCTGTCCTACGGCGAGCTGGCCGGCGAGCGCATGAAACTCGGCCTCCTGCTGCACGATCCCGAGGAGGAGCACGACTGCTTCTCCGACAACACGCACAACTCGCACTACAACGACATCGTCGGCATCAACAACGTCTACTACGGTCGCTATGTTCGCGTGGACGGGTCCGCTGTCGAGGGCGCAAGCCTCGCCTCGCTGGTTCGCGAGAAGGATGCGGCCGTCGCAGACGAGATGGACGGCAAGCTCGCCGCCACGCTCAAGGCAGCGGAAGCCATGAAAGCCCGCGCCGAGGGCGGCGAGGCCTATGACCAGATGATCGGCGAGGGCAATGTCGAGGGCAATGCAATCGTTCAGGCGGTGATCGACGGCCTGGTCGCCCAGACCCGCTCGCTGGAGCGCGTCATTGCGTCACTCAAGTTGGGCGACGTGACCATCGAGGGATCCGACAGTCTCGACAATCCGAATGCAGTGTTCCAGTAGGGAGCAGTCCACCGCCTTCCTCTCAGGCCGGTAGGATCGAGCCATGAAACTGCGTTTGATATCCCTGCTTCTCGTCGCGGCGACCGCTGTCGTCGCAGGGGGAGTGCGCGACGATCTTTCCCCCTCCGACCTCGACCGGGTGCGCGCGATCACGCAGCCGGCAACCGATTTCTCGAAGCCCGAGACATTTGAGAAGATGCAAGGCGGGGCCGCTACCACGCCCAAAGTCGGCGACACGAACGCGTTGTCGCAACCCTCCGCCAACCTGTCCTTCGCCGACAGGGAGCTCTTCTCGCTCGGCAATGGCATCTTCCGCAAGGATTGGGTCACGGCACCGTCGTCCACACAGGCGTCGGACGGTCTCGGCCCGCTGTTCAATTCGCGCAACTGCCAGGCCTGCCACATCAAGGACGGCCGCGGGCATGCACCGTCCTCGGTCGGAGGCGATGCGGTGTCCTATCTCGTGCGCCTGTCGATGCCGCCGAACGGGGAGCAGGCCAGGCAGATCGCGGCGAGCCTGATCCCCGCCGCTCCGGATCCCGTCTACGGCCTGCAGCTGCAGGACCATTCCGCCGCCGGCCTGTTGCCCGAGGGCGAAATTCATATCGAGTATGAAGACGTTCCGGTCGCACTTTCGGACGGCGAGACGGTCACGCTGCGCAAGCCGACACTCACCGCCGACAAGCCGGGCTTCGGACCCTTCGCACCAGGCCTGATGATGTCCGGCCGGATCGCGCCGGCCATGGGCGGCATGGGTCTGCTCGAAGCGATCCACGACGCCGACATCATAGCCAACGCCGACCCGGACGATACGAACGGAGACGGCGTCTCCGGCCGGCCGAACCTGATCGCCGACGGCAAGGGCGGGCTTCTCGTCGGCCGCTTCGGCTGGAAGGCCGCCCAGCCCTCCGTCGAGCAGCAGACCACGCATGCGTTTGCCGGCGACATGGGCCTGTCGACGCCGGTCCTGCCCGATAATGCTGGCGACTGCACCGCAGCCCAGCCGGACTGCCGCGCCATGCCGAATGGCGCGCAGGAGCGCCTCGGTGACACCGAGGTGCCGCGCGACGTGCTCGACCTCGTCGTCTTCTACTCGCAGAACCTCGCGCCGCCCGTCCGCCGCGACCTCGGCAAGCCGGACGTCCTTGCCGGAAAAGCCGCGTTCTACCAGGCCGGCTGCGCCGCCTGCCACGTGCCGAAATACGTCACCAGCCGAACCGCCGCGCACGCGGCGCAGCGTTTCCAGCTGATCTGGCCGTACACGGACCTGCTGCTGCACGACATGGGGGCCGGCCTCGCCGACGGCCGCGGCGAAGGGCTGGCCGACGGGACCGAATGGCGCACGCCGCCGCTCTGGGGCATCGGCCTCGCGCGCAAGGTCAGTGCCGAGGCGGGTTTCCTGCACGACGGCCGCGCCCGCACGCTTCAGGAAGCGATCCTGTGGCATGGCGGCGAGGCGCAGGCCGCGCGAGACAACTACGTGGCGCTGCCGAAGGCGGAGCGCGACGCGCTGGTCAAGTTCCTGGAATCGCTCTGATGCGGGGCCTGTGGGCTCTCGTCCTGCTTGCGGCCGTCTCGCCGGCTTCCGCCGAAGGCGTGGGCAGGCAGGTGATCGACGGCTTCGTCGTGCCGACGACGGGGAGTTTTGTCCGTTCGACGGCGGAACTGGCGGCCTCGGTCGGCGCGTTGTGCGACAATCCGGGCAACGATACGCTGACCGCGTCCCGCACCGCCTTCGCGACGGCGCTGGACGACTGGGGTCATGTCTCGGTCCTACGCTTCGGGCCGCTCGCCGCCGATGGCCGCTTCGAAAAGCTCTTCTTCTGGCCGGACGCGCGCGGCATCGGGCTGAAGCAGGTGCAGGGCCTCCTCGCCGCCAACAATCCGGGCGAGATTGCCTCCGGATTGGCCGGCAAGAGCGCGGCCCTCCAGGGCTTTCCCGCGCTCGAGTTCACCCTCCACGGAACCGGATCCGAAAGCCTCGCGGCCGGTGATTCCTGGCGCTGCTCGGTCGCGTCCGCCATCGCGTCGAACATCGCCGCGCTCGCCGCGACGGTTGCGCGGGAATGGAGCGCCGGCACGCCCTTCGCCGCCTCGTTCTCGGCGCCTGCCGACGGCAAGGAGCCCTATCGCACCGAGGCCGAAGTCCAGGGCGAGATCGTCAAGGCGCTCGCAACGGCCTTGCAGTTCATCCGCTCCGCCGAGCTTGCCCCGCCGCTTGGCGAGGCGCCAGAGAAGGCCAACGGGAAGCGGACGCCGATGTGGCGGAGCGGGCTGACCGTTCCGATTATCACCGCCCAGATCGGCGCCACGCGGCGGCTCCTGGTGGCGGCCGGCTATGAGCAAAACCTGCCCGAAGACCGCCGCTACATCGCCTCCTCCATCCGCTTCGAGCTCGACAACGCCATCCGGACCTTGGGACAGGTCGAGGGTCCCGTCGAACAGACCTTCGGGACCGAGCCCGACCGGGGCCGCTTTGCTTTCGCCGAACTCGCGCTCCACCACGCCGGCGAACTGGTGACGCGCGACCTTGCCGCCGCGCTCGGCCTGACCATGGGGTTCAACGCGCTCGATGGAGATTGACCGCCGCACCTTCCTGACGCTGCTCGGCGCCGCGGCTGTGGCGCCTTCGGGTGCGTTGGCGTCGGATGAGCAGCTCTTCCTCGCGGCCCGCGCGAGGGGAGGGCAGCACGAGGTGGCGGTGCTGGACGCCCGCGGCATCGACCGTCTCGTCCTGCCGATCGAGGATCGCGGTCATTCCTTCGCCATCGACCATGTCCGCCGCGCCGCCGTCGCCTTCGCCCGCGCGCCCGGCCGCTACGCGGTCGGCTTCGACATCAGCGGCAAGGGCCTGCCGCAGCCGCTGGTCGCGGCACCCGGGCGGCACTTCTTCGGCCATGGCATCTTCTCGCCCGACGGCCGGCTGATGTTCGCTTCCGAGAACGACTACGAGGGTGGCCGGGGCGTGACCGGCATCTACGACGTCAGCAAGGGGTTTGCACGTCTCGGCGAGTTCGACAGCGGCGGTATCGGCCCGCACGATGTCGTGCTGATGCCCGACGGCAAGACGGCCTGCGTCGCCAATGGCGGCATCCTCACCCACCCGGATTACGACAAGCTGAAACTCAACATCGATACGATGGCGCCGAGCCTTGCCTATCTCGATCTCGCCAGCGGCGACATCGTCGAGCAGGTGTCATTGCCGGCGGATTTGCACAAGCTGTCGATCCGCCACCTCATCGTCGACGCCCACGGTGCCATCTGGTTCGGCTGCCAGTATGAGGGCGACGCGGGCGACCGCCCATCGCTCGTCGGCCGCCACCGGCGCGGCAGCGAACCGGAACTCTTCGCCGGTCCACCGGATCTCCTGCGCCGCATGGACAATTATGTCGGCTCGGCGTCGGTCGACGCCTCCGGCGACGTGGTGGCGACGTCGTCCCCGCTCGGCGGCCTCGTCGCCTTCTGGGACGCTGCGACCGGCCGCTATCTCGGCGAGCAGAGCATGGCCGACGTCTGCGGCGTCGCGCCGCTGAAGCCCGGCCATGTGCTGGCAACCACCGGGCGGGGGGCCGTGGACGACATGTCGCCCACCACGCGCGCCGCCATCGTCAGGGAATCCGCGACCAATCCGGCCTGGGACAACCACCTCAGGCGGGTGTGAACTTCAGCTTGAACCTACCGGGTGTCGGATATACATTTGATCAAATGTATATCAATCTGAGGACTATCTGGTGCGAGTCTCCAAATGGGGAAACAGTCTCGCCGTCCGCATCCCGGTCTCCGTTGCGGAAGCGATGGACCTGAAGGAAGGCGACGACATCGACCTCAAGCCGGCCGCTGGCGCGAGCTTCGAGGTCGTACGCAAGCGCGACCGCCAAGAGATACTGAAGGAGCTTCACAAGTTCCACGGACTCTTGCCAGCTGATTTCAAGTTCGACCGGGAAGAGGCGAATGCCCGCTGAGCGGGAGCCCGTATTCTACGACACGAATGTGCTTCTCTATCTCCTTCTCCCGCAAAGTGAGAAGGCGAGCCGCCTGGATCCGTTCATGGTTCTTGGCGGCGTGATCAGCGTTCAAGTCCTCAATGAGTTCACAAACGTGGCCAGGCGCAAGAAGGGCTTGGAGATCAACGACATCTTGCCCTTCCTGTCGGTTCTGCGCGCCGCTTTCGACGTCTCTCCGGTAACCGTAGAAGTGCATGAGAAGGCGCTCGAGATCTTCCGGCGCTACCGCGTGTCCACCTATGATGCACTGATCATCGGTAGTGCGTTGACCGAAGGCTGCACGACACTTCTTTCTGAAGATCTGCACCACGGACTCGTCGTCGACGGCAGATTAACAGTCGTGAACCCGTTCCGCGGCTGACGCCTCAGCCCAACTCCACGCCGCGCTTGCGGGCGGCTTCGACCGCTTCAGTCAAGAGCGTCTTCAGCCGATCCTCGCCCATCAGAACGCCCAGCGCCGCGGCCGTCGTGCCGTTCGGGCTCGTCACCTGCTCGCGCAGCCGCGTCGGCGTCTCGGCGCTCTCTTTCGCAAGGCACGCCGCGCCGTACACCGTCTGCATGGCGAGCAGTCTCGCCGTCTCCGCTGGCAGTCCCGCGCTTTCGGCGGCGGCCGTCAGGCATTCGATGAAGTGAAAAATGTAGGCCGGTCCCGAGCCAGAAACGGCCGTGACCGCGTCCATCAGCCCCTCGTCGGCGATCGAGGCGACCTCGCCCGATGCCGACAGGAGGTCGGCGACGAAATCCTGCGCGACCGCCGACACGTTCGGGTTGGCAAAGGTCACCATCATGCCCTTGCCGATCGCCGCCGGCGTGTTGGGCATGCAGCGCACGATCGCGGCGGTTGATCCGAGGATTTCCTCGAACACCGCAATCCGCGTCCCCGCCGCGATGCTGAGATAGGTTGCGCCCATGCTAGCGAAACGGGCATAGGCGGGCACCACGTCGCGCATCACCTGCGGCTTGACGGCGAAGATCACCAGCGTCGGCGCGGTTTCCCTCGGCAGTTCCGTTGGGCTGGCGCCGACCTGAGCTCCGAGCTCCGCAGCGCGCGCCCTCAGCGCCTCGTTGGGTTCGACGACGAAGACTTCGTGAGGTGTGAGTTTTCTCGATTTCAGCCAGCCCGCCAGCATGGCGTGGCCCATGTTGCCGCATCCGACCAGCACCACAAGAACCGACATTGTCCATTCTCCCATTTGAGGGAGGGAATGAACCGTAGCGGCAATTGTTTCAAGTGGCCGGATGGTCGGCGACGCGCGTGGCGACGGGAAAGCGCGCGACGAGCCTGAGCCCGAGGACCGCCATGACGAAGAACAGCCAGACCGGATCGGCGCGCCGGAAGAAGAAGGATTCGAGGAAGGCGTTGAGCGCGGTGAACAGCAGCATCATCATGAACATGTCGGCCAGCAGCACGTTCTCCCGCCGCGGGCCGCTGCGCAGATAATCGACGAGCGGGACGATGAGGAAGGCCATGACCGCCGCCGCTAGCGCCGGCACGCCCATGATCACCGCGATGTCGAGATAGCCGTTGTGTCCGTGCACGATGCCGCGGATATCCCATTCGCGGTCGAACGGCTGGTCCGTGTTCATCAGGAACGGGGTTCCCCAGAAGCTCTCGAACCCGTAGCCGGCCCACGGCTTCTTCGCGATCATCTCGCCGGAGAATTCCCACAGAGCCGTGCGGCCCGTATAGGTCAGGCCAGGGAAATGCTCGGCTGCGAGCTGCTTCAGCGGGGCGATGAAGACGATGCCGAGCGTGCCGAGAGCGGTGCCGATGATCGCCAGCGCGAAGATCAAAGGAACGAGCTTTCTCAGGCCGATGAGGCCGGGCAGCATCACCAGCAGGATCGCCAGCGGGACGAGCCCGGCGGTCGTCTTCGAGCCGGTATTGATCATGAAGATCATCGCCCCGAAGAAAAGGACGACCCCGAGCCCCCTCCATCCCCTGCGCCAGAGATAGAGGCCGGCGAAGGAGAAGCACGCCATCACCGGTCCGGCGACGTTCTTGTGGCTGAACGAGCCGCGCCAGAAGCCGGCATGCTGCGGCTCGAACGAATCGCCGCTGTGGATCGCTTCGACCGGGAAGGCGACCAGTCCGAAGTAGCAGAGCCCGACAGTCACCAGCCCGGCGAAGGCCAGCACCGTGGAGAAGGAATCGGCGTCGCGCGGCATGGTAAGCACGGCCGCGATCGTCAGGATTCCGATGACAGTAAACATCGCGGCGCGGAACGCCGACGGCGGATCGGTCGCGTGCATCACCGAAAGGGCGAGGAATCCCAGCAGGATGAGCCACCACGGACTGAGCAGGCTGGCAAGCACGCGGCGGTCGACGAAACAGGCGAGCGAGAGGATGGCGACGGCGCCGAGCGAGCCGAACCCCAGCTGGTTGACGATGTCGCCGCCCTCCTGGGTGCCGGGCGCCGGCGCCGGCTGGAACGGCTTGAAGGAGATGATGACGATCGTCAGCAGCAGCGACGCCAGGATCGTCGCGACGCGCCGCGCCGGAAAGGCGTCGACGATGCGGCCGAGATCAATTCTTCTCGGGAGTGCGGTACTGTTCATTCGCATAGCCGAATTCGGCGCCGACCCGGCCCAACGCCACATAGATGGGGTAGAGCGCGACCGATGCCGAACCGGTCCTGGCGTAGCGCGCAGCGGCGCGCAACGGCGATGCGCCGAGCAGCGCCAGGCTCTTCGCCAATACCTTGATCCGCCCGTACGGCTCCGCGACACGTTTGCGCTTCTCGACCAGCGTCGAGATCACGCCGTTGCGCAGCGCCCGCGCCCGGATCCAGTCCGATTCGACCCGCCGATCCGGCACCGCCTCGAAGACCTGCGCCTCGGCGCACCAGCCGAGCCTGAAGCCGGCCGCGGCCGAGCGCGAGAGGAAGTCGCTGTCGCCGCCGCCCATGAAATTGAAGCGCAAGTCGAGAAAGGGCGATCCCATCTTCTCCAGCACGTGCCGCCCGATCAGCAGATTGCCTGAGGAATAGAGGGCCGGCACGCGGCCGCTCGACGTGTAGGGCGGGGAGAACACCGGATGGCTCTCCCAGTGCTGATGCGCGGGATTGTCGAACACCGGAACCTGAGGCCCGCCGACGATGTCGGCAGGCAGCGTCTCGCTCGCCGCGCACATCCGTTCCAGCCAGTCGGGATCGGCGATCTCGTCGTCGTCGATGACGAGAAGGTGCCGGAACGCCGGAAAGTGGATCAGCGCCGTCAGCCAGCCGGCATTGTAGGCGCTGCAGTTGCCGCGATCATGCGCGATGATCAGCAGGCCGGGAATCCGTCCCGCCTCGAACCACGGCGCGGCGACCGCCACGCCTTCGCGGCCCTCGGCGTCGTTCTCCATCACGACGACCGCAAAGCGCCGCTGCGTGCGCTGCCGCTCGAGCGAAGCGAGTGTTTCCAGAACCTGCTTCGGACGGCGGAAGGTCGGCATGGTCACGACCGCGTCCACCGCCTGCGCGTCGAGGCCGGAGGAGCGGGCGACGAGCGAGATCGCCGGATCGGAGGGGCGGGGATTCATGTCGGCGCGGCGTCCGTTACAGACGATCCGGTATCGCAGAGCGCCATTAAGGAGCCGTTAAATGCTGCCTTTGTGCCCTTTGCGCGGCCGGGCGCGTAAAACCGTTCGCCGGTGATTTACGAGCCGTTAAGCACTTTTCGGTTTCGCAACTCGAAGCAGGCGCTTTTAATTGTTGGAAACGAACTTCTTGGTCATGCGCTTAACTCCTGTTACCGGCTGGGCTGCTATTGCCTCGGGGCAACAGGAAGCTGCAATGCACCTCGTTTTCGCCACCTCCATCGTCCCGTCCGGAAGTGCCACGACCGGCTACGAGATCGCCAATGCCGCGATCGTCGATGCGTTGCGCCGCGCCGGCGTGAAGGTGACGGTGCTCGGCTTCATCTGGCCGGGCGCGAGCCCGTCGGACCCAGAGCACACCGTCGTGCTGGGCGAGGTCGATGTCCGCACCGACAATGCCACGGGGCTCCAGAAGGCGAGCTGGCTGCTGAAGGCGATGTCGATGGGCCTGACGTTCTCCTCGGTCAAGCTTCGGGCGGCGACGCCGGACCAGGTGCGCGCCGCGCTGTCCTCGATCGAGCCATATGATGGCTACATTCTCAACGCGGCCCAGTTCGCGGGCGCGTTCGAGGAGGTTCTTCGCGACCGACCGTCGATCTTCGTCGCGCACAATGTCGAGTACCGCTCGGCGGAAGAAAATGCCGCCGCCGCGCGCGGGCTGATGCAGAGGGTGCTCTACACGCGCGAAGCGGGCCTGCTGCGCGGCGTCGAACGCCGTCTGTGCGACCGCGCCGCCTTTGTCTGGACGCTGGCGGATGACGATCGTCCTCTGCTGGGGATCGATCGCGACGACCGCTCGTCCGCTCTGCCGCTGGTGACCCGCCTGGACGCACCGCAGCCGGCCGGCGCCCGCGCCACGGACTGCGACGCCGCCCTGATCGGCACCTGGACGTGGCAGCCGAACCGTATCGGCCTGGAATGGTTCCTCGAAGAAGTGGTCCCGAACCTGCCGTCGGATTTCACCGTCCGGATCGCCGGCAAGACGCCGTCCGATATCTCCAGCCCTCATCCGGGCGTGAAATTCGTCGGTTTCGTGCCGGACGCGACCGAGTTCGTCCGCTCGGCCCGCGTCATACCGCTTGCCAGCCGCGCCGGAACCGGCGTCCAATTGAAGACCATCGAGACGTTCGAACTCGGCCTGCCCTCGGTCGCGACGACGCGGTCGCTGCGCGGCATCGCCAACGTGCCGGACAATTGTGTCGCAGCTGACGATCCGAGGGAGTTCGCCCGCGCGCTCGTCGAGGCGGCGCGCAACCCGAAGCCGGACGCCGACGGCCGGGTGTTTCACGCGGCACAGCGCGCCGCGCTCGACCGCGAGATCGCGCGCGGCCTGGCGCAACTCCGCCAAGCCGGCAAGCACGAGGCGGCGGCATGAACCCGCGGTCCATCCAACCAGTCGCGTCGCGCCTGCCGTCGATGGAAATACTCGCCGTTCCTGTGGCCGCAGTCGGCTGGCATGAGGCGCTGGAGGTCTTCGGCGGCTATCTGCGCGATCAACGCTTCACGCCGGTCGGATTCCTCAACGCGCACAATGCGAATGTCGCCTGCATCGACCACGAATTCACCCATGCCCTGAGACGCTTCCTCGTCCTGCCGGACGGCGTCGGCGTCGACATCGCCGCCAAGTGGCTGCACGGCCGTCCATTTCCGGCAAACCTCAACGGCACGGACTTCGTGCCGGCTCTGATCGCGTACGTGCCCACCCGGCTCAAGGTGGGGCTCCTCGGGGCGACACTGGAGAACGCGGGCGGCGCGGCCGAGCAACTCACGGCTCTGGCGCCCCAGCACGAGTATCGCGTCATCCATGACGGCTACTTCACCAAGGAGCAGGAGCCGGACATCATCGCCGATATCGCCGACTATCGGCCCGACATCCTTCTCGTCGCCATGGGCGTGCCGCACCAGGAGCTGTGGATAGCGCGCAATCTCACTCCGCTTCACTGCACGATGCCGATCGCGGTCGGGGCGCTGCTCGATTTTCTTTCCGGCCGCGTGCCGCGCGCACCGCTATGGGTGCGCCGGCTGCGGCTCGAATGGCTGTTCCGGCTCTGGATCGAACCGGGCCGGCTCTGGCGCCGATACGTCGTCGGCAACCCGCTGTTCCTGGTGCGTGTGCTCGCGCAAAAGCTGGTAGGCTATCGCACCGACAAGGAGCGGATGCGGGATGCATGACGTGATCCGTCGCACGGCGGCGCTCGTGACGGCGAGCTACAAGCCCGACCTGGAGCGGTGCCGGCTGCTGTGCGAGACGGTCGACCGCTATGTCACCGGTCATTCGCATCACTATCTGCTGGTCGCCTCGGAAGACGTTGCCCTGTTCAGGCAGCTCGAGGGACCGATGAGGACGGTGGTGGACGAGCGGGACCTGCTGCCCTCGTGGCTCCGGTCCTTTCCCGATCCGTTCTTCCGCTTCCGCAAACGCGTCTGGCTCTCGACCCGCACCATGCCTTTGCGCGGCTGGCACGTCCAGCAGCTGCGCCGCATCGCGATCGCGCATCGCGTCTCGCAGGAGGCGCTGATCTATTGCGATTCCGACGTCGCCTTCCTGCGCCCCTTCGACTGTCGCGCCCTCTGGCAAAAGGGCGACCTGCGGCTCTTCCGCCGCGACGACGGTCTTGCGCGCGAGGGCCTTGACGAGCAGCGGCGCTGGGCAACCAATGCGGGTTCCGTCCTCGGTCTCTCCGCCCCCCCGCGGCACGACTACATCGCCACCGTCATCGCCTGGCGTCGCGACGCGGCTGTCGCCATGTGCAAGCGCATCGAACAGGTGACCGGCAGGCATTGGGTAGCAGGCATTGCGGCAAACAGGCATTTTTCCGAGTGCATGCTTTATGGCCGCTATGCCGACGAGGTGATGGAAGGGCAGGGCCATTTCCACGCCTCGAACGAACTCTGCCGCGTCTACTGGACCGGGCCGGCGCTGTCCGACGAGCAGTTCCGCGAATTCGTTGCCGCGATGAGCCCGGACCAGGTGGCGATTGGCATGCAGTCCTTCATCGGCACGGACATCGGCCGTATCCGCCGGCTGATCGAGGCTTGAGCTTCAGACAACTTTCGCCGGCAGCCGCATCGCGCTGTAGGTCAGCAGCGCCGAGGCGAGATAGAGCGCGGCGAAGACGGCATTCAACAGCAGCACGAGTTGGCTGACTTCGAGAGACTGCGCCAGCACCAGCGCCAGAAGCACGGCTTTCAGGCCCGCGAGAAGAGCGAGGTTGATTGCCCTCAGAAGCGTCTGGCCGCGCGCGAACAGCAGCTCCGCCTGGTATTCGACCAGATTGCGCAGTCCGGGCACGAAGAGGGCGAGGCCGAGCAGGGGGGCGGCCTCCGACACGTTCTTGCCCAGAAGCGTCGGGAAGAAATGCAGGATCACCGCGAGCGCGGCGAGCGCTAGCGTCGATACAGCAAAGACCGCGGCTTCCAGCCCGATCCGGCGGATCGTCCGCGCCAGGAGCTCGGGCGTGCGCATCAGGCGCTGCACCAGCATCATCGTGAAGGTGCGGATCGGGATCGCGGTCAGGTCCACCAGCCGCATGATGATCGCATAGATGCCGGCGAGATGCGGTCCGCCCAGCGCCAGCACCAAGAGCTTGTCCATTTCCATCTGAAGGTAGAACAGGATCTCCGCGCCGGCGACATAGAGCGAATCCGGCAGGCGGCGCAGATACACTCTCGGCTTCAATCTCAGCCTGCACGACGGATAGAAGAAGGCCGCCGCGATCAGCAGCGAGACGGCGTTCGCAGCGAGATAGGCCAGGCTCCAGGTCGACAGGTCCCGCACTGGAAGGAACATGAAAACGCCCGCCGCAGCCGCCCGCAGCACGGTGCCGAGGATGACGAGCACCGCGGCCCGGCCGAAGCGCGCCATGCCGTTGTTGACGATTACCACCGCCTCGACCGGGCGCCACAACAGCGCCTCGGCCGCGATGACGGTGAGGAAGACCGGCAGCGCCATGTCGCTGCCGAAGAAGATCGCATGCGCGCCGAGGCTCGCCAGGCCGAGAACCGGCAGCGAAGCGACCGCCATCAGAATGAACCCGGCCGTGAACACGCCAATCAGGGCAGGACGAACCGTCGCCGTGCGGTAGAGGGCCGTGATGTAGCCGAAGGCGAGAATGCGCGACAGCATCACGCCCGTCGCCGACGCTGTGGCGAACAGGCCGAAATCGGCGATCGACAGCGTGTTGGCCAGCGCCACGAAATAGATGAGCGAGAAGATCAGCCGCCCGGCTGAGCCGCTGATCGCGGAGGCGTAGTCGCGGACGAGCCCGATTCGCGCGCGAAGCGTCGCGCGAAGGGAAGGGTTCTGACCGACTTTTTCGCCGCTCGGCGTGACACTGGACACGCCCGAACAGCTACCAAGGAAAGTTTAACGTGCCGTTCAGGATTGGTGCACGCAAAAGTAGAAGAAAGGCCGCGCGGCTCGTCAAAAATGTGTGCTTCGCCGCACCTGTTAATGCCGAAATTAACCTTTTGTTTTCCATGCCTCTTTAGCGTGCCTTAACGATTGGAGCCCTCCACTCGACCGATACGACCCGAAAAGGCAGCACGGGCGAATGTTCAACCCGGACAAACGTGACCAGGGGAAACCCCCGCGTTCTCTGCTCTCGTTCGGGCAGCCGCGGGCGAAGCCGTCCGCAGCCAACCCGCCGCCTGCCTCGCTCACCTCCTACATGCCCGAGGGCCTGTCGCCCGCGGAGCGTCACCGGCTGGCGCGCTCGCGCCGCGAGGCCAAGTCAAATCCCCTGCTCGACGCGCTGGCCGCTCAGCCGGAAGCGGAAGCCGTGCCGCAGGACACCGGAGCGCGCGATACGTCCGCGTCGCGCGCCGCCGCGTCGCCTGCCACGGAAGCCCCACCTCGGCCGGCCAGGCAGACGGAAGTGGCGTCGACCCCGTCGCCCCCCGCCGCCGCTGCGCCAGGCGATGTGTGGCGCCCGCTGATCGATCCGCTGAAGATCTGGGGCGGCATCGTCCGTTCACGCTGGATCATCCTTGCCGCCACCGTCGCCGGTGCTGCGCTCGGGGTCGTCATCGCGCTGTCCACGCCGAAGAAATACGAATCGGTCGCCGAACTCCTCGTCGATCCGCGCGACCTCAAGATCTCCGACCGCAACGTGACCGAGGGCGGCCTGCCGAACGACGCCACGCTGGCGATCGTCGAGAACCAGGTGAGAGTGCTCACCTCCGGCAACGTTCTGGCCAAGGTCGTCGACAAGCTGAACCTCGCCGGCGACCCGGAATTCAACGGCGAGGAAGAGAGCTTCGGCCTCGGAGCGTTCATTTCCGAACTCAGATCCATCTTCTCTCGCAGCGAGAAGAACGAGGGCGACCTGCGCCGCGCGCTGGCGATCCAGGGCCTTGCCAAGAGCCTCGACGTCGAGCGCGGCGGCAAGACCTTCGTCGTCTCGATCTCCGCCGTCACGCAGAGCGCCGAGAAGTCGGCGCTTATCGCCAATACGCTGACCGAGACCTTCCTCCAGTCCTATGGTGACATCCAGTCGGATACGGCCGGTCGCGCCTCCGACGAACTGACCTCGCGCCTTGCCGAACTGCAGAAGGGGGTCGAGGAGGCTGAGCGCAAGGTCGAGGCCTACAGGGTCGAGCAGGACCTGTTCGATGCCCAGGGCCGCCTCATCTCCGACGACGAGATGGTCAAGCTCAACGACCAATTGACGATCGCCCGCGCCCGCACGATCGAGCTCAACGCTCGCGCGGCCTCGATCCGCGATCTCAATCCCGACGCGGTCGTCGGCGGCAGCCTGCCGGAGCAGATCAGCTCTCCTGTCATGGCCGAGCTGCGCACCCAGTACGCCACCTCCAAGCAGGAGGTCGAACGTCTCTCGGTCAAGCTCGGGCCGCGTCACCCCGAACGTCTCGCCGCCGAAGCCCAGCTCGCCGGCGCCCGGGATTCGCTTGCCTCCGAGCTGCGGCGCATCAGCTCCTCGATCCAGGTCGACCTGAAGCGCGCGGTCCAGCTCGAGCAGGATCTCGCCAGCCGGCTTGCCCAGCTCAAGTCGCGCCAGGCCCAGGTCAGCGAGGACCTCGTGACCGTGCGCGAACTGGAGCGCGAAGCGGCGGCCAAGCGCGCCGTTTACGAATCCTTCCTGCTGCGTGCCCGCGAAACGAACGAACAGCGCGGCATCAATACGGCCAATATGAGCGTCATTTCGGTGGCGCAGCCGGCGCTCGAGCCGCTCGGCCCGTCGCGGTCAATGATGGTGATCGCCGCCACGGTGCTCGGCCTGTTCGCCGGCATCGGCATCGGCGGTGTTCGCGGTGTCGTCGACAGCCTGCGTTCCGGAGGTGGCGGCAGTCCGGTCGTCCCCGCGCCGCGGCGCGCCCCGGCCCGTCCCCGCCCCGAAGCGGAAGACGAGATCGATCGCATCATGCGCTCGGCGGCGGGCGGCTGGACGTCCGAACCCGCTCCTTCGGGCAAACCGTCGCGCGCGGCCCGGCCCGCCGCGCCGGTCAAGGCCGATGAACCGAAAGCCGCACCTGTCGGCGGCAACGCCGCTCCCAAGCCCTCCCAGCCGTCAGACGAAGGCAAGAAGGATTCCCCGATGCATCCCACCCAGCCCTATCCCTATCCGCCCATGCAGGGAGCCTATCCGGCGCAGCCTGCGCCGATGCCGCAGCCCGCGCCACCGCAGCCCTGGTACGACCAGCAGGCCGTCTATGCCGCGCATCAGCAGGCAGCCTACCAGGCCTGGCTCGCTGCCCGCCCGCCTCAGCCTGCCTACCCGCCGCAGGCACCTCCGCCGCAATGGGCGTCCTGGCCGCAGCAGCCGGGCTATGCCCAGCCGGTCTATCCCTTGCCGCACATGCCGTTGAACATGCAGGCGCCGCAAGCCTGGCCGGCCCAGCCGCAATATGCGCCGCCGACGGGCTGGTCTCCCCCGCAGGAGATGGCTCCCCCGCCCCAGCCTCAATCGTTCCAGCACCAGCAGGCGCGGGCCGAATCGAGCGCGATCGACGAGATCCGCGAGAGCCTGCGCGAATTCCGCGACGCGGTGCGCGATCTCGCCGTTAACCGGGTGCGTGGCCGGGCCTGAAGCCGGAATTGCGGCATCGTGTGCCGCATTGTCCGGTAGGCGTCGCCGCCGTTTCATGCCATGACCGCGCCATCCGAACGGGGAGGGCGCGCCATGGCGGAGATCATCGACGGCAAGAAGGCAGGCGAGGACGTCGCCGCGACGGTAGCGAAGGCCACCGCCGAACTGATCGCGAAGACGGGCGTCAAGCCCGGCCTCGCCGTCGTCATCGTCGGCGAGGATCCCGCCAGCCAGGTCTATGTCGCCTCCAAGTCGAAGAAGGCGCGCGAGTGCGGCTTCCATTCGGTGCAGCACACGCTGGCGGCGGATACGCCGGAGACGGATCTCCTTGCGCTGATCGACGATCTCAATGCCGACGCCGCGATCCACGGCATTCTCGTCCAGCTTCCGCTGCCGGCCCATATCGACTCCGGCAAGGTGATCCAGGCAATTTCGCCGGACAAGGACGTTGACGGCTTCCACTTCATCAATGTCGGCAAGCTCGGCGCCGGCGTCCTCGACACGGCCTTCGTGCCCTGCACTCCGGCCGGGTCGATGCTGCTGATCGAACGCGTGCGCGGCCGCGACCTGTCGGGCCTCAACGCGGTCGTGGTTGGTCGTTCCAACATCGTCGGCAAGCCGATGGCCAATTTGCTGCTCGCCGCCAACGCCACCGTCACCATCGCGCACTCGAAGACGAAGGACCTTCCGGGTCTCTGCCGCACCGCCGACATCCTCGTCGCGGCGGTCGGGCGGCCCGAGATGGTCAAGGGCGATTGGGTGAAACCCGGCGCGACCGTCATCGACGTCGGCATCAACCGCATTCCCGCGCCGCGCGACTCCGGCCGCAACACGCGCCTCGTCGGCGACGTCGAGTTCATGAGCGCCTCGGAGCGCGCGGGCGCGATCACTCCCGTCCCCGGCGGTGTCGGTCCCATGACGATCGCCATGCTGATGGCCAACACGCTCGTCGCCGCCTGCCGCAAGGCGGGGGTCGAAGCACCGAAACTGTGAGGGAGTAGGCAGTAGGCAGTAGGGGACAAAGGCTTGCCAGACCCGATTTGAGTAACTCTTCTTTCCCTACTCCCTACTCCCTACTCCCTACTCCCTACTCCCTACTGCCCCTCCTTCCCGCCCCTCTTGCGATCCTGTAGAACGCCGCCATGCCCGAACCCTCCGCTTCCGGCCGGCAATTCGCCTTTCTGCTGGTCGACAAATTCTCCATGTTCTCGCTGGCGGCCGCGATCGACACGGTCCGTTCGGCCAACCGCATGCTCGGGCGAGACTTCTATTCCTGGAAGACCGTGTCTGCCGACGGCGACGCCGTCATGGCGTCGAACGGCCTGCCGCTGAAGATCGACTACGCGATCGCCGACCTGCCGCCGGTCGACATCCTGTTCGTCTGCGTCGGCCTGTCGATCGACTTTCCCGGCAAGTCCAAGGTGCTCTCGGGACTGCGCACGCTCGGCCGGCGCGGCGCCGCGCTCGGCGCGCTGTCGGTCGGCTCCTACCTGCTTGCCGAGGCCGGCCAGCTCGAAGGCCACCGCTGCACCATCCACTGGGAAAACCGCGCTGGTTTCCGCGAGCGCTTCCCCGAGATCGAATGCACCGGCAACGTCTTCGAGATCGACCGCAAGCGCTACACTTGCGCCGGCGGCACCACCTCGATCGACCTTTTGCTTGAAATCGTCCGTTCGGATTTCGGCGCCGGCCTCGCCAACGAGGTCGCCAACCAGTTCCAGCACGAGCGCATCCGCTCGGCCGGCGACCGCCAGCGCGTCGGGCCCGAACGCGACCTGACCGGCAAGTCGGAGAAGCTGCGCAAGATCGTCGAGCTGATGGCCGACAATCTCGACGAACCCTTCTCCGCAGTGCAGCTCGCCAAGTCCGCCGGCCTGTCGGTGCGCCAGGTGGAGCGGCTGTTCCTGCGCCATCTCAACATGACGCCCGGCCGCTACTACATGCGCCTGCGCCTCGAGCGCGCCCGCGAACTGCTGCGCCAGACCAACATGCCGATCCTCGACGTCGCCATCGCGACCGGCTTCACCTCGCATTCCTACTTCGCGCAGTCCTACCGGCTGCAGTTCGGCCGCCCGCCGAGCGAGGAACGGCGCACGACGTATTGACCTCCGTCAGGACGCCAGGAAGCCTCCGTCGGAGGCAAGCACATGCCCGACGGTGTAGGACGCTTCGTCCGACGCGAGCCACACGACGGCCTGCGCGACGTCTTCCGGGCTTCCCATGCGCCGCAGGGGAAGTCCGGCCGCGACCGTCGACACGTCGCCGACGCCGGCCCGCAGCATCATGTCGGTGACGACCCGTCCGGGAGCCACCGCGTTGATGCGCACGCCCCTGGGAGCATATTCCAGCGCGCAGGAGCGCATCAGGGAGATCACCGCGGCCTTCGACGCCGAATAGAGGGCGAGGCCCGGGTTCGGATTCCGGATGCCGCTGACCGAGGCGTTGACCACGATGCAGCCTGTCGAACGCGGCGCCATCACCGCGAGTTGTTGGCGCAGGCACAGGAACACGGCGCGGACATTGGCGTCGAAGACGGCGTCGTAGACGGCATTCGTCTGCTCGGCGAGCGGCAGGCGCTTTTCCTGATAGCCGGCATTGTTGAAGGCGACGTCGAGGCGTTCGAACCTGTCCACCGTGCTCTTCACCATGCGCTCGACTTCGGCGTCGCGCGTCACGTCGGTCTTGACGAACAGGGCTTCGGCTCCAGCCATGCGGCATGCTTCGGCCGCGTCCTCGCCTTCTCTCTCGCGCCGGCCGGCGATGACGACGGCCTGCGCGCCTTCCTCGGCCATGAGGATGGCCGCGGCGCGGCCGATCCCGCTGCCGCCGCCCGTGACCAGACAGACCTTTCCGCTCATGCGGTCCCGTTGCATTGTAGTCATCGCTCCATGTCCGCGCCGTGGGCACCGTCCACATCGCCGCATTGAAATCGAAATGGTTGTATCTTACAACCAAATTCCTGCTGGGGACCGACGTGCCATCATCAACCGACATCCGGATAGAGCAGGTTCGAGATGCCTCGCGGCAGATCGTGCGCGAACTCGGCTTCATGAGAGAGACCGTCGCGGCGACGGCATTTCCGCCGTCCGCGGTCCACGCTCTGATCGAGATCGGCGCCAATGGCGGTATCACCGCCGCGCGATTGGGCGAGAGCCTGCTGCTGGAAAAATCGAGCGTCAGCCGCATGCTGCGCAAGCTGGTGAACGCGGGGGAGGTGGCGGAGTGCCCGAACCCGGACGATGCGCGCGCCAAGCTGCTGGTCCTCACGGCGCAGGGCGAGAGCACGCTGGCTGCGATCAATGCCTTTGGCAGGAGCCAGGTCTCGGGCGCGTTCGAGCACCTCTCGCCCGAGGACCGGGAACTGGTCGCGGCTGGGCTCGCCGC
This sequence comes from Pseudomonadota bacterium, assembly GCA_043822005.1. Taxonomy (GTDB): domain Bacteria; phylum Pseudomonadota; class Alphaproteobacteria; order Rhizobiales; family Rhizobiaceae; genus Mesorhizobium_A. The sequence continues at coordinate 40,115 of JBDRCE010000015.1, read as the reverse complement.
CTATGCAAGGGCACTCCGGAAGGCGCGGACTCGCGCCTGACGGGACCGCTATGCGATGCCAACGCGCGAGGTCTCAACCGAAGTCAGCCTCGCGCAAGCGACGGCTTGGCAAGATGAAAAAAAATTCCGCCGGCGCGCGGAACCAGATCCGGCCGGCGCCGTTCTTTCGACGATTGTCGAGGGGTGCGCGATGTCGGTCGAGCAGATGTTCTACGAACCGGTTGTCCTGAAAGCCGGCAACGGCAAAACCGCCGAAATCCGGACGCTCGATCAAGCCCGCGATCTGCTGCGCGACGGCTGGCCCGAGACGCGCGGCAAGTGGTACTACGCGGCGAACCGAGCGTGTGACGATGCCGCCAGTGGCCGGACGTCCGTCCATATCGCCCGCCGCATCTTCGTCTACGCCGTCGAGGAATCCCGCCTCAGCGCCTGATCAGCCAAAGACGCTGGCACCCGCCTCGGCGCGCCCGGCCAATGCGCGGAAGGCCGTGAACAATTCGCGCCCCATGCCATGGCTGTTCGCGGAAAGATCGGCGGTTGCGCAGGTCCGCGCCGCGATCTCCTCCGCCGACAGGAAAACTTCGAGCGTGCCTTCCTCGCCGTCGAGGCGGATCAGGTCGCCGTCGCGGATCTTGCCGATCACGCCACCGTCGAGTGCTTCAGGCGTCACGTGAATCGCCGACGGCACCTTGCCGGACGCGCCCGACATCCGCCCGTCGGTCACAAGCGCCACCTTGAAGCCGCGGTCCTGCAGGATGCCCAGCACCGTCGTCAGCTTGTGGAGTTCCGGCATGCCGTTTGCCTTCGGCCCCTGGAAGCGCAGCACGGCGACGAAGTCCCTTTCGAGTTCGCCCGCCTTGAAGGCGGCGTTCATCTCCTCCTGGCTGTGGAACACGATCGCCGGCGCCTCGACGTGCCGCCGCTCGGGCTTTACGGCCGACGTCTTGGCGATCGCCGCGCCGATGTTGCCCTTGAGCACCTTGAGACCGCCGGTCGGCTGGAAGGGCTTTTTAGCGGTCGCGAGTACCTTGTCGTCGCCGCTCAGTTCCGGCGCCGGCTCGCGCGCGACCGTGCCGTCCGCGCCGAGCTTCGCCTCGACAGCGTACGCCGCCAGCCCTTCGCCCCAGACCGTCTTGACGTCGTCGTGCAGGAACCCGCCCGACAGGAGTTCGCGGATCAGGAAGCCCATGCCGCCGGCCGCGTGGAAATGGTTCACGTCGGCCAGCCCGTTCGGATAGACCCGCGCCAGAAGCGGAACGATGTCCGACAGGTCGGAAATGTCCTGCCAGGTGATGCGGATGCCGGCCGCCTGCGCCATCGCAATCAGGTGGATGGTATGGTTGGTCGATCCACCCGTCGCATGCAGCCCCACTGCGCCGTTGACGAAGGAGCGCTCGTCGATCATGCGGCCGACCGGCGTGTAGGCATTGCCGAGATGGGTGATGGCGAGCGCGCGCTTCGTCGCCTCCCTGGTCAGCGCGTCGCGCAGCGGCGTGCCGGGATTGACGAAGGAGGCCCCCGGCGTGTGCAGGCCCATGATCTCCATCAGCATCTGGTTGGAGTTCGCCGTGCCGTAGAAGGTGCAGGTGCCGGGTCCGTGATAGGACTTGGACTCCGCCTCCAGCAGTTCGGCCCGACCCACCTTGCCCTCGGCATAGAGCTGGCGCACGCGCGCCTTCTCGTCGTTCGGCAGGCCGGAGGTCATCGGTCCGGCCGGGATGAACACCGCCGGCAGGTGGCCGAAGGTCAGCGCGCCGATCACCAGCCCCGGCACGATCTTGTCGCAGACGCCGAGATAGACGGCCGCGTCGAACATGTTGTGCGACAGGCCGACGGCCGTCGCCATGGCGATGACGTCGCGCGAAAACAGCGACAGTTCCATGCCGGGCTGGCCCTGGGTGACACCGTCGCACATCGCCGGTACCCCGCCCGCGACCTGGGCGATGCCGCCCGCCTCACGCGCCGCCTGCTTGATCAGCTGCGGGAAGAACTCGAACGGCTGATGCGCCGAAAGCATGTCGTTGTAGGAGGTGATGATGCCGAGATTGGGCACGACATCGCCGCCAAGCGCCACCTTCTCGCCCGGCGCGCAGGCGGCGAAGCCGTGCGCGAGGTTGCCGCAGGAAAGCACGCCGCGGTTGGCGCGCTTGCCGGCGGCGGCGTCCACCCGCTCGAGATAGGTTTCGCGACCCGCCAGCGAGCGTTCGCGGATGCGCTCAGTGATGGCTTCGATGGAGGACTGAACCATGATTTCGTTCGCTCCGTGAGTGTGGTATCTTCCGCTAGGTCAAGCGCGATGGAGCGCGACGATGGCGGATCAGAATCAAGGTGGAATGACCGCAATCCGCATGGCGCTCGTCGCCGGAGGTGTGGTCGTGCTTTCGGTGTCGGTCGTTTTCCTGCTTGTGCCGGATTGGGCACAGTATTTGTGGCCTTGGGAGATGTCTCGACTCTCGCGCATATTCATCGCATCGATTCTGGCGGCGTCGGCGATTCCGGTCATATGGGCGGGATGGACGGACGAAAGAGCCGCGGTGGCTTCCGGCTCGATTGATCTGTCGGTGATGTACACCCTGATGGCGATATATCTGCTCGTGCTCGGCGCGGCGGCGCCGAACGCCGGGGCAACCCTGCTCGGCGGCGTCAGTGTCGCCTTCACCGTCGGACTGGCGCTGCTCTTCATATGGAGCGAGCGAATCCCGTTTCGCGACCGCCGGCCGATGCCGCGACCCGTCTTCTTGTCGTTCTGGGTATTCGCCTCCGTCCTCACGGTCGTCGGCACGCTGTTGGCGCTGGGCGTACCCAACATTTTCCCTTGGCCGCTGGCTCGCGATACATCCGCGATGTACGGCTTCATCTATCTCGGCGCGGCGGCGTATTTCGTTTACGGTATCGCGAAACCAGTCTGGGGCAACGCTAAGGGGCAGCTTCTCGGCTTCCTCGCCTACGACGTCGTGCTGATTCCGCCCTTCCTGATGCATTTTTCCACGGTACAGCCCGAAATGCGCATGAGCCTGATCGTCTACACGACCGTATTGTTCGTGAGCGCGGTGATCGCTGTCCACTACCTGTTCCTCAATCCGGCGACCCGGTTGCGCGTGTCATCCTCAACTCAGCCCGTTGGGGCCGAATAAATCTGCAGCCCGGACGCCGCGCGGTTCACCACCATTCGTATTGGCAACGGCTTTGTCTTCTCGGCCAAAGCTCTGTCCAACGCCTCGCGCTTGGCGTCGCCTTCGATGTGCAGCGCCAGAAAGCGGGCATTGGCGATCAGCGGCATCGTCAGCGTCAGGCGTGGCTCGCCACTAGAAGCTGTGTCGACCGACAGGACGCGACGGGCCTGCGACGGATTGGTGAGGGCGTCCAGGTTCGGCGCGTCGGGAAAGAACGAGGCGGTGTGGCCGTCGGTTCCCATGCCCAGCACGACGACGTCGAGCGGCGAGCCCAGCAGCGCCACGCCCGCCTCCGCGCGTCGCGCCGCCTCGTCGACATCGGTCGCATCCGAATAGAGCCCGACGAATCGAGCCAGCCGCGCCTCGTTCCTCAGCAGCTTCTCGCGCACCAGCCGTTCGTTGGAGCGTTCGGAGGAGGGCGGCACGAAACGCTCGTCCACGAGCGTGGCGATCACCTTCGTCCAGTCCAGATCCTTGTGCGACAGGGTCTCGAAAAACAGCGCCGGCGTCGTTCCGCCCGACACCGCGAGCGTCGCGCCGCCTTTCGCCTTGATGGCCGCGCGCAGCCTGTCAGCAACGTCGGCAGCGAGCTGCGCGGCGAGGTCTTCGCGCGTCGCGAACGTCCTCCACCGAGCCGATGCCGCCATCACGTGCTCTCGTGCCAGGTGCGTCCGTCGCGCTCGATCAGAGCGATCGCGGAGGACGGCCCCCAGGTGCCGGCGGTGTAGCCCTGCGCCTCCTGCAGGTTCTCGACCCAGGCGCCCTGGATCGGGTCGATCCACTTCCAGGCGGCCTCGACCTCGTCGCGGCGCATGAACAGCGTCTGGTTGCCGCGCACCACATCCATCACCAACCGCTCATAGGCGTCCGGGTTCCGCTCCTGGAAAGACTGGGCGAAGCTCATGTCGAGCGCGATGTTGCGCAGTCGCATGCCGCCGGGGCCGGGGTCCTTGATCATGATCCACTGCTTTACGCCCTCGTCCGGCTGCAGCCGGATGACGAGCTGGTTGGCGAGAATACGCCCCGCGCCCTCGCCGAAGATCGAATGCGGGATGTGCTTGAACTCGATGACGATCTCCGACACGCGGGTGGCCAGCCGCTTGCCGGTGCGCAGGTAGAATGGAACGCCTGCCCAACGCCAGTTCTCGATCTCGGCCTTGATCGCCACGAAGGTCTCGGTCGAGCTCTGGGAGCCGAGTTCCTCCTGGTAGCCCTTCACCGCGCCACCCGCCGACGCACCGGCGCGATACTGGCCGCGAACGGTCATCTTGGGGGCTTCCTGGCCGTTGATGCGCTTGAGTGAGCGCAGCACCTTCAGCTTCTCGTCGCGCACGGCGTCGGCGTCCATGGTGGACGGGACTTCCATTGCCACCAGGCAGAGCAGCTGCAGGATGTGGTTCTGCGCCATGTCGCGCAGCGCGCCGGCCCGGTCATAGTAGCCGATGCGGTCTTCCAGCCCGACCGTCTCGGCAACGGTGATCTGGACATGGTCGATATGCGCCGAGTTCCACAGCGGCTCGTAGAGCATGTTGGCGAAGCGCAGCGCCATCAGGTTCTGCACCGTCTCCTTGCCGAGATAGTGGTCGATGCGGAAGATCTGGTGCTCGTCGAAATAGCTGCCGATCTGGTCGTTGAGTGCCTCGGCGGACGCGAGATCGCGGCCGATCGGCTTCTCGACGACGATGCGGCTCTTCTGGCTGATCAGGTCGTTGGCCTTCAAATGCTTTGCGATGTCGCCGAACAGCGCCGGCGCCACGGCCATGTAGAAGACGCGGATGCGGTCGCTTTCGCCGACCTGTTTCTTGATCGTGTCGAACCCGTCGCCGGACTTGCCGTCGGCGGCCACGTAGTGCAGCCGGGCGAGGAAGGTCTCGAGCTGCTCGGGCTCGATCTCGGCGGCCTTGACGTGGTCGCTGATCGCCTTCCTGGCGAACTCGCGGTATTCCTTGTGGCTCATCTTGGCGCGCGACGTGCCGATGATCCGCGTCGGCTCCAGGAACTGGCCGGCGCGCTGCCGCTGATAGAGCGCGGGCAGCAGCTTGCGTTCGGCGAGATCGCCGGTGCCGCCGAAGGCGATGAAATCGAAGGGTTCCACCGGGATGATCTGGCTGGTCATTCTCTGTCCGATACCTGTTCCGGAGCGATCCGGACCGCTATAATCTAATCGATTTAAATTTCCTAGTCCCACTGCGACGCTGCTACAGCTTGACACATGCCCGGGCGAGGGTCTTTTCCTGCGGCCACCCCGGCGCAGCGCTTTTGCAGTGCAGCATATCGCGCGTCCGGTGAAAAGCGGAAAGGAGCCGTCCATGGGCACGCATCTGTCTCGAACCGTCGCCGAGGGCGTCGCCTTCATGCAGATCATCGACGGAAAGCCCACCGACGCGCTCTCCGGCGCCCGCATCGATGTTGCATCGCCATCCGACGGCAAGGTCTTCGCCTCGATCCCGGCTTCGGGCGCGGCGGATGTCGACCGCGCGGTCCGCTCCGCGCGCAAGGCGTTCGACGAAGGTCCGTGGGGCCGCATGCCGGCGGTCGAGCGCGGCCGCTGCCTGACGCGCCTGTTCCACCTGGTGGAAAGCCACGGCACCGAACTCGCCGCGCTCGAATCGCGCGACACCGGCAAGCCGATCCGGCAGGGCAGGGCGGATATCACCGCCACCATGCGTTACTACGAATTCTACGGCGGCGCCGGCGACAAGATCCACGGCGACACCATTCCCTTTCTGCCCGGCTATACCGCCCTGACCCTGCGCGAGCCGCATGGCGTGGTGGCCGGCATCATCCCCTGGAACTACCCGCTCCAGATTCTCGCCCGGGTGCTGGGGGCAGCACTTGCGATGGGCAACACGCTGGTCGCCAAGCCGGCCGAGGACGCCTCGCTCTCCGCCATCCGCATCGCCGAACTGGCGCTCGAGGCCGGCATTCCCGAAGGCGTCGTCAACGTCGTCACCGGCTACGGTCGCGAGGCGGGCGCGGCACTTTCGGCACATCCCGGCATCGACTACGTCACCTTCACCGGCTCGCCCATGACCGGCACCGCGATCCAGCAGGCGGCCGCGATCAACAATCGCGGCGTCACCATGGAACTGGGCGGCAAGTCGCCGCAGATCGTCTTCGCCGATGCCGATCTCGACGCGGCGATCCCGGTTCTCGTCAACGCCATCATCCAGAACGGCGGCCAGACCTGCTCCGCAGGCAGCCGCGTGCTGGTCCAGCGCCCTGTCTACGAACAGGTCGCCGCGGCGCTCGCCGACCGCTTCTCCAGGCTCGTCGCCGGCCCGCACGATGCCGACCTCGACCTCGGCGCGCTGATCAATCCGAAACAGCGCGACCGCGTCGCGGGCATGGTCGCGGCGGCCGAGGAGGCCGGAATACCGATCCTCGCCCGCGGCTCGGTTGCCGCGGATGCTCCCGCCGGCGGCTGGTACCAGGCGCCGGTCCTGTTCGGCTCGGTCGATCCGGCCGCGACGGTCGCGCAGGAGGAGGTGTTCGGTCCCGTGCTGGCGCTCTCGCCCTTCGACGACGAGGAGGACGCCATCCGCATCGCCAACGGCACCGAATTCGGTCTCGTCGCCGGCGTCTGGACCAGGGATGGCGGTCGCCAGCATCGCGTCGCCAAGCGTGTCCGCGCCGGCCAGGTCTTCGTCAACGGCTATGGCGCCGGCGGCGGCGTCGAACTCCCCTTCGGCGGCTTCAAGAAGTCCGGCCACGGCCGCGAAAAGGGCTTCGAGGCGCTCTACGACATGAGTGCCACCAAGACGATCGTGTTCAATCACGGGTGATGACCAACCGCCTTAAAGACAAGGTCGCCATCGTCACGGGTGCCGCGTCGGGCTTCGGCGAGGGTATGGCGCGGCGCTTCGCCGAGGAGGGTGCCAAGGTCGTCGTCGCCGACCTCAACGCCAGGGAGGCCGAACGCGTCGCCACCGAGATCGGCCCCAACGCCATTTTCACTGCGACAGACGTGACCAACCGCTCGCAGATCGATGCGATGGTCTATGCGGCGATGCAGGCCTTCGGCCGCATCGACATCATGGTCAACAATGCCGGCTACACGCACCGTAGCGGCGACCTGCTCGGCGTCGACGAGGAGACGTTCGACCTGATCGCCGAAGTCAACATGAAGGCGATCTATTTCTCGACGCTCGCCGTCGTGCCGATCATGGAGCGCCAGGGCGGCGGTTCGATCATCACCACCGCCTCGACGTCCGGCATCCGCCCGCAGGCCGGTCTCACCTGGTACAACGCCTCCAAGGGCTGGGCGATCACCGCGACCAAATCGATGGCGCTGGAACTGGCGCCGAAGAATATCCGGGTCAACTGCCTGTGCCCCGTCTCGGGCGAAACCGGCATGCTGGCCCGCTTCATGGGCGCGGACACGCCCGAGATTCGCGAGAAGATCCGCACCACGATCCCGCTCGGCCGGCTGTCGACGCCTCTCGACGTGGCGAACGCAGCACTCTGGCTCGCCTCGGACGAGGCCGCCTTCATCACCGGGATCGCGCTTGAGGTCGATGGCGGCTTCGATATCTGACGGCAGGAGCTGTCAGCCCTCGACGGCGGTATCCGGCCGGTCGCCGCCGGGTTCGTGTTCCGTGCGCCACTTGCCGGACGCGTCCTGATACTCGATCTCTGCGTCGCGTCCGCCCAGCCGGTGCTCGTTCGCCGCCGCCAGGGCCGCATTGCGGGCGCTGTGGTGGTCGGGAAACGTTTCGGAATAGACGTCGCCCACCTTGTAGGCCCAGCCTCCGTCGTGCTCGACGACGTGGTAGACGATCCGCCCGTCATTGGTCTTTGTCATGAGGCCTCCTGAACTTCTGCCATCAATCCGCCCGCGCCTTGCAGGTTCCATATCGCCGGCGGATGTTATGCCTGCCAGTCTCTGCCGCCTAGGTCCAAGTGACCGTCCGCGCGGCGCGAGCGGCAGGCCCGTTCGTCAGGCTACCAGCTCGTCAGCCGTCGCAACTGGGGCGTCTTCTTGTGAATATGCTCGTCCATCCTGCTCCAGAGGCGGTCGAGTTCGGTGATCGTCTGGAACAGGAACGGCCCCTTGTTCAGCATGACGCATTCCGCGCGGACGGCCATTGCCGCGTCGGTCATCTCGCCGCGCGTCGGGATCCCCGTTCGCAGCAGGCCTTCGAGCACCTGCGTCGCCCAGATGACCGGGATCTGGGCGGCTTCCCCGAGCCAGAGAAGTTCCTCCTGTATTTCCGCCAGTCGCGCGAAGCCGATCTCCACGGCGAGATCGCCCCGGGCGATCATGATCGCAGTGGGTTGCCTTCCAGCTGCCCGCACCAGCATGGATGGCAGGTTGCGAACCGCGCGCAAGGTCTCGATCTTGAGCACCAGGCCAAGACCGCGCCAGTCGTCCGGTCGCTCCCCTGCGAGGGCGTCCTGCAGTTCGGCGACGTCCGCTTCGCCTTGCACAAAGGAGAACTCGATGCCGTCCGCGTGATGCGCCGCGAAGGCGAGCGCCTCGCGGTCGTCCTGTGTCAGCGCGGGAACCGAGAAATCCGTATCCGGGAAGTTGACCCCCTTCTCCGCTTTCAGCTTGTAGCCGTCCTCGTCCGGTCCGGCGTGCACCTCGACGACAACGCCCCAAGGCTCGACTCCGACCACACGCGCCTCGAGCTTTCCGTCGTCGATGAAGACGCGGTCGCCCTTCTTTGCCGCGGCGACGGCTTCGCCCAATGTGCATTCGACCGCGGGGAGGTTTTCGTCAGCCTTTTGGAGCCGGCCGGGCAGCGTAATCGCAAGCCTGTCGTCGAGATGGACGCGCTTCAGGCCCTTGACCTTGCGAATTTCGCCGGTGCGGATCTTGGGGCCGGCAAGATCCATGAGGATCTTCATGCGGCGTCCCGTTTTCGCGGCGGCCCCCTCGATATGTTCGATCATTTTCGCCCAGACGTCGGGGTCGTCATGCGCACAGTTGATGCGGACGGCCTCGACGCCGAGATCGGCCAGTCGCAGCATGAAGCGTTCGTCGCTTGCCGCTTCGCTCGGCGCGGTCACGAGCAGGTTGATGGGACTGTGCGGCGAGCGGGGACCGAACAGTTCGGTTGTCCGGGCCGCGAGCCGTCCCTCGCCTGCGAAGAACGACGTGTTCGCCTGGAAGACCGGTGCCCCCTTGCCATCCAGCGCACGCAGGACGGCAACCAGGGCATCGAGAGTGGGCAGAACCCGGCCCTCGGCGCGCCCCAGGGACGACAGGCCGTGCACCATCAGGTCTCGTTGCAGGGATCGTATGTCGCGGCGGCGAAGCGCCAGGTAATGGCTGAAATTCTCTGCACTGGGCGCGAATTCGGGGCGCTCGACATAGCCTTCCCATTGCCGCGCGATTTCGATCGCGTCCTCGACCACCCACGCGCGCAACTCCTCAAGCTGACAAAGCAGTCTCGTCACATCGGAACCGGCCATGAAAAGTCCCCAGCGTGGAAGGCCTTTCCTATGACCGCGTCATGACAGGCCCATGAAGCCCGCTGGTTTCTTTGCCGGCCGCCGCTATGATCGCCGAAAAACCGGGAATCACGGGAAACGCGCATGCACAGGGTTGCCATCACCGGCACGGGCATCTTCACGCCCGACGAGACGATCACCAATGCCGAACTGGTGGCTTCGTATAACGAATATGCGAGGCGGCAGAACGAGCGGCATGCCGAGGAGATCGCGGCCGGGACACGCACGGCCCTGCCGATGTCGAGCGAGGAGTTCATCGTCAAGGCGTCGGGCATCGAACGCCGCCATGTGATGAACAAGTCGGGTGTGCTCGATCCCGACCGGATGATGCCGAAGTTGAGACCTCGCGCCGACGAGGAACTGTCGATCATGGCCGAGATCGCCGTCGACGCCGCGAACAAGGCTCTGGCGCGGGCCGGGCGGACGGCGGGCGAGGTCGACGCGGTCATCTGCGCCGCCTCCAACCACGAGCGCGCCTATCCGGCGGTCGCGGTGGAAATCCAGCGGGCGCTCGGCATCAGGGGGTTCGCCTTCGATATGAACGTCGCCTGCTCGTCGGCGACCTTCGGCATCCAGGCCGCCGCCGACATGATCCGCTCGGGCTCGGCCCGCGCCATCCTGATGGTCAATCCTGAGATCACGTCCGGCCACCAGGAATGGCGCGACCGCGACTGCCATTTCATCTTCGGCGACGTCTGCACGGCCGTGCTCATGGAGCGTATCGACGGCGATGCGGAAGGCGCCTGGGAGATCCTCTCCACCCGCCTGCTGACCGAATTCTCCAACAATATCCGCAACAACAACGGCTTCCTGCGCCGCACCCACGACCAGATGGGCGAACGCCGCGATATGCAGTTCATGCAGGAGGGCCGCAAGGTCTTCAAGCAGGTGGTGCCGATGGTGGCGGAGCTGATGCTCACCCATCTCGCCGACGAGAACATGAAGCCTGCGGATCTGAGCCGCATGTGGCTGCACCAGGCCAACAAGGGCATGAACGACTTCATCGGCCAGAAGGTGCTCGGGCGCGAGCCTTCGCGGGAAGAACAGCCGAACGTATTGCAGGACTACGCGAACACGTCCTCGGCCGGCTCGATCATCGCCTTTTCGAAATTCTCGGACGACCTGCCCGCCGGCAGTCTCGGCGTCATCTGCTCCTTCGGCGCGGGCTACTCGGCCGGCAGCGTGATCCTACGCAGGATGTAGGGGGCCGTTCCGCCGTTTGATTTCCGTCAAGGCGTGCGTCCACCCTGATGGCGAAACTGCGGTCGGCACCCGTCATCGGGCGTTTCGCAGGGGGAGGGCGAAGGAATGACCAACCAATTGGATCCGGCCGCGCCGCAGGCCTATACGATGCCGGGCGTCAATGCATTGACGCCTGCCGACATCCGGGCCGCGCTGATGGAAGGCCTGTCCGACTTCGCCCGCGCGCCCCTGTTCGGCCTGTTCTTCGGCGGCATCTTCGCGCTCGCGGGCATCCTCATCGTCCTGGCGCTGACGCTTTGGGACATATCGTGGATGATCTACCCGGTGGCGATCGGATTTCCGCTGGTCGGCCCCTTCGCGGCGGTGGGCCTCTACGAGGTCAGCCGCAGGCTCGAGGCCGGACGGCCGCTGATCTGGAGCGAGATCCTCTCGGTGGTCTGGGCCCAACGGCTCAGGGAACTGTCGTGGATGGCCTTCGCGATGCTCTTCGTCTTCTGGGTCTGGATGTACCAGGTGCGGCTGCTGATCGCGCTTTTCCTCGGGCGGATGTCGTTCGCGACGCTGGACAAGTTCCTGACGGTGGTTCTGACCACGCCGCAAGGCTGGCTGTTTCTGGCGGTTGGGCATGTCGTCGGCGCGGCCTTGGCGCTGATCCTCTTCTCGATCACCGTCATCTCGATCCCGCTTCTGATGGAGCGCGAGGTCGATTTCGTCACGGCGATGATCACCAGCGTGCGCACCGTGGTGGCGAGCCCGGTGGCGATGCTGTCATGGGGACTGGTCGTCACGCTGTGCGTGATCCTCGCCTGCCTGCCCTTCTTCCTCGGTCTTCTGGTGATCCTGCCGGTGCTCGGCCACGCGACCTGGCATCTCTACCGCCGTGCGGTGGTGCCGTTGGCCTGAACCTGAGCAGGTTCAGCGCGCGACGATCAGCGACCAGTAGCGCCGTTCGCCCTCGCCTTTGGCGGAGGCGAGGCCAAAGCGCGAGAAGCGCGGGTCGAGCATGTTGCGGCGGTGGCCCGGGGAGTTCACCCACGCCTTGAAGAGCCCGTCCAGACCGAAACGGCCATAGGCAATGTTCTCGGCGGCCGCGACCTCGATGCCGTTGCCGCGCACCCGCGTCAGGAAGTCTTTTCCGCGTCCGGTCGTGTGTTTCATCCTGCCGCTCGCCGCCATCAGTTCGGCCTGCTGGCGTGCGGCCTTCTCCAGTTGGGCGTCGGGTACAAGCGGCGAGAGCCCAGCGCTCCTACGGATCGCGGTGAGATGCTCTTCCGCGCTTGCATTGGCGCCGGCGCCTTCAACCTTCAGGAAAGAGATCGACTGGCACCCCGACAGTGCAAGCAGCATCAGCATCGCCGCGGTAACGATGCCCAGGGGCCAGAAGATCTTTGCGACTGTCTTGGTCAAAACTACACCTGATCGTGGACTGCTGCTCCCAAGAGCGCCGGATCATGGCTTTTTGCGGATGGTGTACGTGATCCGAGGAAACCCTATCGGGATTCGACCGTTGACTCCGCAGACGGCCGCCCGCGGCCACGCGAATTGAAGTCCGAGAAGGAGACAACGATGAAGACGATGATCCTCGCAACCGTGATCACCGCGGCGGCCGCAGGCGCGGCCTTCGCACAGGAAGCGCCCTATACCGTCATGAACGGCCAGGTGAAGTATCCGGGCCAGATGCAGTGGAACGCGCCGGTCGAGCCGTACTACGGCGACGTCTACTATGGCGGCGCGTCGGCCGCGATTCCCGGCGGCTACTACGTCGCCGAACCCGGCTACGTCGAGGCGCCCGGCTACGTCGAGGCGCCCGGCTACTACGTCGAACCCTACAACCGGAAGGGTCCCGGCATCTATGTCTTCGACGGCGAGAATGTGAACAACGACCAGAACTACAGCGGCAAGTAGCCGTGACGTTCGCAAAATCCTGATCGCGCCCGCCCTATGGCGGGCGTTCTCATGTCAGAAGCGATCGCGCAGCGCGAACCAAGACAGCGCCAGGAAGAGCATCGGCGAGCGGAAACGTCGCCCGCCCGGGAAAGCGGGGATCTTCAGCTCTTCGAATAGCTTCAGCCGGTCGCGATTGCCCGCCACCGTCTCGGCGTAGAGCTTGCCAAGGAAATTGGCCAGCATCACCCCGTGGCCCGAATAGCCGCCGGCCGAGATGACATTGGGCATGACCTCTCGCACGAACGGCTTGCGCGGCACGGTGATGCCGACATAGCCGCCCCAGCCATGGGTGATCTCGACGTCCTTGAGCGCCGGGTAGATCTCTGCGATCTGGCGGCGGATGTGGACGTGGATGTCCCTGGCGTCCTTGACGGCGTAGATTTCGCGTCCGCCGAACAGGAGCTCCCCGCTCGGAGCGCGGCGGAAATAGCGCACCACGAAGCGTGAATCCGACACCGACTCGCCGCCGGGCAGCACGGAGCTCTCGGCCCCTAGCGGCACGGTCGCCCCGATGAAGGAGCCGATCGGCATGATGTGGGCAGCACTCACCGGTTCGAGATCATTGCCGTAGGCGTTGGTCGCGACGAGGCATTTGTCGGCTGTGATCGTTCCGCGCGGCGTGGTGACCCGAACCTTGCCCCCCTTCGCCGCGATACCCGTCGCTGGCGTCTTCTCGTACAGCCGCGCACCCGCCTCGGCCGCGACCCGGGCCGTGCCGACAAGCAGTTTCATTGGATGGATGTGGCCCGCGCCGGCGTCGCGAACGCCGCCGACATAGTGGGTCGAGCCGGTCCGCTCGGCCGTTTCGGCGGCGTCCATCACCGAGATGTGCGGATAGCCGAAGCGGGCCGCCGCCTCGGCGTATTTGTTGAAATCGGGCAGTTCGCGCGCCTTGTGCGTGACGTTCAGGTGGCCCGGACGGAAGTCGATCTCGATCCGGTTCGTCGACGAGAATTCGAGCAGATGCGCCTTCGCCTCCTCGGCGAGGTCGAACAGCGCCTTGGCGCGGGTGAAGCCGAGTTCCTGCTCCATCTCCTCCGGTCCGGCGCGCTGGCCGGTGCCGAGCTGGCCGCCATTGCGGCCCGACGCCCCGTCGCCGAAGCGATGTGCCTCGACGAGCACGACGCTGGTTCCCGCCTTGGCGAGATGGACGGCGGCGGAAAGGCCAGTATAGCCCCCGCCGATGATGACGACATCGGTCGCAACGTCGCCGTCGAGAGCCGGATAGTCCGGCCGCTCGCCGACGGTCGCCTCATACCAGGAATAGCCGGGGGAGATGGGGGATTGGTAGGTCATGACATGGTGAATGGTAAATGGTGAATGGTGAATGGAAGTTGATGTATATTAATCAGTTGGAGATCAGACATCGCGAGGTTGCCTGCCGCGAGAGGGTATGTTCCTGGCCATTCACCATTCACCATTCACCATTCACCATTCACCATTCACCATTCACACGTTCAGCAACAGAAACTCCCGCTCCCACGGGCTGATCACTTCCATGAAGGTCTCGAACTCGGCTTTCTTGATCGCGGCGTAGGTCGCCACGAAGGTCGCGCCCAGCATCGCCTTCAACTGCTCGTCGTTCTCGAACAGATCCACCGCTTCCAGCAGGCCACGCGGCAGGTCGATCTCGTCTTCGTTGGCGGTGGTGCCGACCGGCGAATCCGGCCGGATCTTGTTCTGGATGCCGATCAGGCCGCAGGCGAGCGACGCTGCCAGCGCCAGGTACGGGTTGGCGTCCGACGAGGGGATGCGGTTTTCCACGCGGTGCGCCGCCGGGTCCGAGCGCGGCACGCGGAAGGCCGTCGTGCGGTTGTCGTAGCCCCACTTGGTGTTGACCGGGGCGGACGCCGCCTGCGTCAGCCGTCGGTAGGAATTCACATAGGGCGCGAACATCACCAGCGCCGCCGGGACGTGCTTCTGCATCCCGCCGATGAAATAGCCGAACGCGTCGGTCTCGGACCCGTCCTCCGCGGTGAAGACGTTCTTGCCGGTCTTCTTGTCCACGATCGACTGGTGGATGTGCATCGCCGATCCCGGCTGGCCCTGGATCGGCTTGGCCATGAAGGTCGCATACATGTCGTGCTTCAGCGCCGCCTCGCGGATCGTGCGCTTGAACAGGAAAACCTGGTCCGCCAGTTCGATCGGGTCGCCGTGGCGCAGGTTGATCTCGAGCTGCCCCGCTCCCTCTTCATGGATCAGCGTGTCGATCTCGAGACCCTGGCTCTCCGAGAAGTGGTAGATGTCGTCGATCAGCTCGTCGAACTCGTTGACGCCCGCGATCGAGTAGCCCGAGCCGCCGGCGATCGGCCGTCCCGAACGTCCGACCGGCGGCGCCAGCGGATAGTCGGGGTCAGGGTTCTTGCGCACCAGATAGAACTCGATCTCCGGCGCGACGACGGGCTTCAATCCCATCTTGGTGTATTCGCCCAGCACCCGGCGCAGCACGTTGCGCGGCGTGAACTCGACCAGCCGGCCGTCCTGGTGGACCAGGTCGCAGATCACCTGTGCCGTGGGGTCGGTTTCCCAGGGCACGAGCGACAGCGTCGACAGGTCGGGCATCAGCTTCAGGTCCCCGTCGTCCTCGGGGTAGGCAAAACCGTTGCCGTCTTCCGGATAGTCGCCGGAGATGGTCATCATGAACGGGGCGGACGGCAGGGCGAGCGACGTGTTCGAAGTGAATTTCTTCGACGGCATCATCTTGCCGCGCGCGACGCCGGCCTGGTCGGGCGTGATGCACTCGATATCCTCGATGCTGCGCCACTCCAGCCACTGGCTGGCTTCCTTCCAGTTCTTCACGCCACGATGGTTCTTCAGGAACGCGGGCGTGCGTTTTCCGCCGCCACGGCCGGACGGTCGGACTTCCTTCTTCGCAGGAGGCATCAATCACCAAGAGATGTTGCTGGTGAGCCGACTATAGCTGGCTGCTCCCCCTCATGGGAAGGGGGGCGACTATTCGGGCGATCCGGCCAGGACGGCGAGCGCATTGCCCCCGGATTCAGGCCAGATCCGGATCGTCCGGTCGTAGCCGCCGGTGAGGATCGTGCCGTCGGGACCGAAGGCGACCGAGTAGACCGGCCCCGAGTGCCCGACATAGAGGGCGAGTTCCGCTCCAGACGCGATGTCCCACAATCGGGCCGTGCCATCGAGCGACCCGCTGAGGATGCGCGAACCGTCGGCCGAGAGAGCGATGGCGTAGATGGTTTGGGAATGTCCTTCGAAACGCTTCAGTTCACGCCCGCTCTCCAGATCCCACAGTTTGATCGTGCGATCGCCGCTTCCGGTCACGGCCTGCTTTCCGTCACGCGTGAACGCCATTCCGTAGGCGCCGCGCTCGTGCCCGCCCCAGTAGCGCAGCAGCGTTCCGCTCTCGACGTCCCACAGTTTCAGATCGCCGTCGATGCTGCCGCTCAATGCGCGCTTGCCGTCATCCGAGATCGCCACGCCGGCGACCGACCAGCCGTGCGCGCGTTCGACGTGCAAGGCTGCCCGCTTCTCCAGATCCCAGAGCAGGACCGTGCCGGCCGAGTGTCCGCTGACCATCCGCCGTCCGTCGCCGGAGATCGCGATCTTGTTCACCCCGCCGTGGTCCTTGGTCGAGAAGACGTGCAGCGGCGCGCCGTCAGCCGTGCTCCTGAGGACGATCTCGCCGTCGTCTCCCGCGGTGACGATCTGCGTCCCGCCGGGAAGGAACACCGCCACACGCGCCATGTCGGAATGGGTCGCCACGGTCCTGATCAGTTGCCGGCCCGCGATGTCCCATAGCTTGATCGTCCTGTCCGTGCCGGCGCTGAGGAATGACCTGCCGTCGGGTGCCAGCGACAGCCACACGACGGCGTCGCGGTGACCGTCGGCCTGCGTCGGCATCGCTTCCGGCTCCGGCATCGGCACGGTCGTGACGGCGGGAGGCGTCTCCGGCGCGGTGGTTTCAGGAGCCGGCGGTGGTGCCGGTGGCGGAGCTGCCGCCGTTTCCTGGGAAGCTGGCGACGTGACGGCAGGCTTCGGCTCGCCGGATACGGGCGCTGCGGGTCCGGGCGAAACCGCCTCCGCGCCCGGCGACGGCCCTGCCGCGGGTTCGGCCGTCGACGGTGACTGCGGGGCCGTCGGCGCAGGTTCTTCAGCTTCCTGCGTCTCGGCGACCGTCGATGGGCTTTCGATGAGGCGCAGGAAGGCGAACTGATGGGTGGCGAGCGCCGCGGCGCCGGCGAGCGCTACAACGACGAGAGCGGGAACCAGGCGCGAGCGGCTTTCCTCATCGCCCGCGCCATATCGGCCGAATCTCGGAGTCTTCCCGGTCTCGACACGCGGCCGATCCGACAGCCGGAACCAGAGCAGCAACGATCCGAGGACACAGACGATGCCGCAGATCGCAAGAATGGCGGCCAGGATCGCGTCGCCAGCCGTCGCCGGGAGGGACGCAGCGCCCAGCATGAGGTAAGCGGCGCGAAGGCATCCGATGCCGATCGCCGCCGACAGGAAGGCAAGGAGGCCGCGCGCACGCCTGCCGGTCTGCATCAGCGCACTACGCCTCCCTGTCTACGCGGGATCCGGCGACGAAGCCTGCCGCGATCGACCTTCGGCGCTGGAGTATGAGGACCAGCGGTCGCGAACGGTTTCGATCAGTGGTTGCAGCCGTTCCGGCGTCACCGGCTTCGCAACGAGGGAATCGATCAATCCACCCATGTCCACGGCATCGGGTCGCATGTTCTGCACGGTGAGCAGCACGACATGCGGCCTCGCACCGTCCGACATGCGCTTCTGAACCGCGATCGGACCCAGCGCGGCATCGCATTCACGCATGTCGCTGCCGCCGTCGAGGATGACGATCAGCGGATCGATGCGCGCGATGTGGGCACCCGCCCGCTCGGGCTCGCAGTTTACCGCCTTGAGGCGCGCCCGCTCGACGATCCGCGACAGCACGATCAGGTTCACCTGCGACGTGCTGACGACGATCACGGTTTCGGGCTGGACGAACGCCTGTCCGACGATCGCGTCGCGCGGCGCATCGTCACGCGGGGCAATCGGATCGATGTTTTTGGTGGGCATCGGACGGCACCGGCGGGCTGTTGGTCAAGATGTTCCGGTATTCATATCAGGATATCGGCTCGCGTCGAACAGCACCAACGCACGCGGGATCGATTTCAACTACTGCGGGATTTCATGTCAAGCAAAACGAAAAAGGCCGGCGGACTTCTCCACCGACCTTTTCCTGGTTCGCCTCGCGGCAGATCCGATCAGGACTTGTTCGACTGCGTCACGATCACCGGGATCAGCAGATCGCCCCAGTTGCCCTCGCCGCCATGGTGTCGGGCAGAGCGGACCAGCTCTACCGATACTCCCGCCTCGACCGCCTTCATCACCGACTGGTTCAGGCGATGCAGATCGTTGGCGACCATGCGGATCACCGCCTGCTGGTCGTCGCTCATCGACGAGGATTGTTCCTCGGCGCGTTCCTTGACACGGGTCCTTGGGGTCATGGCAGTCGTTCCTTAGGCTTCTTGTGGCCGCTCCTGGGCGTTTCCTCTGTTACATCTCTCCGGGGCAAGTGTCCCGGAGATTTTCTCTCGCGCGGGTCGCCTATTCGGCGGCCGGGCGGAACTGTTCGTGCTCGGTCGACTCGTGCATCGCGGTCGTCGACGACTTGCCGCCGGTGATCGCCATCGACACGGCGTCGAAGTAGCCGGTGCCGACCTCGCGCTGGTGCTTGGTCGCGGTGTAGCCGTTGGCCTCCGCCGCGAACTCGGCCTCCTGCAGCTCCGAATAGGCCGCCATCTGGCGATCCTTGTAGCCGCGCGCCAGTTCGAACATGCCGAAGTTCAGCTGATGGAAGCCGGCGAGCGTGATGAACTGGAACTTGTAGCCCATCGCGCCCAGCTCGCGCTGGAACTTGGCGATCGTCGCATCGTCGAGGTTCTTCTTCCAGTTGAACGACGGCGAGCAATTGTAAGCGAGCAGCTTGCCCGGATGCGCCTTGTGAACGGCCTCCGCGAACTTGCGGGCCTGGGCGAGGTCGGGCTTGCCGGTCTCCATCCAGATCAGGTCGCAGTTCGGCGCATAGGCGATGGCGCGGGCGATGCACGGCTCGATGCCGTTCTTCACCTGGTAGAAACCCTCGACCGTGCGGCCGGCGTTGTAGTCGACGAAGGGCTGGTCGCGCTCGTCGATGTCGGAGGTCAAGAGCTTAGCTGCCTCCGCGTCGGTGCGGGCGACGATCAGC
The DNA here is from genome assembly GCA_043822005.1 of Pseudomonadota bacterium. Lineage (GTDB taxonomy): Bacteria > Pseudomonadota > Alphaproteobacteria > Rhizobiales > Rhizobiaceae > Mesorhizobium_A. The sequence continues at coordinate 21,116 of JBDRCE010000015.1, read as the reverse complement.
GTCGAGGTGCCCATCACGTCGGCGGCGAGCCGCGCGGCGTTGAGGTTGCGGATGTGGGCAGCCGTCGGGATCAGCACCTTGCCGCCGAGATGGCCGCACTTCTTCTCAGACGCGAGCTGGTCCTCGAAGTGGACGCCGGCCGCACCCGCCTCGATGAAGGCCTTCATGATCTCGAACGCGTTGAGCGGGCCGCCGAAGCCGGCTTCCGCGTCGGCGACGATCGGCGCGAACCAGGTCTCGACCGAAAGGCCGTTGCCTTCAGACGTTTCGATCTGGTCGGCGCGCTGCAGCGTGCGGTTGATGCGCTTGACGAGCTCCGGCGCGGCGTTGGCCGGATAGAGCGACTGGTCGGGATACATCGCGGACGCCGTGTTGGCATCCGCCGCGACCTGCCAGCCGGAGAGGTAGATCGCCTTGAGGCCAGCGCGCACCTGCTGCATCGCCTGGTTGCCCGACATCGCGCCCAGCGCGTTGACGAAGTCTTCCTCGTGGATCAGCTTCCACAGCCGGTTGGCGCCCAGTTCAGCCAAGGTCTGGCGGATCTGCACGGAGCCGCGCAGGCGCTTCACGTCTTCCGGCGTATAGGGCCGCTCGATGCCGTCGAAGCGACCTTCCGGCGCGGACGGGACGAGGTTGTAAAAGTCGGTCATTGCGGACTCTCCAAATGGCAGGACGGGAAGGTGTCGCCCCGTCGTTTCCGATGTGAACGCATTTACATCGCAACGCACAATTCGCCAGAAAAGAACGCAAAACCAACGAAAGAATGAGGTTATCCTGTGTTGCGATTTACCGATCGGCGATGTAAAGCTGTAAATCTTGTAAAGATCGATAGGCCGCCGGCAACCTGTCCAGCATTGTAAATTGCCGTACAAATCGCTGCGGGTGGGTCGAAATGGCCGAGCAGAAAATCTTTGCCGGGCCGCGCATCCGGCGCATCCGCAACGCCAAGGGGCTGACCCAGACGGCGATGGCCGAGGGGCTGGGCATCTCGCCCTCCTATCTCAACCTCATCGAGCGTAACCAGCGGCCGCTGACCGTCCAGCTCATCCTCAAGCTTTCTTCCGTCTACAAGGTCGAACCTGACGAACTTCAGGCCGAGGCCGGCGGCACCGTCTCGCAGCTGCGCGAGGTCTTCGCCGATCCGTTGCTGGCGGGCGAACTGCCGGGCGACCAGGAACTCCTCGAGATCGCAGAAGCCGCGCCAAACGTCTCGTCGGGTGTGATCAAGCTTTTCCGCGCCTATCGCGAGCAGGCCGAGCGCCTGTCGGATCTTTCCGAAATGCTCGCCCGCGACGGCCGCGCCACCGCGCTTTCGTCGGCGCGCCTGCCGATCGACGAGGTGCATGAAGTGTTCGAGCGGAGGGCAAATCACTTCGCCTCGATCGAGGAGGAAGCGGACGCATTCACCGCGCTGCTCCAGCCCGGCGACGACCTGCTCGGCGCGTTGAAGGCCTGGCTGAAGCGCGAAGCCGGTATCGTCGTGCGCGTCCTGCCGGTGGCGACCATGCCCAACTGGCGTCGCCGCTACGACCGCCATTCGCAGCGCCTGTTCATCTCCGAGCGCCTGTCGCCCTTCGACCAGTTGCGCGAGGTTGCGATGGAGGCCTGTCTCGTGCGCATGGGCGTCGCCATCGGCGCCGAGCTGCAGGCGCTCAGACTGTCCTCCGACGAGGCGCGGCGGCTCGGCCGGTTCGAACTCGCCCGCTACGCCGCCCACGCGCTGATGATGCCCTATGGCGCCTTCCATGCCGCCGCGCAGCGCTCTCGCTACGACATCGACGTGCTGCGCTCGCGCTTCGGCGTCTCCTTCGAGCAGGCGGCCAACCGTCTGACCATGCTGCAGCGGCCGGGCGCGCAGGGCGTGCCCTTTTTCATGCTGGAGGTCGACAATGCCGGCCACCGTTTTCGCAAGGCAGGCGCCCAAGGGTTCCCCCAGGCGCGCTTCGGGGGCGGCTGCCCGAAACTGCCGGTGCATGCGGCCTTCGCCCAGCCGTCCCAGATCCTGGTCGAAGCAGTCGAAATGCCCGACGGCGCGGAGTTCCTGACGATCGCGCGCACGCTGGAAGGTCCACAGGGCGCCTTCAACGAGCGCCCGCGCCGCACCGCGCTGCTGCTCGGCTGCGACATCGGCTTCAAGGACGAGATCGTCTATTCGACGGCACTTCCCGGTGCTGCTCCGGGAACGGTCTCGAAGCCCGGACACGTCCCCGCCACACCGATCGGCCCGGCCTGCCGTCTGTGCGAGCGCTCCGGCTGCCTTGCCCGCGCCGAACCGCCGGTGACGCGGCCGCTCGGGCTAGACGAGATGGTCACGGGGCTCAGCGCGTTTGATTTCAGGTGAGCAAATCGACGACGATACCGTCAACGTCCCGTCGCGCATCAATGACCATCACGATATGGACACGGTCGGCGCCACCGATGACTTGATAAAAGATGATGTGGTTACGATAAACCACTGCTCGAAATAGGTCGTTGTAGCGCCGGCCCGATCGCGGAAAGTCCGCCAGCTTTCTGCACGCGTTGACGAGACCTGATCGATACTTTCGCGCGGCGGCAGGACTGGCTTCTGCTATTTGCGCAATGATCTCGTCGAGGTTCTCTCGCGCTTCCTTGAGCCAAACGACCTCACTCGCCATACTTTTGCTGAAGCTCCTCGTAGAAAGCCTCAGCGGGCATTTCGCCTCCGCGATGGAGAGCGGCTTCCAGCCGTGCGTCTATCCGTTTCCGGACGGCCATGTGGTGGAGAGCAAGGGCAATCTCTTCCTGGTCCTTTTCAGGCAACGCTTCGACCTCTCGGATCGCGTCCCGCAAAGAATGATTCATGGTCTTCTCCGGCGTTTGAAGGCAGCATATCATAGCCTCGCGCTGCGATTAAGAAGCTCACGCCAAATCAAGCACCACATTGCCGATCGCCTTTCCGCCCTCGACCTCCTCGTGCGCCCTTGCGATGTCGCGCAGCAGGAAACGCGGCCCGACCGAGTGCTTGATGCCGCCTTCCTCGAGATACTTGGTCAGTTCGGCGGTCGTCGCCCTCCGGTCCTCCGGCTTCAGATCGTAGACCAGGAAGACCTTGAGCGTGTAGCTGTTCCATAGAAGCGCGGGGAAGTTGAGCGCGATGTCGGTCGGCTGGTTCGAGCCGTAGCAGACCATCGTCCCGTGCGGCGCCATCACCGCCTCGGCGATCAGCCGGGCCGTCGACGACAGGTCCATGTCGATGATGCCGTCGACACCCTTGCCCTGGGTGAGGTGCTTCACCACGCTCGCAACGTCTTTGTTCTGGTAGTCGACGACGAAGTCCGCTCCGCCGTGGCGCGCATGTTCGGCCTTGGCCGCCGACGCCGTGCCGATCACGCGCGCCCCGCGCGCCTTGGCGAACTGCGTGGCGTAGTGACCGACCGACGATCCGGCACCGGTGATGAGGATCGTCTTGCCGCCGATCTGGCCGAGGTGGCGCACCGCCTGCAGCGCCGTGAGCGCGGGGATGCCGAGGCACGCGCCGGCCGCGAAATCAATCCGCTTGGGCAGATGAACTGCCTGCTCGGAAGGCAGCACGCAGTATTCCGCCGCCGTGCCGAAGGGCCGCTTCCACTGCGCATTCCATATCCAGACGCGTTCGCCGATGCGCGCATGGTCGATGCCCTTGCCGACGGCGTCGATCACGCCCGCCCCGTCCGAATGCGGGATGATGCGCGGCCACATCGGCGGTCGCCCGCGACGGCTCTTCACGTCGGAGGGATTGACGCCCGACGTGTGAATCTTGACCCGCACCTCGTTCGGGCCGGGCTCCGGCATGTCCATGTCGCCGACATGCAGCACCTGCGCCGCCGCGCCGTTCCTCTCGTACCAGGCTGCCTGCATCACGTTTCCTCGCTCCGGCTTCAGACCGGTTATCTGGTTCGATTGATAGCCCCCGGTGGAGCGGAGGACAATCGCCGCGCCGCGACAGCTACCCAAAGGCCCGCCACCGGTGCGGCATGTGCCAGCGCCTCCCATGGCGAGGTGGTCAGCAGCAGCCAGTGTGCGAGCGTCAGGACCGCTGCAGGATAGGCACATCGCTGGATCCGCTTCCACCAAAGGCCGAGATGCGCTTTGGCGGCGGCATTGGAGGTCGACGCGACCGCTGCAAGCAGGCCGAAGGCGATCCAGCCGGTCCACATCGAGGTGAAGGGCATGCCCTGCAGGATCCAGTCGAGCCGGCCGATGCTCGCGCAAAAGACCGCGAGGTGGAACAGGGCATAGAAAAAGGCCGAGAGCCCGAAGATCCGCCGGCGCGACATCAGCCAGGCGGTCCAACGGCTTTGTGGGAAGAGTGCGCGCAGCGGGGAGAGGCAGAGCGTGACGACCAGCAGCTTCGCGGCATAGTCGCCCGAGGGACGGATCGCAAAGCGCCATGTCTCGCCGTTGGCCAGCGCGGCCACGAGAAACGCCGCCGGCGGCGCCAGCAGGAGGCAGAGGACTGCGCTCGAGCGCGAAAAGGTTGGCATTTGTCCCGTGTCGCAGGTGATACAAACCAAAGCGCGGGCTGGATCACGCCAGGTTTCGGCTTCTGCTCTAACGCGATAGGAAGATTCGCCCGGCCCACGCAATCCGACGGTCGGCAACACGGCATCTGATTATGGCAGAGACGGCAACACAGGCTTCGCCCTCGCGCGGCGACGAACGGCTGGGGTTCATCCTGGTCACGCTGTCGGCGCTCTTCTGGAGCTTCGGCGGCGCGATCGCGAGGTTCATCGAAGCGGACAGCTGGACAATGGTCTTCTGGCGCTCGCTCTGGGCGGCCGCCTTCCTCATCGGCTTCATGCTCTGGCGCGACGGCCTGCGCGGCACGATCGCGCTGTTCAGGAACATGGGCCTGCCGGGCCTCGCCGTTGGCGTCTGCTTCGCCGTCGCGTCCACCTCTTTCGTCGTCGCCCTGGCCTATACGACGGTCGCCAATATCGTCCTGATGCAGGCGGGCGTGCCGCTGCTCGCCGCGCTGATGGGCTGGATAATCTTCCGCGAGAAGGTCTCTCTGCCCACCTGGCTCGCGATCGCGGTCGTGATCGCCGGCGTGTCCATCATGGTCTCGGAATCCTTCACCGGCGACGTCTCCCCGATCGGCGACGGATTGGCGCTCCTCATCGCCGTGGCGTTTTCCTCGGCGACGGTAATCACCCGCCGCTTCGCCCATGTCCGCATGACGCCCGCGACCTGTCTCGGCACGCTGATCGCAGCCGCCTTTGCCGCGTCGCAGGCGTCCGCCTACGCGGTGGGCGCCGTCGACATGGCTTGGCTGTTTGCCTTCGGCGCGCTGAACCTCGGACTTGGCCTGGCCTTGTTCGCGACCGGCGCGCGGCTGATCCCGGCCGCCTTCGCGGCGCTCCTCGGCACGCTGGAGACCGTCCTCGGTCCCGTCTGGGTCTGGCTGATCCACGGCGAGACGCCTACGGCGCGAACGGTCATCGGCGGAACGGTCATCTTCGCCGCGCTCCTCGTCCATATCGCCCTCGAATTCCGCCGCCAGGCGCGGCCGCAGCGACCCGGTGTCACAGGCGTTCCCGCGCCGCGCTGAGACGCCCCTCTGTTGCCGTTCCGTCTTGGATTCAAGGCTTGCCGCACTGCGAAAACGCCAATAGGCTGTGTCCGAACCTGGCCGTGAAGGACCGCTGTGCGAGCCGGGATTGGGGCAATCAGAGGAGAATACTCGATGCGCAAAGCTATCGGGCTCGCGACTGCGACGACCTTGGCAAGCATCTTCGCTTTTTCGGCCTTCGCTCAGGACAAGGTCGTCAACGTCTACAACTGGTCGGACTACATCGACGATTCCATCCTTGAGGACTTCACCAAGGAGACCGGTATCAAGGTCGTCTACGACGTGTTCGACTCGAACGAGATCCTCGAGACCAAGCTACTCGCGGGCGGAACGGGCTACGACGTGGTCGTTCCGACCGGCGCATTCCTCGCCCGCCAGATCCAGGCGGGCGTTTTCCAGAAGCTCGACAAGGCGAAGCTGCCGAACATCTCCAACATGTGGGACGTGGTGGCGACGCAGACGGCGAAGTACGATCCGGACAACGCCTATTCGGTCAACTACATGTGGGGCACGACCGGCATCGGCTACAACGTCAAGAAGATCCAGGACGTGCTCGGTATCGACAAGATCGACTCCTGGAAGACCGTCTTCGACCCGGAATCGATGAAGAAGCTCAACGAGTGCGGCGTCTACATGCTCGACGCGCCGCAGGAGATCATCCCGACGGCGCTCGCCTATCTCGGTTTGAATCCGGACAGCCGTGATCCGGCCGAAATCACCAAGGCCGAGGAACTGCTGCTTTCGATCCGGCCTTATGTGCGCAAGTTCCATTCGTCCGAATACATCAATGCGCTGGCCAATGGCGACATCTGCCTGGCCGTCGGCTGGTCCGGCGACGTGTTCCAGGCGCGCGACCGCGCCGCCGAAGCCGATCAGGGCGTCGAGATCGCCTATGTGATCCCCAACGAGGGCGCCGAGATGTGGTTCGATCAGCTGGCGATCCCCGCCGACGCCAAGCATCTCGACGAGGCGCATGCCTTCATCAACTACATCATGAAGCCGGAAGTCGCGGCGAAGGCGTCGAACTACGTCTTCTACGCCAACGGCAACAAGGCCTCGCAGGCCCTTCTCGACAAGGAGGTGCTCGACGATCCGGCGATCTACCCGGACGAGGCGACGATGGCAAAGCTCTTCATCACGCTGCCTTACGATCCGAAAACGCAGCGCCTGATCACCCGGAGCTGGACCAAGATCGTCTCTGGGCAATGACAAGAAAGCCCCGGCACCGCCGGGGCTTTTCACTTCCGGGATCGGGGGCCGGGATAGCACATGAAATCGCTGGGCAGCATTCGCAGAAGCTTCTCGCCGTGGACCGATCCGGCGGCGAAGCCCTATATCGTCTTCGAGAACGTCACCAAGAAATTCGGCGACTTCACCGCGGTCAACAATCTGTCGCTGACGATCTATGAACGGGAGTTCTTCGCCCTTCTCGGCGCGTCCGGCTGCGGCAAGTCCACGCTTCTGCGCATGCTCGCCGGCTTCGACGAACCGACATCCGGCCGGATTCTTCTCGACGGCCAGGATATGCGCGGCATTCCGCCCTACAGGCGGCCCGTCAACATGATGTTCCAGTCCTACGCGCTCTTCCCGCATATGTCGGTGGAGCAGAACATCGCCTTCGGCCTTAAGCAGGAAGGCATGCCGAAGGCCGATATCGACAAGCGCGTCGCCGACATGCTCAAGCTGGTCAAGCTCGAGCAGTTCGCCAAGCGCAAGCCGCACCAGTTGTCGGGCGGCCAGCGCCAGCGCGTTGCTCTTGCGCGTTCGGTCGCCAAGCGTCCTAAGGTGCTGCTGCTCGACGAACCGCTGGGCGCGCTCGACAAGAAGCTGCGCGAGGAAACCCAGTTCGAGCTGATGGATCTGCAGCAGAATCTCGGCCTCACCTTCGTCGTCGTCACGCACGACCAGGAAGAGGCGATGACCATGGCCGACCGCATCGCCATCCTCGACAAGGGCCAGGTGATGCAGGTCGCGACGCCGGCGGAAGTCTACGAGGCGCCGGTTTCGCGCTTTGTCGCCGGCTTCGTCGGCAATGTGAACATGCTGGAAGGCACGGTCGCCGAACGATCGGAGAAGACCGCGACGATCACAGGCGCGAGCGGGGCGGAGATCCGCGTCGAGAACGCGGGCGACGCGACCGCTGGCAGCACCGTCGCATTTGCGATCCGGCCGGAGAAGATCAAGGTCTCCTCGAAGAAGCCCGACGGCGCGGCCAATGTCATGGAAGGCGAAATCTTCGACCTGGCCTATCTCGGCGACATGACCGTCTATCACGTTCGGCTCGTCGACGGTCAGGTCGTCAAGGCGAGCGCGCTCAACAGTTCCCGCATCACCGAGGATCCGCTCAGCTGGAACGACAAGGCGTGGATCTCCTTCGCGCCCGACGCGGGCGTCGTGTTGACGAGATAGGGGCGACATGGACAGCGCCGCCAAGGTACCGGTCGCATATCGTCGGATGCTGAAAGGGTGCCAACATGGCTGACACCACGCTCGCCACGGCCCCGTCGGCTTCTCAGGCCGCCGTCCCGCAGCAAGGCACCTGGCTGACCGCCCTCACGGGCAGGCTGGTGATCATCATCCCCTATGCCTGGCTGCTCATTCTGTTCCTCGTGCCGTTCCTGATCGTCTTCAAGATATCGTTGTCGCAGACCGCGATCGCGATGCCGCCCTATCTGCCGACCTTCGATCTGTCCGGGGGAATTTCGGGCCTGTGGGGGAGCTTCAAGGAGTTCTCTTTCGACAACTATCTGTGGCTGACCGACGACCCGCTCTACTTCAACGCCTATGTCTCGAGCGTCGTCATCGCCGCCATCTCGACCTTCTTCGCCCTCCTGATCGGCTTCCCGATTGCCTACGGCATGGCGCGCGCGCCGGCGACCGTGCGTCCGCTGCTGCTGATGCTGGTCATCCTGCCGTTTTGGACCAGCTTCCTGATCCGGGTCTACGCGTGGATCGGCATTTTGAAGCCGGAGGGGCTGCTCAACCAGTTCCTGATCTGGACCGGGCTCATCGATCAGCCGCTGATCATCCTCAACACCCACAGCGCGATCTTCATCGGCATCGTCTATTCCTACCTGCCGTTCATGGTCCTGCCGCTCTATTCGGCGCTGGAGAAGATGGACTATTCGCTGATCGAGGCGGCCCAAGACCTCGGCTGCACGCCGATCTCCGCCTTCTGGAAAATCACCTTCCCGCTTGCCATGCCGGGCATCGTCGCCGGCTGCCTGCTCGTCTTCATTCCGGCGACGGGCGAGTTCGTCATTCCCGACCTGCTCGGCGGTTCGCAGACGCTGATGATCGGCAAGACCTTGTGGAACGAGTTCTTCTCCAACCGCGACTGGCCGGTCTCGTCGGCGGTGGCGGTGATCCTCCTGCTGATGCTGGTGGTGCCGATGATGTTCTTCCAGCAGGCGCAGGCCAAGGCGCAGGAAGAGAGCCGTTGACATGAACGCGACCTGGTCCCGCTTCAACATCGCCTCGATCGTGCTCGGCTTCGCCTTCCTCTATCTGCCGATCGTGCTGCTCATCATCTTCTCGTTCAACGAGTCCAAGCTCGTCACCGTCTGGGCCGGCTTCTCGACCAAGTGGTACGGCGAACTGTTCCGCAACCAGAGCCTCATGGACGCCGCCTGGGTCACCGCCCGTGTCGGGGTGCTTTCGGCGACCTTCGCCACGATCCTCGGCACCATGGCCGCACTTGCGCTCACCCGCTATACCCGCTTCCGGGGCAGGGTCCTGTTCTCGGGCATGGTGTTTGCGCCGCTGGTTATGCCGGAGGTCATCACCGGCCTGTCGCTGCTCTTGCTCTTCGTGGCGATCGGCCTCGACCGAGGCTTCCTGACCGTTACGCTCGCCCACATCACCTTCTCGATGTGCTTCGTCGCGGTCGTCGTCCAGTCGCGGCTGATGACCTTCGACCGTTCGCTCGAGGAAGCGGCGATGGATCTCGGCGCGACGCCGGTGAAGACCTTCTTCCAGATCACCCTGCCGGTCATCCTTCCGGCGGTCATTTCAGGCTGGATGCTGGCCTTCACCCTGTCGTTGGACGACCTCGTCATCGCGAGCTTCACCTCGGGGCCCGGCGCCACCACGCTGCCGATGAAGATCTACAGCCAGGTGCGCCTCGGCGTGACGCCCGAGATCAATGCCGCCTGCACAATCCTGATCGCCATCGTCGCGACCGGCGTCATCATCGCCTCGCTCGTCAACAAGCGCCGCGAGGTCCAGCGACTGCGCGACGAACAGGCTGCCAATCGAGGCTAGGGTCCCCTCGGCGGCCTGAGCAGCGCCACGACCAGCCAGATCGGCACGATCACCATCGAGCCCAGAATGATGTTGGGCAGCGCCCAGGTCGCGCCGGTCTGCAGGAGTTCCATGACGCGTTCGGGGGTGAGGCCGAGTTCGATCAGGATGTCCGCGGCCGACAGGTCGAGCGCGGATAGTACCGCCCCCGTCAGCAGCGATATGACCACGATCTTGAACGCGCCGGAAATGATCCTGAACATTCCGCAAATCCCCCGCGCCACACTAGCGCGATTCGCCGGCAAGTTGAATCGCCCGCGCGGCTCCGCCCTCAGGGTTCCGAGGGCGCCAGCACGGCCGAGACATAGGGCGCGTCCCAGGAACCGCCGATGAAGTAGGACTGGGCGCTGTTCGGATCGCGCGGGGTATCTTGCGCGTCGCGCTTGTCGACCTTGAGCGACAGCGCCAGGCTGCGCCCGACATAGGGCACTATTCCATCGAGAGTCAGAATATCGCTCGCCGTCCACGCCTTTGCCGTGTCGATCCGCGCGACGCCATTGCCGACGGCGGCCTTGAACTCGGCACCCTCGATCGCGAGCGAGCCGCCCCCGACCGCGCTCAGCGGGAAGAAGCCGCTGCCCGGCTTGTTCGATACCAGTTTGGCGAAGTCGAAATCCCTCACCGAGCCGGCGCCCAGTTTGGCGCTGATCGTCCCTTCGGTCGTGTATGGCAAGGACGCCATGTCGGTGATCGGGCTTCTGAGTACGACGCTGAGCGACCCTTTCGCCTGTAGCGCGTTCCGGCTCCAGCCGATCCGCTCGGCCATCTGCGCCCAATCGATTCCGACCGCCGAGACTCTCATCTCGCCGATCTCGCCCTCGGGCTTTCTGTCGACGCGGAAGCCGGCCTGGATCTCGCCTCCGAGAGCGGTCGCGTCCGAGATGTCGAACGCGGCGAAACCGCCCCGCACCTGGGCCGTTGCGGCGACATCGGACAACGGGATGCCGCCGCCCGTCGCGCTGCCCGCGGAAAGCCGCAGATCGAGGCTGATCTGGTCGGTGAACGCCAGGTCGAAGACAGGCCGGCGCGAGGCGTGATCGAGCGGTGTCGCGAAGGCCGCTAGGAAGCGGCCGAGATCGAGCGTATCGAAGGCCAATGTGCCGGATATGCTAGGGATCGGTCCGGCAAAGGCGAACTCGAGCGCGCCCACGCCCGGGTTTTCGTTGATCGACAGTCGGGCGTCGGCGAGATTCAGATTGTCCTTCCCGCCCGTCGCCTTGCCGGTGAGCGAGAATGCGCCCATGGCCGCCCCCGGATTTATCTGTGCCTGCGACCACTCGAGTGCCCGCCGCACGGATGGGGAACTTGCGGCCAGCGATCCGTCGAACGCCAATCTCTCGCGGCGCGACAGCATGCCGGAGAAGGATGCCTTGAACGGATCGGACTCGAAGGAGATCGTCACCGCGCTCGCGTCCTGGGCGGCGAGTTTCAACGGGGCATCGATCAGCAGCGCGTATTTGACGGGCTCGCCCCGCCACACTCCGCCGCCGTTGAGCAACGCGGGCGAATTCGCGGTTTCCCATTGCGCCGTGCCGGTCAGTCCGGTTGCGATGTCCCCGCCACCCTCCGAGCCGACGAGGCGCCCTTCGGAGAAATGGATCGTCCCAAGCGCTGGTCCGCTCGGCGGAGCAGTTGTTCCGGCGGCGCGCAGGATATCGGTGACACGGCCGCGGTCGGGCAGAAACGGTAGATGGAAGCCGTCACCGACCCGCTCGACCCGCAACAAAGGGCGCTCCAGCGCCACCGTGCTGAAGTCGATCCGGCCGAGCAGCGCCTGCCAGGCCGACAGGTTCACTTGCAACCTCTCGGTTTCCAGCACCGCCGGAGCGTTGCCGTCATCCCATCGCCTGAAGCTGACATTGTTGAGGACGGCTTTCAGCGAAGGAAACAGCACGAGGTCCGGCGCTTCGCCAAGCGTGACGCGATAGCCCGTCCGCGCCGACAGTTCCTGCGATATGCGTGTCCGCACGATCTGGGTGGACGCAACGAGAGGCAAGGAGGCAAGCACGAGCACAACCACGGCGCAGGCCGCGACGATTGCCCAGATGGCTTTCCTGACGAAAGGAGCCGGCATAGTTCCTCGATGCCGGCCACTGCACTCGCCGGCACGCTCGGTTTATCGTAAGGAAGCGCCATTTCAAGGCTTTGTGGCCCGGCGATGGCTGTTGCGCACAGATGGTACGTATTCTTGCGACTTGCCCTCGAATGGTGCGCCATGCATAACGCCGTCGCTTCCCGGAGAGAGCTTGATGACCGCTTCCCAGCCGCTGTGGACCCCTTCTTCCGCCGCCGTCAAGGCTGCGCCGATGACGCGCTTCATGCGCGAGGCCGAGTCGACCGGCGCCGGTCCGCTTTCCGGCTTCGATGATCTTCACCGCTGGTCGATCGATCGTCGCGAGGAGTTCTGGAACCTGGTCTGGGATTTCGCCGGCATCGTCGGCGAGAGGGGTTCGCGGGTTCTGGTCGATGGCGACCGCATGCCGGGCGCATCGTTCTTCCCCGACGCGAAGCTGAACTTCGCCGAGAACCTTCTGAAGAGGCGCGGCGCCGGCGATGCGCTCGTCTTCAAGGGCGAGGACAAGGTGTCGCGGCGCATGTCGTGGGATGAGCTGCGCGCGCTGGTCTCGCGACTGCAGCAGGCGTTTTCCGCCGCCGGGGTCAAGTCGGGCGACCGCATAGCCGCGATGATGCCCAATATGCCCGAGACGGTGGCCTGCATGCTGGCCGCGGCCTCGCTCGGCGCGATCTGGTCGTCCTGTTCCCCCGATTTCGGCGAGCAGGGCGTGCTCGACCGGTTCGGCCAGATCGAGCCGGTGATCTTCATCGCCCCGGACGGCTACTGGTACAATGGCAAGCAGAACAACGTCACCGGCAAGGTCAAGGCTGTGCTGCAGCAGCTGCCGACCGTGCGACGGGCAATCATCGTCGACTATCTCGGCACGGCGGCGCAGGCGGTCACGGACCTGGCCAACGCGGTGACGCTGGAGGCGGCGGTCGAGGGGTTCGCGGCAGCCGACATCGTCTACGAGCGGCTACCGTTCTCGCATCCGCTCTATATCCTGTTCTCCTCCGGCACGACCGGCATCCCGAAATGCATCGTCCATTCGGCCGGCGGCACGCTGATCCAGCATGTCAAGGAACACCGCCTCCACGCCGGCATCGAGGATGGCGACCGCGTCTTCTACTTCACCACCTGCGGCTGGATGATGTGGAACTGGCTGGTCTCGGCGCTGGCCTCGGGGGCGACGCTTCTGCTCTACGACGGCTCGCCTTTCCATCCGGACGGTAACGTGCTGTTCGACTTCGCCCAGGCCGAGAAGATGACCTATTTCGGCACCTCGGCGAAATTCATCGACGCACTGCGCAAGGCCGGGCTTTCGCCGAAGGACACGCACGACCTCTCGACGGTGCGCGTCATTTCCTCGACCGGCTCGCCGCTCTCGCCGGAAGGCTTCGCCTATGTCTACGAGGCGATAAAGCCGGACGTGCATCTGGCATCGATCTCGGGTGGCACGGACATCGTCTCCTGCTTCGTCCTCGGCATTCCGTTGAAGCCCGTCTGGATCGGCGAGATCCAGGGGCCGGGGCTCGGCATGGCGATGGACGTGTGGGATGATGACGGCCGTCATGTCGTGGGCGAAAAGGGCGAGCTCGTCTGCACCCGCGCTTTTCCGTCGATGCCGGTGATGTTCTGGAACGATCCGGACGGCGCCAAATATCACGCCGCCTATTTCGACCGCTTCGACAATGTCTGGTGCCACGGCGACTTCGCCGAATGGACCGAGCATGGCGGCATGATCATCCACGGCCGCTCCGACGCGACGCTCAATCCCGGCGGCGTTCGTATCGGCACGGCGGAAATCTACAATCAGGTCGAGCAGATGCCCGAGATCCTCGAGGCGATCTGCATCGGCCAGGACTGGGACAACGACGTGCGCGTCGTGCTCTTCGTCCGCCTGGCGTCGGGCGTAGTGCTGAACGAGGATCTGGAAAAGCGCATCAAGGCAAAGATCCGCACCGGCGCCACGCCGCGCCACGTTCCTGCCCGCATCGTCGAGGTTGCCGACATTCCTCGCACCAAATCGGGCAAGATCACCGAACTCGCAGTGCGCGACGTCGTTCACGGCCGGACGGTGAAGAACAAGGAGGCGCTGGCCAATCCGGAAGCGCTGGAACTGTTCCACGACCTGCCGGCGCTGCGCGGCTGACCCCTGTTTGGTTAACGAACTCCTACCCGGAAATTTACCTAGACTTCAGCTCTGGTACACTTCGGTAAATATCGATGCGGTCTGGTAAGAAGTTGTTAAGAAGCCGCCGCGATAGTCGAGGCTAACTTGAGGGAGAAATCCCTGCATCCGGCGAGTTCGGATCCAGCCCCATTCGCTCAAGCCCCGTGTGACAGCAAATTCCTTTGAGGCGCCCGTTCAGGCGCCTCTTTTTTTGCCTATCGGGTTCAGATCACGGCGGAGGCGGGGGGCTTCGTCACTGTCACAGCGACGCCTCCCGATCGCGCATCAGCGCGCCGGAGAGCAGCGCCACGGGAACGAGCGACGTGGCGATGATGGTAAGCGCGGCAATCGCCCCGTCCTCGACGACCCCGCGCGAGGCGTTCTCGTAGACAAAGGTCGCGAGCGTGTTGAAGCCGAACGGTCTGAGCAGGATCGTCGCCGACAGCTCCTTGATCGTGTCGACGAACACCAGCACTGTCGCCGTGAAGATGGCCGGTCCGAGCAACGGCAGGATCACCGTCAACGCGCTTTGCGCCGGGGTGCGGCCAAGGCTGCGCGCCGCTTCGTCGAGGTTGGGGGGGAGCTTTTCGATGCCGGACCGGATCGACCCTTCGGCAAGCGCCAGGAATCGCAGCGAGCAGGCGAGGATCACGGCTGCCGCGGATCCGGAAATCAGAAGCCCCGTCGATATGCCGAGATAGGTCCGCGCGAACGCATCGACCGTGTTGTCGAATCGCGCCAGGACGAACAGAAGTCCGAGGCCCAGGATCGTGCCGGGCAGGGCGTACCCCAGCGTCGCGAGCCTCGCGAGCATCGCCATTTCGCGGGTGCGGGCGAGTCGAACCGCATAGGTGAGAAGAAGGGCGGCGCCCACCGTGATGGCCGCCGTGCCCGAAGCCGCGACGATGCTGTGAAACAGCGCGCTGCCGAGCGCGGGGTCGGAGAACTGGTCGAGCCGCCGCAGCGCATAGCGTCCGAAGACGTAGAGCGGGACGCCGAACCCGGCGAGCACGGGGAGTGTGGCGGCGGTCGTCGCGAGCATCGCCTTCCAGCCGCGCAGCACGGTTCGCGGCGGCCGCACCTTCATCTGTGTGGCGCGCGCGGAATGGAAGCGCTGGTTTCGCCTGGCCCAGCGCTCGGCCCATAGCAATGCGAAGACGAGGGCAAGCATCAGCACGGCGATCTGGGCAGCGCCCTCCAAGCTGCCGCGGTTGAGCCAGGTCGAATAGACGGAAAAGGTGAGGGTGCGCACGCCGAGATATTCCGACGCCCCGATGTCGTTGAGCGTCTCCATCAGCACCAGCGCGACGCCCGCCGCGATCGCCGGCTTCGCCACCGGCAGGAGAATGCGCGTCAACACCTTGAACGGCGAGGCCCCGAGCGTCCGCGCGACGTCCGCGATGTTGCGGCCCTGCATGATGAAGACGATGCGGGTGGTCATGTAGACGTAGGGAAAAAGCACGGCCGACAGGACAAGCGCCGCGCCCGCCGTCGAGCGGATGTCGGGGAACCAGTAGTCGGCCCGCGTCTGGAAACCGAACAAGGCGCGGAGCGCGCTCTGCACCGGTCCGGAAAAATGGAAGAACTCCGCGAATGCGTAAGCCGCGAGGTAGGGTGGCACCGCGAAAGGCAGCACCAGCGCCCAGGACAGCAGTCGCCGCAGTGGAAAATCGAACGCCACGACCAGCCAGGCGCTGACGACGCCGATGGAGGCGGTGCCGAGCGTCACCAGGAAGAGCAGGAGCGCGGTCGTCTGCAACGCCCCGGGCAGCACGTTGCGAAGCAGGTGCGGCCAGTCCTCGCCGCTACCCGAAAGCGCGATGAAGCCGATCGCGGCGATGGGCGCAAGCACCGCGGCGGCGATCAGGATCGCGGGCAGAAGCGCCAGCACGTGTCGCGGCCTGCGCACGCGCAACGGACGGTCGGGTCTTGCCTGTTCAGCGAATGCCATGAAGTGCCCCGTCACGGCGAAGGCCGGGAAGGTTGCCCCGCCCGGCCCTCATTGTTCCGATTGTAGCCTGCCTCAGCTTGCCGGGCCATCGTCGAGGCCGACCCGGTCGACCATTTCGGAGGCAGCCTTGCGGTTCCTGGCGATGTCGGCGAGCGGCAGCGTGTCCGCCGTCAGCTTGCCGAAGCCGCTGACGATCTCGGAGGGCGACAGGCCCGGCTCCACCGGATACTCGAAGACCTGTTCGGCATAGACCTGCTGGGCCTCTTCCGACGACAGGAACTGGATGAGCTTCACCGCATTGTCGCGATTCGGCGCGTTCTTGGCGAGCGCCACGCCCGATACGTTCACATGCGTGCCGCCGTTTTCGAAGGTCGGGAAGACGACCTTTATGGCGTTCGCCCAGTCCTTCTGCTCGGGGTCCTTCTCGTTGGTCATCATCAGGCCGACATAGTAGGTGTTGCCGAGCGCGATGTCGCATTCGCCGGCCGCGATGGCCTTCGCCTGGTCACGGTCGCCGCCGTCGGGCTTGCGGGCGAGATTGGCCTTCACGCCCTTCAGCCATTCCTCGGTCCTGGCCTCGCCCCAATGCGCGATCGCCGCGGAGATGAGCGCCAGATTGTAGTCGTGCTGGCCGGAGCGGATGCAGATCTTGCCCTTCCATTTCGGATCGGCGAGGTCGGCATAGGTTATCGCGCTGTCGCTGACGCGGTCCTTCGACGCATAGACGACGCGGGCGCGCTTGGTCAGGCCGAACCAGTTGCCGGCCGGATCGCGATATTCCGCCGGGATGTTCGCGTTGACGGTCGCGTCGTCCAGCGGCTGCGTCACGCCGGCGTCGACCGTCTTGGCGAGGCGGGCGATGTCGACGGTGAGGATCACGTCGGCCGGCGAATTGACGCCTTCGGCTGCGATACGCTCCTCGAGGCCCTTGTCGAGGAAGAGCACCTCCGTCTTGATCCCGGTCTCTGCCGTGAAGGCGTCGAGGACCGGCTTGATCAGGTCAGGCTGGCGATAGGAATAGATGTTGACTGTTTGCGCGGACGCGGCCGAGGCGGCCAGCCCGATCGCGAGAGCGACGCCGACAAATGCAGCGGCGTGGCGTGCCAAAACTCGTATCATGCTCGTCTCCTGCCCTTCTTTGGGGATCGTTGTGGGCGATCGGCATGGCCCACCGGCGCAGAAATCTTGACTGCGCCGCTCCTCAATGTCGCGAAAATGGCCGCTCGTCAAGGAAAGGCTAACGAATTCAGTTGTTTAGAACTATTCTAAACAATTTCACTCATGTTTCCAGAGGCTTGCGCTCAACCCTGTTTATGTCACCCGGCGAGGACGCGCTGCGAGGGGAAGACGATTTCGACCATCGTGCCTTCGCCCGGAGCCGAGCTGATGGCAAAGCGGGCGCGGTTGGCTTCCACCATCGCCTTCGTCAGCGGCAGCCCAAGGCCCGTCCCGTCGCCACGCGGACGCTTGAGCGCGTTGATCTGCTTGAAGGGCTTGAGCGCCTGTTCGATCTCGCCCTGCGACATGCCGACGCCGGTGTCGCGCACCCGCAGCACCACGTCGCCGGTCGGCTCGTAGGCGGTGGAGACGATCACCTGTCCGCCAGCCTGCGTGTAGCGCACTGCATTGGACAGAAGATTGAGCGCGATCTGGCGGATCGAGCGCAGGTCCGCCACCACGTCCGGCAGGCGCGAGGCGAAGGACGAGCGGATGATGACCCGGTTGCGGTTGGCCTGCGGCTGCAGCATCGCAACCGCTTCCGCCAGCGTCTCGTTGAGCGAGACGGCCTCGTAGGTCATCTCCTGCTCGCCGGCCTCGATCTTCGAGATGTCCAAGAGGTCGTTGACGAGGTCGAGCACGTGGTTGCCCGACTTGTTGATGTCGCGCAGATAGTCGCGGTAGCGGTCGTTGACGATCGGCCCGAACTTCTCGTCGATCATCAGTTCTGAAAAGCCGATGATGGCGTTGAGCGGCGTCCGGATCTCGTGGCTGATGCGCGCCAGGAAGTCGGTCTTTTGCGATGAAGCACGCTCGGCTTCGGCGCGCGCCTGCGTCAGTTCCTCCTCGGCGCGCTTCCATTGCGTGATGTCGCGCAGCACCGCGCAGTAGCCCTTGGCGCCCGGCAGCCGGCCGATGGTCATGAACAGCGGTATGAAGCGGCCCTGCGCCTCGCGTCCGATCACCTCGCGGCCGTCGTTGAGCACGCTTGCCACGCCATTGTCGGACAGGCCGTTGAGATAGTCGCGGGCGGCGCGCTGGCTCTCGACCGCGAACAGGGAGACGAACGGCTTGCCGGCAACCTCGGTGCTGTCAAAACCGAACAGGGCCTCGGCGGGGCGGTTGATCGAGCGGATCGAGCCGTCATTGCCGATGATGACGATGCCGTCCGTCGCCGTGTCGAGGATCGTGCTCATCTCGTTGACGCGCGATTCCAGCTCGGTGAGTTCCTCGACGGTCGCCGCCGGGATCACGCTTGCGGGGGCAGTCTTCAGCGCCAGCAAAAGCGCTTTGCCGCCCTTCCACGGAACCGACTGGAGCAGCGCATCGACCGGGAACTCCTCGCCGCCGCGCGTGCGCAGCCGGCGGCGATGGTCGTCCGGATCCCGCCCGGGGCTCTCGCTTTCGTCGGCGAACAGCGTATCCAGGCCACCGCCAAGCTCCAGTTCCTGCAGGGAGGCATAGCCGGTCAGGTCGAGGAACTCCTGATTGGCGAAATGCAACGTGTCGCCCGAATGGATCAGGACCGGAACCGGCAGCCGTTCGAGAACAGACGTGTCGACAGAGCGCGCCGCAGCCGCGTCTTCGCCCTCTGGATGTTCATATTCCTCGGCTGCCAGCGAATACTCGTCCGTATCCGCGGAAAGCTCCGAAGGCGGCTCGTCTTCGACAGGTTGCCCAGCTTCGTCCGGCAGACCCGCGTCTTCCCGATCTTCGGCGGCGTGTACGAACTCATCCGGCTCGGGTTCGCTCGGGTCGAGATGGTCCTCGATCAGGCCATCGCCGTCGAACTCATCCGGCGGATCGTTATACCATTCGTCATCTTCGTCTGGGCCGGCGAGATTGTCCGAATAGAGCCGCGGCTCAGGGTCGTCGGCCTGCCGGCTTTCCGACGGCACAGGTCCATCGGTATCGTCCGGTTGCGCCGCCGTGCTTTCCTGGCCGGAGAGAGGCTCGGCGCCCGCCTCCTTCAGCCTTACGCCGATTTCGCGGAACGCGTTCTTCTCCGTCGGTGAAAGCGCTCGTTCCCCTGCGAGGGGGCGATGTTCGGCGAGACGGATGACCTTGTCCGTCTGCCGGCGCTCGGGCGTCGCGTCGACGGCGATCACCGGAGCCTCGCCCGCGAACGGGTCCTGCGGCTCGGCAGGTTCTGCAGGCATCGACTCGGCGGGCGTCGTTTGTGCTGGCGCTTCAACGCGCCGCCTGCCCAGCGACAGGCCGACGGCCTGCTCATCCACCACCGCATCGCCGACGCGAACCACCCCGAAGCCCCTGAAGCCCTCGAAGGACCGGTCGCGCGCATAGACCGGCAGGGCCGCCAGGTCGACGGGCACCTTCAGGTCCGTCCCTTCGATCGGCCACATGACCGAACGGCCGGACCAGGTGTCGCGGCGCTCCAGCAGGCCGGCGATCTCGCCGTCCGGGTCGAGCCCGAAGGCGTCGGCGACCTCGCGGAACGGTTTTCCGGCGATATCGGCGGCGGCCGATCCGACGCTGCGTGCGAATTCTTCGGAGATGGTGCTGAACCGCCCCTGCGCGTCGGTGCGCCAGACGAAGCGGACCGGGCCGGACCGCAGGTCGGGCTGGAACACGGCGTCGTCTCCGACGTCCGGCGCCGACGTCGTGTCGGCGGGAGCCAGCTCCTCATCGGCCTGGATGGCTGGCGCCTCGGGCGAAACGGAAGGCGGCGCGGCTTGCGCAAGATCGGAAAGATGGTCCTCTTCGGCCTCTTCCGCCGTATCGGTCACGTCGGAAGGAACAGGCTCTTCGGCTGGCAAGGCAGGCTCGATATCCTCTATGAAAACCTGTGTCTTGTGCTTAAGGCGGCGGAAAGATTTGCTGTGGATAATGCGGTCGCGGTCGCGTTGGAAGGCGGTGCGAATCGGGCAGGGGTCTTCGGGTTCAAGCCTGCCACGCGATAAGCTGCTTTTAGCCGCATATGCAGAGAGTTGCAGCTCCCTTTCTTCGCTTCTCTGGCGGATATTAAACCGACCAATCATTTAATATTCAGCTTGGCCTCTGCCTTGGCGATTATCTCGCGGGTAGTACCTATCATATCCGGGCTAATTGAAACGGATGTAATCCCCCATGAAACGAGTTTCTCGGTAACCTCCGGGTATACAGAGGGAGCCTGCCCGCAGATAGAGGAGGTAACACCCATACTTTTTGATATGGTGATGGCGCGCTCTATGGCTGCCATAACGGCTTCGTTGCGCTCGTCGAAGGTGTCTGCAAGTTTGGCGCTGTCGCGGTCAATGCCCATTATGAGCTGGGTTAGGTCGTTGCTGCCTATGGAGATACCGTCGATGCCGACCTCAAGGAACTTGTCTATAAGAAAAATGTTCGAAGGCACCTCAACCATCATCCAGAGCTTAAAATCTTTACCGCGTTTCAATCCTTCAGATTCAAGGATGTCTTTTGTTCGTTTAAGCTCATTGACCGTGCGCACGAAAGGCAGCATAACGTAGAGGTTTTTATAGTCTTTTCTGACCCTTTTTATAGCTTCAATTTCAAGCTTGAAGGTTTCAATATCGGTTATATAGCGCGAGGCTCCGCGGTAGCCAATCATCGGGTTTTCTTCCACTTCTTCGAACTCCTTGCCGCCGGTAAGCTCACGGTATTCGTTGGTTTTAAAATCCGTGGTCCTGTAGACCACCGGGCGTGGATTGAAGGCTTTGGCAAAGGCAAGGATGCCTTCATAAAGCTTATCTACAAACTCGCTGCCGCGGTTATGTTTAAGCATATAGCCTGGGTGCTGGCCAATCTGGCCAACTATGAACTCGGCCCGCAGCAGGCCGACGCCGTCAACATTACGGGCAGCCGTTCTGTCAGCCAGTTCGGGTTG
>JBDRCE010000014.1:0-354390 GCA_043822005.1 Pseudomonadota bacterium | reverse complement strand
GTTCAGGAACACGACCAGCGCCGGAACGCCGACCTGGCGCGCCAGAAGAATGTGCTCGCGGGTCTGCGGCATCGGGCCGTCGGCGGCGGAAACCACCAGGATCGCGCCGTCCATCTGCGCCGCACCCGTGATCATGTTCTTCACGTAGTCGGCGTGGCCGGGGCAGTCGACGTGGGCATAGTGGCGCGCCGCCGTCTCGTATTCCACATGCGCCGTCGAGATCGTGATGCCGCGCGCCTTCTCCTCGGGCGCCGCGTCGATCTGGTCGTAACGCTTGTATTCACCGAAATACTTGGTGATCGCAGCCGTCAAAGACGTCTTGCCATGGTCAACGTGACCAATCGTTCCGATGTTCACATGCGGCTTCGTCCGCTCAAACTTGCTCTTAGCCATCGTGCTCTTCCTTGGCGACTGTTGCGACGTTTCGGAGCCGGGCGATTAGCGGCAATGATCCGAAAACACAAGCCCTTTCGACGCCCGCGCGCCTGCCCGGATGGCGGGATGCCGAGGCGGGCGAAAAGCGCTCCCGCAATTCGGCCGGGCGATCGCCTTCTCGACCGCGCATGGCTCGATTTCGATTCAAAGGCGGGCCGACGCTTCAACAATCCGGTTACCATAAACGGAATGGTAACGCTGCCCCCTTAGCTTCGGTCGACATGCGCGCGGTGGCCTTTGCCGCGCAAGTCGCAACGAGAACACAAAGGGTGTAGCAGTGAGTTTCGCGTTCTCCGGCCTGTGCACGACTGTCCGCCAATCCTTCCGTCCCGTCCTTGGGCTGATCATCGCGGCAGCGGTGGCGACCATCGGCACGACCGCCCCCTCTCTTGCCCAGTCCAAGAAGGCGGCCATCGTCATCGATGCAAACACGGGCAAGACGCTCTATTCGTCTAGCGCCGATTCGTCGCGCTACCCGGCGTCGCTGACGAAGATGATGACGCTCTACATGACCTTCGAGGCCATGTCGGCGGGCCGCATCTCCAAGGACAGCCGGGTCGTCTTCTCGAAATACGCCTCCTCGCGCCCGCCGACGAAGCTCGGCGTCAAGGCCGGCGGCTCGATCACGGTCGAACAGGCGATCCTCGGCCTCGTGACGAAGTCGGCGAATGACGCGGCAACCGCGCTCGGCGAACTGCTCGGCGGGTCAGAAGCGAACTTCGCCAGGATGATGACGGCCAAGGCCCGCAAGCTCGGAATGAACTCGACCACTTTCCGCAATGCATCGGGTCTGCCCGACACGTCCCAGAAGACGACGGCGCGGGACATGGCGATCCTCGGCATGTCTCTGCGCGAGCATTATCCGAAATACTATTCCTACTTCTCGACGCGTTCCTTCGCCTTCGGCAAGTCGCGCATGCCCAACCACAACAAGCTGCTCGGGCGGGTCAAGGGCGTCGACGGCATCAAGACCGGCTACACCCGCGCCTCCGGCTTCAATCTCGTCTCGTCGGTGAAGATCGGCGACCGCAAGATCGTCGCCGTCGTAATGGGCGGCGCCAGCGGCCGCAGCCGCGACGCGGAAATGGCCCGGTTGATCGAGACCTACATGCCGAAGGCATCGAGCCGAGGCTCAAATCCGCTCGTCGCGGCACGGACGATCGAGCCGCAGGCGCCGATCGTGGCCTCGGTCGCCGCCCAGCCCTTCAAGGCGAAGAACGTCCCTGCCCCGGAAGCGCGGCCGGAACCGGCCGTCGAAACGGCCTATGCGCGTCCGACCGCGCGCCCCGCCGATCCGATCACCGACGCTGTCGCCAAGGCGGAAGTGGTCGAGGAGGTGAAGGTCGACGAGATGAAGACGGCCTCGGTGACGCCGTCCGCGGCGCCGAAATCGGGCTGGGTGATCCAGGTCGGCTCGGTCGGCTCGGAAGCGGAAGCGCGCGCGCTTCTCGACAAGACCAGCGGCAAGGCCGCCCAGCTGCTCGCCTCGGCGGAGCCTTTCACCGAGCGTTTCCAGAAGGGCGGCACGACCTACATCCGCGCCCGTTTCGGCGGTTTCGCAAGCCAGTCGACGGCCACCAAGACCTGCGCGGCGCTGAAGAAGAAGTCGATCTCCTGCTACGCAGTGCAGCAGTGAAGCCCTGAACCACAGGTATCTCCAGTCAAGTCATGTGTCGAAGGAGAGTTAGCCGTGCAGAGTGAGCAAAACGTCCCGGGCTTCGTCTATCCGCGCCGCAAGGAAGGACCTGCTGGCGAGATCGGAGTCCAGTCGCTTCACAAGGCGGCGATGCGCCTGGCGGATGTCCGCCGCACTGGCTCCCGGTTCAAGACCAAGGATCTGGTAGGCTTCCTTCTCAGTCATGGCGCCCGCACCTGGCGCGCCAGTCTGCCCCGCACCGACGTGCGCGTCAGCGTCTACGCGCCAAGCGGGGAACCTGCCTTGAAGATACGCCTCAAGTAGGCGGACGCTGTCGGGGTCGGACTGCAGTTCGGAGCGGAGCTTCGCCAGGGACCGCAGATCGAGTTCGCTCAGTTCCCTGCCCTCGAAGCGTCCGGCAAGCACCAGCCCTTCGAGCGCACCGGTGGAATGGTCCAGCACCATCTCGAGAGCGGCTGATCGGACTGTCGAGTGCCGTGGCTTCGATGCCCATCGGCGCGGCCACGCGAGCGTCACAAGCGCCCATACCGTGGCGAGCCCGACCAGGGGAAACCCGAGAACAGGCCTGCCGATCGCCGTCAGCATCACGCCCGTCAGGCCAAGAACGAGGGGACCGGCAATCCGCAGCGATATGGCCAGCCGCCGCGGGTCGGCGGTCAGCAGAAGCCGCCCGCCGAGGGCGACAAGCGCGACGACGCCGAGGGCATAGAGCCAGATCATGCCGCAGCCGCCCGACGCGCCCGGCCATTCCGCCACGCGCCGCCTGTCACGCTATCCGCAATCTCCGCGTCCATTATGGGAAAATGCGGTCCGATCGCGACCGATTCAAGTCGGAGGATCTCAGGTAACGAAAATATCGGGCATGGCGATGGGGCGACCGATGGTTTCGGCGTAGCGTTGGCGGGCTTCGGCCCGCTTGCGCCCCATCTCGTCGGCGGGCAGCCGCAGCGCCGTGACCAACTGGCGGATCTCCTGCCGCGCCGACAGGTGCGACAGGGTCGGCCGGCCGCCAAGGACACGCTCGTCGAGGTCGTCGAGCGCGGTCAGCCCGACCGGAAAGAACTCGCGGAAGATGACGCGTTCCGAAATGCCGTCGGCGATGCGGAAGCCGAGCTTCATCGACAGGTTGCGCAGACAGGAGGCGACGCGCTGCTCGTTGCGCGAGGTGATGCTTGCCATGCGGTTGCGCACGACGACCCAGTCGAGGATCGCGTTGTCGGCCTGGCGCCGCTCGCGCCGGGCATCGCGCACGGATGAGGCATATTGCGAGACGTCGAGGATTTCGTAGGTCACCGGGTCGATACGGCCAAGCACGTCGAAGTCGATGAAGCTGTCGTTCATCGGTGTGATCAGCGTATCGGCGATGCGGTGAGCGAGACGGCTCAGGAACGTGTCGGAGCCCGGCGTGTCGATGACGACGAAATCATGCCTGCTCTCGACCTCGGCGAGACCGTCGGTCAGCTTGCGGAACTCCTCCCCTTCCGCCTCGGTAATGCTTTCACGCCGCGCTGGCGGCACGTGGAAATGCGCGGGAACGGGAAGCGGCACGCCCGAACTGCGCGACCAGCGCGCGCGGTTCTCGACATAGCGGGTGAGCGACAACTGCCGGCCGTCGAGGTCGACGGTGGCGACCGAACAGCCCTGCTTGAGCAGCGCAACCGCGACATGCATGGCGGTGGTCGATTTGCCGGAACCGCCCTTTTCGTTGCCGACGACGATCACGTGCGCCGGGCGCCGGGCGCCAACCGGCGAACCCCTGTAACTCGACAACAACATGACAATACTCCACGCCCGAATTCACCATGCGTCCAGTCGCTTATGGTTTCAATCCGGTAAATGGCGCGGAGGCCGTCTTTCGCGGCTTAAGGTTAAGTGCAAACGATAAAGTCTAGAGAAGACCCAGATTGGCCAGTTCGGAGCGCAGGTCGGGCGGGAGAACCTGCCATCCGGCCGAATCGGCGGAAAGATCTCCCGGCGCGTCGGCCGCGGTCAGGTAGCGCCAGCCCTGGAACGCGCGGCGCGGCTGCCAGTGCGTGCGCACCACCGTCGGCTCGAGCACCAGATGGCAGCGCGAAATGCCGTCGTCGTCGGTGAAGGGACGGATCTCGAGCAGCCGCTGCCGGCACTGCACGTTGCCTTTGATGACCCAGTAGAGCGAGCCGCCGTCAACGAGTTCCACGCCCCTGGTCGGCATCATTCGGGTGGTGTGGAACTGTTCGGCCGGCAGGCCGCGCGCGCGGGCCTCGGCCAGCCGCTCCCCGATCCACTCCTCGAGGTCCTCGACGCTCTCGGCGCCGACGCAGAGCTTGATCAAATTGAGCGACATCGTGCTGAGGTAGGCGCTTGCTCCCGGGCGGTCAACGGAGAGGACGCTTGTCCACAGGGACGCAGATCACGCCTGTTTGGCTGCCGTCTCGATCGCTTCGGCAACCCAGTCGTTCAGGCTAAGGTCGTTGGCGGCGGCAGCAATCGCAGCGGCGGCATGCGTTTCGGGGGCGAGACGGACATTGAAGCGGCCCGAATAGGAGCGGCGCGGCTCGATCCCCTTCTCACGGCACATGTCGAGAAAGACGCGCAAGGAGTTGCGGCCTTCATCGTAGAGGGCATCGACGGTGTCGGCATAGAAATCCGCGCCGCCGGCGAGGCCCAGAAATTCGCCGCGGAACAGGCGGATGTCGGGATCGAATGCCACGACCGCCTTGTGGCCCTCGATATCAATCACGTTCTTCATGGGACTATCTCGTTCGCCTCGAACCATTTCCGGATCGACGTCACCGCACCCTTGTCCGTTTCCGGCGACGGGTGCGGTCGATGAAATACCCTTACCTCGCCGAACAGAAAGACACCGACCCTCGATCCCTCGCGCTCCGAAACCTCGGCACCGAGCGAGACGAAAAGCGCCTCGATATCGGACCAGCGGACCGTTCCACTCGTCGGCTTGGCGAAGATTGCCTCAAGTGTCGCGCGGTGTCGCCGCTTCAACTCAATCTGGTATCACTATTTGGTACCGCATGGAAGGCCATTCAACACTCGACGACATTGACCGCCAGCCCGCCGAGGCTGGTTTCCTTGTATTTCTCGTTCATGTCGAGCCCGGTCTGCCGCATCGTCTCGATGGCGGCATCCAAGGGAACGAAATGCGTGCCGTCGCCCTTGAGCGCAAGCGAGGCGGCCGTCACCGCCTTCACGGCGCCAAGCGCGTTGCGCTCGATGCACGGCACCTGCACCAGGCCCCCGACCGGATCGCAGGTCATGCCGAGATGGTGTTCGAGCGCGATCTCCGCGGCATTCTCGACCTGCATGGCCGTGCCGCCCATCACCGCGGCGAGGCCGGCGGCGGCCATGGCAGACGCCGAGCCGACTTCGCCCTGGCAGCCGACCTCGGCGCCGGAAATCGAGGCGTTGTGCTTGATGATGCCGCCCACCGCCGCCGATGTGAGGAGGAAGTCGCGGATGCCGTCCTGGTCCGATTCCGGATGAAAGTGCAGCCAGTAGCGCAGGACGGCCGGGATGACGCCGGCCGCACCATTGGTTGGCGCGGTGACGATGCGCCCGCCGGCGGCGTTCTCCTCGTTGACGGCCATGGCGTAGACAGACAGCCAGTCGTTGGCGAGGAGCGGATTCGGGCGGTTCTGGCGCCATTCCTCCTGCAGCTTGTCGTGCAGCATGCGGGCGCGCCGCTTCACCTTCAGCCCGCCGGGCATGATGCCCTCCTTGGTCAGGCCGCGCTCGATCGAGCCCCGCATCGCCTCCCAGACCCGGTCGAGGCCGGCATCGAGGTCTTGGCGCGACAGGCGCGTCTCCTCGTTGGCGCGCTTCATCTCGGCGATTGAGAGCCCGCTCTTCGCCGCCATGTCGAGCATCTCGGCCGCATGCGAGAAGGGATAGGGCACGTCATTGGCAGCCGCCTCCGGCCCCCTCGCCTTCAGCCGCCGCAACTCCTCGTCGGACACGACGAAGCCGCCGCCGATCGAATAGAAGATCCGCTTGAGAAGCACCCGCCCGTCCGCGTCGAGCGCCGAAAAGGTCATGCCGTTGGCATGGCCCGTCAGCGGCGTCTTGCGGTCCATCACCAGATCGACCGACGGGTCGAAGCGGTAGACGGGATGGCCTGGCGGGTCGACGGTCTTCGACGCGGCGACGCGGGCGATCATCTCGTCGACCTTGTCCGGGTCGACGGTCATGGGCGTCAGGCCGGTCAGCCCGAGGATGACGGCCCGATCCGTTCCATGCCCTATCCCGGTATAGGCGAGCGAACCGTGCAGGCTCGCCGCGAGCCGCGCGATGTCGACGCCATGCGGTCGTGGCCAGTCGCCGGTGAGGATTTCGTCGAGAAAGCGCGCCGCGGCCGTCATCGGCCCCATCGTGTGGGAACTCGACGGGCCTATGCCGATCTTGAAGAGGTCGAATACGGAAAGAAACATCAGCGCGATCCCGGTGCCCGAGATAGCACTTCTGCGTCCTTCACGTCTCGATTTCTCCCCGCTGGCCGACCTCGGAAGGTCCGGCTACGACATGGGGCAAGGTTGGACGGGGTCAGCCCGCAGCCACGACCGCAGCGGTGTCGGCGCCGCCAATCAGCCAAGCCAGAAGAATGATGAATGCAAAACCCGCGACTGCTTTGGCGGCAACGCCCCAGCAGGATTTTTGAACGATTTCGTCCATGATGTCCTGTGTCCGCTGGCGGGTCATCCGGCGCGCCGTCTGGGGCGCAATCCATCCCACCGTTCTCGGTTGCCTTTTACGTCGGCGAAAATCCTTTCGCAATTGCAAAATGAGGCGAAATCGCGGCCATCTTCCCTTGCGGAATGTTAGCAGTCGGCATTTTCTGTGATTTATCAACATGTTAGGAGGCGGATGGCAGTTAACAACGTGTGAAGAGAGTTGGCAAAATTGCGGCAACCTCCCGCGATGCGACAGATTCTTGCGGTTTCCCTTCCCTCCGGGACATGATCAGATCGGCCATGTTGCTCGAATCGTTTCACCTCAAGCCCGCCGACGCCGCCGCGCTCGCCTTCTTCATCGCCGCGTGGGTGGTGTTTTCGTTCGCGGCCGCCGGGCGGCTGTCGCGGCGAACCACGCTTACCCAGGCCATGAATCGCCAGCGTGAGGAGTGGATGCGAACCATGGCGCGGCGGGAGCTTCGCATGATCGACACGGGCATCATGGCCGGACTGCAGCAGGGAACGGCCTTCTTCGCCTCGTCCTCGATCTTTGCGATCGGCGGTTGCCTCGCCCTGCTCGGCGCGTCGGATCAGGTCATGACCGTGCTCGGCGACCTCCCCTTCGGCACGATCACGTCGCGCGCGGAATTCGAGCTCAAGGTGCTCGGCCTCGCCGTGATCCTCTCGTATTCCTTCTTCAAATTCGGCTGGGCCTACCGGCTGTTCAACTACTGCTCGATCCTCATCGGCGCGGTTCCGGTGATCAAGGACGAGAGCCGCGAAGGTCACGATACGGCCAGAGCGATCACGCGCGCGGCACGGATGAACGTGCTCGCCGGCGGACATTTCAACGCCGGGCTGCGCGGCATCTTCTTCTCGCTCGGCTATCTCGGCTGGTTCATCGGCCCGGCCGTCTTCGCGGCCACGACGGTGTTCGTCTTCGTCGTGCTGCTGCGGCGGCAGTTCTTTTCCGCCGCGCGGTCGGCGGTCACCGACTGAGTCGGCGGTCACCGACTGAAGGGAACCGTATCCGCGCCTGCGTCGTTGTCGGGACTGCAAGGTCAGCAACACGCAAGGAGGTTCACATGCTTCGCGGTCTCGCGCTCTGGATGCTCGGAATCCCGATCCCGATCATCATCCTGCTTTGGCTCTTCCTCGACTGACGCTCAGGGCGACGGGAAGGGTTCATTGATCCGGCCCGACAGCCAATAGGCGATCAGGCCGATCCATTCGCGAATGCCAAGGGTGGCGGTCTGGAGCGAATCCACCGGATTGTCAGTGAAAAAGGCGATCCCTTCCCTACCGCTCGTGCGGTAGTCGACGGGCCACGCGGTGACCGGGAACTCCGCCTTGCGGAAGAGCGCCATGGACCGGGGTATGTGGAAGGCCGACGTCACCAGCAGCCAGGTCTCGTCCGGCTGCGGCGTCACCAGTTCCTTCGTGAACACGGCATTCTCGTACGTATTGCGGGATTTTCCCTCGAGAACCAGTCGTTCGCGCGCGACGCCGAGCGCCTCGAACAACCGGACGGAAGTCGATGCGTCGTCCTCTCCCTCCAGCATCAGGGCGCCGCTGCCGCCGGAGATGACGATTCTCGCGTCGGGATAGCGGCGCGCGAGTGCTGCCGCCTCGACATAGCGATCGCCGCCGGAATTCAGCTCGTATCCGCCGCGCGCAAGGTTGATCCCGCCCTCGAAGCCGCCGCCGAGGACGACGATACCGGTTACCGTGTCAGGGAACGGCGGACGCGGGAAGCGGTTCTCCAGCGGCGTGACCAGGAGAGCACCGAACGAGGTCCAGACACAGAGGACCAGCCAGAACGCCGCCGTCACGAACAAAGCGGCGGCGGTCCGGCGCCACCGCACGGCGAGGAGCGCCAGCCCAGCGAGCAGTAGGATGATCGAGAGATTGACCGGCTGGACCGCGAACCAGAAAAGTTTCGAGAGGACGAAGAACATCGTTCAGCGCCCTCCCCGCCTCACCACCACTTCTGCGGCTCGAACCGTCCCGCCGCCTGCTCGATGACATGCGCGGCGCGGAACAGCGTCTCCTCGTCGAACGGGCGTCCGATCAGCTGCAGGCCGAGCGGCAGGCCGTTTGCGTCGACACCGGCCGGCACGGCAATGCCCGGCAGTCCGGCCATGTTCACGGTCACGGTGAAGATGTCGTTCAGGTACATCTTCACCGGATCCGCCGCCATGTCCTCGTCGGCGATGCCGAAGGCGGCCGACGGCGTCGCCGGCGTCAGGATGGCGTCGATGCCGTCGCGGTAGGCGTTTTCGAAGTCGCGCTTGATCAGCGTGCGGACCTTCTGCGCCTGCACGTAGTAGGCGTCGTAGTAGCCGGCCGAGAGCACATAGGTGCCGATCATGATGCGGCGCTTGACCTCGCGTCCGAACCCTTCGGCGCGGGTCTTCTCGTACATGTCGACGATGTCCTTGCCGGGCACGCGCAGGCCGTAGCGGACGCCGTCATAGCGGGCGAGGTTGGACGAGGCCTCCGCGGGTGCGACGATGTAATAGGCGGGCAGCGCGTATTTCGTGTGCGGCAGCGAGATGTCGACGATCTCGGCGCCAGCCGCGCGCAGCCATTCGATGCCCTGCTTCCACAGCTTTTCGATCTCGTCGGGCATGCCGTCGACGCGGTATTCGCGCGGAATGCCGATCTTCATGCCCTTCATCGACTGGCCGAGCGCCGCCTCGTAGTCCGGCACCGGACGATCGACCGAGGTCGTGTCCTTGGCATCGACCGATGCCATCGACTTCAAAAGGATCGCGGCGTCGCGCACGTCGCGCGCGATCGGGCCGGCCTGATCGAGGGACGAGGCGAAGGCGACGATGCCCCAGCGCGAGACGCGGCCATAGGTCGGCTTGATGCCGACCGTGCCGGTGAAGGCGGCCGGCTGGCGGATAGAACCGCCGGTGTCGGTGGCGGTAGCACCCGCGCAGAGCCAGGCGGCGACGGCAGCCGCCGAACCGCCCGAGGAACCGCCGGGCACCAATTGCTTGTTGTCGGACTTGCCGACGCCGTTGGCGCCGCGGCGCCAGGGGTTCACGACCGGACCGTAATAGGACGTCTCGTTGGACGAGCCCATGGCGAACTCGTCCATGTTGAGCTTGCCGAGCATGACGGCGCCGTCGGCCCAGAGATTGGCGGTGACGGTCGATTCATATTCCGGCTTGAACCCGTCGAGGATGTGGCTCGCCGCCTGGGTATGCACGCCCTTCGTCGCGAACAGGTCCTTGATGCCGAGCGGGATGCCTTCGAGCGCACCGCCCTCGCCCTTCGCCAGCC
The DNA here is from genome assembly GCA_043822005.1 of Pseudomonadota bacterium. Classification (GTDB taxonomy): domain Bacteria; phylum Pseudomonadota; class Alphaproteobacteria; order Rhizobiales; family Rhizobiaceae; genus Mesorhizobium_A. Next base: position 344,340 of record JBDRCE010000014.1, on the reverse strand, counting down.
TGGCATCCGAAGCGGCAGCCATCTCGCGCGCCTTGTCGTGCGTCACCGCGACATAGGCGTTGAACTGCTGATTGGCCGCGTCGATCGCCGCGAGATAGGCGTCCGTGATCTCGCGCGCGGAAAACTCCTTCGCCTTGAGGCGGGTCCGCGCGTCGGCGATCGTCAATTTCGTCAGGTCGGTCATCTGTGGTCCGTTCTGCGGATGGGTCGCAACGTTGGCGCGGAGTTCGCTCTATTCCACGACCTTGGGCACGAGGAAGAAGTTCTCGGCCGTCGCGGGCGCATTCGAAACGATCCTGTCGGCAATGCCGCCGTCGGTCACGACATCCTGGCGCTTCTTCATCAACATCGGGGTAACCGACGTCATCGGCTCGACACCCGCGACATCGACCTCGCCCAGTTGCTCGACGAAACCAAGAATCGTGTTGAGCTCGCCGGTCATGCGCTCGGCATCCTCCTCGTTGACCGCGATGCGGGCAAGGTGGGCGACGCGTTTGACGGTGGCGAGATCGACGGACATGGGCTCTCCGAAGCCGGGAAAACGGGGCGAGACCGGGCTATAGCGACGGCGGCGCGGGAGCGCAACCTCGTCGCCGCTGCAAGCCTCAGGGCATCTCCACGCCTTCGCACAGGTAGTAGCTGCCGCTATTGCCCGGATCTTCCTCCGTTGTCGTCCGCACCGAGGCGATATCGATCTGGGTGTCGTTCATCTTGATCACCGAGAGCACGTCGGGAAATGCGTAGCCGGGCTCCTGGCACAGAGCCGTCACCACCCAGCCCGGCGCACGCGTGGCGGGTGTCACGGTCAGGAACTCGCAATTGTATTCGTAGCTCTCGAACCCACGCTCGGTGAGCAACACATTGCCCTCCTCCAGCACCGATTCGATCCCGCTCTTCTTCGCCGCGGCACACAGATCCTGCGAACGCATGTAGATGCCGGTCACGAAACTGTCCGCCGCCGCGGCCGGGAACGCTGCCGCCAGGATCAGTACGCCGCCAAGCCAGAACGTCTTCTTTTTCATGTCTTTCCCCCTCGGGTTCCGGCCTCGCGGCCGCCATGGCGCGACGCGATACGATTCAGACGGAGAACGTCTCGCCAGCTTTCGGCACGATCACCTTCGTCGCCGATCCTTCCATACCGGCGACGAACTTGTCGGCGCTCTGGTCGATCATCGCAAAGGAAGCGTAGTGGCACGGGATTGCCACGTCGAGCTTGAAGAAGCGGCGGCAGGCGAGCGCCGCGACCGCGCCGCCCATCGTGAACCGGTCGCCGATCGGGACGATGCCGATGGATGGCTCGTGCAGTTCGTGGATCAGTGCCATGTCGCCGAAAATGTCGGTGTCGCCGAAATGGTAGAGCGTCGGCGCATCGGGGAAATGCAGGACCAGGCCGGCCGGATTGCCGAGATAGGTGTTGGTTCCGCCCTCGCCGCCGAAGGACGAGGAATGCCATGCCTGGACGAAGGTGGTGGTGAAGCCGCCGCAGTCGAGTGTGCCGCCGTGATTGCCGGGATTGATCTTCGAACCGTCGACGCCCTTGCCGACGAGGAACATGCAGATCTCGAAATTCGCCACCAGCATCGCGCCGGACTGCTTGCAGATCTCGACCGCGTCGCCGATGTGGTCGTTGTGCCCGTGGGTCAGAAGCACATGGGTCGCACCCTGCGCCACGTCCTGCCATGTCTGTTTCGCGCCGGGATTACCGGTGATGAACGGATCGATGACGATCTTCTTGCCCGACGTCTCGACGGTGAAGGCCGAATGGCCGTGCCAGGTCAGTTTCATCTCGATGTTCCTCGCCTTTGAGTCCGCCGGAAGATAGAACGCTCGCTCATCCCTTCCAACACGAAAGGTCGGTCCGGCGCGTGGCGATCATCGACATCGAGGAACTTTCGCACACACTTCCGCCCAACCGCGCCATCGCGGCGATCGATCCGGGCACGACCACGATCGGGCTGGCGGTGTCGGACCGCGGCCTGTCCTTTGCGCACCCGCGGCCGGTCATCATGCGCAAGAAGTTCGGGACGGACGCAGCAGCCCTGCTTGCTGCGCTCGCGCGCGACGAGGTTTTTGCCCTGGCGATCGGCCTTCCGATCAACATGGACGGCAGCGAGGGTCCGCGCGCTCAGGCGAGCCGGGCCTTTGCGCGCAATCTCGGTAAGCTCACCGACATCCCGCTCGTGTTCTGGGACGAACGGCTGTCGACGGTCGCCGCCGAACGGACGCTGATCGAGATGGATTTTTCGCGGAAGAAGCGCGAGACGAAGATCGATTCGGCCGCCGCCGCCTTCATCCTTCAAGGCGTGCTGGATCGCCTTCGGACCTTGCGACGACCGGAACCGGAATAAGCCCTCCACGCTGAGCCGACCACCAGGCGACGATCTCGCGACGGCGACGGAATGCCCAGATGGCGACAATGAGACATGTATCGAAGATGCAGGCCTTGGCGATCAGCCAGGGAATCGTCTCGGGCGCGACACCCAGCATGTCGCCGTAGAGCTGGAAAACCAGTTCGTGCAAAGCGCGGCTCAGATAGATCGAGCCGAAATTGATGTCGTTGGCGGAGAGGAAGAACCAGCCCCAGAAGAGAGCTAGCGGCGCCGCCCAGGCGGAAAAGACATATTTCATCTCAATCCGTCCCGCCCTGAGGTCCGTTTCGCCCGACAAGTCGCGTCAGCATGCTGGAGTGCGCGGCACCCAGCGCCATATGCCGCGCGGCTTCGCGGACCTGATCCGATTCCTCGGGCGCGGGAGTATTCACGAGGACTCGGCGCTCGGCGATGACGGCGACATAGGAGGCCGCGAGCGCGGCGAGCTGGAACGCGCCGGCACCCTGGACACCTGCTCCGCCGCGCGCGGCGGACACGACCAGCGATACCGTGACGAGAAGTGTCGCGCCGCCGAAGGCGATACTGGCCACCTCTTCATATCCGCCGGGATAGTCGCCCGGGCCGAGCACGGCCGTCAGGAACGCCCAGAGGAACAGCGTGGCGACCACACCGAAGGCGATTGAGAACGCGGTGGAGACTCCCTGTCCCATCGCCGATCCCGACTCGAGGAGGATCGTATCGGCGCTGCCGGCGACGAACAGCTCGACGCCGGACGGCTGCGACGCGGCCTGCGAGGCCATCAGCGCGAAGGCGGCCATCCAGTAGACCGGCACGAGATAGGTGAGAAGCGGCCGCATGCTGACTCTCGGTTGACGGAGCCACACTGGTCCGCCTCGCCGTCCGCCGCAATCGAAACCATTTGTTAAGGTTAACGGCCGGCGGCAGGAGAGCCTAGCCCATCTCCGGATAGAGCGTCTCCAGGATCGTGCGCGGATCGTGGCGGCCGTCCAGCATGCCGTAGGTGTTGCGCCACTGGCCCGCGAGCCGCGTCTCGATGAAGGCGTCGGCAATGCGTCCCGCCCCCAGCCGCTTCAGTTCGGCGGCCGCCGCGGAGAGCGCGAGCTGCTCCGTGAGAATCCGTGCCGAACCATCGTCGGCGGCTGCGATCTGCATCGCGGCGCGCAGGACGTCGGACGTCCCTCGCCCGCTTGCGCCGAGATCCTTGTCGATGCCGGCGATCACCTCCTCGAACAGGGCCGGACCGCGCTTGAGGACACGCAGCACGTCGAGGGCCATCACATTGCCCGAGCCTTCCCAGATCGCGTTGACCGGCGCCTCGCGATAGTAGCGGGCGAGCGGCGATTCCTCGACATAACCATTGCCGCCCAGGCACTCCATCGCCTCGTAGAGCAGCGGCGGCGCGGTCTTGCAGACCCAATATTTGACGACGGGCGTCATGGCGCGGGCGAAGGACGCCTCGGCGCGATCGACCGCGGCCTCATCGAAGGCCCGCGCTAGGCGGAACGACAGCGCGGTCGCCGCGGCAACGTCCAGCGCCATGTCGGCGAGCACGCGCTGCATCAGCGCCTGGTCCATCAGCGTCTCGCCGAAGACCTTGCGGTGCCGCGCATGATGCACTGCCTCCTGCAGGCCGGCGCGCATGATGCCCGACGAGGCAAGCGCGCAATCGAGGCGGGTGAGCGTGACCATGTCCATGATGGTCTTCACGCCGGCACCCGGCTCGCCGATCATCTCGCCGAGCGTGTTGTTGAACTCGACCTCGGACGAGGCGTTCGACTTATTGCCGAGCTTGTCCTTGAGGCGCTGGAAGCTGAGGCCATTGCTCGCCCCGTCGCCGAGGAGGCGCGGCACCAGGAAGCAGGACAGCCCCTCGGTCGCCTGGGCCAGCACCAGGAACGCATCCGACATCGGCGCCGACATGAACCATTTGTGGCCGGTGATCCGGTGGAAGCCGTTGCCGGCCTTCTCCGCCTTCGTCGTGTTGGCGCGCACGTCCGTGCCGCCCTGTTTCTCGGTCATGCCCATGCCGAGCGTCAGGCCCGCCTTGTCCACCGGCGCCTTGTTCGACTGGTCGTATTTGCGCGACGTGATGCGCGGCGCCCATTCGCGGAACGTCTTGGGGCTCGCCATCAGCGCCGCGAGCGACGCGCTCGTCATGGTGATCGGGCAGAGGTGCCCGCATTCGAGTTCGGAGGTGAGGAAGAAGCGCGCCGCGCGGGTCTGGTGACGCTTGCCGGTTTCGGTTTCGCCGTTCTCCCAGATCGACGAATGCAGCCCGTTGGTCACCGATCGCCGCATCAGGGCGTGGTAGGCGGGATGGTATTCGGCGATGTCGAGCCTGCGGCCCTGCCGGTCGTGGGTCCTCAGCTTGGGCAGTTCGGTGTTGGCGAGCCTGGCGAGATCCTGCGCTTCCGGGGAGAGCACGAAGCGGCCGATCGCATCGAGATCCTTGCGCACCGGCTCGGAGAAATCCTGCGCCAGCTGCATCAGAAGCGGATCGCCGCGCCAGGCGTTGGAGCCGGCCAGCGGCGGCGTCTGGTTGGTCACTTCGTGGTTCACGTCGCACTCCACATGGCCGCCTCGCGGCCCACCTGTCCGACATATAGCCGAGTCCGCAAGGCGTGCACGTCGAAAATGCCGTGGGAAAACGCCGCGCCGCTTGCGGGTCTCCGGTCACGCTTCTATAGCACCAGCCTTGAGATGACAGACGCTCAAGCCCTCCCCCTCTACCCGCACCGGCACCTGCTCGGCATTCAGGGCCTGTCCCCTCCCGACATCGAACTGCTGCTCGATCGCGCCGACGCGGCGGTGGCGCTGTCGCGCCAGCCGGAGAAGAAGTCGAGCCGCCTGCGCGGCCGGACCCAGATCAACCTGTTCTACGAAGCCTCGACCCGCACGCAATCGTCCTTCGAACTCGCCGGCAAGCGGCTCGGCGCCGATGTGATGAACATGTCGGTCGCCAGTTCGTCGGTGAAGAAGGGCGAGACGCTGATCGACACGGCGATGACGCTGAACGCGATGCGGCCCGACATCCTCATCATCCGCCATTCGTCCGCGGGCGCCGCGGCTTTGCTGGCGCAGAAAGTCGCCTGCTCGGTGGTGAACGCCGGCGACGGCGCGCATGAGCATCCGACGCAGGCGCTGCTCGACGCGCTGACGATCCGTCGCGCCAAGGGCCCGCTGCACAAGCTCACCGTGGCGATCTGCGGCGACATCCTGCATTCGCGCGTCGCCCGCTCGAACATCCTGCTCCTCAATGCGCTCGGTGCCCGCGTCAGGGCGGTCGCACCGTCTACGCTTCTGCCCACCGGCATCGCCAACATGGGCGTCGAGGTGTTCCGCACGATGGCCGAGGGCCTGAAGGACGTCGACGTGGTGATGATGCTCCGCCTGCAGCGCGAACGGATGGAAGGCGCCTTCGTGCCGTCCGTGCGCGAGTATTTCCACTATTTCGGCCTCGACGCCGAGAAGCTCAAGGCCGCGAAGGACGACGCGCTGGTCATGCATCCGGGACCGATGAATCGCGGTGTCGAGATCGCCTCGGAAATCGCCGACGGGCCGCAGAGCGTGATCCAGGAGCAGGTCGAGATGGGCGTCGCCGTGCGCATGGCGGTGATGGAAGCGCTGCTCGACCCGCGCCGCAACGAGGGGCGCGACGCATGAGCCCGACGCTCTTCATCAATGCAAGGGTGGTCGATCCCGCGCGGGGCCTCGACGAGCCGGGCTCGGTTCTGGTGGCGGAGGGTCGGATCGTGGCCGCCGGCGCTTCGGTGAGGAACCAGGGCGCGCCGGGCGGTGCCGCCGTCATCGACTGCAAGGGGGCGGCGATCCTGCCCGGCCTGGTCGACACCCGCGTCTTCATCGGCGAGCCCGGCGGCGAGCACCGCGAGACGATCGCCTCTGCGAGCGTTGCTGCGGCGGCGGGCGGCGTCACCTCGATGGTGATGATGCCCGACACCGATCCGGTCATCGACAACGTCGCCCTGGTGGAATTCGTGCAGCGCACCGCCCGCGACACGGCGAAGGTGCGCGTCCATCCCGCCGCCTCGATCACCAAGGGTTTCCACGGTTCGGAGATGACCGAGTTCGGCCTCCTGCGGGAAGCCGGCGCCGTCGCCTTCACCGAAGGCCGGCACACGGTCGCGAGCGCGCTCCTCATGCGCCGGGCGCTGAGCTACGCCCGCGATTTCGGCGCCGTCATCGCGCATGAAACGCAGGACCGCGACCTCGGCGCGACCGGCGTGATGAACGAGGGCCTCTATGCCAGCTGGCTCGGCCTGCCCGGCATTCCGCGCGAGGCGGAAGCGATTCCGCTCGAGCGCGACCTGATGCTCGCCCGGCTGACGGGCGGCGCCTACCACGCCGCCAAGATATCGACGGCCATGTCGGCGGCGGCGATCGCGCGCGCAAAGAGCGACGGAGCGAACGTCACCGCCGGCGTCGCGATCCACAATCTCGCCCTCAACGATAACGATGTCGGCGAATACCGCACCTTCTTCCGGCTCGCGCCGCCGCTGCGCGCCGAGGATGACCGGCTGGCCATGATCGAGGCGCTGCGCGACGGGACGATCGATCTGGTCTCCTCCTCGCACGACCCGCAGGACGTCGACACCAAGCGGCTGCCGTTCGCGGACGCGGCCGCCGGCGCGATCGGGCTGGAGACGCTGCTCGCGGTGACGCTGCGCCTCTATCACAACGGCGATCTTTCGCTTCTGAGGCTGGCCGAGGTGCTGTCACGCAATCCGGCGAAAGTGTTCGGACTGCCCGGCGGAAGCCTGGCCCCCGGCATACCGGCGGACCTGATCGTGGTCGACCTCGACGCGCCGTGGATCGTCCGCGAGGCCGACATTCTGTCGCGTTCCAAGAACAGCTGTTTCGAGGGCGCGCGACTGCAGGGGAAGGTCTTGCAAACGATGGTTGCGGGACGCACAGTGCATCGGGCGATGGAGGGGGCCTGATGACGGACGAGCTCGATTGGGCCGGGAACATGCCGCTCTACGCCGCGGCTTTGATCTTCGGCTATCTCCTCGGATCGATCCCGTTCGGCCTGATCATCACGAGATTCGCCGGCCTCGGCGACGTGCGCCGCATCGGGTCCGGCAATATCGGCGCGACCAATGTGCTGCGCACCGGCAACAAGAAACTCGCTGCGCTGACACTGCTTCTCGATGCGCTCAAGGGCACGTTCGCCGTGCTGATCGCGGCCATCTGGGGTCCGGGCTTGGGGCTGGCCGCCGGATTCGCGGCCTTCCTCGGCCATCTTTTCCCGATCTGGCTCGGCTTCAAGGGCGGTAAGGGCGTCGCAACCTATCTCGGCGTGCTGATCGCGCTGTCCTGGAAGGCGGCGCTGGTTTTCGCCGTCGTCTGGATCGCGATTGCGTATCTCACACGCTATTCGTCCCTCGCCGCGCTCCTCGCCGCCGTCGCCGTGCCTTTGTCGCTGTTCTTCGTCTTCGGTCCGACAAGCGTGGCGTGGCTATTCACCGCCATGAGCGTCATCGTCTTCTTCAAGCACCACGCCAATATCCGCCGGCTCATCGACGGCGACGAATCGCGCATCGGGGCAAGCGGGTGAGCAGCGGCTCCGGCGCCGGCATCGTTCTCAGCGACCGCCAGCGTCTCAACTGGCTCCGCCTCATCCGCACCGACAATATCGGCCCAGCGACCTTCCGCGATCTGATCAACCGCTTCGGTTCGGCCGAAACGGCGATCGAGATGCTGCCGGAACTGGCGCGTCAGGGTGGCGGCAACAGGCTCCTGCGCGTCCCATCGGTCGCGGAAGCCGAAGCCGAGGTAGAGCAGGCGAGGAAGGCAGGCGCACGGTTCGTGGCAATCGGCGAAACCGATTACCCCGCCATGCTGCGTCGGGTGGAGAATCCCCCTCCCCTGATCGCGGTGAAGGGCAATGCCGACATCTTCGTCCTGCCGCCTGTCGCGATCGTCGGCGCGCGCAATGCCTCGCTCGCCGGCATTCGTTTCGCGCGGATGCTGGCATCCGACCTGGGACGCGAGGGCTTCGCGATCGTTTCCGGCCTGGCCCGCGGCATCGATACGGCAGCACACGAGGGCAGCCTGTCGACCGGCGGCATCGCCGTGCTGGCGGGCGGGCTGGACCGGCCCTATCCGCCGGAAAACGCGAACCTGATGGGGACGCTGACGGCAAATGGCGCCGCTGTGTCCGAGATGCCGTTCGGCTGGGAACCCCGGGCACGCGATTTCCCGCGCCGCAACCGCATCATCGCGGGACTGTCGCTCGGGCTGGTCGTGGTCGAGGCGGCGCTCCGTTCGGGCTCATTGATCAGCGCTCGTATGGCTGGCGACCTCGGCCGCCTCGTCTTCGCGGTCCCGGGTTCGCCGCTCGATCCGCGCGCCGCGGGCACCAACGGCCTCCTGAAGGACGGGGCGACGCTGGTGACGGAGGCGCGCGACGTGATCGAAGCGATCTCGCCGCAGATTGGCCGGCCGGCCGGCGAGGCGGACACGTTCGAGGAGCCGCCGGACTTCGCGGCGACGCCACCGCCCGGCGATTCGGACCGCGAACGCGTCATCGAGGCATTGGGACCGGTGCCGACGGGCGTGGACGAGATCATCCGCCACACTGGGCTCCACCCGGCTCAGGTCTTCATGATCCTGCTGGAGCTCGACCTCGCCGGCCGGCTCGAGCGGCATGCCGGCGGGCAGGTCTCACTGCTCTGAATCGCTCACCGTCGCGCGATCGTCGGATATCGCGTCGCCGCTCTTTCGCCGTGTTCGCTTTCCACGTCCCGGCGCATCCTCGCGCGCCAGCAAATCCGAAGCCTCGACGTAGGCCATCTCGACCAGGTAGGCGAGCATATCCAGCCTTTGCTTTCGCGCGATCGCGGAGAGCTCGGACAGGATCGTCCGCAGATAGTCGAGCGTGTCTCGCGGCGAGACTTCCGGCGCAGCGCGGTCCCGTCCGGAAACGGATTCCGATGCTCGCGACATGTCTGGTGACTGGTCCGAAGAACTGGCCGTCATGCGCACACTCCGATGCAACCCCAGATCAATCCTCGAGCGCTAATAACACTTTTAATTGTATTTGTCGATGGAGTGCGTCGACAGGTTGCGGCACGTGGCGGAGGGCCAAAATACGCCGCGCCACTTGACCGCAACCGAAAGCGCGGCCATTTGACGGACGCAATCGTCATAGATCGCGGCGCGTGAAGCTTTTCCCCGCGATCGGAAAGTACCGGACATCGGATGGACGTCGTAGTCGTCGAATCGCCTGCGAAGGCGAAGACAATCAACAAGTATCTGGGCAAGAACTACAAGGTTCTGGCCTCGTTCGGGCATGTGCGGGACCTGCCGCCGAAGGACGGTTCCGTTCGTCCGGACGAGGATTTCGCCATGTCTTGGGCGGTTGATTCGGCCTCATCCAAGCGGCTCTCCGACATTGCGAACGCGCTGAAGGATGCGGACGGGCTGATCCTCGCCACCGACCCCGACCGGGAAGGCGAAGCCATTTCCTGGCACGTTCTCGAAGTGCTCAAGGGCAAGCGGGTGATCAAGGACAAGCCGGTCAGCCGGGTCGTCTTCAACGCGATCACGAAGCAGTCGGTGCTCGACGCGATGGCCAAGCCGCGCCAGATCGATGCGCCGCTGGTCGAGGCCTACCTCGCCCGCCGCGCGCTCGACTATCTGGTCGGCTTCACCCTTTCGCCGGTGCTCTGGCGCAAGCTGCCGGGCGCGCGCTCCGCCGGGCGCGTGCAGTCTGTGGCGCTGCGCCTCGTCTGCGACCGCGAACTCGAGATCGAGCGGTTCATCACCGAGGAATACTGGAACATCGCAGCGATCCTCAACACGCCGCGCAAGGACGGTTTCGAGGCCCGCCTGACCGCGTTCGACGGCAAGAAGCTGCAGAAGCTGGACATCAAGAACGCCGAACAGGCAAACGGCATCAAGTCGATGCTGGAAGGCGCAACGTTTACCGCGGCCTCGGTCGAGGCAAAGCCCGCCAAGCGCAATCCCGGCCCGCCCTTCACCACGTCGACGCTGCAGCAGGCGGCGTCCTCGCGCTACGGCTTCTCCGCCACGCGCACGATGCAGGTCGCGCAGCGGCTCTATGAGGGCCTCGACGTCGGCGGCGAGATGGTCGGCCTGATCACCTATATGCGAACCGACGGCGTGCAGATGGCGCCCGAGGCCGTCGAGGCCGCACGCGCAGCGATCGGCAAGGAGTTCGGCGACAACTACCTACCTGAGAAGCCCCGCTTCTATACCGCCAAGGCCAAGAACGCGCAGGAAGCGCACGAGGCGATCCGCCCGACCGATTTCTTCCGCACGCCGGCATCCGTGCGGGCACATCTCGATTCGGATCAGTTCCGCCTTTACGAGATGATCTGGAAGCGCGCCATCGCGAGCCAGATGCAGCCGGCGGAAATCGAGCGGACGACGGTCGAGATCGAGGCGCGCAACGGGGCGCAGTCGGCGCAATTGCGCGCGGTCGGTTCGGTCACACGCTTCGACGGCTTCCTGGCTGCCTATGTCGATCCGAAGGAAGACGATTCCGAGGACGAGGAAAGCAAGCGCCTGCCGGAAATCCGCGCCGGCGAGCCCCTCGGGCGCGAAAAGATCACCGCCGACCAGCACCGGACCGAGCCGCCGCCGCGCTACTCTGAAGCTTCGCTGATCAAGAAGCTGGAAGAGCTGGGCATCGGCCGCCCGTCGACCTATGCGGCGACGCTGAAGACGCTGGAGGACCGCGAATACGTCGTCGTCGACAAGCGCCGCCTGACGCCGCATTCGAAGGGACGGCTCGTGACCGCCTTCCTCGAGAGCTTCTTCCAGAAATATGTCGAATACGATTTCACGGCCGCGCTCGAGGAGAAGCTCGACGAGATTTCCGACGGCAAGCTCGCCTGGAAGGACGTTCTGCGCGACTTCTGGATCGATTTCTCTGCCGCCATCGACGGCATCAAGGAGCTGCGCGTCACCGACGTTCTCGATGCCCTGAACGAGCAGCTCGCCCCGCTGGTCTTCCCCGCGCGGGAAGACGGGTCGGACCCTCGTATCTGCCCGCGCTGCGGCTCCGGCAACCTGTCGCTGAAGCTCGGCAAATACGGCGCCTTCGTCGGCTGCTCCAACTATCCGGAATGCGGCTACACGCGCCAGCTCGGCGAGGCGGTCAACGGCAATGGCGAGCCGGCGTCCGGCGAGAGCGGCGACAAGGTGCTCGGCACCGATCCCTACACGTCCGAGCAGATCGTGCTGAAGAACGGCCGCTTCGGCCCCTATGTCCAGCGCGGCGAAGGCAAGGAGGCCAAACGGTCGAGCCTGCCGAAGGGCTGGACGATCGACACGGTCGACCACGAGAAGGCGCTGGCGCTGCTGTCGCTGCCGCGCGATGTCGGTCAGCATCCTGAGACGGGCAAGATGATCTCGGCGGGACTTGGCCGCTACGGACCCTTCCTGCTGCATGACGGGGTCTACGCCAATCTCGAATCGATCGAGGACGTGTTCTCGGTCGGCATCAACCGGGCCGTATCCGTGCTCGCCGAGAAGGTGGCGAAGGGGCCGGGCCGGCGCGGATCGACCCCCGTCGCGCTCAAGGACCTCGGCGAACATCCGAACGGCGGCGGCAACGTCACGGTGCGGGACGGCAAATACGGCGCCTATGTCAATTTCGGCACCGTCAACGCGACGATCCCGAAGGGCAAGGATCCTTCCGCGATCACCATGGACGAGGCGCTGGCGCTGATCGCCGCGCGCGAAGCCGCCGGTGGCGGCAAGAAATCCTCGGCGCGCAAGTCGACGGGCAAGACCGCATCCGCGGCAAAAGCCGCGCCGAAGAAGAAGAGTGCGGCCAAGCCCGCCAAGAAGAAGGCGGCGACCTAAGTGGCCCGGCGCCTCACCGGACCGAAACAGGCCGGCAAGCGCCCCGGAGGACGAGACTCTGCCCCGACGGAGCTTGGCGAGGACGGCTTTCCGACCCGCGAGGCGCTGTTGGCCTTTATCGAAGCCAACCCCGACCGGGCGTCGAAGCGGGACATCGCCAAAGCCTTCGACCTGAAGGGCGATGGCCGCATCTGGCTCAAGCGCACGCTCGCCGAGCTCTCCGAAGAGGGCAAGCTCGACGTCGAGCGCAAAGCCTACTCGAAGCCGGGCGCGCTCCCGCCCGTCGTCGCCCTCGAAATCTTCGGACGCGACCGCGATGGCGGCCTGCTCGCCCGCCCGATCGAGCAGCCGCCGGATACCGAGCCCGTGCTGGTCTCGATCCGCACCGCGCGAGGTGACCGCGCCCCGACCGCGGGCGTCGGCGACCGGGTGCTGGCCAAGGTGTTCGCGTCCAAGGAACGGCCGGGCCCCGCCTATACCGGCCGCGTCATCCGGCTGATCGACCACCGCAAGGAGGTGGTCCTCGGCGTCGTTCGCAAGCTTGCCGACGGTTCGTTCCGGCTGGAGCCGGTCGAGCGCCGCCAGGCCGAACTCATCATCGACACCGGCGGGCTCGGCGACGCCAGACCGGGCGACCTGGTCGAGGTCGAGCCGACCAGCGCCGGCCGCTACGGCCTGCCGCGCGGTAAGGTTTCCGCCGTCCTCGGCTCGCTGGAAAGCGAGAAGGCGGTCTCGATGATCGCCATCCACGCGCACGACATTCCGCACGTCTTCCCGCCGCAGGTGCTGGCGGAGGCCGACGAGATGAAGCCGGCGGGCATGGATCATCGCGAGGACTGGCGCGACCTGCCGCTGGTGACGATCGATCCTGCCGACGCCAAGGACCACGACGACGCGGTTTACGCAGTTCCCGATCCGGATCCGGCCAATCCGGGCGGCGTCATCGCGACCGTCGCCATCGCCGACGTCGCCATCTACATCCGGTCCGGCTCGCCTCTTGACCGCGAGGCGCTGAAGCGCGGCAATTCGGTCTACTTCCCCGACCGGGTGGTGCCGATGCTGCCGGAGCGGATCTCCAACGATCTTTGCTCCCTGCGCGAAGGTGAGAACCGGCCGGCGCTGGCCGTTCGCATGACCTTTGCCGCCGACGGGCGGAAGATCAGGCACACATTCCACCGCGTGATGATGAAGTCGGCGGCGAAGCTCGCCTATCCGCAGGCGCAGGCGGCGATCGACGGCCGGCCCGACGATAAGACCGCGCCCCTTCTCGACACGGTGCTGCGGCCGCTCTGGGACGCCTACGCGGTGCTCAAGCGCGGGCGCGATGCGCGCCGCCCGCTCGAACTCGACCTGCCGGAACGCAAGATCCTCCTGAAGGCCGACGGCACGGTGGACCGCGTCGTCATCCCCGACCGCCTCGACGCGCACAAGCTGATCGAGGAATTCATGATCCAGGCCAACGTCGCCGCCGCCGAGACGCTGGAGGCGAAGCGCCAGCCGCTGATCTACCGCATCCACGACACGCCTTCACTCGCCAAGCAGGAATCGCTGCGCGAGTTCCTGAAGACGCTCGACATCTCGCTGGCGCGCGGCGCCGAGCTGCGCCCGGCGCAGTTCAACGGCATCCTCGCGCAGGTCCGCGACACCGACCACGAAAGCCTCGTCAACGAGGTCGTGCTGCGCTCCCAGAGCCAGGCCATCTATTCGCCGGAGAACATCGGGCATTTCGGCCTCAACCTGAAGCGCTACGCCCACTTCACCTCGCCGATCCGCCGCTACTCCGACCTGATCGTCCACCGCGCGCTGGTTGGCACGCTGGGGCTGGGCGCCGGCGGGCTGACGCGCGACGAGGAAGCGCGGCTGGAGGAGATCTCGGCGCTGATTTCCGTGACCGAACGTCGCGCCATGGCAGCCGAACGCGACACGGTCGACAGGCTCGTCGCGGCGCATCTCTCGGGCCGCAAGGGCGAGACGTTCGACGGGCGCATAACGGGTGTGACCAAGTCCGGACTTTTTGTCCAATTGCCAATCTACGGCGCGGACGGCTGTGTGCCGGTGTCATCCTTGCGTGACGATTACTATATCTACGATGAAACGGCACATGCCCTGTTCGGCGACCGCAGCGGAAGAGGATATCGCCTCGGCGACACTGTCGAGGTCAGGCTCGTCGAGGTCGCGCCTTTGGCGGGCGCCATGCGTTTCGAGATGCTGACCGATCCGGCTGCACTTCCGGGCATGCGCCAGTCGTTCCACAAGGCGCGCGGACGCCGGACGGCGAAGGCGGGCAACAACCGGCTTGGCGGCCGGTCAAGGAGAAAATGATGACGCTCCAGTATGGCGGCGAACTGCACACCGGCAGGCCGGCACGGGACCTGAACCAGGCGATGATGCGCGGCTTCATGGGCCGCTGCCCGCACTGCGGCGAAGGCAAGCTGTTCCGCGGCTTCGCCAAGACCGTCGACGACTGCGCCGTCTGCGGCGAGCATATCGACCACCACCGCGCCGACGACCTGCCGGCCTATCTCGTCATCTTCATCGTCGGCCACATCGTTGTCGGCGCCTTCATGGGCGTCGAGGCGGCGGTCGAGCTTTCGACCTGGACCCATCTGGCGATCTGGGCGCCGCTCACCGTCCTCGGTTCGATCGCGCTGCTCCAGCCGGTCAAGGGCGCCGTCGTCGGGCTGCAGTGGGCGCTTTACATGCACGGCTTCGGCGACGCCGAGGACGCGATCGAGACGCATCCGGAATTGTAGCCGGCAGGCGTTTCAGCAGGGAGGTTCGGACATGGAAGGCATGAGTCGCGCGCAGGTCGACAGCGCCGAGGCAAAGGACTTCGCGCTCGGCGGAAAGCCGATGCGGCCACGCGACGCCGCCACGCTGATCCTGCTCGACCGGAGCGGCGGCGAGGTCCGTGTCCTGATGGGGCGCCGCTCGATGAAGCACGCTTTCATGCCCGGCCGGCTGGTCTTTCCGGGCGGGCGCACCGACCCCTCCGACAGCCGCGTGACGACGGCAGACGCGCTGCATCCGTCGGTCGAGGCAAAGCTGGTAGCAGGCACCGGCAGCCGCATGTCGTCGGCCCGCGCGCGCGCCATCGCACTTTCCGCCGTACGGGAGACTTACGAGGAAGCCGGCCTGCTGCTCGGGCGCAAGGGCGATTACCGGACGCGCCGCGAAGGCTGGCTGGGCTTCGCCGAGAACGGCGTCGAGCCGACGCTGTCCAACCTGCGCATGATCGCGCGGGCGATCACCCCGCCCGGCCGCGTGCGCCGGTTCGACACCAGGTTCATTGCCGCCTGGCGCGACGACGTCGCGGTGGAGCTTGCCGAAGGCGGGCCGACCGAGGAACTCGAGGAACTCGTCTGGCTGCCGGTCGGCAATGCCGTCTCCGAAGAAATTCCGATGATTACTCGCAGCATCCTCGGCGACCTGGCGGGACGTCTCGCCGAGGACCCGAACCTCGATCCCGATTATCCGGTGCCGTTCTACCGCATGCGCCACCGGCGCATGCTGCGCGACCTCGTCTGACCCACCTCCCCGCCATGACGATCGAGCCGCCAGTTCCCTCGGGAGCGGAGGAACCGCCGCTTCGGCTGCTTTCGCTCACCGCCGCGATCGGTTCGATCAGCGTGGTCGGCATCGCGATCGGGCTGGGCG
The DNA here is from genome assembly GCA_043822005.1 of Pseudomonadota bacterium. GTDB lineage: Bacteria > Pseudomonadota > Alphaproteobacteria > Rhizobiales > Rhizobiaceae > Mesorhizobium_A. Next base: position 328,477 of record JBDRCE010000014.1, on the reverse strand, counting down.
TGCCGCTGCTCAGCGTCGTGCTCGAACAGCGCGGGCATTCCGCGACGATGATCGGGCTGAACACGGCGGCGGCTGGCCTCGCCTCGATCGCCGCCGCGCCGCTTGCGACGCCGCTCGGCGTGCGGTTCGGCGTCGTGCCGACGCTGGCGGTGTCGATGCTCATCGGCGCGCTGTCCTTCGTCGGTTTCCATTTCGCCACCGAATTCTGGATGTGGTTCCCGTTGCGGGCGATCCTGCACATCGCGCTGACGGTGGTGTTCATCCTGTCGGAATACTGGATCAACGTCTCGGCCCCGCCGCGCCGCCGCGGCATGGTGCTGGGCGTCTACGCGACGATGCTGTCGCTCGGCTTCGCCTTCGGGCCATGGCTGTTCGCGCAAGTGGGCAGCCAGGGGGTGCGGCCGTTTGCCATCGCCTTCGGCCTCGTCATCGCCGGCATGCTGCCGGTCCTGATCGCCTGGCGGCAGAGCCCGCCCATCCCCGGCGGACACGGCGAGGGCAAGCGCTTCATGCGCTATGTCTGGCTCGTTCCGACGGCGACAGCCGCGGTCTTCGTCTTCGGCGCCGTCGAGACGGGCGGCTTCGCCCTCTTCCCCTTCTACGGGTCGATGATCGGCTATTCGGAAGCGGATTCAGCGCTGCTCCTGTCGATGATCGGACTGGGAAACGTCCTGTTCCAGGTGCCGCTCGGGATGCTGAGCGACCGGATCAGGGACCGGCGGCGCGTGCTCGTCGGCTGTGCGGTAGCCGGTCTCGCCGGCATGCTGGTCATGCCTTATGTCGCGCAGAACTGGACGCTGACGGCGGCTCTGCTCCTCGTATGGGGCGGCGCGGTCGCCGCGCTCTATACGGTCGGCCTGGCACATCTCGGCTCGCAGCTGCACGGCCGCGACCTGGCATCGGCCAATGCCGCCTTCGTGTTCTGCTACGGCATCGGCATGCTGGCAGGTCCCCAGGCCATCGGCTTCGGTCTCGACGCCTTCGGTCCGCCCGGCTTCGGCTGGACAGTCGCCGGCTTCTTCGCCGCCTACCTGCTGCTCGTTACGATCCGCATCGCGCGCGGCCCGTCCCGCTCTTGACTTTCCGCGGCCAATCCGTATGTGTCCGGCTCAGTTTTCCGCGGCCGGGCACTACGCTTGGCGCTTGCGCGCGAAGTGACCCACACTTAAGACACGGACAAGAGCCATGGCAAAAGCCGCCAACATCAAGATCAAGCTCCTCTCGACGGCCGACACCGGCTTCTTCTATGTGACGAGCAAGAACAGCCGCACCAAGACCGACAAGATGTCGTTCCGCAAATACGACCCGGTCGCGAAGAAGCACGTCGAGTTCAAGGAAACCAAGATCAAGTAAGCCGTCAGGCCCGCTTGATGATGAAATCGCCGCCTTCGGGCGGCGTTTTTCGTTTGTGGGCCAGCTATATCGCCCAACAAGCTCACGTTCGAGATGAATTGAAAAAAGGGGGCCGGCCGACAACTGGCAGCGGTACGAGGAGTCCACTATGTGCCAGCGTCGGCCGGCCGACCCCACGGAACCCAGGAGATGCGGCGGACCTGAGCATCATGGGGTATATCCAGACGGACGCGGCTATTTCCCCGTCGCAGCGCCGTCCCTACCCGCGACGACAATCGCGCAAGATCGCTTGAAAATCAATACTTTCTTAAGGTTTGAGAGCGAATCACGCAAAACAGGGTAAATCCCGGTCCCGGATCGACCACCTTCATACGTCATTCCGGGGCCGCGCAGCGGAACCCGGAATCCAGAGTGCTGACCTCGCTCGCTCAGATCGTGAATTGCACCGTCATCGCCCTGGATTCCGGGTTCCGCTGCGCGGCCCCGGAATGACGCCGACCGTGTCAGCGACCTCGATCTTTCGAATTTGTCCGCACGACTAACCCGTGAGCACCGGAAGCGCAGAAAACGCCATCAGATGGCCGCCGGACTAGAGTTTCCAAACGGTCTCTCAGGCGGCCTTGGCGACGACACGGTTGCGGCCACCGTTCTTGGCTTCGTAGAGCGCCGCGTCCGCGCGTTTCACCAGCGTGTCGACGCTGTCCTTGCCCGGGATCATCGATGCCACCCCGATGCTCACGGTGACCTGCACGGTCTGGGTCCCGCCCCCGATGGCAAAGGGCTGGCTTTCGATTTCGTGGCGAATGCGCTCGGCGACCTTCGCAGCGATATGCGGCTCGGTATCGGGCATGACGACGACGAATTCCTCGCCGCCGAACCGGCAGGCAAGGTCGATGCCCCTCACGTTCTTGCGCAGCCGGCGCGCGAAATCGCGCAGCACCTCGTCGCCGGCGGCATGGCCGTGGGTGTCGTTGATCGGCTTGAACCGGTCGATGTCGGTGATCATGAGCGACAGCGGGCGGCCGCGCGCGCCGGCCCTGTCGAACAATGTCGCCAGGTGGCTGTCGAGATAGCGCCGGTTGTGCAGGCCTGTCAGCCCGTCCGTCACCGCCATCTCGATGGTCTGGGCAACACTGGAGCGCAGTTCCTCATTGTAGCGCTTGCGGCGGATCTGGGTGCGCAGCCGCGCCGTCAACTCGAGTTCGTCGACAGGCCGCGTCACATAGTCGTTCACGCCGAGGTCCAGGCCGCGCATCACCAGATTGTCCTCGCCCGGCTCGGCGATGAGCACGATCGGCAGGAACCGCGTACGGTCCAGCGAGCGCAATTGCGAGCACAGACGCAGCGGATCGAAGCCGGTCAGGCCGGTCGCGATGACCACCGCTTCATAACTGCCTTCGACGGCCTGGAAGAGCGCGGCCTGCGGATCGGATACGATCTCGATATCGGCGAAGGGCAGCAGCATGTCGGCAACGCGCTGCTGCGAAGGGGCACGCTGGTCGACGAGAAGCAGGCGCGCCCGCACATCGCCCAGCGGATCCTTCCTGCCGAGGAGTTCCTCGATGCCGATGCTGCGCGTGGTCGACGCGCGCAGCCTGAGCTCGTCCGTCAGCATCTTCAGGCGCACGAGGCTGCGCACGCGGGTCAGAAGCTGCAGATCGTTGACCGGCTTGGTGAGGAAATCGTCCGCGCCAGCCTCGAGTCCGCGGATACGGTCGGACACCTGGTCGAGCGCGGTGACCATTACGACCGGGATATGCGACGTGTTGCGGTCCGACTTCAGCCGGCGGCAGACTTCGAACCCGTCCATGTCCGGCATCATCACGTCGAGCAGGACGACGTCTACCTTGCCGTTCTCGCAGATGTCGAGCGCGTCGGCGCCGTTGAACGCGGTCAGGACCTCGAAATATTCGGCGAGCAGCCGGGCCTCGAGCAGCTTCACATTGGCCGGCACGTCGTCGACGACGAGAATACGTGCTGTCATCGGTCGAATGCTCCAGGAAGACGGACGCGCATCAGGCGTCCCCGAGATAGGACTTGATGATCTCGATGAATTTCGGAACCGAGATCGGCTTGGAGATATAGGCCTCGCAGCCGCCCTGCCGGATACGCTCCTCGTCGCCCTTCATCGCAAAGGCGGTGACGGCGATGACCGGTATCGTGTGTAGGTCGTCGTCCTGCTTCAGCCATTTCGTGACTTCGAGGCCGGACACTTCCGGAAGCTGGATATCCATGAGGATCAGGTCGGGGCGGTGGGCGCGGGCGAGATCGAGCGCTTCCAGCCCGTTGCGGGTGCGCACCGTCTCGTAGCCGGTCGCCTCGATCAGATCGCGGAAGAGCTTCATGTTGAGCTCGTTGTCCTCGACGATCATCACCTTCTTGGGCATAGCGCTATCGTCCCTCTCGACCGTGGCCGTCATCGATACCGCGGTCTGCGCGCCCCGCCAGCGACGCGACTCTTCGGTGCACACTATATGGTGATTTCATTGACGAAACGGTAATCGGGCCGGCCGCGCTTGCAGTCCCAGCCGGCTGGCCATATTCGTCTGCCACGATGCGGAAGGCTGAACAGGTGAACATGTCGAAGTCGGACCACGGCCGCGAGGCAGCCGAAGCGCTGGCAATCCGCGCGCTCGGCTTCATCGCGTCGGACGCCGTGCTGTTGCCGCGGTTCCTGGCGATCACCGGCATCGAGGCGAAGGACATCCGCGCCGCGGCGAGCCAGTCCGGCTTTCTGGCCGGAGTGCTGCAGTTCCTGCTGGCGCACGAGCCGACGCTCATGCAGTTCGCGCAGGATGCCGGCATCGATGCGGCCGAGGTCGGGCGCGCCTGCCGGGCGCTGCCGTTCGGCGACAGTGAATACGAGAGGTCGAGTTGAGCGACGATCCCGAAACGCTTCGCCAGATCGAGGAACTGTCCCACGACGACATGCCGCTTCTGGTGCTCGATGTCGACGACGTGGTGCTCGACTTCATCCGTCCGTTTCCGCGCTATCTGGAAGGCCGCGGATACCGGCTCAACCTCGAGAATTTCCGTCTTCATGGCAACGTGATCGAACTGGCGTCCGGCGTGCCGGCGGAGCCGGCGCTGGTGAGCGAACTGATCGATGCGTTCTTCGTCGCCCAGTCGCAGTGGCAGAACCTGACGGAGGGGGCCGCCGAAGCGCTGGCGGTCATCGGCGACAGGGCCGAGATCATCCTGCTGACCGCGATGCCGCACCGCCACCGCGCGGCACGGATCGCGCACCTCGATGGGCTCGGTTTCCAGTATCCGCTGCTCACGACCGAGATGGCCAAGGGGCCGGCAATCGAGCGCCTGCGCGGGCCGAACAAGCGGCCGGTCGCCTTCGTCGACGACCAGCCCCGCAATCTCGTCTCGGCGATGGAACGCGTGCCGGACGCGCATCTGTTCCATCTGATGTCCGACACGTCGCTCAGGGCGCTGATCCCGGCGCCGCCCGCCGGCGTGCATGTGGTCGAGGACTGGCGCGAGGCGACGCCGATGATCGTCAGCGCCCTCGGCATCTGACCCTACAGTTCGCAGCGCATCAGCGGGCGGCCCACCTTGCGGTTAGCCACGGCTGAAAACCCGGCCTTCTCGAAGACGCGGGTCGAGCCGACGAACAGACCGACCGAGCGCGTGTCCTTCGACTGGTCGATCGGACAGGCTTCCAGGACCCGCGCACCCGCTTCCCTCGCGAAGCCGATGCCGGCCGCGACGAGGCGGTGGGTCAGTCCCCTGCCCCGCGCCGAGGCGCGGAGAAAGAAGCAGGAGATCGCCCACACCGACGGATCGGCCGCGTCATCGGGGACAAGCGGCGACGACACCCTGCCCGCATTGTTCCACTCGGGCACGTCGGCGCGCGGACCGATCTGCATCCAGCCGACCGCGCGGCCGTCCAGATAGGCGAGCAGACCCGGCGGCGGGCCCGCCATGATCCTCTCCCGGATATGATCCTTGTTGCGCTGCCTGTCGCTCTGCCGGCGCGCGGCTGGCGGCAGGCGGAAATAGGTACACCAGCAGCCGTAGCACGCGCCCTGCTTGCCGAAGAGATCCTCGAAATCGGGCCAGCGCTCGGGTGTCAGCGGCAGGATGCTGTCAGCAGCCATCGTCATCCCTGCGGCCGACCTTGCCGACCGCTCCCTGCTCTTCTATCATTCCGAATGTTCACTCTATGTTCTCAGGCATCATGCCGTCTGTCAACGACCCTGCGCACGGTTTCTGCCGCGATTGCCTGACGCCGCAGTCGAAGGCCGTTCGCCGCTGCGAGAAGTGCGGCAGCCCCAGGCTTGCGATGCACCCGGAGCTCTATGCGCTCCACCTCGCCCATATCGACTGCGACGCGTTCTACGCTTCGGTCGAGAAACGCGACAATCCGGCGCTCGCCGACAAGCCGGTGATCATCGGCGGCGGCAAGCGCGGCGTCGTGTCCACCGCGTGCTACATCGCCCGCATCCACGGCGTGCGTTCGGCGATGCCGATGTTCAAGGCGCTCGAAGCCTGCCCGCAGGCCGTGGTGATCAAGCCCGACATGGAGAAATATGTCCGCGTCGGCCGCGAGGTGCGGCAGATGATGCAGGCGCTGACGCCGCTGGTCGAGCCGATCTCCATCGACGAGGCCTTCCTCGACCTTTCGGGCACGCAGCGCCTGCACGGCATGCCGCCTGCCCTCGTTCTCGCGCGCTTCGCGCAGCAGGTCGAGAAGGAGATCGGCATCACCGTGTCGGTGGGCCTGTCCTACTGCAAGTTCCTCGCCAAGGTCGCCTCGGACTTCAACAAGCCGCGCGGCTTTTCGGTCATCGGCGAGGCGGAGGCCGTCGAATTCCTGGCCGGCCAGCCGGTGACGCTGATCTGGGGCGTCGGCAAGGCCTTCGCCTCGGTGCTGGAGCGCGACGGAGTGCGCACGATCGGCCAGCTGCAGCGCATGGAGCGGGCCGACCTGATGCGGCGCTACGGCTCGATGGGCGACCGGCTCTACCATCTGTCGCGCGGCGAGGACGAGCGCGCCGTCCATGTCGAGCGCGAGGCGAAAAGCGTGTCGGCCGAGACCACCTTCAACGAGGATCTGTCCTCGGCGGCCGATCTCGTGCCAATCCTGCGCGCGCTGTCGGAAAAGGTCTCGGCGCGGCTGAAGAAGTCGGGCATTGCCGGCAGAACCGTGGTGCTGAAGCTGAAGACGCAGGACTTCAAGCTGCGCACCCGCAACCGGCAGCTCGCCGATCCGACCAGGCTCGCCGACCGCATCTTTGCCACCGGACGGGAGTTGTTGGCGCGCGAGACCGACGGGACGCGCTACAGGCTGATCGGCATCGGCGTCTCTGACCTCACCGACGACAACCGCGCCGACCCGCCTGACCTGGTCGACGCGCAGGCCGGAAAGCGGGCGAAGGCGGAAGGCGCGATGGATGTCCTGCGCGGCAAGTTCGGCCGCGCCGCGGTTGAAACCGGCTACACCTTCGGCAAGGGCCGCAACGCGCATCCGCCCGAGGAGGTGGAGGATTGAGGCCGTAAACAAGGCACGTTGTCCTGCCATAAGGGTAACGGCGAACGTCTCTCATCCGCGGTCCCGCTTCTGCGACGTCATCCTCGGGCTTGACCCGAGGATCTACGACGGTGCGGCACAAAATCGGTGACAATTGGCCGTCTAGGCAGATCCTCGGGTCAAGCCCGAGGATGACGCCGCGTTTCGAGGGGCGGCGACTTTTGCCTCGAATACCCCTTGGATGCCTGCCTATTGGACTGGACGCGAGCAGCCCGCTTTCCGACAATGGTGGCCGAGTCGAAGCGGCGATGGCGGATAGGACACGATGACGGAAGAACGGCGCATCAGGGACCCGCTGCGGCGCGAGCTGGCAGGTCTGTCGGGCGCCGGCCAGCCGGCGGCGCGCGGGCCGGTGGCCGCCCGGCCGTTCATCCACCTGCGCGTCCATTCCGCCTATTCGCTCCTCGAGGGCGCGCTGCCCTTGAAGAAGATCGTGGCGCATGCGCTCAAGGACGGGTTGCCTGCGATCGCGGTGACCGACACCAACAACCTGTTCGGCGCGCTTGAGTTCGCCCAATACGCCTCCAAGGACGGCGTGCAGCCGATCATCGGCTGCCAGCTCGACGTCGCCTTTGCGGATCCCGCGCCGGATACGAACCCCGGTCACAAGAAGCCGCGCAGCGTCTTTCCGCTGGTCCTTCTCGCCGCCACCGCGACTGGCTACGCCAATCTCGTGCGCCTGGTCAGCCGCGCCTATCTCGACAATCCGCCTGACGCGGGCGCCCAGGTGAGCACCGCCTGGCTGGCGGAGCTCGCCGACGGCATCATCTGCCTCACCGGCGGCGAAGGCGGGCCGATCGGGGCGGCGCTCAAGGACGACCATCATGCGGTGGCGGCCGAACGGCTCGATCTTCTCGCCGGTATCTTCGCAGACCGGCTCTACGTCGAGCTGCAGCGGCCGGCCGGCTACGATCGCGCGGTCGAAGCCGCTTCAGTGGCGCTCGCCTACGACAGGCGGCTGCCGCTCGTCGCCACCAACGAGGCGTTCTTCCTGACGCGCGAGGATTTCGACGCGCACGACGCGCTAATGGCGATCGCCGAAGGGTCGGTCGTGGCGGTCGACGACCGGCGCAGGCTGACCCCCGACCACCACCTGCGCAGCCAGGCCGAGATGGCGGCGCTCTTTGCCGACCTGCCCGAGGCGCTCGACAACACGATCGAGATCGCGATGCGATGCTCGTACTATCCGAAGAACCGCAAGCCGATCCTGCCGCGCTTTGCCGGCGCGGACGTCGCCGATACCGAGGCGGCCGAGTTGGCCGAGGCCGAGGAACTCGCCCGCCAGGCCCGCGAAGGCCTGGCGATGCGGCTCGACAGGTTCGGCATGACGCCGGGCCACACCCGCCAGGACTATGACGACCGGCTCGCCTACGAGATCGGCATCATCCAGAAGATGAAGTTCCCGGGCTACTTCCTGATCGTGTCCGACTTCATCAAGTGGGCCAAGGCGCAAGGGATCCCGGTCGGGCCGGGCCGCGGGTCGGGTGCGGGCTCGCTGGTCGCCTATGCGCTGACCATCACCGACGTCGACCCGACACGCTTCTCGCTGCTGTTCGAGCGCTTCCTCAATCCCGACCGCGTGTCGATGCCCGACTTCGACATCGACTTCTGCCAGGACCGGCGCGACGAGGTGATCCGCTACGTCCAGGGCAAATATGGCCGCGACCAGGTCGCCCAGATCATCACCTTCGGCACGCTGCAGGCCCGCGCGGTGCTGCGCGACGTCGGCCGCGTGCTGCAGATGCCCTACGGCCAGGTCGACCGGCTGTGCAAGATGGTGCCGCAGAACCCGGCCAATCCGGTCAAGCTCGCCGACGCGATTGCCGCCGAGCCGCGCTTCGCCGAGGAGGTCGAGAAGGAGCCGGTGGTCCAGACCCTGCTCGACATCGCCCAGAAACTCGAAGGCCTCTACCGCCACGCCTCGACGCATGCTGCCGGCATCGTCATCGGCGACCGGCCGCTCTCCGAGCTCGTACCGATGTACCGCGACCCGCGCTCCGACATGCCGGTGACCCAGTTCAACATGAAGAAGGTCGAGGACGCCGGCCTCGTCAAGTTCGACTTCCTCGGCTTGAAGACGCTGACCGTGCTGGAAACGGCGGTCAAGCTGATCCGCCGGCGCGGCATCGAGATCGACCTGGCGCTCTTGCCGCTCGACGATCTGAAGACCTACGAGATGCTGTCGCGCGGCGAGGTCGTCGGCGTGTTCCAGGTGGAATCGGCCGGCATGCGCAAGGCGCTGATCGGCATGAAGCCGGACCGCATCGAGGACATCATCGCGCTGGTGGCGCTCTACCGCCCCGGCCCGATGGAGAACATCCCGACCTACAATGCCCGCAAGCACGGCGAGGAGGAGATCGCCTCGATCCATCCCAAGATCGACCATCTGGTCAAGGAGACGCAAGGCGTCATCGTCTACCAGGAACAGGTGATGCAGATCGCCCAGGAGCTCGCCGGCTATTCGCTCGGCGAAGCTGACCTTCTGCGCCGCGCCATGGGCAAGAAGATCCGCGCCGAGATGGACCAGCAGCGCGAGCGCTTCGTCACCGGCGCCGTCGAACGCGGCGTCGCCAAGCCGCAGGCCGATTTCATCTTCGACCTCCTGGCCAAGTTCGCCGACTACGGCTTCAACAAGTCGCACGCGGCGGCCTATGCGATCGTCTCCTACCAGACGGCGTTCCTCAAGGCGCACTACCCAGTCGAGTTCCTCGCCGCGTCGATGACGCTCGACATGGGCAATACCGACAAGCTGTCGGAATTCCGCAATGACGCGATGCGACTCGGCATCGAGGTCGTGCCGCCTTCGGTCAAGACCTCGTTCCGCGATTTCGAGGTCGACGGCAACCGCATCTTCTATTCGCTCGCCGCCATCAAGGGCGTCGGCGAGGCGGCGGTGCGCCATATCGTCGAGAAGCGGCGCGAGAAGCAATTCGCCGATCTCGAGGATTTCTGCGAACGCGTCGATCCCAAGATCGTCGGCAAGCGGGTGTTCGAGAGCCTGATCCAGGCCGGCGCCTTCGACTGTTTCGGCCACGACCGCGCGGCGATGATGGCGGGCATCGAGCGCATGATGGGCCTCGCCTCGCGCGCGTCCGAGGACGCCGCGCTCGGCATGTCCGACATGTTCGGCTCGGCCTCGGCTGCGCGCCAACAGAAGCTGCATCTTCCCACGGCAGACGTCTGGCTGCCGGCGGAGCGGCTGCAGCGCGAGTTCGCCGCCGTCGGCTTCTATCTCTCGGCGCATCCGCTGGACGAATACCGGGCGGTTCTCGACAAGATGCGGGTCCAGGGCTGGGCCGAATTCCAGGCCGCGGTGAAGCGCGGCGCGTCCGCCGGGCGGCTTGCTGGCACCGTGACGTCGGCGAAGGAGCGCAAGACCCGCACCGGCAACAAGATGTGCGTCGTGCAGTTTTCCGACATGACCGGGCAATACGAGGCCGTGCTGTTCTCCGAGACGCTGGCGCAGTACCGCGATTTCCTCGTGGAAGGAAAGTCAGTCGTCATCATCGTCGCGGCGGAAGACCGGCCGGAAGGCGTGAACCTGCGCGTCAACTCGGTGCAGGCACTGGACGTCGAGGCAAGCCGCTACCAGAAGGCGCTGCGCATCTTCCTGCGCGACCCCGCCCCCCTCGCCACGCTGTCGTCGCAACTGCAGCAGCGCGGCGAGAGCCAGGTGTCGTTCGTCGTGCTGAAGGGCGAAGGCCAGGGCGAGGTCGAGATCGAACTGCCCAACCGCTACCGCATCGACCCCCGCACCGCCGCCGCCATGCGGGCGGTGCCGGGGGTGGTCGAGGTGGAACTGGTGTAGAGGCGAATGCCGCAGCACAAGCCGATCAGAAAGGACGCTGGAGGCTTCGTATGGGGTACGAAAAGCGGATCGCCGAAGACTGGCTCCACACGTATTCCAATGACGATGAGGTGGGGGGTGATCGCGACCCGCTGTTCATCATGGAAACGGCTATCGAAGCGAATCCGAGTACGAGTTGGCTCATTCTTCTGGAGATCATCAATCTCGACATTGACGGACTGACGACCGAAGTTCTGGCGTTCGGACCATTCGCATCTTGGGCCTACCACTACGCGAGAGACTGTATAGAGACGATCGAGCATGAGGCCCGCGACAACCCTTTCTTGCGGCGCGTGCTGCGCGAACTGCCTCAAAACAGCATGGATGAGGAGACCTGGCGTCGGATCGAGCGCGCCAGTCTGGAACCTTAAGCTAAACGTATCCCCCCTCACATAACCGGGGAGAGTCCTTTTTACCGCTCGCCCTCCCCGCGCGTCGTCATCCCGGCGGCCAGAGGCCAGCCGGGACCCATTCTTCTCTCCGGTTGCAAACCGTACCTGCTTGCCTCCGCCGCATGTCCGGCCGCGCCCTTCTTCCGGCGGTCAATGGGTCCCGGGTCGCCTTCGTCCGCCGGGATGACGGCGCGCGGCCGGTATATCCTCCCCTGCGAAACGGGGGGGTCCGAAGGACGACCACGCGAAGCGTGGTGGAGGGGCGCGCGACACCCACCCGTGGATCGATTTCCCCACTCTTTTAGCCAAGCCCTTCTTTTCGTTCGACTTTCAATATTCACCTATCCCCACCCCTTTCGACCCGATGGACCATGTGCAAGTGCGACGGAAAGGAGCCGGCGGTGAGTTGGAAGGCGAAGACAGGGAGGGAGCAGGAGGTGCTGGTCAGCATCGTCTCGACCCTGCTCGCGCTCGCCGATCTCGCCGAACAGGCAGCCTGCCGGTCGCCCTGGGTCCGCTGGTGCGTGCTGTGGGCCGCGTGGCAGGCCGATCTGATCGCACGGGATTTCGTCGCCGGTTCAGCCTGGAACCCGGCAGGCAGACAATGGTCGCCCGTCTTGACGACTGTCCGCTACGGCACCGAACCAGCCGACGCGACGGACATCGCCGCGTCGCTTCGCGCGCTGGCGCGCGTTATGCTCGGCATGGCAGAGCAGATCCGACACCTGTCGTTCCTGCAGTCCGACCAGGCATCCGGCGGCATGAGCCGCGACGGCTCCCCGCTCCACGGCCTGGACGCGTTCATCGGGAGACTTCGAAAAGCCGCCGTCTCGCCGGCCGAAATTCGCGACACGTCGTAGGGATCCGCTGGGGACAGTTTACTTTGTTTCCGCCCGCGCAGACCTTGCACGGGCGACGATCTTCTGCGGAAAAAAGTAAACTGTCCCCGGCACTTCCACCCGGAACTTACGGCGTTGAGTCAACCTCAGCCCGATACCGCCCCGCCCAGTCGCGACTCGTCGCATCCGCGAGCTTCGCCACCGCCGGCTTCACATCGACGCGATCAGGCGCCTCGATCCCCAGCGCCGTGCACAGCCGCGCAAGCTCGCCGGCCGGATCTGCCGACAGGTCCTCATAGGCGATGGGGTGAGGCGCGATCCCCTGTTCGGCGAACCATGTATTCCATTCCGCGTCGAAGCCTTCCAGCTCCAACACCTCTCGGTGCAATCGGGCGAAATCGTACTCCGGCTCCGCCGGCGGGGCGAGGCGTTCGAGTTCGGTCCCGTCCGGTGCGACGTGCCAGAGCCCGGACTGCTGCGCCTTCACCAGGGAGATCGCCTGCCCGACCTTGTCGCGGCGCGACAGGTGAACGTAGAGCAGCGGTCCGAAGGCGTGCTCGAAGCGGGCGCGGCCGGGGGTGAGGCCCGGGTAGACAAGATCGATAAAGCCGTCGAGGTCGACGACGTTCTCGCGCATCAGCCTCAGCCCGAAGAATTCCGTGCCGCCCTTCCCCGCCTTGATCGCCGCGTCGAGATAGGCGGCCGCGAACTCCGCCGGCGCCATGCTGTCGGCCGGCGGCAGGCCCCAGCCTTCGGCCCATTCGGGGATGAAGCGGCGGCCGAAGAAGGAGTCGGGATCGCCGGCTCCCGCCGATTTCAGCAGGCTGCAGAGCAGCGTGCTGCCGGTGCGCGGCGTGCCGCAGATGATATAGGCGAGCGGCACGCGGCGCTCTCACCCGAACTCCATGATCACGGCGTCGACTGCCAGGCTGTCGCCGGGCTTGGCGTTGATCTTGGTAACGGTCAGGTCGCGCTCGGCCCGCAGCACGTTCTCCATCTTCATCGCCTCGACCACGGCCAGCGTCTCGCCGGCCTTGACCTCCTGTCCCTCGGCCACGGCGAGCGAGACCAGCATGCCCGGCATCGGGCAGAGCAGCAGGTTGGAGGTGTCGGGCGGCAGCTTCACCGGCATCAGGCGTTCCAGTTCGGCCGTGCGCGGCAGCATGGCGCGCGCCGTCACCGACATGCCCTTCCAGGCGAGGCGGTAACCGTTGGGCACCGTGCGCACCTGCGCCGACACCTTGCGTCCGCCGATCGTGCCGTTCCACACCGGCTCGCCCGGCCGCCAGTTGGAGATGACCGTGACCGGTTTTCCGCCGTCGAGCGACAGGTCGAGTTCCATCGGCACGGAGGCCATGCCTTCGAAGATCTTCGCCTTGATGTAGTCGTCGCCGACGCGGATCTCCCAGTCGGGCTTGATCTCGCCGGAATGAGGCGCGAGCCGCCCGCCGAGACGGTCGAGCCGGTCGCGGCGCAGCAGTTCGGCGGCGAGTGCCACGGCGGCGAGGACACGCTTGTCGTCCGCGTCCGGCGTCAGCGGCGCGAAGCCGTCGGGGAATTCCTCGGCAATGAAGGCCGTCGACAGCCGCCCCTCGCGCCAGCGAGGATGCTGCATCAGCGCGGCCAGGAACGGGATGTTGTGTTCGATGCCGTCGACCACGAACTGGTCGAGCGCTTCCGACATGGCATCGATCGCCTCGATCCGGTCCGGCGCCCATGTGCAGAGCTTGGCGATCATAGGATCGTAGTACATCGAGATTTCCGCGCCCTCGACCACGCCGGTGTCGTTGCGCACGACGATGTCGCCGGTCTTGCCCTCCGCCGGCGGGCGGTAGCGGGTCAGCCGGCCGATCGACGGCAGGAAGTTGCGATACGGGTCCTCGGCATAGAGGCGGCTCTCGACCGCCCAGCCATGCATCTGCACGTCGGACTGCCGGATCGCCAGCTTCTCGCCCGCCGCGACGCGGATCATCTGCTCGACCAGGTCGATGCCGGTGACGAGCTCGGTTACCGGATGCTCGACCTGCAGGCGTGTGTTCATTTCGAGGAAGTAGAAGTTCTTGTCCTTGTCGACGATGAACTCGACCGTGCCGGCGCTCTGGTAATCGACCGCCTTGGCCAGCGCCACCGACTGTTCGCCCATGGCCCTGCGCGTCGCCTCGTCGAGGAAGGGCGACGGCGCCTCCTCCACGACCTTCTGGTTGCGGCGCTGGATCGAGCATTCACGCTCGCCGAGATAGATGACGTTGCCGTGGCCGTCGCCCAAAACCTGGATTTCGATGTGGCGCGGGTCGACCACGAACTTCTCGACGAAGACGCGGTCGTCGCCGAAGGAGGATTTCGCCTCGTTCTTCGACGACTGGAAGCCCTCGCGGCACTCGGCGTCGGTCCAGGCGATGCGCATGCCCTTGCCGCCGCCGCCGGCCGAGGCCTTCAGCATCACCGGGTAGCCGATGTCGTTGGCGATCTTCACGGCGTGCTCAGCGTCGTCGATGACGCCGAGGTAGCCGGGAACGGTCGAGACCTTGGCGGCATTGGCGAACTTCTTCGATTCGATCTTGTCGCCCATCGCCTCGATGGCGCGGGGCTTGGGACCGATGAAGATGATGCCCTCCTTCTCGAGCGCGGCACAGAAGGAGGCGCGCTCGGACAGGAAGCCATAGCCGGGATGTACCGCCTCGGCGCCGGTCTGCTTGCAGGCAGCGATGATCTTCTCGGGGACGAGGTAGCTCTGCGCGGCCTGCGCCGGGCCGATATGGACCGCCTCGTCGGCCATTTCGACATGCAGCGCGTCGCGGTCGGCGTCGGACTAGACCGCAACGGTAGCGATGCCCATCCTGCGGGCCGTCTTGATGACCCGGCAGGCGATTTCACCGCGGTTGGCGATCAGGATCTTCTTGAACATGTCGACGCTTTTCCCCCGGGACGCGCGTTCCTTTTATGGACTGCGCAGCCACGGTCAAGCCGGTGCAACGTCCAGCCGGCTTGCAGCAAGTAAATAACCGCACGGGCCGGTCTGCGTCCGCTCCAACGTTACAACGCCTCGCGGATCATCCTGGCGCGCAGCAGCAGTTGCAGCAGCGACTCCTCGGGGGCTTCCGTCACGAGATCAGACTCGGCCCGGAACCGGTCGACCACCGCCGCGACGCGCCTGGCGAAATCCCGGTCGAGGACGACCAGTCCGTTCTCGGTGTCGTGGATGAAGCTGCGATTGTTGAGATTAACGCCCGAGATGACGGTCAGCCTGCCATCAATGGCAAGAACCTTGGCATGGAGCAGGACCTTCGGGTCGCGGTAGTTGTAGATCTTCAGCCGGTCGAAGTAGCGCTCGACGAACTCTTCGTTGATCGCCGTCATGAGACTGCCGCCCAGGTCGCCTTCGAGCGAGATGCGGCCGACGATCGTCACCTCGACTCCACGGGCGAGCGCGCGGTCGAGCGCCTGCCTGAGGCGCTCGGTTAGGTTGAGATAGGGGTTGACGATATCTATGCGCGAACGGGCGGCATCGAAAAGGTCGACGTAATAGTCCTCCAACGCCCGGCCGTCGGTGTAGGGCACCGACAGAAAATGCCGCGCGAAACCCTCTCGCGGGTAGGCACCGCCCCGCTTGGCGATCGAGAACGGACGCACCACCCGGGTCACGGCGTCATCCTCCCAGAGCGTCGACAGGTGTGCCGTCAGAAGCCGCACCGTCCTGTCATCGAAAACGGCGAGGTCGAGATCGCGCCAGTTCGAATAGTAGTTCAGCGTCATGCCGCGCGCCTGACCGTACTGCTGGAGGGACGGATTGGAGGACAGGTCGAGCGGGCGATCAAACAGGAAGCCGTCATGGATGTTGCGTCCGCCAATGATGGCGACCGAGCGGCCCGGATCGTCGGAAATCGCCGCCAGAAGCTTGGCGTGATTGACCCGGTGAAACTGCGACAGCGCGACCGCGGGCGTGCTGAGGAGCGGCGGCTTCCAGAGATGCACCTTGTAGCTGACGTTCGGAAAGTCGGCCGCCAGCCGCCGCAGCATCGCCCTGTCCTTCGCCCGCTCCAGCACCGCCGAAGCGAGAATGCGGATGGTCGTCCCGCGCGCCGCATGGTGGCGCAGCAGCCGGTCGAGTATGCGACCGGAAAAATCGGCCTTTATGTCGAGATAGCTGATGAAGATCTGCGACAGGCGCGGCGCATGCGAGAAATCGAGCGGCAGTTCGGGATCGCCCTCGGCATAGAATCGATCGGGGAGATCCGTGCCGAGAAGCGACTTGACCTTCGCGTCAAACCCGGCCCGCTCGGTGGGAAGGAGCACCGGGGACAGCAAGGGAAAAGGGCACGTGTCGGACAGCCATCCGCTCGCGTAGAACACATTGGCGAGCGGATCGCCCGCAACTTCGCGCGGAAGGACGCAGCGATGATATTCCGCGTTGAACCGCGCGACGGACGGCGCCTCGGTCTCCTGACGGACGATGCGGAACGGGCGTTGTCCTTCCGCATAATGCGCGTAGCCTTCGCAGCGTCTCAGCCCGGCCGACGGCAACAGGGTGAGGTTCGCCCCGCTCCCGGCCTGAACGCCGGGGCTCACCGTCACCCGTTGCCCTGCCCGATGCGAACTGTGCCCTGAGGGAGAGCGGATCTTCAGATCTCCGTCGCAGGTGAATTCGAGACGAAAATAGATGCCGTCCACGGGAACGAGCTTGATCTCGACCGTCTGCGCCTGAAGGCCGGAGAAGGCGAAAGGCGCATCTCCCGACGAGTTGCCACGCGGCGCGAGATAGAAGGTTTCGCGCGAGGTCCGCCACGCAGCCGTCGTCTCGAGGCGTTCATCCGCCACATGCTTGGACGTAACCGTTCCCGGACTCGACGCGCCCCCGGCGCGAGCGCCCAGCGCGCGGTCGGCTTCGCTTCGCATGGTCGCCTGATCAAACCCGGCGGCGCCCGCCGTCCATCCCCGACGAACCTCTCTCCCGCGCTCCATCTGCTCCGCCAGTCTGGCGAGATACGGGTCGGAGGTGGTCTGCTCCGCAGACAGCCGGTCGGTCGTGGCACCGATGCGGCTGACGCTCACGCATCCGGTTGCGACCATCGCGGTCACGGCCAGCGCATGCAGCAGGGCAATCGCTCTCACGATCGGGTTCATGGATGTCCCTCAATCCCGGAGCGTGCTGAGCAGATGATCGCGCGGGCGGGGAAAAAGCCCATGTGGAAAGACATGGCAGTATGGCGTCATGGCGCGAATCGTAAACCCGACGAGCCGGGCGCGACGTCGGGCACGCTCATCCGGGACGCCATCCGCCAGATAGGTGTCCAACGCAGTCAGCAGTTCGGCATTGCAGGCACAGCGATCGCGGCCGGAGATGTAGCAGACGTCATGCGATTTGCAGATCATGTCGAGGCGATCGACGGCCGGAGCGCTCAGGTCTCCGAAGCGGCGGCCATAGCCGCAGTAGTTGCCGACAACCAGTCGCGACGGCCGCGGCTTCGACTCATGAGCGGCGACGGCCGATGCACCCGCGCCGATCGAAGACGCGCAATCGGCAAGCATCGCCGCAAGCGCGACGACCAACACGATCTTCAATGCGATGCCCGCCAACCCGATACTCTCCCCCGGAAACCCATTGTGACATGAATGACTTGCCGCCGCAGCCGCCTTGACTTGCATCAAGCCGGCTAAAAACGCGCGGTCGGCGCGGCGAGGAGCGGCGCCGCCCCGAGAGGTTGCATGCGCCGGGGCGACTGGATAGCAAGGACGCAGCCGATCAGAGGAGGAGACCACCTGATGAAGACCCGCGCCGCCGTCGCCATCGCCGCAGGCAAGCCGCTCGAGATCATGGAGGTCGACCTCGAGGGGCCGCGCGAGGGCGAGGTGCTGATCGAGATCAAGGCGACCGGCATCTGCCACACCGACGAGTTCACCCTGTCGGGCGCCGACCCGGAGGGCTTGTTTCCCGCCATCCTCGGCCATGAGGGCGCCGGCATCGTCGTCGACGTCGGCAAGGGCGTGACCAGCCTGAAGAAGGGCGATCACGTCATCCCGCTCTACACGCCCGAGTGCCGCTCCTGCCCGTCGTGTCTCTCGCGCAAGACCAATCTCTGCACGGCGATCCGCTCGACGCAGGGCCAGGGGCTGATGCCGGACGGCACGAGCCGATTCTCGATCGGCAAGGACAAGATCCACCACTACATGGGCTGCTCGACCTTCTCGAACTTCACTGTTCTGCCCGAGATCGCGTTGGCCAAGGTGAACCCGGCAGCCCCCTTCGACACGATCTGCTACCTCGGCTGCGGCGTGACCACCGGCATCGGCGCGGTCATCAACACGGCCAAGGTGACGATCGGCGCGACGGCGGCCGTGTTCGGGCTGGGCGGAATCGGGCTGAACGTCATCCAGGGGCTGCGGCTCGCCGGCGCCGACATGGTCATCGGCGTCGACATAAACAATGCCCGCAAGGAATGGGGCGAGAGGTTCGGCATGACGCATTTCGTCAATCCGACCGAGATCGACGGCGACATCGTCCCCCACATCGTCAACATGACCAAGCGCGGCGCCGACCAGATCGGCGGCGCCGACTACACGTTCGACTGTACCGGCAACACGAAGGTGATGCGCCAGGCGCTCGAATGTTCGCATCGCGGCTGGGGCGAATCGATCGTCATCGGCGTGGCGGGCGCGGGACAGGAAATCTCGACGCGGCCGTTCCAGCTCGTCACCGGGCGCGTCTGGAAGGGCACCGCTTTCGGCGGCGCGCGCGGCCGCACCGACGTGCCGAAGATCGTCGACTGGTATATGGACGGCAAGATCCAGATCGACCCGATGATCACGCATCGCCTGACACTGGACGAGATTAACAAGGGGTTCGACCTGATGCATGCTGGCGAGAGTATCAGAAGCGTGGTGGTGTATTAGGAACCAATCGGGGCCCGGCGGATTTCGGCCACGACGTTCCCGGGAGCAATGACATGACCACGTTCCGAACACTCCTCATCGCTGGGGCGCTCGCCGCGAGCGCCCTACTTTCGGCCTGCGAGGACGAGAAGGCGGCACAGGCTCCCGCGCCCGCTCCTCCGCCCGCGGCCGAACCGCAGCCTGCGCCGCCGGCGACCGACCCGGCCGAGAAGCCGGCGCTCGAGACGGCCAAGGAGGGAATCGACAAGCTGCGTGACGCGGCGAACCAGGCCCTGAAGGACGCGCAGCCGGCCATCGACAAGGCGCGCGAGGCAGCCGCGCAGGCGCTGAAGGACGCCCAGCCCACGATCGACAAGCTCGGCGCCTCGATCGGCGAGATCGTCAGCAAGGCGCAGGACGATTTCAGGCAGGCGACCGAAGAACTGGAGAAGCGCCTCAACGAACTCAAGAACGACAGGCCGGTCGAGGCTGGCGACCCGGCGGCGCGGCTATCCCTGCCCGAGAAACTTCGCACAGATACCCGCGCGGCGGCAAAGGCGGCGGCGGCCGGCATCGGCCCCGCCTATGTCGGCGTCTGGGTCGGCCAGGCGAGTGACTGCGCCAAGGTAGACCAGGAGCCGCTGGAGATGATGGCTGTGATCACCCCGACGACGATCCGCCGCTATGAGAGCGTCTGCAACATGGCCGAGACGCCGCTGACAAACGGCTCTGCGACGGTGGAAGCGCAGTGCGTGGCCGAGGGCGACGTCGAGACGCGGACGCTGACATTCGCCCTGCCCTCGCCCGACCTGTTGACGCTTACGGGCGCCCGAGGGCCGGGCGTCGACCTCGTACGTTGCCATCTGCCCGAATGAGCGATCCGGCAGGTCCGACCATCTATGTCGACGCCGACGCCTGTCCGGTGAAGGACGAGGTCGTAAAAGTGGCCGAGCGTCACGGCCTGGTGGTGACGTTCGTGTCGAATGGCGGTCTGCGGCCCTCGCGCGATCCGATGATCCGCAACGTCGTCGTCTCGGGAAAATTCGACGCCGCCGACGACTGGATCGTCGAGAACGCGAAGCCGAACGACATCGCCATTACCGCCGACGTGCCGCTCGCCGCTCGGCTGGTACCGGCGGGTGTGCATGTGCTCGGGCCGACCGGCCGGCCGTTCACGCCTGATACGATCGGCATGGCGGTGGCGATGCGCAATCTCGGCCAGCATCTGCGCGAGACCGGCGAGAGCAAGGGCTACAATGCGAGTTTTACGCCCCGCGACCGCTCCGCCTTCCTCGGCGCGCTCGATCAGGCGGTGCGGCGGGCGAAGAACGCGGCTGCGAGCGGCGGTTTGTAGCGGCGACGATCCGTGATATCATAGCGATATCAAGTTGGAGCCTCCCTCATGGCAAGCATGGTGATCAGGAACATCCCGGACGACGTCATGGAGCGCTTCAAGGCGCGTGCGAAGGCGGCCGGGAAGTCCGCCGAGCAGTTGGCGCGCGAGGCGATCGTCGAAAAGGGAAAATCGTCGCGGGAAGAGGCCTGGGCGCGCATCGACGCGCTGCGTGCGCAGACGAAGCGAATCGACGATGTCGATCTCGTGGAGGAGATCCGTCGGGAACGCGAAGAGCGGACCAATCGTATCCTTGGGAACGAGCCCGGAAGCGATCGATGATCCTCGACACGAGCGCAGCGGTTCCGCTGTTGTTTGATCACGCGCTTTCGGACGTCGCGCGACGCATGCTGTCCGGGCAATCCCTTGCCAGCCCAGCGCTGGTCGGCGTCGAAACCGCAAACGCGCTCTGGAAGTATGCGATTCGGGATGGACTGACCGCGCTCCAACTTGCCGAAATGGTGTCGTCTCTAAACGAAATCGTCGAGATCGTCCCGGACGCGCAGCTGCTGTCTCGGGCGGTCGAGCTTGCAGTGGAACACCGTCACCCGGTCTACGACTGCCTCTATCTCGCGCTCGCGCTGCAGCGCCGCGAGCCGCTGGCGACGGCCGACCGCCGCCTGGCCGCGCTTGCCCGCCAGCTTTCCATCGAGACCGAACTGATCGAGCCGGCATGATCGCGCACCTGCCAGACGGTGCGGCATGAGGCTTCCGAAGCGCCGCCATTTCCCGTTCTACTGCGCGCTCGCCGCAGGCGCCGCCGGAGCGCTTCTGGCGTTCTGGCTGCCCGTCACGCAGGCGACGGTCATCGCGGCGAATGCCTTCTTCGCCGTCTATCTGGTCCTGACATTTGCCGGTCTCCCGGGTCTGACGGCTGAGCATCTGAGGACACATGCCTCGGCCGAGGACGAGCCGGTGTGGATCATCTTCCTGGTCACGCTCAGCGCCGTGGTCGCGGCCATCGCGGCACTGTTCGTCCTGATCAACGAAGACGGTAAGCCACAAATTCTCAACCTCGCGCTTGCTGTTCTGGCGGTGCCGCTCGGCTGGTTCACCATTCATATGATGGCTGCGACGCACTACGCGCACGTCTACTGGCAGCCGGACGGACAGCAAGAGACGCGGGCGCCTCGAGGGGGCCTCGATTTCCCGGGGACGGAGAACCCCGCCGGCATCGATTTCGTGTATTTCGCCTTCGTCACCGGAATGACCGCGCAGACATCCGACGTGGCAGTGACGACGCAGACGATGCGGGCGATCAACATCGTCCACGCCATCGTCTCCTTCTTCTTCAACACCGTGCTGGTGGCTGCCGCGGTCAATCTCGTGGTCAGTCTCCGCTGATGGGACATGGCATGAAGACAATATCGACCCCGGACTCTCATAGAGGCACCCAACGCATCTATTCGCACGCGTCTTTTCGGCCGATACGAGTCGCAACGGAATCTTCTGCCAGTCGATGGGCGGGGTTCGGTCATGCATCGCCATCTCAGGTGGCATGCGGCGCGTCTGGCGCAATGACCGTCGCTTGATGGCCATCCTTTGGCGGTCGAAACGGGTGTAGTCAGAAGCATAGGTACGTCCAGGAGCGCGCCATGGCCATCATCAGAACCTTGCGGAACGAGCCGCCGGACGCCGATACGCTCGGCGGACGCCTGTCGCGGACGCGCGAATCGAAGGGCCTGTCGACGGCACATGTCGCCCGCCGCGTAGGCGTGAAGCCGAAGACGATCCAGGAATGGGAAAGCGACCGTTCCGAGCCGAGCGTCGAGCATCTGAAGATGATCGAGGGCGTGCTCGAGGTGAATCTCGTCTGGCTGCTGCACGGCGTCGGCGATGCGCCGTCCGACGATATCGGCCCCGACCCGCTGCTGGCGATCGCCGCCCAGCTCGAGAAACTGCAGCGCATGCATGCCGACACCGGCCAGATCATCATGCGCCTTCAGCGTGAACTGAGCAGGCTCGCCGAAGAGCGCGAATAGGCGGAAGTGCCGCATTCGGAATATTCGCCGTCGCCGGGTGACAATACGTTTGCGATCGGCTAGCGTCCCGGCCGTCGGGAGTCGCAAGACTCCGCCGGTTCGCGGGAGAGAGCAGCGAAAGCTGCCGCCGAAGGGGAAATCGCCCGAAATCTCTCAGGCAAAAGAACCGCATCCGGTTTCGACACTCTGGAAAGTCGGGGCTTGCCCCCGCGCCGAAGGTGTAAGCGCCGCTGACAGGGTTCCGGCTGCGCGAGTCTCTCAGGCATCAGACAGAGGGGCGCGAGAATGCCGCGAAAGCGGCGGATAACGCGCGACTCTGGAGTGTCCATGACCGATACGGGCGACCTCAAACGCCTTCCCCTCGAAGAGCTGCATGTCGCGGCCGGCGCCCGCTTCGGCGGCTTTGCCGGCTGGTCGATGCCGCTGACCTATCCGCCCGGCGTGATGAAGGAGCACCTTCACACGCGAGCGACGGCCGGGCTCTTCGACATTTCCCACATGAAGCTGATCCTGGTCGAAGGGCCGCAGGCGGCCGCGCTTCTGCGCCGCGCCTGCCCGCTCGACCCGGAAGCGCTCGAAGAAAGCCAGTCGAAATACAGCTTCTTCCTCACCGACGAGGCCGGGATCATCGACGACCTGATCATCACCAGGCTAGGGCCGGAACGGTTCATGGTGGTGGCGAACGCCGGCAATGCCGCGACCGACGTGGCGCATCTGACCTCGCTGGCCGGAGGCTTCGACGCCAAGGTCACGCCGCTCGACCGGGTGTTTCTCGCACTGCAGGGGCCGGCGGCGCCCTCGATCGCTGCGAAGGCCGGTCTCGACATTTCCGGCCTCACCTTCATGCACGGCATCGAGCCGAAGCCCGGCTGGTTCATGTCGCGGTCCGGCTACACTGGCGAGGACGGGTTCGAGATCGGCGTGCCGATCGAGGACGCTGGCGCGCTCGCGACGTCCTTGCTGGCCGGCGGCGAAGCAATGTGGATCGGGCTTGCCGCGCGCGACAGCCTCAGACTTGAAGCGGGACTGTGCCTGCACGGCCAGGACATCACGCCCCAGACGAACCCGGTCGACGCCGGCCTGATGTGGGCGATCGCGAAGCCGGTGCGCGAGGCTGGCGGCTTTGTTGGGGCCGCGGCTTTGGCTGCGCTCATCGCGCAAGGGCCGCAATCCAGGCGCGTCGGCCTCAAGCCGGAAGGCCGCCAGCCGGTGCGCGCCGGCGCCCAGCTCTTCGACGCTGCAGGCAACCCGGCCGGCCACGTCACGTCGGGCGGCTTCGGCCCGTCCTTCGAGGCGCCGGTGGCGATGGGCTATGTCCCGACGGCGCTGGCCGCGCCGGGGACCACGCTTTTCGCCGAAGTCCGCGGCAACCGCCTGCCGGTCTCTGTCCATTCCCTCCCCTTCGTTCCCCACCGCTATTTCAAGGGCTGATCGCACATGACAACCTGGTTTACACAAGATCACGAATGGATCCGCGTCGACGGCGACATTGCCACGGTCGGCATCACCAACCACGCGCAGGAACAGCTCGGCGATCTCGTCTTCGTCGAACTGCCGGAGGTCGGCCGCAAGGTCGCGAAGGGCGACGCCGCGGTCGTCGTCGAATCGGTCAAGGCGGCCTCGGACGTCTACGCACCGGTGGACGGCGAGATCACGGCGGTCAACGACGCCATCGCCGGCGAGCCGGCGCTCGTCAATTCGGGCGCCGAGAGCGATGGCTGGCTGTGGAAGATGAAGCTCGCCGATCCATCCCAGCTCGATGGGCTGATGGACGCCAATGCCTATTCCGCGATGATCGCCTGAGGATCGACCGATGACAGCAGCCTTCGTTTCCCGACATGTCGGCCCGCGCACGCGGGACGAGCGCGAGATGCTCAAATCGCTCGGCGTTCCTTCCCTCGAGACGCTGATTTCGCAGGCGGTGCCGCGATCGATCCGGCTCGAGCGCCCGATGGACCTGCCGGCCGCAGCGAGCGAAGCGGATGCGCTGGCCGAGCTTTCAGCGGTCATGTCTGGCAACAAGGTGTTCAAGAGCTTCCTCGGCCAGGGCTACCACGGCACATTCACGCCGCCCGTCATCCAGCGGAACCTGTTCGAGAATCCTGCCTGGTACACGGCCTATACGCCCTATCAGGCAGAGATCAGCCAGGGCCGGCTGGAGATGCTGTTCAACTTCCAGACGCTGGTGGCTGAGCTGACCGGGCTGCCGGTCGCTTCCGCGTCGCTGCTCGACGAAGCGACGGCGGTAGCCGAGGCGATCGGCATCGCGGTGCGCCACCATAAGGACAAGCGCCACAGGATCACGATCGCCGGCGCGCTGCATCCGCAGACGCTGGATGTGGTGCAGACGCGGGCGAAGCCGCTCGGGATCGAGGTCGGACACGCAGCAGTCGACGCGGAGACGGCGGCGCTGATCGTGCCGTGGCCCGATACGCTCGGTGTCTATGGCGACTACCGCGGCGAGATCGCCGCCGCCAAGGCGGCCGGCGCGCTGGTGATCGCGGTTGCCGATCCGCTGGCGCTGGTCCTGCTCGAAGCGCCGGCGAAATGGGGCGCGGACATCGCGGTCGGCTCGATGCAACGCTTCGGCGTGCCAATGGGCTATGGCGGGCCGCACGCAGCCTATTGCGCCGTCACGGAACCGCTGACGCGGCTGATGCCCGGCCGCATCGTCGGCCAGTCGGTCGATACGAAGGGGCGATCGGGCTATCGCCTGGCGCTGCAGACGCGCGAGCAGCACATCCGCCGCGACAAGGCGACGTCGAACATCTGCACCGCGCAGGCGCTGCTCGCCAACATGTCGGCGGCTTTCGCGATCTGGCATGGACCGGAGGGTCTGCAAGCGATCGCCGAGCGTGTGCATTTGTTCGCCGCACGATTCGCCGCCGCGGCGACGTCCGCGGGCATCGTCACCGTCGGCAGGCAGTTCTTCGATACGGTCACGCTGCACACGCCGGCACGCGCCATGGCATTCGCCGCGGCGGCAGAAGTCGGCGGGCACCTGGTGCGCGCGCTCGACAATAACCGCCTCAGCGTCGCCTTCGACGAGACGTCGACGGAGGAGGATCTCGCCGCGCTCGCCGCGATCATCGGCGGCAGGCCTCCCGCTATGACCGACGGCACCCTGCCGGCGCGGCGGAGCATGGATGGTTTCATGACCCAGCCGGTGTTCCACGAAAACCGCTCCGAGACCGAGATGATGCGCTTCCTGCGCCGTCTCGCCGACAAGGACCTGGCGCTCGACCGTGCGATGATCCCGCTCGGCTCCTGCACGATGAAGCTCAACGCCGCCGCCGAAATGGCGCCGGTCAGCTGGAACTCGGTCGCGGGCATGCATCCCTTCGCTCCGCGCGCGCATGCGGCCGGCTATCTGCGGATGATCGCGGATCTGGAAAACTGGCTCGGCGAGATCACCGGCTTCGACGCCGTGTCGCTGCAGCCGAACGCCGGCAGCCAGGGGGAATATGCCGGACTGCTGGCGATCCAGCGCTACCATGAAGAGCGCGGCGACACACACCGCACCGTCTGCCTGATCCCCTCCTCCGCCCACGGTACCAATCCGGCGAGCGCCACGATGGCCGGAATGCGCGTCGTCGTGGTCAAGTGCACGGAGAATGGCGACATCGACGTCGCCGATCTCGAGGCCAAGGCGGATCAGTACGCCGCCGAGCTTGCCGCCCTGATGATCACCTATCCGTCCACCCACGGCGTATTCGAAGAAGGCGTGAAGGACATCTGCGCGACGATCCATCGCCATGGCGGCCAGGTCTATTTCGACGGCGCCAACCTGAACGCGCTGGTCGGGCTGGCGCGCCCTGGCGACATCGGGGCGGATGTCTGCCACATGAACCTGCACAAGACGTTCTGCATCCCGCATGGCGGCGGCGGCCCGGGCGTCGGCCCGATCGGCGTCAAGGCGCATCTGGCGCCCTTCGTCCCCGGCCACGTCGCCTCCGGTTCCGGCCATGCCGTGGCAGCAGCCCCCTTCGGATCGGCCGCGATCCTGCCGATCGTGTGGATGTATATCCGCATGATGGGGCCGGACGGCCTGAAGAAGGCGACCGAGAGCGCGATTCTCAACGCCAACTACATCGCCGAGCGGCTCAAGGAGTACTATCCGGTGCTCTATCGCGGCCGCAGCGGCCGCGTGGCGCACGAGTGCATCCTCGACACCCGCGTGCTCAAGGACAGCGCCGGCATAGGCGTCGAGGACGTGGCCAAGCGGCTGATCGACTATGGCTTCCACGCGCCGACCATGTCCTGGCCGGTGACGGGCACGCTGATGGTCGAGCCGACCGAATCCGAGCCGAAGGGCGAGATCGACCGTTTCTGCGAGGCAATGGTCTCGATCGCCAAGGAGGCTGCAAAGGTCGCGGCCGGCGAATGGCCGAAGGACGACAACCCGCTCGTCAACGCTCCGCACCCGGCGGCGGACGCGCTGGCCGACGAGTGGACGCATGCCTATGCGCGCTCGGTCGCCGCCTTCCCGGACGGACGCGCCGACCCTGCCGCCAAATACTGGCCGCCGGTTTCGCGCATCGACAATGTCGCGGGCGACCGCAACCTCGTCTGCACCTGCCCGCCGCTGACGGAGTATGTCGACGCGGCGGAGTAAACGGTGAGTTGATCGCGAGGGGAGGCTGCGCTATATCTTGTACAAAGGAGTACAAGATGCGCAGTTGGTCGATCAGCGAAGCGAGGGCGCGGATCTCGGAGGTCTTTGACGCGGCGTTGACGGATGGCCCTCAACGGATCGAGCGGCGGGACCAGGACGCAGTCGTGGTCATACCGGAAGCGGTCTGGAACACGATCGAGGGCAATTACGCCGACATTGCCGACCTTGTGCTGGGTGCACCTCTCGACGAAGGCGACGTGCCGCCGCGACGGCCAGCGCGCGTGCTGGCGCTCGACGATTGATGTTTGTCCTCGACACGGATGTCCTGTCGCTGACCAGTCCGCTGTCGAGGATCGACGAAGCGATCGTTCGCCCGTGGCGTGAGTGGGTGCGGCACAATCGTGAGGGAATCCACTTCTCCGCGATCACGATCATGGAGATCAGATACGGTTTGGAAAACCTGATTGCAAAGGGCGCGACCGAACGGTCGAAGGCCCTTCGTGAATGGCTACTGGCCGCAGAGACTGTGCATGCGCGTCGGATCCTGCCGGTCGATACACGCATCGCCCACAAAGCGGGTGAACTTCTCCATCGCGCCGCTGTGAATGGAGGGAAACCGGGCTCGGAAGACGCGCTGATTGCGGCTACCGCTGTTTGTTCAGGTTACAGGCTCGTGTCGCGCAACGGCAGGCATATGAAGCTGTTTGAAATCGACTGGATCGATCCGCTGATCAGCCTTCCCCGGTGACCGGGGCATTCACCCCTTCGCCAGCAGATTGAGGTTCGCTTCGACCACGACGTCGCCCGGCAATGCCGCCTGCGCTTCGGTCAGAAGCTTGCGCGCGGCCTTCTTGTCACCGCGCAGCAGCCTGGAATAGCCCATGTTGTTGACGATGCGCGGCTGGCGGCCGGCGACCTTGATCAGCTGGTCGTATGCGCGGTCGGCAAAATCGAAGCGGCCGAGCTGGTCATAGGAAGCGGCGAGCCCCATCCAGGCCTCGGCATTGTCGGCGCGAAGCTCAACCGCCTTGCGGAAATGCTTCTCCGCGAGGCCGTAGTTCGCTTCACGGAACTGGGCCTTGCCGGCCTGGAGGTCGGTCTCGCTGATATCCTTGGATTGCGGCGCAATCGCCGTCGTTTCGGTCGTGTCGATCGCCGCGGACTGGCAGCCCGACACGACCAGTCCAGCGCCCAAAATGGCGAGCGCGCCCCACTTCTTGCCAATCATGGCTGCCCCTGCCCGATGCGGCCGGTAATCCGGCCTGCCCGAGATCGAAGACTACAGCGACTGGATTAAAACTCGGTCAGGGAACGTCGTGAGCGAATGCTGAACGGAACCGCTCAATATCGAACGATCGTCTCATTGGCCGGACGTTACCTTCACGATGATCGGGATGATGGCGATCATCATCACCACGGGCAGGATGCAGACCGTGACCGGCACCGACATCTTGGCCGGCAGCGCGTGCGCCTTTTCCTCGGCATAGGACATGCGCTTGTGGCGCATCTCGTCGGAGAAGACGCGCAGCGCCCCCGACAGGCTGGTACCGAGCTCCTTCGACTGCTGCAGAAGCGTCGCGAAGGAGCGCACCTCGTCAAGCGAAAGCCGGTCGCCCAGCGATTTCAACGCGTCGTCGAGGCTTCGTCCGGCGCGCAATTCGATCGAAACGAGCCTCAGATTCTCCGACAGCGACGGATAGGTCGGCCCGAGTTCCTTGGAGACGCGCTCGATACCCGCCTCCAGGCTCATGCCGGCATCGGAACAGACGATCATCAGGTCCATGAAATCCGGAAAGCCGTTGCGGTATTCCGTCATCTTCGCCCGGATCTTCTGAGACAGGATGAAGCCCGGCACGAAGTAGGCCAGTCCGCCGGTTCCGATGATGAATACCCATCGGTTGAGGGTCGAGGAGTCCTCGCCATAGGTGACGCTCATGAGCAGCGCCGCCAGCGCGAAGACGCCGAAAGCTGCGAAGCGGATCAGGAAGAACCAGCCGACGGCGCGCGGCTCCATATAGCCGGCCTGGATCAGCCTCAGGCGAAGCCTCGCGACGTTCTCCGGATCGCTCTTGGCGTAGAACTCCTGGGCGGTCTTCAGCGCCTTCTCGCGCACGGCCTCGCGGTTACGACGCGTAGCACTCGACGGCTTCTCCTCGTCGACGAGACCGGAATCGACCTTCAGCCTGCGCTTGATGTCGCCGCGCGCCGAACGCTCGGCAAACAGCGGCCAGAGCGCTGCCATCCCGCCGCCGGCGAGCAGCAGCACGAAGGCGAAGGTCGCCATCGGGGAGAGCGAGATGCCGAGCATGGATCCGATCCCATCCATGTCAGAACTTGAAGTTGGACATTTTGAACATGATGGCGTTGCCGAGGATCAGCCAGAAGATCGTCCCGGACAGCAGGTACCACGTCAGCGGCTCGTCGATGACGCTTCCGTACATCTCGGGCATCATCACCTGCATCGAGCAGGCGAGCAGGATCGGCACCGCGGTGAGGATGTAGGCCGACATGCGGCCCTCGGTCGAGATCGAGCGGACCTTGCGGCGCAGCTTGCCGCGCTCGCGGATCACCTGCGACAGGCCGTCGAGGATTTCGCGCAGATTGCCGCCGGACGCCGTCTGGATCGAGACGGCGGTGACGAAGAGCGGCAGGTCCTCGTGGCCGACGCGGGCGAACATGTTTTGCAGCGCGGTGACGAGATCCGAGCCATAGGTCACTTCGTCGGCGACCATGCCGAACTCGGTGCCGATCGGATCGGCCATCTCGCGCGCCACCATCGATATCGCGACGGGCACCGGATGGCCGGCCTTCAGGCTGCGGGTGATAAGCTCCAGCGCTTCGGGCAATTGGATGCCGAACATCTTGTGCCGGCGCGAACGGAGGAAGCGCAGCGCGATGACGGGAAACGCAGCCGCCGCGACCAGGAAGACGCCAAGGCCGGCGATGAGCGGCAGGCCGAACCAGACCGCGACGAGGCCGGCGGCGAATGCCGCGCCCGAGGAATAGGCGAGGAAACGCGGCAAGGGCATCGCGATGCCGGACTGCGTGCGCAGCGCGCGCAACCCGTCGAGCGAGAACATGGCGCCGTCGTCCAGGCCGCGCTCCTTGCGCAGCTGGATCAGCACCTGTTCCTGGGTGAGCTTGTTGTCCTGCAGCCTGACGCGGCGGTTGATGGCGTTGCGCCGGTCGGCCCGTCCGGCATGCAGGAGGTAGACCGCCTCCGCGATCATGATCGCGGACAGCGCCACACCGGCATAAACGACGAGCAGCGGCGAAAACATCAGTCCTGCCTGCCCGGTTCGAAATACCGGCCGGGGAACTCGATGCCCATGGCCTTCAGGTCTTCGAGGAAGCGGGGCCGGATGCCGGTCGCCTCGTAATGGCCGAGAATCCTGCCGTCGCCGTCCATGCCGGTGCGCACGAAGCGGAAGATCTCCTGCATCTGGATAACGTCGCCTTCCATGCCGGTCACCTCGGCGACGCTGGTCACCTTGCGCTTGCCGTCGGACAGTCGGGTCAACTGGACGATGACGTCGAGCGCCGAGGAGATCTGGCTGCGGATCGACTGCACCGTCATCGGCATGCCGGTCATGCCGAGCATCTGTTCGAGGCGCGACAGCGCATCACGCGGCGTGTTGGCGTGGATGGTCGCCATCGAGCCTTCGTGGCCGGTGTTCATCGCCTGCAGCATGTCGAAGGCTTCCTCGCCGCGGCACTCGCCGAGGATGACGCGGTCGGGGCGCATGCGCAGCGCGTTCTTCACCAGGTCGCGCTGCTTGAGTTCGCCGTGGCCCTCGATGTTGGCCGGTCGCGTCTCCATGCGGGCGACATGCGGCTGCTGAAGCTGGAGTTCGGCGGCGTCCTCGATGGTGATCAGGCGCTCGTCCTCGGGAATGAAGGCCGAGAGCGCGTTGAGCATGGTCGTCTTGCCGGTGCCGGTGCCGCCCGAGATGATCGTGGTCTTGCGGGCATGGACGGCGGCGGCCAGCACCTCGGCCATGTTCTGCGTCAGCGCGCCGAACTCGACCAGCTTGTGCAGGCCGAGCTTGTTCTTGGAGAATTTGCGGATGGAAACCAACGGGCCGTCGACGCCGACCGGGCGGATCGCCGCGTTGAAGCGCGATCCGTCGAGCATGCGGGCGTCGACCATCGGCTGGGATTCGTCGACGCGGCGGCCGACGGCGGAGACGATCTTGTTGATGATGCGCAGCAGATGCGCCTCGTCCTTGAAGGGGACATGCACCTTCGTCAGCTTGCCCTTGCGCTCGACGAAGCAGTTCTGATGGCCGTTGATCAGGATGTCGTTGATCTCGGGGTCCTTGAGCAGCGGCTCCAGCGGGCCGAGGCCCACCATCTCGTCGACGATGTCGTCGACCAGCGCCTCGAGCTCGGCGACGTTGATCGCCAGTCGCTCCTCGCGGGTCTTCTGCGAAACGAACTCGTGCACCTGGCGGCGCATCTCATCCTTCGGCAGGCGCTCCAGCGCCACGAGGTTGATCTCCTCGATCAGCATGCGATGGATGCGCACGCGCGCATCCGCGACACGGTTCGAGGTGGCCGCCTTCGCCGGATCGCCTACCGGCTGCGGCGCGGCCTTCGGCTGGGATTTGCGCGTGGTCGGGATCACCACGGCAACATGAGGTTCGGAAGCCGCCGGAGCGGGACGTGCATCCTGCGGCTGGCGGTGCTGGAGCGCAGAGAAGCGGCTGCTCATCCGGCCCTCCTGAGAAGCCCGATGCCGCGGCCGAGCAGCGATTTCTGCTTCTTGACGATGGCGGCCGCCTCTTCGGGCAGGATGATCCGGCGCAGGTCGGTGATGACATTTGCCTCCGCGTCGATCGCTTGCAGCGGCACGCCGCGATCCACCGCTTCGCGGACGAGCTTGTAATTGTTCGAAATACCGCCGACGAAATGCTCGCCGAGGATCGCCTCGACATCGGCCTGGCGGATACCCGTCTCGAACTTCTTCTGCTCGTAGCGGTTGACGATGACGCGTGGCTTCACCTCCTTGCCGACCGTCTCGTAGACCGCCTGGATCAGACGCTGGGTGTGGCGCAGGCACGGCACCGTCATTTCGGCGACGACGTAGAGCTTGTTGGAGCCAAGCAGCACCGTCTCGGTCCACGGGAACCACGTGCGCGGCATGTCGATGACGACGTTGTCGAAATAGGCGGAGACGAGGTCAAGGACGCGGACGACGACATCGGTGTTGAACGAGCGCATGTCGGACGGATGCGTCGGCGCCGCCAAGACGCACAGGCCGCTCTGGTGTTTTGACAGCATCACGTCGAGAAGCTGGCGGTCGAGGCGCTCCGGGTTGTTCTCGATCTCGGTGATGTCGAAGCGCGGTTCGAGGTCGAGATATTCCGCGCAGGCGCCCTGCTGGAAATTCAGGTCGACGACGCAGGTCGAGGCTGCGCGGGTGGCCGAATTGTGCAACTGGAACGCGGTCTGGAGCGCGAGCGTGGTGGTTCCGACGCCGCCGGCGGCCGGCATGAAGGTGTAAATCTCGGACTCGCTGCGCTCTTCGCGTCCAGGGCCCTGTAGCGCGCGGATGCAGGAGCGGACGAGGTCCGCCGTCGTCACCGGCTTGACCAGGAAATCGGCGACTTGCAGCTGGACGAGGATGCGGACCGCTGCCGCGTTGAACTCCTGCGTCACGACGATCACCGGCGCCTTGCCTTCCAGCCGGCGCGTCACCCGCTGCAGGGACTCGATCTCCTCGAGACGCGCCGCGTCCATGTCGATGATGACGGCGCCGCAGTCGGAATCCTGGACCTCGCCGCGCAGATCGGCAACGTTGCGCTCGACCACCACAAGCTCGATCGCGTCCGAGGACGCGAAGGCGGTGCGCGTTTCCTGCACGAAGTCCTTGTCGGTCGAGACAAGGAGGATGCGACGGTTCTTCGACTGGCTTGCCATCGTTTGTCCTGCGTCAGTTGTCGCTGCTGTCGTCCTTGGCCGAGGTCGCGGCAGCGGGCTTCACCGCGGCGCGTTCGGCCGGAACCTTCAAGTCCGTGTCCTCGACGCCCGGCTGCCATGGGTCGACCATCTGCATGACGGTGTTGGCCGCGATGGCGTTGCCGGCGCCGGACGTCACGCCTTCCTGACGGCCGACGCCGTCGCCCATGCAGCCCGCAAGCGGAAGCGCGGCACAGCACATAGAGATCAGTCTGGTTCGCATCCTGGTCGTCCTCACTGCAGATCGAGAAAATGGCCGACGGTCACCGCGCGCCCGCCGTTCATGGCAGCCGAAGCACGATTGCCGGCGAGCTTGACCTCTTCCTGGTTCGCCAGGAAATAGTCGGCGTCGTTGGCGGGAGAGGTCTGATCGGCAGGGGTCGCGACCTTCTTCGTCGGGTCGATCGGCTTGACCAGATAGGGCGTTACGATGATCACCAGATCGGTCTCGCGGCGCTGATAGGCCTTCGACGAGAACAGCGCGCCGAGCACCGGCAGACGGCCGAGCCCGGGAATGCCCTGCGTCGTCGTATCGTTCTGGCTCTGCAGCAGGCCGGCGATCATGAAGCTTTGGCCGCTCTTCAGGTCGACCGAGGTCTTTGCCCGGCGCACGACGAAGCCCGGGATCGCGATGTCGCCGATCTTGTAGGAGGACGAATTGTCGACCGAGGAGACTTCCGGCTCGATGTCGAGGCTGATCAGCCCGTCGGACAGGACATTCGGCGTGAAATCCAGACCGACGCCGAACTTCTTGTATTCGACCGTGATCTTGTCGCCGTCCTGGGACACCGGTATCGGGAACTCGCCGCCGGCGAGGAAGCTCGCCTTTTCGCCCGAGCGCGCAATCAGGTTCGGTTCGGCCAGGCGGCGGGCGACGCCGCGATCCTCGAGCGCCTTGATGGCGACGTCGATCGACCACCCGCCGGTGACGATGCCGCCGATGATCTCGGCCGCAGGCAGGTTTCCGGAGGCGTTCGGATTGGAGTTGAACTCGAAGCCGCCGCCGGGGCCCATGTAGCTCGCGTTGATCTGGGTGCCGAGTTCCTTGCCGACCTGGCGGTTGATCTCGACGAAGCGGACATTGAGCTGGACCTGCTGCGAGGACGAGATTTTCACCGAATTGATGACCTCCTCCTCGCCCGAATAGCGGTCGGCGATCTTCTTCGCCTTGTCGGCTGCAACGGCGTCTTCGGCCGAACCCGAGAGCACGATGCGGCCGTTGGCCGAGCCGACCTTGATGTTCGAACCCGGCACGGCGTCGCGGATCGTTCCGGCAAGCCCCTTGGTGTCGAGCGTCACCTCGATGTCGACAGTGCCGACCAGCTGCTTGTTCTCGTCGAACAGCGCGATGCCGGTAGTGCCCAGTTCGTTGCCGAGGACGTAGAAGGAGCGGTCGGTGAGAGGCGTGACATTGGCGATCGACGGATCGCCGATGACGATCTCGTAGAAGGCCGCGTTGGTCTTGACCGTCTGCGGCTTGCCCTTCGCTACCTTGACGCTGGAACTGCGCTCGGCGGAGACTTGGATCGCCTGCGCCGACGCCGGCTGCGTGGCGATCGGTACCGCAGTCATCAGCGCCACAGCCAGACCGGCCGCAATCCGCCGCAAGACCGGCAGGCGCACCGCGCCCGCATTCTTCACACTGTCCCCGTACATCGCCCCTTGCCCCTGCCAGAAATTCCGCCGCCTAGTTCCCCTGAGACGGCACATTGTAGGATTGCGACTCGCCCTGCCCCCGCGTCACCATGATCGTGCGTGTCGCCGGCTTCTCGGGGGCGGCGAATACTTCGGTCACGCTCGTCGCCGCCGCGTTGACCACATTGGCGACAGACCCGCCGAAAGACGAAATGGTGGTGAGTCCCTCCGCGCCGGCGCCGCCTTCGCTCGATGCTCGCAACGACAGCGACAGCGTGCCGATGTTGCGGGCAAGCGCGATCTTCTGTGCGCCCTGCGCGTCGACTTCGACCGTCACCGAGGAGGTCACCTGGGGTGCTGCCTGGCGCTCGTCGGCGCCCTGCCCAACAGAGACCACCTTGACATTATCGAGGACGATTTCGGACGTCAGCGTCGAACCGGTCGCCCCTTGCGCATTCCTTGCGACCTCGGCGATCTTGCCGGCATCTCGGGTCAGCACAACGTCGACGCGATCGCCCGGCGTGATGAACCCGGCGACGCCGGCGATCTCGTCGGTCTTGATCGTGACGGCGCGCATGCCGGGCGACAGCAGGTTGGACAGGCTCGCGCGGCCATTTGCGCCGGAGAGCTTGGCGAGCAGAACCGGCTCGTTCGGCTCGATCGGCGAGAGGACAATGCGGCCGCCATCGCCCAGAAGCGTATCAATTTTAGCGAAAGATCCCTGCGGCAGCGCGTCCTGCGGCCAGGGGATCTCGGTGAGCTGCGCGGCTTCGAGCGTCATGCCGTAGCGCAGCGGCTCCTTGGCGACGACGATGGATTTGAATTCGACCTTCGGCGCCTCGGGAACGGCGACCTCCGCCGACAGCCGCTCGACACGCGCGTTGGCGGAACTCCTGATCCAGTAGTCCGCCGCAAAGATCGATACCGCGCCGATGACCGCCGCGATTCCGATCATCGGAATGATCTTGCCCTTCACTGTGCCCCCACTCCGTACCCGCTGCGTAGTCGGCGGTTACCCGCTCTTCGGATGAAGGCTAGAGGCCAGTTCTCAACAAACTCCGATTGCGTTGATTCAAATGCCGGGAATTCGCCGCTTTTGGTTATGAAACGGTTTCGCAACCGACGCGGGATAGCGTCCGCCTACCCTATGAACGGAACACGAACGCAGTCGCGTGACGGTGGCGTTCTGTGTCATTCTCCCGCTGATTCGCAGACTGCGCCAGGACTTCCATGAACGAACGCCCCAAAGACGACCTCTTCTCAGCGGCCGCGCAGCCGCTGAAGCCGGCCGAGAAGCCCGCCCGCCCGCTCGATCCCATCCTGCAGGCGGCGCAGAAGCGCGTCGTCGCACCGAAGGACGCCTCGGAAACCTATGACGCCAGCTCGATCGAGGTCCTGGAAGGGCTGGAGCCGGTCCGCCGCCGTCCGGGCATGTATATCGGCGGCACCGACGAGAAATCGCTGCACCATCTCTTCGCCGAGGTGATCGACAATTCGATGGACGAGGCGGTCGCCGGCCACGCGACCTTCATCGAGGTGGAACTGGACGCCGCCGGATACCTGACCGTGACCGACAACGGGCGCGGCATGCCGGTCGACCCGCATCCGAAGTTCAAGGACAAGTCGGCGCTCGAGGTCATCATGACCGTGCTGCATGCTGGCGGAAAGTTCGACTCCAAGGTCTACGAGACCTCCGGCGGCCTGCACGGCGTCGGCGTTTCGGTCGTCAATGCGCTTTCCGACGATCTCGAGGTCGAGGTCGCGCGCGGACGCCAGCTCTACCGCCAGCGTTTCTCGCGCGGCGTGCCGCAGGGCGGGCTGGAGATGCTGGGCGAGGTCCACAACCGGCGCGGCACGAGGGTGCGCTTTCATCCCGACCCTGACATTTTCGGCAAGAGCCTGAGGTTCGAGCCGGCGCGCGTCTACAAGATGGCACGCTCGAAGGCCTATCTGTTCGGTGGCGTCGAAATCCGCTGGTCGTGCGACCCGGCGCTCATCGGCGAAAAGGACCAGACGCCGGCCAAGGCCGTCTTCCATTTCCCCGGCGGCCTGAAGGACTATCTGCAGGCCTCGCTCGACGGCGAGATGCAGGTGACGCGCGAGGTCTTCGCGGGCAAGAGCGACAAACATAGCGGCCACGGCGCAATCGAATGGGCGGTCACCTGGTTCGGCGGCGACGGCTTCCTCAACTCCTACTGCAACACGATCCCCACCGCCGAGGGCGGCACGCACGAGGCCGGGTTCCGCAACGTTCTCACGCGCGGCCTGCGCGCCTATGCCGACCTCACGGGCAACAAGCGCGCATCGGTCGTCACCTCCGAAGACGTGATGATCTCGGCGGCAGGCATGCTGTCGGTGTTCATCCGCGAGCCTGAATTCGTCGGCCAGACCAAGGACAGGCTCGCGACCGTCGAGGCGATCCGGATCGTCGAGAACGCGCTGCGCGATCCCTTCGACCACTGGCTCGCGGACAATCCGCAGGAAGCATCGAAACTGCTCGACTGGGTGATCGCGCGCGCCGACGAGCGCATCCGCCGCCGTCAGGAAAAGGAAGTCGTCCGCAAGTCGGCGGTGCGCAAGCTGCGCCTGCCAGGCAAGCTCGCCGACTGCACGCAAAACGGCGCGGCGGGCGCGGAACTGTTCATCGTCGAGGGCGACTCGGCCGGCGGCTCGGCCAAGCAGGCGCGCGACCGCGCGACCCAGGCTGTGCTGCCGCTGCGCGGCAAGATCCTCAACGTCGCCTCCGCCGGTCACGACAAGCTGACCGCCAACCAGCAGATCGCCGACCTCATCCAGGCGCTGGGCTGCGGCACGCGCTCGAAATACCGCGAGGACGACCTGCGCTATGACCGCGTGATCATCATGACCGACGCGGACGTCGACGGCGCCCATATCGCCTCGCTGCTGATCACCTTCTTCTACCAGGAAATGCCCGACCTGATCCGCGGCGAGCACCTCTTCCTCGCGGTGCCGCCGCTCTATGCGCTTCGCCAGGGCGGCAAGGTGCTCTATGCCCGCGACGACGCGCATAAGGACGAGCTGCTGCGGACCGAGTTTACCGGCCGCGGCAAGGTCGAGATCGGCCGGTTCAAGGGTCTCGGCGAGATGATGGCCGCGCAGTTGAAAGAAACCACGATGAACCGCGCCAGGCGCACGCTGCTGCGCGTCGACGTCATCGATGGCGCGGAAGCAACGAAGACGGCGGTGGATTCGCTGATGGGCACGAAGCCGGAACTGCGCTTCAAGTTCATCCAGGAGAATGCCGAGTTCGTCGAGGAACTGGATATCTAGACCAAGATGAGGTCGGATTGAACCGCTCTGCCGGAGGGAATTCGGGCCAAGGTCGAGGTCTTCGGCGCGGTCGTGCTGGTGGCACGGCCAAGTCCGAAGACCGAAGCATTTGGCGCGAATTCACCCGGCCCGAAGGGTTTCCCGCTGGCGGACGCCCGCGGCGTCAGGCGGACTGGGCCGTGCCACCAGCACGACCTGCGCCGCCTTCCTGGCGGATCGCCTCGCCATCGGGAAACAGAACGGTTCAATCCGACCTCATCTTGGTCTAGCCCGGATCGGGGAGGACGATATCTTCCCTTTCGTCCTCCGTCTGCTCGTGGCTTTGGCGGTCGCCTATGCCGGGTTGTTGGTCGTTCTCTTCTTCGCCCAACGCGCCCTGCTCTATCCGGGCGCGACCGATGATCCGATCTCGGAGAACCATTGGGGACAGGCGGAGAGCATCGAGACCTCAGACGGCGAACGTCTGCTTGCGCTGCACTCGCCCGCCCGGCAGGGGCATCCGACCGTCCTCTACTTCCCCGGCAATGCCGACCGCGTTGATCGTTACGAATTTCTGGCGCGCAGCCTCGCCGAGCGCGGTACCGGACTGTTAGCCCTCTCCTATCGCGGTTATCCCGGCTCGACCGGAACGCCGACGGAGACGGGCCTGATCGCCGACGGGATCGCGGCGCATGACTGGCTGGTTTCCCGGTCGGGCGGACCTGTCATTCTTCTCGGCCAATCGCTGGGCTCGGGTGTGGCCGTCGCGGTCGCGGCGCAGCGGCGGGTTGCGGGGCTGGCGCTGATTTCCGCTTACGATTCGGTCCTGGAACTGGCGCGGAAGGCCTATGTCTTCCTTCCTGTCGCGCCGTTCCTGAAGGATCCCTTTCGCTCCGACCTGCGGATTGGCGGAATCGACGGGCCGAAGCTGTTCATCCACGGTCGACTGGATTCACTGGTGCCTGTCGCGCGCGGCGAGGCTCTGTACGACGCGGCGTCTGAGCCGAAACGCATGCTGATCCTCGACGAGGCCGGCCACAACGACATCTGGAGCGAACGGGTCTTGCGCGAAATCGCAGACTTTGCCGACAGCATGACGAAGCGCTGATCAGGCAGCCTGGATCGCGACGGCGTGGCCGCGCGCATTCTCGCGCAAGGCATTCAGGTGGATCGAGGACAGGAGCGTGGCAAGCCTGCCGTCCGAAGCGGCTTCGTCCTGCTCAAGTTCCTTCAGCATCAGCCAGCTGACTTCCTGGGCGCCGGCAATTCGCTGGCCGCGCGCCACTTCACGCCAGGCCTTGATCGCGCGCAGGATGACCCGGTGCGTCGCTTCCGCCAACCCGGCGGCGCGGAACAGCGCTTCAAGCGCCACATCGCGTCCGTCGGCGAGGAGCGAACGGATACGGCTTTCCTTCTGGCCGGACAGCGCCACGAGAGCGGCGCCGAAGAAGTCGATCCTGCCGTGCGCGACCACGCGCACGAGGAAGGACGACGTCATCTCGCCGCGCAGTCTGAGATGCTCGACGAGCGCCGCACATTCGACCGACGGCGTGGCTTCGATGAGCTTGACCGATGCGCTGACACAGGCCTCCCGCGTGATGCGTTCGGCGCGAGCGGGACCGATCAGTGCCCGGACCAGGGGCGCGCCCTGAAGCGCTTCGCCAAGCCTCACCACCAGGATGTGGTGCACGTCGGCGGGCAGCTTGCGATTGGAGAGCATCGCTTCCCGAAGACTGGCATCCGCACCATGGCGTTCCGCGATCCGGCGCAGGCTGACAGCAGCTATGTCGGCGCCGTCGTTGCGCAGCAGCGTGAGGCAGGCATCCCTGTCGCCCGTTTCGGCGATCGCGGCGGACACGGCATTCGAGAGCCGCGGACGCATGGCGATCAGGCGCTGGGTCGCCGGGCTCCCCTCCGCGACGCGATCCACGAGGCTGCTGTCGGCGAGAAGGGGCGAGCGCAGCAGGATCAGCGCGGCGATCTCCGACTGGTCGGAGGCGAGCGCGGCGATGATCTGCGCGGGCGCGTGATGGCACAGCGAAAGCGGTTCGGCCATTGCAAGCCGGACTTTCGGCGAGGGATCGTCGAGAAGCAGCGTCAAGGCGGCCTCAGCGGCGCAGCGGTCTTCGAAGGACAGGTCGGAGAACACATAGGCACGGGACAGCGCGCTCGCCGCGGCGGCGCGCTCGGCGACTTTCGCGGTGTCAACCCACTTCAGAAAATGCTGGACGATCATGAATTCGGCCGCTTCCCTATGCCCCGTTCCGACGCTAGGGAGAAATGGTTTACGAACGGTTCACCATATTCGTTAACCGGCTCGAAACCGCTGGAATTGCGGGCATAAGCCCGTCAATCGGCCTTCCACCGCGGCCGGCGCATCTCGAACACCGAATCGACCGTGAGATAATCGAAATAGCCGAGCCTCGCGACGTTACCCGCCTTGACCGCGTCGAAGCGACCGTCGATCAGGACCGACTCATCGATATAGACCCCGATCACTTCGCCTGCGACGACGACCGCTTCGCATTCAGCGCCGCTCCAGGTCCTCGGCGTCATGATCTCGGTGACCTTGCATTCAAGCGCGGCGAGCGCCTCCCTGACGCGCGGCGGCTTGACCAGGCGCGAAGGCTCCGGCGTCAGGTCGGCATAGCCGAACTCGCTGACGCCGCGCGGCGCGTCGACGGAACTCGCAACCATCTTCGAGACGAGATCGCGCCCAGCGAGATTGACCACGAACTCGCCGGTTTCGCGCGCGAAGGTCACGCTGTCCTTTTCTCCCTCCGAGGAGAACCAGACTAGAAACGGCTTCGACGAGAACATGTTGAAGAACGAATAAGGCGCCAGGTTCAGCGCCCCGGCGGCGCTGCGGGTGGAGATCCAGCCGACGGGTCGCGGCGATACGATCGCCTTGGACGGGTCATGCGGCAGGCCATGGCCTTTTGACGGTTCGTAGAACATGCCTCACTCCCCCACCGGGCCGGCATAGTCGGAGATCAGTCCGGCGATATCCGGCCGCGGGCGTTCGGGAATGTCTCCCTTGAACGTGCCGATATGGACGAAGCCGATCACGCGTTCGGCTTCCTTCAAGCCGAGGATCGCCCTGCCCTCGGCTATGTCCGAATACCAGTTGGTGATCCAGTTGGCGCCGTAGCCGAGCGCATTCGCCGCGAGCGACAGGTTCATGGCGGCGGCCCCACCCGACAGGAACTTTTCCCATTGCGGAATGTTCTTCGCATCGTCGCGTGCGAGGGACACGACGCCGATCACCAGCGGCGCGCGCGAGAAACGGGTGCGTTCCTTTGCAAGCCGCGCCTCGGGCAGCGGCCCTTCCAGTTTTTCTGCCAGGGCGGCGAGCTTTTCGCCGATCTCATGCCGCGCCTGGCCGCGGTAGAGGATGAACCGCCAGGGCACCAGACGCCCGTGATCGGGAACGCGAGACGCAATCCTGATCATCGTCTCGATCTCGGCGTCCGACGGTCCGGGCTCCGTCATGAGGTCGATCGGCGCGGACTTGCGGCTCGACAGGAACTCGATCACGGCGGCGTTCAACGGCAATCCTCTCGTAGCGGGAAATGGCCAAAGCGGCGGGTGGGGAGATGCCTTGCCGTTTGCGTCTTGAAAATGCCACCGCCTTGCGTTTCATGGCAAGCATGAAGATCGTCGCCAGACTGTTCATGACCGCCGTCGCGGCGATCCTTTTCGCGGTCGCCCCGGCGATCGTCCATGGCCAGGAGCTCGGCAACCCCTTGCCCGGCCTTTCGCTCGACGGACTGAACACCTACGCGCCGCCGCCAACGCTGGGGAACATGCCGGGCGTCACTGCCGGCACGCTCACCCTTGCTGCGCAGCTGACGACGGACGGTCCCGAAATCACGCGTGGATTGACGTGGCGGGTCTTCAGCCCGACGCCGGGCGACGACGGGAAATTGCCCCTGAGAGGCTCCGCCCAGGGCGGCACCGCGACCTTCGACCTCGAGCCGGGCAGCTATCTCGTCCACGCAGCTTTCGGGCGCGCGGGGGCCACTAAGCGCATAACGGTGGGCGCGGACAACAAGCGCGAGACCCTCGTTCTCGACGCCGGCGGGCTCAAGCTGGATGCCATGCTGTCGGGCGGCGTACGGATACCGCCGGGGAAGCTTAAATTCACGATCTACGAGGCAAGCGAGAATGACCAAGGCGAACGCGCCCTGGTCGTGCCGGACGTGAAACCGAATACCGTCGTCCGGCTCAACGCCGGCACCTATCACGTCGTTTCCCAATACGGGAATGTCAACGCCGTCATCCGCTCCGACATCCGCGTCGAGGCCGGGAAGCTCACAGAGGCGCTGGTCGAGCACAAGGCGGCGCGGATCACGATGAAGCTCGTGCGCGAGAAGAACGGCGAAGCGATCGCCGACACGTCGTGGTCGGTGCTGACCGAATCGGGCGACATCGTCAAGGAAACGGTCGGCGCCTTCGCTTCGATGGTGCTCGCCGAAGGGAAATACTCGATCGTCGCCAAGAACCGCGACCGCATCTACCAGCGCGAATTCCAGGTCGACGCGGGGCGCAACGAGGATGTCGAGGTGATTACCGAGAGCGATATCGCGGCGGGTAAGCCCGAACTGACGGGAGAGGAGCCCTTCACAGATACGATGCCGCTCAGCTCCGAAGAGTTTCCGCCCGAGGAAGGGCCCGTCGAGTAGAGCATTTCTGCATTGATCAGGCCGCGAGGCGCGTCGGAAGCTTCCGGCGAAAGAGACCGCGACGACCGCCCTTTGTCTCATCGCCGAGCGAGAAGACTTTTGCGTGCAGGAACTCGATCAGTTCCTTTCGATTCCGGATCTGCCGCAGATCCTGCCACAAGATCGGCCGACCGATCCGCGCTTCGATCGCCTTGCCGTGGAGCCGGGCGAACTCGCGGATGAGCAGCGAGGTCCGCAGCGTCAGCGACACGTCATAGAGGGCCCGCCGCAACGGCGTCGCCGTCTCCGACATCAGCATCGGGCGGCTGACAAGATGGAAAAGCCGGCCGTTCTGCCCGGGGAAGTAGACCGGAACGACGTTGGCGCGCGCTTCCTGGATCAGCTTGGCCGGGAACATCTTCCACGGCAGATCCCTCGCGCGGCCAAAGCCGTTGGGGGCCGTCGCGACGCCTCCGCCGGGAAAGATCACGATGGTAACGCCGTCCTTCAGCAGTTGCAGCGCCTCGTGGCGAACGGCCATATTGTTCGCAAGCGCCTGCTTCGTCTCGCTGAAGTCGATGGGCAGCGAGTAAGGCTCGATTTCCGGAACTTTTAGAAGTTCGGCGTTGATCATCACCCGGAACGGCCTGCCTAGCTCCTCCGCGAGGGAAAGCGCCGCGATGCCGTCGCCGATGCCGAAGGGATGGTTGGCCACGATGACCAGCGGTCCGTCGGGCAAATCCGCAGGCGGCCAATGGCTTGCACAGTCGAACCGCACGTCGATCAACTCAAGCATCCGCCCAAAGATCCGATCGCCGCTCGGCACGATGGACGAACGCCAGATTTCGTAGAGGCGCGCATAGCGGTCGCGGCCGGAGAGCCCCTCGACTGATCGGATGAACCAGCGTTTCAGCCGCGGCTGGGAGGGATTGGCGTAGGACAGTTCCGGGAATCTGCGAGCCGGCATTCGTCGGGCCTCCATCGACGGGGCTTAGGCGCGATTGATGACAGGCAGATGAAAAAGGCCGGGGTAACCCCGGCCTCATTGGATTCAGGCGGCGGCCTTCCGCTGCGCCTTGCGCCGCCTAAGGTCTGGCGGCGTCGCTTCGTCGACAATCGCGGCAAGCGCCTCGTCGAGCGACATCGAAACCTGGTCGCGCGAGCCGAGCCGGCGAATGTTGACCGTGCCCTCCTCGGCTTCCCGCTTGCCGCAAACCAGCATGATCGGCACCTTGGCGAGGCTGTGCTCGCGGACCTTGTAGTTGATCTTCTCATTGCGCAGGTCGAGCTCGGCGTGGATGCCCTCGTCGCGCAAGCGCTGCAGCACCGACGCGGCGTAGCCGTCCGCCTCAGAGGTGATCGTCGCGACCACGACCTGGACCGGTGCGAACCACAGCGGCAAGTGGCCGGCATAGTTCTCGATCAGGATGCCGAGGAAACGCTCCATCGAGCCGCAGATGGCGCGATGGACCATCACCGGCTGCTTCTTCTCCGAATCCGAGCCGATGTAGAAGGCGCCGAACCGTTCCGGCAGGTTGAAGTCGACCTGCGTGGTGCCGCACTGCCATTCGCGGCCGATTGCGTCCTTGAGCACATATTCGAACTTCGGCCCGTAGAAGGCGCCCTCGCCCGGGTTGATCGAGGTCTTTATCCTGCCGTTCGACTGGAGGGTGATCTCCTCCAGCACGTCGGACATGATCTTCTCGGCGAGATCCCACGCCTCGTCCGAGCCGACGCGCTTCTCGGGACGGGTCGAGAGCTTGACCGACACTTCCTCGAGGCCGAAATCGGCATAGGTCGTCAGGATCAGGTTGTTGATCCTGAGACACTCGGCGCGCAACTGCTCCTCGGTGCAGAAGATGTGCGCATCGTCCTGCGTGAAGCCGCGCACGCGCATCAGCCCGTGCAGCGCACCCGACGGCTCGTAGCGGTGGACGTTGCCGAATTCCGCAAGCTTGATCGGCAGATCGCGGTAGGACTTCAGGCCGTGCTTGAAGATCTGCACGTGACCCGGACAGTTCATCGGCTTCAGCGCGAAGACACGCTCGTCCTCAGTCTCGTCGCCGGCGACCGTGACCTTGAACATGTTTTCCTTGTACCAGCCCCAGTGGCCGGAGGTCTCCCACAGCGACTTGTCGAGCACCTGCGGCGCGTTGACCTCCTGGTAGCCTTCGGTCGCGAGGCGGCGGCGCATGTAGGAGACGAGGTTCTGGAACATGCGCCAGCCCTTGGCGTGCCAGAACACGACGCCCGGACCCTCCTCCTGAAAATGGAACAGGTCCATTTCACGGCCGAGACGGCGAT
Organism: Pseudomonadota bacterium; assembly: GCA_043822005.1. GTDB lineage: Bacteria > Pseudomonadota > Alphaproteobacteria > Rhizobiales > Rhizobiaceae > Mesorhizobium_A. The sequence continues at coordinate 283,813 of JBDRCE010000014.1, read as the reverse complement.
GGTCGCGCTTCTCCGCTTCGGCAAGCATGTTGACGTAGGCGTCGAGCTGCTCCTGGTTCGCCCAGGCGGTGCCATAGATGCGGGTCAGCATCGGATTGTTCGAGTCGCCACGCCAGTAGGCTCCGGCGACCTTCATCAGCTTGAAGGCGGCGCCGACCTGGCCGGTCGAGGCCATATGCGGGCCGCGGCAGAGGTCGAACCAGTCGCCCTGCGAGTAGATCTTGAGGTCCTGTCCTTCGGGAATGGCGTCGACGAGCTGCACCTTGTAGCTCTCGCCCTTCTCGGCGAAGACCTGTCGGGCCTTTTCGCGCGGCCAGACCTCCTTCGTGAACGGCCTGTTGCGACCAATGATCTCCCGCATCTTCTTCTCGATCGCGGGGAAATCGTCAGGCGTGAACGGAGTCTCGCGCGAGAAGTCGTAATAGAACCCGTTCTCGATCACCGGGCCGATCGTGACCTGCGTGTCGGGCCACAGTTCCTGCACGGCCTCGGCCAGCACATGCGCGGCGTCGTGGCGGATCATCTCCAGCGCCAGCGGATGCTCGCGGGTCAGGATCTCGATCTTGCCGGAGGTTTCGAGCGGATCGCTCAAATCCCGCGGGATGCCATCGATCGCATAGGCGACCGCCTTCTTGGCCAGCGACTTGGAGATCGATTCGGCGAGTTCGAGGCCGGTCAGCGCGGCGGGATATTCGCGGACGGAACCATCGGGAAATGCGAGGGAGACGGAGCGTGACATGTCTGCTTCCTTATCCAGTCCCGCCAACGAGCGCGGGTGGGGTTGACGCCGGAAACGGGCCGGCGAGCGGTCTCATACTCATTCGGCCGGTTCGGGTAAAGTCGGGATCTCAGTGGCCGCGAGTGACCCGGCTTATTGTCCAGTAGCGCCACGGGAGGTACCACGCGTAGCGGGCATCCAGCGCCTCCGGGACGTTGTCGATGCCGTGCGTGCCGCCGGGCCCGCAGCGCATCACACGGAAGAGCCCCATCCAGCCGCCCGGCCACAGGCCGTGCCGCGCGACCGCCTCGTAGGTATATTCGGAACAGGTCGGCAGGTGCCGGCAGGAGTTGCCGACGAATCCCGACAGGGTGAGCTGGTAGAATCTCACCAGCGACGTTCCGAGCACGCGGCCGGGCGTCTTCCGCCACGGCCCGGCATAGTTGCGCCCGCGCGGGGCGTGGACATGATTGTGTCCGGTCACCTGGAGGTGCCCTCTTTTCTATTTGCGGACAGTCTGTTCACTAGCGCCCGCGTGCGAAGCTTCGAGCGCTTACTTATGTGCTTGGCACCATTTCCACCAACCGAATTGCGGAAAAAAGCCATGTCCGACCAGATAGAACTCGGCCTCGACACGTTCGGCGACGTCACCGTCGACCTCGACGGCAAACCGAAGTCGCAGCCACAGGTGCTGCGCGACGTCGTCGACGAGGGCGTGCTGGCCGATCAGGTCGGCATCGATTTCATCGGTGTTGGCGAGCATCACCGGGACGATTTCGCCGTCTCGGCGCCGGAAGTCGTGCTGGCGGCGATCGCGGCGCGAACGAAGCGGATCCGCCTCGGCTCCGCCGTCACCGTGCTCAGCTCCGACGACCCTATCCGCGTCTTCCAGCGCTTCTCGACCATCGACGCGATCTCGAACGGCCGCGCGGAGGTCATCCTCGGGCGCGGATCGTTCACCGAGTCCTTCCCGCTGTTCGGCTTTGCGCTCAACGACTACGAGAAGCTCTTCTCGGAGAAACTCGACCTGTTCGCCGAGCTTCTGAAACAGGGGCCGGTCACCTGGAAGGGATCCGTCCGGCCCGAACTGCGCAACCAGCCGATCTATCCGCCGACGGAGACCGGCCGGCTGAAAACCTGGATCGGCGTCGGTGGCAGCCCGGAATCGGTGGTGCGCGCGGTGCAGTACGGCCTGCCGCTGATGCTCGCCATCATCGGCGGCGAGCCGCGCCGCTTCCGCCAGTTCGTCGACCTCTACCACCGCGCGGCGGAGCAGTTGCAGCAGCCGGCGCTGCCGATCGGCGTGCATTCGCCGGGCCATGTCGCCGATACCGACGAAGAAGCGCGGGCGCAGCTTTGGCCCGGCTACCAGGTGATGCACGACCGGATTGGCGGCGAGCGCGGCTGGGGCCCGACCTCGATCGCACGCTTCAACGCGGAAGCCGACATGGGCTCGCTCTATGTCGGCTCGCCCGAGACCGTTGCGAAAAAGATCGCCGGCACGATGAGGGCGCTCGGCGTCAAGCGCTTCGACATGAAATACTCGTCCGGCACGCTGCCGCACGAGCACATGATGCGTTCGATCGAGCTCTACGGGACGAAGGTGATTCCGATGGTGAAGGACCTGCTGGCGTCGGACGTTCAGGACACCGGCATGCCTCCGCTGCGCACCGGTTCCCGCCATTAGCCCTATCTGGCGCGGTGCGGACCCAGGCGTCCGCACCGCGCCCCGGGCTCGCAACCGTCCGGCTCGGTCGTCGGCTGCTGGCGATTTCCACTAAGGCTGTCCTGCCGTGGCGGATGCTGGAAAGTGGCGACTAGAATGGCTTCGCCCAGAATTTCGATGATATCACGCATGGGATGACCTCCGTCTCCGAGGGCATCTGGCGCGCACTGGCGGCCCATTTCAAACGAGTATATCGTCCGCTTCAGATAATCTTAGGTTATGCTATGAAGCGCGGACGGCTCCCGCTGACGGCCATGCGCAGCTTCGAAGCGGCGGGCAGACTGCTGAGCTTCAGTCGTGCCGCCGACGAACTGTTCGTGTCGCAGGCGGCGATCAGCCGGCAGATACGCGAACTCGAAAGCCTGATCGGCAAACCGCTGTTCGAGCGGCTCCATCGAAGGGTAGTGCTGACCGATGCGGGCCGAAGCCTGCTCGACCAGCTGTCCGTCAGCTTCGATGACATATCCGCGCGGTTCGCCGCGGTCATCGCGGAGCCGGTCACACGCCTGCTCCGCGTCAGCGTGGAGCCGTCATTCGCCGCAGCACTCCTGATCCCGCGGCTCAACCAGTTCCAGGGGCTTCGCCCGGAGATCGACGTGGTGGTCGACGCCAGCCTGCAGATTTCCGACTTCCGGGGCAACGAGATCGAACTTGCGGTTCGCTACGGCGCCACGGCGACGTCGTGGCCGCGCGTCGAATGCCGGCACCTGTTCGATGTCATGCTCACTCCGGTACTCTCGCCCACCCTCATCGAGAACGATGCACCGCTCGCCTCTCCCGCCGACCTGCGCCGCTACCCCCTGTTGCACGACTTCAATCGGGATGGCTGGGCCCGATGGTTCGAGGCGGCGGGACTTCCAGAAATGGCGCAGCAGCGCGGTCCGATCTTCCCAGACTCGGCGCTGATCATGCAGGCGGCAAAGCTGGGCCATGGCGTCGGTCTCGGCGACCGCTTCATGGAAGCGACGGAGCTTGAGGCAGGAACCCTGATCCGCGCGTTCGACATCGAGGTGCCACTCGGCGCCTACTGGCTGGTCGCGCCGGACTTTGGCGCCCTGACGCCCGCGGCCGCCGCGTTTGCGGATTGGGTGATGAACGAGTTTGGGTCCAGGGTACCTGCTTGGAAGGCCTAGGCCGCCTCGGCCCGGCGCTTTTCGATCTGGCCGATCGCGTCCACCACCGCGTCGAAGGTGAGCATGGTCGAGGCGTGGCGCGCCTTGTACTCGCGCACGGGCTCCAGATATTTCAGGTCGGAGAAGCGGCCGCCCGGCGGCGGGCCGTTTTCCTTCAGCATCCTGAGCATGGTCTCGCGCACGTCGCGTAGTTCCTGCGCCGAGGCGCCGACGACGTTCTGCGCCATGATGGATGAAGAGGCCTGTCCAAGCGCGCAGGCCTTCACGTCGTGGGCGAAATCGGTCACCACGCCGTCCTGCATCTTCAGGTCGACGACCACGGTCGAGCCGCAGAGCCTGGAATGAGCCTTGGCAGTGGCGTCAGCGTCGCTCAGCCGACCCAGCCGGCTGATATTGCCGGCAAAGCCGAGAATTTTCGCATTGTAGACGTCGTCGATCATCGTTTTCCGGCCTTGACGCACATTTCGAAACGGAGCGTCTCGTCCTCCCGTCTTTTCCTGACGGCAGCCAAGCATATATAGTGGTTCATAGTCGGTTGCGGCAAGTTGACCCTTTGACCAGCCACCGCCGACAGCAGGGAAGCGTGCCGCTTTCGGTAGGGATCGCCCCGGACCCCGGAAGAAGGCAGTGACCCGTTCAACTCGTTTCCCGATATTTCAGGGAAACTACGGGAGACGCCTTCTATGGACGCCGCGATCAAGAAACTCCTGCCGGACCCCGGCAATGACAGCCGCCAATCGGATCGGCCGACCGAGGCTGAGGTCGAAGCAGCAGTCCGCGTCCTCTTGCGATGGACAGGCGACAATCCCGACCGCGAAGGTCTGATCGACACGCCGCGGCGGGTGATGAAGGCCTATCGCGAGATGTTCAACGGCTATGACCTCTCGCCTTCCGAGGAACTCGGACGGACGTTCGAGGAAGTCGCCGGCTATGACGATCTCGTCATCGTGCGCGACATCCAGTTCCATTCGCATTGCGAGCACCACATGGTGCCGATCATCGGGCGCGCCCATGTCGGCTACCTGCCCGACGGCAAGGTCGTGGGCCTGTCGAAGATCGCGCGCGTCGTCGACATCTTCGCGCATCGACTGCAGACGCAGGAAGCAATGACCGCGCAGATCGCCGCGGTCATCCAGGACGTGCTCAACCCGCGCGGCGTGGCTGTCATCATCGAGGCCGAACACATGTGCATGGCGATGCGCGGCATCCGCAAGCAGGGCTCGACCACCATGACCTCCACCTTCACCGGCTCGTTCAAGGACAGCCCGGAGGAGCAGGTGCGTTTCGTGACGATGGTGCGCGGCGCGGCCGCGCCGAGATGACCTCCGGGGGCTGACAATCCGGCCGGCCCCGTGCGATAGGACCGGCCATGACAAACCCCATCCGTTTCGATCCGCCGCCTTCCGACAAGTCAGCCCTCGAGGAAGGTTCGGCATTCACGCCGCGCTTCGACGCCAACGGCCTCGTCACCGTCGTGGTGACCGACGCCGGCGACGGCGCGCTGCTCATGGTCGCGCACATGAACGCCGAGGCGCTCGCGCTGACGCTTCAGACCGGTATCGCCCACTACTGGTCGCGCTCGCGCAATTCGCTCTGGAAGAAGGGCGAAACGTCCGGCAATTTCCAGCACGTGAAGGAGGTCCGGACCGACTGCGACCAGGACGCGATCTGGCTCAAAGTCTTAGTTTCCGGGCACGACGCCACGTGTCACACCGGCCGACGCTCCTGCTTTTACCGCGTGGTTGAAACCAAAGGCGCTTCCGCCCATTTGAGTCATGACGGAAGCGAAGCGTTGTTCGACGTGGAGCACACCTACAAACCGGAGAAGTGACCGGCGCCACAGGGCGCCCTCATCCTTCTCGTGCCTGTGCGAGGCGATTCACGCTTCCGAAACGTCCCGCGGCGTATAAGGCAAGCGGGAGAGGGAGAGTGACATGTCGATGCTCGACTGGGCATCCCTGCGTGGACGAGGCAACGGGGCGGACCAGTTTCCGCCCTTGCCGGACGAGTTGACCAAGCCGCTGAGGAAATCGGGCGTGGCGCTCGCGCTTGGCGGCGGAGCGGCGCGCGGCTGGGCCCATATCGGCGTTCTTCGGGCGCTGGACGAAGCCGGCATCCGCATCAACATGATCGCAGGCACCTCGATCGGCGCGCTTGTCGGAGGATGCTACCTCGCCGGCAAGCTTGACGAACTGGAAGAATTCGCACGCGGGCTGACGAAGCGCCGCCTCTTCGGCCTGATGGACTTCCATCTCGGCGGCAATGGGCTGCTCGGTGGCATGAAGCTCACCGCGCGGATGCAGCAGCATATGAATGGGCTGAGATTCGAGGATCTCGACCGGCCCTTCGTCTGCGTCGCGACGGAGATCAAGACCGGACACGAGATCTGGCTGTCGAGCGGATCCCTGATCACCGCGATGCGCGCCTCCTACGCGTTGCCGGGCGTATTCGAGCCGGTACACTGCAACCACCGCACGCTGGTTGACGGTGCGCTGGTCAATCCGGTGCCCGTTTCGGTCTGCCGGGCACATGAGCAGCCGCTCGTGGTTGCGGTCAACCTGCACTACGACCTGTTCGGCCGCGCCGCGGTGGTGAAGCACAGCGCCATCGACGAGCCGGTCATGGCGGCGATGGAGGGGGTTCCGAGCGAGCGCGAATCGCGGCTCGGCATCACCGGCGTGATGGTCGAGGCGTTCAACATCATCCAGGACCGCATCTCTCGCGCCCGCCTCGCCGGCGATCCGCCCGATCTGTCGCTGCAGCCGAAGCTCGGCCATGTCGGCCTGACCGAATTCCACCGCGCCGACGAACTGATCCGCCTTGGCTACGAAGCGACGCGCGCGCAGATTGGCGAGCTTGAGCGTCTGCAGGGCGTGCTGGCTTAGGAAGAAATCCTAATCGGTCCGTGCGGCGTCGACGATACGCAATTGCGGGCTGGAACTGCCGTTCCAATAATTGATCGATAGAGTTCCGGCGATATGCACCAGCTGGCCTCGGCTGGCCGTCAGGAAGGCGCCGAGGTCGGTCTCGGCCGCGCGGAACGCCATCGCTGCAATACGCCCGCCTGCTTCGGAACGCAGTTCGACACGCAGATGTCCGCCATTGCCGACCGTCCGGACATCAGCGACACGGTGGCGCGGCAAGGCCAGCATCGGCTGGGGATGGCCGGGACCGAATGGCCCTGCGCGTTCGAGTTCCTCGGCGAGTGTCAGCGTGGCGCCGTCCGCGGATACGGCGGCATCGATCTTCAAGCTCTCCGCGTCCCGCAGTTCGAACACCTTTTCTCCCGCATGCTCCTCGAAGAAGGCGCGCAACTCACCGAGCCGCGACCGCTCGACGGTGATCCCGGCGGCCATGGCGTGTCCGCCGCCCTTGATCAACAGGCCGCGGTCGACCGCCTCGCGCACCATGCGGCCAAGGTCGAAGCCGGCGATGGAGCGGCCAGAGCCGGAGCCGATGCCGGTCGAGTTGAAGGCGATGGCGAAGGCCGGCCGCCGCGCATGGTCCTTCAGCCGCGACGCAAGCAGGCCGACGATGCCCGGATGCCATTTGTCGTTCGCGGTGACGAGCACGGCCGGCCCCTGCCCTCCCAGAAGTTCCGTGTCGGCTTCCGCCTTCGCCTCGGCGAGCATCCCCTGCTCCATCGCCTGGCGCTCGGAATTCAGCCGATCCAGCGTCTCGGCGATCTTCGCCGCCTCCACCGGGTCGTCAAGCGTCAGCAGCCGGCTGCCAAGCGCGGCGTCGCCGATACGGCCGCCCGCATTGATACGGGGGCCGATCATGAAGCCGAAATGGTAGGGATTGAGCGGCTCGCCGATGCGCGAGGCGCGCGCCAGGGTCGCAATCCCCGGATTGGTCATCCGCCGTGCCGTGACCAACCCTTTCACGACAAAGGCACGATTGAGCCCGACGAGCGGCACCACGTCGCAGACCGTCGCCAGCGCAACCAGGTCGAGCATGGCAAGGAGATCCGGCGGAGGCGGACCGCCGGCTCCGCGTAGCAGGCGTGACGCCTGCACCAGCGTCATGAACACAACGCCTGCCGCGCAGAGATATCCGAGGCCGGAGAGATCGTCCTCGCGGTTCGGATTGACGACCGCGCAAGCCGGCGGAAGCGCGCCGCCGACCTGGTGATGGTCGAGCACCACGACGTCCGTGCCGAGTGTGTTTGCCGCCTCGATCGACGGGGCGCTGTTGGTGCCGCAGTCGACCGTCACGATCAGGGTTGCGCCGCGCGCGACGAGTTCGCGCATGGCCTCCGGGTTCGGTCCGTAGCCCTCGAAGATACGGTCGGGGATGTAGATTTCGGATTGAACGCCGAAATGGTCGAGATAGCGCTTCAACAGGGCCGAGGAGCAGGCGCCGTCGACGTCGTAGTCGCCGAAGATCGCGACCCGCTCGCGGTGCCGGATCGCGCGCGCGATGCGCTCGCCGGCCTTGTCCATGTCGGTGATCGTCAGCGGATCCGGCATCAGGTCGCGGATGGTCGGATCCATGAACCGCTCCGCCGTCTCAGGGCCTACGTTGCGTCCGGCCAGAACGCGCGCGACGATGTCGGATATGCCGTGCCCCTGCGCGATGGCGAGCGCGATATTCTCCTGGCGCTCGCTCAGGCGATGCTCCCAAGCGATGCCCGTGGCGGAGGCGCGGATACCGAGGAAGAGGCGGGAGGTCTGTGGCACCACGCTAACGTCTGTATCCGGGCCGCCCTGTCAAGCTTGCCGGATACCCGAGGGGCTCGAGAGAAAACGCCAGGTCATGGCGCGGGACGACGCGGACCCGCCAGGAACCACCGCCTAGTCGGATACTCGGCAGCTGGCGCAGAGCTTGTTGCCGTCCGGGTCGCGCAGATAGGCGATGTAGGCCTTGCGAGACCCGGTCTGGCGAACGCCTGGCGGATCTTCCGCAGTCGATCCCCCATTGGCGATTCCCGCCGCATGCCAAGCGTCGACCATTGCGGGGTCGGCCATCAGCAGGCCGATCGTGCCTCCGTTGGCGAATGTCGCGGACTGTCCGTTGATCGGCTTCGTAACCATGAAGCGGTAGCCATCCTTCGGATAGACCAGCCTCCCCTTGGCATCGATCGTCCCCGCATCGCCGCCCGAGGTTTTGAAGAGGGCATCGTAGAACCGCCGAGAACGCTCCAGATCGTTCGATCCGACCATGATGTGCGTGAACATTGCGCCCCCCTTACCGACTACAGGCTCAGAATTTGTCGAGATCCTGGTGCCGGGCGATGATCTCACGGACCGTGCGCGAGGAGGAACGCATGACGATCGTCTGCGTCTCGATGTAGTTCCTGGTGAACTTGACGCCGGCCAGCATGTTGCCATCGGTGACGCCGGTCGCCGCGAATAGAACGTCGCCGCTCGCCATGTCGTAGACGCTGTAGATGCGCTTCGGGTCGCTCACCCCCATCTTGGCCGCGCGGGCGACCTTTTCCGGCGTATCGAGAATGAGGCGCCCCTGCATCTGGCCGCCCGTGCAGCGAAGAGCGGCGGCCGCCAGCACCCCCTCGGGGGCACCGCCCGTGCCCAAATAGATGTCGATGCCGGTTTCTTCCGGGTCGGTCGTGTGAATGACCGCGGCGACATCGCCGTCGCCGATCAGGCGAATCGCAGCGCCGGTGGCGCGAACCTCGTCGATCAGCTTCTGATGGCGCGGACGATCGAGGATGCAGGCGGTGACCTCGCTGACCGGCACGCCCTTCGCCTTAGCGACGCGGGCGATGTTCTCCGCCGGTGACAGGTCGATGTTGATCGTCCCGTCAGGATAGCCCGGGCCGATCGCGATCTTGTCCATGTAGACGTCGGGCGCGTTGAGCAGCGTGCCCTTTTCGGCAATCGCGATGACGGCCAGCGAGTTCGGCAGGTTCTTGGCGCAGATCGTGGTGCCCTCGAGGGGGTCGAGGGCGATGTCGACGATCGGCCCTTCGCCGGTACCGACTTCCTCGCCGATGTAAAGCATCGGGGCCTCGTCGCGCTCGCCCTCGCCGATGACGACCGTGCCCCTGATTGCCAGACGGTTCAGTTCCGAACGCATGGCATCGACGGCGACCTGGTCGGCGGCCTTCTCGTCGCCGCGGCCGCGCAACCTTGCCGCCGCGACGGCGGCGCGTTCGGAAACGCGCACGAGCTCGAGCGTCAGGATGCGGTCGAGACCGGACGATTGGCTAGTCGACATTGGCGGGATTTCCCTCGGACTACGGCTGGAAAAGAGTGACAGGCCGGGCGCTTCCGGCGGCCTCCTTTTGTCAAACCGGCATGACAACGGCAAGACCCGCGACAAGCTAAACGGCAGGTCTCGAGAGAAAGAATCGATTGAAAATCCCGGACTTGTCAGTCCGCGCGCTCGATACGGATGACCTGCGGCTTGTCGGTGAGCAGTCCGTCGCGGGTTATGCCGTCGACAGCCTTGCGCACGGCGGCTTCCGTCGTCTCGTGCGTGACGAGGATCACGGTCTTCTCGCTCGGCTTCTCGCTGCCGGCGGAACGCTGGACGATCGATTCAAGCGAGATGTCGTTGTCGGCCATACGCCGGGCGACACCGGCGAAGACGCCGGTGCGGTCATGCACCGTCAGCCGGATGAAATAGCCCCCGGCATGGCTGCGCATCTGCGCCTTCTTGTAGGGCTTGAGATCCTTCACGGCGCGACCGAAGACCGGGCCATGCTGAAAGCCCGGCCTGCTCTTGGCGATGTCGGCGATGTCGCCGATCACCGCCGAGGCGGTCGCGTTGCCGCCGGCGCCCGGACCGGAAAGGAGCAGTTCGCCGAGTATGTCGGTCTCGATCGCCACCGCGTTCGTCACGCCGTGGACCTGGGCGATGACGGAGGCCGTCGGCACCATGGTCGGGTGCACGCGCTGCTCGATGCCGCTCTCCGTCCGTTGCGCCACGCCGAGCAGCTTGATGCGGTAGCCAAGCTCGGCGGCGGCGCGGATGTCCGCCTGTGTGATGTTGGAGATGCCTTCCAGATAGATGTCGTTCGGCGCGATGCGGGTGCCGAAGGCGAGGCTGGTCAGGATCGACAGCTTGTGCGCGGTGTCGTTGCCCTCGATGTCGAAGGTCGGATCGGCTTCCGCATAGCCGAGCCGCTGGGCATCCTTCAGGCATTCCTCGAACGAGATGCCCTCGGCTTCCATACGGGTGAGGATGTAGTTGCAGGTGCCATTGAGAATGCCGAAGACGCGGCTGACCGAGTTGCCGGCGAGCGACTCGCGCAGCGTCTTGATCACCGGGATGCCCCCGGCCACCGCCGCCTCGTAGTTGAGCAGCACACCCTTCTTCTCGGCGATCTCGGCGAGCGACAGACCGTGCTTGGACAAAAGTGCCTTGTTGGCGGTAACGACATGATGTCCCGCCTCGAGCGCCGCCTTGACCGCAGCCCGTGCGGGTCCTTCGTCGCCGCCGATGAGTTCGACGAAGACGTCGATTTCGCCCGATTTCGCCAGCGCCACCGGATCGTCGAACCAGGTCGCGCCCGAAAGATCGACGCCGCGGTCGCGCGTGCGGTCCCGCGCCGAGACGGCGGTGACGACGAGATCGCGACCGCATTGGCGCGCCAGCTCGCCGGCCTTGGTCTCGATCACACGCGCAACAGACGCGCCGACTGTGCCGAGGCCGGCAATTCCAATACGCAAAGCTTCGGCCATCGTCCCCGCGCCCCTTCAGGTCATTCGGATGGAAATGGGCTCAGCGGCGGGCGCTGAGCGGTATCACGTTGTCGGCCGGCGCGCCGCTGGTGGCCAGGAAGCGCTTGATCGAGCGCGCGGCCTGACGGATGCGGTGCTCGTTCTCGACGAGCGCGAGGCGGACGTAGTCGTCGCCATGCTCGCCGAAGCCGATGCCGGGCGCAACGGCCACATCAGCCTTCTCGACCAGCAGCTTGGAGAATTCGAGCGAACCCATCTGCCTGAACGGCTCCGGGATCGGCGCCCAGGCGAACATTGTCGCCGCCGGCGCCGGGATGTTCCAGCCAGCTTTGCCGAATGCGTCGACCATCACGTCGCGGCGGCGATGATAGATGTCGCGAACCTCTGCGATGTCGGCGCCGTCGCCGTTAAGGGCCGCGGTCGCCGCGACCTGGATCGGCGTGAAGGCACCGTAGTCGAGATAGGACTTGACCCGCGTCAGCGCCGAGATCAGCCGCTCGTTGCCGACGGCGAAGCCCATGCGCCAGCCGGGCATGGAGAAGGTCTTCGACATTGAGGTGAACTCGACGGTCACGTCCATCGCGCCCGGCACCTGCAGCACCGAAGGCGGCGGATTGCCGTCGAAATAGATCTCCGAATAGGCGAGGTCCGACAGGATGATGATCTCGTGCTTGCGGGCAAACGCGACCACGTCCTTGTAGAAGTCGAGCGAAGCTACATGCGCGGTCGGGTTCGACGGATAGTTGAGGATCAGCGCCAGCGGCTTGGGGATCGAGTGCTTGATCGCGCGTTCCAGCGCCGGCAGGAAACCGTTGTCGGGCTCGGCCTGGATGGAGCGGATGACGCCGCCCGACATGATGAAACCGAAGGCGTGGATCGGATAGGTCGGGTTCGGGCAGATCACCACATCGCCGGGCGCCGTGATCGCCTGCGCCATGTTGGCGAAGCCCTCCTTGGAGCCGAGCGTGGCGACGATCTGGGTCTCCGGATCGAGCTTCACACCGAAGCGGCGGGCATAGTAGGCGGCCTGGGCGCGACGCAGTCCGGGGATTCCGCGAGACGAAGAGTATCGGTGGGTGCGCGGATCGCGCACGGTTTCGACCAGCTTGTCGACGATCGCCTTTGGCGTCGGCAGGTCCGGATTGCCCATGCCGAGGTCGATGATGTCGGCGCCGCGCGAGCGGGCCGAGGCCTTCAGCCGGTTGACCTGCTCGAAGACGTAAGGGGGGAGCCTGCGGGTCTTGTGGAAGTCTTCCATCGGAGTATCCGGCGATGTCGTGGAACGATTGGGCGGCGATATACACGCATTCGCCCGGGCGGGGAATAGAGCGGAAGGCGGCTATTCGCCCTCGATTTCCTTCAGCGTTTCGGCCTGGGCCTGCGCCGCCTTCTTCAGCTGCGACGGCGCGGTAGGCGCGGCGCCCTGCTGACCCTTCACGCCTTGATTGGACTGCGCCGCCTTCAATTCGGCAATCTTGGCGTTCTTGTCGGCGTCGCTGAACTGCTCGGTCGCCGCAGTTTGCGACACATTGAGGTCGGGCGTCGTGCCGGTATTGCGCACCCCCGGGAGCGGGGCGATGTCCTGGAGGCTCGCCGTCTGGCATGCCGATGCCGACAACGCGGCGCCGATAACGGTCACAACGAAGAAATATCGCGCGGCGGACAATCTGGTCATATTCCTCACCTGCCACCGCGTTAGACGCAAGACAAGTCGTCGCGGTAGCGTCCCAATTGGACCCCGATGCGCGTGGCATGATAATGTGTCAATAAAAGGCCTCGGGAGGCAGCGAGAAATGGCCGAAAAGCAGAACGGCGACGAAACCGTGCAAGATTCGCCGGACGTCGCACAGTATCTCGTCAAGGACGCGGACAAGTTCGCGCTCAACCTCGCCCGCATGGTGGAGGCTGCCGGACAGGCGGCGGCGGCGTGGACGGCTCCGCGCGAGCGAGGCGAGGTCAAGGACACGATCGGCGAGCCGATGGCGGACGTCGTCAAGACCTTCTCCAAAGTCACCGAATACTGGCTGTCCGATCCGTCCCGGGCGCTCGAGGCGCAGACGCGCCTGTTCTCCGGCTACATGAACATCTGGTCGAACTCGATCCGCAAGCTGTCGCATGAGGAACCCGTCGCGGAAGCCATCCAGCCGGACCGGGGCGACAAGCGGTTCCAGGACCCCGAATGGGCGAAGAACGCCTTCTTCGACTTCCTGAAGCAGGTCTACATCGTCACCTCGAGATGGGCGGCCGACCTTGTCACCCACGCAGACGGGCTCGACCCGCATACGCGCCAGAAGGCCAATTTCTACGTCAAGCAGGTCATCAACGCGATCTCGCCGTCCAACTTCGTGCTCACCAATCCTGAGCTGTTTCGCGAGACGGTCGCCTCGAACGGCGAGAACCTCGTGCGCGGGATGAAGATGTTCGCCGAGGACATCGCAGCCGGCGGCGGCGAACTGAAGCTCAGGCAGGCCGACTATTCCGTCTTCGAGGTCGGCCGCAACGTCGCGACCACCCCGGGCAAGGTGGTTGCACGCAGTGCGGTCGCGGAGATTATCCAGTACCAGCCGTCGACCGAGGATGTGCTGAAGCGGCCGCTGCTGATCTGCCCGCCGTGGATCAACAAGTTCTACATTCTCGACCTCAACCCGGAAAAATCGTTCATCCGCTGGGCGGTGTCGCAGGGCCATACGGTCTTCGTCATCTCGTGGGTCAATCCGGACGAGCGCCATGCGCGGATGTCCTGGGAGGACTATATCCGCGACGGGCTCGAATTCGGCCTGGACACGGTCGCCAAGGAAACGGGCGAGACCTCCGTCAATGCGATCGGCTACTGCGTCGGCGGCACACTGCTCGCGGCGGCGTTGGCGCTGATGTCAAAGAAAGGCGACAACCGCATCCGCTCGGCGACCCTGTTCACCACTCAGGTCGACTTCACCTATGCGGGCGACCTCAAAGTGTTCGTCGACGAGGAGCAGATTTCTTCGCTCGAGCGCTCGATGGGCGAAAAAGGCTATCTCGAAGGCAATCGCATGGCGACGGCCTTCAACATGCTGCGCTCCGGCGACCTGATCTGGCCCTATGTCGTCAACAACTACATGCGCGGCAAGGATCCGATGCCGTTCGACCTGCTCTACTGGAACGCGGATTCGACGCGGATGAGTGCCGCGAACCACTCGTACTACCTGCGCAACTGCTATCTGGAGAACTCGCTCGCCACCGGCAGGATGGAACTCGGCGGGCACAAGTTGGCGCTCTCCGACATAAAAATTCCGGTCTACAACCTCGCAGCCAAGGAGGATCACATCGCGCCTGCGCGCTCGGTGTTCACGGGCTGCGCCTATTTCGGCGGCGAGGTGGAGTATGTCATGGCCGGGTCGGGCCACATCGCCGGGGTCGTCAATCCACCGGCATCGAAGAAGTACCAGCACTGGACCGACGGAAAGCCGGTGGGTGATTTCGACGCCTGGGTGGCGAAGGCTACCGAGAATCCGGGAACCTGGTGGCCGCACTGGCAGCGCTGGATCGAACGCCTGGACAATCAGCGCGTGCCGGCGCGCGGGGCGGCGAAGAAGCTCAAGGCGCTGGGCGACGCGCCCGGAGAATATGTCAGGGCCAAGGCGTGACACGCGCCCGGTCGGTGCGGCGGTGCATATTTGCGACAGTCGGTAACCATGTTGTCGCCCCAATTGACCAGTAGCCGCCTGATGGGTGGGCTTGCATTTTTGTCGGCCATCGCGTCTTTTCGGCCACGGCCGAGCATGAGATATGCCCGAGGGCTCAAGGGCACACCTTGAGGGGCGACCGGACAAGGGGACTGTGTTGAAAGCTGACGTATCGCGCCCCGCGATCAGACACGTCTTCGCTGCCGGCGCGGCGGTTCTGGCGCTTGCGCTCGCCGGCTGCACTGCCGGCGGACTGGAGAGCCTCGAAGTCACCAGCCCGACCTTCGCTTCGCCCGCGACAGCGGAGAGCACGGAATCAGGCCTCGAGCCGGGCGTGAACCCGCTGACGGTCGAGCAGGCGAAGGACATCGAAGCGGCGGATTTCGTGCCGGCAGCCAAACCGACCGACGCCTCGACACCCGCTCTCGAGCAGCAGGCCGCGGTGGAACCGGGCGTCAAACCGCTGATCGATCTCTCCTCCAAGTCGCCGGAGGTGGCGGCGCAGGTCGAGCAGACCGCCCAGCCGGAAGCAGCGCCGGCAGTCGTTCCTGTATCTGCCCCGCGCGAGACTGCCGAAACCGCGGCCCAAGAGCCCGCCCCGGCGGTTAGCAGTTTTGCAGCGGCGCCCGAACCCAAGAAGAAAGGGTTCCTCGCCGGCTTCTTCTCGCAGACGCCGCAAGCCGCGCCGGTGATGTCGACACCCGCCCCGCAGAAGCCGAAGCCGGTGATCCAGCTGGCGGCGGTCGACCCAGTAGAGAATGCGCCCGTGAAGGCATCCCTTGGCGTCGAGCGCATGAATGCGCTTCCAGGCGTCCGCCAATCCTCACTGTTCGAGATCAAGCGGCGCGACAGCCTCGATGACGACAGCGATGTCGACGTGCACGAGGACGAAGAGTCGCCCGTGCAATATGCCTCGGCGGCGGGAATGGCGCGTCTTGCACCGAACGGCTTGCTGAAGCAGCGCGAGAGCGTCGATGTCGCCTGTCTCAAGCCTTCGCTCGTGCGCATGCTCAAGCAGATCGAGCAACGCTTCGGCGGTCGCGTGGTCGTGACGTCAGGCTATCGCAGCCCCGAATACAACAAGAGAGTGCGCGGTGCCCGCCGCTCGATGCACATGTATTGCGCCGCTGCCGACATCCAGCTCGAGGGCGTCAGCAAGTGGGACCTCGCCAACTTTGTCCGCGCGATGCCCGGCCGCGGCGGCGTCGGCACCTATTGCCACACCAACTCGGTGCATGTGGACGTCGGGCCGGAGCGCGACTGGAACTGGCGCTGCCGCCGACGCAAGACCTGAGCGCGGTCTCGCCTTCTCAGCACCGTCAGTGTTTGCGGGCCTGGACCAGATAAGCGTCGATCTCGGTCTCGCCGAGGAATTTGGCCGCTTCCAACCTGTGCAGCCCCTCGATCAGTACATGCCGCTTGCCATCGAAGCGCACCTGGATCGGCATCTTCATCCCGTTCTCGAGAATGTCCTCCGCCAGGGCCCGAGCGGTTTCTGGATGCAGGGTCTTGCGACGCTCGGTGGGAACGTAGATCGAGTTGATCTTGACGCGCTGGATGCGGAGCATTTCCTAGATCCTTCCCAGCGCCCACTCGACGATCTCGTCGGTGGCAACGCGGAAGGCATTGTCCAGCGCGGCCGCATAGGCCGGGTTGCCCGTCCCGTTGACGGGCGACTGTGCGGTGAAGCCGCGCGAGGCGCGGACAGTGCCGTTGCGGTCGTTGAGAATGCGGACGAACAGTTCGACATAGGCGTGGTCGCCGCCACCCAGCCTAATCTCGAAGGCGCGGATCTCGGTGATGACCTGATAGTCGATCGCCAGCCCCTCACCCGGCTTGCCGACCCCACCGACACGCCCTGTCGACTGGAACGCCTCGGCGAGCTTCGCCTGCACGACCTTCGGCAGACGGTCGGCCCATTGGGCGCCTTTCAGGTACTGAATCTCGCCCGGACCAGGCTTGATGACGATATTCTGCCCGTCGAGCGATTTCAGCGCCGACGGTTCGGCGATCAGGATCTGGGCGCGGGAACGGCGCGGCCCTGATTCGGACGTCTCGGCAGCCGTCAGCTCATAGGTGTCGAGCGGCGAAGTGCCCCCGCCCAGCACGGCGCAGCCCGGCAGGACCGAGCAGATAAGCGCACCCGCGATGAGCAGCCGCCCAGACTTCAAACCCAGCTCCCCGGCGGACGCCCCATCCCCGGAAGCGTCAAATACGTGACTAGCGCAACCTGTGTGAGGCGGCGGGCGGTCAATGTCAACGCCGCACGCGGCCGTCGTATTGGCGCACTTCGCCCTCGCCGCCCGCGATGATGCGTTGCGGATTGCGTCCGAGATCGGAGATCACCTCCTCGATCCGGTTGATCGAGCGGCGGCTGTCGCGGACCAGCGCCTCGACATCGCGCAGGCCCTGGCCGCTGAACCGTCCCAGGCCATCCATGATCGTGCCCATGCGCGCATTCAGCGTATTGGCGACTTCTCGGTAGGCTTTCAGCGTCTCGCTCGCCTGGGCCATCAGACCTTCGGCGTCGTCGGATCCGAGCAGCGTGTCGATCTTCGCCAGGACACCATCGACACGAACCGACGCGGCGTTGAGACGCTCGGCAAGCTGGCTCGCGTCGCTGATCATCTTGTCGATCTCTTCGGCGCGATTGCCGAACTTCGTCGTCACCTTGGCGATGTCGTCGGCGGCTTTCCGTGCCGTTTCGGTGGTCTGCTTTATGCCGTCGATGGCGGAGCGGATCGTCGCCGGATCGACATTGGCGACGATCTCGTCGACCTTGGAAATCGTGCCGGTCGCGTTCTGCGACAGCGTCGTGATCGAGGATACCGCCTTGTCGACGCCGGCCATCATCGTCTCGAGGTTCTTCGTCACACCCTTCAGGTCGCTGGTGACCGATTCGACATTGCCGACGATCGTCGTGATCTTGTCCTTGTCGACGGCCTTGAGCAGGTCCTCTACCGTGGCAAGCGTGCTGTCGAGCCTGCCGGATACCGAGCTGAACGTCTTGGACAGGTCGCCGACGCTGGCCAGGAACTGGTCGATATTGTCCGAGTTGCGGCTGAGCGCCTCG
This sequence comes from Pseudomonadota bacterium, assembly GCA_043822005.1. Classification (GTDB taxonomy): domain Bacteria; phylum Pseudomonadota; class Alphaproteobacteria; order Rhizobiales; family Rhizobiaceae; genus Mesorhizobium_A. Next base: position 265,849 of record JBDRCE010000014.1, on the reverse strand, counting down.
GAGAACTTCCGGGCATTCTCGGCGGTCGCGACGAGCGGCGTCTTCACGTCGTTGACGAAGTTCTCGACACCGGTCAGCACCGCGTCGGCGCGTGTCAGGAAATTCTGCGCGAGCTGCAGGATGTTGCCCAACGCCGAGGGATTGGCGGTAATCTCGGCGACGGTGCCATTCGCTTCGGCAATCGCCAGCAGATTCTCTTCGCCGACGACGCCGCCCGTCAGCTCGATGCTCGCCTGTCCTGTAAGACCGGCAAGGCCGACATCGGCGGTGGTCGACTTGCTGATCGGCGTCAAGCGGTCGATCTTGGTGTCGGCGAGCGCCACCGTCGGATCGTTCACGTCGATGAAGATGCGGGTGACGTCGCCGACCTTGACGCCGTTGAACAGAACCGCGCTGCCGCGTCCGAGGCCAGAAGCGGAACCGGGAATGCGCACGCGCAATGTGGCGAAGTCGCCGCCGCCCGTTCCGGCCGTCCAGTAGACGAAGCCGAAGGCTGCCAGCAGCATCACCAGCGTGAATATGCCGACCGCGACGTAGTTGGCCTTGGTCTCCATGCCGTCAGGCTCCGTATTCCTGTCGCGCCATCAAATCCAGCTGTCGCGCCCGTTTGCCGCGGAAATATGACTTAACCCAGGCGTTCTCACTGGCAAGCATATCCTCGACCGTTCCCTGGATCATGACTCTCTTCTCCCCCAGCACGGCGATCCGGTCGCAGACCGAGAACAGGCTGTCGAGGTCGTGGGTCACCATGTAGACCGTCAGTCCCATCGTGTCGCGCAATTGCTGGACGAGTTCGTCGAACGCGGCGGCGCCGATCGGGTCCAGGCCCGAGGTCGGCTCGTCGAGGAAGACGATGTCGGGATCGAGCGCCAGCGCGCGCGCAAGTGCCGCGCGCTTGATCATGCCGCCCGACAGTTCGGAGGGGAATTTCAGCGCCGCGTCCGCCGGCAGGCCGACGAGCTCGATCTTGAGGCGCGCCAGTTCGTCCATCAGCGGCTTCGGCAGGTCGAGATATTCGCGCATCGGAACCTGCACGTTCTCCATCACCGTCAGCGACGAGAACAGCGCGCCGTGCTGGAACAGCACGCCCAGGCGCATGTCGATCGACATCTTCTGGCGTTCGTCCACCTTGTCGATGTCGACCCCAAACAACTTGATCGTGCCGGAGCGCTTGCGGGTGAGACCGAGGATGGCGCGCAGAAGCACGGACTTGCCGGCGCCGGACGCGCCGACGAAGCCCAGGATCTCGCCGCGCCGCACATCGAGCGAGAGCTTGTCGAGGACGACATTGTCGCCGAACGCAACCGTCACGTTCTCGGCCGAGATCACGATCTCTGGCTGGCCCTCGCCTTCGGAACCCTTGGGATGTGCCGCGCCGTTCGTCTTCATCAGAAATCAATTGCCGCGTAGAACATGGCGAAGAGGCCATCGACAACGATGACGACGAAGATCGACTTCACCACCGAGGACGTGACATGCGCGCCGAGCGATTCGGCGCTGCCGCCAACTTTCATGCCTTCGACAGACGCGATGATGCCGATGATCAGGGCCATGAACGGCGCCTTTATCAGGCCGGCGAATATGGTCGTCAGATCGATGGCATCCTGAAGCCGGTCGATGAACGTCGTCGGCGCGATGCCGGAATAGACCTGGCTGACGAAGATCGCGCCGCCGATCGACGCGAAGTTCGCCGCGATCGTGAGGCAGGGCAGAACGATCACAAGCGCGACCAGCCGCGGAAAGACCAGCACGCCGACCGGATTGAGGCCGATGACGGTCAAGGCGTCGATCTCCTCGCGCATCTTCATCGAGCCGATCTCGGCTGTGATGGCGCTGCCGGAACGGCCGGCGATCATGATGGCGGTGAGAAGCACGCCGATCTCGCGCAGAACCAGGATACCGACCAGATCGACCACGAAAATCTCGGCGCCGAAGTAGCGCAGCTGGAAGGCGCCCTGCTGGGCGATGATCGCCCCGATGATGAACGACATCAACAGCACGACCGGGATCGCGCCAATGCCCATCTTGTCCATCTGGCTGACGATCGAGGCCGGATTGACGGCATGGCCGCGCCCGAGCTTCATCTGCGCGCCGCGGATCGTGGCGCCCAGAATGTGCATGCTCATCAGGAAATCGTCGCGGAAGACGAAGACGCTGCGACCGAATGTGTCGAACAGGCCGAGGATGCCAGTGGGGCGGCCAGGTCCGGGTTCCGGAATCTCCTGATGGGCGGCATCGTCGACCGCGACCAGAAGCGTGTCGAACGAAGCCGACGCGCCACCCATCTGAACCTGCGCCCCCTGCTTTTCCAGGACCGTCGTCAGCCGTTTCACGAGCCAGGCGCCGGCCGTGTCCATCGAACTGACCCCGGAGAGGTCTATCGTGGCCTCCCGGACGGCGGATGCGTGCTCCAGTTCCCGCATCTCGCGGTCGACCTGCGCCACGGTCTGCGTGTTCCAGGCGCCCGTCAGCCGGCAGGTGAGGCGCGCGCCGTCGACCTGCGCCTCGACGCGCGGAGCGTTCGAGCGCGCCCCGCTTGCGTCCGCAGGAGCTTTCGTCAACATGACCATCGTCTTAGCCCGACGCGGCCGCCCTGTCACTTGGACCGCCGTCAATTCGCCCGGAGCATCGATGTCGCGTGCCCTTTCGATCACAGCCGAGTCCTTCCCGATCGCCGGCAGCTTCACCATCTCGCGCGGGTCGAAGACCGAAGCGCTGGTCGTGACGTGCGTGATCCGCGACGGCCAGCATGTCGGGAGCGGCGAATGTGTGCCCTACGGGCGCTATGGTGAGACGATCGAGGGTGTCGTCGCGCAGATCGAGTCGATTCGCGCGGCGCTTGAGGCGGGAGCGGCCCAGGACGATCTAGCGGCGCTGTTGCCGGCCGGCGCCGCCCGCAATGCGGTCGACTGCGCGCTCTGGGACCTGGAAGCAAAAACGACCAAGGTTCCGGTCTGGACGATCATCTGCGATGACGCCCCCTCGCCTCTCACGACAGCGTACACACTCTCTCTCGGCGATGCCGAACAGATGGGTGCGCAGGCCATAGCTCAGGCGGCCCGGCCCGTTCTCAAGGTCAAGGTCGGCAGTTCCGACGACGAGGCCCGCATCCGCGCCGTCCGGGCCGGAGCACCGAACAGCCGCATCATTCTCGATGCAAATGAAGGATGGAGCGACGAGAACGTCGTTCGCCACATGGCGATCGCGGCGGAATGCAGCGTGTCCCTGATTGAGCAGCCGCTGCCCGCCGGCCGAGACGGCATGCTGGCGGACATCGCGCGCCCCGTACCCGTCTGCGCCGATGAAAGCTTGCATACGCGTGCGGATCTGGCCCGCCTTCGCAGTCGCTATGACGCGATCAATATCAAGCTGGACAAGACCGGCGGCCTGTCAGAGGCGATCCTGCTCAAGGAAGACGCGCAGAAGCTCGGCTTCCAGATCATGGTCGGCTGCATGGTCGGCACCTCGCTCGCCATGGCGCCGGCGGTGCTTCTGGCGCAAGGAGCCGAGTTCGTCGATCTCGACGGCCCGCTGCTGCTGGCGCGGGATCGCGATCCGGCGTTGCGCTACGACGGTTCGCTCGTCTATCCGCCCCAACCTGCGCTCTGGGGATAGGCGAGCGCTCTTAGCGACAGGACCGTTCCGGCCAGCGCGACGAACGCCATCGCATAGAACCCGTCGACCCCGAACGCCTCGTAGAGCGGTCCGCTCGCCAGCGTGAACACTGCAAGCGTTCCCATGACGAGGAAGAACGCAGCACCCTGCGCGGCGCCCATGCGCTCCTCCGGAACAGTTTCAGAGAACATCTTCTGCCCGCCGAGAAAGGCGAGCGAGAAGGAGAACGCGTGCATCCCCTGCACGAAAAAGAAGCCGGGGACGCCCAGCCCCGCGGGCCATACGAGCGGGAAGAATACCCAGCGCAGAGCTCCGATTCCAGTGCCGATCGCCAGCAGCACGCCGGGTCGCGTGCGCGCAAACAGGTGGCGGAACAGCATGAACATCAGCACTTCGGCGAGGACCGAAAACGCCCACAACAGTCCGATGGTGCCGTCGCCGATGCCCAGCGCCTTCCAGTAGATCGAGGAAAAGGCATAGGCGAACGCGTGGCTCGACTGCGCGAATGCCCAGGCTGTTATGATCAGCAGGAAATATGGGTGGCGCAGGGCAAAGGCCGCCTGCGGCAGCGCTTCCGACGGGGCAAGCGTTGCGACGCGGGGCTTGCCCAGGCGCGGTACGAACAGGGAAGCAACGACGATGGTCGACAGGCCGGCGAGCAGCAGCCAGGGGACCGCGCCCGCGCCGGTCGCGGCAAGTATGTAGCCACCGGCGATGTTGACGAGCAGGAAGGAGATCGATCCCCAGATGCGCATCGACGCGTAGTCGACCTTGTAACGGCGGACGCCCGACAGGGCGATCGAATCCGACAGCGGCGTATGAGGCGCCCAGGCAAGCGCGAGCAGGACCGAGACGGCCAGAACGATCGCATAGGTCGGCGGCAGGAAATAGCCGGCGCAGGCGATTGCCGAAAGGACGGCACAGGCGAGGAGCACCGGAACCCGATCCGTCGCCCGATCGGCATAGGCCGAGACGACGGGTCCGGCGAAGATGCGCACGAAATAGGGAGCCGCGATAATCGTCGCGATCTCGGACGCAGAGAACCCGTGCAACTTCAGCCACAACGGGAAATACGGCAGATGGATGCCGTTCGGCAGGAACAGGCAGGCGTAGAGGATCGACATCCGCAGCTCGAAATAGCGCGGCTTGATCTTCTGTTCCGGGGACAGCGGCGGGAGCATTGGGACGGTCAGGCGCGAGTGACGTTGTCCCGCCCTAACATGTCCGTCTGTCCGCGCCTACACGGTATCCCGCACCAGCGTCCGGCAGCGGTTGCGCCAGTCGTCAGGCGGCCTCGGCGGGGAGCAGCAATTGCACGGACCTGCCGTCTTGTTGGCCGGAAGACGTCACCTTTGCCCAGGTGAGAATCTCGAAACGCCCGTCGTGATGTTCGGCGACGGCGGTGCAGCTCTCCACCCAATCGCCCGTATTGATGTAGCGGACGCCGTTGATGGTCTCGATGGCGGCGTGGTGAATATGGCCGCAGATGATGCCGTCGACCTCATGCAGCCGCGCTTCCTCCGCCACGATGTCCTGGAAGGCGCTGATGAAATTCACTGCGCGCTTGACCTTGACCTTCGCCCAGGAGGAAAAAGACCAGTAGGACAGGCCGAAGCGATATCGCACGAACGCGACGACGCGGTTCACGACGATCGCCGTGTCGTAGGCCTTGTCGCCGAGATAGGCGAGCCATCGGATATTGTTGACGATCCCGTCGAACTGGTCGCCATGGATGACCAGGTAGCGCCGCCCGTCGACCCCTTCGTGGATCATCCGGTCGGCGACCACGACGCCGCCGAAATGCTCGCCCTGGAAGGAGCGCAGGAACTCGTCGTGATTGCCCGCGATGTAGATGACCCGCGTCCCCTTGCGGGCCTTCCGCAGCAGCTTCTGCACCACGTCATTGTGCGACTGTGGCCAATGCCACGTGCGGCGCAGGCGCCAGCCGTCGACGATGTCGCCGACGAGATAGATCGTATCGGCATGGTGCCGGCGCAGGAAGTCGATGAGGAAATCGGCCTTCGACGGTTTCGATCCGAGATGGACGTCGGAAATGAACAGCGTGCGAAAGGTGCGTTCTTCTGCGTCTGACATCGCGATTTCCAGGCGTTCCTTTGCGGATTGCCCTGCCACGATTCATGTCACAGTCGTATGACGGTTGTGGTTTCGCATTGCTGCGGATACCTCTGTCCGCCAGTGACGAGAGGGTCGAAAGATGGATTTGGGGATCAAGGGCCGCAAGGCGATCGTCTGCGCCTCCAGCCGGGGCCTCGGACGCGGCTGCGCCGTCGCGCTGGCTCAGGCCGGGGTCGATCTGGTGCTCAACGGCCGGGACCCGGTCGCGCTCGCGGCGACTGCGGAGGACATCCGGAAGACCTATGGCGTGAACGTGACCGAGATCGAGGGCGACGTATCCCTGCCCGAGGTCCAGCAGACTCTGCTCGCGGCCTGTCCGGACCCGGACATCCTGGTCAACAACAATGGCGGACCGCCGCCGCGCGACTTCCGCAAGCTCGACCGCCAGGCGATGCTCGATGGCGTGACGCAGAACATGGTGACGCCGATCGAACTGATCCAGGGTGTCATCGACGGCATGGCCGAACGCGGCTTCGGCCGGATCGTCAACATCACCTCGCTGTCGGTCTATGTCTCCATCCCCGGTCTCGATCTCTCGTCGGGCGCGCGTGCCGGCCTGACATCCTTTCTTTCGGGTGTCGGCCGCTCGTTCGCCGCCCACAACGTCACCATCAACAATCTGCTGCCGGGCAAGCTCGACACCGACCGGATCCGCACCACGACAAAATTCGGTGCCGAGAAGGCTGGGATGTCGGTCGAGGATTATGCTGCCCGGCAGGCGAAGGAAATCCCCGCCGGTCGGCTCGGAACGACGGAGGAGTTCGGCGCGGCATGCGCGTTCCTCTGCTCGGCGCATGCCGGCTACATCACCGGCCAGAACCTGCGCATTGACGGCGGTCTCTACCCCAGCGCATTTTAAGTGGCACCGTAGCGCCGCTCACCCAAGATCTGAATTCGGGAGGAAAACACTATGAAACTGCTGCGCTTCGGCGAGCTGGGCCTGGAGAGGCCAGGCATTCTGGACAAGGACGGCATGATCCGCGACGCCTCCTCGATCGTCGCCGACTATTCTCCCGAGACCGTGTCGCTCGAACTGCTGTCGATCCTCAGGGACATCGATCCGGCCACGCTTCCGGCCGTGCCGGCGGGCGTGCGCATCGGCGCGCCGGTGTCGCGCATCGGCCATTTCATCGCGATCGGCCTCAACTATGCCGACCACGCGGCCGAAACGGGAGCGCCGATCCCGAAGGAGCCGATCGTGTTCTCGAAGGCGCCCAGCTGCCTGTCCGGCCCGAACGACGACGTGATGTTGCCGAAGGGCTCCGTGAAATCCGACTGGGAAGTCGAACTCGCGGTCGTGATCGGCAAGCGCTGCGACTATGTCGAGGAGAAGGACGCGCTCGACCATGTCTTCGGCTATGCGCTCTGCAACGACGTGTCGGAACGCGAATACCAGGCCGAACGCGGGGGCCAGTGGATCAAGGGCAAGAGCGCGCCGACGTTCGGCCCGCTCGGACCCTGGGTCGTCACACCCGACGAGCTCGGCGACCCGCAGAAGCTCGACATGTTCCTCGACGTGAACGGCAAGCGCGCCCAGACCGGCAGCACCGCGACGATGATTTTCACGGTCAGACAGATCGTCTCCTATCTGTCGCAATTCATGGTGTTGGAACCCGGCGACGTGATCACCACGGGCACCCCGCCCGGCGTCGGGCTCGGCATGAAGCCTCCGGTGTTCCTGAAGGATGGCGACGAGATGCACCTCGGCATCGCCGGCCTCGGCGAACAGATGCAGAAAGTCGTCGCGAGGTAGGCTGGCAAAAGCGCAACAGCTTTTGCGCTTTTGGCGACCGAATGTCGGTCGCCCATGCTAATCGTTTCGCACGAAGCCAGGGAACCGCCATGACCAGCGAAGCCGAGAAACCGCGCCTGTCCGAACTCGACGAAGCGGCGTTGTTTTTTCACCGCTATCCCGTTCCCGGGAAGCTTGAAATCCAGTCGACCAAGCCGCTCGGCAACCAGCGCGACTTGGCGCTGGCCTATTCGCCGGGCGTCGCGGCGCCTTGCATCGCGATCCAGGAGGATCCGGGCGCGGCGGCGCTTTACACGGGCCGGGCCAATCTCGTCGGAGTGGTCTCCAACGGCTCGGCCGTGCTCGGCCTCGGCAATATCGGCCCGCTCGCTTCCAAGCCGGTGATGGAGGGCAAGGCCGTCCTGTTCAAGAAATTCGCCGGGATCGACGTGTTCGACATCGAGATAGACGCACCCGGGATCGACCGCATGGTCGAGGCGATCTCCGCACTCGAGCCGACGTTCGGCGGCATCAATCTCGAGGACATCAAGGCGCCGGAGTGTTTCGAGGTCGAGGAGCAGTTGAAGGCTCGGATGGGCATCCCGGTCTTTCACGACGACCAGCACGGCACCGCCATCATCGTCGCAGCGGCGGTGCTCAACGGGCTGGAAGTGGCCGGCAAGTCGCTGTCGGAAGTCAAGATCGTTACGTCGGGCGCGGGTGCCGCGGCGCTGGCCTGCCTCAACCTTCTCGTCTCGCTCGGCGCCAGGCGCGAGAACATCTGGGTCACCGACCGTTTCGGCGTCGCCTACACCGGCCGGACAGACGAGATGGACAGGTGGAAAGACCCTTACGTCAAGGACACGAACGCGCGTACGCTTGCCGATGTCATCGGCGGCGCCGACGTCTTCCTCGGCCTGTCGGCGGCGGGCGTTCTCAAGCCCGAACTCCTGAAGGAGATGGCGGAGAAACCGCTGATCATGGCGCTCGCCAACCCCACGCCCGAAATCATGCCGGAACTGGCGCGCGCCGCACGTCCCGACGCGATGATCTGCACCGGACGGTCGGATTTCGCCAACCAGGTCAACAACGTCCTTTGCTTCCCCTATATCTTCCGCGGCGCGCTCGATGCGGGCGCCACCGCGATCAACGAAGAGATGAAGATGGCGGCGGTGCGCGCCATCGCCGCGCTCGCCCGCGAGGAGCCGTCGGACGTGGCGGCACGGGCCTATTCCGGCGAGACGCCGACCTTCGGACCGGATTACCTGATCCCGTCGCCTTTCGATCCGCGGCTCATCCTGCGCATTGCGCCGGCGGTGGCGAAGGCGGCGATGGACACCGGCGTCGCGACGCGGCCCATCGCCGACATGGACGCCTATGTCGACCGGCTGAACCGCTTCGTCTTCCGCTCCGGCCTGGTGATGAAGCCGGTCTTCGCCGCGGCGCGGACGGCGACGAAGAAGCGCGTGATCTTCGCCGACGGCGAGGACGAGCGGGTGCTGCGCGCGGCGCAGGTCGTGCTGGAGGAAGGCATCGCCGAGCCGACGCTGATCGGGCGTCCGCACGTCATCGACGTAAGGCTCAAACGCTACGGCTTGAGGATCCGGCCGGGCGCCGATTTCGCCATCGTCAATCCCGAGGACGATCCGCGCTACCGCGACTATGTCGATCTGCTCATCCGGCTCGGCGGGCGAAGGGGCGTGACGCAGGAAGCCGCGCGTACCATGGTGCGCACCGATGTGACCGTGATCGCCGCGCTCGCGCTGCATCGCGGCGACGCGGACGCCATGATATGCGGGCTCGAAGGCCGTTTCGAGCGGCATCTGCGCAATGTCAGCCTGATCATCGGCGCACGACCTGACGTGAAATACCGCGACCTCTCCGCGCTCTCGATGCTGATCTCGCAGCGTGGCGTGACGTTCCTGACAGACACTTATGTGACCGTGGATCCGAGCGCCGACGAGATCGTCGAGATGACGCTGCTCGCAGCCGAGGCGATCAGCCGGTTCGGGATCGTGCCCAAAGCCGCCCTCCTGTCGCATTCGAATTTCGGCTCGCGCGACAGCGCCAGCGCGCTGAAGATGCGCGAGGCGGCGGCGACGCTGAAGCGCGTGGCGCCCGATCTCGAAAGCGACGGCGAGATGCACGGCGATTCGGCGCTGTCGGAGGAGCTGCGTCGGCGCGTCTACCCGCACTCGGCGCTGAAGGATCAGGCGAACCTCCTGGTGTTCCCAAATCTCGACGCGGCGAACATCGCGCTGACCACGATCAAGACGATGACGGACGCGCTGCATGTCGGCCCGATCCTGCTCGGAACGCGGTTGCCGGCGCATATCCTGACACCGTCGGTCACCTCGCGCGGCATCGTCAACATGACGGCGCTGGCGGTCGTCGAGGCTTCGCAGGAGGCAGCCCGGCTGATCGCGGCCAACTGATCCCGGCGGCAAGGTCCGGTTAACCAGTATCCGCAAGCCGGACCGGATGGTAATCTGCGTTCAGACGGCATTCATGTTCAAAGCGCATGGATGTTTGTGCGAAAACCCATGCCGGGATGGCGGCCGAAATGATGCCTGGCGAGTACCAGACGGCGAATTGGCGGAGCGCCCTGCGGCTGCTCGCGCCGGCACTCGCCCTTTTGGCTGGCCTCACCGTTTCCGCGACCGATGCCGCTGCCCAGTCGCGTGTCTGTCGACAGCTCGAAGCTGAGCTTGCAAGCGTCTCGTCCGGCGGATCGGGCAGCCCGGCACAGGCCCGAAAATACGACCAGGCGATCGAGCGGCAGCGCGCCAATCTGCGCAAGGGCGAGCGCCAGTACCGCGCCGCCGGATGCGGCGGCGGCCTGTTTTGGCGCGACAACGGCGGCTCTGCTTGCGAAGCCATCGGCCGCGGCCTCGACCGGATGGAGCGCAACCTCGCCCAGCTCGAACGCACACGGGCGCGGATGGGCGGTGGGGCGGGCAATCCGCGACGGGAGCGCGCGAGGATTCTTGCATCGCTCGACGCCAATGATTGCAGATCCATTCGCAGGGATTCCCCGGACATCGCGGCACGGCAGCAGCGCGGCAACCTCTTCGAACAGCTCTTCGGCGGCGGTATCAAGCGGGTCGAGCCGCGAGAAGACGAGGAGTTCCAGGCTTATGACGGGTCGGCGCGCGTGCGCACGATCATCGGCGGAAGCGGAAACATGTACGAGGTTCTCCCCGGTGGCGGCGGCAGCTACCGGACGCTGTGCGTGCGCACCTGCGACGGTTACTACTGGCCGATCTCCTATTCCTCGTCGGGTTCGGACTTCCAGCGCGACGAGCAGAATTGCCAGACCATGTGCCCCGGCACCGAGGTAAAACTCTATTCGCACCGGGTTCCTGATCAGGAATCGGAGAACATGGTCGATCTCTTCGGCAGCCCCTATACGGACCTGACGACCGCGTTCAAATACCGCGAGGTGGACTTCGTCCGGCCGCAGGGCTGTTCCTGCACGCCGGCGAAGAAGAATTTCACGGTGGTCGCCGGCGAAGGCGCCATGAGCACGCGCGCGGACGCCGAGAAGCCCTCCACAGACGTTGCGTCGGCGCCGCCGGATCCGGCGGCGGCAGACGGGAAGCAGCAGTCAGAAGACAGGCCGGAAGCAACAGGCGATCTCGCCGAGCGCAAGGTCAGGGTCGTCGGGCCTGCGTACCTTCCCGACCCAGTAGGGGCAATAGATCTGCGAGCTCCGGCCCAGACGGCAATCCAGTAAGCGCCAGCCGGACCGGCATGAACAACGCCTTACCTTTGCGGCCGGATGCAGCCTTCACCTGATCCATCCACGACCTGAAGGTCGCCCCATCCCAGGGCTCGGGCGGGAGCAGGCCGAACGCGCCCCGGACAAATTCGCGGTCCTCGTCGGACAGGTCGGGCTTTTCGAGCGGGCCTTCGATGACGATTTGCCACCAGGTTGCTGCGTCGGCGAACCGGTCGAGATTGCCGCGCACCGCCAGCCAGAACGGCTCGGCCCCTGCGCCCGCGATGCCGAGCGCGGCGAGACGTTCCGCGACCGCGGCGAAGTCCATGCCATGCAGCAGCGTCCGGTTGAGGACGACCAGGTCGGCCGGGTCGAACTTCGAGGCCGAGCGCGAGGTCGCGGAGAGGTCGAAGCGGCCGGCGAGATCGGCCATGTCGCGCGCGGCGACGACGTTTTCCGATGTTCCGGTGAGGACCGCGAGCGAGGCGACCGCCATCGGCTCGATGCCATCGGCGCGCAGGCTCGCAATCGACAGGGCGCCCGTGCGCTTCGACAGGCCCTCGCCCGTCGCGGCGGTGAGCAGATTGTGGTGACCGAAAGCCGGCGGCTCGGCGCCAAGCGCCCTGAAGAGCGCGATCTGGACGCCGGTGTTGGTCACGTGGTCGTCGCCGCGGATGAGATGGGTGATGCCGAGGTCGATGTCGTCGGCGACAGAGGGCAGCGTGTAGAGATAGGTGCCGTCCTCGCGCACCAGGACGGGATCTGACAGCGAGGCGAGGTCGACGGTCTCCTCGCCGCGCACGAGGTCGGTCCACTTGATCTCGGTGCGGTGGGGCGAGAACGGATCGGTTTCGAAATTCGGCAGGAGAAAGCGCCAGTGTGGCCGGCGACCCTCGGCTTCCAGCTTTGCTCGATCGTCCGCCGTCAGCTTTAACGCTTCGCGGCCATAGACGGGCGGCAGGCGGCGCGTGAGGCGGATCTTGCGCTTGAGGTCGAGTTCTTCCGCAGTCTCGTAGCATGGATAGAGCAGGCCCGCGGCCTTGAGCTTCGCGACAGCCGCCTCATAGATTGCGAACCGCTTCGACTGATATTCGACCGCGACCGGTTCGATGCCGAGCCAAGCGATGTCGGTCAGGATGTTGTCGGCATATTCCTGTCGTGAGCGTTCGACATCGGTGTCGTCGAAGCGCTGGATGAAGCGTCCGCCGTTGTTCAGGGCGAACAGCCAGTTGAACAGGGCCGTGCGGGCATTGCCGATGTGAATGTTGCCGGTGGGCGACGGCGCGAAGCGGACTGTGACGGTCATGAGCGCGGCGTATCGGACACCGGCTTGCTTGACAAGTTGCGCGCCCTGACGTGCCGGGCGACATAGGCCAACACCAGCGAGGCCGGGAGGCAGTAGAGCCCCATCGCGACAAGCTGCGCGGGATAGCTGACGCCGATATCGATCAGGTATCCGGTGATGCCCGGTCCGGCCGCGGTCGCGAAAACCGTGGTGGCGACGATCATCGCCCGGATCGCGCCGAGATGCCTGAGCCCGTAGACCTCCGGCAGAACCGAACCCAGGGTGGTCGTCGCCGCGCCGCTGGAAGCTCCGAGCAGCGCCATCGCCGCGAAGGGCGTCCATGCGGCCGCCTGCAGACCGAGCAGGAGGCTCGCCGCGCCCAGCGGCAGCAGGACGAATGGAAGAACGGCCAGTCCGGAAAGGCGGTCGATCAGATAGCCGGTGATCAGCGTCGAGACGCTGTTCACGCCGGCCCAGACGACGAATGCCGATGCGAAGATACCCAACGACCAGCCGCGCAACTCCACCAGATAGACCTGGTGAAAGAAGATCACCGTGACGATGAAGCCCGGCGCCATGAAGCCCAGCATGGACAAATAGAAGATCGGATCACGCAGGACTTCGGCACGCGTCCAGTCGCGCGCATCGACGACACGCGGATTGACTTCGGTCGCGCGCGGCACGCGCTCGATCCGCGCCAACCACCACATTGTGGGCAGCGCGACGGCCAGAACCAGGCCGGCGAGCACCAGCCAGCCCATCCGCCAGCCGATCACCGCCGACAGGGCGACGAAGCTGGAGATGAGCACAGCCTCACCGGCATTGTGGCCGAGGATGACCAATGAAAGCGCCTTACCGCGCTGTGCCGTGAACCAGCGCGCCGTCGCGGTATAGGCGGTGTGCGGAAACATGCCCTGGCCGAAGAGGCGCAACAGATAAATGGCGAGCGTCAGGCCGACCACATGTGCCGACAGCGCCATCAGCGAGGCTGCCGCCGCCAGCGCCGGGACGATGATCAGCGCCACCTTGCGCACGGTCAGCCGATCCACGATCACGCCCAGGTAGGGCAGTGTGAGAGCGCTCGCCAGCGTGCCGATCATATAGATCAAGCCCCACTCGCCATTGCCAAGACCGAACTCCGAGCGGATATGCCCCGCGGAGGCACCTATGAACGACGTCTGGCCCGCGGTCGAGAAAAAGGTCAGGACGAAGGCCGCCGCGACCCAGCGGGCGTTGTCACGGAGGAAGGAAAAGAAGGACATGGGCGGACCGGTTTCTGGTCCGCTACCGCAACGTTCTTGCGCCGGCAATGCGCCAGACCGGCGGGGATTGAGTCCAGATCGCAGCCTTGATAGGATTGAATCCTACCAGGGGATGGCAGGAGGTTCCAAATGCGGACCACGCAACAGCTGAGCATCACGCTGCCGACCGAGATGGCGCAGAAGGTAAAGGCGAAAGTCGCGTCGGGCGACTACGCCAGCGAGAGCGAAGTCATTCGCGAAGGCTTACGCGCGCTAGACGAGCGCGACGCTGTCGTGGAGAAATGGCTGCGCGAGGAGGTCGTGCCCACGTACGATGCCTGGAAGGCCAATCCGGACGACACCTTGAGTCTCGACGAGGTCTTCCAGCGGCTAGCGGATCGCAGGTCTCGCCAGGACAAAACGTCCGACTGACATGCAGCGCTATTGGATCCGGATGAAGGCAGAGGCTTTGGCCGATCTGGAGGGAATAGAGGATTATCTGTCGCGGAACGCGTCAGCTTTTCGGGCGGAGCAATACCTGGGTCGAATTCGGGTATTCCTCGAAGGCCTGCGAACTTTTCCTGAACGCGGATCGGTCCGTCACGACATTCGGCCTGGGCTCAGAGTGATTGGCTTTGAGCGACGCATAGCCGTCGCATTCACTGTTGAAGGCGATGAGGTTGTCATCTTTCGACTGCTCTATGGTGGCCGTTCGCTCGACCCTAACGATCTCGAACTGCCCCCTACCCCCGGTCCCTGAACCTGTTCGTGATCGGATAGCGCCGGTCGCGGCCGAAGTTCTTCTTCGTGATCTTAACGCCCGGCGCCGCCTGACGGCGCTTGTATTCGGCGACATAGAGAAGATGCTCGACCCGGTGGACCGTCTCGCGGTCGTGTCCGCGCGCGACGATGTCGTCGACGCCCATCTCGTTCTCGACCAGGCATTCGAGGATGTCGTCCAGCACTGGATAGGGCGGCAGTGAATCCTGGTCGGTCTGGTTGGGGCGCAGTTCCGCCGACGGCGCCTTGTCGATGATGCTCTGCGGGATCACCTCTCCCGACGGGCCGAGCGCGCCGGGCGGCACGGTCGTGTTGCGCCAGCGCGACAGCGCGTAGACCTGCATCTTGTAGAGGTCCTTGACCGGGTTGAAGCCGCCGTTCATGTCGCCGTAGAGCGTGGCGTAGCCGACCGACATCTCGCTCTTGTTGCCCGTCGTCACCACCATCGAGCCGAACTTGTTCGAGATCGCCATCAGGATCGTGCCGCGGGCGCGGCTCTGCAGGTTCTCCTCGGTGATGCCTTCCTTCGTGCCTTCGAAGATTTGCGTCAGGGCGTGACTGAAGCCCTCGACCGGCTCGAAGATGGGCACGATGTCGTAGCGGCAGCCGAGCGCGCGCGCGCAGGCTTCGGCGTCGGTCAGCGAATCCTTCGACGTGTAGCGGTAGGGCATCATCACCGCGCGCAGCCGTTCCTCGCCGAGTGCGTCGACGGCGAGCGCCGCGCAGATCGCAGAGTCGATACCGCCCGACAGTCCGAGCACGACGTCCTTGAAGCCGTTCTTGTTGACGTAGTCGCGCAATCCGAGCATGCAGGCGCGGTAATCGGCTTCCTCCGTCTCCGGGATGCGCGACATTGGGCCGTCGGTGCACTGCCAGCCGCCCTCCTCGCGCTTCCAGGTCGTGACGACGACCGTCTCCTCGAACTGGCTCATCTGGAAGGCGAGCGACTTGTCGGGGTTGATCGCGAAGGAGGCGCCGTCGAAGATCAGTTCGTCCTGCCCGCCCATCTGGTTGGCATAGAGCATCGGCAGGCCGGTCTCGATCACCTGCCTGATGACGACCTGGTGCCGCACGTCGACCTTGCCGCGGTAGTAAGGCGAACCGTTCGGCACGAGGAGCATTTCTGCCCCACTTTCGGCCAGCGTCTCGCAGACTCCCAGCTCACCCCAGATGTCTTCGCAGACCGGGATGCCGAGACGGACGCCGCGGAAATTGACCGGGCCCGGCATGTCCGGTCCCGCCTGGAAGACGCGCTTCTCGTCGAACTCGCCATAGTTCGGCAGGTCGACCTTGAAACGCTCGGCGAGAATCCTGCCGCCGTCGGCGACGATGATGGCATTGTGGATGCCGCTCTTGCGTTTGAGCGGTGTGCCGATGATGATTCCCGGGCCGCCATCGGCAGTGTCCCCAGCGATTTCGCCCGCGGCCTTCTCGCAGGCCGCGAGGAAGGCGGGTTTCAGCACCAGGTCCTCCGGCGGATAGCCGGCGAGGAACAGTTCCGTGAAGAACACGAGGTCCGCGCCGTGGCGCGCTGCCTCTTCGCGCGCATGGCGCGCTTTGGCGAGATTGCCGGCAATGTCGCCCACGGTCGGGTTGAGCTGGGCGACGGCGATACGGAGGACAGAGGGGGCAGACTGGCTCATGCGGGAGGCTTAGCGCGGCGCGCGACGGCTGACAATCTGAGCTTGCCTACTCTCCCATATAGGCCGCCAGTTCCTCCGGCGCGTGGTTGATGCCGGTGGACATGGCGAGGATGCGCGAAATATGCGTTCGACAGAGGCCTGTCGCGTCGGCCCATTCGTTCACCTGCCACTGAATTCGCGCCAGATCGCCCTTCGACGTCGGCTGTTCGGCGATGCCGAGCCCGGCCTCGCGCAACGCCGCCGCCATGTCGCGCGAGATGATGAAGGCGTCCCAGCCGATGAAGCGCAAGAAATACTGGCCCGTGTTGCCGCCCAGTCGCGAGCCGTGCTTGGCCAGATAGGCGACGAGGCCGATCTGGTCGTCTGCCGGCCATTCAGCGAGGAAGCGGCCGAAACCGCCATGTTCGCGCGAGACACTGTCAACGAACGCGGCATTGTCGCGCACCGACCTGATCTTCTGGGGGTTGCGCACGATGCGCTTGTCGGAGGCGAGATCGTGCCAGAACTCGTCCGGCTGGAACAGCAACGCCTTCGGCTCGAAGCCAAGGAAGGCCGCCTCGAAGCCGGGCCACTTTGCCTCGATCACGCGCCAGACGAAGCCGGCGGAGAAGATGCGCGCCGCCATCTGGGAGAGGATACGATCGTCGGTCAGCGAAGCGAGCTTCGCGTTGTCCGGCGGGGTGCCCAGCAGGCGCGCCAGCACGTCCTCTCCGCCCTTGCGCAGTTCGGCGCGGCGGCGGATCGAGGCAAAACTCTCCATTGATTTCTCTCCCGATCGGCGCTTTGTGGCGGCGCGTCGGCATTGTCGCCAATCGGGCGACCCTTGCCAAGACTAGGGCGCGAGGAGGTCAGCATGGCCAAGACGATCGACGAGCTTTCCACCCGCTGGCTCAAGCGCAACCTCGACAGCTTGAGCGAAGAGGAACTGCGCGTGCTGCAGAGCGCGCTCGACCGTCGACCCATTTCGCGTGACATGAGCGAGGACCTGACCGGGCAGGCTCGCTTCGGCGAGCGGATTGCCGACGCGATGGCGCGCGTCGGCGGCTCCTGGATCTTCATCATCAGCTTTCTGCTGTTTCTCCTTGTTTGGACGACCGGCAACGCGTTCCTGCTGAGCCGGGACGCGTTCGACCCGTATCCCTTCATCTTCCTCAACCTGGTGCTGTCGATGGTGGCGGCGCTGCAGGCGCCGATCATCATGATGTCGCAGAACCGGCAGGCCGCCCGCGACCGGCTGGACGCGGCGCACGACTACGAGGTCAACCTCAAGGCCGAGATCGAGATCATGGCGCTGCACGAGAAGCTGGACGAACTGCGCCGGCGCGAGATTCTCAGCCTGCAGACCGAGATCGCGGAACTCGCAGCGCATTTGAAGCGCATCGACGCACGCCTTGGCTGGACCGCCAATCAGTGATCGATCTCTTCCACGCACTGATCGAGCGGTACGGACTCCTCGCCGTCTTTGCCGGTTGTCTGGCCGAGGGGGAAAGCGCTGCCATCTTCGGCGGCTTCTTCGCGCACCAGCGGGTATTCGACGTCTGGGCGACGGTGGCGGTGGCCTTCACTGGCGCGTTCCTCGGCGACACGGCGCTGTTCCTCGCCGGCCGGCGCTTCGCGGACCATCCACGCGTGCTGGCACTGCGTTCGCGCCCAGGCTTCAGTCAGGCACACGGCATGGTCGAGCGGCATCCGAACATCTTCATCCTCTCCAACCGCTTCATTTGGGGCCTGCGGATGGTTGGCGGCGTGGCTGCGGGGCTGTCGTCCGTGCCCGTGCCGCGCTTCCTGGCGCTCAACGCGGCCTCGGCGCTGGTATGGGCCTGCATCTTCGTCAGCATCGGCTACTTCTTCGGACTGGGCGCCGAACATCTGATCGGCGATGCGCTGGTGAAGCACCAGCGATTGCTGATCGGGCTGGCGCTTGCGGCCGCTGTCGCCCTAACAGGGATGTGGGCCGGGCGGCGCTACCTAAGGAGACGGACCCGTTAAGTCGTCGCCAGACTGCTTGCGCGGGGAATCCAGCTTGCTACCATTCGGATCCATAATTGCGTTCTGGATCGGATTCTAGATGTTGCGCACGATCGTCTTCCCTGCCGCGATCTTCCTGCTGGTCTCAATGCCCGCAAACGCGCAGCAGCCGAGCAACACGCTCGATCCGGGCGCAGCTTCCAATCCCAGGTCCGGCATCATCACCGGCACGCTCAGTTACCCCAGCGACCACATTCCGCGCGAAATCCACATCTGTGCCGAGGGCGTCGAGAGCGGGAAGATCGTCTGCACGAACGAACATGTCACGCAGGCGGGCAAGGACGCGCGGACGACCTACCGCCTCGAGGTCGAACCCGGTCCCTACCGCGTCTTCTCGATCCTGCCCGAAAGCTCTGACTTCGAGCCGTCCAGCGGTCTCGACTACCGTGCTTACTATTCTGAGTTCGTCACGTGCGGATCGCAGGCGAGCTGCCCGTCGCACGAGCCCATCGTGGTCGAGGTCCCGGCGGGCAAGACGGTCGAAAGGATCGATCCCAACGATTGGTATGCCCCGAACTGATTCACCAGCGATTGCTGATCGGTGTCGTCGTCTCGGTATCGGAGGCGGCAATCGGCTGCACGCCGGGCGCGGATATGACGCCCGGAGTAGAAACGGCAGCTAGGCTCAGTGCAGCCTTGCTACGTCAGCATTTTCCGGCCTGAACGGCTCGCAGCCGAGCTTTCGCCTTCGTAAGCTTCAGCTTGGCTGCCTTTTGTTGCGCAGCGGTCCCTTTTCGCTTCTTGATCGTGGCAAGCGAGTTCTCCGCCTTGCGCACATCAGCCGAGGCACCCCCGACGAAATGGGCGCATGCTGGTCTCGGGGGCAGGAGTATCAGTTCCGAGCCTCCTCCCCCTTCACTGGCTCGCGACGAATTGGGTCCAATGGCGGCAAAAAGAACAAATGCACTACAGAGAGACGCTATCCTCTTCATGATGTTCCTCCCCAAGCGGGACGGGAAGAATAGCACTCCGGTGCGGTCGACAAAAGAAATATTACGTAGCGTAAGGATCCGTGTCCGACGGTCGCCTATCGAGGATCGATACCGCCAGCGAGTGCATCAAATTGCTAACCCCGCGATCTTCTCCCCGACCGCGAGCAGCCAGACGCCGCCGGCGATGACGATCGAGATGAGGACCGCGAGCGAGCCGCAGTCTTTGGCAAGTTGGATGTCGGTGTTGAATTCGCGGCTGAACGCGTCGCAGGCGGCCTCGATGCCGGTGTTCAACACCTCGACGATGATCAGGAGCAGGATCGCGCCGATGAGCAGCGCGAAACCGCGCCAGGTGTCGGCCAGGAACCAGGCGACCGGCAGGGCAGCGCCAAGCAGGAAGATCTCCTGCTGGAATGCCTTCTCGGAGCGAATCAGCCGGCCGAAGGCGCGCAGCGAATTCCGGAAGGCGTTGACGAGACGTTGCATCGGCGATCTCCGCCCGACAAACCAGGCGGAGATCGTTTAGCCGATTTCGCTCTCAATGGAACAGATAGGAATCGTAGGCGAAGAAGCCGAGTTCCTTGGACGCGTGCACGCGCTCGCCATGTGCATCCTTGCCCGCCGCCCCGAGCGCGAAGAAGATCGGCATCAGGTGTTCGTCCGTCGGATGGTTCTCGGCCGGGAACGGCGCGCGCGTCTTCCAGTTGAGCAGCGCGTCGACATCGCCTGCCGCGATCCTGTCGGCAAACCAGGCGGTAAATGCATCGACCTTGCGCACGAGTTCCGGATCGGGCGCCTTTCCCTCGCGCATGACCGGGAAGAACGCCCGCAGATTGTGCGTGATATGGCCGGAACCGACCAGAAGCACGCCTTCCTCGCGCAGCGGGCTGAGCGCCTGGCCGAGGCGATAGTGCCACGCCGCGTCACGGTTGGGATCGATCGACACCTGGACGATCGGGATGTCCGCCTCGGGGAAAGCGAGCAGCATCGGCGTCCAGGCACCGTGGTCGTAGCCGCGCTTGCCGACGGTGCAGGGCGAGAGACCGGCCTTCTCCAGCAGCGCGACGACCTTTGCCGCCAGCGCCGGTTCGCCAGGTGCCGGATACACCATCTTGTAAAGTTCTGGGGCGAATCCCCTGAAATCGTAGATCATATCCGGCGCCGGGTCGGTGACGACGACGACGCCGTCGGTCTCGAAATGCGCCGAGACCAGCACAATCGCCTTCGGGCGCGGCATGTGCTCGGGCAGCGTTTCGAGGAAGTGGCGTGCCTCTGAATCGGAGGTGACGATGTTGGGGCCGCCGTGGGAAATGAAAAGGGAAGGCATCGTGGTCATGGACATTCTCCTTGCGCAGTACATACGCCTTGGCCCGGCGGGTGGGCAGATCGTACCCCTTCGACTGAGCGTTCAGGAATATCGAACGCCCTTTCGAAGTTCGTGCATCAATCGATGACTCCCGCGCATTGTCCGGCGACGAGGTGAGCGGTGGCTCGCGCGAATTCCTCCATGGGGCGATGACGGATGTGATGCGGAAGGCTAGCTTCGAGAAAACAAGGGGGACGACATTGCAGGACGAACTCGCACGCTTCCTCGAGGCGCATCCTGAAACCACGCATCTTGACGCCGTTCTGTTCGATCTGTGTGGCAACGCCTACGGCAAGCGCATGCCACGGACGCACATGGCGAAGTTCTTCGACTCGGGATCGCCGATCTGCGCGGCGATGTCGCTCGTCGACGTGCAGGGCAATACCGCCGATCCGATGGGGTATGGCTTTTCGGACGGCGATCCGGACGCGACGGTGATGCCGGTCGCGGGAACGCTCGCGGCGGTGCCGTGGAATCCCGGCATCGCCCAGGTGCTGTGCACGCCGGCAAGCGCGTCATCCGGCGAGGCGTTCTGGTACGATCCGCGAACAGTGCTGTCCCGCACCGTTTCCATCTTGCACGGGGCCGGCCTGCGCCCCGTCGTGGCGGCTGAGCTTGAGTTCTACCTGATTGATCCGGCACGCGCCGAGGACGGTTCTCCCCTGCCCGTCCGATCGCCCAGGACCGGCATCCCGGAAGCCGCCGGCAAGGTACTGTCGCTCGCCAAGCTGGACGAGTACCAGCCCTTCATCTCCGCGGTGGAAGCCGCCTGCGCGGCGCAGAACATTCCCTCCTCCACCATCATCAGTGAATATGGCGCCGGGCAGTTCGAGGTGAACCTGGAGCACCGCGACGATCCGATCCGCGCAGCCGACGACGCCTGCCTGCTGCGGCGGGTGATCCAGTCGGTCGCCCGACAGTTCGGCATGGAGTCGACCTTCATGTCGAAACCGTTTCCCGACATGGCCGGCAGCGGACTGCATGTTCATGCAAGCATACTCGGACCGGATGGGCAGAACCTGTTCGACGACCGCCGGACCGACGGCCAGGCCACGCTCGGACATGCGGTGGCGGGCCTCCAGGCGACGATGGCTGAGGCGATGGCGATCTTCGCGCCCAACCTCAACGTCTTCCGCCGCTTCGCCGCCAACAATTTCACGCCGGTGACACGCGACTGGGGCGAGAACAACCGTTCCGTCGCTTTCCGCGTGCCGGTCTCGTCGGGGGCGGCGCGAAGGGTCGAACATCGTGCGTCCGGTGCCGAGGCCAACCCCTATCTCGTCGTCGCCGCGGTGCTCGCGGGTATGCATCACGGCATCGAGAACCGTCTCGACCCCGGCCCGATGCATACCGGCAATGCGGGCGCCGAGGTCGATCCGGACCTGCCGCTGACCCCGTGGGATGCGCTCAAACGCCTGCGCGCCGCGACCATTTTGCCGCGTTGGCTGGGAGACGATTATCCGGCGATCTATGCGAGCGTGAAGGAGGCCGAGTTCACCGCCTTCATGAGCGCGATCTCGCGGCGCGAATACGAGTGGTATTTATAGGAAACAAGATCAGTTCGCGCCGGCTCGCACGATCGCCTGTGTCGGCCGGTCGACATGTTCGGGCCGTATGCCGATCCCCACCAGCCGCGCGGGTAGTCCGCGCAGCAACGGGCAGCGAGCCAGGAGCCGCACCGGCAAAGGCGGACGAATGGGACCTTCACCGCGTCCCGCCTCGGCGAGCACCGGTGTCAGAACGCGGTCGTGAATGAACACCTGCGCGGCCTGCGTCATGCGCGTCGGCAGCATGCGCCGCCGCTGCACCGCTTCGAGATCGCGCTCGGCGAGACGCTTCTCCTTCAGCGGGACGGCGAGCGCATTTGCGGTTGCGACGGCGTCCTGGATTGCCAGGTTGATGCCGACGCCGCCGACCGGCGACATGGCGTGCGCCGCGTCGCCGATCGAAAGGAAGCCAGGCCGGTGCCAGCGTGTCAGACGGTCGACCGACACGCTGAGAAGCTTGATATCGTCGAAGCTCGAAATCTCGGCCGCCTGCGCGGCGCCACCGGGAAGCATTGGTGAGATGTCGGCACGAAAGGCTTCGATGCCGCGCGCCCGGACGTTCTCGGCCGCGCCCTTCGGGATGACATAGGCGCATTGCCAGTAGTCGCCACGGAAGATCCGGACCATCAGCTTGCCGGGCTCGAAACGGCCTCCAGTCTCGGTTCCCTCCCCCTCACGGCAGGAGAGACGGAACCAGAACACGTCGATCGGTGCGCCGAGGTCTTCGACGGCGAGGCCCGCAGCCCCACGTAGCGTGGATTTACGGCCCGATGCGTCGACAACGAGATCGGCCAGGATCTCGACGGAGCCGTCGACCGTCTCGGCGCGCAGACCGACCACCTTGCCGTCCGTCTCGATCAGGCCGGTCGCCTCGGCGTCCATCTTGAGCGAGAAGCCGGCGAAGGCGGAGGCCTCCGCCGCAAGGAAATCCAGGAAATCCCATTGCGGCATCAGGACGATGTAGGGATGGCTCACCTTGAGGCGGGAGAAATCTGCCACCGGATAGTCCCTGTCACCAAAGCCGGCCGACAGCGTCCGGACCTTCTGGTGCGGCAAGGCGAGCAATCGCTCGTCCATGCCCAGTTCCGCCATAACGTCCAGCGTCGATGGATGAAGTGTATCGCCGCGAAAGTCGCGCAGGAAATCGCCGTGCTTCTCCAGCACCAGCACTTCGACACCTGCGCGCGCGAGAAGCAGGCCGAGCATCATGCCGGCCGGACCGCCCCCGGCGATGCAGCACGTCGTGCGGATCGCCGGGACGGTCATCGCGCTGCCGGCCTCGTCAGCCGTTCGCAGCCTTCTTGGCCGGGACCTGCTTGCCCTTCTTCAGCAACTCGCTGACGAGGAAGGCGAGCTCCACTGCCTGATCGGCGTTGAGGCGCGGATCGCAATGCGTGTGATAGCGGTCCTGTAGTTCCTCGTCGCGGATGGCGCGCGCGCCGCCGGTGCACTCGGTGACATTCTTGCCGGTCATCTCGACATGGATGCCGCCCGGGTGCGTGCCCTCGGCGTGATGCACGTCGAAGAAGGTCTGCACCTCCTTCAGGATGCGGTCGAACGGGCGCGTCTTGTAGCCGGCGGCCGTAATCGTGTTGCCGTGCATCGGGTCGCAGGACCAGACGACCTTGCGGCCCTCCTTCTCGACGGCGCGGATCAGCTTCGGCAGGTGTTCCCCCACCTTGTCATAGCCGAAGCGGGCGATCAGGGTCAGGCGGCCGGGCTCGTTCTCCGGATTGAGCAGGTCGATGAGCTGGATCAGGCCGTCCGGCGTCAGCGAGGGGCCGCATTTCAGGCCGAGCGGATTCTTGATGCCGCGGCAGTATTCGACGTGCGCATGGTCGGGCTGGCGCGTGCGGTCGCCGATCCAGATCATGTGGCCTGAGGTCGCGTACCAGTCGCCGCTCGTCGAATCGACGCGGGTCAGCGCCTCTTCGTAACCGAGAAGCAGCGCCTCGTGGCTGGTGTAGAAGTCGGTCTCGCGCAGCGCGTAGTTGGTTTCCGAGGTGATCCCCACGGCGCACATGAAGTCCATCGTCTCGGTGATGCGGTTGGCGAGCGCCTGATAGCGTTCCGCCTGCGGGCTGTCGGAGACGAAGCCCAACATCCAGCGGTGCACGTTCTCGAGCGAAGCGTAGCCGCCCTGTGCGAAAGCGCGCAGAAGGTTCAGCGTCGCTGCGGACTGGCGATAAGCCATCTCCTGGCGCGCAGGATCGGGAATGCGCGACTTCTCGTCGAAGTCGATGCCGTTGATGATGTCACCACGGTAGGACGGCAGAACGACATCGCCCTTCTTCTCCACGTCAGAGGAGCGCGGCTTGGCGAACTGGCCGGCGATGCGGCCGACCTTCACCACCGGCTGCGAGCCGGCGAAGGTCAGCACGACCGACATCTGCAGGAAGACGCGGAAGAAGTCGCGGATGTTGTCGGCGCCGTGCTCGGCGAAGCTTTCGGCACAGTCGCCGCCCTGCAGCAGGAAGGCTTCCCCGGCTGCGACCTGGGCGAGCTGCTTCTTCAACTTGCGCGCCTCACCTGCAAAAACGAGGGGCGGATAGGTGGCGAGGGTCTTTTCCACCGCTTCGAGGGCCGACAGGTCCGGATAGGACGGGACCTGCTGGATCGGCTTGCCGCGCCAGGAATTCGGAGACCATTTTGCCATTTTCGCACCCAATCACGTTGCGGGACGGCAGCCCGCGCCAGAACCCCCGGCCTTCCGGGAAGGCGGTCCTATACAGGACGCAGGGCCGTTCTTCCAGAGCCATTCGCCCCGCCGGTCTGTGCTAACGTCAGTGTGGCCCATCCGCCACCTTGGCCCTATGGCATAAACCCAACGGGAATATTTCACTAGGACAATGGACGAACCATGTTAGCCTGAAAAGAAAAAGCAAATCAGTCTCTGGGACGGGAACAAGGGTGGGGATGTGGTGAATCGGGTCTTCGGGCCACGATGGGTGTCAGCATCACAGCGGTGGTTCGGCGTCGACAGTGACGCGTCTCCGCATCGGACGCCCGTATCGGCGATGCGCAGCTTCTGGGGCCTGCTCCGAGCTTACTGGTTCTCGGACTCCTGGAAGGAAGCGTGGGGGTACACCCTCGTCATCGCCATCCTGACGGGCCTCTCGAGCAAGGCCAGCGTGTGGATGGCCGAGGCTTCGGGCGAGCTGATCAATTCCATCGCCTTTTTCCACAGCGACGACAATCTCATGCCCCTGCGGTCGCTGCTGATGGCGGCCGGCACGCTGGTGTTCCTGGTGATCCTCAAGGACGCCGGCTTCACCGGGGTGAGGCACCTGTTCTCGACGACGCTGCACCGCAAGTGGCGCGCCTGGCTCGACCAGCGCTTCAACGACGCGCTGCTCGACGCCAACCACACGCACTACCACCTCCAGAACGGCGACGCGGGGGCGGCGCTCGACAATGTCGACCAGCGCGTGCAGGAGGCGGTCAAGGGGATGACCGGCGGCGCGATTGGGCTCGCCATGGGCGTCGTTGGCGTGCTGATGTCGGTGTTCTTCGTCGGCCAGAAGCTGATCGAGACGTCGACCTCGATCCCCGGCCTCGATTTCCTCGGCGAATATGGCAGCGCGGTTCTGGCGTTCTGCGCCGTGCTTGTCTACGTGCCGGTCAACACCTGGATCGCGCTCAAGCTCGGCGGTCTGCTCGAACGACTGACGATCCGGATGCAGCAGGCGGAAGGCAGCTATCGCGGCGCGCTCAATACACTGCTGCGGCGCAGCTTCCACGTCGCGGCGGCGGGCGGCGAAGGCGTCCAGAAGGACATCCACCGCCGGATCTACCGCGACATCGACGGTACCTGGGGAAGCCTCAACCGGGTACATGCCGGATACATGTCGTTCGAACTGATCTACAATTTCATCGCCGCGCGCGTCGTCGCCTACGGCCCGGGGCTGTTGCCCTACGTCAACCAGCAGGTCAGTCTGAAGAGCTATGTGACCGGCGCCGAACTGATCAATTCGATGATCCAGCAATGCTCCTGGTTCATCCACGTCATGCCGGCCATCGCGACGCTCAAGGCCAATTCACGCCGCATCATCGACCTCGCCGAAGCCATCGAGAACGTGCAGGCGCCGACCGACTACTACCGCCGCACCGGTCGCAGCGAGTTCCTGCGCACCCACCAGGACGCGGCTTTCGGCCTGACCATCCGCAATCTCGAACTGACGCATCAGGGGATGGACGCGCAGCCATTCCTGTCGGCACCGTTCCTCAACTTCCGCCGCGGCGAATGGACATTCGTGTCCGGCGAATCCGGCTGCGGCAAGACCTCGCTGATCAAGGCGATCAACGGACTGTGGCCCTATGGCGGCGGCAGCATCGCGCTGCCGGAGGGCGTGCGCACCTTCTATGCCTCGCAGGACATCCGGCTGCCGCCCATCACGCTCAAGCGCCTCGTCTGCCTTCCCGACCCGCCCGACGATTTCCGCGATGCGCAGGTGGCCGCCGCATTGCACGATGCCGGGCTCGGCAACTTTATCTCCCATCTCGACGAGGAGACGCGCGACGGTCAGCTTTGGGATACGGTGCTTTCCGGCGGCCAGAGGCAGAAGCTCTTCGTCGCGCGGATCCTGCTGCACAAGCCCGGCCTTCTGTTCCTCGACGAGGCGACGGCCGCGCTGGACAGTTCGTCGAAGATCGCCTTCCATCAAGCGATCAAGGATCATTGTCCGAACGTCACCGTGATCAGCGTCATGCACGAGGCGGTGCCGCCGCGGTCGCTTTCGGGCGAGAGCTTCTACGATTCGATCCTCTCGGTGGCGGACGGCTTCGCCTCCAAGCGACAGATCGATCCCATCCTGCCCGAGGGTGCCATCCCCTTCCCGACGAAGCGCCAGCGCAGGCGCCGCCTGGAGAGCATCCGGATGCCAGCCGAATAAGACTGTTTGTTCAAGTCGGAACAATTTTCTTGACTTTGACGTTAACGTCAATGGTAACTTCCCTTCGTCGATAGGGAGGTGCCGATGACCGCACATACCAAGCCGCCCACACCGTCGCACACGGTGTCGAAGCGCGACATCCGCTTCGACGCTTCGGACACGTTCATGCTTGAGGGCACGCTTTTCGAAGGCGCCGGAGACGGTCCGCTGGTCCTGATCTCCTCCGCGACCGCGGTTCCGCGCGGTCTCTATGCCGGCTTCGCCTCCGCGGCGGTCGCTTCCGGCGCACGCGCCGCGCTGGTCTACGACTACCGCGGCACGGGCGGGTCGACCGCACCTGCCGGCTGGCGGGCAAGGATCGGCATGAAGGACTGGGCGCTGCTCGATTTCCCCGCGGCTGCCCGGGCCTTGGACGCCGTGGCGACAGGGCATCCGATGGTCGGCGTCGGGCAGTCCTATGGCGGCCAGGCATTGGGCCTGTGCGGTATCTCCGACCGGTTCGAGCGCTATGGAATGGTGGCGACCATGTCGGGCTACTTCGGCGGGCTGAACGACCGCGCGGCGAAATGGCGGATGCTCGGGATCGGGGTTCCCGTCTCGCTGCTCGCCAGCCGGACGCCGAAATGGCTCGGAATTGGCGAACCGATCCCGGGGACGGTGTTCCGCGATTGGGCACGGTGGTGCTCGAAGCCCGACTATTTCTTCGACGACCCAGCCTTCGCAGAGACCGCGCGGTATGGCGACGTGCGCACGCCGATCCTGGCGCTTGGCATGGACGACGACCATTGGGGCACCCGTCGCGCGGTCGCTGCCCTCATGCGCCACTATTCGAACGCATCGATCGAAGAACGATGGATCTCGCCCGAAGAAGGCGGCTCCCCGATCGGCCATCTCGGCTTCTTCCGCTCGCGGTTCGCAGCAACGCTGTGGCCCGGACTGATCGGCTGGCTCGTCGAAGGCAGATCCGCCGGGATCGGCAGGCCCGCCTGACGCGCCAGGTATGGCCGAGAGATCACGCGGCGCGCGAGAGAGCCACCGCATCGGGTCCGGCCGGGAAACGCAACTGGCCGGATGTGTCGTTGGCGGCGCGCCAGACCGTCTCGGCGACATCCGTCTCCGTCGTTACCAAGGCCGGCTTTACGAACTCGGCGAAGATCGGCTGGGCGAACGCCGAATAGGCCCCGGGGATCAGGTCCTCGATGCGCAGTTCAGTGTTCTGCGAAAAGCGCGTTGTCGGCGCATAGCCTGGCTCTACGAGCTTCACGACGACGCCGAATGCCTGAAGCTCGTGCGCCAGCGACCCGGTGAACCCCTCGATCGCCATCTTGCTTGCGGTGTAGGCGGCCGCCAGCGGCATCGGCGCCAGGGTGACGCTCGAGGTCACGTTGACGATCACGCCGGATCGACGCTCGCGCATCTGCGGAATGACGGCCTGGGTCATCGCCATGACGCCGAACGTGTTGGTCTCGAAGACCTTGCGCACATGCGACATCGGCGTCGCCTCGAAGGCGCCGACGACGCCGATACCGGCATTGTTGACGAGCACGTCGATCGGCCCGGCCGCTTCGACCGCGGCCGAGATGCTGGCGGCGCTCGTCACGTCGAGCGACAGGATGCGAATCCGCTCGGAGCGGGGCAGGATGTCTTCGCGCGGCGTCCGCATGGTGGCGATCACGTTCCAGCCCTGGGCATGGAAGTGACGGGTAGTTTCCAGACCATAGCCCGACGAGGTGCCGGTGATGAGCACTGTTTTCATGACGATGTCCTTTCGTTGTTTGACATCGCCTTGTTAGTCGATCAGATCCGGACGCTCTACGATTGAAATTCCATATTTCTTTTGCTATCGTCCAAAAATGAACGACCCTCTCTCCGAAGTCATCTCGCTGCTCCAGCCAAGAGCCGTGTTCTCGAAAGGCATCAGCGGCGCCGGTCGCTGGGCGGTCCGATATTCGGATTTCGGCGAGCCCAGCTTCTGCACGGTGCTTGAGGGGAGTTGCCTGCTCGCCGTGGACGGCGAGGAGGCAATCACGCTGAAGGCGGGCGACTTCGTCCTCCTGCCCGCGACGCCTGGGTTCACCATATCGGGCTTCGAACCAGTGACGCCGGAATACGTCGACCCGAAGGCAACGCCTGTGCCGGCCGGCGAAGTCCGCCACGGCAGGCCGGACGGCGATCCAGACGTGCGCCTCCTCGGTGGCTATTTCGTCTTCGACTCGCCTAACGCGGAGCTTTTGGTGTCGCTTCTGCCGGCGGTGGTGCATGTGCGCGGCATCGACCGCCTCGCCACGCTGGTGCGGCTCATGGCGGAAGAAACAAGCGCGCAGCGATCGGGTCGCGACCTCGTGCTTACTCGCCTGGTGGAGGTGCTGCTGATCGAAGCACTGAGGTTGACCCCCGGCGACGATGCGCCTCCCGGCTTGCTGCGCGGGCTTGGCGACACCCGGCTGGCGGTCGCGATCCGGCAGATGCACGAAGCGCCGGCGCGCCCGTGGACGGTTGCCCAGCTTGCCCGCACGTCCGCCCTCTCCCGTTCGGCTTTCTTCGATCGGTTCACGCGCGCGGTCGGATTGTCGCCGATGGAATATCTGGTCGCCTGGCGCATGGCTATCGCGAGGGGCCTGCTGCGGCAGAAGGATATGTCCATCGCGGACGTGGCCGAACGCGTCGGCTACAGCTCAGCCAGCACGTTCAGCACGGCCTTCAGCCGACATGTGGGGCAGCCGCCGCGAAGCTTTGCACGCGCGCACGGGTGAGAGGCGGGACAGCCCAGTTCATTCCACCCGCTCCCCGCCCTTCAGGCGATAGGATGGCTGATACATGGTGACAAATTCCTCGGCCGCGGTCGGGTGCACTGCCATCGTCGCGTCGACCACGTCCTTGGTAAGCTTGCCCTTGATGACAATGCCGAGGAGCTGCGCCATCTCGCCGGCGTCAGGGCCGAGGATATGGGCACCCACGACGATCCGCGTTTTCGCATCGACCACGAGCTTGGTCAGCATCTTCTCCTGCCGGCCCGGCAGGATGTTGCGCATGGGACGGAAGACGGCGCGGTAGATCTCCACCTCGTCATACTCCTTGCCCGCGTCTTCTTCGGAGAGCCCGACAGTTCCGATCTCCGGCTGCGAGAAGACGGCGGTTGCGACCGCTTCGTGGTCCGGCCGCGTCGGCTTGCCCCTGAACACGGTG
Organism: Pseudomonadota bacterium; assembly: GCA_043822005.1. Taxonomy (GTDB): domain Bacteria; phylum Pseudomonadota; class Alphaproteobacteria; order Rhizobiales; family Rhizobiaceae; genus Mesorhizobium_A. The sequence goes on along the minus strand of JBDRCE010000014.1, from coordinate 235,745 downwards.
TCGACGAAGCACATCGCCTCGTGGATCGCGACCGGGGTGAGCTGCACGCGGTTGGTCACGTCGCCGACGGCGTAGACGTTGGGCACGTTCGTGCGCGAATACGCGTCGACGACGATCTCGCCGGTCTTGCCCAGTTCCACGCCCGCCGCCTCGAGCCCGAGGCTCTCCGTGTTCGGCATGCGGCCCAGCGCCAGCATCACCTGATCGGCGACGATCGGCTCGCCCTCATTGAGATGCGCGACGAGCTTGCCGTCCTGACGCTTCTCGATCTTCTCGAAGATCGTGTGGCAGAGAATGCGGATACCCTTCTTCTCCATCGTCTCGTGCAGCATTTGGCGCAGATCGTGGTCGAAGCGGCCGAGGATCTCCTTGCCGCGGTAGACGAGCGTCGTCTCGACACCGAGCCCGTGGAATATGTTGGCGAATTCCACGGCGATATAGCCGCCGCCGGCGATGACGATCGACTTCGGCAGTTCGGCGAGATGGAAAGCGTCGTCGGACAGGATGCAGTGTTCATGGCCCGGCAGCGATGCGTGCGGGTTGGGACGTCCGCCGGTGGCAACAAGGATGTGCTCGGCCGTCACCGTCCGGTTCTCCGCCTCGATACGCACCGTGTGCGCGTCGACGAGCGTCGCGCGGCTGTGGAACGTATCGCCGCCGGCCCGCTCGACGCCGCCCTTGTAGAGACCTTCCAGCCGCGCGATCTCGCGATCCTTGTTGACAATCAGCGTCGGCCAGTTGAACGACGTCTCGCCGACACTCCAGCCGTAGCCGACCGCGTCTTCGAAATGTTCGGGATATTGGGAAGCGTAGACGAACAGCTTCTTGGGCACGCAGCCGCGGATCACGCAGGTGCCGCCGAAGCGGTATTCTTCCGCGATCCCAACGCGCTTGCCGAGGCTCGCCGTCACGCGCGCGGCACGAACGCCGCCGGAACCGCCGCCGATGACGAAGAGATCGTAGTCATATGCTGTCATGGGATGCCTCGTTCCGCCCTCGATGCGCTTCGTGGCAGGTAGTCCCTGCGGCACCAAAAGAAAAGCCCGGGACATGCCCGGGCTCGTCACGAAACGGATAGGTCGGCCTTACTGGGCCGGCGGCGTCAGCGTCGGCGATGCGGGAGCCTGAGCAGGCGGCGCTTCGACCGGCGCCGGCTGCTGGGCCGCCGGAGCGATCGCCGCGAGCTTCTTGCCGACGGCCTGGGACAGGTCGCGTGCGATGCCGAGCTGCCAGATGTCGACGGCCTTGCTTACTTCGCGGCCGACGATCGGGCTGTCGGAGAGAAACTTCTTGCCGGCGGGCGAATTGTGGAAGTTCGCAATCTCGGTGAGTTCCTGTTCGGTGAAACCTTTCGCAAAGACAATCGCGACTTCCTTCTCGAGATCGCCGCGACGAGGCGCTATCGCCAACGTCTCCTCGTCGACGATGCGGACAATGTCCTCTTCCAGGTTCGGGTTCTTCTGGATCAGCTCGACCTTCAGCATCTGGTTGGCCTGCGGCAGGATCGAGTCCATCGAGTCTGTCGCCTTGATCGAGGTGATCGCGGCGCGGGCGGCCTTGAGATGGCTGTCGGAAATTTCCTGCGCGGAAGCCAGGGAAACTCCGGCCAGCACCGCCACGGTGGCCAGCGCGGCAATGACGCGGCGGGGATGGGTGAATAGCACCATGTTAACCTCAAACTCCCTGTTCAGCGGGCGGGAACAAGCGTCCGGATTCCGGTGGAACCCGCTATGACGGCCAGGTCCGCGAGACCCAGAAAAAGACCATGCTCGACGACGCCGGGGATGGCGTGCAACGCATCGGACAGCGCTCTTGCGTCCGGAATGCGGCCAAAAGATGCATCGAGGATCAAATGGCCGCCATCTGTAACAAATGGTTCGTCGCCCGTCACCCGCAATGTCAAAGGCCCGGACAGTCCGAGCGACGAGGCCGCCTTCCTGACGGCGATCTCCGTCGCCTTGAGCCCGAACCGATTGACCTCGATCGGCAGGGGAAAGCGGCCGAGCGTCTCGACGATCTTCGATTCGTCGGCGATCACGATCATCCTCGCGGATGCCGAGGCGACGATCTTCCCGCGCAGCAGCGCTCCGCCGCCGCCCTTGACGAGGGACAAGGCCGCATCGATCTCATCGGCTCCATCGATCGTCAGATCGAGTTCCGGCGTCTCTTCGAGCGTCGACAGCGGCACGCCCAGCTCGGCGCACAGTCTCGCCGTTCGTTCGGAGGTCGGAACGCCGATGATCTCCATGCCGCCGGCGACCTTGACCGCGAGCAGGCGAACGAACTCCTCAGCGGTGGATCCGGTGCCGATACCGAGCCGCATCCCGTGTTCGACATGATCGAGAGCCGCCCGCGCAGCCTCGATCTTCATTGCCCTGGCGTCCATCTGCCCTCCGTCGGCGCTTTGCCGCCGCTCTAGCACGTCACGCGACGGGCGCAAGCATTGCCGCGTATTGCACCACGGATCGGCAGCGTCTATCCCGGCCGCATGAGCCAGCCCACCATCGTCTTCGATCTCGACGGAACCCTCATCGACACCGCGCCGGACCTGCTCGACAGCCTGGACCACGCACTGCTGAGCGCGGGCATGCCGGGCGTCGACCCCGTCGCGCATCGCAGCCATGTCGGCTTCGGCGGCCGGGTGATGATCGAGCGCGCCTTCCTCGCCCAGCGGAGGGAGCTTGCGCCCGAGCAGCTTCAGGACCTTCTCGACATCTTTCTCGACCATTATTCGGCACAGATGCCCGGCAAGTCTGCCCCCTTCCCGGGTGCGCTCGACGTGATCACGGCCTTTCGGGGCGCCGGATACCTGATCGCCATCTGCACGAACAAGACCGAACGGCTGGCGAAGCGGCTGATGCAGGCGCTGGCGCTCGAGAACCAGTTCGCGGCGATCTGCGGCGCCGACACGTTCGGCTTCCGCAAGCCGGACCCGCGCCATCTGACAGAGACGATCCGGCTAGCCGGAGGAACGCCCGCGAACTCCATCATGGTCGGCGATTCCCGCACCGACATCGACACCGCCAAGGCGGCGGGGATCCCCGTCGTCGCCGTGGATTTCGGCTACACCGACCGCCATGTGCGCGAATTCGAGCCGAGCGTGGTGATTTCGCATTTCGACGAACTGACGCTCGCGCTGGCCGAACGTCTTATCGCGTCGGCGCGCGGGTGAGCTCCAGATACTGACGGGCGCAGGATTTCGGGAGACGGGGCGGGGAATGGTGGGCGATGTAGGGATTGAACCTACGACCCCACCCGTGTGAAGGGTGTGCTCTCCCGCTGAGCTAATCGCCCGCCGCGGGACCAGGTCCCGGACTGGCGGCGATATAGTTCGCATCCGGGCGGTTCGTCAACAGCGTTGGTACATCTTTCTGAGGCGCGCGGGCAGCCAGGTCGTGCTGCCGTCAACCACCTTCGGCTCATGGACATCGATACGGGGCATCCGGTCCCTGTCGAGTTCCAGGACGGTCACCACGACCGGCAGCGGCCTGCACTTCGTGCAGCGGAAAGAGAGCGAGCGAGGATCCCGCCCTGCCCCCGCGACCTGCGCGAGATCCAGGGCGCGAAAATAGCGAACATTGCCGCAGCCGCATTCCACCCGCACGATCATGCTATGCCGGGCGGCCTTGCCAAGCGTGTCGATTGTCCGAGTCATGTATCGAACAAAACAGGAACATATTCCTGCGTCAACTCAACTGTGGCAGATCACCAGTCTCCGTCGCCCCGGATCGACAAGAAAAAAGCCGGGCAAGCCCGGCTTTGATCGGTCCGTGCGGGACTGGCCGTCTCAGTTGACGGCGTCCTTGAGGCCCTTGCCGGCAGCGAACTTCGGCACGTTGCGCGCCGCGATCTGCACCGGCTCCCCCGTACGGATGTTGCGGCCCGTGGACGCCTCGCGCTTGGTCACGGAGAAATTGCCGAAACCGACGAGACGCACATCGCCGCCCGACTTGAGCTCGCGCGTGATCACGTCGAACACCGCGTCAACGGCGGTGGCTGCGTCGGCCTTGGAAATCTTAGCCATCTCGGCGACAGCGGAGACCATCTCATTCTTGTTCATGAAGTATCCCTTCCCTGTGAAGACCGGAACTGACGACTCATCCGGTGAAGCGGCACCATAGTTTTTCGGGCGACCCCGACCAACATGGAAAGTGAGGCGAGACTGAGAAAAGCGCCGGTTTTCCAGCGTTTTTTCCATTACATCCCATAACGAAACGGGCCGGAACTTGGTTCCGGCCCGTTCGCGTTCTATGCGAGTGCGTCTGAAAGGTCTAGTGAGCGATCCCGATTCCGCCCAGATCCTCGACGATCGGCGCCTTGACGGCGGGTTCCGCCGGTTCCGTCCACTCGATCGGCTCGGGCATCCGCACGAGCGCGTGGCGCAGCACCTCGCCCACCCGGCTGACCGGAATGATCTCCATCCCACTCTTCACGTTGTCCGGGATGTCGGCCAGATCCTTGGCATTCTCCTCGGGGATGAGCACCTTCTTGATGCCGCCCCTCAAAGCCGCCAGCAGCTTCTCCTTCAACCCGCCGATGGGCAGCACACGACCGCGCAGAGTGATCTCGCCGGTCATCGCGACGTCTGCCCGGACCGGAATGCCGGTCAGGATCGACACAATCGCGGTGGCCATTGCGACGCCTGCCGACGGTCCATCCTTTGGCGTCGCACCTTCCGGCATGTGCACGTGGATATCCCGCTTGTCGAACAGCGGCGGCTCGACGCCGAAATCGATGGCACGGGAGCGGACATAGGACGCCGCCGCCGAGATCGATTCCTTCATCACGTCCTTCAGGTTGCCGGTCACCGTCATGCGGCCCTTGCCGGGCATCATCACGCCTTCGATCGTCAGCAGTTCGCCGCCGACCTCGGTCCATGCGAGACCTGTCACCACGCCCACCTGATCGTCGGCCTCGACCTGGCCGTAGCGGTAGCGCGGCACACCGAGATAGTCGGCGATGTTGGCAGCCGTGACCTCGACCTTCTCGGTCTTCTTGCGCAGAATCTCGGTCACCGCCTTGCGGCCGAGCTTCATCAGCTCGCGTTCGAGAGAACGAACCCCCGCTTCCCGCGTATAGGTCTGGATGATCGCCCGGATCGCGTCCTCGGAGACCGAGAACTCGTTGGGCTGCAGCGCGTGGTCGCGGATCGCCTTAGGCAGGAGGTGCCGCTTGGCAATCTCCACCTTCTCGTCCTCGGTGTAGCCGGCGATACGGATGATCTCCATACGGTCCATCAGGGCCGGCGGGATGTTCAGCGTGTTCGCCGTCGTCACGAACATCACGCTCGAGAGGTCGTATTCGACCTCCAGATAGTGGTCCATGAACGTCGAGTTCTGCTCCGGATCGAGAACCTCGAGCAGGGCCGATGACGGATCGCCGCGGAAATCCATGCCCATCTTGTCGATCTCGTCGAGCAGGAAGAGCGGGTTGGACTTCTTCGCCTTCTTCATCGACTGGATGACCTTGCCGGGCATCGAGCCGATATAGGTGCGGCGGTGGCCGCGGATCTCGGCCTCGTCGCGCACGCCGCCGAGCGCCATGCGCACGAACTCGCGTCCGGTCGCCTTGGCGATCGACTTGCCGAGCGAGGTCTTGCCGACGCCGGGAGGTCCGACGAGGCACAGGATCGGACCCTTCATCTTGTTCTGACGGCTCTGCACCGCGAGATATTCGACGATCCGGTCCTTTACCTTGTCGAGGCCGAAATGATCGGTGTCGAGCACCTGCTGGGCGAGGTCGAGGTCATACTTGACCTTCGTGCGCTTGCCCCACGGGATCGACAGGATCCAGTCGAGATAGTTGCGCACGACGGTGGCTTCCGCCGACATCGGCGACATCGACCGCAGCTTCTTCAACTCGGCGTCGGCCTTCTCGCGGGCTTCCTTGGTCAGCTTGGTCTTCTTGATGCGCTCCTCGATCTCGGTCGCCTCGTCGCGGCCGTCCTCGCCCTCGCCGAGCTCCTTCTGGATCGCCTTCATCTGCTCGTTCAAGTAGTACTCGCGCTGGGTCTTCTCCATCTGGCGCTTGACGCGCGAGCGGATGCGCTTCTCCACCTGGAGCACCGAGATCTCGGACTCCATGTGGCCCATCGCCTTCTCGAGCCGGTCCTTTATGGACAGCGTCGAGAGCATCTCCTGCTTCTCGGGGATCTTGATGGCGAGATGCGAGGCGATCGTGTCGGCGAGCTTCGAATAGTCCTCGATCTGGCCAACCGCAGCGATGACCTCGGGCGAGATCTTCTTGTTCAGCTTCACATAGTTCTCGAAGTCGGAGACGACCGAACGGGCCAGCGCCTCGATCTCGACCTCTTCCTCGGCCGGTTCGGTCAGCGCTTCCGCACGCGCCTCGTGATAGTCCTCGCGGTCAGTGAACGCGATCACCTTGGCGCGCGATGCTCCCTCGACCAGAACCTTGACGGTGCCGTCGGGCAGCTTCAGCAACTGGAGCACATTGGCGAGAGTGCCGACATCATAGATCGCTTCGGGTTCCGGATCGTCGTCGGCGGCATTCATCTGCGTCGCAAGCAGGATCTGCTTGTCCGAGCCCATGACCTCTTCCAGCGCACGGATCGACTTCTCACGGCCCACGAAGAGGGGCACGATCATATGCGGGAAGACGACGATATCGCGCAGCGGAAGCACTGCGAACGGGCCGCTTCCGGGGGAGCTGGGTTGTCTTGCCATGGTCTTCGCCTTTCTTTCGCGGCCGCCTTCAGCCAACCACGAATCTCATATTAACGGCCGCTGGCCGATCCGCCTACCTTTGTATCTCAAAAGGGTTATTCAGCACGGATATCGGACGGGCGTCCTTATTCGGCTTAAGTGGATGCAGCGCAGCACAATATCAAGTGGCCGGCCAGTCCGCCGGGCCGCGGCGCGAGCCGCCTCGCCATCCGGGCAGGTGCCTCATATCGGCGAAATGGATCGCATACGAGAACGGCGCCCGCAGGCGCCGTCCTTCACCTGTCTCGAGGCCGGGCCGTTCAGGCGCTGGCGCTCTTCTGTTCCTTCTCGGAATAGATGTAGAGCGGCCTTGCATTGCCGTTGACGACCTCGTCGGAAATCACGACCTCCTGGACGCCGTCGAGAGCCGGAAGCTCGAACATCGTGTCGAGCAAGATGGCCTCCATGATGGAGCGGAGGCCGCGCGCGCCGGTCTTGCGCTCGATGGCGCGCTTGGCGATCGCGACGAGCGCCGTCTCGTGGAAGGTCAGATCCACGTTCTCCATCTCGAACAGACGCTGGTACTGCTTCACCAGCGCATTCTTCGGCTCGGTCAGGATCTGGATCAGTGCCGGCTCGTCGAGGTCCTCGAGGGTGGCCAGAACAGGCAGACGGCCGACGAATTCCGGGATCAGGCCGAATTTCAGCAGGTCTTCGGGCTCGACCATGCGGAAAAGCTCGCCGGTGCGGCGATCTTCGGGCGAAGCGACCCTGGCGCCAAAGCCGATCGACGTCTTGCGGCCGCGGTCCGAGATGATGCGGTCGAGGCCGGCAAAGGCGCCGCCGCAGATGAACAGGATGTTGGCCGTGTCGACCTGCAGGAACTCCTGCTGCGGGTGCTTGCGGCCGCCCTGGGGCGGCACGGAGGCGACCGTGCCTTCCATGATCTTGAGCAACGCCTGCTGCACGCCCTCACCCGACACGTCGCGGGTGATCGACGGATTGTCCGACTTGCGCGAGATCTTGTCGATCTCGTCGATGTAGACGATGCCGCGCTGGGCGCGCTCGACATTGTAGTCGGCCGACTGCAGCAGCTTGAGAATGATGTTCTCGACGTCCTCGCCGACATAGCCGGCCTCGGTGAGCGTCGTGGCGTCGGCCATGGTGAAGGGCACGTCGATGATGCGCGCCAGCGTCTGCGCCAGCAGCGTCTTGCCGCAGCCGGTCGGGCCGATCAGAAGGATGTTCGACTTGGCCAGTTCGACGTCGTTCGACTTCGACGCGTGCGCCAGGCGCTTGTAGTGATTGTGGACGGCCACGGACAGCACGCGCTTGGCGTAGGGCTGGCCGATGACGTAGTCGTCGAGCACCTTGAGGATTTCCTGCGGGGTCGGAACGCCTTCGCGCGACTTCAGCGTCGAGGTCTTGTTCTCCTCGCGGATGATGTCCATGCACAATTCGACGCATTCATCGCAGATGAATACCGTCGGGCCGGCGATCAGTTTGCGGACCTCGTGCTGGCTCTTCCCGCAGAAGGAACAGTAGAGCGTGTTCTTCGAATCGCCGCCGTTGCTGACCTTGCTCATCGTCCAAGTCCTTTCACTGCCGCGTATCCGCGATCACCGTTCCGAGACGGCCCACGATCGCGTTGGGCATCGGCGCTTCCCGACGCGGGACGGCGCGATTCACGACATTTCCGAACGAAACACAAATCAGAAAATGCGGCAACGATTCGCAGCTCCCATGCCAAGGCTAAGGCGTCGAAACTCTACAGAAGCTTAACGTAGGGCCTCGCTTCGCAGGTGGGAACAGCAAAATGTGACAGAATTGACGCAGAACCGTGAAAAAGCGCCTTCTGTCGGCCGCATATCCGATCACATCATCCGGCGCCGGTCGCCTCGACCGCATCGCGCGAGGCGATGACCCTGTCGATCAGACCGAACTCTTTCGCTTCGTCGGCGGTCATGAAGTGGTCGCGGTCGAGCGTGCGCTCGATCATTTCGTAGTCCTTGCCGGTATGTTTGGCGTAGACCTCATTGAGGCGGCGCTTCAGCTTGATGATGTCCTGCGCGTGGCGCTCGATGTCAGACGCCTGGCCGGAGAAGCCGCCCGAGGGCTGGTGCACCATGATGCGCGCGTTCGGCGTGGCGAAGCGCATGTCCTTCTCGCCTGCGCACAGCAGCAGCGAACCCATCGAGGCTGCCTGGCCGATGCAGAGCGTCGACACGGCCGGCTTGATGAACTGCATGGTGTCGTAGATCGCCATGCCGCTCGTCACCACCCCGCCCGGCGAGTTGATGTAGAGGTTGATTTCCTTTTTCGGATTCTCGGCTTCGAGGAAGAGGAGCTGGGCGCAGACGAGCGTCGCCATCCCGTCCTCGACCGGACCGGTGATGAAGATGATGCGCTCCTTCAGGAGCCGCGAAAAGATATCGTAGGCCCGTTCGCCGCGATTGGTCTGTTCGACGACCATCGGCACGAGGTTCATGTAGGTTTCGACCGGGTCTCTCATCGACTGTCCCTTTGCGAGGGCGATTTCCGTGCCGTTGCGGCGGAATCGCGAGGCGGGTGGTTTGCCCTAGATATGTCCGGGGCTCTGCCGAGCGCAAGGGCGCCCGCACCCGTCCTGCCCGAAAGCGCAGGCATGGTCTACGCGGCTTCGCCCCGCAGCCAGCGATGCAGCCTGGCGATGTCGCCGTCCTCGACGGCATCGGCGACACGACGGCCGACGGCGGCGCCGAACTTGTAGCCGTGGCCGGAACAGGCCGAGACGACGATCGCCTTTCCCTTGCGCATGCCGAAGAAGCGTTCGTCGGCGGTGAAGGTGTAGGCGCAGGTGACCACCTCGAGCACCGTGTATTCCGACAGGCGCGCCATCGGCGGCGAGAAATGCGAGAGGATCTCTGCGCCCTCTTCCGGCCGCGGCACGCGGTCGGCGTCGGCGTCCGGGTTGACCTTCTTGTGCATGCCCGTGCCGAACTTCAGGCCACCGCCGCCCGAAGGCGGAATGATGTAGCCGTCAACCTTGCCACCAACGTCGAGGACCACGGGCGCGCGCTCCCAGGCCTCCTTCAGATCCGCGGGGGGATCGAGGTAGACGACCGCGGTGCGCTGGGTGGACAAGGTGCCGGCGAGGTCAGGGAACAGTTTCGTCACCCAGGCGCCGGCCGTGACGACGATCTGGTCCGCGCGAATGGTCTCACCATCGGCGAGTGAAACCGCTCCGGCATCGGCGTCCACCGACACGACCTTCGCCTGTTCGCGCACGTCGACATCGTTGGCGCGCAGCCATTCGGACAGGCCAAGCGCGATCCGCCTGGAGTGCAGCGCGCCGCCGTCTTCGGAAAAATACGCGTAGCGGATGGTTGCGGGATCGAAGAATGGCCAGCGAGAAGCCGTCTCTTCCGCGGTCAGCAGGTCGAAGGGAAAGCCGTTTTCCTTGAGGCCTTCGAGATAATCCTCGGCCTCGTCGCCCGGCTCGCGCGACACGCAGGCGAAGCCGCGGTGGTCATAGTGGCGCTGGCCGAGATCGGCCCACATCTCCTCCCAGGCGGAATAGGCCTCCGTGATCGCGCGGCCGTAGCCGCTCCCGGACGGATAGGCGCGCCGGATGATGCGATGGTGGTCGCCCGAGGCTGCGAGCGGGTTGGGGATAGAGCCCTGCTCCAACAGGGTGACGCGATGCCCGCGCTTGACGAGCGACCAGGCGGTGGAGAGCCCGGCGATGCCAGCGCCGACGACAACGACCTCCATCCGCCTCCCCCTTCCGCATCCGCCAGTTATGGAGGACAATACGGGCTGGCCCGGCCATTACAAGGCAGGCTAAGAAGCAGGGCATGATCCGCCCGCCGTACCTTCACCTGACACCAGCAACGCGCCGCGTGCGAATCGATCCGCACGACAGCCAGTTCATCCAGAACCCTTACGCCGCCTATGCCTTTCTGCAGGGCACCGCGCCCGTGTTCTTCTGGGAAGACTACGGATTCTGGTGCCTGGCCGGCTATGACGAGGTGAACCGCGCGCTGCGCGACAAGCGTTTCGGGCGCGAGCGACCCGGCGGCTACATGGAATCGGTTTCGGCCGGAGGAAATCGCGCGCATCTCTCCGATTTCGACGCGCTCGAGGCAGGATCGATGCTTGAGCTTGAGCCGCCGGTCCATACGCGCCTGCGGACGCTGGTGAACCGGGCCTTCGTGTCGCGGCAGGTGGAGCGGCTGCGGCCGCGCATCGAACCGCTCGCCAGCGAGCTGATCGACCGGTTCGAGGACGACGGCGCGGTTGATCTCCTGCCTGCTTTCGCGACCCCGCTGCCGAGCGTGGTGATCGCGGAGATGCTGGGGGTTCCGGCCGACATGGCCGGCCAGCTCGTCGAATGGTCGAACCGCATGGTCGCGATGTACATGCACGCGCCGACGCGGGCGACGGAGATCGCCGCCAACGACGCCGCGCGCGACTTCGCGTCCTTCATCCGTAGCGAGGTGGAGGCTCGTCGAAACGGTCCCGCCGACGACCTTCTCGGTCTCCTGGTCTCTGCACGCGACGAGGGCGACCGCCTGTCGGACGCGGAACTCGTGTCGTCGGCGATCCTGCTCCTCAATGCCGGTCACGAAGCAACCGTGCACCAGATCGGCAATGCGGTGCGAACGATCCTCAACGAAGGCGGCGATCCGCGCAGGTTCTTCGAAACGCCCGAGGCGACGGAGGCGACCGTCGAGGAATGCCTGCGCATCGACCCGCCGCTGCACATGTTCACGCGCTATGCGTCCGAGCGCGTCGAACTGACACCCGAAGCGATCATCGAGCCCGGCCAGCAGATCGGGCTTCTGTTCGGCGCTGCCAACAACGATCCCGCTGCTTTCGACGCGCCGCGCCGGTTCCTTCCCGGCAGGGCCGATCAGAAGAACGTCACTTTTGGCGCCGGCATCCATTTCTGCATCGGAGCGCCGCTCGCCCGGCTCGAACTCCAGGTGGCGCTCAAGGTGCTGTTCGACCGGCTGCCGACGCTGCGCCTCACCTTCGAGCCAACCTATCGCGACAGCTATCATTTTCACGGGCTCGACCAGCTGAAGGTGGAGTGGTGGGTGCCGAAGTATCAGCCGCTGAATCGCAGCGACGAGGAAGCGGCATCGGAGTGATACGGCGCCACTCTATCCGGTTCGCGCAGACCGGGAGAGAAGCCGTGATGTTTCGAACAGCCGCGCTGGCGGCGATGATCCTCGGCGGGGCCGCGGGCGCGGCGCTGGCCGAAAGCGACTATCTCGCCTTCTCAAGCGAGCCATCGGCGGCGCTGGAGACCGCGCGTCGTCATTTCGAAGCGGCATCCGGGGCGAGGATCGATCCGGCAGCCGTAACGCTCTCGCAGGTCGATCTGGACGGCGACGGCACGCGCGAAATCATCGCCTATGCGAGCGCTCCCGCCTTCTGCGGCCCGGACGGCTGCGCGCCGAGCATCCTTCGGCGCGAGCGCGCAGACTGGCAGGACATCCTCGCCAAGGGGGTCGTACGCACGCGTGCGGTCCCCGGCAACATATCGGTGATCAACGAACGGCACGGCGGCTTCCTGGACCTGCTGGTCGGTTCGCTCTACCTGATCCATGAAGGGACGGCCTATCGCGAGGACACTGGTCCGGTCGCGACCCAACTCGATGAGACCGCATTCCTGGGTGCCTGCAGCGCAAGCACGGACATCGCCGGCGACGTGCGCGAGGCCGGCAAGCGCGGCGATGTCGCGGAGCCGGTCGAGGTGTTCTGCCTGTGCCTGGTGGACCAGTTCCAGACGGCAGGATTGCCGCAGCGCGACCTCGACGGCTTTGCCGCCCTTCTCACGGGGCGTAGCGGCATGGCCGAAGCGGCGAAGCAGTCGTCCATTCCGGGCGAGTTCGAGGAGAAGCTCGGCGATTTCCGATTCAGCTGCGGGATCGAACTCAGCGCCGACTGACACCCGTGCATCGGGGCGCGCACAAGAGCGGCCGAGGGCGGATTGTCAGGCACGAAAACAAGAAAGCACCGGGATCGCTCCCAGTGCCTCCCTGTTCAGGCCTTTCCCCGATCCGCGCTGCAACCGAAGTCGCGCGTTGGCCGAGGGTTGGGCACCGACGGGTCCCGCTTCCTCCGCATCCCGAAAGATACGTTCTCCGCTTGACCATGCTCCGAGTCGCGAGGACTCTGCGAGCACTTCCGCCTTTCGCGTTCCAGACCGCTCTGGACGGATCCCGCTGGACTTGACGCCATCGACTTCCGGCTTTCACCGTGGTCCGCCTGGTGTCGCGGGGCTCAGGCCTAGCCTTCCCGCTTTGATCCGCCGTCCGTGCGGAGCGTTCGTGCACCTGAGATGGCCTAACGTTAGGCGCGGGCGGACGCTGCGGCAACCACCGGCCGCCTGTGGAGAACGTGGATAGCGGGCATATCATTCTCCCGCTCTTCGAGGCGGATGGCCGGCTGACCCGCAACGTCAGACCCTGATCACATATTCCTTGCGAGTCGTTTCAATGACTTCCCAGGTTCCCTTGAAGCCCGGCCTGAGCACGAAACTGTCGCCGGCCTTCACGGTGACCGCCGCACCGCCCTCCTCCGCGATCACCGAGACGCCCGATAGGATGTGGCAGAACTCCCATTCGTCGTAGACGATGCGCCACTTGCCCGGCGTCGCCTCCCAGATGCCGGCATAGAGGCCGCCTTCGGCCTCCTCGACATTCCAGGTGCGGGTGCGGGGATTGCCCGAAACGATGCGGTCGGCCGGCGGAGCGCCTTCCTCGGGCGCCCCGCTCGCGTCGATCCTGAGAAAGCGCGACGTCATGATCAGCCGATCTTCGCCAGCGCCTGTTTCAGGTCGGCGATGATGTCGTCGACGTTCTCCAGGCCGACAGAGAGGCGGATGACGTCGTTGCCGGCGCCGGCGGCGGTCTTCTGCGCGTCGGTGAGCTGGCGGTGGGTGGTCGAGGCCGGATGGATGATCAGCGAGCGCACGTCGCCGATATTGGCCAGATGCGAGAACAGCTCTACGCCCTCGACCACCTTGACGCCGGCGTCGAAGCCGCCCTTGAGGCCGAAGGTGAACACCGCGCCCGCACCCTTTGGAGAGTATTTCTGCATCAGCGCGTGGTTCTTGTCGCCCGGCAGGCCGGGATAGGAAACCCAGGCGACCTGGGGCTGCTTCGACAGCCATTCGGCGACCTTGAGCGCGTTCTCGCAATGCCGCTCCATGCGCAGCGAAAGCGTTTCGACGCCCTGCAGGATGAGGAACGCGTTGAACGGCGAAATCGTCGGTCCGAAATCGCGCAGACCGAGCACGCGGCAGGCGATGGCGAAGGCGAAGTTGCCGAAGGTCTCGTGCAGGACAATGCCGCCATATTCCGGGCGCGGCTCTGACAGCATCGGGTAGTTGCCGCTCTTTGACCAGTCGAACGTGCCGGCGTCGACGATGATGCCACCCATCGAGTTGCCGTGGCCGCCGATGAACTTGGTCAGCGAATGGACGACGATGTCGGCGCCGTGCTCGATCGGACGCAGCAGGTAGGGCGAGGCCATCGTATTGTCGACGATGAACGGCAGGCCGTGCTTGTGGGCGATCTTGGCGATGGCGGCGATGTCGACGAAAGTGCCGCCGGGGTTCGCAAGGCTCTCGACGAAGATCGCGCGGGTCTTGTCGTCGATCAGCGCTTCCAGGCCGGCGAGGTCGTCGGTGTCGGCAAAGCGCGCTTCCCAGCCGAAATTCTTGAAGGCGTGGCCGAACTGGTTGATCGAGCCGCCATAGAGCCGCTTCCCGGCAATGAAATTCTCGCCCGGGCGCATGATGGTGTGGAAGACGAGCAGCTGCGCGCCGTGGCCCGACGACGTCGCGAGCGCCGCCGTGCCGCCTTCGAGCGCCGCGATGCGCTCCTCGAGCACGGCCTGGGTCGGGTTCATGATGCGGGTGTAGATGTTGCCGAAGGCTTTCAGGCCGAATAGCGAGGCTGCATGGTCGACGTCGTCGAAGACGAAGGAGGTCGTCTGGTAGATCGGCGTGGCGCGGGCGCCAGTGGCCGGATCGGGCTTGGCCCCGGCATGGATGGCGAGCGTGTCGAAACCTGGCATTGGGATCCTCCCTGGAAGGCTTGTTCTGAAATCCGCGCCAGTCTTGGCAAAGCCCGCGCGGGAAGGCAAAGGCGAATTTTCCCTTTTTCGCGGTTCAAGTGGCCGGAAACCGCCCTGCCGGGCGTCGGTACGGGGATGAAAGCGCTATTTCTGGCGAATGCCGAAGCTCTGGAACCCCTGGCGCATGATTGGCTTCTTTGAGCTAATCGTGCCGGAATTGACGCCGTTCCAGCCTATTTCGCCCGACAGTTTCGCATATTCGATCTTGGGGCAGCGGTTCATCACCACCTTGATGCCATGCGCTTCGGCCTTGGCCGCCGCCTCGTCATGGCGAACGGTCAACTGCATCCAGATCGCCTTGGGCAGCGGCGACAGCGCCAGCGCGTCGTCGACTATCGGCGGGACGGCGTTCGAGGCGCGGAAGATATCGACCATGTCGATCGGCACGGGCACGTCGGCCAGTTTCGCATAGGTCATGCGGCCGAGGATCTCCTTGCCGGCATGGCCGGGATTGATCGGGTAGACATCGTAGCCCTTGTCGATGAGATATTTGGTGACGAAAAAACTCGGCCGCACGTCGTTGGCCGACGCACCGACGATGGCGATCGTCTTCACCGAGTTGAGGATGCCGGCGATGTAGGAGTTATCGTAGGAATCGTGGTTCATGCGGGCTCTTCGGGCTGACTTGGCGCGTCTCGCGCCGCTTTATGGACGAGCTACGCCTCAGGCGGAAGCGATATCGTTCCATCGGCTGCGATCGGAAAGTCCGGATTGTGCGCCACTTCCCAGAGATTGCCCTCCGGATCGGCGAAATAGCCGTACCAGCCGCCCCAGAAGGCCTTCTGCGCCGCCTTGACGATACGACCTCCCGCCTTCTCCGCCAGCGCCAACACCTTGCCGACGTCGTCGCGGGTGCGGGTGTTGTAGGCGAGGTAGACGCGCGGGATGCCGTCGCCGAATTTCAGTCCGCTGTCGGCCTCCGCACTCGGCCGCGGGAAAAGGGACAGGATGATCCCGCCCATCTGGAAGAAGGCAACGCCGTCGGTGATGCCGGCGTGGCGCTTCAGTCCCATCGCCCCGTAGAAGGCCGCCATGCGGTCGAGGTCGTCGACCGCGACGGTGACGATCGAGACGCGGGTTTCCACTATTCCTCACCCCACACCGGCTTGCGCTTGGAGATGAACGCAGCGATCCCCTCCTCGGCGTCGCGGGCCAGCAGATTGTCGACCATGACGCGGCCGGCATAGGCGTAAGCGTCCTCCAGGCCCATCTCGACCTGGTCGTAGAACGCCTTCTTGCCGAAGGCGACGGCCTGAGGCGATTTTTCGGCAATGACTTGCGCGTATTTGCTCACGACCTGAGTCAGGTATTCCTCGGGCACGACGCGATTGATCAGGCCGAACTCGCGGGCGGTCGAGGCGTCGACCATCTCGCCGGTCAAGAGCATTTCCATCGCGTGCTTGCGCTTCATGCCGCGTGCAAGCGCCACGCCCGGCGTCGTGCAGAACAGGCCGACATCGATGCCGTTCACGCCAAATGTCGACCGCTGCGAGGCGATGGCGAGATCGCAGGAGGCGACGAGCTGGCAGCCGGCGGCCGTCGCGATGCCGTCGACCTCGGCGATGATGGGCTTGGGATGGCGCACGATGGATTGCATCAGCACCGAACAGGCCGCGAAGGTCTCCTCGAAGAAGGCCTCGCCCCTGTCCGGGGCGTTGCGGTGGGCGGTCATCTGCTTCAGATCGTGGCCGGCGCAGAAGACCTTTCCGGGCATGGCAGCGATGACCACCACGCGCACGCTTTTGTCGTCGCGGGCTTCGTCGAGTGCCGCCTGCAGGGCGGCCATCATCTCCAGCGACAGCGCATTGGCGGGCCGGTTGGCGAGCGTCAGGCGCAGCACTTTCCCCTCGCGGGCCTGCCACACCAGTCCTTCCGGCTCCTCGCGCCTTATCGCCACCACCTCAGCCATGACCGCCTCCCTGAGAAATGCGCACGGAGAAATAGCACGACCCGGCTTGATGGCCAGAGTGGAATTGGTGTCTCTTACGTTTACGAAAACGGAAGACCGCATCGGGAGGAGCGATTTGTCCAGGGTTCTCTTTGAGAAGGATGGCCGCATCGGCCGCATCACCTTGAACCGCCCCGAGGCGATGAACGCCATCGACGACCTGTTGCCGCTCGAACTCGCCGATTGCGTGGCGCGCGCCAACGCCGATCAGGGCGTGCATGTCATCGTCCTGTCGGGCTCAGGCCGCGCCTTCTGCTCCGGCTACGACCTCGCCTACTACGCGCAGGCGAGCGGCGGCGCAGGCCACGCGGCGACGCAGGAGATGCCCTGGGACCCGATGAAGGACTATGCCTTCATGATGCGCAACACGGAGCTGTTCATGTCGCTGTGGCGCTCCCATCGGCCGGTGATCGCCAAGGTGCACGGCTTCGCGGTGGCGGGCGGCTCGGACATTGCGCTGTGCTCGGACATGATCGTCATGGCCGACGACGCCGAGATCGGCTACATGCCCGTCCGCGTCTGGGGCTGCCCGACGACGGCGATGTGGGTCTATCGGCTGGGACCCGAGCGCGCCAAGCGCATGCTCTTCACCGGCGACCGGATCAAGGGTCCGGAAGCCGAGCGAATGGGCTTGGTGCTAAAATCCGTGCCGGCGGAGGAACTCGACGCCGAGGTCGAGCGGCTCGCCGAACGCATGGCCACCGTCCCGGTCAACCAGTTGATGATGCAGAAGCTGGTGGTCAACCAGGCGATCGAGGCGATGGGGCTGAAGCAGACGCAGATGTTCGCCACCCTCTTCGACGGCATCACGCGCCATTCGCCCGAAGGCATCAACTTCAAGCACCGGGCGGAAGACGTCGGCTGGAAGCAGGCGGTGCGCGAGCGCGACCTCGGCACCTTCGACTGGACCGAAAACCGCCCGATCAACCACACGAAATAGACGGACGACGCATGCCGACCCATTCCGCGCTCACACCGGTCATGACCGCCGACGAGATCAACGCCTATCTGAAGGTCGTCTATCCGCAGCTCAACGACCAGTATTCGGACTATCTCGCGATCGACGTGAAACCCGGCGAGTGCACGGTCCGCCTCAACGCCAACGAGCGGCACCTGCGACCGGGCAACACGGTGTCGGGACCGTGCCTGTTCACGCTCGCCGACATCGGCGGCTATGTCTGCGTGCTCAGCCATGTCGGCCGCGAGGCGCTTGCGGTGACGACGAGCCTGACGATCAACTTCATGCGCAAGGCCGGCCCCGGCCCAGTCGACGGCCATTGCCGCATCCTCAAGCTCGGCAAAAGTCTGATGGTCTTCGACATCGACATCGTCGCCGACGGCGCGACGGTGGCGCATGCGACTGGCACCTACGCAATCCCGCCAAAGAGGACGCCCTCTTGATGCGCATATAATTACACACTATGTTGATCGAACGCGACAGCCGGAAGATCGTGCAGCGTCTCCGCAAGGAGGGTTTCGAATTGGTCTCGAGCAGTGGTTCGCATCACAAATTCCGGCGAGGCGAGCGGACCGTCATCGTCCCGCATCCCAAGAAGGATCTGCCGACCGGAACGGCGCGGGCCATCGCGCGAGACGCCGGTTGGTTGAAGGACTGAACATATGAAGCAGTTTCTGGCGATGGTGGAGAAGGATGAGGGGAGTGCATTCGGTGTCTCCTTTCCCGACATTCCCGGCTGCTTCTCGGCGGCTGACGAGGAAGCGGACATCCTCGCCAATGCGATCGAGGCGCTGGAACTCTGGGCAGAGGACATGAAAGTTCCCGAACCGTCGCCGCATAGCGCCATAGTTGCACGCGTCGATGTCGCCGAAGCGCTGAAAGCCGGCAGCTATCTGATATCGGTGCCATTGATCGAGAAGGACACAGCTGTCGTCCGCGCCAACCTCACCTTCGAACGGGGCATGCTGCGCGCGATTGATGAGACGGCGAAGAGCCGAGGACTGACCCGTTCGGCCTTTCTTGCCGATGCGGCGCGACGGGCGATCGGCGCCAGATGATGGCGGTAAAATAATACCTCTAAACCAATTGCTTGCTTTTATTATGTTTTCTTGGCTGCGTCTGAAATCCGCGCAATTGACGCGTACCCTCCGTTCCCCTATACGCCTTCCTTGACGCAGCGGCCCCGGATCAGACCGAGAGCCGCCGTTTCATTGTTGGCGCGTCAAACGCCAACGCAAGCAACAAGAAACGCCCCACCCGGTCCGCCGAAGGGGTTCCAACGAAGGCAATTTCCATGTCCACATTCTCGCAGAAGCCTGCGGATGTGACGAAGAAGTGGGTGCTGATCGACGCTGAAGGTCTCGTCGTCGGTCGTCTCGCCTCCATCGTCGCCAACATCCTGCGCGGCAAGAACAAGCCGACCTTCACTCCGCATGTCGACGACGGCGACAACGTCATCATCGTCAACGCGGCCAAGGTGGCACTGACCGGCAAGAAATACACCGACAAGATGTACTACTGGCACACCGGCCATCCCGGCGGCATCAAGGAGCGCACCGCGCGCGACATCCTCGAAGGCCGTTTCCCGGAGCGCGTGGTCGAAAAGGCCGTCGAGCGCATGATCCCGCGCGGCCCGCTCGGCCGTCGCCAGATGCGCAACCTGAAGGTCTATGCCGGCGCCGACCATCCCCATGAAGCGCAGCAGCCCGTCGTCCTCGACGTGGCGGCGATGAACCGCAAGAACAAGAAGGCCTGACCATGGCTGATCTCAGCTCTCTCTCCCAGCTCGGCACGGTTTCGGCCGCCGCCCAGCCCGCCGCTCCTGTCCACGTCCAGAAGCTCGACAAGCAGGGCCGCGCCTACGCGACCGGCAAGCGCAAGGACGCGATCGCCCGCGTCTGGATCAAGCCGGGCTCCGGCAAGATCATCGTCAACGACAAGGAATACGCGGCCTACTTCGCGCGTCCCGTGCTCCAGATGATCCTGCAGCAGCCGATCGTCGCGGCCAACCGCAACGGCCAGTACGACATCATCGCCACCGTCCAGGGCGGCGGTCTGTCGGGCCAGGCGGGCGCCGTGCGTCACGGCATCTCCAAGGCGCTGACCTACTACGAACCCGGCCTGCGCGGCGTGCTCAAGAAGGGTGGTTTCCTCACCCGTGACTCGCGCACGGTGGAGCGCAAGAAATACGGCAAGGCCAAGGCCCGTCGTTCGTTCCAGTTCTCGAAGCGCTGATACGCTTCGGAATCGCATATGGAAAAGGCCGCCTTCGGGCGGCCTTTTTCGTTGTCGGCTGCAATTGCGATCATCCGGCGGAGCGCGAGAGGGCAAGGCCGCCGGCAGCCCCCCGCGAGCTTCCCGCGAACAGCCGCTCGGCACGGCGGCGGAACCAGTCGCGCCCCGGCCGTTCGATCAGCCGGTAGGTGACGGCACTGACGGCGACAGTCAGCGCGACGATGGCGAGGATCAAAATGTCGCCGGCAAACGCACTGCCGAGGTCGATCCCCTGCCCGCCATGCCCCATCTGTGTGACCGTCTGCGTGCCCGTCAGCTTGTCCGTGAGGCGCGCCACGTTGACGACCCGCATGATCAGGAACATGTGCACCATGTAGATCGAGAAGGAGATGGCGCCCACCGCCACCAGCGGCTTGGCGCGCAGGAGCGTGCTGACCAGGCCTTTCTCCGCCGCGAAGACCAGCACGACGGCGGCGAAGACGAGCGGCGCGGCAAAGGCGGCGACGGTGCCATAGGCATAGGCCATAAAGCCAAGCGCTCCGGCAACGGCCGCCAGTTCGATCAGTGTCGAAGCGGCAATCGAACCTCTCGCGGCGCCGAGCAAGCCGGGCCTGGAAGCCGTTGCCATCATAAGCTGGTACGCCAGCACGCCGATGCACAGGCCGTAGATGGCACGAAAATGGCCGAAGTCGTAGGTCGATTCCATGCCGTATGGCGCCAGTGACCAGAGCACGAGCACCGAGAGAACCGCGCCCGCCACGGCAGCCAGTCCCAGAAACCGGCCGACGAACAATGCCACGATGCCGAAGACGATGTAGGCGACCAGTTCCGCCGCTATGCTCCAGGCCGGCGTGTTCCAGGTGAGCTGGTCATGCGTTCCCACCTGTACTAGGAACATGTTCGTGAAGATGGCGCTGAAGTCGTTCGTGCCGGTGAAGGCTCTATCTCCCGGGGCGCCGAGGCCAGGCACAAACGCCTTGCCGGCTTCCATGGCGACGAAGAGCGCGAGCATGACGAGATGAAGCGGCAGGACGCGGCCGATGCGCAGCATCATGAAGCGCCCGAGATCCGCGCCCCTCGAAATCCGCCCGGCATAGGCGTGGGCGATGACGAAGCCGGAGAGAACGAAGAAGAAATCGACGAACATCTCGCCCGCGCGCACCAATGCGGCGTCGCGGACATGGCTCGCGACCTGAGCGTGGAAGAGGATGATAAAGATGGCGGCGAGCCCGCGCCAACTGTCGAGCGCTTCGAAACGAGCCTTCGCGCCGACCCCGTCTGCCGCAACGCCGTGTGTCGCAATTGGGCTCTTCGTCATCGCGTGCCTCGCTCCCTTGGCTCGACCTGTCGCAAATAGGCACAGGTCCCCGGGGATTTCCCGGTTCGTATCCAAGTCGTCGCAAGTCCCGGGCCAACGGGCGGAGAGCGATGGAATGAGCCGCCGGATCGGACGTCTACTCGGCCGCAACCGCCTGTTCGGCACCGATTGCATAGGGTCGGCGGTAGCCCTTCGCATCGAGCCAGCGGATCGCTTCGCCGGGCTCATCGGTCTGAATGATGGTCGCTCCCCGGTCGACCCAGAAGCCGAACGCTTCGGCGGGCAAGCCGGCGTCGACAGCGAGCTGGTCGCCACGGCCGCCCGAAAGCATGCCGGCGCTCTTGTTGACGATGGCGTAGGTGTTGACCCAGAGGTGCCAGTCGCCCCGCGCCGCCACTGCTCGGGCTCTCGCGCCGAAGAGCGGCCCGCCGTCCCGCGTCATCGGCTCGCCGCCGGAATGCCAAGAGATGAGTTCGACAGCGCTCGCCGACACCGCGCGGGCCACCGTCTCCAGCAGCGCCGGGTCGCGCACCGCATCGTCGGCGACGATCGGCATGAAGGTCACGCCGCGCGGCAAGAGCGCGATCAGACGATCGGCTTCGGCAATGCGGGCATCGTTCCAGAGATTCAGTTTGACCACGATCTGGTCCGACATGCCGAGGCCCTCGGCAACCTCGGCCATGCCGACCAGGTCCGCCGGCGCCAGCTTGTTGTCAATGTTGACCATGATCCGTCCCCGCGCGGCCTCGAGCAATTCGGCTAACGACGACACGGTCTCCGCCGTCACCTCGCTGGTGGCCTCGACCTTGAGGCGGCAGGTCTTCAGCTCCGCCAGGGCGAACTGCGCCACCTCGCCCTTGCAGTCGGTCGTGCGGTCGAGCCAGGTGTCGTGCATGACGACATAGACGCCGTCCGCCGATTTCTGCACGTCGATCTCGACCATTTCGGCGCCGGAGGAGATCGCGTCGGCAAGCGCCGCCCGAGAGTTCTCCGGAAAGCGCGACTTGCGCGACTGCAGGCCACCGGCGCGGTGGGCTACCACCATCACATGATCGCGCCACTGGTTGGCGTTAAGCAGCCTTTCGCGGATCTCGGCGACCCGACCTTCAGCCGCGGCGGCCGGGGAGCATGCCGCAAGCGCCGACAGGAGCAGCGCGCAGAGGGCGTATCGCATGCGTTCGAATCCCTTCGAAGCAGATCCTGTGGCGCGGGTAGCCCGTCGCGATGACAGGCGCGTGACGCTTTTTCCTGTTGCGATACCGTCGCGGACGGGGGATAGGTTCCGCCGCGAGAGGGGAAGGACGCCCATGGCTGCCAATTCGATCGACAATGCCTTCGTCGCGCGCGGGTTTTCCGGCGCGTCCTACGAGCCGACCTATGCCGGCGCGCTGTCCTTCATGCGGCGAAAATACTCGAAGAACGTGAGGGGGGCCGATGCGGTCGTCTGGGGCATTCCCTTCGACGCGGCGGTGACCAACCGCCCCGGCGCGCGCTTCGGGCCGCAGGGCATCCGGCGCGCCTCCGCGATCATGGACAATGACGCTCAGTATCCGTTCAACGACGAGTTCATCGACCGGCTCGCGGTGGTCGACTACGGCGACTGCCTGCTCGATTCAGGCAACCACCAGAGGACGCCGGGCACCATCGAGCGCGAGGCGGCCAAGCTTATCAAGGGCGGCGCGTTCCTGCTGTCGCTCGGCGGCGACCATTTCGTCACCTGGCCGATCCTCAAGGCGCATGCGGCGAAATACGGCCCGCTGTCGCTGGTCCAGTTCGACGCGCACCAGGATACCTGGGACGACGACGGCAAGCGGATCGACCACGGCTCCTTCGTGCTGCGCGCGGTGCGCGAGGGCGTGGTTGACCCGGCCACCTCGATCCAGGTCGGTATCCGCACCCACGCGCCGACGGATTGCGGCATCAAGATCATCTACGGCTACGAAGTGGAGGAGATGCGGGCTGCCGAGATTGCGGAGGCGATCCTCGAGCGCACCGCCGGGCGAAAGACCTATGTCACCTTCGACATCGACTGCCTCGACCCGGCGTTTGCGCCCGGCACCGGCACGCCGGTCGCGGGCGGTCCGTCGTCGGCCAAGATGCTGTCGGTGCTGCGCCTGCTCGACCGGCTCGACATGGTCGGCGCCGATGTCGTCGAGGTGTCCCCCGCCTACGACCATGCCGACATCACCTCGATCGCCGCGTCCAATATCGCGATGTACTATCTCGGCCTGCTTTCGGCGCGAAAGGCGCGCGGCTGAGACTTCGATTCAACTGCCTGCCGGATTGATTCCGGCGGCCAGCGTAACCATTTGAGCGACCACGCTTTCCGGACGACAGACATGAAACCGAAAATCTTCATCGACGGCGAACACGGCACCACCGGCCTCCAGATCAGGTCGATGCTTGCAGGACGCCACGACATCGAGATCATCTCGGTTCCCACCGACCGTCGCAAGGACAAGGCCGCTCGCGCGGAATTCCTCAATACGGCGGACGTCGCCATTCTGTGCCTGCCGGACGACGCGGCTAAGGAAAGCGTCTCGCTGATCTCCAACGGCACCACGCGGGTCATCGACGCCTCGACGGCGCATCGGGTTGCCGACGGCTGGACCTATGGCTTCGCCGAGATGGACAGCGCGCAAGCTGCCCGGATCGCCGCCTCCAAACGGGTCGCCAATCCCGGCTGCTGGCCGCAGGGGCCGATCGCGACGCTGCGGCCGCTGATCGCGGCCGGGCTGCTGCCGGCCGATTATCCGGTCACGATGAGCGGCATTTCCGGCTATTCCGGCGGCGGCCGGACGATGATCGAGGATTACGAGGCCAAGGGCGAGGCTGCGCCCGAGTTCTTTCCCTACGCATTGACGCTCAAGCACAAGCACGTGCCGGAGTTGAAGCACTATGCGGGCCTCAAGCTCGACCCGCTGATGCAGCCAGCCGTCGGCAATTTCGCGCAGGGCATGGTGACGATGGTGCCGCTGCAGCTCGGCGCGCTCGCCCGCGTGCCCAAGGGCAAGGAGCTCCACGCCGCGATCAGCGATCACTATGCCGGCCTGACGGACAGTGCGGTCGAGGTCGCGCCCTATGCGGAGGTCGACCGCGTGCCGGAGCTCGATCCCGAAACCTACAACGGCACCAACCGCATGATGCTCCATGTCTTCGCCAACGACGCCCGCGCGCAGGCGGTGCTCGTCGCCGTCTACGACAATCTCGGCAAGGGAGCGTCTGGCGCAGCGGTGCAGAACATGGACCTGATGATCGGCGCCTAGGCGGCCGTTCTCGCAGGCATCGGATACGGCGCAACCGTCCCGCGCCAGTGGGCGACGGCGAAGCCGAGGACCATGATGGCGAAGCCATGATGGACCAGCGCCCAGCCGAAGGGAACGACCAGCACCAGCGCGGTGATGCCGAGCCCAGCCTGAACCAGAATCAGGCCGAACAGCACCAGCGCGCGGCGCGCATGAGTCGAACCGGGCAGCGCGCGCCAGGCCGTGACGGCGTGGACGAGCGCGGCGGCTAGCACCACGTAGGCGCCGAGCCGGTGCATGAACTGCACGGTCTTCGGATTCTCGAACAGGTTGATCCACCAGGGTTGCTGCACGAACAGGTCGCCCGGCACCACGCTCCCGTCCATCAGTGGCCAGGTGTTGTAGGACATGCCGGCGTCGAGGCCGGCGACCAGTGCTCCGAGATAGATCTGGAACAGAACCAGCAGCGCCAACACGCCGGCGAAGCGGCGCGTCCCCTGCCCCGCCGGACCTTGCGAATGCGGCGCGAGCCCGCGCGCGACCCACATGACCGCGGTGAAGATGATGCAAGCGAGCGTGAGATGAGTCGCGAGACGGTACTGGGAGACGTCGACGCGTTCGGAAAGTCCCGACGACACCATCCACCAGCCGACGAAGCCCTGGAAGCCGCCGAGCGCCAGCAGGCCGAGAAGCTTCGGCTTGAGATGGCTCTCAAGTCGCCCAGTCAGCCAGAAGAAGGCGAGCGGCAGGGCCATTACCACGCCGACCCCGCGCGCCAGCAGGCGGTGCGCCCACTCCCACCAGAAAATCGACTTGAACTCGTCGAGGCTCATGCCCTTGTTGATCTGCTGGTATTCCGGGATCTGGCGATATTTTTCCAGCTCCTCCTGCCACTGCGTCTCGCTCAGCGGCGGGATGACGCCGTGGATCGGCTTCCATTCCGTGATCGACAGGCCGGAATCGGTCAGCCGCGTCGCTCCGCCCACGAGGAACAGGGCGAAGAGCACGAGCAGTACGATGTAGAGCCAGATCCGCACGGCGCGGCGCGATCCCGCCGCGCGGCGGCGCATGTCTGCGGCGGTTTCGATCTGTGCGGTCGTGGCCATTCTCTTCATTCCGGCAGCTTCGCTACAGCCGATATCCCGTTTGCCCGCCGGTGTCGCGCGACACGCCGTCGCGCGCCCAGGCTTTACGATGCCCGCGGGCGAGGACTATACGGAGCGCGAAAGGAAGTCCCATGCCCGTCAGACTCCGCAAACTCATCGGAACGGTCCTGCTGATCGCACTGGTGATCGTCTATGCGTGGCTCGCAACCATGGTCGCGGTCGCGCAGCTCGCCGAATCGGGGCCGGTGGTGCATTTCACCTATTTCCTGCTGACCGGCCTGCTGTGGATCCTGCCCGCCATGGGCATCATCAAATGGATGGTGAAACAGCCCAAAGCCTGAACAGTCACACCGTCACGAACGCCCTGCCGCGATTGGCGAGAGGGGTCGTGACGCCGTTGACCATCGTCCTGATGTGGCTGACCTGCTGGTAGCGGCCGTTGACCGATATGCGCGGCAGGGCGAGGAGATGGTTCGCGTGGCCGGGATAGAGGATGCCGTGCCGCGTCGTCACGGCGGTGGCGAAGCCGAGTTCGGCGGCGATGCGCGTCTCGCGTTCTCCGACCGCGGAAGCGTAGCCGTAGGGATAGGCCAGATGACGCGGCGCCTGTCCAAGCTCGATCTCGAGGAACTTGGCTCCGTCCCGCATTTCGCTGCGAGCGCGATCGTCAGAGAGGCGCTTGAGATTGAAGTGATGGAGCGAATGCGCGCCGATGGTGAGGAGAGGATGTTCGGCGGCGAGCCTGATCTCGTCCCAGTTCATCAGGGTCTCGCGCGACGGACGCGCATGATCGACGCCCGCCGCGGCCGCGAGTGCCCGGATGACCCAGCGTTGCTCTTCCTCCGGCAGTTCGTTCGTTAGGTAATTGTGGATCGTGATGTTGGCGCGGAGCTTTTCGGCCGCCGTCGTCGCATCGATCGCCAGGCGTCCACCGGCTGTGTCGAGATAGATACGCTCGCTGCGACAGACGATCTCCTCGACGACATCCCACCAGAGATCGACAGTCCCCTCGATCAGCGCCGGGGCGATGTAGATCGTCATCGGGGCGCCGTGCTTCTCGAGAATCGGCAGCGCGCAGGTGAGGTTGTCGCGATAGCCGTCATCGG
Source organism: Pseudomonadota bacterium (assembly GCA_043822005.1). Classification (GTDB taxonomy): domain Bacteria; phylum Pseudomonadota; class Alphaproteobacteria; order Rhizobiales; family Rhizobiaceae; genus Mesorhizobium_A. The sequence continues at coordinate 209,031 of JBDRCE010000014.1, read as the reverse complement.
CGGTAATGGCTAGAAAACGCTCGGATCCGGCGCGAGCGGACAAGAGCTCCGGCACCTCGTCCATCGGCACGAATCGGAAGCCCAGCGCCCTCATCTCGGCGAGCACGGCGTCGAGAAACTCGGGCGTGATCGCCAGATGCCGGTTCACGCCCGACGGCAGAGCCGGATCGCGCGTGACGCGGTGCAGCATCAGGATCGCACCGACACCAGCGGTGAACCGGGCCGCAATAGAGCCGAGCCCGCTGTATCGCGCCATGTTGAGGGCGAGCTTTCGCAGCAACTCCCCTCTGTCGATCATTGATTCACCTTTTGCGCATAGCTTCATCGCACCGGAAGACGCGACGAGGCACCGTACCGGGCAAGGATTGAAGTATGGTTGACGCGGTTGCGCATTTCTCGCGCATGCAGACAAATCCTGCGGATCACGGGCGTCGCGGCGATGCAACCGTTGCCAGCGCGAGTGCGACTGTGACGGCGAGGGACTATTCGACTTTGATCGCGGGAAAGGCCGTGGCTCCGGCCCAGACGCCAAACTGGGTCACGGCATGGTCGGAGGCGTCAGGCGCCGACACGTTCATCGTTACCGCGGGTCCCGAGGAAGGACCCGCGATCGTTCTGCCACTCGAAGTCGTGAAGAGGGGACCCTTCCGCATCGCACGATTCATGGGAGGCAGCCACGCAGCCGGCAATTTCCCGGCTTTCCGCGATGGCCCGGGCCACCTGTCCGCAGGACATCTTGCGAAAGCGGTGCGGGCTTCGCGTCCCGACGTAGATCTCGTCCATCTCGAGCGGCTGTGCCGCGAACTCGGCGGCCTGCCCTCCCCACTTGCGGCCCTGGCTCATACCGAGAGCCCGAACATCGCCCTCGCCGTCTGCCTCGACGGCGGTTTCGAGGCACTGCTGGACCGTGCGAGCGGCAAGCGCAAGCGCAAGAAGCACCGCTCGCAGACGCGGAAGTTCGAGGCCGCGGGCGGCGTTCGCCGCATCGAGGCGCGCACGCCCGAGGAGGTCGACGAGATACTGGCGCACTTCTACGAGATGAAGTCCGATCGTTTCCGCAAGATGGGCATTGCGGACGTATTCGCGCCCCATGGCGTCCGCGCCTTCTTCCGGCGGCTCTTCGTCGACGCGCTGGCGCAATCGCCGCCGCCATTCGTGCTGCATGGCCTCGAGGTCGGCGGCAAGCTGCGTGCCATAACGGGATCGAGCCGCTCGGGCGATCGGCTCGTCTGCGAGTTCGGTGCGATTGCCGAGGACGACTTGTCGGCCGCGAGCCCGGGCGAATTCCTGTTCTACGAGAACATCCGCGAAGCCTGCGAGCAGGGCTTCGACATCTACGATTTCTCGGTCGGCGACGAGCACTACAAGCGGCTGTGGTGCAACATCGAGACACGCCATTTCGACATAGCCGTTCCGGTCTCGGCCAAAGGCCGGCTCCTCGCCGCGGGATTGAGCGGCATGACCGCGGCCAAGCGATTCGTGAAGCAGAACCGGGTGATCTGGGCGCTGGTGAAGCGGCTGCGCAAGCAGGCAGCCGCGCCGGCGACGTCTGAGGACGACTGAAGAGGTCCGGCGGCCTCAGGCCGCCGAGCGGTTCGGAACCGTCGGAGACGGATTGTCAAAGGCTACGGGCCTCACCAGTTCGACATTGCCGTAGCCACCCGATCTCAGGTCGGACGCCGCCTCGTCGACGGCGCGGTCGCCCAGGTCCAGCGCACTGACGAAGACGCAGGTGCCCTCGCCAACCAGCCTGCGAATGCCCTCTGCCTTGGCCGGACCGCACTCGACGACGACGAGGTCGTAGGCGCTGCCGAGGGAATTGAGGATGATCGGCAGCCGGTCCGCCGCGCGCATCGCGCGCGCGGGATCGGCGGTCCCGACCGGGATCACGTGGCATTCCGAATAGAGGTCTCCGTGGATCACATGTGAGAACTGCGATTCCCCGGTCAACAGGTTGGTGATGCCCGGCACCGCCGCGGTGTCGAGCGTCGGAACGGACGCGGCACCGCTCGAGGTGAGGTCGACGAGAACGACGCGCAGGCCGGTGTCGGCGACCTCGCGCGCCACCAGGACCGCGCTCGCGGCTCCCTCGTCGCCCTCCGGCGATACGAAGATCGCTCGCGCCGCGCCACCCGAAATCAGTCTCTCTGCGGCGGCGGACACACTCAAGCGGTTGTCGTTCGGCGCGGTGCGGGCAAGCGTTGGCGCAACCGGCCGTGAAAGCACTGGCGGCGGCACGGCGGCAGGCTCGGACGGCGCGGGCGCGACTTCCTTTACCGGCGCGGCGGGTTCCGGCGGCGCGGCGGCAGGTTCAGGCATTGCGATCCGCTCGACGGGTTCCACCTTCCGTTCGCCGGCCGGACGCATCGCCCGGCCCGAGAAGAGTTCGCGCATCAGCGTGACGATCGCCATGACGAGCAGCGAGCCGACGAAGGCGGCGCCGACGATCGGCACGATCTTCGGGAAGTAGGGCTCGGAGGGAACGGTGGCGCGCGAGAAGATGCGGGCGTCGGCCGGCAGGTAGGAACGGTCACCGCGCGACGCCGCCTCGCGATAGCGGGTCAGGTAGGACTCGAGCAGTTCACGCTGGGCCGCGGCTTCGCGTTCCAATGCGCGCAGCTCGACCTCCTTGTCGCCGACGCGGGCGGATTCCGCCTTCACGTTGTTGAGGTTCGCGACCAGCTTGCTCTCGCGCAGCTTCGCCGTCTGTGCCTCGGTTTCCAGTCCGCGCAGGATGTTGCGCGCCTCGCTGCGGATCTGGGCGTCGAGGTCGGCGAGTTGCGAGCGCAGCGACTTGATGCGCGGATGGTTGTCGAGCAGCGTGGTCGAAAGATCGGCGATGTCGGTGTTGAGCTGAACCTGGCGTTCGCGCAGGCGCTGGATCAGCGGCGAGGACATTACGTTCGGCATCGAATCGAGCGAACCGCCGCCGCCGATGGCATCGCGCAGGCTCTGGGCGTTCGCCTCGGCGGTGGCGCGGGCGGCACGGACCCGAGACAGCTCGGTCGACATCTCCGAAAGCTGCTGTGTGGCCAGAGCCGCATTGTTCTGCCCGATCATCAGGTCGGACTGGGCACGGAAGTCGGCAACCTTGGTCTCGGCCGCCTTCACCCTCTCGCGAAGATCGGCGATCTCGGGTTCCAGCCACTCGGTCGCCGAGGCGTTGGACTTCTGCTTGGCCTGCTGCTGCATGGCGAGATAGGCGTCGGCGATCGCGTTCGGCACGTCGGCGGCGAGTTTCGCATCTTCGGAGGAGAAACTGACGACGATGACGCGCGAGCGCTCGACACGATAGACGCGCAGCTTCTCGCGCATCGTCTTGACGACGCGATCCTCGGCGGCGAGACCTCCGGGGTCGCTCTTCAGGCCGACCAACACCATCAGCCGGCCGGCCAGACCCATGCTGGCCTGTTCGTCGAATTCCTTCAGTTTGCCGAGATCGAGCTTGTCGGCGACCTGCCGGAGAAGGTCGCTCGAGGTCATAACCTCGACCTGGCTCGTCACCCCTTCCTCGTCGAGGATCGGCTTGTCGCTCTCGCCGGAGGGCGTCGGGCGCGTGAAGACCGATTCCGTGGTCTCGATCAGAATGCGGGTTTCGGCCCGGTAATGCGGCGTCGCGAGCCATGCGACGAGGAACGCCAGACCGGTGACGGCGATCGTCACGGCCAGGATCAGTTTCCAATCCCTGACTATGCTGGCGAAGAGGGTCCCGAGGTCGACATCGACATCGCTGCCCCTGACTGAACTGCCCGACATGGCGTCACTCCGTACCAATTCCGGCAAGAGGTAAACGACTATGGTTTCCGCCAGGTTAAGAATTGCAGGAACCCTCCGGCCCATCGTCGGCGCCTTTACCGCGCATTAACCCTAACGGGGGGATAACGACCCGGTATCGCGCCGTCGGCTTGCCGGCGCGTCAATGTCGAAGGGTTCGCGTCCGGACATGAAACGCCCCGTTCTCGTCTTCTCCGCCTTGCTCGCCGCGGCGCTCGCCGGCGGCTGCAGCAGCTACAGGCCGGCGCCCGCCGCTTTCAGCAAGGCGCTCCAGGCTCCCTATGTGCTCGATTCCGGCGATCGCATCCGCGTCACGGTGTTCGAACAGGAAGGCCTCACCAACACCTACAGCGTCGACCAGTCGGGATACATCGCCTTCCCGCTGGTGGGGACGGTGCCAGCTCGCGGCCAGTCCGTCGCGCAGCTCGAGGCTTCGCTGGCCGCCAGGCTGCGCAACGGCTATCTCCGCGACCCCGACGTTTCGGTCGAGATCGACCGCTACCGCCCGATCTTCGTCATGGGCGAAGTCGGCGCGGCCGGCCAGTATTCCTACGTGCCCGGGATGACGGTGCAAAAAGCAATCGCGGCTGCCGGGGGCTTCTCCCCGCGCGGCAACCAGTCGACCGTCGACATCACGCGCTCGGTCAACGGCAAGGTGTTGACGGGTCGTGTCTATACGTCGGACCCGTTGCTGCCCGGCGATACGATATACGTCCGCGAACGTCTGTTCTGACGGGAGGTCGGGGCGAGGTGGGGAGGAGCCTGCGAATCGTGCACTGCTTCCGCTCGCCCGTCGGCGGGATCTTCAGGCATGTGCGCGATCTTGCCCATGCGCAGGCGGCGGCAGGACATCTCGTGGGCATCGTCTGCGATTCCTCGACCGGCGGCGACTACGAAGCCAAGCTGTTCGATCAGATTTCCGGAACACTGGCGCTCGGCATCCACCGAACGCCGATGCAACGGCACGTGGGTCCCGGCGACATCGCCGCCGCCTACAGAACCTATCGTCTCATCAAGCAATTGCAGCCGGATATCCTGCACGGGCACGGCGCCAAGGGTGGCGTCTATTCCCGTCTGTTCGGCTCGCTTCTGCGGGTATCCAGGTCTCGCGTAGCCCGCCTCTATTCGCCGCATGGCGGCAGCCTGCACTATGATGGCGGCACTCTGATGGGGAAGGCGATCTTCGCCGCCGAGCGGGTCATGGACCGGTGCACGGACCATCTGTTCTTCGTCTCAGGCTACGAAGAACGCGTGTTCAGCCAGAAGGTCGGAAGGCCGCGCGCGCCGTATAGTGTCGTCTACAACGGACTGGGCGAAGCAGAGTTCATACCCGTTCCGCCCGCGCGGGACGCGACCGATTTCCTCTACATCGGCATGATGCGCGACCTGAAGGGGCCGGACATCTTCATCGACGCGATCGCCCTGACGGAACAGGCGCTGGGACGGACTCTCACCGCCGTGATGGTGGGGGACGGCGACGATCTTCCGGGCTACCAGGATCAGATCGCGCGGCTTGGGCTCAGCGATCGCTTCACGTTCCACCCGCCAATGCCGGCGCGGCAGGCCTTTGCGCTGGCGCGGGCGATCGTCGTGCCGTCGCGCGCCGAGGCGATGCCATACATCGTGCTCGAGGCGCTTGCGGCCGGCATGCCGATGATCGCCACCTCGGTCGGCGGCATTCCTGAGATATTCCCCAAAAGCTCCCCTGCCCTCTCCCTACCGGACGCGGGCGAGATCTCCGCGCGGATGGCCAAACTCCTCGCCGACCCACCCACCTGGCAGGCCCTGATGCCGACAACGGCCGAGCTGAAGGCGAAGTTCGGCGTCGAGGTCATGGCGAGCGCCATCGAGCGGGAATACTTCCGCGCGCTTGCAGGCTGAGACGCGGCAGGCAGACTGGCCATTTCGATCAAGCTGTACCTGGGGCATAATCCTTTCTTAGCACTGGCTTGATATGTCTGTTGGAATAGCCCACGGCATCGCGTCATGAACGAGATCGACCCCAAAGCCCGCTTCTCGAAGAACGCGGTGCGCAACCACAAGGGTGAAGGTACGATCCCCCCGGATTCTTCCCTCAATCCGATGGCCGAGCAGGTCGCGAGCCAGTACCGGCGCGATACGATGTCGCCGGTCATGGTCTCGGGCACGCTGCGCATCGTCGAGTTCGCGCTGCTTGCGGTGAGCGGGCTCATCCTGCACGGCATGCTGATCGGCTACAGCACACATCTCGTCTGGCATTATCCAACGATCGCGCTCGTTGGTTCGCTGCTCACGGTGATCCTGCTCGAATTCTCCGAATGCTACCAGATGACGGCGCTGCGCAGCCCGCTGTCGCATGCCGGCAAGATCATCCTCGTCTGGGCGGGTGTCTTTGCGTTGCTGGCGATCACCGGCTTCCTGTTCAAGGTATCGTCCGACTTCTCGCGCCTCTGGTTCGGCACATGGTTCGCCACCGGGTTGGTGCTGATGTTTTCGCTGCGCTTCGTGATGGCGATACAAATCCGCCGCTGGGCCCGAAACGGCCGCATGGAAAGGCGTGCGGTGATTGTCGGCGGCGGCAAGAGTGCCGAAGCCCTTATCCGCTCGATCGAGGCGCAGCCGCATAACGACATCCGCATCTGCGGCATCTTCGACGACCGCGACGACACGCGTTCGCCGCCGGTCGTGGCCGGCTATCCGAAGCTCGGCAATGTCGCGGAACTGATCGAGTTCGCCCGCATCGCCCGCATCGACATGCTGATCGTGTCCTTGCCGCTCACCGCTGAGACGCGCGTGCTTTCGCTGCTCAAGAAGCTGTGGGTGCTGCCGGTCGACATCCGCCTGTCGGCCCATTCGAACCAGCTGCGCTTCCGCCCGCGGTCCTATTCCTACATCGGCGCGGTGCCGATGCTCGACATCTTCGACCGGCCGATCAACGATTGGGATTCCGTCGCCAAGCGCGCCTTCGACATCATCTTCAGCCTGCTCGGAATCATCGTCCTGTCGCCGCTGATGCTGGCGACGGCGATCGCGATCAAGCTCGATTCGAAAGGCCCGGTGCTCTTCACGCAGAAGCGGCACGGCTTCAACAACGAGGTGATCGAGGTCTACAAGTTCCGCTCGATGTACACCGACCGGTCCGACCCGACCGCGAAACAGGCGGTGACCAAGGGCGACCCGCGCGTGACGCGCGTCGGGCGTATCATCCGCAAGACCTCGATCGACGAACTGCCGCAGTTCTTCAACGCGCTGTTCGGCTCGCTGTCGCTGGTCGGCCCTCGCCCCCATGCCGTCGCCGCCCAGACGCACAACCTCCTCTACAACGAGGTCGTCGACGGCTATTTCGCCCGCCACCGCGTCAAGCCCGGGGTGACCGGCTGGGCGCAGATCAACGGCTGGCGCGGCGAGATGGACACCGACGAGAAGATCAAGATGCGCACCGAGTTCGATCTCTACTACATCGAGAACTGGTCGCTCTGGTTCGACCTCAAGATCCTGCTGATGACGCCGATAAAGCTCCTCAACACGGAAAACGCCTACTGATGGGCGCTATCGCCGGCCAGCTTCCGCGAGCGGCGGTCAACGACAAGGCGATCGCCATCATCGTCTCCGGCGCGGTGGCGCTCGGCGTATTCCTGTCGGGCTTCGTCATCCGCGAGCCGGCGCCCTACGAACTCTACATGGCCGGGCTGATCGCGGTGTGGGCGCTGTTCGGCCTGCGCATCTCGAAGAGCATCACCCCGCTTCTCGTGCTGCTGGTCGCCTTCAACATCGGCGGCATGATCTCGATGACGCAGATGTCGGACCTGATGGACACGCCGCTCTACATCGCGGTGTCGCTGTTCCTGGCCTTCACCGCGGTTTTCTTCGCGGCGGTGACCGAATCCCAGCCCGACCTCTATCCGCTGATGTTCCGCGCCTGGGTGGCATCGGCCGTCATCACCGGCATGGCGGGCATCCTGGGATATTTCCACGCGCTTCCCGGCTTCGAGATGTTCACCAAATACGAGCGCGCCGCGGGCGTGTTCCAGGATCCGAACGTGTTCGGACCGTTCCTGGCGCTACCGGGCGTCTGGCTGCTCTACCGCGTGCTGACCGGCGGGCCGTCGGAATGGCTGCGCTGCCTGCCCCCACTGCTCGTCATCGTCCTGGCGATCTTCCTCTCGTTCTCGCGCGGCGCGTGGGGCCTGTTCGGCGTCAGTACGATCCTCGTCACCGGCATCCTGTTCCTGCGCAGCCAGAGCGGCCTTTTCCGGCTGCGGCTGGCAATGATGAGCGTCGCCGCGTTCGCGCTGCTGGTCGTCGCAATCCTGGTGGCGCTGCAAATCCCTTCAGTCGCCGAACTGTTCACGACGCGCGCGCAACTGGTGCAGGAATATGACGGCGCACGGCTCGGCCGCTTCGCCCGCTACGTCATCGGCTTCCAGCTGGCGATGGAGCATCCGTTCGGCATCGGCCCGCTGACGTTCGGCCAGATCTACGGCGAGGACACGCACAATATCTGGCTGAAAGCGCTGATGGACTACGGCTGGCTCGGCTTCGCCTCCTGGCTGACGATGATCGTCTGGACGATCGCCGCCGGCTTCCGCATCCTCTTCCGCGAACGGCCGTGGCAGCCTTTCCTGCTGTGCGCCTGGGTGACGCTGGTCGGCCATGTCGCGCTTGGCACGGTGATCGATACCGACCACTGGCGCCATTTCTACATCCTGATCGGCATGGTGTGGGGCGCCGTGGCGCTGGAGCGTCGATACGGCAGGGAAGCCGCGCGATAATCGGCATTATTCCAGCAATGACACTTGCGCAGCGAACACGCCTTCTATAGGGCTTCCACCGGTTCGGAGCGTAGCGCAGCCCGGTAGCGCACTTGACTGGGGGTCAAGGGGTCGTGGGTTCGAATCCCGCCGCTCCGACCATTGAATTCCCATCGGAAGAGGCCCATTTTCGGGTCGATTCATCCCCCCGCGAACACGACGATCCGGCAAGGTCATTCATGGAAATCTTCACCGCCGAAGGGTTCACCGCGCTTCTGCAGGTGCTGGCGATCGATCTTGTCCTTGCCGGCGACAATGCCATCGTGATCGGCCTCGCGGCCGCCGGGCTGCCGAAGGAATTGCGCAACAAGGCGATCGTCATCGGCATTCTCGCCGCGACCGTGCTGCGCATCGGCTTCGCGCTCATCACCACCCAACTGCTGCAACTCGGACCCGGCCTGCTCGTCGCCGGCGGCCTGCTTCTGCTGTGGGTCTGCTGGAAGATGTACCGCGAGATGACGGTCACCGACGAGCAGGAACACGACGCCGAGGAGGCCCTGCTCAATCGCGACACCGACGCCGACGGCAAGATCGCCGGCGGCGCGCCGCGCAAAACCTTCGCCCAGGCGGCCTGGCAGATCGTCATCGCCGACGTGTCGATGTCGCTCGACAATGTGCTCGCCGTCGCGGGCGCGGCGCGCGAGCATCCCACCGTGCTCATCATCGGCCTCGCCATGTCGATCGCGCTGATGGGCTTTGCCGCCTCCTTCATCGCCCGGCTGCTGCACCGCCACCGTTGGATCGCCTATGTCGGTCTGATCATCATCTTCTACGTCGCACTGAAGATGATGTACGACGGCGCCATCGGCATCTGGCCGGAATACAGCTTCACGGCGCTCTTCGGCGGGATGTGATCTGCGGCCGGCCCAAGCCGGCCTTTTCAGCGCACCTGGTCGAGCAGGCGCTTGCACTCGAGGAGGTCGAACAGCGCCTCCTGCAGCAGGGCGCGATTGTCCTTCGACAGGCGCGACTGGCCGGGCGCCACCGGTCCTTCATCCTCGGCCTTGCCCAGACCGAAGAAGCGCCGGCTGGGCCTGACCTTCGGCTCTCCGACCAGCATCTCGTCATCCAGTCCGCGCGGCGGAGCGTTCGCGGCCGCGGTGGCCGCCTGAGCTGCCTCCTGCTTGCGCGCGGCGATCGCGGCGACCGCCGCCATGTCGCCGGTGCCGACCGCCGCGATGAACTGGTTGCCGTTCTCGCGCAGCAGCTTCTGCACGCCTTTGATCGTATAGCCCTGGTCGTAGAGAAGGTGGCGGATGCCCTTGATCAGGTCCACGTCCTGCGGGCGATAATAGCGGCGGCCGCCGCCGCGCTTCATCGGCTTGATCTGGGTAAAACGGGTCTCCCAGAAGCGCAGCACGTGCTGGGGCAGGTCGAGGTCTTCGGCGACCTCGCTGATGGTGCGGAATGCGTCGGGGCTCTTGTCCATGCGGCTACGCCTCCCCAAATCCTGATTCGCCACGCATTCCAGCGGTTTGCGCGGCGACATTCAAGACCGACGGTGAGTCGGGCGAACTCGCCCCCAGCTATTTTCCGCCCTTGGACTTGGCTTGCTGGTGATTGCGCAGGATCTTGCTCTTGAGGACGTTCGACGCCTTGAACGTCATCACCTTGCGCGGAAGGATCGGCACTTCCTCGCCGGTTTTCGGATTGCGGCCGATTCGTTCGTTCTTCGAACGCACCTGGAACGTCGCAAAGGAGGACAGCTTGACCGTCTCGCCGCGGACGATCGCATCGCAGATTTCGTCGAGCACCATTTCGACGAGTTGGGCGGATTCGGTTCGGGACAATCCGACCTTGCGGTAGACAGCCTCAGCGAGGTCGGCGCGCGTAAGTGTGTTTCCCCCCATGCGACCTTCCTACCGACCGAAAAACCCGACTAATCAGCAATATAGCAACGTAAAAAATAGACCGCCCCCGGTCAAGAACCCTTCACGGCCAAGTTCATCCGTGGCTACGGATTCCGTGTCGAACCCGTCGTTACCACCGTAACAGAACAGCGCCCCACGTAAAGCCTCCGCCCATCGCCTCGATCAGCACGAGGTCGCCCTTCCTGATCCGGCCGTCGGCGACGGCGACGGCAAGGGCAAGTGGAACCGACGCCGCCGAGGTATTGCCGTGCTCGCTCACGGTCGCGACGACCTTGGAGGGTGCGATGCCCATTTTCTTCGCCGAGGCGTCGATGATGCGCAGATTGGCCTGGTGCGGAACGAACCAGTCGAGGTCTTCGGCGGTCACGCCACCGGCCGAAAGAGTCGACGTCACCACGTCCGTGATCATGCCGACCGCGTGCTTGAAGACTTCCTTGCCTTCCATGCGCAGGTGTCCGACGGTGCCGGTGGTCGACGGGCCGCCGTCGACATAGAGCTTGTCCTTGTGGGTGCCGTCGGAGCGCAGCGCCGAGGCGAGGATGCCCCGGTCGGCGGTCGTTCCCCCGGCTTCGGCCGCTTCAAGCACGATCGCGCCGGCGCCATCGCCGAACAGCACGCAGGTGGTCCGGTCCGACCAGTCGAGAATGCGCGAGAAGGTCTCCGCGCCGATGACGAGGACGCGCTTGGCCATGCCGCAGCGGATATGCAGGTCGGCGACAGAGACGGCATAGACGAAGCCGCTGCAGACCGCCTGCAGGTCGAACGCGAAGCCGTGCCGCATGCCGAGGCGCTGCTGGATCTCCACCGATGTGGCGGGGAACGTGTGATTCGGCGTCGAGGTGGCAAGGATGATGAGATCGATGCCGTCCGGCGTCAGCCCCGCATTGGCAAGCGCGGCGCGCGCCGCGGCCTCGCCCAGCGAGGCTGTCGTCTCGTCGTCGGAGGCGATATGACGCTGCCTTATCCCCGTGCGCTGGACGATCCACTCGTCCGACGTGTCGACCATGAGTGCGAGTTCGGCATTGGTGAGCACGCGCCGAGGCAGGGCGGAGCCCACCCCCATCACTTGCGAACGGATCATCAGTCTTGCCCTTCGTCCGTAGGTTCTGCCGCCTTGCGGCGTGACAGTTCCGGCGCGCGGGCATGGAACTGGTCGAGATCGGCGCGGATCTTCTCGATGAGCCCGTTGCGCGCCATGTCGTAGCCGAGTTCGACGGCAGACGCGAAACCCTCGTCGTCGGTGCCGCCATGGCTCTTCACCACGATGCCGTTGAGGCCGAGAAAGACGCCGCCGTTGATCTTGCGCACGTCCATCTTCTCGCGCAGCCGGTCGAAGGCCCCTTTGGCGAACACGTAGCCGATTCTGGCCATCAGCGTCCGGCTCATCGCCGAGCGGAGATATTCGGCGATCTGCCTGGCCGTGCCTTCCGCCGTCTTCAGCGCGATATTGCCTGCAAATCCTTCCGTCACCACGACATCGGTCGTGCCCTTGCCAAGGTCGTCGCCCTCGACGAAGCCGTGGTAGTCCATCGACTTCAGTTCCGCGGCGCGCAGCAGCGATCCCGCCTCCTTGACGTCTTCCTGGCCCTTGATCTCCTCGACGCCGATGTTGAGCAGGCCGACCGACGGCCGCTCGATACCGAAAACCGCGCGCGCCATCGCCGATCCGAGGATGGCGAAGTCGATCAACTGGTGGGCGTCGGCGCCGATCGTCGCGCCAACATCGAGCACGACGCTTTCGCCGCGCGTCGTCGGCCAGATCGCCGCGATCGCCGGCCGTTCAATCTGGGCCATGGTGCGCAGGCAGAATTTCGACATGGCCATCAGCGCGCCGGTGTTGCCAGCCGAAATGCAGACGTCCGCCTCGCCCGCCTTCACCGCCTCGATCGCCTTCCACATCGACGACTTCCAGCGGCCGTGGCGCAACGCCTGGCTCGGCTTGTCGTCCATCCGCACGGAGACATCGCAATGGGTAAACTGGCTGATCGCGCGCAGGCGCGGATACTTGATGAAGTGCGGCGAAACCGCTTCCTCGTGGCCATAGATCAGGAAGCGGACATCCGGACGGCGTTCCGCGACCCGAAGCAGGCCGGGCATGACGATATCGGGGCCGTGGTCGCCCCCCATCGCATCAATCGAAATCCTGATCACGCGCGCCTTGTCTCTTTTTGACGTTTCTATCCGCAGGATGCGGGACAGGCCAAGCCAGCGGCGAAAATAGCGGTTTTGCGCCCACGCACAACCTCCATTTGGGCTTCGTTCCCGGCTTTTCAGATTTTTGGAACGAGACCGCGCAACGTCGCGAACGGAGAGCCCTCGCCATCATCCGGCCCGGTCGAAGGAAGCTCCGCGTCTGGCTTGCGCGGATAGGGATCGATCGCCAGGGCGAACACCTCCTCTGCCGTTCCACCGGCATCTATCGACACGCCGTCGAAGGTTTCCGGCAGGTCCGGCCCGTCGGCGGAGAGGACGAGTTCCCCCTCCTCGATCGTATCGCGGGCGAGCGCGGATCCCTCCGGCACGAAGACCAGATCCACTTCTTCGTCGATCTGGGCCTCGATCGGCTCCAGCGTGACGACGCATTGCTGAACGATCGTTGCGCGAACGCTCCCCGTGACGCTTACGCCGCCGCGCTTCCAGGCCACGAACAGGAGCTCGGCGCGGAATCGCTCCACGGAGACGAGACCGTGAACGCGAGCAAGTTCGGCGCGCGCTTTCGCATCAGGCTCGACGACGACCGGGAATCCCTTCTGCGGCAGGCGCCGGACATCGATCGGATAGGAGATCGGACTTTTCGCTATCTGTGCCATCTTTCCTTTCCTTATGCCGCCGGAGGAAAATGCACCTCGCCCGACAACAGGTGGTCGAGCGGCTGGGCGGCGAGGTCGTCCGAAGTCGCCAGCACATAGGCCGCGAGTTGCTTCGCCTGCGGCCAATCGGCCGTTTCAGGCCGAACATTGCGCGAGACCGCGGCCGTCAGCGCCTCGAGGTCGCGAGCGTCGAGCGCGTGGTCATAGCTCTTGGTGCGGCCGTAGAACATCCGCGAAAGGGTCTTCATGCGTTTCGGGATGCCCATGTCGCCTATGCCGAGTTCGCGCAACGAATGATCGACGTCCTGGAAGAACGTGTCGGCGAGTTGCTGGCCAAGCGCATCCGCGGCCTCGCCCTCACCGCGGATGCGGTGAAGAAAGAGATAGGTGTGCAAGCCCACCATCTCGAAGCGGCCGAGCGGCGTGTCGGGAACGAGCCAGTCGGAATAAGGAACGGGCTGCCGTGCCGCCGCCACGATTCGGGCGTAGACGGCATCCGCTATGGCGCGGTTTTGCCGTCGCGCCGGATTGAAGAATTGCTTGAACATGCCGGGGAACTCCCGCCGATTGCGCCGCTTCGGTTGCATCGGCCCGAAAGCTGGTTTACCGAGTCTCCGGCTTCGCGCAAGCTGCAGCGGGAGCCGAGTGACATGGAGATGTCGTTGCACGCGTTGAAAATCAAGGCGAAAGCCTCTCGACTGGCACCGGTGATGCTGGCGGTCGCCGCCGTCGCCGCACTTTCGGGCTGCAATGCCGGGTCCACCCTGTCTGCCAGCGAAACGCTGACGCAGGGCTATGTCATCGATCCGCAGGCGATCGAACTCGTGCCGCCCGGCTCCAGCCGCGAACAGGTGCTGCTGGCGCTCGGGTCGCCCTCGACGCGCGCGACCTTCGACAACGAGGTGTTCTACTACATCTCGCAGAAGCGCTACCGGTCGATGGCGTGGCAGAATCCGCACGTCGTCGACCAGCGCGTGCTCGCCGTCTATTTCGGACCGGACGACCGTGTCGTGAACATCGCCAATTACGGCATGCAGGACGGCAAGATGTTCGACTTCATCTCGCGCACCACGCCGACCGGCGGCAAGGACCAGAACTTCCTCGGCCAGATCATGTCGGGCTTCGGCGGCAAGAAGGGCAAGGCTCCGAACCTGTTCGGCAATCCGGGGAGCTGATTTCCCGGACGCGCCGAGCCGACCACGCATAGCCTTCACCAAATTAGAAACCCCGCGGGATCGCTCCCGCGGGGTTTTTCTTTGCAGCGTCCGACCGTCTCAGTGCGCGAGCACGGCGAGCAACAGGAGCGCGACGATGTTGGTGATCTTGATCGCCGGGTTCACGGCCGGGCCGGCGGTGTCCTTGTAGGGATCGCCGACCGTATCGCCCGTCACCGAGGCCTTGTGTGCCTCGGAGCCCTTGAGGTGCTTGACCCCGTCCTTGTCGACAAAGCCGTCCTCGAAGGACTTCTTGGCATTGTCCCACGCGCCGCCGCCCGAGGTCATCGAGATGGCGACGAACAGGCCGTTGACGATCACGCCGAGCAGCGAGGCGCCGAGTGCCGCGAAGGCGGATGCCTTCGAGCCGGAGATCAGCAGCACGCCGAAGTAGACGACGAGCGGCGCCAGCACCGGCAACAGCGACGGGATGATCATCTCCTTGATCGCCGCCTTGGTCAGGATGTCGACCGCGCGTGCGTAGTTCGGCTTGGACGTGCCCAGCATGATGCCCGGGTCTTCGCGGAACTGCTTGCGCACTTCCTCGACGATGGAGCCCGCAGCGCGGCCCACGGCTGTCATGGCGATGCCGCCGAACAGGTAGGGGATCAGGCCGCCGAAGATCAGACCGGCCACGACATAGGGGTTCGACAGGTCGAAGGAGACCGCGCCGATGTCCTTGAAGTAGGGGTAGAGGGTCGAACCCGCCTCGTTGGCCTTGGCCGCGAAGAACTGCAGGTCGTAGCTGTAGGCGGCGAAAAGCACGAGAGCGCCGAGACCGGCGGAGCCGATCGCATAGCCCTTGGTCACCGCTTTCGTCGTGTTGCCGACCGCGTCGAGCGCGTCGGTCGCGTGACGCACTTCCTTCGGCAGGCCCGACATTTCGGCGATGCCGCCGGCATTGTCGGTGACCGGACCGAAGGCGTCGAGTGCCACGATCATGCCGGCGAGGCCGAGCATGGTCGTCACCGCGATACCCGTGCCGAACAGGCCGGCGAGCTGGTAGGTCGCGATGATGCCGCCGACGATGACGATCGCCGGCAACGCCGTCGATTCGAGCGAGACGGCGAGACCCTGGATGACGTTGGTGCCGTGCCCGGTGACCGACGCCTGGGCGATCGAGTTCACCGGGCGCGTGTTGGTGCCGGTGTAGTATTCGGTGATCACGACGATCAGGCCCGTCACGAGCAGGCCGACGAGCCCGCAGATGAACAGGTTGGTACCGGTGATCGGCATGCCGTTGGCAATGCCGATCTCGCCCCAGCCGATGGTGAGCGACGTCGCGCCGCCGAGGCCGATGATCGAGAGCAAGCCGGTGACGATCAGGCCCTTGTAGAGCGCGCCCATGATCGAGCCGTTGGAACCCAGTTTCACGAAGAAGGTGCCGACGATCGAGGTCAGGATGCAGGCGCCGCAGATGGCGAGCGGATAGAGCATGACGGTCGAGAGGGTGGCGCTGCCGGCGAAGAAGATCGCAGCGAGGACCATGGTGGCGACGACCGTCACCGCATAGGTCTCGAACAGGTCGGCGGCCATGCCGGCGCAGTCGCCGACGTTGTCGCCGACATTGTCGGCGATCGTGGCCGGGTTGCGCGGATCATCTTCGGGAATGCCCGCTTCCACCTTGCCGACGAGGTCGCCGCCGACGTCCGCACCCTTGGTGAAGATGCCACCGCCGAGACGGGCGAAGATCGAGATGAGCGAGGCGCCGAAGCCGAGCGCGACGAGCGAGTCGATGACCATGCGATCGCCCGATGCGTAGCCGAGCGGACCGATGAGGATCCAGTAGTAGACCGAGACGCCGAGCAGCGCGAGGCCGGCCACCAGCATGCCGGTGATCGCGCCCGACTTGAAGGCGATGTCGAGGCCGGCCGCGAGGCTGTTGGAAGCAGCCTGCGCGGTGCGCACGTTGGCGCGGACCGAGACATGCATGCCGATGAAGCCGGCGGCGCCCGAGAGCACTGCGCCGATCAGGAAGCCGATCGCGGCAAGCCAGGACAGGAGCCAGAGGGCCAGCAGGAACACGACCACGCCGACGATGGCGATGGTGGTGTACTGACGGGCGAGATAGGCCTGCGCACCCTCACGGATGGCGCCGGCGATTTCCTGCATGCGTGCATTTCCCTGATCGGCCGCGAGGACCGATTGCGTCGCCCAGATGGCGTAAACGATGGAAAGCAGGCCGCAGGCAATGACGACGTAAAGCATGGTCATGCCGATTTCCCTTGGTTTCGTCCGGAAGAACCCCTCCCCGGACATTCGATAGGACCGTTTCCGACTGGTTACGGAGTCCGGCCCCTCGCTGCGGGCTTATGCGGAAGCGTCAGCCGAGCGTCAAGGTTTTGTTACCATTTTGCCCCGGTTTTGCTGCAATGCCGCAGCCGACCTGGGGTCAGCGCGCGGCCTCCGAGGTGGTGCGGAGATGCGCGGGCGCGGTTCAGGTGATCCGTGCGCGGATCTGAACAGGGCCGCCGCCTTTCTCGCGCTTCATCTCCACCGCCTTGAGACTTGCGACGAGGTCGCTCAGCTTGCGGAAGCCGTGATTGCGCGGGTCGAAGTCAGGCAGGCGCTTGGTCAGCATCTGGCCGACGGGGCCGAGATAGGCCCAGCCGTCCTCGTCCGACAGGTCCTCGATGGCGACCAGAATGTCGTCGACCGGAACTCGCGCCTTCGGCTTCTCCGGCGCCTTCGCGTCACCGCCGCCCTTCTCCTCCTTCAGCAGGAGGTCGCAGTAGAAGAAACGGTCGCAGGCGCGGACCCAGCCGGTCGATGCCTTCTGCTCGCCGAAGCCATAGACGGCGGTGCCGTCCTCGCGGATGCGGCTCGCCAGCGTGGTGAAGTCGCTGTCGGACGAGGCGATGCAGAAGCCCTCGACCTGGCCGCGATGCAGCAGGTCCATCGCCTCGATGACCAGCTTCATGTCCGTCGCGTTCTTGCCGACGGCGGCCGGCGGAACGTGGATCGGAGTGAGCGCGTGCTGGTGGACGAGCGCTTGCCACGAATTCATCGAGGAACTGGCGAAGTGGCCGTAGACGCGCTTCACCGTGATCGTTCCGAGCGCCGAGGCTTCGCGAATGATGATCGGAAGAAAGTCGGCGCGCACATTGTCGGCGTCGATCAGCAATGCGAGGCGGGCGCGACGGATGGTGGGATCGTCGGTCATGGCGCTTCCTTTGGCGTGAGCCTAGCACATTTTGAGAGATCGTCAGCCGCCCGGGACCGCGGGCGGGTCGGTCAGGCGGCGACCTGTCGCCTCTTCTGGGCGACAAGCCATCCCAGCGCCCCCAGGCACAGGACCGACACCGGAAAGATCACCCAGTTCAGCATGTTCCAGCCATAGGCATTGTAGGTGATGCCCGACATCAGCGAGCCGAAGGCGACGGTCGAGAACAGCACGAAGTCGTGGAAGCCCTGCGCCCTGCCCTTCTCCGAAGGCCGGTAGGCATTGGCGACCATCGCGGTCGCGCCGATGAAGCCGAAGTTCCAGCCGAGCCCGAGCAGGATCAGCGCCGTCCAGAACTGCCACAGCGCGATGCCCGTGAGCGCAACGATGCCGCATCCGATCAGAAGCACGAGGCCGAGCGCGACGATCTTCTCGGCGCCGTATCGGGTGATGAGCCGGCCGGTGAAGAAGCTCGGGGCAAACATCGCCATGACGTGCCAGGAAATGCCCAGCGTCGCCTCATCGGGCGAGAAGCCGCAGCCGACCATCGCCAGCGGCGCGCCGGTCATGACGAAGCTCATCAGCGCGTAGGTCGACACGGCGCAGAGCAGGGCGACTGCGAATTGCGGCTGGCGGATGATCTCGGAGAGCGGCCGGGCATCGTCCGCGACAGGCCTGGCGTTGGCCTGTGCGTGCGCATGCGAACGCAGGAACGACAGAATCACTGCTCCCACCGCCGCCAATCCGATGATCGCCGCGAAGGAGCCGGCGAACATCACCGGCGCGAAAAGCTCGCGGGTGAAGATGACGATCTGAGGTCCGAGGATCGCCGTGACCACGCCGCCGGCCAGCACGAAGGAGATCGCGCGCGCCTTGAACTGCGCCGGGGCGTCGTCCGCCGCGGCGAAACGCAGTTGCTGCACGAACGCCCCGCCGAGGCCGACGACCATCAGCCCGGCGACAAACATCCAGAAATTGCCGGCGAAGATCGCAGCGGTGCCGATCGCGCCGCCCAGCGCGGTCACGATCGTGCCGAGCATGAAACCGCTGCGGCCGCCCACCTTGCGAAGCACCGCCGCCGCGGGCAGGGCGCCGAGCGCCACGCCGACATTGAAGCCCGTCACAGGGGCGCTTGCCAGCGACTTGTCGGCATCGAGAAGATAGTGGCCGGCCAGCGCGCCCATCGAGATCGCGATCGGCGCCGCGGAGCCGACGATCGCCATCGCGGACGCGTAGATCAGCGCCGTGCGCCGGGCTTCGCTTTCGGCACCGCTGAGCCGGTCGGGAATCGTCACCTAGGCGTCCTTCCCCCTGCCCTCGCCGCGAACGCGACGCGCGACGCGGTCGAGTACGGCGTTGACCAGCTTCGGCTCGTCCTCGGAATAGAAAGCCTTGGCGATGTCGATATACTCGGAGACGATGACGGCCACCGGCACGTCCTCGCGCTTCATCAGTTCATAAACGCCGGCGCGGAGAATCGCCCGCAGCGTCGAATCGAGGCGCGACAGCGGCCAGTCTTCGGTCAGCGACTGGCGGATGACCGGATCGACGACCTTCTGGTTTTCGACGACGCCCGACAGGATGGCGCGGAACCACTGCGCATCCGCCTCGCGGTAGACCTGCCCGTCGATCTCTTTGCCGAGGCGGAAGGCCTCGTATTCCGACGCGATCTCCAGGAGCCCGGTGCCGGCGACATCCATCTGGTAGAGCGCCTGGACGGCTGCGAGGCGCGCAGCGCCCCGCTTGTTGGCCGCACGGGGCGCAGATTGCGGTTTGGCGTCGGCGGTCATCGTCAGGCCCCGAGTCGCTCGCGGATGGCGATCATGGTGAGCGCGGCGCGCGCGGCAAAGCCCCCCTTGTCGCCTTCGCTCTTCTTCGCCCGGGTCCAGGCCTGCTCTTCGTTCTCGGTCGTCAGGATGCCGTTGCCGATCGCGAGCGACTCGTCGACCGCCAGATCCATCAGGGCGCGGCTCGATTCGTTGGCGACGATATCGAAATGGTACGTGTCGCCACGGATGACCGTGCCGAGCGCAACGTAGCCGTCATAGTCGGTGCCGCCCTCGTCGGCCGCGTCGAGCGACATGGAGATGACGGCCGGTATCTCCAGCGCGCCGGGAACCGTGATCACGTCGAAGGTCGCACCGGCTTCCTTCAGCGCGGAGGTGGCACCGTCGAGCAGCGCATCGGCGAGCGCGTCGTGAAAGCGCGCCTCGACGACGAGGATATGGGCGCGCTCGGGTGTAGCGAACGCCTTGCCGTGGTCTGATGTGCCAGCCATGAAGAACTCCGGATTGGCGGCTGACTTAGGCCGAAGCGGGCATTATCGCAAGCGTGTCTTGGCGACGGGTGGCGCGGACGACTGCCAGCCGAGCCATGCCGTTGCAAACACTCAGACGTTGCGGCGACCTTGCCGTACAACGAAGACCAGTATTTCGCCGAACATATCGTCGAATTCGTATGCTGGTACTCCAGCCTTCGTCAGACGGCCAAACAGATCGAGAACCGAACCGATATCTATCGCGCGGTGAATCCTCGCAATATGACCGAGCCCTGTGATCGAATTCTTCCTGATCCAGTATTCCTCATGACACGCGAATTCCAGACAGATCGCCTGGGCAAAAGTCCATTCGTCGTGCCAGGATATCGTCAGAATGGCGCGGCTGACGAGATCGTGGTCACCGCTGCGCAAGTCCGCATATGTCTGAAGAGTATCCAGATCCCTCACGGCCTCATAAAGCAGTTTGGGCATCACAGCCCCTCGCTTGCAGCCTCTGCAAGCCGCGCCGCGTAGCGGGCCATCGTGTCGATCTCCAGGTTGACCAGATCGCCAACCTGCCGTTCGCCCCAAGTCGTCACCGTCAGCGAGTGGTGGATCAGGAGCACGTCGAACTCGTCGCGGCGCACCTGGTTGACGGTCAGCGACGTGCCGTCGAGACAGACCGAGCCCTTCGGGGCGATGAACTTCGCCAGATGCGCCGGCGCGCGCAGGCGGAAGCGCACCGCCTCGCCTTCCTCCTCGCGGGCGATGATCTCGGCCATGCCATCGACATGGCCCGAGACGATGTGGCCGCCCAGTTCGTCGCCGATCTTGAGCGCCCGCTCGAGATTGAGCCGTGTCCCCTCAACCCATGCGTCGGCCGTGGTCAGCCGCAACGCTTCCTCCCAGGCCTCGACCTCGAACCAGCGGGCGTTCGAGCCTGTGTCAGGCAGGGCGACGACCGTCAGGCAAGGGCCGGAACAGGCGATGGAGGCGCCGATTTCGATCGAGGCCGGATCGTAGGCGGTTTCGATGCGGAACCGCTTGCCCTTCGGCAGCGGTTCGACCCTGGCGACGCGGCCGACATCGGTGACGATCCCCGTGAACATCAGTCTCTCACCCATTCCCAATACCGGTCGAGGCCGTAGCGCGCCTCGCGCACCAGCCTGCAACCGTCCGGAATAGTCTCCGGCGTGATCGGCGATCGGATGCCGCCTTCGCCGATCGGGTTCGGCCCGCAAAACAATGCGATTCGGTCGACGACGCCGTCCTCCAGGAAAGCCCGTGCAGTCGCCGCGCCGCCCTCGACCAGCACGGTCGAGAAGCCCCGGCCGGCCAGATCCTCCAGCAGTTCCGGCAGCGCGATGCGGCCGTCATGCGTCTCGGTCGCGAGGAAGCGAATGCCCAGCATTTCAAGCGACGAGCGCCTCACCGGGCTCGCCTCCGGCCCGACGGCGAGATAGAGCGGCAGCGAGCGCGCCGACAGTGCAAGCTTCGACATCATCGGCAGCTTCGCCTCGCGGTCGAGCACCACGCGCACGGGCGACCGATCCTCGAGCCCCGGCAGCCGGCAGTTCAGTTCTGGATCGTCGGCCTCGACGGTGCCGATGCCGACCAGGATCACGTCGGTTTCGGCGCGCATAAGATGCACCTGCGCGCGCGATATGCCGCCACTGATCTGCACTTGTCCCGCGCCATGCCGGCCGATCATCCCATCGGAGGAAAGCGCAAGCTTCAGAGTCACTTCCGGCCGTTTCTTCGAAGATCGCGCCAGATACCCTGCCATCAGGTCGGCGGCCTTGTCCGCGAGCACGCCCTCGACCACCTCGATGCCGGCGTTGCGCAGGATGGCATAGCCGCGCCCCGACACCCGGTCGTCCGGATCCGCCGCCGCGCCGACGACGCGGGCAACACCCGCGGCCACCAACGCTTCGGCGCAGGGCGGCGTACGGCCATGGTGGGCGCAGGGCTCAAGCGTCACATAGGCCGTCGCGCCGCGCGCGGCCTCGCCCGCTTCCGCCAGCGCCTGCGTCTCGGCATGCGGGCGGCCGCCGAGCGCGGTAACGCCGCGCCCGACGATGACCCCGTCCTTGACGATCAGCGTGCCGACGGACGGATTGGTCGATGTGAGGCCCAGATGCCGGCGCGACAGGCGGATGGCGGCCGCCATGAACCGCCGGTCCGCGTCGGTCGCCGTCCCGGCCTCGACCGGTTCAACCTTCTTCTTAGCCCGCGCTTTCGTCACCCTTCAACTCGCCCAGCAGTTCGTGGAAATCCTTGGCCTCGCGGAAATTCCGGTAGACCGAGGCGAAGCGGACATAGGCGACGTCGTCGAGCGACTTCAGCGCCTCCATCACCAGCTTGCCGATGTCCTCCGACGGAATCTCCGTCTCGCCGCTGCTTTCGAGCTGCCGCACGATGCCGCTCACGGCGCGGTCGACACGCTCGGGATCGACATTGCGCTTCCTCAGCGCGATGTCGATCGAGCGCTGCAGCTTGTCGCGATCGAAGGGCACCCTTCGCCCGGTCTTCTTGACGACGACGAGGTCGCGCAACTGCACGCGCTCGAAGGTGGTAAAGCGGCCGCCGCAATCCGGGCAGACTCGGCGGCGCCTGATCGCGGCCCCCTCCTCGGCGGGACGGGAATCCTTCACCTGCGTGTCCATCGACTGGCAATAAGGGCAGCGCATTCAGGTCCTCGGAAAAGGAACGAGTCGTGCGCGACCCTTAGCCGATTTTCGCGTCAGTCCATATAGGGATACATCGGGAAGCGGTCGGTCAGAGCCACCACCTTGGCCTTCACCGCCGCCTCGACCGCGGCGTTGCCTTCGTCCGAATTGGCGACCTTCAGCCCGTCCAGCACCTCGGTGATCAGCGCGCCGATCTGCTTGAACTCCGCCGCGCCGAAGCCGCGCGTGGTGCCGGCCGGAGTGCCGAGACGCACGCCCGAGGTGACGAAGGGCTTCTCCGGATCGAAGGGGATGCCGTTCTTGTTGCAGGTGATGTTGGCACGGCCAAGAGCCGCCTCGGCGCGTTTTCCCGTGGCGTTCTTCGGCCGCAGGTCAACCAGCATCAAATGGTTGTCGGTGCCGCCGGAAACGATGTCGAGACCGCTGTCCTTCAGGCTTGCCGCGAGCGCCTTGGCGTTGGCGACGATGTTGGCCGCATAGGTCTGGAATTCCGGCTGCAGCGCCTCGCCCAACGCTACGGCCTTGGCGGCGATGACATGCATCAGCGGCCCGCCCTGGAGACCGGGGAACACCGCCGAATTCATCTTCTTGGCGATGTCCTCGTCGTTCGACAGGATCATGCCGCCGCGCGGTCCGCGCAGCGATTTGTGGGTGGTCGTCGTCACGACATGCGCGTGCGGGATCGGCGACGGATGCTGGCCGCCGGCGACGAGGCCCGCGATGTGCGCCATGTCGACCATCAGCCAGGCGCCGACCTCGTCGGCGATGTCGCGGAAGCGCTTCCAGTCCCAGATGCGCGAATAGGCCGTGCCGCCGGCGATGATCAGCTTCGGCTTGTTCTTGCGCGCGATGTCCGCGACCTCGTCCATGTCGATCAGATTGTCGTCGCGGCGCACGCCGTAGGAGACGACGTTGAACCATTTGCCCGACATGTTGACCGGCGAGCCATGCGTCAGGTGACCGCCCGAATTCAGATCGAGGCCCATGAAGGTGTCGCCCGGCTGCAGCAGTGCCAGGAACACCGCCTGGTTCATCTGGCTGCCGGAATTCGGCTGGACGTTGGCGAACTTGCAGTCGAACAGCTTCTTCGCGCGCTCGATGGCGAGGTTCTCGGCGATGTCGACGAACTGGCAGCCGCCATAGTAGCGCTTGCCCGGATAGCCCTCGGCATATTTGTTCGTCATCACCGAGCCCTGCGCTTCGAGGACGGCGCGGCTGACGATGTTCTCGGAGGCGATCAGTTCGATCTCGTGGCGCTGGCGACCGAGCTCGGAACGGATCGCGCCGAAGATCTCCGGATCGCGCTGTTCGAGCGGCTCGGAAAAGAATGCGGTCGTGCCGGCTGTCGCCATGATCGGAAAACCCCTCGATTGGATGCGGCGGGAAAGACGGGCCAGTTAGCATCTTTGTGCCGGCCTTGCCACGGTCACAGCGCGAATTTCCGTAGCGGATTTGCGCCGTAGCCTGAAACGAAAATGCGCCGGGCAAGCCCGGCGCATCGGTACGAATTCGGTCGTCGCTCAGAGGGCTGTGGACAGTTGCAGTTCGTCCACGCCGTCGCGGGCATAGATGTCGTCGCGGAAGTGCACGACGCCGTCGCCGGTCGACCAGGCGGTGATGTAGGTGAAGTAGACCGGCACCGGATTGGCGAGAGCCACCGGCGTGTTCTGGCCCGAGCGGATCGTTTCCTCGAAGCGCTGGCGGTTCCAGCCGTCGGTGTCGCGCAGCAGCCAGGTGACGAGGTCGCGCACGTTCTGCACGCGCACGCAGCCCGACGAATCGAAGCGCATAAGCTTGGAGAACAGGCTCTGCTGCGGCGTGTCGTGCATGTAGACGGCATGCGGGTTGGGGAAGTTGATCTTCACCGACGCCATCGCGTTGATCTTGCCCGGATCCTGGCGGAAGCGATACTTCACCGCCTCCTCGGTCGACCAGTCGACCGACGCGGGATCGACCTCGGTGCCGTCCGGCGCGATCAGGCGGATCGAGTTGTCGGTCAGATAGGTCGGGTTCTTCCGCATGTGCGGAATGATGTCCTTGATGACGATCGATTCCGGCGCGTTCCAGAACGGGTTGACGATGACCTCGTTGATCTTCGAATTGAGGATCGGCGTCTGGCGGTCGATCTTGCCGACGATCGCAGTGTGGCGCTGGACGACGCGGTTGCCTTCCACGGCCTCGATCTGTGCGGCCGGAACGTTGACCATCACGTAGCGGTCGCCGAGGAAACCGGACATGGAGCGCAGGCGCACGAGGTTGGTCTCGAGCTGGCCGAGGCGGACCTGCGCGGTCACGTTCATCGCGGCGAATGTATATTTGCCGGTGACGCCGTCGGCCGGCAGTCCATGCCGGGCCTGGAAGCGCTTGACCGCGGAATCGACATAGGAATCGAAGGACTGCGACATCCCGGCCGACGTCGGCAGGTCGCCGCTCATCATCAGGCGGCGGCGCAGCGCTTCGACGTCCGGATCGACCACACCGAGCTGCAGCTTCTTGGTCGCCGGAACCGTCTGCCAGCCGCCCTGCGCGACGATGTTCGAATACTGGCCGATCGCCTGTTCGATATAGCTGATCGTCTCGGGGCTGAAGATCGGCAGGTGGGACGAGACTTTCGCGGCCTTGGAGCTCGCGCGGGCGTCGAACTGGTCGTCCCAGGAGCCGCGCCGGTTGGCGTTCAGGATCTCCTGGATGACGTCCTGGGCGCTGGCGGTCGCAGTCGTCGCAGCCAAAGCGCCTGCACTGAGGAGAAAGGTCCGGCGGCTCGTCTTCATCTTCATTCCAGCTATCCCGTCTGTCCGTGCGGCTCGGCGTCAAACTAGGTCGGCGCGGTTAACATATCGCCAACCATACCGCTTGCCGGATGCGCGGCCGCCGAGTGGCGGCGACATGCACGGAAACCCTCTTCAGCGTCTGCGATTTCACGGAAATATGGCGCCAAGGTGGCCCGGACAACACACGAAGGCGTTATCCGGCTGCCCGCCGACGAACAAAGGCCGGCGCGAGAGGCACCGGCCTTTGTTCGGACAAGGACTTCGGTCGCGGGACCGCCCCACTCACATCCGATAAGCGATCGTATCGTTCCAGAACCGGTCCAGCCGCTGCAGCGCGCGGTTCATCTGCTTGAACTCTTCGGCGTTGATGCCGCCGACCTGCTCGATCGAGCCGATGTGGCGTTCGTAGAGCTTGCCGACGACCTCGGCGATCGCGGCCCCCTTCGGCGTCAGGCTGACGCGGACCGAGCGGCGGTCGATGCGCGAGCGCTGATGATTGATGAAGTCGAGGTCGACGAGCTTCTTTAGGTTGTAGGACACGTTCGAGCCGAGATAGTAGCCGCGGGAGCGCAGCTCGCCCGCGGTCAGCTCGGCATTGCCGATGTTGAAGAGCAGCAGCGCCTGGATGGCGTTGATGTCGGAGCGGCCGTTGCGGTCGAACTCGTCCTTGATCACGTCGAGCAGGCGGCGGTGCAGCCGTTCGACGAGCTGAAGGGATTCCATGTAGAGGGTGCGGATGGCATCCTTCCGGTCGTCCTGAACCGGAGCGGCCTTCTGCGTGGGTCGCGGGTTGATCATGGTCTTGCCTCTCGTTGTGACGCCCGGTGACTTCTTTTTGTCTCACCTTGGCCTCACCCTAGCGCTGACCCATAAAATTCGACTTAAACCTCAGCCTTAACCAGTGCTTACGAAGCCCCTTTCAAAACGAAGACTAATTTGTCGTAAACGAATTGGTTAAGATGCCCGATTATGAAAAATTTAATCGACGCGTCTGAAGGGCCTCATGTTGCAGGCCGGCGCTGCTGGAAATGCAGTACGACACGGAACCCGACATAGATGGCGGCGACGACCAGATGGGAGGCGACGACCGAGTATTTCGCGCCGAAGAGCTGCGGGAAGCCGGCATACATGATGATCTCGGCGCCTGCGCACAGGACCCAGATGACCGGCCCCCATGAAGTGACCATCCACAGGCCGATCCCGGCGAAGGGATAGAGCGCGGCGAGCACCGCGGCGGCGATCTGCCAGTGGACCGGCATCAGGTCGAACCGCCACAGCACGCCGTCGTAGAAGCCGATCAGCCGGATCCAGTAGAGCGTCCCGAACATCAGGCAATAGGCGGCGATGATCCGGTGGAACCACCAGAAGGCCTGCTGGAACGGCGTCGGCCGCAGAACTGCGGGACTCTCGCGATAGGGCATCAGATAAGGAGTTCTCCGCCGGGCAGCGGATCAAAATAGGCGTCGATCGCCGTCTCGTCTATCTCCGCCAGCGTCGCGGGCTGCCAGCGCGGCGTATCCCCCTTGTCGATGATCGCGGCGCGGATGCCTTCGTAGAAGTCGTGGCCGACGAGCATGCGGTTGAGAATTCGGAACTCCATCTTCATGCACTCCTCCATCGTCAGCGCCTCGCCATAGGTGATCTGGCGGAAGGCGACGTGCAGGCTCGTTGGCGAGCGCTTGGCCAGCGTATCGAGCGTGGCGGCAGCGAACTCGTCGCGGCCGGCGGCCTGGGTGAGGCTGGCGATCAGGTCGTTCATCGAGCCAAGCGAGAAATGAAGCGCCATCGAAACCGCAACGGCCTCGTTCAGCTTCTTCTCGGGCGTGATGCACAGATCCCTCAGCGCCTTGTCCGGATCGCCCGTCTCGACGATCGCCGCCTCGACCGCGGCCAGGTCTTCCGATACGACGGCATGCGTGGCGAGCCCGGCATGGAGTGCATCGCCAGGCCCTATGCGGCTGCCCGTCAGGCCGAGATAGAGTCCGTAGCCGCCCTTGACGCGCGACAGCAGGTAGCTGCCGCCGACGTCGGGGAAGAAGCCGATGCCGACTTCCGGCATCGCGAAGAGCGCCTTCTCGCCCATGACGCGGTGCGAGCCGTGGAACGAGACGCCGACGCCGCCGCCCATGACGACCCCGTCGATCAGCGCCACATAGGGCTTGGTGAAATTGCGGATCGCCGCGTTAAGGCGATACTCGTCGGCGAAGAACTGCACCGGCGGCTTTCCCGCGCGGCCCGCCTGGTAGATGTCCATGATGTCGCCGCCGGCCGAAAAAGCCCTCCCCTCGGCCTTGATGATCACGGCCTTCACATCCGGATCGGCCTCCCACTGCGGCAGCTTCTCGGCCAGCGCCAGTATCATGGCATGGGTGACCGCATTGAGGGCCTTGGGGCGATTGAGCGTGACGATCGCCGCGTGGCCGCGCCGCTCGAAGCGGATCTCGTCGCCGGCATTCGCTTCCATCATGTCTCTCCCTCTGGCGTCCCGTTGTGGTCCCTGCGCCGGCCCGCCCTTCTTCCGCCGTTTCGTCGGCTTCAATGCGCGATTGTATCGGTCTAAGATCGCTTTCCGAAGCGCGTCAATGGCGCGCGGAGAGTATCAGCTTTGCAGGGGGGGCACCTTTGATCCGCAAACTGCTTCTGGCTGCGATCCTTGCATGCCTTTCTCCCGCGCCGGCTTTCGTCGCGGAAGTCAATCTCTACAGTTCGAAGGCCATCGTGACCGGAACCGGCGAGGAGAACCGTGCGCCGGGCTTGCGCGAATGCGTGGCGAAGGTGCTGGTGCGCGTGTCGGGCGACCAGCGGCTGCTTCACAACGCGGCAATGGAGGCGATCGTCGAGGCCGCCGCCAGCCATGTTGCCTCCTACCGCTATCGCGACAGGCTGGAGGGTGTTCCGATCCATGACGAACAGGGCAGCTACGCCCGTCCGCACGATCTCACCTGCGTCTTCGATCCGGCGCATGTCGACGACCTGCTGGCCCAGCTCGGTTCGAAACCCTGGCCGCTGCCGCGCCCGGGGATCGCCGTCTTCCTGCATGTCGTGCAGGGCGCACGGTCCTTCGTGCTCACCGAGGACGGCGGCGAAAGCCCCTACATGGGCGAATCGCTGGCACTCGCGGCCGAGCCGCTGGCGATCGAGGCCAGGCTTCCGCGCGCGGCGGCGCGGCCCGAGTTGAGCGGAGAACTGCCCTCCCCCGAACAGTTCGAAGCGCTTCGCGAAGCCGCCGGAGGGGATGTTCCGCTGGCGATAACGCTCGAATGGAGCGACCAGGCGTTGGGCTGGATCGCCAATTTCCGCATGATGAACGAGAAAGGCGTGCAGGACTGGTCTGCGACTGGAATTAGCTTCGACGAGGCCTTTCGCGTCGCCCTGCGGGGTGTCGCGCAAGTGCTTTCGGGCAATGGGCCGCCGTGACCGGCGTTTGATGCGCGCGGCGCCCGCGTGCTAAGGACGCGGCACGAGAAAGGGCCGCGCGATGAACACGCATACCAGGAAACTGTCCACGAGCCACCGCAGCGTCGACGAGATCACCGGCTCGCGGCGGATGCGGAGGATGCGCAAGGCCGACTGGTCGCGCCGACTCGTCCAGGAGCACAGGTTGACGGTCGACGACCTGATCTGGCCGATCTTCGTCATCGACGGCCACAACCGCCGCGAAGAGATCGCGGCGATGCCGGGCGTCTTCCGCATGACTATCGATCTGGCCGTCAAGGAAGCCGAGGGTGCTGCCAAGCTCGGCATTCCGGCGATCGCCACCTTCCCGAATGTCGAGATGTCGCTGCGCGACCAGACCGGCTCGCACATCCTCGACCCGGACAACATCATCAACCGCGCCACCCGTGCCATCAAGGCGGCCGTGCCGGAGATCGGCATCATCACCGACGCAGCACTCGACCCGTTCACCAGCCACGGCCATGACGGCATCTTGCGCGAGGGCATCATCGTCAACGACGAGACGGTGGCGCAGCTCGCCGCCGCGGCCGTCGGCCAGGCGGCGGCCGGCGCCGACATCATCGCGCCGTCGGACATGATGGACGGACGGATCGGCGCGATCCGCGATGCTCTCGACTCCAGCGGCTTCCAGGACGTCGCGATCATGTCCTACGCGACGAAGTTCGCCTCGGCCTTCTACGGTCCCTATCGCGAAGCAGTCGGCACCGCCGGCCTGCTCAAGGGCGACAAGAAGACCTATTACCTCGACCACGCCAATTCGGACGAGGCGGTGCGCGAGGCCGAGCAGGACCTGCTCGAAGGCGCCGACATGCTGATGGTCAAGCCGGGTCTGCCCTATCTCGACATCATCCGTCGCCTCAAGGACGAGCTGCGCATGCCGACCTTCGCCTACCAGGTGTCGGGCGAATATTCGATGATCCGGGCCGCCGCGGCCAATGGCTGGATCGACGGCGAGCGCGCGATGCTGGAATCGCTGCTCGCCTTCAAGCGCGCCGGCTGCGACGGCATCCTCACCTATTTCGCGCCGCAGGTGGCGGCCTTGTTGAAGGGCTAAGTCTCAGAACTCCACTTCGAGCTCGATGATCTCGTCGGGCTCTGCGAGCGCGCCCTCCGTCCATTCCTTGATCAGCGGCCAGGCGAAGATCGTCTCGCAATAGGCCTTGAGAGCCGGTTCGAGCTCCACCGCATAGGTGCGGAAGCGGGTGCAGACCGGGGCATACATCGCGTCCGCGACGGTCGGCTTGGCGCCGAACAGGAACGGCCCGCCATAGGTGTCGAGGCATTCCTTCCAGATCGCGCGGATGCGCTCCACGTCCGGCCGGGCGCCGGAGAACATCTTGAACTTCTCATGCCGCGCCTTGAGGTTCATCGGCAGCGCCGAGCGCAGATTGTAGAAGCCGGAGTGCATCTCGCCCGAAACCGAGCGGCAATGGGCGCGCGCGACCTTGTCCTTGGGCAGGAGCTGCGCCTGCGGCCGCGTCTCGTTCAGATATTCGGCGATCGCCAGCGTGTCCCACACGGTCACGTCGCCGTCGGTCAGGCGCGGCACCAGGACGGAGGGGCTGAGCAGCAGCAGTTCCTGGCGCTGGTCGTCGGTGATCTCGACCAGCTTCTCCGCGAAGTCGATGCCCGACATTCGGCACAGGAGCCAACCCCGCAGCGACCAGGACGAGTAGTTCTTCGAGGAAATCGTCAGTGTCGCCTGCGCCATGCCACCACTTTCCGCAAACCGTTCATGCTGAAACAATCCTCTCGCAACGCAACAGAAATTGCACTAGCTTTTTTGCACTGCGAAACGAACGGGGGACGTCGGACCTTGCTCTATCATGCCTACCAGTTCCAGGACGACCTGGTCGCGCCGTTCCGGACATGGGCCAACCTGATGCGGCGATCGGCTTTGCCGAGTTTCTGGGCCGCGGGCGAGACCTTCAAGTCGCGCTTCCTCGCCGGGCTCGAGATGGTCTCCCGTTTCGAGCTGTCGCATTCGCGCCCGGAGTTCGGCATCACCAGCGTGCGCGTCGGAAACCGCGACGTTCCGGTCACCGAGGAGGTCGCGCTCGACCTGCCCTTCGGCAAGCTGCTGCGCTTCGCCAAGGACATCGACAGCGCCCAGCCGCGCGTCCTGGTGGTGGCGCCGCTGTCGGGCCATTTCCCGACGCTCTTGCGCAACACGGTCGAAACGCTGCTGCGCGACCACGACGTCTACATCACCGACTGGGTAAATGCGCGCGAGGTGCCGCTGTCTGAGGGCAAGTTCGGCATCGACGACTATATCGACTACCTCATCCGCTTTCTCGACGAGATCGGGCCGGGCGGACATGTGCTGGCCGTTTGCCAGCCCTGCGTGCAGACGCTCGCCGCCGTCTCGATCATGTCGCAAGACAAGCATCCCGCGACGCCGCGCTCGATGACGCTGATGGCGGGGCCGATCGACCCGCGCGAGAGCCCGACCGAGGTCAACGAATTCGCGGTGGCAAAATCGCTCGCCTGGTTCCAGCATTCGGTGATCTCGACCGTGCCGTGGCGCTTCAGGGGCGGCGGCCGGCGGGTCTATCCAGGCTTCCTGCAGCTCACCGCGTTCATGGCGATGAACCTCGAGCGGCACAAGAACGCCCACAAGAAGCTCTACGACCATCTGGCCGCGGGCGAGATGGCTGAGGCCCAGAAGATCAAGACCTTCTACGACGAGTATTTCGCCGTGCTCGACCTCACCGAGGAATTCTACATCGAAACGATCGACCGGGTGTTCCACAAGGCTCAACTCGCCAAGGGCGAACTCACCTGGCGCGGTCGCAAGGTCGATCCGGCCGCCATCCACAAGACCGCGCTCCTGACCGTCGAGGGCGGACGCGACGACATCTGCGCGCTCGGCCAGACGACGGCCGCGCACGACCTCTGCCGCTCGCTGCGCCCGCATCTCAAGCGCCATCACCTCCAGGCCAATGTCGGCCACTACGGCGTCTTTTCCGGCAAGCGCTGGGAGCGCGAGATCTATCCGGTCGTGCGCAACATGATCCTGGCGATGGAATGAGCGGCTGACGCGAACAAAAGCTTGCGCTATATCGCCAGCATGGACAGACAAAGAGCCCTCGGTCGTTTGAGACGCCATGAACGCGCCATCCGATCCATGGGCGCGACCGGGCTCTACATCTTCGGGTCCGTCGCACGCGACCAGGCCGCAGAAGGCAGCGATGTGGATCTGTTCATCGACTACGATGCGGAAAGTGAATTCTCGCTCTTCGATTTGGTCGGCATCAAGCAGTTCCTCGAGGAGGCGCTGCACACGGAGGTCGATCTGACGACTCGCGACAGCCTCCACCCGGCGCTCAGGGAACGCATCGAACTCGGCGCTGTCCGGGTATTCTGATGGTTCGGCGCGACTTCAAGATCGTTCTCGATGAAATCATCAACACGATCGACGAGATCACCAAGGCGCTTGAGGGCAAGTCGTTCGAGGTTTTTTCGAGCGACTGGCTTCTGAGGCATGCGGTTCAGCGTGGCATAGAGATCATCTCGGAAGCGGTGCGGCATCTTCCCGAAGATTTGAGCAGTTCCGAGCCCGACATCCCCTGGAAACAGATCAGAGGCGTGGGGAACGTATTGCGACACGAATACCACCGCATCTCGGATCGGATCATTTGGAACGTCATCCAGAACGAGCTCCCCTCGCTGCGCGAGGCCACCCTGCGTATCGCTCAGCGGGATATTTCATGACCACCGTTACTCGCCCCTTCCTTCTGGCAGGCGGGATTCTGGGCGCGGCCGGCGTTGCGCTCTCGGCGGCCGCAGCGCACGCGGGCGGCGGCAACATCGCCACCGCCGCGAACTTCCTGCTCTTTCACGCGCCCGCCTTCCTGGCGCTCGGCCTCTTCGGCAGCAATGCCGGCAGAGTGCTCAAGGCCGGCGGCTGGGTCACCTTCGCCGGGCTTCTGCTCTTTGCCGGGGATCTTCTCGCCCGGCACTATCTCGGCGACCGCCTGTTTCCGATGGCGGCGCCCACGGGCGGGACGCTGATGATCGCGGGATGGCTGGTGATCGCCGCGTCGGCCTTCGGGACGCGCCGGACGACCTGACCCCCGGCAAAGGCGGGCGCACTCAGACGTAGTTGCGCCAGTCGTGCTCCTCGCGGAAACCGAGCACTTCACGCGCCTTGCGGTTGGAGATGGGCGCCTCGCGCTCGCCCATTGGGCGCGTGATCGGCGTTTTCGGGCACCAGCGTTTCAGGAAGGCTTCCGCCGGTTCGTTGGCGGTGATCGTGTCGTTGACCGCGTTGAAGACCTGGAAGCCCAGCCCGTCCTTCTCCAGGCACAGATGCACGATCTGGCCGAGATCGCGCGCATCGATGTAACTCCAGGCATTGCGCTTGCGCGACAGCGGCTCCTTCAGGAAATCGCGGAACATGCCGTATTCGTGCGGCTCGATCACGTTGCCGATGCGCAGGGCATAGATGTCGGCTCCGAAGCGCATGGAAAACGCACGCGCGGTCTTCTCGTTGACGACCTTGGACAGTCCGTAGCTGTCCATCGGGTCGACGTCGTAGTCCTCCTCGAGCGGAAACGAATGATAATCCTTGTCGCCCTCGGCGAAGCAGACGCCGTATGTTGTCTCGCTCGACGCAATGATCACCTTGCGGATGCCGAGCTTCATCGCCGCCTCGATGACGTTGTAGGTGCTCGTGACGTTCGCCTTGAACGTCTCGTTATCCGGCTTGAGCAGAATGCGCGGCACCGCGGCGAAATGGACGACCGCATCGATCGGCGCCGGACCTTCGCCGGTCTCCAGTCCCTTGAAATCGAAATGCGTCGACAGCGCGTTGAACACCTGCCCGCTGTCGGTCAGGTCGGCATCGATCGTGGTCACGCCCTGACAGTCGAGCGGCTTCAGGTCGAGGTTGAGAATGTCGTAGCCCTTCGCCTTGAGCCAGGGCACGACGTGCCGGCCGGCCTTGCCGGACCCGCCCGTAAAGACAATGCGCTTCATGCTTTCCTCCGGAAGCGGCCGTTGCCGCCCATCGATCTATGCGTACCGAGGTGGGAGATAGTCGAAACCGCGTGAACGGAAAAGCCGTCCTCCAGGGCACCTCGCCCCTCCGTCATCTCAACTGACGCGTGAGGGCTCCTTCGCAAACGGACTGAGGCCCAGCCAGTCCTGAATGGCGTCGCCGATCGCCCTGTCGCCGTCGATCTCGATATTGCCCGCCTCGATCTCCTGCCGCACCTTGGCGATGCCCATCCAGACGGCTGTCATGGTCCGCAACGCGGACCGTATCAGCAGGTCGACCTCGTATCCTGGATCGAAGCCGCACAGATCGACGGTTCCAGCATCCACGACCAGCCAGAAATTCTTCCTGTTGGCGGGCAATTCGGGATACTGAAACTGAATCGTGCACCTTCGCGGCGGCAAGGGCTCGAGAACGAGATTGCGCCGCATGTCCCACATCAGGAGCGACGGGTCGAGATTGCGCAGCGACAGTTGCGACTCCACCCAGCGGGCACCCCAGAATCCGAAGCCCATGATGATCTCACGCAGATCCTCGCCCGCCGGCGTGAGATTGTATTCCACCGTTCCGGCCTGGCGCGCAACCGTGACGATGCCCGCTTTCTCCAGGTCTTTCAGACGCTTGGACAGGAGTGCTGGCGACATGCGGGGCACGCCGCGCCGCAGATCGTTGAACCGGGTTGTGCCGCACAGCAGCTCACGCACGATCAAGGGCGTCCAGCGGGTGCACAGAACTTCGGCCGCCATCGACACGGGACAGAACTGACCATATCCGCCGCGCTCGAGCATAGCCGTCCACCTCGCAGGGCTTTCCAATCGATCTGATTAGCATTTCTACCCGGCGCGGGCAAAACACTATCCGCCGCTTCACTCGACGGCGAAATCCGGCCGATCCATCAATTTGCTTTTACAAACAAAGGACTATTCAACACGGGTGCCGAAAACTCCGTTCACTGCGGGCGTGTGGATCCGGCGCGGCCGATACAGTTCCAGAACTGGAACCTTCAAGTGGCTTCATGAATGGTCGAGCTCCCGGCAACCATAACGGAGAACTTCCATGAACATTGCCACCGCTGTTTCCGCCGCAGACTTGAATTCCTCAGCTGAAACGATCGGAGAGATCGCTCGCCGGCTTGCTCCCGACTTCGGATCGAGGGCCGCCGCCAGCGACGAGAGCGACGGCTTCGTCGCAGACAACTACCGGGCGCTGAAGGCATCCGGCCTCGTCGAAGCCGCGGTTCCCGTGGAGTTCGGGGGTCGAGGCGCCGAGATCGCGGAACTGTGCGACATGCTGCGCACGATCGCGCATGGCTGCGGCTCGACGGGCCTCGCCTTCTCGATGCACACGCATCAGGTCGCCATCCCGGCGTGGCGGTGGCGCAGTCAGAAGGTCGCCGCGGTCGAGCCCTTGCTGAAGCGTGTCGCCGCCGAAAAGCTGATCCTGCTGTCCAGCGGCGGCTCCGACTGGATCGGCGGCTCCGGCCAGGCAGTGAAAGTCGACGGCGGCTACCGGATCACGGCGCGAAAGGTCTTCACTTCCGGCGCCGAAGCGGGTGATCTGCTCGTGACGGGAGCGCTCGTCCAGGGCGAGAAGCCGGCGCGGGTCATCCATTTTGCCGTGCCGATGAAGGCGCCGGAGGTCAGCATCGACCGCACCTGGCGGACACTGGGAATGCGCGGCACCGGCTCGAACGACGTCGTCATCGACAACCTGTTCGTGCCGGACGCGGCCATCGCCTTCTCCCGCACGGCCGGTGAATGGCACCCGGTTTTCCAGGTCATCGCCACCATCGCTTTCCCGCTCGTCTACGCCGCCTATCTCGGCGTCGCCGAAAGCGCCCGCGACATCGCGATCGACCTTGCCGGCAAGAAGCCGCCGACCCAGCACAGCGTCGACCTCGCCGGCCGCATGGACACCAGCCTGCGCGCGGCGCAGATCGCCCATCGCCACATGATCGCGACGGTCGAGGCGAATACGATGTCGGCGGATTCGGTCAACGAGGTGATGATCGGCCGCAGCCTCGTCGCGGAGAATGCGATCAGGACCGTGGAACTGGCACTGGAGCTTGCCGGCGGCACGGGCTTCTACCGCAGGAATGGCCTGGAACGGCGCTTCCGGGACATCCAGGGCGCCCGCTTCCATCCGCTGCAGCAGGGCCCGCAGGCGCAGTACGCCGGATCCATGGCGCTCGGTTTGCCGGTGACGAACGTCTTCTGAGGACGCGTCGCGATCGATTTCCGTCGCCCCGGCCGGGGCGGCGGGCTATCCCCGCCCCATCCGGTTCCAAGCGTCGAGACCGGCGATCTTGTAGGCTTCGGCCAGCGTCGGATAGTTGAACGTGTTCTCGACGAAGAAGTCGACGGTCCCTTTCAGGTTGATCACCGCCTGGCCGATATGGACGAGTTCCGTCGCCCCCTCGCCAACGATATGGGCGCCGAGCAGGCGCCGGGTGCCGATGGCGAAGATCAGCTTCAGGAAGCCGGAGTTCACCCCCATGATGTGGCCGCGAGAGGTCTCGCGGAAGCGCGCCACCCCGCATTCGTAGGCGATGCCTGAGGCGCGCACCTCCTCCTCCGACTGGCCGACGGTGGAAATCTCCGGCACCGCATAGATGCCATAGGGAAAGGCCTCCGGCGCGGGCGGCAGCGGCAGGCCGAAGGCGTGGCAGGCAGCGACGCGGCCCTGCTCCATCGAGGTCGACGCCAGGCTCGGGAAGCCGATCACGTCGCCGGCGGCGTAGATATGCGGGATCGCGGTCTGCAGCGTGTGCGCGTCGACCTTCAGCCGGCCGCGGTTGTCCGGCTCGATGCCGATCGTCTCCAGGCCGAGGCTCGCCACGTTGCCGGTACGTCCCGCCGCGTAGAGCAGGATCTCGGATCGGATCACGCGGCCATCGGCCAGCGTCACCTCGGCGCAGTCCGGCTTCGAGACGATGTCCTTCACCGCGCTGCCGAGCCTGACCGTCATGCCGCGGTCGCGCATCTGGTGGATGAAGTCGTCGACGATCTCGCGGTCGACGAAGTCGAGGATCGTGTTGCGCGGCTCGACCAGCGTCACCGGCACGTCGAGCGCGGAGAAGATCGTCGCGTATTCGACGCCGATGACGCCGCCGCCGATGACCGTCAGGCTGCGCGGCAGGCGCTCGAGTTCGAGAATCTCGTCCGAATCGAAGATGCGTTTCTTGTCGAAAGGCACGCTGTCCGGCCGGTGCGGCCTGGTCCCGACCGCGATCAGCGCATAGTCGAAGGAGACTTCGCTGCGCTCCTCCTTCTCGGAGGTCAGTTCGACCCGGCGCGGATCGACGAAGCGGGCGGTGGCGGCCAGGCTACGCACCATGTTGCGCATGAACTGGTGTTGCAGCACCTCGACCTCGTGATCGAGCGTCTTGTGCAGCCGGTCGACGATGTCGTGAACGGAG
This sequence comes from Pseudomonadota bacterium, assembly GCA_043822005.1. Classification (GTDB taxonomy): domain Bacteria; phylum Pseudomonadota; class Alphaproteobacteria; order Rhizobiales; family Rhizobiaceae; genus Mesorhizobium_A. The sequence goes on along the minus strand of JBDRCE010000014.1, from coordinate 171,818 downwards.
ATGTCCTGCTTCACCCGGTAGCCGCGGCCATAGAAGCCGCGCTCGCGGAAGCCGGAGAGGTTCAGCACCGTCTCGCGGATGGTCTTCGACGGGATTGTGCCGGTATGGACGGAGACACCGCCGAGCCGCCTGCCCTTGTCGACCACCAGCACGGATTTGCCAAGCTTCGCCGCCTGGACGGCCGCGCGCCGCCCCGACGGGCCGCTGCCGATCACCAGCATGTCGAATTGATCCAACGCCGTCCCCTAGCGAGAGCAGATGCTGCAATGCACAATTAAGTCAGGAGTCCCCGCCCGACTCAAGCAGCTTCGCATGCAAACCTTGAATCAAGCGTGACAATTCCCACCTGTAATTCACGCGGCGGCAGTGCCGCGCGAGAGAAGGATTGAAATGAACACTCGGATTCTCGAAGGCGAGATTTTGGGCAGCAGGCTGGACGACGTCCGCGCCTACGATGGCGTGCGCACCAAGCGCATGCTCGCCTTTCTTGTCGACTACTTCCTGATCGGCCTCCTGATGATCCCGGTGGCAATCGTGGTCGCGCTTTTCGGCGTCCTCACCCTCGGCCTCGGCTGGATGCTGTTCGGCATCCTCGGGCCGCTGGTGGCGCTCGGCTACGTCGCGACGACGCTCGGCGGCCGCAACCAGGCGACGGTCGGCATGCGCATGATGGGCGTCCATCTCGAGCGACTCGACGGCCGTCCCATCGACGGCTTGCTAGCGATCGTCCACACGGTGCTGTTCTGGGCCGGCAATGCGGTTCTGTCGCCGCTGATCCTTCTCGCGACGCTGTTCCTCGACCGCAAGCGCACCGTACACGACCTGCTGCTCGGCACGGTCGTCGTACGGGACGATCTCTGACGTATCGATGTTGAGCGCCGGTCAACACGCGACCGGCGCGTTTTCCTGTTGCGTTCCGGTCGAATGTCGCCCAACTCTGTAGGAAGACGCTTCGTTTTCCGAAGGCCATGACGCATCATACGACCCAATCGCCGCAGTTCTTCCTGACCGCGCCGTCGCCTTGCCCCTATCTGGAAGGCCAGTACGAGCGGAAGGTGTTCACGCATCTCGTCGGCGACAAGGCGCCGGAGATGAACGACCTCCTGACCCAAGGCGGCTTTCGCCGGTCGCAGAACATCGCCTATCGCCCGGCCTGCGAAAGCTGCCGTGCCTGTGTGTCGGTGCGCATCCTCGCCAACGAATTCAAGCTCACCCGCAACATGCGCAAGGTGATCCAGCGCAACGCCGACCTGATCGGTGCGATGCATGATGCGGAGCCTTCGACGGAGCAGTATTCGCTCTTCCGCACCTATCTCGACTCGCGGCACCGCCGCGGCGGCATGTCGGACATGACGGTGCTCGACTACGCGATGATGGTCGAGGACACGCATGTCGACACCAAGATCATCGAATACCGCAAACGGGGTCCGGACTCGTTCATCACTGGCAAGGGTCACGGCGAGCTGATCGCCGTCGCCCTCACCGACAGGATGGCCGACGGCGTGTCCATGGTCTATTCCTACTACAATCCGGAACTCGTCGACCGCTCGCTCGGCACGTTCATGATCCTCGACCACATTGCGCGCACGCGGGCGATGGGCTTGCCCCATGTCTATCTCGGCTACTGGGTCAATGGCTCGCGCAAGATGGATTATAAGGTCCGCTTCACGCCGCAGGAGCATCTCGGACCCAAAGGCTGGGAACGCTACAACGGCCCCTCCGAATGACCGACCCTCTCTCCGGCACCGACCGGAGTTGTTCGTGAACGGCCAATCCCAGCAAACAAAAGGCCTCCTTCTATCGACGATAGGCGGGCTGGCGCTTACCTCCGACATCCCGCTCATCCGGCTTTCCGAGGGCGAGGCGTGGTCCGTGCTCGCGGTGCGCAGTGCTACCACCTTCGTCGCGGCAATCGTCATCTGGCTGGTCTGGCGCGCCTTCTCGCCCAAGGTGCCAGCACTCATCCCCGGCCTGCCGGGTCTCGCGGTGGCGACGCTCTACGGATTGGGATCGATCACTTTCATCACCGCGGTCTATTCGACATCGACCGCCAATCTGGTCTTCATCCTCGCCTTCAACACGATGTTCTCGGCGCTGCTCGCCTGGATCTTCCTCAGCGAGCGGATGCGCCCGGCGACCATGCTGGCGATGGCCGCGATGATCGCCGGCGTCGCGATCATCGTCTGGGACTCGATCGGCACTGGCAATCTGTTCGGCGACTTCATGGCGCTGTGCTCGGCCTTCTTCATCGCCTCCGCGATCACCATCACCCGCGCCAGCGACCGCGAGATGGGGTTCACGCCGCTGATCGGCGTCATCTTTCCGGCGCTGATTGCGCTGCTGTTCATCGCCGACGGCGGTTATCGCATCGACGCGCCATGGTGGATAATCCTCAACGGCGCGATCATGATGCCGCTCGCCTTCTTCTTCCTCGGCACTGCGCCGCGCTACATTCCAGGCGGCGAGGTGGCGATGTTCTACCTGCTCGAGACGGTTCTCGCGCCCGTGTGGGTGTGGCTGATCTTCTCGGAGAGGCCGACGACCAACAGCCTGATCGGCGGCACGATCCTGATCGTCGCGCTCATCGCGCATTCGCTCTGGCAGCTCTACGACGGCCGCCGCCAGCGCAGCGTCCCCGAACAGCTTCCGCTCTGAAATCAGGCTTCGACGCGCAACCGTCTCGCATCGATGAACCGGCCGCTCGCCTGCACGACGATCTCGAAATGGTCGGCCTGCACCACGTCCAGCACATTGCGCGGCCGGTAGGCCACGACATTCTCGCCGCCCGAAAGTCGCACGCTCGCAAACAGGATGCCGTCCTCGCCGGCTTTCCGCGCCGCTTCGCCGAAAGCCTGCGACGCGGCATAGCTGTCCGGGGCATAGAGATCGGGGCGCGTCTCCTTCATGTCTCGGATATCGAGGTAATCGCCAGCCAGCCGGGCGGAATAGGCGCGGTAGGTGCGCCGCAACTCGCGCCGGCGCGACGCGACCGCTTCGCGCCGCAGATGATGCCCCACCTCGGCTATCGCCGTTCGCAGGTCGGCGGCCGCGTACCATGCGCCGAGATCGGGGCCGTTGAAGCGCGAACCGGTGGGCGAGACGTGCAGGAACGCCGCCAGCACGACGCTGGCGTTGGGCCGGCCATGCACCCAGTCCTCTTTCGGCAGCCGGCCGAGCCGCTCTGGCGTCAGCCGGTCGTTGGTCCAGCCGGCAAGCTCCATCACGGCGGATAGGTCGTCGGCGCTGGCCACCGTCTCGAAGAGCGGGATCGGCGGGAACCGCGATGGGATCAGCCTGTAGCTCGGCTTCGGCGCAGGCGCTCGGCTTTCACTCACCGGATGACGACGTCCCCGTCACGATAGGGCGCGAAACCGGAATCGGCGGCGTTCGGCTCCATCGACAGGCCGCCGCGCGAGGCATCGAGGAAACGGCGGACGGACGGGAGCCCATCCTGCGAGCCACTGGTGACGAGCGCCAGAGGCGGCCTGCCCCCGAACACCGTGCCGTCATGCGGGCCGCGCAGCCATGCGATGCCCTCATGTTCGCCGAACAGAATGCCCAGCGCCTGATGAATACCCAGCACGGCCGAGATGCGCGTCAGCGTGTCGACGTCGAGGGTGAACTCGCCTCCCTCGCGCGCCAGCTTGGCCCAATTGTGATAGGTGGAGCGCGACGGATAGCCGAGCACTAGCCGCCGCTCCTCCTCGCTCAAACGCCATAGATCAGCAATAGCGAGGAATGTCCGCATGCCCGGCGCGCTGAGACGCCGACGGGCCGCCGGCTCGAATCGCCGCGTGTCGAGCACGAACGGTGCGGGCGTCTCCTGCAGAAACGGCGGCGCATCATGAATAAAGGGCGTTTGCGCGTCCTCGAACCCACTTGCCAAGCCTCGGCTCATGCCTGCCTCCTATCCACATGAGGACATATAGTCCAAATCTGGATAATCTACAAGCCCGCCGTCACTCCGCCGCAATCGGCATATGCTGGACCGGTCCCGCCTGCATCGCATGCACATTTGCAGGGAGCGCGACGTCGTCCTGCGGATCGTCCTTCGGGTTGGGCCTCACCACCCAGCTGAACAGGCGGGAGGTGCCACGCGCCGCGTCGTCCATGATCGTGTAGAAGGACGGCACGAAGACCAGCGACAGGAAGGTCGAGACCAGCAGGCCGCCGACGACGGCCACCGCCATCGGCGCGCGGAACTCGCCGCCGTCGCCGAGCGCCAGGGCCGCCGGAATCATGCCCGCCGACATGGCGATGGTGGTCATCACGATCGGCCGCGCGCGCTTGCGCCCGGCATCGACGATCGCCTCCTCGCGTGGCGTGCCCGCCTTCTGCGCCTCGATGGCGAAATCGACCAGCATGATCGCGTTCTTGGTGACGATGCCCATCAGCATCAGGATGCCGATGACCACCGGCATGGAGATCGCCGAATTGGTCAGCCACAAGCCGGCCACCACACCGCCGATCGACAGCGGCAGCGAACCGAGGATCGTGATCGAGTGGAACACCGAGCCGAAGAGCAGGATCAGCACCACCAGGACAAGCATTAGGCCGGTCGTCATCGCGGTGGCGAAGCCGGCGAACACTTCGCCCATGATCTCCGCCTCGCCGGTCTCGGCCACCCGTACGCCCGCAGGCAGGTTCTTGACCTCGGGCAGGTTCTTGACGAATTCGAGCCCCTCGCCGATCTCGCTCTTGCCGGCCATGTCGGCGCCGATGACCACCCGCCGCTCGCGGTTGAAGCGCTGGATCGAGGACGGGCCCTGTCCATAAGTGATGTTCGCGACGGACGACAGCGGCACCGACGCGCCGGCTGCGGTCTGGACCGGAAGTTGTTCGATGATTGCCCAATCGTTGCGGGCATCCTCGTTCAACTGCACCCGGATCGGGATCTGCCGGTCGCCCAGCGTGTATTTGGCCAGGTTGGCGTCGACGTCGCCGATGGTGGCGACGCGCAGCGCCTCCGACACTGCTGACGTGGTGATGCCAAGCTCCGCCATGCGCGGCAGGTCGGGCGTGACGATCACCTCCGGTCGGTCGAGCGCTGCGTTCGAGGACACCGCGCGGAACTTTCCGCTGGCGTTCATGGCGCTCTGGATCTTGCGCGCAGCGTCATCCAGTACCGCGCCATCGGTTCCCATCACGCCGAAAGCGAGCTGCCGCTCGCCGCGGTCGTTGACGAAATAGGCTCTAACGTCGGGCACGGTGTCGAGCACGGTCAGAATCTGCTCGCCGATCTGCCATTGCGGCCGGTCGCGTTCCGACTTGTGGACGAGATCGACGATCACCGAGGCGCGACGCGGCTCCAGCGTGCCGGTCGGGCTCGACCCGCCGATGACGTAGACGTTCTCGACCTCGGGCAATTGCCTGAGCTTTTCGGTCACCTCGTCCGTCGTGTCGCGCGTATCCGCGAGCAGGCTGCCGGGCGGCAGTTCGAGCGAGACGATGATGCGGCTCGCGTCCTCCTTCGGCATGAAGCCGGACGGCAGGAACCCCGTCGCCCAGATCGACACCGCGAAGAAGACGATGCCACCGGCCAGCGTCACCCAGCGGAAGCGCAGGGTGGTCCGCAGCATCGACATATAGCTGCGCATGATCCGGCCGGGTTTGGGCTCCTCATGGCCGTGGCCGCGCAGGAAGTAGGCGGCGAGCATCGGCGTGATCAGGCGGGCGACCAGCAGCGAGAAGAACACCGCTACCGCGACGGTCAGTCCGAACTGCTTGAAATACTGGCCGGCAATGCCGCCCATGAAAGAGACCGGCGCGAAGACGGCGATGATCGTCGCCGAGATCGCGATGACGGCGAGGCCGATCTCGTCGGCCGCCTCCAGCGAGGCGCGCCAGGGAGACTTGCCCATCTTCACGTGCCTGACGATGTTCTCGATCTCGACGATCGCGTCGTCGACCAGGATGCCGACGACGAGCGTGACGCCGAGCAGGCTGACGAGGTTGAGCGAAAAGCCCATCATGTCGATTGCCCAGAAGGCGGGTATGATCGACAGAGGCAGGGCCACCGCGGAAACGATGGTCGCGCGAAAATCGCGCAGGAACAGGAACACCACTATTACCGAGAGGACAGCGCCTTCCACCAGCGCCTCCATGGCGGAGTCGAAATTGCCCTCGGTGAAGGTGACGGAATCGTCGACCTTGGTGATCTTCACCTCGGGATTGGCCCTCTCGAGATCGCCGATGGCGACCTTGACGCGCTCCGAGATGTCGACGTCGCTCTCGCCCTTGCCGCGGAACACGCCGAAGGAGACGACCGTCTGGCCGTTGACCCGGGAAAAGCTCCGCGGTTCCTCCCAGGAATCCGTCACCGTGGCGACGTCGGAGATCTTCAGCGTCCGGCCGCCGGCGACGGGAATTCGCAGTTGGCGCAGTTCGTCGATCGTGCGCGCCGCGCCCAGCGTGCGGATCGACTGGTCGAGCCCGGCGAAATCGCCGCTGCCGCCGGTGAGATCCGCATTGGAGGCGCGCAGCGAACGGTTGACGTCGGCGGCGGTCAGACCAAGCGCACTCAGCCGGTCGGGATCGACCTCCACCTTGATCTCGCGCGTCACGCCGCCGTGGCGGTCCACCCGCGCCACGCCTTTGACGCCCTGCAATTTGCGGATGATCGTGTCGTCGACATACCAGGACAGTTCCTCGATGGTCATGCCCGGCGAGGCGACCGCGTAGGTCAGGATCGCCTGGCCTTCGACATCGATGCGGTTGACGACCGGCGCGTTGGCAGTCGCGGGGAGATCTTCCTTGATGCGCTCGACGGCGTCCTTCGTGTCGGTCACGGCCGTCTGCGTGTCGACTTCAAGGCGGAACTCCACGACGGTCTGCGACCGCCCCTCGGTGATGGCCGACATCACGTTCTTGACGCCGGCGATGTTGGCGACGGCGTCCTCGACCTTCTTCGTGACCTGGTTCTCCAGTTCGGTCGGCGCGACGCCCGGATCGACCACCGTCACCGAAACGATCGGCAGGTCGATGTTCGGAAACCGCGTGACGGGCAGGCTGGCGAAGCTCATCAGCCCCAGCGTCATCAGCACGATGAACAGCAGGATCGACGGGATCGGATTGCGGATCGACCAGGCGGAGATGTTCCAGTTCATGGCGCGACCGCTCCGGTGGCGATGTCGCGGACAGGCGTGACCTTGTCTCCGTCGGTGACGAAGGTGCCGGCGCGGCTGACGACCTCGTCGCCTTCCGCCAGCCCCCCGGTGACCTCGACTTCCGCGCCGGCGCGCGCGCCGGCCGTCACCGGCGTCGTGCGGATCGTGCCGTCCACCACTTTCTGCACAAAGGCTTCGGCCCCCTTGTAGAGGAGCGCCGAGGCCGGCACTGCCAGTCCTTCCCGGCGCAGCGTCTCGATCGTGCCGCGCGCAAAATTGCCGGAGCGGACGCTGTCATGCGCCGGCAGCCTGATGCGCACCGTACCGAGCCGCGTCTTGGCGTCGATCTCCGGGTCGATGAAGCGGATCTGCGCGTCCAGAGGATCGACCCCGGCGACGCTCACCTTCACCGGCATGCCTGCCTTCAGCTTCGCCAGCGAGGTCTCCGAGACGGTGGCGGCAAGCTCCAGTTCTCCGTTCATCGCGATCCGGAACAGGGGACCGCCGGAGGCCGAGACGATACCGCCCAGCGTCGCGTTGCGCGCCAGTACCAGCCCGTCGGCCGGCGCGCGCACCTCGGTCTTGCCCAGCCGCTCCTCGACGTCCCGGCGCTGCGCTGCGATCACCGCGAGCTGCGCCTCGGCCGAGGCCACCGCCTTGCCTGCGGTTTCGAGCTGTGCCTGCGCGCTGTCGAGACCATTGACCGCGTTGTCCAGCTGCGACTGGGCGGCAACGCCTTTTTCCTGCAGAGTCCTTGCCCGTTCCAGCGTCTCCGACGCCTGCCGCACGCTCACCTCCGCGCCGGTGACCTGCGCCTTGGCCTGTGCGACGCCCGCATCGGCCTGAGCCTTGCTCGCATCGAGCTGGACGAGCTGCGTTTCGAGAGCGGTGCGGTCGAGCCGCGCGAGGACATCGCCCTTCTTCACCAGGTCGCCCTTGTCGGCATTGAGTTCGCGCACGATCAGGCCCGACACGTCGACGCCGACCGCCGCCTCCTGGCGAGGGACGATACTGCCGGTCACGTCGAGCGTCTCGATCAGTTCGTGGCGCGTCACGGCCGCGACGCGGATCGCCGGGGCGCTCTGCGGCGCCTCGGTCGCCCTCGCGACGGCTTCGGCCAGCGCCACCGGCTCGGCAAAGGCCAACGCGCCCAGGAACGCGGTCGTGGCAAGGAAATAGGAAGTCAGGCGGTACATGGATGTCCTCGGTCGGATGCTGCGGCGCGCCGCGTCGTTCAGGCAGGCACTACTATTGCGTGCGGCGGGGCCGAAGCATCGCCTCGACGGTCACCCGCATCAGCTTTTCGATGCTGTCGAAGGTCACTCCCTGGGCCGGCAGGTCGTTGATCGCCAGCCCCTCGCCGATGGCGATGACCATCGGCATGAAGGCGTCGAGCTCGACCGCGGGCGCGATGTCGCCCCGGTCGACGGCATCCTGGAGATATTTCCCGAATGCCTGCTGCACTTCGCTCATGGCCATGGTGCAGGTCCTTTCGATCGCATCATTGCGCATGGATTCGGCGCGGATCTCGGCAAACAGCGGCGCGTTGCCGCTCTCGTGCATGTGGCGCACATGGGCCATCGCCGCCGTGACGAAGCCATCGACCACGTCCGGATTCTCAAACATCGCGGTGAAGATCTCGGCGTCGTTGCGCCTGTCGGCCTCAGTAATCGCGGCGATCATCGCCTCCTTCGAGGGGAAGTAGCGATAGAGCGCGCCCGGGCTCATGCCGGCCTCGGCGCAGATCTGGTGCATCGACGCGCCCTGGAAGCCGGACCGGACAAAACACTTCTTGGCCGCGTCCATGACCCGCTGGATCTGCAGGTCGCGCCGCTCGGCGCGGGACACGGGCGCATCCGCGTCCACTGCGCTTTCGCCGTCCATCACGAAGTCGAACCCTGCCATCGCTTCATCCGGACAAAGCCGGCACCTCGATTTAACCGAATGATCATTCTCGCTTTATGCGAACGATCATTCTCGGTCAATATTGCGTGCGGCGGAATTTCCGCAAAGGAAGGCGCCGGCCGCGCACATCTTCGTGAAATCCGCGTTGCCCTCGTGGCGCGCGTCGGGTGAATATCGCCCTGCAACGGGAGAGCCACATGCGCCGCACGATCGTTCCGGACGCTCTCAAGGGCGTCTACGCGCAATGGCGCTATGCGCCTGCCGTCGCCGCCAACGGCTTCATCCACGTCTGCGGCATCGTCGGCGTCAGCCCCGGCGGCGAGACGCCGGATGGGCTCGGACGTGAGTCATTCGAGGCGTTTGGCGGCGCATCCTCCACCACTGCGCGAGACGGCGCGCCGCTTGCCGCGCTCGAAGCCGTCCGCGACCCGGAGGCGCAGTTCGCCGTGGCGTTCGAGACGCTGCGCGCCATCCTGCGCGAGGCCGGCGCCGACCTGTCGGACGTCGTCGAGATCACGTCCTACCATGTCGGCATTTCCACCCACATGAGCGCCTTCATGAAGGTCTGGGCGCGCTACCTGAAGGAGCCCTACCCTGCCTGGACCGCTGTCGGCGTGGCTGAACTCATCGTGCCGGGCGGCCTGGTGGAGTTGAGGGCGGTGGCGGCGGAGCGGGGCCGCTGAGCTTGCCTGTGAAAGACGAACTCGCTATTTAAGCTAGGTAAGCTGGTTTGGATGACGGATATGGAAATCGGAGCTTTCGACGCGAAGAACACGTTCGGCGCACTGCTCGATCGTGTCCAGCAGGGTGAAGAGATCGTCATCACGCGCCACGGCAAGCGAATCGCAAAGCTGGTACCTGCCGAGGAGGGGCACGATGTCGATGCGGCCCTTCTGGCAGTCGAACGTATCAGCAAGCGCGCGCGCGAGCACGGTGAGACCGATATCAGCGTCGACGAATGGAAGTCGTTCCGCGACGAAGGTCGCCCGTGACGATCGTCGTCGATGCCTCCATTACACTCGCATGGCTACATGGCGACGAAAGAACTGATGTTGTCGAGACGATCTTTCGCCGGATCGGAAAGACAGGTGCCGTCGTACCGGCGGTTTGGCCCTTAGAGGTCGCTAACGGTCTGACAATGGCAGTTCGCCGTGGCAGGACATCTTCTGCTCTGCGTGATCGCGCCCTTTCCGACCTAACGGCTGTGCCGATCAATATAGACGACGAGACAAATGTCTATGCTTGGACTGCCACGATCAAGCTCGCGGACCTCCACGGCCTCACGGTCTACGACGCGGCCTATCTCGAACTAGCACAGCGACGTCGGCTTCCGCTCGCCACGCTCGACAAGGCACTGCGCGCTGCCGCCGAGAAGTCGGGGGTAGAAATCCTGCCTTCTCGTGGCCCCTAGCTGAACTTCCCCGTCTTCGGAAACCCCTTCGGCACCATGCGCCCCGCGCTCGCGCGGTCGCCAATCCACTCGGCGAGTTCGTCCTTCGTCCGGGTGAAGGTCCGGTCGGCGGAATCCTGCCAGGAGAGGCCTGCGGCCATCGTGAAGGTCTTGAGGTCTGCCACGCCGCCGTCCTTGTAGCGCTGCAGGCGCACGCCCTTGCCGCGCGCCATTTCCGGCACCTGATCCCGCGGGAAGACCAGCAGCTTGCGGTTCTCGCCGACGATCGCGACATGGTCGCCCTCGACAAAGACGAGGCGCGCGGCCTCATCCGGTGCCTTGACGTTCATCACCTGCTTGCCCTTGCGGGTATTGGCGACCACTTCCGCTTCCGGCACGACGAAGCCGTAGCCCTCGTGGCTCGCCACCAGCAGTCTGCGCCGCGGATCGTGCATGAAGGCGGTGACGATATCCTGGTCGTTCTCCATGTCGACGATGATGCGGACAGGTTCGCCATGGCCGCGCCCGCCGGGCAGCCGGTCGGCACCGATCGTGTAGAACTTGCCGCCGGTGGTGAAGAGGATCACCTTGTCGGTGGTCTGCGCGTGGAACGCGAGCTTGAGCTTGTCGCCCTCCTTGAATGTCAGCGTCGAGAAATCGGCGAGATGCCCCTTCATCGCCCGCAGCCAGCCCTTCTCCGAGACGACCACGGTGACCGGTTCCTTCTCGATCATCGCATGGTGGATGTCGGCAACGTCATGGTCCGGCGCGTCGGCGAAGGTGGTGCGGCGCGGTCCGAGGCCCTTGTTCTTCTGCGGCGAATAGCGGTCCCGCGTCTGCTCGACCTGCCAGCGCACGGCTTTCCACTGCTTCGCCTCGGAGGCGAGCAACTGTTCGATCTGTTCCTTCTCGGCCGAAAGTCCGTCGAACTCCTTGCGGATCTCGATCTCTTCCAGCTTGCGCAGCGCCCTGAGGCGCAGGTTGAGGATCGCCTCGGCCTGGGTGTCGGTGAGGTCCCACCTCGCCATCATCACGGCCTTGGGCTCGTCCTCCTCGCGGATGATGCGGATCACCTCGTCGATGTTGACATAGGCGATGAGGTAGCCGGCGAGAATCTCCAGCCGCCGCTCGATCTCGCCCAGGCGATGACGCGAACGTCGCACCAGCACGTCCTTGCGGTGCTCCAGCCATTCGCGCAGCGCGCTCTTGAGCGACAGCACGTTCGGCACCTTGCCGCGCGACAGCACGTTCATGTTGAGCGGAAAGCGCGTTTCCAGTTCGGTCAGCTTGAACAGCGATTCCATCAATAGCGCCGGGTCGACGGTGCGGCTCTTCGGCATTAGGACGAGGCGGATGTCCTCGGTGCTCTCGTCGCGCACATCGTCGAGCAGCGGCAGTTTTCGGTTGATCAGAAGGTCGGCGATCTTCTCGATCAGCTTCGACTTCTGCACCTGATAGGGGATTTCGGTGACGACGATCACCCAGGTGCCCCTGCCCTGGTCTTCCTGCGTCCAGCGGGCGCGCAGGCGGAACCCGCCGCGGCCGGTCTCGTAGGCATCGAGGATCGAGGCGCGATCGTCGACGATGATGCCGCCGGTCGGGAAGTCCGGCCCCTGCACGAGCCCGTCCTCCGGCGTCTTCGACATCAGGTCGGCGATGGAGGCGTCGGGCTGCGAGATCAGCAGAAGAGCGGCATTGCAGAGTTCATAGGCATTGTGCGGCGGGATCGAGGTGGCCATGCCGACCGCGATGCCCGACGACCCGTTGGCGAGCAGGTTCGGGAACGCGCCAGGCAGCACGACCGGCTCCTCGTTCTCCTCGTTGTAGGTCGGACGGAAGTCGACCGCGTCCTCGGTGATGCCTTCGAGCAGCTCTGTCGCCGCCTCGGTCATGCGCGCTTCGGTGTAGCGCATGGCGGCGGCGCTATCGCCGTCGATATTGCCGAAGTTTCCCTGCCCGTCGACCAGCGGGTAGCGCACGGCGAAATCCTGCGCCAGGCGCACCAGCGCATCGTAGATCGACTGGTCGCCATGCGGATGGAACTTGCCCATCACGTCGCCAACGATTGCGGCGCATTTCGAGAAGCGCTGGCCGGGCTCGAGGCGAAGCAGCCGCATCGCATGCATGATGCGCCGATGCACCGGCTTCAGCCCGTCGCGCACGTCCGGCAGCGCGCGGTGCATGATCGTCGACAGCGCATAGGCCAGATAGCGCTCTTCCAGCGCCTTCTTAAGGTCTACGCTCTCGACATTGTCGCCGCCGCCGGACCCGGGCGGATTCACGCTTTTTCCCATGAAATCCGACTATGTGACCCCGTGATTCGCCGCAAGGGCCGTCTCGACAAAGGCCCGAACCTATGACTAAGTCTGCACGATTCATCCCGGCATGCTGCGCAGCGGCGCGCCACAATTTCGACCCGCTCCGCCGCGACTGTCGGCGATCCATTCCCGGCTCGGTCATTGCACGCGCGAGCCATTTCGGAGGTTTCCCATGCTTGCCCGGTCGTTTGCCATTGCCTTCCTCGCCTCGTCGGTTTCCCTAGCGGCACTTTCGGCCGCGCAGGCGGTCGAGGGGCAGGATGTCGCCAACCGCTTCAAGGAACTGATGGCCAGCCAGGGCGCGACGGCCTCCTGGTCGTCGATCGACGAGCAGGATGGCGCGATCGTGCTGCGCGGCGTGACGGTGAAGGGTGCGGGCGGCACCCAGGACGCGACGATCGGCGACGTCACCTTCGAAGGCGTCGAGGAGGCGGACAATGGCGACTACGTCGTCGAGACGCTGTCCATGCCCAATTATTCGACGGTCAGCGAAGGCGCCACCGTCACGCTCGAAGGCCTGTCGATGTCGGGCGCGGTGCTGCCGTCGCCGAGTTCGACCGACATCGTCAGCCAGTCGGGCTTCTTCGATTCGCTCGACGTCGAGCAGGTCACGGTCGAGAAGGACGGCAAGCAGGTCGACGCGATGTCCGGCCTGAACTATTCGCTCGAGCGCGACGACGCCGGCAAGTCCTACGAGTTCACCGGCACGGCCGACGCCTTCACTGCCGACATGACGGCGAGCGGCGACGCTCAGACGACGGCCATGCTGACCGCGCTTGGCCTCGCCCAGCCGAAGGGTACGTTCGAGATGGCGGGGAGCTGGTCGCTGGCCGACGGCAATCTCTCGGTCGAGCAGATGGACTTCACCGTCGAGAACGCGGGAACGATCGGTTTCACCTTCGACGTCTCGGGCTACACCGAGGAGTTCCTGAAGGCCGCGCGCGACATGCAGAAGAACATGGCCAGTGCGACCGAGGAGCAGAAGGCCGCCGCCGGCATGGCCGCGATGGGCCTGATGCAGCAGCTCTCCTTCGCCGGCGCCTCGATCCGCTATGACGACGAGGCGCTGGCCGGCCGGGCGCTCGATCTCGCAGCCGGCATGCAGAAGATGCAGCGCACCGACATGGTGAAGATGGCGCAGATGATGATCCCCGCCGCGCTCGGACAATACGTTAAGCCGGAGTTTGCCAATCAGGTGGCGGGCGAAGTCGCCAAGTTCATCGAGGATCCGAAGAGCATCGAAATCAAGGCCGAGCCGGCCGCGCCGGTGCCGTTCATGATGGTCGGCATGAGCGCCATGTCCGCGCCGCAGGAGGTTCCCGAACAGCTCGGCATCAAGGTGACGGCGAACGAGTAGCCGCCAGGCCGGCCATCGAATACCTGGAGAGCCGGAAGCTCAAAGCTTCCGGCTCGTCGCGTTTCAGGCCACCGTGAAGGTGACGTCGATATTGCCGCGCGTCGCATTCGAATACGGACAGATCTGGTGAGCCTTGGCGACGAGTTCGACCGCCTTGTCGTATTCGATCCCCGGCAGGGTGACCGTCATGGCGACCGCGATGCCATATCCGGGGCCATCGGCGCGCTCGCCGAAGCTCACCGCGGCGTCGATCGCCGCCTCGTCCGGAATCCTGATCTTCTCGCCCCGTCCGACCGCCTTCAGAGCGCCGAGAAAGCAGGCCGAGTAGCCCACGGCGAACAGCTGTTCGGGATTGGTGCCCGGGCCGTCGTTCCCGCCCATCGCCTTTGGCGTGTCGAGCGTGACGTCGAGGCGGCCGTCATCGGTCTTGCTGGTGCCGGTGCGGCCGCCGGTGGTGTGGGCACGCGTGGTATAAACTGCGGACTTGATCATGCGGTTTCTCCTTGGGTGGATGGCCGTCTATTAACGCACAATTAAATTGTGCGCAATTTAAATTTGCACTATATGCTTCACGACGACGTGAGAGGAGACCGCATGAGCGCCGGCACGATCAAGCTCGATTCAATGCTCTGCTTCGCGATCTACGCGACCGGGCACGCCTTCACGCGCTTCTACAAGCCGCGGCTGGAAGCGCTCGACCTCACCTACCCGCAATATCTCGTGCTCATCGTCCTGTGGGAGCGCGACGACATCACCGTGAATGCGCTGGGCAACCGGCTGTTTCTCGATTCCGGCACGATCACGCCACTGATCAAGCGCCTGGAGGCGCGCGGCCTGGTGAGCCGCAAGCGCGACGAGGACGACGAGCGGCAGGTACGGATCAGGCTCACGCCGGAAGGCCGGGCGCTGCAGGACAAGGCGCTTGCCGTCCCGCTCACGATCGCCAGGGGCACCGGCCTGACGCGGGAAGATGTCGACCGGCTGCGCGCCGAATTGCTCACGCTGCGCGACCGCCTGGACGGTCAGGTCGAAGAGTCGGAGCCCAGCTGACGCCCAGCGCACGCGCCTGGCGGGAAGCCTTATGCGGACGGCATCTTCTCGAAGCTCGGCAAGGCCGGATCGACGCGGTCCCAATCATGGGCGCGCATGGCATAGGTCACCGCCTGCGGCCGATAGCGCGCCGGATCGTCGAGACTGGCCGCGTGGATGGTGAACACCTCGGGCATGGCGGAGAATGTCAGGTAAACCGGCGAGCCGCAGGTCGGGCAGAAGCCCTTGGTCTTCCTGTTGCCGCTGTCGCCGTAGAGATCCCAGGGCGCCGCCTTGCCGTCCAGGTCGACCTCTGCACCGGCGAAGCTGAGATACGACCCATGGCCCGTGCCGCTCGCGTTCTGGCAGTCGAGGCACTGGCAATCGTTCGAGAAGACCGGCTCGCCGCGGATCTTGTAGCGGATGGCGCCGCAGGCGCAGCCGCCCGTGTAGGATGCGTTCTGCATGGTTGTCCTCCTCGGCAGGCCGGCCGCGGCCGGATCAGTCCTGTTGATCGACGATCGAGTTCAGCCGCGGCAGGATGGTCTGCCAGCCCTTGCTCATGTTCTCAAAGGCGGTGTCGTTCTTCGGCACAAGGAAGCCCGAATGGACGAGTTGCACCCGCGTGCCCTCGGCGAGCGGCGAGAGGATCCAGGTCACGACCGTGTCGAGCCGCGAGCCGTAGCCGACATTGCCCTCGTCGCCGCCCTGCCAGGAATAGGACAGGCGCCGCGCCGGCTTCACGTCGAGGATGCGGCAGCGGATCGTGCCGTCCCAGGCTCCGGCCGGGGTGGTGCGGAAGGTGAAGTCCTTGCCGGGAACGGCCTCGAAACCCTCCGCAGGCATCAGCCACCGCGCGATCAGGCTGCCGTCCGTCAGCGCCTTCCAGATCGTCTCGGCGCTGTGGGCGAACACCTCGTCCACGACGATGTCGCGGCTTGCCAGCTTCGCTGTCGTCTCGTTCATGGGTCGATTTCCTTGAGCAAGGCACGCAGCCTGTCGAAGCGGTCCTGCCAGAATACGCCGTAGTGGTTCATCCATTCGGCGAGCGGATCGAGGCCCTTCGGGTCGACCCGGTAATAGACGTTGCGGCCAGACGGCCGCTCGGCGACCAGGCCGGCGAGCCGCAGGGTCTTGAGATGCTGAGAAATCGCCCCCTGGGTGACGCCGCTGCCGCGCGTCAGGTCCGCGACCGTGACCTCCGGCGCGCCCGCGATCCTCTCGAAGAGGGCGCGCCGCGTCGGATCGGCGAGCGCACGCAGGACGGAACTGATCGGCGTTGTTTCAAGCATGCGGTTTGATTAGCAATCGCTAATCAATTAGTCAACACTAAATTATAACTCGCCTTACACGCCGCTCAGGAGCGCATCGAGCGGCGCGAGGTAGACCGCAACCCCCACCGCGGCCGCCGCAAGCGTCGCGCCGAGATAAGGTACCCAGAAGGACGCCGGCCCCGCTGCGATTGCCAAGCCGAGGCGGCCGATGGCGTTGGCCGCCAGCGCCGCGAGAACGGCCTGGCCGATCGTCGCGGCCACGACCCCCTGCCCCAGAAGGCGCAGCGCGCTCAGCACCGAGACGTCGACGTCGAAGGTGCCCGAAACCGCGGAGGTCGCGACCAGACTGCCAGCGCCGAACTGGCCGACGACGGCCGCGCTCGCCGTGGAAACCACCGCGAACAGCAATGCGAACAGAAGCAGGGCGGTAAGGTCGAACGGATTCTCCGAGGCGTCCGCCGGCGCCGCTTCCCTGTCGCCGCGCAACAGGAACAACAGACCGAAGGCGGCAAAGACGAGCGCGGCGGCAAGAGCTTCGGGCAGCATGGCGACAAGCACGCGCGGCTCGACGATCAGGACCACGCCGGTCACCCTCAGGATCGAGACCATCGCCGCAAGGCAGGCGGCTCCTGCGAGCGGCCTCGGATTCGCCGACGTCTGCGCGGTGCGGGCCATTGCGACGGTCACGGCGGTGGACGACACCATCGCGCCGGCAAGCGCGCTCGCCAGGAGTCCCTTGGTCGGTCCGAGGATGCGGACGGCGACGTATCCGACAAATGACAAGGCCGCAGTCAACACCGTGAAGAACCAGACTTCCCACGGATTGAAGCCGCCCCACGGATCGATCGCGCGGTCCGGCAGCAGCGGCAGGATGACTGCCGTCATCACCGCCAGGACGATCGCCGAGCGCAGTTCGACCCAGGTGAGCTTTCTCAATGTGCCGTGCAGGGTTTCGCGACTGGCCAGCAAACCGGCGAGGATCGCCCCACCGGCCGCCGCCGCGCGATAGTCCCCAACCACCGAGAGCGCGCCGAGCGCGAAGACGAGAAGTGCCGCGACGACGGCGGTGACGCTGAAATTCTCGTCATGCCGATCCTCACGGTATTTGAACCAGCCGAAGATGGCGGCAAAACTGACCAATCCGGCGACCAGGATCGAGGGCGCGGAGAGTGCCGCCGCGAGTGCTGCCGTCACGCCGCCGAGCAGCCCCGTGGCACCATAGGTGCGGATGCCGGCGGTGCGGCTGCCGGCCGGCTCGGCGCGTTCGCGCCAGCCTCGTTCGAGACCGACGAGCAGACCGATGGCCAGCGCCAGCGCCAGCCTCGCAATCGTCGTGTCGGCGTCCAGGATATCGAGCACGGTCTTGGATCTCCTCGGCCTCGATTACCCCGATCGGACCCGCCGCGCCAGCGTGCCGCTGCCATGCGGTCGTCTGTCGCGTCCGAACGGACGGCGCTTGCATATCCCCGCCGCGGGCTTCATCTGTCGGGATAGCGAATGCGGAGACGCGCCAAGTGCAACGCATGATCTACAACGATCTGTCGATCTGGCTTTCCGGCCTGACCGTCGCCGGCCTCTTGGTCGCTTTGGCCGGAGAGTGGCTGGTCGCCGGACAAACGGGTCAATTGCTCTTGCTCGGCGGCTCCGCCCTTGCCTTCGCCGCCGGAGGGCTTCCGGCCGCTTGGCGCGCGCTCCAGGAACTCGTCTACGAGCACATCCTCGACATCGACCTCCTGATGGTCGTGGCGGCGGTGGCCGCGGCAGCCGTCGGCGCGCCGGTCGAAGGCGCGGTCCTGCTGACGCTGTTCTCGATCTCCTCGACCCTTGAGGAAAGGGCGCTCGGACGTGCCCGGCGAGCGATCGAGGCGCTGATGGCGCTACGTCCCGAAACGGCGCTGCGCAGGCTGTCCGACGGCCGGGTCGAGGAAGTGCCCTCGGCGGAGCTTGCTGTGAATGACGTGTTCGTGCTGCGTCCCGGCGCGCGGGTACCGACCGACGGTGTCATCGTCGACGGTCGCGGCACGCTCGACGAAGCCAACATCACCGGCGAGTCGATGCCGGTCCCCAAGCAGGTGGGTGCGCAGGTTTTCGAGGCGACCGTCAATCTCGACGGCGTCCTCGAAGTGACCGTCACCCGGACGGTCGCCGAAAGCACTGTCGCGCGGATGATCACGCTGGTGACCGAGGCGCAGGCAGCCAAGGCGCCGTCCGAGCAGTTCAGCGCCTGGTTCGGCCAGCGCTACACCGTGGCCGTTCTCGCGGGCTCCATCCTGGCCTTCCTCGCCTTCCTCTGGCTGGGACACGGTTGGCACACGGCGCTCTACCGCGCAGCGACCCTGCTTGTTGCGGCAAGCCCCTGCGCCATCGTGATCTCGGTTCCGGCCGCGATTCTCTCCGCCCTGTCGGCGGCAGCGCGCGGTGGCGTCCTTTTCAAGGGCGGCGCGGCGCTCGAGACGCTGGCGGCGGTCGAAACCTTCGCCTTCGACAAGACAGGGACGCTGACTGCCGGGCGCGCGGCCATCACCGGCATGGTTATCATAGATGGGAAGGAGGAAGACTTCCTTCGCCTCATTGGCGGGCTCGAAGCGCAGTCCGAGCACCATATCGCAGGGGCCATCCGCCGCGACCTCGCCGAGCGCGAACTGAAACCACTGCCGATCACCGAGGTGACGTCATATCCAAGTGA
The DNA here is from genome assembly GCA_043822005.1 of Pseudomonadota bacterium. GTDB lineage: Bacteria > Pseudomonadota > Alphaproteobacteria > Rhizobiales > Rhizobiaceae > Mesorhizobium_A. The sequence goes on along the minus strand of JBDRCE010000014.1, from coordinate 152,753 downwards.
GGGCATCACTGGCCGAGACGGGCGCGAAGAAGTCTGGGCCGGCAATCCGCGGATGGCCACGCGCATGGGAGCCTTGGTCGACCGCGAGGCCTTCAAGGAACTCGCCGATGGCATGCAGACCGTGATCTATGCCGGTCGCGGGAACGCGGTCCTTGGTGCCATCACCATCGCCGACGAGGTTCGGCGCAGTTCGGCGCGCGCGCTCGAAGCCTTGCGCCGGGGCGGCGTGCGGAAGATCGTGATGATGACGGGCGACCGCAGGCCCGTCGCACTCAGGATCGGCAGCGAACTCGGGCTTCGGCCCGAGGAGATCCACGCCGAAATGCTGCCGGAGGACAAGGTCGTGGAGGTGGCCCAGCTCGCTTCGGCCGGCAAGGTCGCCTTCGTCGGCGACGGCGTGAACGATGCGGCCGCGCTTGCTCGCGCCGATGTCGGCATCGCCATGGGCGCCGCCGGCTCGGACGTGGCGCTTCAGGCCGCCGACGTCGCGCTGCTCGCGGAGGACATGGAGCGGCTTGCCGACGCACACCGCCTTGCCCGCCGCACGGCACGGATCATCCGCCAGAACCTCACTTTCGCGATGGGCGCGATGGCCGTGCTCGTCACTGGCGGACTGTTCTTCGACCTGCCCCTTCCCCTCGCAGTCCTCGGTCACGAGGGCGGAACGGTGCTGGTCGTGTTGAACGGACTGAGGCTTTTGTCCGACCCAATCCGCCAGGACCGGCCGGCGAAGGCGGAATCCGTATCGGTTGCGCGCGCCGCTGCCCCAGTGGCCGGCTGAACCGAGCCGTTCATCTCGTGGCGCTGCGACGCCACTCCGCCGGCGGAACGCCGAAACGTCGGGCAAAGGCGCGGTTGAAGGCCGCCTCCGCGCCATAGCCGGCCTCGTAAGCGACCACTCCCACGGGCTTTCCCGCCAGTTTCAGGTCCATGCTTGCCAGATAGAGGCGCCAGTCGCGCAGGTAGCGGATCGGCGACGTTCCGAGCACGGCCGCGAAGCGTCCGGCGAGAGCACTTCGCGAGAGCCCGGTCTCCCGAGCCAGTGCGGCGGTCGTCCAATCGCGCCGCGGATCGCCGTGGAGCATTGCCAGACAACGACCGAGCATCGGATCGCGGATTGCCGCGAGCCAGCCTGTCGCATCGATGTCCTCGCGCGCAAACTGCCGGCGAAGCACCTCCATGAACGTGACCTCCGTCAGGCGCTCGAGCACGGACGAACCGCCGCGCTGCGGATTGTCGACCTCCGCGACGATCTGGGCGATGGTGCCGGCGAGCCAGTCTCCGTCCTGCGACCCGGCGGTCTTGACGTGGATGTATTTCGGCAGTGACTGGTGGAACGGTGCGAAATTCGCGGCCTCGCACTGGATGTAGCCGCACAGGATGCGAACCGCCTCCCCGCGCGCACCGTAGCGCAGCATCGGGATCTCGTTCCACGGCTTGGGCGGCAGGTCGGCGCCGGGGTCGATGAGGCGCCCGCCCGACCCCACGCCGAGACGGTGCGGGGTGCCGAACGGAAACGCCGCGATGTCACCCTGCTCGAGAACCGTTTCCGTTCCTTCGAACTCCAGCCAGCACGCGCCGCTGGCCATGATGTGGAACCCGATCGAGTCGGCTGGCTTGTAGGCGGCCGGCGTCGCATCGGTCTCCCATACGCCTTCCGGCATGAAGCAATACTGCATCGACCCGGTGATCCGGACACGGCGCAGGGCTTCGGACAACAAGTCGCCCACGCCCGCCCCGGCGGCTGGACTTTCGGTCAAGGCATTCGGAGTTCCGGCCAAAGACGCACCGTCATCTTTGTCGGAGGATCGGTCGCATTACTTCCAAGCAAGGAGACTAACATGGCTGATACGACCGATAAACTCGTGGTGCTGGTCACCAGAGGTATCGATTCCGAGCTATCCTCGGTGGCCTTCACCATCGCCAATGGCGGCATAACGGCCGGGCTGAAGGTTTTCATCTTCCTGACGAGCACGGCAATCGATCTCATCCGCAAGAACGGCGCAGCGATGACACAGGTCGCGCCGCTCGACCCGCTGGCGGCTTTGATCAAGGACTTCCTCGCCCGCGGCGGGGTGATCTGGGCATGCCCGCCCTGCGTGAAGTCGCGCGGCTACGAGCAGGCGGACCTGATCGACGGCGTGGTCGTCGCCGGCGCGAGCGTCATGCATGCCGAGATCAAGGCGGGCGCCGCCACGCTCTCGTTCTGACGCCGGGTGCCGGTCGCGTCGCCTTTCGGGCGGGCGGCCGACTCGACCGTCAGTCCTTCTTCTTCGCCACGACACGCAGGCCGAGCTCGTTGAGCTGGGCCGGTGCGACTTCGGACGGTGCGTTCATCAACAGGTCGTAGGCCTGCTGGTTCATCGGGAACATGGTGATCTCGCGCAGGTTCTTGGCACCCAGCAGCAGCATCACCACGCGGTCGACGCCGGCCGCCATGCCGCCATGCGGCGGCGCGCCATACTGGAAGGCGCGGTAGAGACCGCCGAAGCGTTCCTCGACCGTCTCGCGGTTCAGGCCGACCATCTCGAACGCCTTCACCATCGTCTCCGGCAGATGGTTGCGGATACCGCCGGACGCGATCTCGAAGCCGTTGCAGACCATGTCGTACTGGAACGCCTTGATGCCGAGCGGCTCCTCGCCGTTCAGCGCGTCGATGCCCCCCTGCGGCATCGAGAACGGGTTATGGGCAAAGTCGATCTTCTTCTCGTCCTCGTTCCACTCGAAGAACGGGAAGTCGACGATCCAGCAGAGCTCGAAACGCTCCCGGTCGACGAGGTTCAGCTCCTCGCCGGCCCGCGTGCGCGCCGCGCCCGCGAAGCTCGCGAACTTCGCCGGGTCGCCGGCAACGAAGAAAGCGGCGTCGCCTTCCTCGAGCCCGAGCTGCTGGCGGACTGCCTCGGTGCGCTCCTCGCCGATGTTCTTGGCGATCGGGCCGGCACCCTCGAGCTTCTCGCCTTCCTTGCGCCAGAAGATGTAGCCCAGACCCGGCTGACCTTCCTGCTGCGCCCACGAGTTCATCCGGTCGCAGAAGGCTCTGGAGCCACCGGTCTTGGCGGGGATCGCCCAGACCTGCGCCTTGGGATCGTTGGCGAGGATACCGGCGAAGACCTTGAAGCCCGAGCCGCGGAAGTGCTCGGACACGTCCTGCATCTCGATCGGGTTGCGCAGGTCCGGCTTATCGGAGCCGTATTTGCGCATTGCCTCTTCATAGGCGATGCGGCGGAATTTCTGCGTCACCGGCTTGCCGTCGGCGAAGGCCTCGAAGACCCCGCGCATCACCGGCTCCATCGTCTCGAACACGTCTTCCTGCGTGACGAAGCTCATCTCGAGGTCGAGCTGGTAGAACTCGCCCGGCAGGCGGTCGGCGCGGGGATCTTCGTCACGGAAGCAGGGCGCGATCTGGAAGTAGCGATCGAAGCCCGACATCATGATCAGCTGCTTGTACTGCTGCGGCGCCTGCGGCAGCGCGTAGAACGTGCCGGGATGGATGCGGCTCGGCACGAGGAAGTCGCGCGCGCCCTCGGGCGACGATGCGGTCAGGATCGGCGTCGAATATTCGGTGAAGCCCGCCTCGCCCATCCGCTTGCGCATCTCCGCGATGATCTTCGTGCGCTGCACGATGTTCCTGTGCAGCGTCTCGCGGCGGAGGTCGAGGAAGCGGTATTTGAGGCGGATGTCCTCCGGATAGTCGGGCTCTGCGAACACCGGCAACGGCAGTTCCTTCGCCACGGAAAGAACCTCGATCTCGCGCGCGAAGATTTCGATCTCGCCGGTCGGCAGGTTCTTGTTGGCGGTGTCGGCGGTGCGCGCCTTGACCTCCCCGTCGACGCGGATCACCCATTCCGAACGCACCGTCTCGGCGGTCTTGAAGGCCGGCGAATCCGGGTCGGCGACGATCTGCGTCATGCCGTAATGGTCGCGCATGTCGATGAACAGCAGCCCGCCATGATCGCGCACGCGATGCACCCAGCCCGAAAGGCGGACATTGCCGCCGACATCCGACTTGCGGAGGGCGGCGCAGGTGTGGCTGCGGTAGCGATGCATGGCGAAATCCAGTCCAGGAAGTAAGGCGGGAACCCGCCGAAGCGGCCCGAAAAGTCGCGGGAAAAGCGCATCAACCGCGCGTTTTGTCAAGCCGAAGCAAATTCAGAGCTTGAGGCCGCGAATGCTGCGGGAATGAAGAACGGCGACGATGAGGATACCGTCGTTCTCTTCGCGATAGAGGATGACATGACTGCCATGTTCGTGCCGGCGCACGCCGGCCCGGATCGACTGCGATGTGCGGCCGATCCGTGGATGGCGGGCCAGCATGGCGAAACATTCGTCGAGTTCCAGGCGATACTTCTCCGCTTGCCTTCGCCCGAACTGCTCGATGCCAAACAGATAGATGTCCCGGAGATTCGCGCCCGCACGTTTCGAGAGCCGGACTTCACTCACGCCACGTCCCGCGCCGCCGTGCCAATTCCTCCGCTTCGGCGAAAATCTCCGCACTCGTGCGCGTACTGATGCCGCTGGCGATCGACTCGTCGACGATCCGGCGCAATTCCGCCAGCCGTTGGTCGTGGTCGGCCTCGCGCTCGGAACGGTCGCGCTCGATCAGATTGCTCAAATACTCGCCCGGCGACGCGTAGTCGCCCTCTTCGACCTGCTCGTCGAGCCAGTCCTTGACCTTTTCCGGCAGAATGATGGTCAGCGTCGCCATGGCGATACTCCTTTGGACGAATTCTATGCGAAACCTGCCGGGGCGGCAATCTGGACCATCTTCCGGCTGCCGCTGAGGATGGTCGGCCATTGCCCCTCGCCCTATAGAAGAACGCTACATCGCCGCGAGTCGCCTTGTCCTCCATCCGCCCCCTAATCCCCCTGCTGCTCGCCGCCGGCATCCTGCTCGGCGGCAATGGGCTGCAGGGTACGCTGATCGCGCTTCGCGGCGCGCAGGAGGGCTTTTCGCCCGGCACGATCGGCTTCATGGGCACCGCCTATTTCGCCGGATTCCTCATCGGCTGCCTCACCATCACGCCGATGATGAAGGAGGTCGGCCATGTTCGCTCCTTTGCTTCGCTCGCGGCCATCGCCTCGGCCGGCACGCTGTTTCTCGTCCTGTTCATCAACCCCTATGTCTGGTCCTGCGTCCGCTTCGTCAGCGGCTTTGCCTTCGCCGGCCTGTTCACCGTCATGGAGGCATGGCTGCATGCCGGCGTCTCCAACGAGAACCGGGCGCGGGTGCTGGCGATCTACCGGGTCATCGACATCGGCTCCGTCACCGGCGCGCAGTTCATCATTCCGGTCATCGGCATCGACGGCTTCGCCATCTTCGCGCTGATGTCGATCATGATCACGCTGTCGCTGGTGCCCGTGTCGCTCGGCGACCGGACGAACCCGAAGTCGCCGGACGACGTGAAGCTGGATCTCAAGCGGGCCTGGGCGATCTCGCCGCTGGCGGCCATCGGCTGCATCGCGGTGGGGGTGACCAACAGCTCCTTCCGCACGCTGTCGCCGGTCTATGCCGAACAGATCGGCATGTCGGTCGCCGACGTCGTCACCTTCGTCAGCGCCGGCATCGTCGGCGGCGCGGTGATCCAGTACCCTCTTGGCTACCTGTCGGACCGTTGGGACCGGCGCTCGATCATCCTCCTGACTGCCGCGGCGGCGATGACGGCGGCGCTCGCGCTCGCCTTCCTCGCCGGCACGACGCCGCTCGCCAATTTCGCCTTCGTCTTCGTCTTCGGCTCGTTCGCCATGCCGATGTTCTCGCTGTGCGCGGCGCATGCCAACGACCGCGCCGGGCCGAGCGAATATGTGATGCTCAACGCCGCGCTGATGCTGTTCTACTCCTTCGGCGCGATCGGCGGACCGCTGGCCGCCGCCTGGACGATGGAGAGCTTCGGGCCCTATTCGCTCTTCGTCTTCAACGCGACGGTCTACCTTATCTTCATCTTCATCGTCCTCTACCGCATGCAGGCGCGGTCCGGGGTCCCGGCGGAGCGTCGCGGGCGGTTCGTCGCGCTGCTCCGCACCTCGACGGTCTTCGCACGCCTCGCCGGGCGTCCGCAGAAGCGCAGGAAGAGCGACGACTGACGCCAAGCTTGACGAAACGGCCGCGGGCTGAAAGGACGGTATTGTCCTTCCAGAGCCCGTCCATGCACCTCATCACCAAGCAAAACGAACTCGAAGCGGTCGTCGCGCAACTTGCCAGGTCCGAATTCGTCACGGTCGATACGGAGTTCATCCGCGAGACGACCTTCTGGCCCGAACTCTGCCTGATCCAGATGGCGTCGCCCGACACGACGGCCCTGATCGACCCGCTTTCGCCCGAGATCGACCTCAAGCCGTTCTTCGATCTGATGGCAAACGAGGCCGTGCTGAAGGTCTTCCACGCCGCGCGGCAGGACATCGAAATCATCTTCCACTTGGGCGGCCTGATCCCGCATCCGGTCTTCGATTCGCAGATCGCGGCCATGGTCTGCGGCTTCGGCGACAGCGTCTCCTACGACCAGCTTGTCCAGCGCATCACCGGCACGCAGCTCGACAAATCGTCCCGCTTCACCGACTGGCGCCACCGGCCGCTCTCCGACAAGCAGCTCGAATACGCGCTCGCCGACGTCACCTGGCTGCGGGACGTCTACCTCAGCCTGCGCGACAAGCTGGATTCGCGCCAGCGCTCGGGCTGGGTGAAGGAAGAGATGGACGTGCTGACGTCGCGCGAGACCTACGACCTCCATCCGGAGAACGCCTGGACGCGGCTCAAGATGCGCGTGCGCAAGCCGATCGAACTCGCCGTCCTGCAGCGTGTCGCCGCCTGGCGCGAACGCGAGGCGCGCGAGCGCAACGTGCCGCGCGGCCGGGTGCTGAAAGACGACGCGATCTACGAGATCGCCCAGCAACAGCCGCGCGACGTGGCCGCGCTCGGGCGGCTGCGCACCACGCCGAAGGGCTGGGAGCGCTCCTCGACCGCCGCCGGCCTGCTGGCCGCGACCAACGAGGCGCTCGCCATCCCGAAGGACGAACTGCCGAAGATCCCGCGCCAGGCCTCCACCAGCGAAGGGGCCAATGCCGCCGCCGAAATCCTCAAGGTGCTGCTTCGCATCATCGCCGAGAAGGAAGGCGTGGCGCCTAAGATCATCGCCTCGAGCGACGACATCGAACGCATCGCCTCCGAGGGCGAGACGGCCGAGGTCGAGGCGCTCAGCGGCTGGCGGCGCGAGGTCTTCGGCGAGAAAGCGTTGCGTCTGCTTCGTGGCGAGGTCGGCATCCGCTTCCAGAACCGGCGCATCAACGTCTTCGATATCGACTGACGGTCAAGCCGCCAGCACAATCACACCAGCGGTCGCGACGGCGTAGCCGAGCATCTGCGCAGGGGTGATGCGTTCGCCGAAGAAGATCACGGCCAGCATCACCGTCACCGCCGGAAACAGCGCCGTGATCGCCGAGGCGACCGCCATGCTGCCGCGCGAGGCGGCATGGACATAGGCGACTTGCCCCATGACGTCGGCCGCACCGGCGGCCACCGCGAGCACTGCGCCTGCGCACCAGATTCCCGAATGCATGGTGATCGAGATTCCGCCCGGGGCCGGCGAAGCATGCAGGATCGGGCCGCCGGGAGTGGACAGTTGCTCCCCTCCCCAGGTTGTTCGCTGCGTGGCGATCATCACCAGCGCGAATGCAAGGGCGACGGATGCGCAACGCGCGACGAGGACGACCGCGCCCGTCTCGGACGAAGGGATTGAAGCCAACATCATGTCCGAAGCGCCATAGGCAAGCCCGCTCAACAGCCCCAGCCTGGCCGACCAGCCGATGGAGCGGGAGATCGCCGTCCGTTCAACAGAGCCAGTTATGACCACGGCGGCCACGACACAGAGGCCGATGCCCGCGAACTGCGCCGTGGCGACGTGGCGACCGAACGCCAGGTCGCCAATCAGCGGCATAAGGATGCTCGATATGGCGCAGAGCGGCGCGACCACGCCGATCTGTCCGCGTGAGAGGCCGACATAAAGCAGAAGCAGGGCGGTGGCGTGGGCGATTCCACCCCCGAGCGCGAGCAGGATCTCGCCGGCGCCAAGGCCGGCCATGCGCGGCTCGATCGCAAACATGTACAGCGTAACCATGGCGGCGACCTGCGATATCGCGACGACATTGGCCGCGGAAAGGCGTCTTGAGGCGCAGGCGCCGAGCATGTCGCCAGTTCCGAAAGCCGCCGCCCCGAGCAGGGAGGCGGAGAGGATGCCAACCTCAAACACGGCGAAGCCCCGGGACATCCGGCCTACGCCTTGCGACAGCCTCGGCGATCCGCTTGTGCCGCCACGCCGCGGAGCGGGGAGCGTACCCTCGACGCAGCTGGGTCAGGTGCACCTTCGCGCGAGAGGCGAATGGCATGGTTTTCCTCCACGGATCGATGGGGGGAGGAAACACATCGTGCGCTCAGCCCGTATGGGAGGCTTCACACAGGCTGGGCTTTTGTTTTCGGTCAGGCGTGAGACGTCTCACAGACGTCATGACGAAGCGTCAGTCGCCCGCCGCCATGCGCAGCGTCTTGCCGGTAATGCGCGAAAGCTGCGCCATGCGCCCGATCGGGCGCTCGCCGATAAGGTCGGCGTGGGACTTCGGCACGACCAGCGTCAGCGATCCGTCCTCGTTCCGGTCCCAGCGCAGACGCGGGATGATGCCGGGCATCGATGCCGACAACAGGTAGACGACCCGCAGCATCGCACCCAGGAAGCGGGCACGCTCGACATAGCGCGGCGGCGCGAGCTGGATGATCTCAGGCGCCGCGCCGTCGCCGATCAGTCCTTCATGGCGGTAGAGATTGGTCAGCGCGATGAAGACGCGGCCGGGATGATCGACGCCGATGAAGGACGCATGCGCGATGATGTTGAGCGACTGCACGCCGCGATACTCGGGGTGCGCGCGCCAGCCGATGTCCGCCAGGAGGCAAGCCGCGCGGCGGTAGCGCGCCTCGTCCTCGGTTTCGTCGATGCCGAAGGCGGCGAAGGAATGCCCGGTCCATTCGGCCAGTTCGTGCGCGTGAGTTACCGAGCGCGCACGTAGTAGCGCCAGTTCCTCCGAGGCCGAGATCAGCGGATCCTTCTTCTGCTCTGCCGGCGAAAGCAGCGAATAGAGGAAGCCCTCGCGGACACCGAGCGCCGACACCACGATCTTGCCGGGCTTCATCACCCGTACGATCTCCTGGAGCACCGCGGCGCCATAGGCGAGCAGCGCGCGGCGGCTCTTGGAGACGCGCTCGATGCCCTTCATTTTCTCGATCTCGCCGCGCGCGACCTGCTTCAGGAAGTTGGCCGAGCCTTCGACGCTCATTTCGTAATGATGCATCACGGCGAGCGGATAGTTCGTCGCTGCCATGTGCAGGCGAGCAAGGTTTCGCCAGGTCCCGCCGACGCAGTAGAAGGTGCGCCCCTCGCCGGTCTTCAGGACGTCGGCACGCTTCAGCTCCTCGCGGATGATCTTCGTCGCCGCGGCGATGGAGCCCTTCGACATGTCGTCCAGCCGCAGTCCGCCCAGCGGCAGGGTGATCCCGCCGCCGATCGTCTCGCCCTTGACGTCGACCACTTCGAGGCTGCCGCCGCCGAGGTCGCCCGCGATGCCGTCGGCCGGGTGAAAGCCCGAGATCACGCCGAGCGCGGAGTAGTAAGCCTCCTCCCTGCCGGTGAGCACGCGAATGTCGACGCCGAGGATATCTTCCGCCCGCTCGATGAATTCCGGGCCGTTGACCGCCTCGCGCGCGGCGGCGGTGGCGATGACGTAGAGATGTTCGGCACCCGCCTGCTCCGACAGCGCGCGGAAACGACGGAACTCTTCCACGGCGCGCAGCATCGCCTCCGGATCGAGCCGCCCGGTCGAGACGATCCCGCGGCCAAGGCCGGCGAGCATCTTCTCGTTGAAGAGGACCGTCGGCGAACGCGCGATGCCTTCGTAGATGACGAGACGAATGGAGTTCGACCCGATGTCGATGACCGACACCGGCCGGCGGTCCTGCAACCGCCCTTGTGAGGCGCCTATCATTCGGTCGTGGACGCTTTCGCCTTCGCCCGCCGCTTGTGCTGCGCGATCCGTTTGGGAGCGTGTGATTTCAGGGCGTCACCCCGCCCGGACAGGCTCGGATTCGTCATGAAATATTCCTGCGCGTTGAAGGGTTCCTCGCCCTCCTCGCGCGTCACGCGTCGGGAGGTGCCGTCAGGCAATACTTCGAAACTTTGCTGGTTGTCCATGATGTTTCCCAGCATGATCTGGCCCAGCACCTGCTCATGCACCGTTTCGTTGGTCAGCGGCACCATCAACTCGACGCGCCGGTCTAGATTTCGGGGCATCATGTCGGCCGAGCCGATATAGAGAATCGCCTCGTCCGACGGCAGGCCCTTGCCGTTGCCGAAGCAATAGATCCGGCTGTGCTCCAGGAACCGTCCGATGATCGATTTGGCGCGGATATTGTCCGACAGGCCGGGCACCTGCGGCCGCAGGCAGCAGATGCCGCGCACGATCAGGTCGATTTCGACCCCTGCCTGGCTCGCCTCGTAGAGCGCGTCGATCACCTGTGGATCGACCAGCGAGTTCATCTTCATCCAGATCTGCGCCGGACGGCCCGCCTTCGCATGTTCGATCTCGTCGGCGATGTGCTTGAGGATACGCTTGCGCAGCGTGAATGGCGAGACCGCGATCGTCATCTCCTCCGCGGGCTCGGCATAGCCGGTGATGAAGTTGAAGAGCTGCGCCACGTCGCGCGCGATCGCCGGATCGACGGTGAAGTAGGACAGGTCCGTATAGATGCGCGCGGTGATCGGATGGTAATTGCCGGTGCCGAGATGGACATAGGAGCGCAGCCTGTTGTCCTCGCGGCGCACCACCAGCGACATCTTGGCGTGGGTCTTCAGCTCCACGAAGCCGAAGACGACCTGCACGCCGGCGCGCTCGAGGTCGCGCGCCCAGCGGATGTTGGCCTCCTCGTCGAAACGGGCCTTGAGCTCGACCAGGGCCGTGACCGATTTGCCGGCCTCGGCCGCGTCGATCAGCGCACGCACGATCGGGCTGTCGTTCGAGGTCCGGTAGAGCGTCTGCTTGATCGCGACGACTTCCGGGTCGAAGGCAGCCTGGCGCAGGAACTGGACGACCACGTCGAACGATTCGTACGGGTGATGGACGATGATGTCCTTCTCCCGGATCGCCGCGAAGCAGTCGCCCCCATGTTCGCGAATACGCTCCGGGAAGCGCGGATTGTAGGGCTTGAACTTCAGATCGTCGCGCGGAACCGAGACGATCTCGGAAATCTGGTTCACCGCCAGCAGCCCGTCGATGATCGAGATGCGATTGGCCGGAACGCCCAGCTCCGTCGCGACGAAATCGCGCAGCGCCTCGGGGATCTCATGGTCGAATTCGATGCGGATCACCGAACCGCGGCGGCGGCGCTTCAGCGCGCTCTCGAAGAAGCGGACGAGATCCTCCGCCTCTTCCTCGATCTCGATATCGGAGTCCCGGATGAGACGGAACGTGCCGGAACCCTGGACTTCGTAGCCCGGGAACAATTGCCCGATGAACATCGAGACAGTGTCCTCGAGCCGCACGAAGCGGACGCAGTCGCGATGGTCCGGGAGGCGGATGAAGCGGCGGAGCGCGGTGGGCAGGCGCAACAGCGCGATCATCTGTTCGCCATTGCGCTTGTGGCGCAGCTGCAGGGCGATGGAGAAGCCGAGGTTGGGAATGAACGGGAACGGATGCGCCGGGTCGATGGAGAGCGGCGTCAGCACCGGGAAGATCGTTTCGAGGAAGTGAGTCTCCAGCCATACGCGTTCTTCGCGGCTCAGATTTTCGCCGCGCACGACCTCGATGCGGGCATTCTCCAGCAATCCGAACAGGAGCGAAAGGCTGACCTGCTGGTCGTGCTGCAGGCGGCTCACCTCGCGCAGCAGCTGTTCGAGCTGCTGCTCCGGCGTGCGGCCGTCGGCGCTCTTGGTGGTGATGCCTTCGCGCACCTGCCCCGCGAGGCCGGCGACGCGGACCATGAAGAACTCGTCGAGATTGGCCGCCGAGATCGACAGGAAGCGCACCCGCTCCAGAAGCGGGTGGCTCGAATTCTGCGATTCCTCCAGGACGCGCCGGTTGAACTGGAGCCACGAGAACTCCCGGTTGACGTAGCGGTCCGGATCGCCTGCATCCGTGGCGGCCGCTGCCGCCGGTTCTATGGTGAATTCGTGGGGAATCGGTGTGATCTCGTTCATCATTCTGCCTTGGGCGCGTGCCGCCCGCTGCTATCCGGACAATAGACGGCTTTGTTCTGTCCTGACAGGCATTTGCGACACTATGATTGCACCCGCCTTGCAAAGCTCCAAGAGTTGCGCCAAAGGCTTGGGCAACCGAACAAGGCACCCCCTGCGGCGGAGATTGCGATGGCTGGCCACGGCATCCCTCATTTCCAGAACGACGCCGGTCACCCGACGATCGCGATAGGCGTCACGGAATTCATGTGCGTCGGCGCCAATCCGCCCTTCGACCATCCGCATGTCTTTCTCGACATGGGCGACGACACCGAAAAAGTCTGCCCCTACTGCTCGACCCTTTACCGCTACGATCCGTCGCTGAAAGAGTCTGAAACGAGACCGGCAGGCTGCCTCTACACGCCGCTCGCGGCCTGATCCTCCATGCCACTCGCTGCCGCGCCGCCGTCGCGGCAGATCGTCATCGCCGGCGGCGGGATCGCCGGGCTGACGGCGGCAATCGCATTCGCAGCGAAGGGCTTTCCGGTTCGCCTCTTCGAGCGCGTCGCCAATCTGCAGGAAGTCGGCGCCGGCTTGCAGCTCTCGCCGAACGCCACCCGCATCCTTGCCCGGCTCGGCGTCCCGGAGTTCCTGCGCGCCGCCTCGATCCGGCCCGAAGCCGTCATTCTCCGCCGCGCCTCGGATCTGCGGGAGATCGCACGCGTCCCGCTCGGTGCGCAGGCGACGGCGCGCTGGAAGAGTCCCTACCTCGTCCTGCACCGCGCCGACCTCCACGCGGCCCTGTTCGCGGTCGCCTCGAGAATGCCGGAGGTCGAGATCGTGACCGGCGCGACCGTGTCCGACGCCGCCCTCCACGGCCACGGCGTCACCGTGGCGGTCGACCATGAGGGGCGGAGCCGCGAGATCGACGCCCTCCTCCTCGTCGCGGCCGACGGCGTCTGGTCTGGCCTGCGGCCGCTCGTCGGCGGCGGCGCAAGCACGTTTTCCGGCAAGATCGCATGGCGCGCCACGGTTCGCGCCGACGGCGACGCAGTGGGACTGCTGGCCGATCAGCTGCCGCGCGACTGCGTCAGCGCTTTCCTGCACCCGCGCGCGCATCTCATCGCCTATCCGGTGCGGGGCGGAAGTTCCATCAATCTCGCCGCGTTCACCCAGGGCGGCGCGCAAGGCGCCTCTTGGTCGCGCTCGAGCGAGGCCCGCCCGCTGATCGAGGCGCTCAGCGGCGCGGCGCAGCCGCTCCTCGACTTCCTCGGGGCGATCGGCAGCTGGACCATCTGGCCGCTCCACACGGTCGACCCGCGTTCGCCATGGATCAATCCCGCAGGAGCGGTGCTGATCGGCGACGCAGCGCATGCCATGACGCCCTTCGCGGCACAGGGCGCCGCCGCGGCGATCGAGGACGCCTATGTGCTGGCAGCGACCGTCGCGGACCAGCGCGACTACATCGGCGCGGCGCTTCGCCGCTACGAGAAGATCAGGCGCGAGCGGGTCGCCGCCGTAGCGCGGCGCGGCGCGTTCAACGCCTTCACCTGGCATGCGGCCGGACCGGTCGCGCTCGGCCGCGACCTCGTGCTCGGCCTCCTGCCGTCGGGAAAACTCGCCTCCGACCTCGACTGGCTCTACGGCTGGGACGCGGACGCCGCACTGGCAAGCACCCCACCGATCAAGGCAGATCGTTAAACGTCCGCAGCGACCAGACGAGGCTCTGTGGCAACGGATTCCACCAGCCGGTTCGAAGCCCCGCCCGCCTGAGCACGGCGCTGGTCCAGGTGTTGCAGCCGACGATGGCGTTGAAGGTGCCCATGCCTTCGTAGAAGCGATCGTAAGGGCCGTAGGAGCGGCCCTCGATCAGGATCGGTTCGCCGCGCGCGTCGCGCGCAAAACCATCCAGAGACGCGCTTATCATGTCCGCGAACTCCGCCTCGCTCAGATCGATCGGGATGACACCCTCGGTCGCCTGGTCGATCTCGCCAGCGATCGCGACATGCATCGCCGAGCTGTCCGCCGTGAGCGCGCGCAGCACAGGCCCGGGCTTCAGCTCAGACCAGGTCGGGGTCTCGAGATAGAAGGCGCGACCTCCCCATCCCACGACGAGCCATTTGACGGCCGGATCCGAAAGGGGAAGCCCGGAAGAGGAGAGAAAGCCCAGTCTCTCGATGACGTCCGGATCGGCCGGAAACGCGATGTCGGTGTGGATCGGGTTGGAGAGCACGAGGATGCGTCTCGGCGCTTCGCGGCCCGCCGCTGCCGAGGCGAGCAGCGGTCGCGGCACGATCGCTCCCGCGAATGGCGCCAATGCCACCAGCAGGAGAGCGACGACCAGGCGCCGACGCATAGGCCAGCCGTCAGTGCAGGATCTGGCTCAAGAACAGCTTCGTCCGCTCGTGGCGCGGATGGTCGAAGAACTCGGCCGGCGTGTTCTGCTCGACGATCTGGCCCTGATCCATGAAGATCACGCGGTTGGCGACCTTGCGCGCGAAGCCCATCTCGTGGGTCACGCACAGCATGGTCATGCCTTCCTCGGCCAGCCCCACCATCGTCTCCAGCACTTCCTTGATCATTTCCGGATCGAGCGCCGAGGTCGGCTCGTCGAACAGCATGATGCGCGGATTCATGCACAGCGACCGCGCGATCGCCACGCGCTGCTGTTGCCCGCCGGACAATTGTCCAGGGTATTTGTTGGCTTGCTCGGGGATCTTCACGCGGCGCAGGAAGTGCATCGCGGTTTCCTCCGCCTGCTTCTTCGGCACCTTGCGCACCCAGATCGGCGCCAGCGTGCAGTTCTCGAGGATCGTCAGATGCGGGAACAGGTTGAAATGCTGGAACACCATGCCGACCTCGCGGCGCACCTCGTCGATCTTCTTCAGGTCGTTGGTCAGTTCCTTGCCGTCGACGACGATCTTGCCCTTCTGGTGCTCCTCCAGCCGGTTGATGCAGCGGATCAGCGTCGACTTGCCGGACCCCGACGGGCCGCAGATGACGATGCGCTCGCCGCGCATGACCTTCAGGTTGATGTCCTTCAGCACATGGAAGTCGCCATACCATTTGTGCATGGCGACGATCTCGACCGCGACCTCGGTGTCCGAGATCTGCATCTTCGAGCGGTCGACCTCGATCTCGTCGGCCGAAACGGCGTTCTCGATGGCCATTTGGTTCCCCTATTTCCTGTGGCCGGTGTCGAGCCGGCGTTCCATGTAGATCGAATAGCGCGACATGCCGAAGCAGAAGATCCAGAACACGAAGCCCGCGAAGATGAGGCCGGTCATCGGGGTCTGCGGCGTGATCCAGTTCGCATCGGTGAAGTTGCGGCGCACCGCGCCGAGCAGGTCGAACATGTTGACGATGTAGACCAGGCTGGTGTCCTTGAAGAGGCCGATGAAGGTGTTGACGATGCCCGGGATCACCAGCTTCAGCGCCTGCGGCAGGACGATGAGCCGCATCTTCTGGCCGTAGGACAGGCCGAGCGAATCGGCGCCTTCGAACTGTCCCTTGGGAATCGCCTGCAGGCCGCCCCGGATCACTTCGGCCATATAAGCCGAGGCGAACACCGCCACGCCGACCAGCACACAGACGAAGTCGTCGATCTTGGCGTTGTTCGGCATGAACAGCGGCAGCATCTTCGTTGCCATGAACAGGACGGTGATCAGCGGCACGCCGCGTACGATCTCGATGAAAATGACGCAAAGGATCTTGATCACCGGCAATGTCGACCGGCGGCCGAGCGCCAGCAGCACGCCGGCGGGCAGCGACACGACGATGCCGACATAGGACAGGATGATCGTCACCATGAAGCCGCCCCAGTCACGCGTCGGGACATAGCGAAGACCGAACCAGCCGCCCGGCAGCAGGATGAAACCGAGGATCGGCAACACGACGAACAGGCCGATGGCGTTCGCCGACTTGTACGGCGCTTTCGGCATCAGGAAAGGTACCAGAAGCGCGACCAGCAGGCCCCCCAGAAGGATCGGCCGCCAGCGTTCGTCGACCGGATAGGTGTTGAACATGAACTGGCCGAACTTGTGCGTGACGAAGGTCCAGCACGCACCCGTCCAGCCGTCCGGCTGGATGCCGCCTTGCGCCACCGTGGCGCAATAGCTGCGATTGTCCCCGGTCCACTGGGCGTCGATGAACAGCCAGTTGATCATCGACGGCACGAACCATGCCAGCAGCGCGAGGAAGAACAGCGTCAGTGCCGTGTCTGTCGGGGTGGCGAACAGATTGATGCGCGCCCAGTGGACAAAACCCTTTTGCCCCGCCGGCGCTGCCTGCGGCCTTTCCATTTCGCTGCGCACATAGGCGACCTGGTTCTCCTGCATGGCGGGCTCCTCAGCGCTCGACCAGCGCGACGCGCGCGTTGAACCAGTTCATGAAGAGCGACATCGTCAGGCTGATGGTCAAGTAGACCACCATCCAGATGGCGACGATTTGGATCGAGTTGCCGCTCTTGTTGAGGATCGTCCCGCCGACCGAGACGAGATCGGGATAGCCGACCGCAATCGCCAGTGACGAGTTTTTCGTCAGGTTGAGGTACTGACTGGTCAGCGGCGGCACGATGATGCGCATCGCTTGCGGTATGACGACGAGCCGGTTGGTCACACCCGGGCGAAGGCCGAGCGCATAGGACGCCTCCGACTGGCCGTGGCCAACACCCCTGATGCCGGCGCGGACGATCTCGGCGATGAACGACGCCGTGTAGAGCGACAGCGACATATAGAGCGCCAGGAATTCAGGCGCCACCATCATGCCGCCCCGTGCCTGGAACGCGCCTGCGACCGGCACATCGAAGGACAGCGGGAAGCCGGCGGCCGCCAATGCGATCAGCGGCAAGCCGACGAGCAGGCCGGCGCTGGTCCAGAACACCGGGAAACGTTGACCCGTCGCCATCTGGCGGGCTCTCGCGGTCCGGGCGACAAACCAGCACATTGCGATAGCTGCCAGGAAGGCGACACCGACCAGCCACGAACCCTCGCCCCAGACGGGCGTCGGGATGGTCAGCCCGCGGTTGGAAAGCAGCGAAGCAAATGGAAGATGGATGGCGTCGCGCGGCTGCGGAAGGATGGACAGCACGCCGAGATACCAGAAGAAGATCACCAGCAGCGGCGGGATGTTGCGGAACAGTTCGACATAGACAGTGCAGATTGAGCGCACCAGCCAGTTGCGCGACAGGCGGCCGATGCCGATGATGAAGCCGATGATCGTCGCCGTGATGATGCCGACCAAAGCGATCAGCAATGTATTCACCAAACCGACGCCGAGCGCCATCCAGTAGTTGGAATCCGCCGTGTAGGTGATCAGCGACTGGCCGATATCGAACCCGGCCCGCTCGTTGAGGAACTCGAAGGAGATCGTCCGGCCGATCCGGCGCAGGTTTTCCTGCGTGTTGTTGACGATCCAGACGATGAACGCAAAGAGCGAGACGAAGACAACGATCTGGAAAACGATGCCCCGGACGACCGGGTTGTATATCAACGCCACCCGCGGTGGGGCTTCGCCAAGCAGAATCTGTTCGTTCGACATAAAGGCCCCCTGTCGCCGAAGATATCGGGGACGGCGGATGCCGTCCCCGATAATTGCTTCAGAAGATCAGCGGATCGGCGGCGCGTATTGGATACCGCCCTTGGACCAGAGCGCGTTCAGGCCGCGCTGGATCTTGAGCGGGCTTTCCGTGCCGATGTTGCGTTCGAAGATCTCGCCATAGTTTCCGACGGCCTTGACGACGCGAACGACCCAGTCCTCCGTGAGGCCCAGATCGGTGCCGAGCTTGGAGTTGGCTTCTTCTCCGAGCACGCGCTTCATTTCCGGGTTCTCGGACTTCTTCATCTCCTCAAAGTTGGCCTGGGTAACGCCCAGTTCCTCAGCGATAATCAGCGCGTTGGAGACCCACTTGACAATGTCCAGCCACTGATCGTCGCCCTGCCGGACGGCCGGCCCGAGAGGCTCCTTGGAGATGATCTCGGGCAGAACCATATGATCGCCGGGCGCCGAGAGCTGCAGCCGGATCGAGTAGAGGCCCGACTGGTCGGTGGTGTAGACGTCGCAACGTCCCGAATCATAGGCGGCGTTGAGTTCGTCCAGTTTCTCGAAGACGACCGGATTGTATTCCATCTTGTTGGCGCGGAAGTAGTCGGCGAGGTTCAGCTCGGTCGTGGTGCCGGTCTGCACGCAGACGGCCGCGCCAGAGAGCTGCAGCGCCGAGTTCACGCCCGGCACCTTCTTCGTGTTGATCATGAAGCCCTGGCCGTCATAGTAGTTGACGCCCGCGAAGTTGAAGCCGAGCGACGTGTCGCGGCTGAGCGTCCAGGTGGTGTTGCGCACGAGCACGTCGACAGTGCCGTTGGCGAGAACCTCGAAACGGTCCTTGGCGCTGGTGCCGGTGTATTCCACCTTGGACGGGTCATCGAAGATCGCAGCGGCAATCGCCTTGCAGTAGTCGACGTCGAAGCCGGAATACTCGCCCTTGTCGTTCGGAGCCGCAAAGCCGGCGAGACCGGTGTTGACACCGCACTTGAGCACGCCACGGGCCTTCACATCGTCGAGGGTGGTGGCGGAAGCGCCAGATGCCGACAGCGCGAGAAGTGCCGCGCCGGCCACGCCGAAGAGAACGTTGCTTTTCATTGTATTGAACCCCTTTTTGTCGGTACGGGGCGAGACAACCCCGGACGCTTTCCCTTGGAAGGGTGCGGAGCGTTCCCCACCCCTTCGGAAATGTCCGTATTCGGATCATTTCCCGCCACCTTCCGTTCACAAACTTCATCGAAGGCGATTATTCCAGCGAGGTCAAGCCTCGTATGGCAGAGCGGGAGTGACGAGCGTCGATTTTGCATGCAAACGATCTGCACGACGGGAGCTCGCCCGCGCGGGCACGAACCCGATGGTCAACGACATGGCACCCTGCCTCGCGATTGCGCGGCGCCTGCGCAGCGGATATGCAGCCCTATCTCCACCGGAACGGCGCGATCATGACAGGCAGCAAGCAGAGATTCGGCATTAACACGCGGCTCGCGCATTCCGGTCACGACCCGCGCGACTATCACGGCTTCGTCAATCCGCCGGTCGTGCACGCGTCCACGGTCCTGTTCCCCGACGCCCGCACGATGGCGACGCGCAACCAGAAATACACCTACGGCACGCGCGGCACCCCGACCACCGATGCGCTGGCCACGGCGATCGACCAGCTCGAAGGCTCGGCCGGGACGATCATCGTGCCGTCGGGCCTCGCCGCGGTGACCGTGCCGCTGCTCGCGTTCCTGTCCGCCGGCGACCACGTGCTGATCACCGATTCCGTCTACAATCCGACGCGGCGTTTCGCCGACACGATGCTCACGCGGTTGGGCATCGAAGCGCAGTATTACGATCCTTTGATCGGTGGCGGCATATCGGCACTGATCAAGCCGAACACGAAGGTCGTCTTCACGGAATCGCCGGCCTCCAACACGTTCGAGGTGCAGGACATCCCGGCGATCAGCGCGGCCGCGCACGCCAGCGGCGCCATCGTGATGATGGACAACACCTGGGCGACGCCGCTCTATTTCAAGCCGCTCGACTTTGGCGTCGACATCTCGATCCACGCGGCAACGAAATATCCGGCGGGGCATTCCGATGTCCTGCTCGGCACCGTCTCGGCCAATCAGGCCTGCTGGCCGAAGCTGCATGAAGCCTTCCTGACGCTGGGCTGCTGCGCCGGACCGGACGATGTCTACCAGGTGCTGCGCGGCCTCAGGACGATGGGCGTACGGCTCGCGCATCACCAGAAGAGCACGCTCGACATCGCCCGCTGGCTGGAGACGCAGCCAGGCGTGGCGCGCGTGCTGCACCCTGCTCTGGAGAGTTTTCCGGGGCATGCGCTGTGGCAGCGCGACTTTTCGGGCTCCAGCGGCATTTTCTCGATCGTGCTCGACGGCGGCGGCGAGAAAGAGGCCCACGCCTTCCTCGACGCGCTCCAGATCTTCGGCCTCGGCTATTCCTGGGGCGGCTACGAGAGCCTCGCCGTCAACGTCTATCTGGGCGACCGGGTGATCGCCAAGGGCCCCTATGAAGGCCCCGTCATCCGCCTCCAGATCGGCCTCGAGGACGTCGAGGATCTGAAGGCAGATATTTCCAAGGGGCTAGCAGCCGCCGCCCGGGCCTGACCGGGCCCGGCGCGATCCCACGGACCGGGCCGATCAGAGCGGGTACCGCTGTCCCTGGAAGTACAGGCGGACGTTGCAGGTCGGCGCGTCCGAATCGAAGCCGTTAATGTCCACCGTCGCGCTGACATAGACCGTCGCGGGCGCCGGGGCCGCGGGCGTCATCGCGGGGATGCGCGCCCGCGCCGTAAAGCCTGTCACGCTCTGTCCGAGACCGGTCGCGTTGACCTGCTTGAACGTGGTGCCAAGGAGCGTGCCTGTCGGCAAGGTGAAGTTGTTCGCGAAATAAGGAAGGAAGAACGAAATCCGGGTCGAGTTCGGCCCGCCATTGTAGTTCGGCGGCCGCAGCCGGGAGTCGTAGCACATGCCGCGAGTGACCCCGACGGCGGCGCAGCCGGCGGTCACCGTCTGGATGCAGGCGCTTCCCCTGAAGTGATTCGCCTGGGCCGCCGCGGCCGTGGCGCCCGCGCCCAATAGTGCGCCGACGAAGAACAGGCGGCCCGCGATACTTCTCATTCAACCCTCCAGCCTCTTTTGCCCCAAGGATGACGATACGACACAAAGAAGAAACCGCTATAGCCAATTTGGGCTAAACCATTGAGACATGTTGCATGGCGCGACGGTCAGCCGAATGCCCTCTCTGTACATATCGGAGCGAATGACTAGCTGGTTCGAGGCGTTGGTGACTAAGAGGCTCTGAATAAATCTACCGCCGCCTGAAAAACAAGCCAAGCATTGCTATAGAAAATATGAAAATAGCAGAAAAAGAAACTGCGTATTTCTTTAGGTCTGATATATCTTCATATCTGCTCATATGCCCGAACATAAGAACATATGAAACCACTGAGATCGAAAAGTAACCCAGCCTTTGATCGAGAAGCAGAGATATCGTGTGCAATTTTCCGCTAGACGATAGTTTACGATCTATATATCTCGAATATAAAATAGATTTTCTGTATTATACAATATGCAAAATGCAATTCACTGTTACCAGCATTATGAAAAGTCTTTGGAACAGGAGGCCGATGAGCTCTCACTACGTACGCGTGAAATCCACGGTGCGATCTGGCGCTTCTTCAGGAATCCGAAGATTGAGGACGCTTAGTAGTTAATCGGAGCGCGACCACCCGTAGGGTCCGATGAATGAGCGCTGGACGCGGCGCGGCTGTTTGTGGTGACCCATATCGACCTACTTTTCGAAGACACCCCCAGCACAGGGTCGATCAAATTCAGCGCTTTCGAGACTTGGTACGTTCGCCCGCAGCCCACCGTCTCCTTGATCTATCCCGCGAAAACCCCCAATTCTCATCGAACGAGGCTGACTAACTCGCCTTAAGCTTATGTCGTCAAATTTAGCGCGGACGGCGCGGCGTTATCTTCCAGCCATCGTCCCACAACTCGAAATCGTAGACACCTTGCATGATGTTGGTGCCTCCTGCGCGCCACGGACGCGTTGTATTTACGCCGAAACACATAAGGATAAAGAACGGCTCAACGTTTGTCTTGGGCCTTGCAGTCAGGTGAACTTGTACACTCGCCATGTCCCCACGCACTCGACGATCCACCACCTTCACTGCCGGAACATCGAAGAAATTACTACATGGGGCTCTAGTAGTAGACTGTGAATTCGTATTGGCGACAAAATCGGCAATCAGATAATGCACCATCTGATCGCTCAGCGTGTGCCTATCGGAGGGCGGTAATACTTGAGTATAAGCAGTTGCATTGTTTTCATCAACGGCTTCTTGATTTCGGTTATTTTGTCCGGTTGGATTGCCTGAGAGAGCGTCCTTCAGTATTCGTCCAAATATCTCGCCCACCAGATTGTCTTGAGACATCGCCGAGCCTGTTCCGGAGCCGAGCACAATCGAGAACAGCAGAATTCGAAGCGATTTCATTGAACCATCCTCCCAACACGAACCCTTGGGAGAAGGTTACCACGATCAACGCAAATTGCCATGCTGACGCACGGCAAATATCGCTGAGCTCAACATTCACTTTCGGGGAGGTGCAGAATATAGTCCAGACCTCGTCTTAATACTCCCTCTAAGGTCAGTAACTTATCGATCTGTCGTCTGTAGACACGAACGTCATTTTTGGCCAAAGGCACTGATGGTCTATGAATCGTCTCGATTAGCGATGAATGATCGTGTGCACGGGCCTAAATAGCCTGTTCCGTTAGTGAATCCGGCAGGCGTAAGAATCCGGCGACGTGCGCGTGCTGAAAGAGTACCAAGGCGTTGAAGGTCACCGATCCAAAGTAGGTGGTTTCATTGCCTGGGGAGCCTGGACCACTTGGCGCGAGAACGAAACCGGCTGAGTTCAAATATCGTTGCAACGCACGTACATCCTCGCCAATCGCGCCGAGAGCAAGGTCGCGATCAAATGCAGTGATAAGCGCTCGCCGGTCCACGGTCGAGCACGGGTCGGAAGGCTAGCAATACTGCTAGATGGGAACGGGAGAGGGGCGCCTGGTCGCGTTCCTACTCCAGCATTGCATCTGTCACACTCATGGTGGCCCCCGAACTTCGCCGTGAGGTAGCGGGCGGGATGCACCATACAATACCGACTAGCCCCTCTCGCGAAGGGCTTTTCTTTGAACGGCGGGGGCAACGCCGCGCGGCCTATCTCGCCAAGCGACATGCTGATCCACCAACTTCCGGCGTCTATTTTGCCTTACAGGTCGGCGCGATGATGGGGTGGTGAATACTCACGATCAAGTCACCCAGATCGGCACTACGCTCGGCCGTATCGACGGCAGGCCTTTTGGTATCCGGCAGGCAGACCGTCTCTTCCATCTCTTCGCAATCGGACAGACCGGCACCGGAAAATCCTCGCTGCTCCGCTCCCTGGTTCAGCAGGACATCAAAGCAGGACGAGGCTTCTGCCTCATCGATCCACATGGAGATCTGGCTGCCTCCGTCGTAGAGGGAAATGAGGCATCCCTCATTTACTGGGATGCCGCCGATCCGACGTCCCCGTACGGGTTCAATCCTCTGGCGCAGGTGGCGCCGGAGCAGAGACCGCTCGCGGCTTCGTCCCTCATCCATACTCTGAAGCAGCAGTGGCCGGATGCTTGGGGCGCTCGTATGGAGCATCTGCTCCGCTTCGCGCTGCTGGCACTTCTGGAACGTCCGGCTTCGAGCATCGCCGACATTATCCCGCTCTTTCTCGACAAGGACTTCCGTGAGGAGGTGGTGGCGTCGATCACCGACGAGAAGGTGTTGGTGTTCTGGACGGTCGAATACGCCAAGCTCCGCTACCAATCGGCAGGAGACGGCGTGGCGTCGATCGCCAACAAGCTGGGTGCGTTCCTGGCGCACCCGGTGGTGCGCAAAGCCATTTGCGAACCGGCAGAACCGCTCCACATGCGCCAGCTCATGGACAATGGCGGCATGCTGGTCGTGAACCTAGCCAAAGGCCGGCTGGGCACCGACATCTCCAATCTGCTCGGCGGCCTAATCGTCTCTGGCATCGCCAACGCGGCATACAGCCGCCAGGATTTGCCGGCCGAAGAACGCCGGCCGTTCTTCCTCTCTGTCGACGAGTTCCACGCCTTCACGACCTCAGCCTTCACGGACATGCTCGCGGAGTTGCGGAAGTACGGTCTCGGCCTGGTGCTGACAACACAGCACTTCGCCCGCATCGAGAACGATGCCCGCGAGGCCGTTCTCGGCAACGTCGGCACCTTAATCTCTTTCCGCGTCGGCGCCACGGACGCGGCCCTTCTGGCCCGCCAGTTCGGCGACGACGTGCCCCAGCCACGCGATTTGGTCGGGCTCGCCAATCACGAGATGTTCGTGAAGCTCATGGTTTACGGCGTCCAGACCAAGCCCTTCTCTGCCAAGACGCTGCCTCCGTAACAGACAGCAGCACTCGTTCTCTCGCCGCCCGGCTCGAATGGTCGAGCCGGGCGGAAGAGAGAAGGAGTTCTTTCCATGAGTTCTTTGTTGGCAGAGCATGAACGCATCCGCATCCTGAACGACCATCTGCGCTGTCTCCACCGCGGTGGGATGGTGGTGATCTCCCGTGGCATTGCCGTGATGCGACGGGAGATTTGGGCGGAGGTGATCTTGGCTGTAGCCAAGTTCGAAGCCTTCACACCGGACAATGACCCGTACGGCGAGCACGATTGTGCTGTGGTGGCGGCAGGTGCGCTGAGCGTCATTTTCAAGATCGACTACTTCGATCCGACACTTCTCCACCACTCGGATGATCCGACCGACCCGAACCTCACGCGGCGGGTCATGACGATCATGCTGACGGAAGAGTATTGATGGCTTGCCATTTTTTTAGCACCCGCGTTGCGGGTGCTTTTTCCGAAGCACTGCATGTGCACAAGTTCTTTGCATCTAATACTTACGATCGATATAATAATTAAAATAGATGCAGTCTCATTTACTCGCAACAATTATGCTTCAAAATTTAAAAGAACTGATCACATCTTCGTTATTAGGCATCGCAGCTGTTATATCTCCAGCTCCTCTAGTCCATGATCAAATCCCCAGCTCCCAGTGTATTTCCGAAGAACATTTGGATTCTGACATTGTCAGCATGTCGTCATATGGAGGAGATATACATAGTAGATGGTATTTTTGGGCTTCCCTCTCGGAAAGGGAGAAAATGAATCCGTCTATTATAGCCAAATCTCACACGGCACTATTGCTTACATAATATCACCGCCTCGGGCGATAGAGGGGGCAGATCCAAAATCATTCAGAATTCTTCCACTCCATAATGCTGAAGGCGCAGATGACGTTGAGACTACGGCCGCCGTGTATGCGGCAGACGCACATTCCGTTTTCTTGTATGGAGAGCGGGTGCCGTTTGCCGACCCCAACACCTTCGAGGCCTATTTACTAACCGATCCTTTGGGACGAAGAGCTCCCTACGGTAGAGATAATAACCACGTATACACCTTCAATGATATTATCAAAGGAGCGGACGCAGCAACATTTGAGGTATTAGACTCCCCTGTAAAATGCGAGAGATATGGCGTTGAATATTTCTGCCTTGCGAGAGACAAGAATGGACTGATCTTAGGTTTCAGCGTCGAATAACGAACTACACTAATTTGCAGTGGAGTATGTGTATCTCGTCGGAAAGGAACGATAATTGACTGCAGCAGGATTTCCATACGACTGATCATATGTATACATGCCTGCAATATTTCCATTTCTGTCTAGGGAGTAGGCCAAGAAAATAGCGGCATGTGCGTACTGGGCAACTCCGATGGCTTGTTCGTCATAGTATCCATTGGATGGATAACTGCGACCTTTGAACGTCGCAATTGGAGTTCCGGAAAGGATGTCTGGATATCCACCGGCAACCAGATCAGTTCCTCGATTCCAACTGGGGGTTGATCCGAGCCCGGATATGATCCTTACCAAGGTGACGCATTCATAGCGAAGATCGACCAATTCCCCATTGTTGTAGAAGCGATACTCATCAGATGAAATGTACCCGGGCGCCGGGCTGTTTTCCAATAACTTGGCAAATCTATCTCTCACGTATCCGTTCGCATAGGTGGATGCCTGATTGTCCGGAAGCACGATCGCGCGAGAATATCTGGAGTGAGAACTACTGCCAATCGCAGGATGGTTCGATGGAATTTGTGCGGCCGTTTCTCCATTGGACTCTCGCCCCCGCTGCCGCCTCAATTCCTCCAGCCGGCGTGCTATTTCGTCTAACTGTGTCTGCTCTCTGCGACCTGGTGCTTGATTGGGTCGCCGATCATCTTGCGGCACGGTTGCCTGGTCAGCCGACGACTTCTCGGTCTGTCGCTTTCGGGCTGCTTCGAGTTGGCGCTTTGCCTCATCCAGCCTCCTTTGGAGTTCACGACGCTGGGCTGCTACTGCATCAAGGAGCTGATTCTCGTCCGTCTGTTGCTTCCGCTTTGCATTTTCTTCGGCCTGCCGTTGTCGGCGTTCGAGTTCGCGCTTCGCGGCTTCCAGCTTTCTCTGTATCCCAAGTCGCTCGGCTTGTTCCGCTTGCCGCTGATCCTCGACCTGCTGTTGGCGGCGGGCTTCAAGCTCACGCTTCGCTGCTTCCAGCTGTCGTCCTATTTCGCGGCGCGACTGCTCCTCGGCCCGCTGTTGCCGACGTTCTAGCTCTTCCTGTGCGGCTTTGAGCTGTAACTCCTTCTCTCTCCGTTCGGCCTGTTCACGCTGCCGGCTCGCTTCGGCTTCCCATTGCTGCTGACGAGCGGTTTCCTCGGCCAAACGCTGCCGGCGTCTTAGCTCCTGCCGTGCTTCATCAAGCTTCCGCTGGATCTCACGACGCTGAGCATCTTCAGCTTGTTGCTGCTGCCGCGTTTCCTCGGCCTGCTGGCGGCGGGCGAGTTCTTCTTGAGCTGCCTGCAGCATCCGCTGCTTCTCGCTCCGCTCAGCGTTTTCGTCCTGCTGTTGTTTCTCTATCTTCCGCCTTTCCTGTCGCGCCTGCTCCTTCTTCCGCCGGCGCAGCTCCTTTTGGGCCTCTTCAAGCCGGCGCTCTAGTTCCTCGCGGGAAGCGGCCAGCACGATGTAAGCGTCGCAATTACAAGCGTCGGAGTGGGTAACAGGCCGTCGATCGACTGCGAGGCGGGAAGTGTCGCTATCGCCAAACAACGGTGCGGCTTGGGCGGCCGCGCCTGACACGAGAGCAAGGATAACAGCCTGTGCGGCCGCGGTACCGGCATGCCGGAGCAATCTGTTGCTTCTCATCATCACCGCGTCTTCCCCTCGTCGCGCAATTATTTACCCCCACAACAAAAAGCCGTTGAGTAATCCACTTGGTAGTGATTTCTTAAGAACCATACATTTGGGGGGCGAAGATGAAAAGACATATCATCTGGCAACTAGCCGCCGTGCTGACAGCAGTTTCCATTTCGTCGGCACGAAGTGAAGACGCGGTGAAGGAGCTGTTTGGGAAGATTATTGGCTCGATCGGCGACGAAATCTCCAAAGACATCGGACGAGGGTTTGACCGTCTCCGCAATCCACCCAAGGATCACGCCGCAAATCAGCCGGCGGCGGATTTAGCTGGTTACTGTCAGGTATGGCGGGGTGGCAGCTTGGCGGCACAGATGCAGTGTGCCTCTCAGACGACTTGCGGGAACGATGGCGCCTGCGTGTACCGGTACGTCTGGCCATCCGGTGGCGAGACTACGGTCGTTGTCCAGGCCGGCATGCCCCGATCCTTCAACGGAAAGCCAACATCGCTCATCAAACTCGGTAGTGATGTCTGTCTCGTCGATACACCAAGTGACATCTTCTGTTACACGGCCAAGCCACAATCTCCGTACGCGGCGGCGCTTGTGACAGAAAGCGCGCCGCCCATTTCGGGGCAGGCATTGTTGCCGCCAACCCCACAGGCACTCCCGACATCGGGCGAAGGGTTCGAGACTTTGCTTCAAGGCTACGTCGCCGCCACCGAAAACCAGGCGGACCCGAATGCGCGCACGCAGCGGTGCCGCATCGGCGCGACGCTGGTGCGCGAGCATTCTGGCTCACTCGACAGCGAGCTTGAGGGGCTGATCCTCGACCAGATGAAACAGGATGGCTGCCAAGGCTGAACGTCGCGGAGCCGTTGCGAAGATTGATCGCGCGGCAATTGCGGCGCGAGGTGGAGCGCCGGACGCGCCGCATCCTGCCGGATAGCGTTTCAGCCCAACAAAGAAGCATCCGTTCGCGGGCGAATTTCAGCGCCTTCACAAGCTTCGAATATCCCCGAACCTCTTCAACGCGACCATTGATCGCACATTTGAGCGACGGATAACCGTGAGCCTATAGCGAGCCTTGACGAAATGGGCATTTATCTAAGATACTGAATTTGTTGGCGATCCCGACAGGATTCGAACCTGTGACCATCGGCTTAGAAGGCCGGTGCTCTATCCAGCTGAGCTACGGGACCGGTCAGTCTGCGCTGGCGCTAGTGCGTCCAGGGAACCTTGCGGTCATAGCGGAAATTGTCCGAATAGGAAATCTGCCGGCGCTTGGCGTCCTTCGGCTCCTGCACGCGGTAGTCGATGCCGTGCTTGTCGGCATATGCGATCGCCTCTTCCTTCGTCTCGAAGGTCAGGCGGATCTGGCTCTTCATGTCGCCGGAGGTGGTGTAGCCCATCAGCGGATCGATCTTGCGCGGCTGCTCCGGATCGAAATCCAGGATCCAGTACCCGGTCTTGGCTTTGCCGGACTGCATCGCGGTCTTGGCAGGGCTGTAGATTCGCGCGGACATGGAGACCTCGTGTTCACCGGACCGTCGCTGCATCGCGCAGAGCAGGCCTTGCGTCAAGAGCCGATGCCCTTGCCCTTGGCGACACGATCAACTAGGGGAGTGGCCGACCGGAGTGTAGCGCAGCCTGGTAGCGCACCTGATTTGGGATCAGGGGGTCGCAGGTTCAAGTCCTGCCACTCCGACCATTTCCGGCCCGCCATCCTGCTGACATACGGTCAGGCAAGAACCGGCGGGCGTCGGGAGCCAGTCATGTTCGGACTTAGCAGCATCCGCAGCCTACGCGCCATGGCAACCGCCGGCCGGCGCGGGTTTGCCGTGATCTTCCTTGCCGCCGTGACGGCCGTTTGTCCCGTAAACCACGCCGCCGCTGCGATGACGATCGACGGCGATGCGCAGGCGATGACCGTCACCGTGGCCGAAGTCACGCGCGGGCAGGTGACGGACGAGATCGCAAAGCGGTTCGGTTTCCAGATTTCCGGTCCGGTCCTCGACGACGCACCGGTCAACGGCCGCTTCCGCGGCGACCTCGGCGACGTGCTGGGCGCGATCCTCACCGCCAACAGCTTCCTCATCGTCTATGAGGGCGGCAGGCCGGCCAGGCTGCTTCTGTCCGACCGGGGCCAGGGCGGCGAAGCGCCGGTCGACCCGACCATGCGTTCGCTGCAACCCAACGCCATCACCCCCGGCGTGCCCGGCGAAGGCGGCGACGGCCAGATCGTCGATCCCGGCATGCAGGGCGTGCCCCTGGGAGGAGAGCCCCCGCCGCCGGAACCGGAGCTTTAGACCAAGATGAGGTTGGATTGAATCGTTCTGTCGGAGGGAATTCGGGACAAGGTCGAGGTCTTCGGTACAGGCCGTGCTGGTGGCACGGCCAAGTCCGAAGACCGAAGGATTTGGCCCGAATTCACCCGGCAGAACCGGTTCAATCCAACCTCATCTTGGTCTAGGCGAAGGTCACGGATCGGTCAGAGGTCCAGGTCGCCCTGCCCGGCATCGACGGCGCCGATGATCTCCGCCGCCAGGCCGCGCGTGATCCTGGTCTTGCGCGACAGCGCCGCCTGGTCCAGCCGCTCCACCACGTTCATCGCCGTCGAAAGCGACCGCTCGATCCGGTTGACGATGTAGCTGACCACATGCGGCTCCACCTGCACCTGCCGGTCGGCGAACAGTTTTGTCACGACGGCGGTCAGGAGCAGATCGTCCGGCTCCGCGATCTCCACGATCGTCGCCGCCTTCAGCCGCGAGGCGAGATCGGGCAGGCGCACGCCCCAGGCCGCCGGGAAGCGCCGCGAGGTGAGCAGGACGTGGCCGCCGCCTTCGCGCGCCGCATTGATCAGGTGGAACAGGCCGGTCTCGTCGATGCCGGCCTCGACGCCATCGACCACAACGGCCCCGCCCGAGGCGGCCACGGAAATCGCGTCCGGGCCGATGCGGCGCGGATCTGTCGCGCTCGCATGCGCCGCCTCGGTCCAGATCGCGGCGAGGTGCGACTTGCCCGATCCGGCCGGGCCGGCGAGCACGACGACCGGCGTCTGCCAGTCCGGCCAGCGGTCGATCAGCGCAATGGCCGCGGCGTTCGCGCCGGTGACGACCAGTTCGTCGCGGGACATTCCCGGTCCCCGCGCGAGATCGAGCGGCAGCTGGGCGGATGGATGCTCGTCGGTCATCGCGTTCACGCCGGAGGCACGTCCGGCCGATGCCCGTGGTAGAGCGGCGAGGCCAGATAGCGGCCGAGCGCGAAGCGGACGAAGACGGCGACCGCGGCGGCCGCCGGCACGGCGATCAGCAGGCCGACGAAGCCGAACAGGGAGCCGAAGGCGAGCAGCGCGAACATCAGCCAGACCGGGTGCAGCCCGACGCTTTCACCGACCAGTTTCGGCTGCAGGATATTGCCCTCGATGAACTGGCCGAGGAAGAAGATGCCGGCGATCGCCGCGACCATGATCCAGTCGGGCCAGAACTGCACCAGCGCGACACCGACCGCGAGCACCAGTCCGACCAGCGACCCGACATAGGGGATGAAGCTGATCAGGCCGGCGAAGAGGCCGATCAGCAGGCCGAAGTTCAGGCCGGCGATGGTAAGGCCCACGGCATACATGACGCCCAGGATGAGGCACAGCGTGCCCTGCCCGCGCACGAAGCCGGCGGTCGCGACATTGATGTCGTTGGCAATCGCGCGGACGGTCGCGACATTGTCGCGCGGCACCCAGCCGTCCACCTTGGCGATCATGTGGTCCCAGTCGACCAGCATGTAGAAGGCGACGACGGGGGTGACGATGACCAGTGAGGCCACATTGACCAGCGCAAGGCCCGAACTCAGGATCGACTCGAAGATGGTGGTGACAAACCCCGCGCCTTGCGAGACCAGCGAGTTGAGAGCGCTGCGCAGGTTGTTCGGGTCGACGCCGAAGCGCTGCTTCAGCCATTCCGGATCAATGCTGGTGATGAGCGCCTGGAGCCGCGCCAGGTATTCCGGCATCTTCGAGATCAGGTCCGCGCCCTGTGTCGCCAGGATCGGCACGATCACCATCAGGGCGAGCACGAGGGCGACGACGAAGGCGAGCAGGATGACGATCGCCGCGAC
This sequence comes from Pseudomonadota bacterium, assembly GCA_043822005.1. GTDB lineage: Bacteria > Pseudomonadota > Alphaproteobacteria > Rhizobiales > Rhizobiaceae > Mesorhizobium_A. The sequence goes on along the minus strand of JBDRCE010000014.1, from coordinate 121,605 downwards.
CAGCCGCGAACCCAGCCAGGCCTCCAGCCGGTCGGCCACCGGATCGAGGAAATAGGCCAACACCATGCCCGCCGCGAACGGCAGGAGGATGGAGCTGAACAGATAGAGAAAGCCGATCAGCAGGATGAACGCGCCGGCCCAGAACGCGATCTGGCGGCGCAATGCGTTTCCCACGACCGCCTCGACGAGTTCCTCGTTGGCGGCGAGCTGCGCTTCCAACGCCGGCACGGCCGCCGCATCGGCGGAATGGTCAGCGTTTGTCGTTCGTTTCGGCATATCCGCCCATGTGCCTCAGCCAGGCGACGAGATAGGCCGCCGCCGAAGCCACGGTCAAGAGGCCGGACAGGAGCACGACGCCCTGGCGAACCATCTCCAGCCCGAGCCCGAAGGCGAGATCGGCAAGCACGAGCGCCGCCAGAACGATCTGCACCGCCGTGTTCGCCTTGGAGACGTAGAGCGGCTTCACCTCCACCGGGTGGCCCATGACCGTCGACAGCATCACCGCCGAGACGATCAGCGCGTCGCGCGACACCGCGGCGATCACGAGCCACAGCGGCAGTTCGCCCATGAAGCCCAGGACGACGAACACCGAGACCAGAAGCAGCTTGTCGGCCATCGGGTCTAGATAGGCGCCAAGCCTGGAACGCTGGTTGAAATGCCGCGCGATGAAGCCGTCGATGCCGTCGGAGACGCCGGCCAGCACGAACAGGGCAAGCGCCCAGCCGACCTGGCGGTCCATCAGCGCCCAGATCACGACGGGCACGAGAAAGAGCCGCAGGATGGTGATAAGGTTGGGGATCGTCACTGCGTCGAGCCTCCTCCCGCGCCCGTTGTCCTACCTAGATGGCGCGTTGGGGCGGCCACCGCAAGTCGTAGCCTGCCGCGGCTTTCCCCAGCGCGGTGCGGGCGAGTGTCCACGGCTTCTTGCGAGGCGGCGGGGTTCATGCGAAGAGCCGCTTCGAACGTCGACGGGAGTCCCCATGGCCGAAGGCAAGAACAGCCTCACCTATGCGCAAGCGGGCGTGGACATCGACGCCGGCAACGCGATGGTCGAGAAGATCAAGCCGCTGGTGCGTTCGACGCGCCGCGTCGGCGCCGACGGCGAGATCGGCGGCTTCGGCGGCCTGTTCGACCTCAAGGCCGCCGGCTTCGCCGACCCAATCCTCGTCGCTGCCAATGACGGCGTCGGCACCAAGCTCCGCATCGCCATCGAGGCGGGCAGGCACGACACGATCGGCATCGACCTCGTCGCCATGTGCGTCAACGACCTCGTCGTCCAGGGCGCCGAGCCGCTGTTCTTCCTCGACTATTTCGCCACCGGCAAGCTCGATCCCGACCAGGGCGCGGCCATCGTTTCCGGCATCGCCGCCGGCTGCCGCATGGCCGGCTGCGCGCTGATCGGCGGCGAGACGGCCGAGATGCCCGGCATGTATCACGGCGACGACTACGATCTCGCCGGCTTTGCGGTCGGTGCCGCCGAGCGCGGCGCGCTCTTGCCCACCGACGACATCACAGAAGGCGACGTGCTGCTCGGCCTGGCCTCGTCGGGCGTCCACTCCAACGGCTTTTCGCTGGTGCGCAGGATCGTTGCGCTCTCGGGCCTCAAATGGACCGACCCCGCCCCCTTCGATCCGTCGAAGAGCCTCGGCGAGGCGCTGCTCGAGCCGACGCGCATCTACGTCAAGTCGATCCTCGCTGCCATCCGCGGCACGCACGGCATCAAGGCGCTGGCCCACATCACCGGCGGCGGCTATCCCGACAACATTCCGCGCGTGCTGCCGAAGGACTGGGCGGCCGAACTCGACCTCGGATCGATCGACGTGCAGCCCGTGTTCGACTGGCTGTCCAAGACCGGCGGCGTCGAGGCGAAGGAGATGATGCGCACCTTCAACTGCGGCATCGGCATGGTGATCGTGGTGGCCGCCGGCCAGGCGGCACAGGTTGCCGCGGTGCTGCAGAGCGAGGGCGAGACCGTCACGCCGATCGGCCGCATCGTGCCGCGCCGCGACGAGGCGGTGATCTATCGCGGGAGGATCGCGCTGTGACCGTGAAGAAACGCGTCGCCATTCTCATTTCCGGCCGCGGCTCCAACATGGCCGCGCTCATCGACGCCGCGGCGTCTGCGGACTTTCCGGCCGAGATCGTTGGCGTCATCTCCAATCGTCCCGACGCCAAAGGCCTCGCCATCGCCGCCGCCAAGGGCGTCTCGACGCAGGTGATCCCCTCGAAGGGCGCCTCGCGCGAAGACCACGACGCGGCGCTCGACAAGGCGCTGGAGGGCATGAAAGCGGAGATCGTCTGCCTCGCCGGCTATCTGCGCCTCCTCACCGACGGCTTCGTCGCCAGATGGAGCGGCCGCCTGATCAACATTCACCCCGCGCTCCTGCCGCTGTTCAAGGGCCTGAACACGCACGAGCAGGCGCTTGAGGCCGGCATGCGCATTCACGGCTGCACGGTACATTTCGTCACGCCGGCGATGGACGACGGCCCGATCATCGCGCAGGCGGCCGTGCCGGTACTTGCCTCCGACGATGCCGAGATGCTCGGCGCCCGCGTGCTCGCCGCCGAGCACAGAATCTACCCGCTCGGTCTTGCCCTCGTCGCCGAGGGCAAGGCGAAAATGGAGGGCGGCCGCACTGTCTTTGCCGATTTCAGCGAGGAAATGGGCGCCGGCCGGATCGTCTCCTCCCCCGCCCCGCGCCCGAAGGCGCCCGACATCGAGAGCCTGGCACGGTTCACTCCGTAGCGCGGGCACCCATTTCGGACGGCAGGAATTTCTGCTATTTTCGCGCGATCCTATCAAGGTTGGTTGCACGCGAGGATCGAGCCGTGGGCCTCATGACATACAGGGGCTATTCGGCCCGCATCGAGTATGACGACGAAGACGAGATCTTCTTCGGCAATCTGGTCGGAATCCATGATGGGGTCGGTTTTCACGCCAACACAGTCAAAGACCTGAAGGCTGCGTTTCACGAATCCGTCGACGATTACGTCCAGACCTGCACCAAGATCGGCAAAGAACCGCAGAAGCCCTATTCGGGCAACCTGATGCTGCGCGTCGACCCGGCGGTCCATTACAAGGCCGCTCTTGCCGCCGAGATCGCCGGCAAAAGTCTCAACCAGTGGTGCGAGGAAGTGCTGCGCGAGGCGGCCGAAAAGCAGGTGGCTTAGAGCCCCCTCACCCAGACCTTGTTGTCATGGAACGCCGCGCCCCCGTAGGGCGGGCCGGCGTCCGCTCCGGTCAGCACGTTGATGCCTTCGCCGCGTTCATGCGCCGAGTTCGGCCAGATGCCTTCCGCGATGACGACGCCGCGCTTCACCCCGTCGAACAGCTTCGCGTGCAGCACCACCTCGCCGCGGACGTTGCCGACCTCGATGCGGCCGCCGTCCGCGATGCCAAGCGCCGCCGCGTCCTCCGGGTTGAGCAGCAGCTCCGGCCGGCCTTCCTTCTGGCGCGACACCGGGGTCTCGGCAAAGGTCGAGTTGAGGAAATTGCGCGCCGGCGAGGTCGCTAGCCGGAACGGATGCGCCTCGTCTGCGACCTCGATCAGGTCGACATGGTCGGGGAATTCGGGCAACCGCGCCACGTCGCCGAACACGCCCATCGACTTCGGCGGCTTGTTGGGCGCGGCAAACGTCGTCCAGTCGGGCCGGAAATGAAACTTGCCGTCGCGGTGGCCGAAGCCGTCGAGGTAGTGCGCGCGCTCGAAGGGCGGCTGCATGTCGGCCCAGCGCGCCTCCTTCAGCGCATCGAACCCGCCCAGCCCCCGCTTGCCGAGGATGATGTCGATATGCTCGCGCTCGGACAGCCCGAAGCCCGGTAGGTGCGACACGCCGAGGCGCTTGGCGAGCTCCTCGATGACGAAATGATTGGTGCGCACCGTCTCCGGCGGCTCGATCGCCTTCGGTCCCAGCGTGATGTGCTGGTTACCGCCGCCCGTGTAGATGTCGTCGTGCTCGAGGAACATCGTCGCCGGCAGAACGACGTCGGCAAGCTTGGCCGTATCGGTCATGAACTGCTCATGCACGCAGGCGAACAGGTCGTCGCGCAGGAAGCCCCGCACCACCTTGCGCTGTTCGGGCGCGACATTGGCCGGATTGGTGTTCTGGATCAGCATCGCCGTCACCGGCGGCCCACCGAACAGCGCATCCGGCTCGCCCATCAGGATCGGTCCGATGCGCGAGTGGTCGAGGTGGCGGATCTTGGGATCGATGAATTTCAGCCCTTCCAGCACAGTCTTGTCGAACTTGAAGATGCCCGAATTCGAATGGAATGCGCCGCCGCCCTCATATTGCCAGCAGCCGGTGACGACCGAAACCGACAGCGCGGCGTGCATGTTGACGGAGCCGTTGCGTTGTCGGGCGAAGCCGTAGCCGAGGCGGAAGAAGGTGCGCTTCGTCGTGCCGATCAGGCGCGCGAATTCCTCGATCTCGGCGACCGAAAGCCCGGTGATCGCCGCCGCCCATTGCGGCGTACGGGTGGCGACATGCGCCTCGAGGCCCTTCGGATCGTCGGAATATTTCTCGAGATAGGCCCGGTCGGCAAGGTTGTCGCGGAACAGGATGTGCATGACCGCGCAAGCGAGCGCGCCGTCGGTGCCGGGCTTCAGCACCAGGCCGAGGTCGGCCTGCTTGATCGTCGCGTTCTCGTAGATGTCGATCGCGACGATCTTGGCGCCGCGCTCCTTGCGGGCCTTCACGGCGTGCGTCATGACGTTGACCTGGGTGACGACGGCGTTGGTGCCCCAGATCACCACGCAGTCGGACTTGGCGATCTCGCGCGGGTCCGCGCCCGCCAGGCGGCCGGTCCCCATCGTGTAGCCGGTCCAGGCGAGATTGGTGCAGATCGAATCGAAGAAACCGGAGTACTTCTTGGCGTTGCGCAGCCGGTCGATGCCGTCGCGCTGCACATGGCCCATCGTGCCGGCATAGAAATAGGGCCAGACCGTCTCGCTGCCGTGCCTCTCCTCGGCCTTCAGGAACTTTTCCGCCACGAGATCCAGCGCGGCATCCCAGGACGCTTCCTTCCAGATCCCCTCGCCCTTGGCACCGCCGCGCACCAACGGCTTCATCAGCCGGTCGGGATGATGGATCCGGTCGGCGTAGCGCGCGACCTTGGCGCAGATGACGCCGGCCGTGTAGGTGTTATCCTTGGCGCCGTGCACCCGGCCGATGCGGTTCGGCCCGACAATTTCGACGTCCAGCGCGCAGGCCGACGGACAGTCGTGCGGGCAGACCGAGTGGGCGATGCCGGTCTTCGCGATGGCCGTCGGGCCGAACGTGGCGTGCGTGTTCATGCCCTTCCCTAGCGGTTTTTCGGCGACGGGTGTAGAGGCCCTCGATGCTCCGGATCACCCTTCGATGAACTACGATCACGCCTATCACGCCGGCAATTTCGCGGACGTGGTCAAGCACGTGCTGGTCGTGCGCATCGTCGAATACCTGAAACGCAAGGACAAACCGTTCCGCGTCATCGACACGCATGCCGGTAGCGGGCTCTACGACCTGTCCGGCGAACGGGCACAGAAGACCGGTGAATGGCGCACGGGTATCGGGCGCCTGGTCGAGGCCGAATTGCCCGAACCGGCCCGACTTCTGCTCGCGCCCTATCTCGATTGCATCGCGGATTTGAACCCAGGCGGCGGCATCAAGTTCTACCCGGGCTCGCCGGTGCTGGTGCGCCGCCTGCTGCGCGGACGCGACCGGCTGACCGCGATCGAGCTGCATCCCGACGCCGCCTTCGAACTGAAGAACCGTTTCGCCGGCGATTTCGCCACCCGCGCGATCGAACTCGACGGCTGGCTGGCGCTCGGCGCACATGTGCCGCCCAAAGAGAAGCGCGGCTTCGTGCTGGTCGATCCGCCCTTCGAGATCGACGACGAATTCGGCCGCATCCTCGACGGCCTGCGCAAGGCCCACCAGCGCTGGCCGGGCGGCATCTACGCCTTCTGGTATCCGATCAAGGACAGAGACGAGATCGAGCGGTTCCGGCAGGACCTCGCCGGCCTCGGCATCCCGCGCATCCTCGACGCGACGCTGACCATCCGTGCGCCGCTCCATTATCCGCGGCTCGACGGCACCGGCATGGTCATCGTCAACCCGCCCTACGTCATCGAGGAAGAGCTCAACGTGCTTTTGCCCGTCCTGTCCAGCGTGCTTGCCGAGGACGCGGGCGCCGGCTGGACGGTGAAATGGCTGGCCGGTGAAGCGGAGCCGGGTTGACGGCGAAGGCAAGTTGCAGGAGTGTCAAGTGCTGATGAACAGGCGGAGTTCGGGTGCGATGACGCGATTCGGATTGGTTTTCTCGACGATCGCGGCCCTCGCTGCGCTATCGGGCACGGCCAAGGCCGCTGACATGGTGCGCGACTACGTCAATCCGGGCGTCTGCGCCGAGCAGCGTTTCCTCGGCAAGATCACGCACCGGTTCCGGCATCAGGTGACGCATGTGCCCAACCTGCCGGATGTCGATATCGTCGCCTTCCACGACATTCACCAGCACCGTTACGAGGGCAGCAGCGAAAAGTGGCCGATCGGCCGCCGCTATTGCGGTGCGACGGTGGCGCTCTCCGACGGCGAATCGCGCCCGATCTGGTATCTGATCGAGGAAGGCATGGGCTTCGCCTCGCTCGGCGACAATGTCGAGTTCTGCGTCTCCGGCTTCGACCGCTGGTATGTCTACAACGGCCGCTGCCGCGTCCTGAGGTAGCGTCCTGTTGCCGTTTCGCCGGGCAGGCTTTCTCGCCCTGCTCCTGTCGCTGCTTCTCGCCGCCTGCGGCGAAGAACAGGCGAGTGCCCCGAACACGCCTATCGCCGGGCCGACCCAGGCTCCAAGATTGAATCCGCAAACGCCGGCAAAGCCCGGCAACGGCTTCGATTTCTACGTCCTGTCCCTGTCCTGGTCGCCGAGCTATTGCGAAGCCGAAGGTGCGGACGCCAACCGCCAGCAATGCGCCTCGGGTCGGCCCTATGCCTTCGTCGTCCACGGGCTGTGGCCACAGTTCGAGCGCGGCTCCCCGGCCGACTGCCCGGTCCGGGAGACTGATGTCGCCCCCGGCATCGTCTCGGACATCCTGCCGATCATGCCCTCCAGCGGACTTATCCGCTATCAGTGGCGCAAGCACGGCTCCTGCGCCGGCCTCTCACAGGAGGATTATTTCGACGTCCTGCGCGCCGCGCGCACGCGGGTCGCGATCCCAGCAGAGTTCCAGCGCCTCGAGGCTTACCGGACCGTCCGGGCGAGTGATGTGGAGGCAGCGTTTCTCAAGAGCAATCAGGGCCTTGCGAAGGACGCTGTCGCCGTCACCTGCGACCGGCGCTATCTGCGCGAGGTGCGCATCTGCCTGACAAAGGGGCTCGAGTTCAGAGCCTGCCCCGAGATCGACCGCCGCGACTGCCGGCTCGACAAGGCGGTAATGCCACCCGTCCGAGGCGGCTGAACCAGATATTGGCCACTCTTCCGTTGACCTTCCCGTGCGGATAGGGTCGCGCGGCCCTCAACCCTATCCAGGACCAAAGATGCCGCGCATCCTCTATTCCCCCGCCTCCCCCTACAGCGCCAAGGTTCGGATGGCGGCCGCCTATGCGGGCATCGCCTGCGAGGCCGTGGTGGTCGACACCAATGCCGACCCGGCGCTGCTCACCGACGCCAACCCGCTCGGCAAGATCCCGGCGCTCATCACCGACCAGGGCGAGGCGGTCTACGACAGCCGCGTCATCACCCAATATCTCAACCGCATCTCCGGCAACGCGCTGTTCCCGCGAAACGCGGTCAAGCGCCTGGAGGCGGAGCGGCTCGAAGCGCTCGCCGACGGCATCGCCGACTGCCTGCTTGCCCATGTCTACGAACGCCGCTTCCGGCCGGAGGAAAGGATCCACCAGCCCTGGCTCGACCGGCAATGGTCGAAGGTCGAGCGCTCGCTCGACCATCTCGTCGCCAACACGCCGAAACTGCCGGCGAAGATCACTGCCGGCCACCTCGCGCTGCGCGCACTTCTCGGCTATCTCGCGCTGCGCTTCGACGGAAAATGGGAAAAGGGCCGCTCCAAGCTGGTGCGCTGGGCGAAGAAGTTCGACGAGAAGTTCCCCGAACTCGCAGCGCTCGTCCCCAAATAGAACCGCCTGGAATGCTCGTGAAAAAGGCCGGGGACTCCCCGGCCTTTCTCGGTCTGATTGGCTGCTTCGGCTTAGAACTTGATACCGAGGCCGAGCTGCACCTTGTTCGACTGCGCGTCGATGTCCTGCGCGCCGCCGCCCAGGGCGAACGTCTGCGCACCGTAGTCGGTGAAGCGATATTCGCCGCGGACAAACACCTTCTCGGTCACCTTCGCCTCGGCGCCCGCGCCGACCGTGTAGCCGAGCATGGTCTTGCGGTCTTCGCCGATGCCGTCGTTCGCCTTCAGGCTTTCCGCCGCGCCGCCGCCGGTGCCGTACAGCAGCACGCGGTCGTTGACCGCGTAGCCGAGACGGGCGCGCAGCGAGCCCTCGACGCCCGACTTGGTCGTGATGCCGCCGCCGGCGCCGTCCGAGCCGTTGTAGCCGACGTCAGCTTCGACGCCATAGACTATGCTGCCGTTCTGGCCCTGCACACCGGCGAACGCTCCGCCGATGAACCCTTCATGGTCGCGCGATCCGACGCCCGGAAGGTTCGAGTCGGTACGGCCGAACGCATATCCGCCCTGCACACCGACATAAGGTCCGGCCCAGCCGGTCGATGCCGACGGAACGACTTCGACCGGAGCCGGCTCGGGCGCCTGCTCGTAGACCGCGTCGGCGGCGAATGCGGGAATGGCGCTGGCGAATGCGAGCGCGGCTGCCGCCACCAGCGGGCGACCGAATTTGAGATTGGCTTTCATTGTTCTCTCCTTAGCCTTCAGGAACTCGAAAACGCGAACCGAGGACCGGCGTTCCATCGGGAGGTGATGGATCGCCGCTTCGGCATGGAGCGGAAGATGGGAGGCAAATGCGGCACGACCGCACCACCAATCAGGTCATTGGCCGGCAGCGATGCGGCAGGAAAAAGGCGTTGCACATAGGCAACAAATGCCCCTTCGGAGTGGAAACGACTGCCGACGCACCGGGTTCGCCCGGCGAAGACGCGCTACGCAAACCATTGATATCCATTGGTTAATTTCTGCGTCTCACGACGCCTCTTACGCAACGCCATGCGCCGGGCTCCACCCGCGTCAGGAATTGGCCGCAACGAGCGGCGCGACCCCTGTCGGCCTCCGTTTCGCCCCATATATTACGTCAACAAGGCTTCGGGGGACCACGATTCATGATCCATCAACCAAGAACGGCGCTGGTCACCGGAGGCGCGCGCAGAATCGGCGCGGCGATTGTGCGCGACCTGGCGAAGAACGGCTTCGCGGTGGCGATCCATTGCAACCGCTCGCGCGCGGAAGCGGAGGCGCTTGCCGCCGAGATCATCCGCGAGGGCGGCAAGGCCGCGGTGGTGCCGGCGGACCTGACCCGGCTGGACGAGGCAGTCGATCTAGTCGCCCACGCCATCGAGCGGCTCGGCCCCATCGGCCTCCTGGTCAACAGCGCTTCGGTCTTCGTCCGCGACGAGATCGGCAGCTTCGAGTGGGAGGTCTGGGACGCGCATTTCGCCGTGCATGTAAAGGCGCCGGTGTTGCTGGCGCGATCGCTCGCCGAGGCGCTGCCGGCGGGCATGGCCGGTCTCGTCGTCAACATCATCGACGAGCGCGTCTGGCGTCCGAACCCGCATTTCTTCTCCTACACGCTGTCCAAGTCGGCGCTGTGGGATGCGACGCGCACCATGGCGCAGGCGCTTGCGCCGCGCATCCGCGTCAACGCCATCGGCCCCGGCCCGACGCTGCCCAACATCCGCCAGCAGCGGGCGGATTTCGACCGCCAGGTGGCCGGGCTCCTGCTCGAGCGTGGTCCCGACCTGTCGGAATTCGGCGCGACCGTGCGCTATCTGTTCGAGACGATGTCAGTAACCGGCCAAATGATCGCCATCGACGGTGGGCAGCATCTTGCGTGGCAAACGCCGGATGTGACAGGCATGAAGGAATGAGTCCCCGAAATCCCACAATTGACGACGCGGTCCCCCATCCAGCCGACGACGAGGAAGCCGCCCTGCTCATCGCCGACGAGCAGGACGACGACGATGCCGATACCGTCGAGGATGTCGCCGTCGCGCCGGAAATGGCGGCACTGTGGGATCGCGGCGGGCGCGATACGGAAGGGCTCATCGGCGCCGAGCTGATCCAGGCGCTGGTCAAGCGCCTTCCCAACTCGCCCGGCGTCTACCGGATGATGAACGAGACCGGCGACGTGCTTTATGTCGGCAAGGCGAGCAGCCTGAAGAAGCGCGTCACCAGCTATGCGCAGGGCCGCTTCCACACCAACCGCATCGGGCGGATGGTGCGCGAGACGACGGCGATGGAATTCATCGTCACCCGCACCGAGATCGAGGCGCTTCTGCTCGAAGCGAACATGATCAAGCGCTTGCGGCCGCGTTTCAACGTGCTGATGCGGGACGACAAGTCGTTCCCCTACATCCTGATCACCAATGACGGCCTGGCGCCCGGCATCTTCAAGCACCGGGGCGCGCGGTCGCGCAAGGGCGACTATTTCGGCCCGTTCGCCTCCGCCGGCGCGGTCGGGCGCACCATCAACGCGCTGCAGCGCGCCTTCCTCTTGAGGAGCTGCACCGATTCCATGTTCGCCAGCCGCACGCGGCCGTGCCTGCTCTACCAGATCAAGCGCTGCTCCGGCCCCTGCACGGGGGAAATCTCCGAAGCCGGCTATGTCGAACTCGTCTCGGAGGCGAAGGACTTCCTGTCCGGCCGCAGCCAGAAGGTGAAGGGCGAGATTTCGGCCGCCATGCAGGAGGCGTCGGAAGAACTCGACTTCGAGCGCGCCGCCGTCTATCGCGACCGCCTCTCCGCCCTGTCGCATGTGCAGAGCCACCAGGGCATCAATCCGCAATCGGTGGAAGAAGCCGATGTGTTCGCCATCCACCAGGACGGCGGCCAGAGCTGCATCGAGGTGTTCTTCTTCCGCACCGGCCAGAACTGGGGCAACCGCGCCTATTTCCCCAAGGCCGATCCGGCTCTGGAACCTGCCGAGGTGCTGGGCGCCTTCATGGCGCAGTTCTACGACGACAAGCCCTGTCCCCGACTGATCCTGCTTTCGCATGCCGTCGAAGACCAGGACCTGCTGGCGCAAGCGCTCGCCACACGCGCGGGCCGCAAGGTGACGATTTCCGTGCCGTCGCGCGGCGAGAAGAAGGACCTCGTTGCGCATGCCCTGCAGAACGCGCGCGAGGCGCTCGGGCGCAGGCTGGCCGAGACCTCGACCCAGGGGGTGCTGCTGGAAGGCATTGCCAAGGCCTTCGGCCTGCCGTCGGCGCCGCGCCGCATCGAGGTCTACGACAACTCGCACATCATGGGCACCAACGCGGTCGGCGCGATGATCGTCGCCGGACCGGAGGGGTTCGCCAAGAACCAGTACCGCAAGTTCAACATCCGCTCCGAATCGATCACGCCGGGCGACGATTTCGGCATGATGCGCGAAGTGATGGAGCGGCGCTTCTCGCGGCTGCTCAAGGAACATGGCGACGGGCAGCCGGCGCCGGCGGACAGCGACGATGCGATGCCGGCCTGGCCGGACCTCGTCCTGATCGATGGCGGCCAGGGGCAGATGTCGGCGGTGCGCGCGATCCTCGACGAACTCGGCATCGCCGACAAGATCCAGGCCATCGGCGTCGCCAAGGGCGTCGACCGGGATGCGGGACGGGAACGGTTCTTCGTCCGCGGGCGCGATCCGTTCACGCTGCCGCCGCGCGATCCGGTGCTCTATTTCATCCAGCGGCTGCGCGACGAGGCGCATCGATTCGCCATCGGCTCGCACCGCGCGCGCCGCAAGAAGGAGATGGTCCGCAATCCGCTCGACGAGATCGCCGGCATCGGCCCGTCGCGCAAGCGCGCACTCCTCCACCATTTCGGCACCGCGAAGGCGGTCAGCCGGGCGGCACTCGCGGACCTGCGGTCGGTCGAAGGCGTGTCCGAATCGCTGGCGAAGCAGATCTACGATCATTTCCACGACAATGGCTGATACGCCGCGCCGTTTTGCCGGCGGGCGGCCAAACGCGGCCGAATTTCGCGCTGGAGCAATGGAAAGCCGGATTTAGGCGCGCCGCGTGCCTTGCTGTTGACCCGAAGAGGTCACATCTGTTGAAACTGAACGATCACCAGCAAAGAACGGCCCGATGGCGAGCAAGGCGTACAACATCCCCAACCTGCTGACCTATGGGCGCATCCTCGCGGTGCCGCTCATCGTTGTCTGCTTCTATCTGGAGGGGCGGCTCGAATCGAGCGACTTCGCCCGCTGGTCGGCGCTTGCCCTGTTCGCGCTGGCCAGCATCACCGACTATCTCGACGGCTATCTCGCGCGCATCTGGAAGCAGACGTCCAACATCGGCCGTATGCTCGATCCGATCGCCGACAAGCTGCTCGTCGCCACCTGCCTGATGCTGCTCGCGGCCGATCCGGTCGAGACCATCCACGGCTGGTCGCTCTGGGCGGCGATCGTCATCCTGTGCCGCGAGATCCTCGTCTCGGGCCTGCGCGAATACCTGGCCGAACTGAAAGTCAGCCTGCCGGTCACGCGTCTGGCCAAGTGGAAGACGACGATCCAGATGATCGCCATCGGCTTCCTGCTGGCCGGTCCGGCTGGCGACAAGATCCTCCCCTACACGACGCAGATCGGCATCGTCTTGCTCTGGATCTCGGCGATCGTCACCCTCTACACCGGCTACGACTACTTCCGCGCCGGGCTCAAGCACATCGTCGACGAGTGAGGCTGCCGTGAAGCTCGTCTACTTCGCCTGGGTCAGGGAACGGATCGGCAAGACCGACGAGGAGTTGGAACTCCCGGCGGAGGTCAGGACGGTCCGCGATCTGCTCGTCTGGCTGAAAGGACGCGGCGACGGCTACGAAGCCGCGCTCGAACATCCCGAATCCATCCGCGTCGCCATCAACCAGGAGCATTCCCGGCACGACGAGCCGCTGGCAGGCGCGCGCGAGATCGCGCTCTTCCCCCCCATGACCGGCGGCTAGCCATGACCGCGCGGATCGAGGTCAGGATCCAGACGGAGGATTTCGATCTCTCCGCCGAGGTCTCGGCGCTGCTGGCCGGCCTGTCCGACACCGGCGCCGTCGTCACCTTCAGCGGGCTCTGCCGAAGCGAGGACGGGGCGCTTGCCGCGCTCGAACTCGAGCACTATCCGGGCATGGCCGAGGCGGAGATCCGCCGCATCGCAAATGAGGCAGCCGCGCGCTGGCCCGTGACCGCGCTCTGCGCAATCCATCGCGTCGGCCGCATCGCTCCCGGCGAGAACATCGTGCTGGTGATCGCCTCGTCCACCCACCGCCAGGCGGCCTTCGACGCCGCCGCCTTTCTCATGGATTTCCTCAAGTCCCGCGCGCCGTTCTGGAAGAAGGAACACCTCCGCGACGGCTCCGAAGGCGGCTGGGTCGACGCCAAGGAATCGGACGAGGAAGCGCTCCGCCGCTGGTCCTGACCGGCCAGGTCGGATTCGGTGGCCTGCATCCTAATCGCGCATTAACCGTGACAGCCATTTTCCGCGGCAGTTAGAGCTTTGGGAATTCCCCCATCGTAAGGTCACCCTGATCGGGCGATCGATTTGGGGCCATGCAGGACGCATTCGTGTCATTTTCGGGATTGGGGGCGGCGACGGGCTGGCTTGCCGCGTCGATTCTGCTGCTCGCCGCGATTCTCGTTTCGACCAGTCTGCATTATCGCCGGCGCTGGATCGAAGCTGCGGACGAGCACCGCAACAGCCGTGAACTCATCGAACACCTCTCCGAAGGCATCTACCGCTCCTCCGTCGATGGCCGCCAGCTTTCCGCCAACAGGGCGCTGGTCAAGCTCAACGGCTATGAGAGCGAAGCCGAGATGCTGCCCGCCGTCCGCGACATCGGCGGCGAATGGTACGTCGAGCCCGGCCGCCGCGACGAGTTCCGCCGCATCCTGCATGCGCAGGGCCACGTCGAGGACTTCGTGTCCGAGATCTACCGTCACAAGACGCGCGAGCGTATCTGGATCTCGGAATCGGCCCGAGTGGTCCGGCACAAGCGCACCGGCAAGCCCCTCTACTACGAAGGATCGGTGCGCGAGATCACCGAGACGGTGAAGCGGCTCAAGCTCGAGGAACACTACCAGAAGCTGATTTCGCAGATTCCGGGCGGCCTGTTCCAGTACCGCCGGGCTGCCGCCGGATCATACGACGTCCTCTACTACAGCGACGGTTTCCATCGACTGACCGGGCTGGCCAAAGGCCTCGAAGCCAAGGACGCTGCCGCCTTCACGAAGCTGATCCACCCGGACGACGTGGACGAATACTACCGCTCGCTGCGCGAATGCCACCGGGACTTCAAATACTGGGATCACGAGTTTCGCATCCGCATGCCCGACGGCGTCGAGAAATGGCTCCGGGCCTCGGCGGCGCCCGAACGCGTGGGCAACACGATCGTCTGGCACGGCTATGCGTCCGACATCTCGCTGCGCAAGCGGCAGGAGATCAAGATCCAGGAACTCGCCTATTTCGATCCGCTGACGCACCTACCCAACCGGCGCGCCCTGCTCGACCGCTTGGGCGTAACGCTGGAGCGGGCGCATGCGACCGGGCGGCGGGGCGCCCTGCTCTTCATCGACCTCGACAATTTCAAGTCGCTCAACGACAGCCAGGGTCACGACGTCGGCGACGCCTATCTGGTGCAGGTGGCGCAACGGCTGTCCGCCTGCGTCGAAGAGGGAGACCATGTCGCCCGCATCGGCGGCGACGAGTTCGTCGTCTGCATCGACGATGCGGGAGCGACCGACGCGGAGGCCTCGCATCGCGCCGACAGGACGGCCGAGGCCGTGCTGCGCGAACTGGCGCGGCCGCACCGGATCGGCCCGGTCGAGCACCAGGCCTCGGCCAGCGTCGGCGTCGTCGTCTTCGACGGCAACGAGCCTCGCGTCGACGAGGTTCTGAAACGCGCCGACATCGCCATGTACCGGGCCAAGGCCTCGGGCCGCAATGCGTTCGCGGTGTTCGATCCGGCCGCGACGCAGCGCGAGCAGGAGCAGTTCCGCCTCCACGCCGACCTCCGCACGGCGATCGCCGAGGACCAGTTGCAGCTGCATTTCCAGCCGCAGGTCGACCAGTTCGGCCGTGTCGTCTCGGCCGAGGCGCTCTTGCGCTGGTATCATCCCGTCCAGGGTCTCATCACGCCCGACCGGTTCATTCCGCTGGCGGAGCGCTCCGGCCTCATTAACGACCTCGGGCGCATGGTGCTTGCCAAGGGGATCGCCACCCTCGCCAGCTGGCAGGCCGAACGCGACACGGCGCATCTGCGCCTGGCGATCAACATTTCCGTCAAATCGTTCAGCAATCCCGATTTCGTCCCGCATCTGCGCCGGCTGATCGACGAGCACCGGGTCGACGCCTCGCAGCTGATGCTCGAATTCACCGAACATGTGATGGCCGAGAACCAGAAGGCGACCGCCGAGAGGATGCACAAGCTCAAGGAGCTCGGCATCTGCTTCTCGCTGGACGATTTCGGCACCGGCTATTCGTCGCTCGCCTATCTGCGGCAGATGCCGTTCGACGAGGTCAAGATCGACGGTTCCTTCGTGGCGGACATCGAGACCAAGGAAAGCGATCGCGCGCTCGTGCGCACCATCCTCGCCATGGCCGATACGCTCGGCCTCGCGGCCGTCGCCGAACATGTCGAGACGGCGCAGCAGGAAGCGCTGCTGCGCGCCTTCGGCTGCCGCATGTTCCAGGGCTATCTCTACGCCCCGTCGCTACCGGCGGACGAGTTCCTCGTCAGGGCGAAGATGATCCCGTCCCTCGCCCCGGCCGCCGAGGCCTTGCGCCGCAGCGCATGAAAAAGCCGGGCGCGAGGCCCGGCTTTGGCATTTCGGTCCGTCGGGATCAGCCGACGATTTCGGTGCCCGAGAACCAGTAGGCGATCTCTTCCTTGGCGGTCTCCGGCGCGTCGGAGCCGTGCACCGAGTTCTCGCCGATCGACAGCGCGTGGACCTTGCGGATGGTGCCTTCGGCCGCGTTGGCCGGATTGGTCGCGCCCATCACTTCGCGGTTCTTGGCGATGGCGTTCTCGCCTTCGAGAACCTGCACAACCGTCGGGCCCGACGACATGAATTCGACCAGCTCGCCGAAGAACGGGCGTTCCTTGTGCACGGCGTAGAAGCCCTCGGCCTCGCGGCGGCTCATCCACACTCGCCTGGAAGCGACGACGCGCAGGCCGGCATCCTCGAGCATCTTGGTGATCGCGCCCGTCAGGTTACGCCTGGTGGCGTCCGGCTTGATCATGGAAAACGTGCGTTCGACGGCCATTTCTCGTCCTTGTCAGAAGAGGTTTCGGAAGGGTGGCGCTCCATACACGCCGCCCCCGCGATTGCCAAGAGGCGCCGGCGTCACGCCGCCGCCGGCACCTTGGCCAACAGGCCGCCATGCAGTTCGAGGCAGTGGTCGAACCAGGCCTTCACCGGGTCGGCCGGATCGAGGAATGGAAACGGCGAGGTGACCCGCACCCACTGCAATGCGCCGGCGACGATATAGTCGGGATAGAGCGGGCCCGCGCCGCCGATGAAGGGCTGGTAGGTGAGCATGTTGCGCAGCGGCTCGAGGGCCGCCCGAAACGCGGCAAGCCCCGCGTCGCGTCCGGCGGCGACCGCCTCCAGCGGCTTGCCGTACCGCGCCTCGCGCGATGAGCGGAAATAGGCCTGGTCGGCCGGCGCGAGGCAGTCGTGGATGTCCATCAGGGCGGCGGCTCCCAGATAGGGATGCAGCGTGAGCTGCGACCAGCGCTCGATGAAGCGCGCCATCGCCTTGCCGCCCTCGCCGCCGAACAGGCTCGGCCGGTCCGGATAGGTCTCGTCGAGATAGACGGCGATGTCGAAGGATTCGTTGAGCACGCGCCCCCCGTCGCGGATCACCGGCACCGTCTTCGAGAAACCGCCCTCGACGGTCGGCACGCCGGTAAACGGAACAGGCCTCGTCTCGAAGGGCAGGCCCTTGTGCGCCAGCGACAGCGCGATCTTCCAGACATGCGGGCTGAACGGGCGCGCGGCGTCGGCACCGACGAGTTCGTAGAGGAGAATGGTCATTGGCGCGTTCCCTGGAGCGGTCTATGACGCAAGTCATACCGGCACTGCTCGAAAGGGAAAGACGTGAAGCAGCATTTTCGCATGTTCGCCGCCTACAACAGCTGGGCGAACGCGCAGCTCTACGACGCGGCCCACGATCTCTCGATCGACGAGTTCAACCGCGACACCGGCGCCTTCTTCCGGTCGATGATGGGGACGCTCAACCACATCCTCGTCGCGGACCGGATCTGGATGAAGCGCTTCACCGGCGAGGGCCAGGCGCCGGCCGCGCTCGACACGATCCTGTTTTCCGATCTCGCCAAGCTGCGCGCGGCGCGCGAGGCGGAAGATCGCCGCATCGCCGACTACATCGAGGGTCTTACCGAAAAGGCGCTCGCCGGGCGTTTCACCTACATGACGGTCACCGACATGCGCACGGTGTCGCAGCGGCTGGCGCCTGCGCTGGCGCACCTCTTCAACCACCAGACCCACCATCGCGGCCAGGCGCACACGATCCTGACCAGCCTCGGCAAGCCGTCGCTGACGCTCGACCTGATCTACTTCCAGCGAACGGAAAACGGGCGGCAATTCGCATAGCCGCCCGTTCGAACGATCCGGTACGTGACGGCGATCAGGCGCCGGGACGCGATGCCCGCTCGATGATCTTCTTCTTCGGCGCGGGCAGCAGGCCCTCGCGCTGCATCTGCTTGCGGGCGGCCTTGCGGGTCCGGCGGATGGCCTCGGCCTTCTCCCTCGCGCGCTTCTCCGACGGCTTCTCGTATGCCTGGCGCGCCTTCATCTCGCGGAAGATTCCTTCCCGCTGCATCTTCTTCTTCAGGACGCGGAGAGCCTGGTCGACATTGTTTTCGCGAACGAGTACCTGCAATTGATATCCTAACCTCGGTTTTCTGTTTCCGGATGGTAGATTTGCCGTCGACCTGACGAAACAGTGGCCGGCGAATTCAGCGGCGCGAATGTTAACAGCTTTGGCGCAAAAATCACCCCTTCGCCGTAAAAAACCTTTCAGGCCGTTCTGACCCTCCGGCGAGCCGGTCCCAGCCGCCGGATTCGGGCGGGACCGCCCGCGCCATTGCGCCTTGCGAAGCCGGTCCCAGCGTGCAAAACGCTGCGCCATGCTGACGATCACCGATCTTTCGCTCCGCGTCGCCGGACGCCTCCTCCTCGACCACGCCTCGCTCAGCCTGCCGGCGGGCGCCAAGGCCGGCCTCGTCGGTCGCAACGGCGCCGGCAAGACGACGCTGTTCAAGGCGATCACCGGCGACCTCGCCGCGGAGACCGGCTCGATCTCGCTGCCGAAGGGGCTGCGTATCGGCCAGGTCGCGCAGGAGGCGCCGGGCACCGAGGATTCGCTGATCGAGATCGTGCTCGCCGCCGACAAGGAGCGCGCCGCGCTTCTGGCCGAGGCCGAGACGGCGACCGATCCGGAGCGGATCGGCGAGATCCACACGCGGCTTGCCGACATCGACGCGCACACCGCCGAGTCGCGTGCCGCCACCATCCTCGCCGGCCTCGGCTTCGACGAGGAGGCGCAGAAGCGCCCGGCCTCGTCCTTCTCCGGCGGCTGGCGCATGCGCGTGGCGCTGGCAGCCGTGCTGTTCTCCGAGCCCGACCTGCTGCTCCTCGACGAGCCCACCAACTATCTCGACCTCGAGGGCACGCTGTGGCTGGAGAACTATGTCGGCAAATACCCGCACACCGTTCTCCTCATCAGCCACGACCGCGACCTCCTGAACCGCGCAGTCAACTCGATCGTCCATCTCGACCAGAAGAAGCTGACCTACTGGCGCGGCGGCTACGACCAGTTCGAGCGGCAGCGCGAGGAACAGCTCGAGCATCAGGAAAAGGCGCGCGTGAAGCAGGAGGCCGCGCGCAAGCACATGGAATCCTTCGTCGAGCGCTTCCGCGCCAAGGCGTCGAAGGCCCGCCAGGCCCAGTCGCGCATCAAGGCGCTGGAGAAGATGAAGCCGATCGCCGCCGTGATGAACGACAGCGTGCGGCCGTTCTCGTTTCCGGACCCGGTGCGCGAGGCCGCCTCCCCCATCATCGCCATCCAGTCGGCGACCGTCGGCTACCAGCCCGGCAAGCCGATCCTGAAGAACCTGACCCTGCGCATCGACCATGACGACCGCATCGCGCTGCTCGGCGCCAACGGCAACGGCAAGTCGACCTTCGCCAAGTTCCTCGCCGGTCGGCTCGACAAGGAAAGCGGCGGCATCACGATTGCGCCGCAGCTCAAGGTCTCGATGTTCGCCCAGCACCAGCTCGACGACCTGCGCCCCGAGGAAAACGCCATCGAGCATGTGCGCCGCATGATGCCCGACGCGCCGGAGGCCAAGGTGCGCGCCCGCGTCGCCCAGATGGGCCTGTCGACGGAGAAGATGCAGACACCCGCCAAGGACCTGTCCGGCGGCGAGAAGGCACGGCTCCTGATGGGCCTCGCCTCCTTCGAGGGGCCGAACCTGTTCATCCTCGACGAGCCGACCAACCATCTCGACATCGATTCGCGCGAGCAGCTCGTCCATGCGCTCAACGAGTTCAACGGCGCGGTGATCCTGATCTCGCACGACCGTCACCTGATCGAGGCGACGGCCGACCGGCTGTGGCTGGTCAAGGACGGCACGGTCGCGCCCTTCGACGGCGACATGGACGACTACCGCCAGATCGTCACCGGCGTGACGGTCGACCGGCGCGAGAAGCGGGACGCCGACAAGGCGTCGAAGGCCGACCGACGGCGCGAGGCCGCCCAGCGACGGGCCTCGCTCGAACCGCTGGCCAAGGAGATCAAGGCGACCGAGGCGCTGATGGAGCGGATTCGCAAGCGCATCGACGGGATC
Source organism: Pseudomonadota bacterium (assembly GCA_043822005.1). Taxonomy (GTDB): domain Bacteria; phylum Pseudomonadota; class Alphaproteobacteria; order Rhizobiales; family Rhizobiaceae; genus Mesorhizobium_A. The sequence continues at coordinate 101,602 of JBDRCE010000014.1, read as the reverse complement.
GAGGAACAACTCGCCGATCCGACGCTTTACGAGAAGGATCCGCGGGCCGCGACGCAGCTCGGCAAGGAGCGGTCGGACCTGACGCACCAGCTCTCGACGCAGGAGGAGCGCTGGCTGACGCTCTCGGGCCAGTACGAGGAAGGGATGGCCGAATGACGATCGACGTTTCGACCGCCGGCGACGTCACGATCGTCCGCATCAACCGACCCGACGCGCGCAACGCGGTGAACCCCGAAATGGCCGATGCGCTGTTCCAGGCCTTCGTCGCCTTCGGCCGCGATCCGGAACAGAAGGTCGCGATCCTCACCGGCATTCCCGGTGCCTTCTGCGCCGGCTTCGACTTGAAGCGCGCCGCCGGCGGCATGGACGAAACCTGGTTCGCCGAACATGACCTCGACGGCGATTTCGACGGCCGCAACGACCGGCCGCGCAAGGGGCCGATGGGCCCGACGCGGCTGTCTCTATCCAAGCCGGTCATCGCCGCGATCTCCGGTCCGGCGGTCGCAGGCGGTATGGAACTGGCGCTGTGGTGCGATCTGCGCGTCATGGAGGAGAGCGCCTACATGGGCGTCTACTGCCGGCGTTGGGGCGTGCCGCTGATCGACGGCGGCACCGTGCGCCTGCCGCGCATCGTCGGCCACGGCCGCGCCATGGACCTGATCCTCACCGGCCGCAAGGTCGACGCCGCCGAATCTCTCGCCATCGGGCTCGCCAACCGCGTCTGCGCCGACGGCGCGGCGCTCGACACCGCGCTCGATCTCGCGCGCGAGCTGGCGAAATTCCCGCAAGCCTGCATGCGCGCCGACCGCGCGTCCGCGATCGCGCAATGGTCGCTCGATCCGGCCGACGCGCTGGTCCGGGAATGGCAGAGCGCCGAAACCTTCCGCTCCGAAGGCAGCACGGGTGCTGCCCGCTTCGCCTCCGGCAAGGGCCGCTCGGGGGATTTCGAGGAGATTTGAGGCGCGAGGGCCGAAGGCCATCAGGTCGTAATCTCGGCGGCTTAGCCTCTCTTCGCCGTCATCCCGGAGGCCGAAGGCCATCCGGGATCTATTCTTCTCTCCAGCTACACGCCGATAGCTCCTCGCGATCGCCAGAAAAAATGGTCGGCGCCAACCCGCCAAGGCCAATGGATCCCGGATGGCCTTCGGCCTCCGGGATGACGTCGGTAGGTTTGGTCGTCCTCCCATTCATCGGGAAAAGTCCTCGAAAAGATCCATCCACTCGGGATTCTGCGCCTCGATCAATTCGAGTTTCCACTTCCTGCGCCAGCGCTTGATCCGCTTCTCGTCGGCAATCGCATCCTCGATGTCGTAATAGAAGCGGTGCCAGACCAGACGCTTCACGTCGTATCGCCGCGTGAAGCCCGCGATGTCGCCTTCCCGGTGTTCGTGGACCCGGCGATACAGGTCCGAGGTCACGCCGGTGTAGAGCGTGCCGTGCTTCCGCGAGGCCATGATGTAGACGTGCCCGGGCATGGGACAAGCAAATCCGACTTCTGCACGGTAGACAACGTCCTTCTACTTTTCCGGCCTGGGTTAGCTCAACGTCTTCTCCGTCATACCGGAGGCCGAAGGCCATCCGGTATCCATTCCTCTCTCCAGCTACACGCCGATGGCTCCCCGTGATCGCAAGGAAAAGTGGTCGGCACCAACCCGCCAAAGCCAATGGATCCTGCATCGCCGTCGGCCATCCGGGAGGGCGGTGGCTCAGCGGCATGCGAAGTAATCTGCCACCCGCGCCGTGCATCGATTTCCGCACACTTTCCCCCAACCCCTTGATCCCGCTCGCCCCCCAACTGTTTCGATCCACCTCCTTTCCGGCATGCATGACACTGTCGGCGGTCGAATGGAGCCGGCGATGGAGTGGAAGGCGAGGACAGGGAGGGAGCAACACGTGCTGGTCAGCATCGTCTCGACCCTGCTTGCGCTCGCCGGTCTCGCCGAACAGGCTGCCGGCGATACGCCCTGGGTCCGCTGGTGCGTGCTGTGGGCCGCCCGGCAGGCAGATCTGATCACACGGGATTTCGTCGCCGGCTCCACACGGAACCCCGCGGGGCGGCTCTGGTCGCCTGCCTTGCCGGTGGTCCGCTACGGGACCGATCCTGCCGATGCGATCGACCTCGCCGCCTCGCTGCGCGCTCTCGCGGTGATCGTGAGCAGCATGGCCGCATACCTCCGCCGCGTTTCGGTCTGGCGCCAGGGACAGGCATCCGGCGCGGAGAGCCTCGACGGCGACCCGCTCCACGGGCTCGACGCATTCATGCAGAGACTTCGGGAAGCCGCCTTCTCCCCGGTCGAACCTCGCGACACATCCTAGAAAGCTCCCTCCCCCGTGAGGGAGGGCGGATCATCCGAAACACTTGCTTCCGCAGAAAGATGCACTGCGGTCGACGCTCTCGTACGCGCAGAGAAAAGCGTATGTAACCAAGCCTTTAGCTGGCCTTTACCTTCCCCATTTCGGCGGCGGCGGCGCAGACGGCGGTGTCTTGTTGCGCCGCTGCAGCGACACGAAGAAGCCGACGAAACCCAGCGCCATCAAGGCGTATCCGATCGGCACGGCGCGAGGATCGAGGTCGAACGCCCCTGCCCTCAGCACGATCTCGGCGGAGCGCATCTCGATGCCCTCGGCATCGCCCGGCCCGAGCACGAACCGGTAGCGGCCGCTTTCGACCGGATCGATCACGCCGGCCTCGTCGCGATAGATCATGCCGCCAGTCTGCGGATTGTCGCTGCGCGGCTGCTGGTGCGCGAACTTGAGCGTGCTCGCAAACACCGTCCGTCCCTCCACCGACGCCGTCAGCGTCAGCACGGTCGTCGCCCCGTCGAGCGTCAGGCTGCCAAGCGACGACATGTCGACCAGCACGCGCACCGGCGCGTCGGCGGGCGCGAGGTTCTCCTCGACCACCTTGAAGCCGCCCTGCCGGTCATAGGCCGGATAGCGCCCAATCTCGTAGCCCGAGACGTTGGAGACGACGAAGGGATAGCCGATGCCGACCGCGAGGCCGGCTACGAACATGAGGAAGAAGATGATGCGCATGGGAAAGGCCGGACCGTGATGCGCTCCGATGTGGCACGGGCGCACCGGCCTGTCGAGAGGGCGCGGAACCCGGCGGCGGTTCGTGAATTGTCGGCCTACAACAATAGGAGACCGAGATGAGACGGATACTTTTGGCGATCGCCGGCTATGCCTTCGCGGCCTGGTGGACCAGCCGGACCGAGGCGAAAGCGAAACGGGAGGCTCTTGCCAAGGCTTCGGTCCGCCCGCCACGCAGGGCCAACAAGCTGCAGGGCCACGCGGGCGAACGCGCCAGATAGTGCTACGCCTTGCGTTCCCAGCGTCGGCCGTCGGTCTGCTGCCAATAGGTCACCGAGTGGCCGGCGTCCTTCATGCGCTTCCACTGGGCGCGCGCCAGATCGAGCTGGGCCTGGTCGTGACCGTCGAACATGAACACGCCGCGCTCGTAGCCGTCGAGCGGCGGCGGTTCGGCGCCGTCGACGACGAAGCGGACGGACGCGGCGTTGGCATTGCCGGTCGAGACGGTCAAGAGAATCGGCTGGTCCGCCGTGCGCGGGTCGCTGTCGAGGCCGTGGCCGAGGAAGCTGTCGTCCCTGAACGTCCACAGATGGGCATCCAGCGCGTTGCGCCGTTCCTCGCTGCCCGCCTGTACCACCACCTTCCAGCCGCGCTCGACGCTCTTCTCGAGCAGAGGCGGCAGCGCCTCCTCGAGCGTCGATTCTGTCAGGTGGTAGAAGAGAACCTCGGCCATCAGCCTTCGTAATTGTCTTTCACGAGCCGGTCGAGCAGCCGTACGCCGAAGCCCGAGCCCCAGGAGATCGAATATTCGCTCGGCGGTGCGTTCATGGCGGTGCCGGCGATGTCGAGATGCGCCCAGGGCGTGTCCTTGACGAAGCGCTTGAGGAACTGCGCGGCGGTGATCGCCCCGCCGTAGCGGCCGCCGATGTTCTTCATGTCGGCGTTCTTCGATTCGATCAGCTTGTCGTAGTCCGGTCCCATCGGCATGCGCCAGAGCTTCTCGGCGGTGGCGAGCCCCGCTTCCGTGAGCTGGCCCGCCAGTTCGTCGTCGTTGGAGAACAGGCCGGCGTGATATTGCCCGAGCGCCACCATAATCGCGCCGGTCAGCGTCGCGAGGTTGACCATGAACTTCGGCGCGAACCGGTCGTTGCAGTACCAGAGCGCGTCGCAGAGGACGAGGCGGCCTTCCGCGTCGGTGTTGAGGATCTCGATCGTCTGCCCCGACATGGAGGTGACGATGTCGCCGGGGCGCTGCGCATGTCCGTCGACCGAGTTCTCCACCAGGCCGACGATGCCGACGATGTTGGCCTTCGCCTTGCGCCTGGCCAGCACGTGCATGGCGCCGATGACGGCCGCCGCCCCGCCCATGTCGCCCTTCATGTCCTCCATGCCGGCCGCGGGCTTCATCGAATTGCCGCCGGTGTCGAACGAAACGCCCTTGCCGATGAAAGCGACCGGCTTGTCCTTTGCCTTGCCGCCGTTCCACTGCATCACGACCAGCCTGGCGCCGCGCGGGCTGCCCTGGGCGACGCCGAGGAGTGCGCCCATGCCGAGCTTCTTCATCTCCTTCTCGGCAAGGATCTCGACCTTCACGCCGAGCGCCTCGAGTTCCTTGCACTTCGCCGCCATCTCGACCGGGCCCAACAGGTTCGCCGGCTCGTTGACGAGGTCGCGAGCGATGGACACGCCGCCGGCGATGGCCTCGGATGCACCGAACGCCGCCTTCGCGGCAGCCGAGCGGCGCGTGACGACGGTGATCCTGGTCCTCTTCGGCTCCTCGTCGCCATCGTCCTTCTTGGTCTTGTAGCGGTCGAACCGATAGGTCCGCAGCAGAATGCCCAGCGCCATGTCGGCGACCGCCTCCGGATCGGACTCGAAGCCGGGCACATCGGCGTGGACCATGACCTTGGCGGCTTTCTTGAGATTGGATGCGATCGACCCGCCCACCTTCAGCCAGCCATCCGTGGTGACTGCCTTGGGATCGCCGACGCCGAGAACGAGGACGCGGTCGACCTCCATGCCCGCGGGCACGATGACATCGAGCGTCGACAGCGTCTTCGCCGTGAAGGCGCCCGCCTTGATCGCCTTCTCCAGCAGCGGTCCCGCATCGCCGGCGAGTTCGACCGATCCGTTCTCGCCGGGAGCGGCAAGGAATACGTGCAGGTCTGCCGCCCCCTTGGATGAGGTGGCGAATCCGATGTCGATGGCAGGCGTCATGTCAGCTCCGGGATGCGAGTCGCGCGCAGGATAGCGGCAAAATCGCCGATCGTCTCTGTAGCCGCGAAACTCGACCGGTTGGCGCTGCCGAATAGGGCAACGGGCGATCGCGGCCATGCCGGCGCTTTCTTCTTCCGGCCTTAGCCGCTAGACGGGCGTCTGGAAGCGCAACTGCGTCGACCATCAGAAGCACGGACCACTCGATGCCCCGCCCCGAGGATGACTATCTCTGGCCCTTCGCCGGCCGCGCGCCGATCCTCGTGCTCGCCGCGCTGACTGTCGCGACGCTGCTGTTCTTCAACGTCTTTCCGCAGATCGACATCGCGGTCAGCCGGCTGTTCTTCGAGGAACAGCCCTGCGCCGCGGCCGGGAAGATCTGCGGCAGCTTTCCGCTGTCGTCGTCGCCGGTTGTCGGCCAAATCCGCCAGGTGCTGCAGGTGACGCCGGTGTTGCTCGCCATTCTCCTGCTGCTGGCGATCCTGTGGCGCATCCTGTCGCGCCGGTCGCTGGCGCACCCGTTCGACCGGGCGGGCCTCGCCGCCGTCGCCACCCTCGTCCTCGGCGCGGGCGCGCTCGTGAACCTGATATTGAAAGAACACTGGGGGCGGCCGCGGCCGCATCTGACCGATCTCTTCGGCGGGCCCTACCCGTTCGTTCCGGCCGGTCACATCGCGAATTACTGCGACAGCAACTGTTCCTTCGTCTCCGGCGAAGCGGCAAGCTCGTTCTGGCTGGTGGCGCTGGCAACCCTCACCCCCATCAGATACCGGGTGCCGGCACTGATCGCGGCGGTGGCGGTGGCAAGCGCGACATCGCTGCTGCGCGTTGCCTTCGGCGGACACTATCTCTCCGACGTGATGGTCGGAGCCCTGCTGTCCCTACTGATCTTCGCGTTCCTCGCCACGGTGATCCGATCCCTGGCGAGACGGCAACAGAGGGATCACATTCGCACCTAACCGACTGATCTTCTGGCGTTTTCTTCGCGAAGGTTAACCCTTCACCTTCGGTTAACCTTATCTTTTCGCCTATTTTTAGCCAATCTGGCGTTCCATCCCCGCGACGGAGGCGTATGCTTCCGAGCTTCAGCGCCCGCGCTGTCGACAGACACGCCACGTGCAAGGACGGCTGCCCCAACGCAATGAACCTGATCGAGCGCTACATATTCCGTCGTGCGGCGCGGCTGACCTTGGTCACGCTCGGGGCGACGACGTTGGTCGTGCTGATCACGCAGGTGCTGATCTACGTGAACGTGCTGACCGATTCCGGCCAGGCCATCACCACGTTCCTGAAACTCGCAGTGACGCTCGTGCCTGCGATGATGGTCGTCGTCACGCCCTTCGCGCTGCTGATCGGCGCGTCGCAGACTCTATCGCAGATGAATGCCGATTCCGAGCTTGCGGTCATCGAAGGCGCCGGCGGGTCGCAGAAGATCACGGCGAAGCCGATCCTGATCCTCGGCATTATCCTGACGCTACTCACTCTCGTCACCGCGCTGTTCGTCGAGCCCTGGTCGAACCGCCAGCTCCGAACCATCGTCAGCGAGGCCGGCGCCGATCTAGTGCGCCTCGCCGTCCAGTCAGGGTCGTTCAAACGGCTCGACGAGGGGCTTTACATCCAGATCGCCGAACAGCTGCCGGGCGGCGGCTTCGGCGGCATCTTCATCGCCGACATGCGCGACGACAAGACAGAGCTAATCTACTATGCCCGGCGAGGCGTGATCCTGCCGCAGGGCGAACGCGATCTTCTCGTCATGAGCGAAGGCGAAATTCAGCGCCGGGCAGTGGCGACCGGCGAGATTTCCATCATCCAGTTCGCATCCTACGCCATCGACTTCTCGCAATTCAGCCCGGCGGGAAAGACCACGGCTTTCATGCCCAAGGAGCGCAGCACCGCCTTCCTCCTCAATCCCGACCCGAACGACCATTTCGCCAAGGCCAGGCCGGATATATTGCGTTCCGAATTCAACCGGCGCCTCTCCGAATGGCTGTTTCCTGTCGCGTTCGGTCTGATCGCGGTCTATTTCGCCGGCGGAGCGCGCTCCAACCGCCAGGAACGCCTGTGGAGTCTCACGGTGGCCGCGTTCGTCGCGCTCGGCATTCGCGGCGCAGGCTTCTTTTTCATGAATGCGTCCGGGATAAGCCGCACAATGACGGTGCTGACCTACGCATTGCCACTTGTTACAATCGCGATCTTCGCGAGCCTGCTCATCTCGGGCCGACAGCTCAGGATTCCGGGGTGGCTCGACAACTGGGGCAGTGCGCTCCTCGCATGGGTCGAACGCCAGCGCATCGCGCTGCAGCTGAGGCTGGCCGGCTACCGCACGGGTGGCGGCACATGATCGGACGCACCCTCTTCGCGTACTTTTTCCGCCGCTATCTGGTGATCGTGGCGCAGTTCTTCGTCGGCGTCGTCGTCATCTCCTTTCTGGTCGACTTCACCGAGTTCTCCAGGCGGGTGGGCTCTCTTCCGGAATACACCGTCGGCGCGGGAATGATGGTCTCGGCGCTGCGCATTCCGCTGATCGTCCAGACGGCCATACCGTTCATCATCCTCTTCGCCGCGATGTCGACCCTGATGTCGCTGAACCGCAAATACGAACTCGTCATCGCGCGCTCGGCAGGCGTTTCGGCCTGGCAGTTCCTTGGCCCCCTTTGCCTTGCCAGCTTCCTCATCGGAGCGGTCGCGATCACGGCTCTCAACACGGTCGCGGCGACGGCACTCTCCTATGCCGAGGAAATCGAGGCATCCTTCAGCGGCAAGCCGCGGAGCGCGCCGGGAGGGCAGGCGCTGCCGTGGCTGCGCCAGCGGACGGACGACGGCGTCACGATCATCGGCGCCAAGAAATCGGCGCAGCGCGGCAGGGTTCTGGCCGAGGCGACCTTCATCCGCTTCGACAAGAACGGCTCGATCACCGAACGAATCGATGCGAAACGCGCTGTCCTGACCAAAGGCGCGTGGGCGTTGCAGCAGGTCCAGCGCCTGGATTCCAACGGACGTCGCAGCGAGCGCCCGAGGATGGTGATCAAGACCGATCTGCAGCCCGATTTCGTCGAGGAACAGTTCGCAGGACCGGAAACGATCCCGCTCTTCGAACTCGGGGGAAAGATCGATTCGGCGCGCTCGTTCGGGCTCAGCGCCAATCCATTTGCCATGCAATATCATTCGCTTCTGGCTCTGCCGTTCCTGCTCGTCGCGATGACGCTCATCGCAGCGACGGTCTCCATGCGCTTTGCCCGGCTCGGGCAGTCGGCACCGATGATTCTGGGTGGCGTCGGGGCGGGCTTTCTGCTTTATGTTACTTCAGTTCTCGTGAAGGCATTCGGCAGTTCAGGATTCGTTCCGCCGATGGTCGCCGCGTGGCTTCCGGTCGTGGTCGCAGGGTTTTTCGGAGTGACGTTCCTGCTGCACAAGGAGGACGGCTAGTGGGGGTTAAGAGGGGCAGCGGGAGCGTATTCGCCCGCGCAGCGCGCCTGTCCGGCGCGAGCGCGCTGGCGTGCGTCCTCGTGTTTGCCGCGATCCCCCTGAATGCCGCTGTCGCCCAGACCGCGGACGATCTCATTCCCCAGCCGAGCGGCAACGAGCAGATGCTGCTCGAGGCCGATACGCTGATCTATGACAACGACCAGGAGCGCGTGACGGCGGCCGGTTCGGTCCAGATCGAATACAACGGCAACCGGATCGTCGCCCAGCGCGTCACCTATGACCGCAAGACCGGACGGGTCATCGCCACCGGCAATGTGGAGCTGGTCGACCGGCAGGGCACCAAGATCTATTCCGACGAAGTCGACATCACCGACGACTTCCGCGACGGCTTCGTCAACGCGTTGCGTGTCGAGACCGCCGACAAGACCTATTTCGCCGCCGAAAGCGCGGAGCGCCGCAACGGCATGCTCACCACGTTCAACAATGGCGTCTACACCGCCTGCGAACCGTGCGAGGACAAGCCCGGCAAGCCGCCGATCTGGCGCATCAAGGCGCAGCGGATCATCTGGAACGGCGAAGCCAAGACCGTCCGCTTCGAGCGCGCGAAATTCGAGCTGTTCGGTCTGCCGATCGTCCAGGTCCCCTACTTCACCATTCCCGATCCGACGGTGAAGCGCAAAAGCGGCTTCCTGATTCCCGGCATCGGCTACCAAAGCGAACTCGGCGCCAGCCTGACGGTCCCCTACTACCTCGCGCTGTCGCCGACATACGACGCCCTGTTCAAGGGCACCTACTACGGCCGCCAGGGCTTCCTGGGCGAAGCCCAGTGGCGCCAGCAGTTCAACAACGGCGCTTATGAAGTCCGCGTCGCCGGAATCCATCAGCAGAGTCCGGATGCCTTCACAAAGAACACGGTCGACAGCACCGAGACCAACCGGGGGATGATCGGCACCAAAGGCCAGTTCAAGATCAATCCGCGCTGGACGTTCGGCTGGGATGTGCTGGTCCAGTCCGACAAGAACTTCAGCCGCACCTACGAGATCAACGGCTTCGACAAGCTGGTTTACCGCAACGAGGTCTACCTCACCGGCCTGAACGACCGGAACTATTTCGACCTGCGCCTGATGAAGTTCAACGTGCAGGAAACCACGTTGGACAATCTTAACGGAAAGGAGATCGCCGCGGCCCGCGACCTCAAGCAGCCTTGGGTGCTACCGTCGCTCGACTATACCAAGACTGTGGAAGACGTCGGCGGCGGGCAGGTCCGTTTCGACATGAACGTCACCGGCATCTCGCGCAGCCGGCAGGATGTGGCTGTTGCGGACGGGCTTAATGATCCACCTGGCGTCGCCGTCGGGGAGACCTATAGGATTAGCGGTATCGAGGGCGAGACGGGCCGCGTGACGGCCGAGGCGGAATGGAAACGCGAGATCGTCTCCGGCAACGGCTTTATCGTTACGCCGCTGCTGCACGTGCGCGGAGACGGCATCTATTCGAATCCGGGCGCTGACTCCGTCGCAGCGCTGAACGCGATGGCAGGCGACCTGAACGGCCTCGCCTACAGCCACGATCCGGCCCTCGCCTATTCCGGCGTTGAGGCCGACATCCGCTCGTCCTATTTCCGCCCGATGGCGACGGCCGGCCTCGAATTCCGCTGGCCTTGGCTGTTCGCGGGGGCCAATTCCAGCCACATCCTGGAACCCATGGCGCAGTTGCTCGTGCGCCCGAACGAGGCTTACGGCCGCACGCTCGATATCCCCAACGAGGACGCACAGAGTTTCGTCTTCGACGCGGCGACGCTGTTCGAGCGTGACAAATTCTCCGGCTTCGACCGCGTCGAGGGCGGCACCCGCGCCAATCTCGGCATGCGCTACACGGGTTCGTTCTGGAGCGGGTGGAGCGCCAACGGCATCTTCGGACAATCCTACCACATTGCCGGAGACAACCCGTTCGCCTCGCCCGACCTCGTCAATGTCGGCGCCTATTCCGGACTTGAGACCGACCGGTCCGACTTCGTCGCATTGTTCGGCGTCGCCAGCCCCAGCGGGTTGTCGATTTCCGCCAGCGGGCGTTTCGACGAGCAGACTTTCGAGACCCGCCGCGCCGAGCTGAAGACCGGTTTCACGGTCGGACAGCTCACCACCTCGGCGCGCTATGCGTTCATCCAGAAGCAGCCGCTCTACGGCTTTGTCGACGACCGCGAAGAGCTGACCGTGTCCGGCAAGTTCGACTTCAACCAGAACTGGTCAGGTTTCGCCTCTGCCACGCATGACTTCATCCAGGAAAGGCTCGTGCGCAACTCGATCGGCTTCCAGTATGACGACGAGTGCTTCACCTACCAGATGACTTTCACGCAGGTCCGTCCGACGGATGAAAAGGAATCGATGACCGTCGGTTTCAACGTCTCGTTCCGGACGCTCGGCGACTTCGGATCGAATTCGAACGTGCTCGATCAGTAGCAGGCTGGTCGCGGTCACGGTTTCGCCGCAGTAATCGGTCATTTCGCTCGACCATTCTATGAAAGCCGCGAAGACCGGGACGGAGTAATGAGCTCAGCTATGAAGCGCGCCAGATTCGTGACCGTCGCAGCCATCCTGGCCATACTGGGAGTGGCCGCTGTGCTGCCCGGCGCGCCGGCGATGGCCAGCGAGATCAAATACATCGTCAACAACACGGCGGTGACGAGCTACGATATCCAGCGCCGTGCCGCCCTCAACAAGCTGTTCCGCCAGAAGGGCGGCGCCGAAAAGGCGGCGCAGGATATGGTCGAGCAGGCGTTGAAGTCCGAGGAAATGGCACGCCGGAACATCCGCATCTCCAAGCAGACGGTCGACGAAAGCTACAATCGCTTCGCTATCTCGAACAAGCTCAAGCCGGCGCAGTTGGACCAGATCCTCAGCCAGGCCGGGATTGGCCGGGAGCATATGAAGGAATTCATCCGCATCCAGATGGGCTGGAGCCAGCTTCTCGGTTCCCGCTACCGCTCCACCGGCATGATGACCGAACAGCAGATGGTGCGCAAAGTGTTCGAGCTCGGCGGCAAGAAGCCGTCGGCGACCGAATACCTGTTGCAGAAAGTGACCTTCGTCGTGCCGCAGAAGGAGCGCGGCGCAATCCTTGGCAAGCGCAAACGCGAGGCTGAAGCCATGCGCCAGCGTTTCAACAGCTGCGAGACGACGCGTCAGTTCGCGAAGGGGCTGATCGACGTCAACGTGCAGGACATTCCACGCATCCTCGAGCCCGAACTGCCGCCGGACTGGGAAAAGCAGATCAAGGCGGCGAAGCCCGGAACCGCGACCCCCGTTCGCGAAACGCCGGCCGGCGTCGAATTCATCGGCATCTGCTCCTCGCGCGAGGTCAGCGACGACCGCGCCGCCCAGATGATGCTGCAGGCCGACGGAAAGATGGACGAGAAGGCGGAAGAGCTCAGCAAGAAATACGTCGAAGAACTGCGCAAGGTCGCGCGCATCGTCCAGAAGTAGGACTTACGTCCATGCTGGCCCTGAGCATCGGCGATCCGTCGGGGATCGGGCCGGATATCGTCATCGCAGCCTGGCTGCGGCGACGCGAAGAACAGATCCCGCCATTCGCACTGCTCGCCGACCCCGGACATCTTGCCGCGCGCGCCCGGCGTCTGGGGGTCGAGCTGCCGATCGCCGAAATCACGATCGACCTCGCCGGATCGATGTTCGACGGCGCGCTTCCGATCGTTGCGCTCGACAATCGCTTCATCGACACGCCCGGCGCCTCCAACGTCGGCAATGCCGCCGGCATCGTCGAGGCGATCGACCGCTCGGTCGGTTACGTCCTCGATGGCAAGGCGGACGCGATCGTGACGCTGCCGATCGCCAAGAAGACGCTCTATGAGGCGGGTTTTCGCCATCCCGGCCACACGGAATACCTCGCCCATCTCGCGAGCGAAGCCTCCGGCCGCGATGAGACTGCCGTGATGATGATCGCAGGACCCGGTCTGCGGACCGTTCCCGTGACGATCCATATCCCGATCTCCGAAGTGCCGGCGGCGCTGACGACTGACCTGATCCTGGCCACCGCGCGCATCGTCGACCGCGATCTTCGGGCCAGGTTCGGCATCGCGAGCCCGCGCCTGGCGATCCTCGGCCTCAATCCGCATGCGGGCGAAGGCGGGACTATCGGCACGGAAGACGAGGAGATCATCCTGCCGGCGGTGGAACAGTTGCGTCATGAGGGGATCGACGCCTTCGGTCCCGCGCCGGCCGACACGATGTTTCATCCGCGCGCGCGCGCCGGCTACGATGCCGTCCTTTGCATGTATCACGACCAGGCGCTGATCCCGGCCAAGATGCTCGCCTTCGACGACGCGGTGAACGTGACGCTCGGACTGCCCTTCATCCACACCTCTCCGGACCACGGGACCGCCTTCGATATTGCCGGAACCGGCAAGGCACGGCCGAGCAGCCTGATCGCGGCGCTGAAGCTCGCACGCGCGCTGGCCGACAACAGGACGCGCGCTTGATGAGCGCCATCGACGGCCTGCCGCCGTTGCGCGACGTGATCGAGAGGCATGGGCTGGCGGCGAAGAAGGCGCTCGGCCAGAATTTCCTGCTCGACCTCAACCTGACGGGCAAGGTTGCCCGCGCCGCCGGCGACCTTTCCGGCGCGACAGTGATCGAGGTCGGACCCGGACCCGGCGGCCTCACCCGGGCGCTTTTCATGCACAACGCGGCCAAGGTGATCGCGATCGAGCGCGACGAGCGCTGCCTGCCGGCGCTCGCCGAAATCGCCGACGCCTACCCCGGACAGCTCGAGATCATTTCGGGAGACGCGCTCGCCACCGACTACGCCGCCCTCGCCTCCAACCTCGCGGATGTGCGGATCGTCGCCAACCTGCCCTACAATATCGGCACGGAACTGCTGGTGAAGTGGCTCACCGTGCCAGATTGGCCGCCGTTCTGGCGCTCGATGACGCTGATGTTCCAGCGGGAGGTGGCGGAGCGGGTCGTCGCTAAGGCAGGCGACGACGCCTACGGCCGCCTCGGTGTGCTCGCCGGATGGCGCTCCGAGGCCCGCATCGCTTTCGACATCTCCCCGCAGGCTTTCTGGCCGCCGCCGAAGGTGACTTCCTCGGTCGTGCATATCGTGCCGCGTAAGACCCCGCTATCCGCTGACCTGAGGAAGCTGGAGCGGGTGACGCTGGCGGCCTTCGGGCAGCGCCGCAAGATGCTGCGCCAGAGTCTCAAGGGCATCGGTGGCGAAGCCCTTCTCGCCAAGGCCGGGATCGACGGAACGCGACGGGCGGAAACGCTCAGCGTCGAGGAATTCGTCAGGCTGGCGAACGGGCTCGGATGAACGTCGAGATCCGCCTCAGCGGAGCTTCTCGTCTAGCAGCCTGGTGACGAAGTCGAACAGGCCAGGCCTGCGATCGCGGCGAAGCCGCTCGGCGGTGACGATCGCGCGCACTTCCGAATAGGCGCGATCCAGATCGTCGTTTATCACGACATAGTCGTAGGACCGCCAGTGCTCGATTTCGACGCGGGCATTGGTCAGCCGCTTCTCGATGACCGCGTCGGAATCCTCCGCCCGGCGCCGCAGCCTGGTCTTCAGTTCGCCCATCGAGGGGGGCAGGATGAAGATCGATACGATGTCGGCGCGCATCTTCTCGTTGAGCTGTTCGGCGCCCTGCCAGTCGATGTCGAACAGCATGTCGCGGCCGTCCGCCATCGCCGCCTCGGCGGGTTCGCGCGGGGTGCCATAGAAATTGCCGTGCACCTCTGCCCATTCGAGCAGAGCCTCGCTGCTGCGCAACCGGTCGAAGTCGCGCTGCGAGATGAAATGATAGTGCACGTCGTCGATCTCGCTCGGGCGGCGCGGGCGCGTCGTCACGCTAACGGACAGTTCGAGCCCCGTATCGTGTTCGAGCAGATTGCGCGCGATCGTCGACTTGCCCGCCCCCGAAGGCGAGGACAGGACCAGCATCAGGCCGCGCCGCCTGATTCCGGTTGAGGCTATCTCGGCCGCCATCGCCTACTCCAGATTCTGAACCTGTTCGCGAAACTGGTCGACGACCGCCTTCAGCTCGAGCCCGATCGCGGTCACCGACGCAGCGTTCGATTTAGAGCAAAGCGTATTCGATTCGCGATTGAATTCCTGCGCCAGGAAATCGAGCTTGCGTCCCGCCGCGCCGCCGGATTCGAGCAGGACGCGACCCGACGCGACATGCGTCTTCAGGCGGTCGATCTCCTCGCGGATGTCGGCCTTGGTGGCGAGGAAAGCGGCTTCCGTATGCAGGCGATGTTCGTCGAGCGACGGTGCAGCGTCGATCAGCAGCTTCACCTGCTGGGCGATCCGCTCGCGAATGGCCGCCGGCTCGCGCGAACCGTCCGCTTCGGCGCGCAGGGTCAATTGCTCGATCGTGTCGAGATGACCGAGGAGGAGCTGCTTCAACGCGGCCCCCTCGTGCTCCCGCGCCGCAGCCAATCCGTCGAGCGCGTGTTCCAGAACGGCGATGATTTCCGCGTCTGTCCTTTCGAGACCCTCTGCCGGTTCGGCGGTTTCGGGTACTTCCAGGACGCCGCGCAAGGAGAGCAGTCCGTCGGCCGTCGGAGGCGCGCAGCCGAACTGCTTTTCGAGCCGCTTCGCCAGCGCCGCGACGTCCTTCAGGAATTCCTCGTTGACGACCGGCGTCGTCGTCAGTCCGACGCGTGCGTAGGTGAGCGTCGCCTGGACATTGCCGCGCGAGAAGCGCTTCTGCACCGCCTGCCTGGCCGGCATTTCCAGCCGGTCGAAGCCAGGCGGCAGACGCAGCCGCACGTCGAGACCCTTGCCGTTCACCGAGCGTGTCTCCCAGGCGATGCTGGCGCCTTCCAGGCTACCGCTCGCCCGGGCGAACCCGGTCATGCTCTGAAGCGCCATGTCCCCACCCGTCCCACTGCGCCCATGAAGCAAAGCGCGGTCACTGGCTCGTGCCGGTCGTCCCGGTGGTGCCAGTCTTTCCGGCGTCGGCGGCCGCCTTCGCCGCTTCTTCCGCCTGCTTCTTTTCGATCGCGCGCCAGCGCGCGACATTCTCATTGTGCTCGTCGAGCGTTGCCGCGAAGACGTGCCCGCCGGTGCCGTCCGCGACGAAATAGAGATCGTCGGTCTTGGACGGGTTGGCCACGGCCTCAAGCGCCGCGCGGCCGGGATTGGCGATCGGGGTCGGCGGCAGGCCGTTTATCGCATAGGTGTTGTAGGGTGTCGGCTTGTCGATGTCCGAACGGGTTATCGGCTTGTCGGCCGGCTTACCCTTGCCGCCATAGATGCCGTAGACGATCGTCGGGTCGGATTGCAGGCGCATGCCCTTCTTGAGGCGGTTGATGAAGACAGCCGCGACGCGCGAGCGCTCGTCGGCGACGCCGGTCTCCTTCTCGACGATGGAGGCGAGGGTGACGAATTCGTTGATGTCCTTGAGCGGAAGGTCGGGCGAACGCCGCGCCCAGATGGTCTCGACCAGCTCCTGCTGGTCGGCGATCATCTTGCTGATGACCTCCTTGCGGCTCGTGCCGCGGGTCACGCGCTGGGTATCCGCGATCAGGCCACCCTCCGGCGGCATTTCCGCCGGCATCTCGCCGGTGAGCGCCTCGTTCGTGGCGATGCGCGCGAAGGCCTGCTCCACGGTCAATCCTTCGGGCAGCGTCAGCGAATAAAGCACCGACTTGCCGCTCTTCAGGAGTTCCATGATGTCGCGCATGGAAGCGCCGGCCTTGACCTCGTATTCACCGGCCTTCAGCGCCGACTCGTTGCGATAGGCGCGCACGCCGATCCGGAAGATGTTGGCGTCGCTGATCAGCCTGTTGCGCTCCAAGAGAAGCGCGATCTCGTTGACGCCGGTGTTTGGCTTGATGAGGACAGTGTCGTTCTCCCTCGACGGCCCGGCGCCCTCGAAGACCGACTTGCCGTACCACACGGCCAGGCCTGCGCCGATCGTCACGAGGACGATCGCCGACATGATGAAGTTCATGAAGATGATGAACTGGCCGCGAGCCCGCCGCGAACGGCGCGGTGGCATGGGACCCGGCATGGGCCGCAGCGCTTCGCTCGCGGACTTCGGGACGATCGGTTTTTGCTGTTCGGATCGGCCGCCGAAGCTGCCGGTGTCCGATGGATTGGTGCTCATCGTTCCGCGCTCATGGTCAGGTGACGACAGTGCGTCGACACTAATGTCGAATATGGCGAAATTGACGCAACGCGCGGGCTGCCGGTCGAACTCTGGGAGAGGATTGGCTCAGCCGGCATAACGCTGGAAGATCAGCGAGGCGTTGGTGCCGCCAAAACCGAAAGAGTTCGACAGGACGGTGTTGATCTCGCGCTTTCGCGGCGTGTTCGGGACGAGGTCGATCGGGGTTTCGGCCGACGGATTGTCGAGATTGATGGTTGCGGGGGCAACGTTGTCGCGCATCGCCAGAATCGAGAAGATCGCCTCGGCCGCGCCGGCGGCCCCGAGCAGATGACCGGTCGACGATTTGGTCGACGACATGGAAACCCTGGAGGCGGAATTGCCGAGCAGGCGTTCGACAGCCGCCAGTTCGATCGTGTCCGCCATGGTGGAGGTGCCATGCGCGTTGATGTAGTCGATGTCGGCGGCGGTGATCTTCGCGCGCTTCAGCGCGGCGCTCATCGAGCGGAACGCGCCGTCGCCGTCTTCGGCAGGAGCGGTGATGTGGTACGCGTCGCCGGACATGCCATAGCCGGTCCACTCGGCATAGATCTTCGCGCCGCGCGCCTTGGCATGTTCGAGCTCTTCGAGCACGACGACGCCAGCTCCCTCGCCCATGACGAAGCCGTCGCGGTCGCGGTCGTAGGGCCGGGAGGCCTTCTCGGGCGTGTCGTTCCATGACGTCGAAAGGGCGCGGCAGGCCGCAAATCCCGCGACCGACAGGCGGGTGATCGGCGATTCCGTCCCACCTGCCACCATGATGTCGGCATCGCCCAGCATGACGATGCGCGCGGCATCGCCGATGGCGTGCGCGCCCGTCGAGCAGGCGGTCACGACGGAATGGTTCGGACCCTTCAGCTTGTGGCGGATTGAGACCTGGCCGGAGACGAGATTGATGATGTTGCCGGGGATAAAGAACGGGCTGATGCGGCGCGGGCCGCGCTCGTGCAGGATCAGCGTGTTCTCGGAAATGCCCTCGATGCCGCCGATGCCGCAGCCGATCATCACGCCGGTAGCGTTCTGGTCGTCGGACGTCTTGGGCGCCCAGCCGGCATCCTTCAGCGCCTCGTCGGCGGCGGCGATGCCGTAAATGATGAAGTCGCCGATCTTGCGCTGTTCCTTCGGTTCAAGGAACTGATCGGGGTTGAAGGTTGCGTCGTTGCCGTCGCCGCGGGGGATGCTGCAGGCAATCTTGCACGGTAGGTCGGAGACATCGAACTTCTCGATGCGACGAGCCGCGCTTTTGCCGGAAAGGAGCTGCCGCCAGCTGTGCTCGACACCGACGCCATAGGGCGACAGCAGACCCATGCCGGTTACGACGACGCGCCTCATCCAGGTCTCTCTTGTCTTAAGGAATCTGATGCGGCCGGAATGGGCGCGCCGCGGCGCGCCCGAGCCGAACTCAGGCCGAAGCCTTGTCGATGTACTTCACCGCATCGCCGACGGTCAGGATGGTCTCGGCGGCATCGTCCGGAATTTCGACGCCGAACTCTTCCTCGAACGCCATGACCAGTTCGACGGTGTCCAGGCTGTCAGCGCCCAGGTCGTCGATGAAGCTCGCGCCTTCCGTGACCTTCTCGGCATCGACGCCGAGATGCTCGACGACGATCTTCTTGACGCGTTCTGCGGTGTCGCTCATTTGGGCATCCTCGTATTCACGTTTGTTTGAACCTCGTTAGCGACCCGATTGCCGCTAATCAAGCTGAAAAGACTTACCGTCCACGACGGTTACCTACAGCGTCGAAACATGCTTCGCCGATGGGGTCGAGCGCGGGATTACACGAAAAAACCACGCCGTCCAAGGCGAAAACCGCGCCGACACCCCGCGGTTCAGATCATCACCATACCACCGTTGACGTGCAGCGTCTGACCGGTGACGTAGGCCGCCTCGGCGGAGGCGAGGTAGAGAACGGCGGCCGCGATGTCCGCACCCACGCCCATCCGCTTCATCGGCACGGCGCCGAGGATCGTCTCTTTCTGCTTGTCGTTGAGCTTGCCCGTCATCGCGGATTCGATGAAGCCCGGCGCGACGCAGTTCACGGTGACGTTGCGGCTGGCGATTTCCTGCGCCAACGACTTGGAGAATCCGATCATGCCGGCTTTGGAGGCGCAGTAGTTGGCCTGGCCCGGATTGCCGGTGACGCCCACGATCGACGTGATGTTGATGATGCGCCCGTAGCGGCGGCGCATCATCGGATGGGTCAGTTCGCGGGTGAGACGGAAGGCCGAGCCGAGATTGACTTCGAGAACCTTGTCCCAATCTTCGTCCGACATGCGCACGAACAGCCCGTCGCGGGTGATGCCCGCATTGTTGACGAGAATGTCGACACCTCCCAGATCGGCCTCGGCCTTCTGGCCGAGTTGCTTCACCGCCTCGCGGTCGGAGAGATCGGCGGGGAAGACCTGGACACGGTCGCCCAGCTCTGCCGCGAGTGCTTCGAGCTTTTCCTGGCGCGTGCCATGAATGCCCACGGTCGCGCCCTGCGCGTGAAGGGTGCGGGCGATCGCCTCGCCGAGGCCGCCCGTGGCTCCGGTGACGAGCGCCTTGCGGCCTGTCAGATCGAACATGGAGAACTCCCGTCGGTTGTCGCGCCCGGCATACGTGGGCGGATATGTGCCTAAGCGAGCTGCGCGACCGCGGCGTCGATGTCGGCGGCGGTACCGACATTCGCGGTGGCAATGTCGCGATTGATGCGGCGTGCGAGGCCGGAAAGTACTTTCCCCGAGCCTATTTCATAAAGCGTCGAGACATTGTTTGCGGCGAACCACTCGACCGTCTCGCGCCAGCGGACCCGTCCCGTGACTTGCTCGACCAGACGCCTGGCGATCTCGTCGGCATCGGTGAGCGGCTGGACCACGACGTTCGAGATGACCGGAACGACGGGCGGGTTCCTGGCGACCTTCGCCAGCGCCTCGCGCATCGCGTCGGCCGCCGGTGCCATCAGGGCCGAATGGAAGGGGGCCGAGACCTGCAGCATCAGCGCACGCTTCGCACCCTTCTCGGTGCAGAGCTTCGCCGCCTGCTCGACAGCGGCCTTGGCGCCGGAAATCACCAGCTGTCCGCCGCCATTGTCGTTGGCGATCTGGCAGACGGAGCCACGCCCGGCCTCGGCGCAGGCGGCTTCGACGTCGGCCGGCTCCAGTCCGATGATCGCGGCCATCGCGCCCTCACCCACCGGCACCGCCGCCTGCATCGCGTCGCCCCGGATCCGGAGGAGGCGCGCAGTGTCGGAAAGCGACAGCATGCCGGCGGCGCACAGCGCCGAATATTCGCCGAGCGAATGGCCCGCCACGTAGGCGACATGGTCGAGAACGGTGATCCCTCGCGCCTCCAGAACCCTGATCGCCGCCATCGAGACCGCCATCAAGGCCGGCTGGGCGTTGGAGGTGAGCGTCAGCGTTTCCTCCGGCCCTTCCCACATGATCGCGGAAAGCTTCTGGCCGAGCGCCTCGTCCACCTCGTTGAACACGGCGCGCGCCTCCGGGAACGCGTCGGCGAGGTCCTTGCCCATGCCGACGGCCTGGCTGCCCTGGCCCGGAAATGTGAAAGCGACCGACATCGGCATCTCCCGCTTCGTCTGGATCGCCCCTGTGGCGCAGCGCGGTGCGCAAAGTCAAGTGCGTGCATTTCGCAAGGTCGCCCGCAAATGATGACGCGCTGCAACATTTCTTTATTGCGCCGGTTAGGGAACGCCTTTCTTTTGTGACAGTTGAATGACACTCGCATGAATATCGTTTGGCACCATTCCGGGCCGGGGATACAGATTTGTCGAAGAGTGCATCCATAGACCGGACGGCAGCAAAGTCCGAAACCGCTCATCGAAGCCGGTTTTCCCGCCGCACCGCCCATTGGCTTGGAATGGCACGCAATACCACGACGACGGTTCTGATCGCGGCGGTGCTGACATTCGCGGTGGAGGCGGTCGCACGCGGATCAGTTGGCGAATCGCTCCTGTTCTTCGTCGAGCCCTATCGGCCGGCGCTGGCGACAGTGGCGCTGTTCACGCTCTTGCTGCTTGTGCTCGACGCGCTGCTCGGACGGCTGCACATGGGCGTGCTGGTGCTTGCGCCCATCGTTCTCGGGTTGGCGGCAACAGGATTGCAGAAATCCTACTATCTCGGCGACCCGCTCTATCCCACCGACTTCCTCTACGGCCGGCAGATTCTCGAACTGCTGCCGCTGCTTGCCCGCGAACGGGTGGGGACGGCGGTGCTGATCGTCCTGATCTTCGCCGCGCTCGCGGTGCTCGTGCCGATGGCCTGGATCGGATGGCGCCGGCGCGGACGCGCGATCCTTCTGTCGGACCGGATGGTCCGGCTGGCCGTCGCAGTGCCGCTGATCGCGCTCTATGCGTCGATCCTGGACTATTCGACCTTTTCGTGGACCCGCGACCGACTGCGCATCAGCCCGATGATGTGGGACCAGAAGGCGAACTACCAGCATAACGGGTTCACTCTGGCCTTCGCGCTCAACGTGCCGATGGCGAAGGTCGCCGCGCCCGAGGGCTATTCCCCCGAGGCGGTCCTGTCGGCCGGCAAGCCGGTCGTCCAGCCGATCAGCATGCCGGAGGAGCGCCCCGACATCATCATGGTGATGAGCGAATCCTTCTGGGATCCGACCCGCCTGCCCGGCGTGACCCTGACGCCCGACCCGCTGTCGTTCACTCGCGAGCACCAGTCCGGCCATATCTTCTCGCCGGAATTCGGCGGCATGACCGCGAATGTCGAATTCGAAGCCCTGACCGGCTTCTCGAACGCGTTCCTGCCCTATGGCAGCATTCCGTATCAGCAATATGTGCGCAATTCGGCGCCGACGCTTGCCTCGTTCCTCAAGAGCGAGGGCTACGAGACGCAGGCGATGCATCCATTCGAAGGCTGGTTCTGGAACCGCGCCCAGGTCTATGAGGCTTTCGGCTTCGAGGATTTCCGCTCGGTCGAGAACATGCCGAAGATGGAGACGCGCGGCACGCTGGTCTCCGACGATGCGCTGACCGACCAGATCATCGCACGCGCCGAGCAGGCCAGCGACCCGCTTTTCCTCTTCGCGGTGACGCTGCAGAGCCACGGTCCCTACGAGCCCGGCCGGTACCCGCAGGAATCGATCAAGGTCGGCGGCAGGATGGACGACTGGACGCGCGGCTCCGTCGCGACCTTCGCCGAAGGCATGCATGACGCCGACAAGTCGATGCGTCGCCTGATCGAATGGGCGCAGAAGCGCGATCGGCCGACCGTGATCGCCTATTTCGGCGACCACCTGCCGCCGCTGGGTCCCGCCTATGTCGGGACAGGGTTCCTCGACGACAATGTGGCGCCACGCACAGGCTCGGCCGGCGAGATGAAGCGGGTGCGCGAAACGCCGCTGGTCGTCTGGTCCAACCGCAAGGGCAGCGCGAAGGACATCGGCACGGTCAGCCCTTCCTTCATGCCGCTCCTGGTGTTGAGGCAGGCGGGGATCGAACATCCGTACTACACCGGCCTGCTCGGCGAGCTGCACGACCGCTACAGGGTCATCGACCGGCACCTTCTGATCGATGCGGACGGCATAGGCATACGCGACTGGTCGCGCAGCAAACAGCCAGACCAACTGGTCACCGACATGCGCCTGCTGCAGTACGATACGCTGTTCGGCGAGAAGCTCGGCACCAGGCGCTTCTTCCCGAAGCGGTCGCCGATGGGACCGCTTATCGCAGGTCCCTTGCCTGGTCCGCGCTTGTCATCCGGCCGAAACCCTGTATAAGCGCCCCCAATCTGCCGGTCCCAGCTGGGGGCTGAACGGAGGGCCGGAGGTTTGAACCTCCGCCGTGAAGGAAAAATCCTTCCGCCTCCCGTGTCTCCGCTCTCGACCGTCTCGTGATGCTCCTTTCTTCCCCGAAGAGACCGCAGGGTCGCCTTAGGGTCCAAGAGAAGTTGCAGAGGCTTTAGCCGCCGGGACCGACAGGGAAACGAAGAAAGGCAAAGAACAATGGCACTTTACGAGCATGTGTTCCTTGCCCGGCAGGATCTCTCGCCGCAGCAGATCGATGCACTTGTCGAGCAGTACAAGGGCGTCATCACCGCTGGCGGGGGCTCGGTCGGCCGGGTCGAGAACTGGGGACTGAAGTCCCTCACCTACCGCGTCAACAAGAACCGCAAGGCCTACTACACCCTGATGGACATCACCGCTCCGGCTCCGGCCGTGAAGGAGATGGAACGCCAGATGGGTCTGTCGGAAGACATCCTGCGCTTCATGACCATCAAGGTCGAGAAGCATGAGGAAGGCCAGTCGGCGATGCTGCAGAAGCGCGACCGCGATGACCGCGGTGATCGTGGCGACCGTGGCGACCGCCCCTCCCGCTTCGGCGACCGCGACCGCGGCGACCGTCCGCCCCGCAGCTTCGGCGGCGACCGTGACGGTGGTGGTGACCGTGGTCCGCGCCGTCCGCGCGAGAACTTCGAAGGAGCAGCAGAATAATGGCCGAGACCGTTTCCGCGCCGCAGCGGCGCCCCTTCCATCGCCGTCGCAAGACCTGCCCGTTCTCGGGCGCCAATGCGCCGCGCATCGACTACAAGGACGTGCGTCTGCTGCAGCGCTACATTTCCGAGCGCGGCAAGATCGTGCCGTCCCGCATCACCGCGGTGAGCCAGAAGAAGCAGCGCGAACTCGCCCAGGCGATCAAGCGCGCCCGCTTCCTCGCGCTTCTGCCCTACGTGGTGCGTTGATGAACTGACGAAGCGGGCGGCCACGGTCGCCCGCCTCTCCTTCCGCGACGGGCGCGGCAGGCTGACGCAAATCCCGAGTTGGGCGACATTGCCCTAACTGCCGCGACGGCAGGACAGCGACAGAAGGCCTTACCGGCCGCCGCTTCCTTTCCCTTCGCGCACGCCATAACCGCCGGGCCTCCGGCGACACGAAAAGGAACGGAACCATGGAAGTCATTCTTCTCGAACGCATTTCCCGCCTCGGTCAGATGGGCGACACCGTCAAGGTCATGGACGGCTTCGGCCGCAACTTCCTCCTGCCGCAGGGCAAGGCGCTGCGCGCCAACGCCGCGAACAAGAAGAAGTTCGAGGGCCAGCGCGCCCAGCTCGAAGCCCGCAACCTCGAGCGCAAGTCCGAGGCCCAGCAGGTCGCCGACCGGCTCGACGGCAAGTCGTTCATAGCCGTGCGCTCTGCCGGCGAGACCGGCCAGCTATACGGCTCGGTCTCTACCCGTGACATCGCCGACCTGCTGACGGCGGAAGGCTTCACGGTCTCGCGCAACCAGGTCGAGTTGAACCAGCCGATCAAGGAGATCGGCGTGCGCAACGTCGCGATCCTGCTCCACCCCGAGGTCGAGGTCACGATCACGCTCAACATCGCCCGCTCCGTCGACGAGGCCGAGCGCCAGGCCAAGGGCGAGACGCTGACGACCGCCGAGGCGATCTACGGCGACGACATCAACGAGAATGCCCGTCCGGACGCCTTCTTCGACCCGAACGAAGAGGAAGGCGACGAGGAGTAAAACTCCTCCAGCCAGGCTCTATCGACAAGGCCCAGGCGGCAACGCCTGGGCCTTTTCGTTGGTGGCGTTGGCGCAATTGCCGAAATCGCCGGGGTCGCTATATTAAGTTTCCCTTGATTTCGGGGATTGCGTGATGAACAGGCTCTTGAAGAGTGTGGTCAGCGGTCTGGTCCGGACGGGAAATCTGACAGTGACCGGGCCCAAGGGCGTATCGGTCCATTTCGGCGACGGATCGGGCCAGCATGTCCATGTCGTCATTCATTCGCGCCAGGCCGAGCTGGCGATCGCGCTCGATCCGTCGCTCGAACTGTCGGAAGCCTATATGGACGGCGACCTCGACATCATCGAGGGCGATATCTTCGAACTGGTGCGGATCGCCTACCAGAATATGGGTCCGGCCGGGGTGGAGGCGGTCTGGGCGCGGGCAATCGAAGGCATCCGCTACGGCTTGCGCCGGCTGCACCAGATGAACTCGGCGGCACGATCCCGCGCGAACGTCCACAGCCACTATGACCTTTCGGGCGAGCTCTACCGGCTCTTCCTCGACACGGACATGCAGTATTCCTGCGCCTATTTCGAACGACCGGACATGACGCTCGAAGAGGCGCAGGACGCAAAGAAGCGTCACATCGCGGCGAAGCTGCGCATGAGCCCGCGCCTCGATGTCCTGGACATCGGTTCAGGCTGGGGCGGGCTCGGCCTCTATCTGGCGCGCCATTTCGACGCGAGCGTGCTCGGCGTGACGCTGTCGACGGAGCAGCATGCGGTATCCAGCCAGCGTGCGCAGGCCGAGCGTCTCGACAACCACGTCCATTTCGAACTGCGCGACTACCGCGACCTGCAGGAGCGGTTCGATCGCATCGTGTCGGTGGGCATGTTCGAACATGTCGGCGTCAACCACTTCCAGACCTTCTTCGACAAGGCGGCCTCGCTGCTCAAGCCGGACGGCGTGATGCTGCTGCACACGATCGGGCGCACCGGCCGACCGGTGGCGACGAACGCGTTCATCCGCAAGCACATCTTCCCCGGAGGCTATATCCCGGCGATGTCGGAGATCCTGCCGTCGGTCGAACGATCGGGGCTCGCGGTCACGGATGTCGAGGTGCTGCGTCTGCACTATGCCGAAACGCTGAAGCACTGGCGCGAACGGTTCCTCGCCAACCGGGACAAGGCAAAGGAACTCTACGACGAACGTTTCTGCCGGATGTGGGAATTCTACCTCGCGGCGTCCGAAGCCTCGTTCCGCTGGCAGGATCTCGTCGTCTTCCAGATCCAGCTGACGAAATCGAACGCCGCGCTGCCGATTACGCGCGACTACATCGCCGAGGCGGAACACCGACTGCGCGACGACGCCGAGAACAACCAGCGGGCCGGTCAGCCGCCGAAGAGGCCCATCAGCCCCTTACCCGCCGCGAAGGCGAGCCAGGCGAGAACGCCGAAGTAGACGATGGTCGCGACGATCATCGCATAGCCGGCCAGGACGACGATGCCGTCACGCTGCGACATTCCGATCGCCAGCAGCAGGATCGCGAAGGCCGGCAGCGTGTTCGAGAACGGCACAAGGCCGAGCGGTGCCATTAGCAGGATACCGGCGAAGATCAACGCAAGGCCGTTGACGCGGCTGGCGAAACCGCTGCCGGTGATCGCCTGGGCGCGGGGGCGGATATAGGCTTCCAGCTTCGCCACGACATTCGCCCCGCGGCGCAGGATGCCGGTGAGCTTCACCGCATCCAGTTCCTTGTCCATGAGCCGGTCGGGCAGCCAGGGCATGCGGTTGGTGGTGATGCCCATAGAGACGAGGATGATCGCCGCGCCGAAGACCGTGCTGACGCCGGGAATCGAGACCGGAATCAGGAACGGGATGGCCAGCAGGGCGCACAGGAAGAGCAGGCCGTGTTCCCCCACCAGGAAAAGCAGCCGGCGAAGCGTAAGCGTCGGCCCGTCGATCGAATCGATGGCTCGCGTCAACGCTGCGTAGAGCGTTTCTCTCGTGTCGGCGAATTCAATGGCCAAGGCCGGCTTCTCCAGAGCGTCATGCGTCCGATTAGACGGACAAAGGACAGTCGAGGTTTTGATCGACTGCACCGTCAAGCTGTCCCACGCAGCTTGCCATCAGGTTAAGGCACGGACAATGCGCCGGATTTCCGGCGGCGAACCCGCGACCACGACACTATTCCCGTTTTGTTCGCGACCTCCAGGCGCTATGCTGCGCGTTCGATTCGCGTCAATGGCGAATCTGTCCACTGTTTGCCGCACCTGTGAATCGTGGGCAGTTCCGCAGGAAATCGCCCCGGCGGGCGCGTCGTTCTGTTAGCTCAATTCCCGAGGGAAGTGACGGGACAACATGGCTGAAGCACTGCGCAAGACCGCTCCGGCGGATACGCCGCTCTATCGCGAGGCGCCGAACAACATCGAGGCCGAGCAGGCACTCCTCGGCGCCATCCTCGTCAACAACGACGCCTACTACCGGATCTCCGATTTCCTGAAGCCGGGACATTTCTACGAGCCGCTGCACCGCAAGATTTTCGAGGTCGCGGGCGAGCTGATCCGCATGGGCAAGATGGCCAATCCGGTGACGATCAAGACCTTCCTGCCGGCCGACGGCAAGGTCGGCGATCTCACCGTGCCGCATTATCTGGCCCGCATCGCGGCCGAGGCGGTGACCGTCATCAACGCCGCCGATTACGGCCGCGCGATCTACGACCTCTCCACGCGGCGCGCCCTGATCACCGTCGGCGAGGACATGGTCAACATCGCCTACGACGCTCCGGTCGACATGGCGCCGCGGGAGCAGATCGAGGACGCCGAGCGCCGCCTGTTCGAACTGGCGGAGACGGGGCGCTACGACGGCGGCTTCGAGAGCTTCGGCGACGCGGTGCGCACCGCCATCGACATGGCCGCCGCCGCCTACCAGCGCGACGGGCACCTGTCCGGCGTTGCGACGGGCCTGCGCGATCTCGACAACCGCATGGGCGGTCTGCAAGCGTCCGACCTGGTCATCATCGCCGGCCGTCCGGGCATGGGCAAGACGTCGCTTGCCACCAACATCGCCTTCAACATTGCGGAAAGCTACGTCCCCGCGCAGCAGGCCGATGGTTCGTTCAAGGCGGCGAATGGCGGCGTGATCGGCTTCTTCTCGCTCGAAATGTCGGCCGAGCAGCTCGCCACCCGCATCAT
The DNA here is from genome assembly GCA_043822005.1 of Pseudomonadota bacterium. GTDB lineage: Bacteria > Pseudomonadota > Alphaproteobacteria > Rhizobiales > Rhizobiaceae > Mesorhizobium_A. Next base: position 74,101 of record JBDRCE010000014.1, on the reverse strand, counting down.
TTCGGAGCAGGCGGAAGTGCCCTCCTCCAAGATCCGGCGCGGCGACCTGACCGAAGCGGATTTCGAGAAGCTGGTGGCCTGCACGCAGACGCTGCAGAAGATCCCGCTTTACATCGACCAGACCGGCGGCATCTCGATCGCACAGCTCGCCGCCCGCGCGCGACGGCTGAAGCGGCAGCGCGGGCTCGACGTCATCGTCATCGACTATATCCAGCTGATGCAGGGCTCGAGCGCCAAGTCGTCGCAGAACCGCGTGCAGGAAATCACCGAAATCACGACGGGCCTGAAGGCGCTGGCCAAGGAGCTGGCTGTGCCGATCATCGCGCTGTCGCAGCTCTCGCGTCAGGTAGAAAGCCGCGACGACAAGCGGCCGCAGCTGTCCGACCTGCGCGAGTCCGGCTCGATCGAGCAGGACGCCGACGTGGTCATTTTCGTCTACCGCGAGGAATACTATCTGAAGAACAAGGAGCCGAAGCTCGGTACGCCCGAGTATGTCCAGTGGGAGAACGCGATGAACGAGGCCCGCGGCAAGGCCGAGGTGATCATCGCCAAGCAGCGTCACGGACCGACGGGCACCGTGTCGCTCGCGTTCCAGGGCGAATACACCCGGTTCTCGGACTTGGCCGAGGAGCACCACCTGCCAGAGAGGTTCGAGTAGACGTGGCTCCCGACAGCCAGAACGCCGGCCCCGAGATGCGTTTTGCCGGCGCCAGCCTAACGATCGACCTCGAGGCGCTGAAGGCGAACTACGCGGCCCTTGCGCAGGTCTGCGCGCCGGCTGTCACGGCAGGTGTCGTCAAGGCCGATGCCTATGGCCTCGGCATCGATCGCGTGGCGCCGGCGCTGAGCGATGCCGGCTGCATGCGGTTCTTCGTGGCGCTGCCGGAGGAAGGCGCCGCGGTGCGCAAGGCGGTGCCCGACGCGACGATCTACGTGCTCAATGGATTGTTCTCGGAAGAATCCGGCAGCCTCTACCTCCAGGACCGTCTGATCCCGGTGCTCAATTCGCCTGTCGACCTTCGCCTGTGGGAGACATTCTGCGGCGTGAGCGGTGTCCGGCTGCCCTGCGCGATCAATGTCGACACCGGCATGAACCGGCTCGGCATGACGGTCGAGGAAGCGCTCGCCTTCGCCGAGGAGAACGCACTGACGCAGGCGATCGACCCGGTGCTGGTGATGAGCCACCTCGCCTGCGCCGACGAGCAGGCGCATCCGATGAACCGGCGTCAACTGGAGTCGTTTCAGCAGGTTACGGCGGCTTTTCCAGGCATCGAATCAAGCCTGGTCAATTCGGCCGGCATCCTGCTCGGCGCTGAGTATCACGGCTCCGTCACGCGGCCCGGCATCGCGGTCTTCGGCGGTGCGATCCTGCCCGGCACCGCCAACCCGATGCGGGTGGTGGTGACCGCCGAGGCACGCGTGGCGCAGATCCGCCACGCGCGGGCGGGCGAGACGGTGAGCTACGGCGCGACGCAGACTCTGTCGCGCGATACGATCATCGCGGTGGCGGCGATTGGGTATGCTGATGGTTATCCGCGCGCAGGGTCGGCCACCGGCGTCGCGCTGCGGCAGACGAATCGCCTCGCCGGCTATGGGTTCATCCAGGGCCAACGCGTGCCGATCCTCGGGCGGATCACCATGGACCTGACCATGTTCGACGTTACCGACCTTGGGCCCAACATGGTTGCCAAGGGCGATTTCATCGAGCTGTTCGGTCCGAACCTGCCGATCGACGAGGCGGCGGCGGCGGCCGGAACTATCTCCTACGAACTGCTCACCTCGCTTGGCCGGCGCTACCACCGGCGGTATGTCGAGGGTGGGCGCTGATGGCCAGAACCCGAACCCAGTTCATCTGCCAGAACTGCGGCGCGGCGCATCAGCGCTGGGCGGGCAAGTGCGATGCCTGCGGCGAGTGGAACACGCTGGTCGAGGAAGGCACCGCGGGCGGCATCGGTTCGGGTCCGCAATCGCTGAAAAGCGCGCGCAAGGGCCGCGCCGTGGCGCTGACGAGCCTGTCCGGCGAGATCGAGGACGCGCCGCGCATCGTCTCGGGAATCGGCGAGCTCGACCGTGCGACCGGCGGCGGCTTTGTGCGCGGCTCCGCGCTCCTGGTCGGCGGAGATCCGGGCATCGGCAAGTCGACGCTTTTAACCCAGGCGGCCGCTGCGCTTGCCCGGCGCGGGCACCGGGTGGTCTATGTCTCGGGCGAAGAGGCGGTCGCGCAGATCAGGCTGCGCGCGCAAAGACTGGGCGCGGCGGATTCGTCGGTCGAACTCGCCGCCGAGACCAATGTCGAGGACATCCTGGCGACGCTCGCCGATGGCAAGCGACCCGATCTGGTCATCCTCGATTCGATCCAGACGCTGTGGACCGATCTTGCCGATTCGGCGCCCGGCACCGTCACGCAGGTGCGCGCCTCGGCGCAGGCGATGATCCGCTACGCGAAATCCACAGGTGCTGCGATCGTGCTGGTCGGCCACGTCACCAAGGACGGCCAGATCGCCGGACCACGCGTGGTCGAGCACATGGTCGATGCGGTGCTCTATTTCGAGGGCGAAGGCGGACATCACTACCGGATCCTCCGCACGATCAAGAACCGCTTCGGCCCGACTGACGAGATCGGCGTGTTCGAGATGTCCGACAAGGGCTTGCGCGATGTCGCCAACCCGTCCGAACTCTTCCTCGGAGAGCGCAGCGGCAAGGCGCCGGGCGCGGCCGTCTTCGCCGGCATGGAAGGGACCCGCCCGGTGCTGGTCGAAATCCAGGCGCTCGTCGCCCCCTCGCCGCTCGGCACGCCGCGACGGTCGATCGTCGGCTGGGACGGACCGCGCCTGTCGATGGTGCTGGCCGTCCTCGAGTCGCATTGCGGCGTCCGCTTCGCCACCCATGACGTCTACTTGAACGTCGCCGGCGGCTACCGCATCACCGAGCCCGCCGCCGACCTCGCGGTTGCCGCCGCGCTGGTTTCGTCCCTGACCGGACTTGCCCTTCCAGCCGATAGCGTCTATTTCGGCGAAATCAGCCTATCGGGAGCCATCAGGCCAGTGGCGCACGCGGCGCAGCGTCTCAAGGAAGCGGAAAAACTCGGATTTCGGCAGGCGGTGATGCCCGCATCGTCGGGCGAGCTTGCGACCGCGACTGCGATACCCTCGTTCCAGCCTGAGCACCTTGCCGATCTCGTCGCGCGGATCGCAGGGTCGAAGCGCCGCAGCGATGACGACTGACGTGGCGGCCTAGACAGCGGGAGACACAATGCCGATCACATTGCTGGACGGAATTCTCGTCGGCTTCACCCTCGTCTCCGCCATGCTGGCGATGGTCCGTGGGCTGTCGCGCGAGGTGCTCTCGATCGCATCCTGGGCCGCGGCCGCGGCCGCCGCCTTCTTCTTCTACCCGATGGTACTGCCCTATGTGACGCCCTATGTGGATCACAAGCAGCTGGCGCTTGCCGTCTCGGCGGGCATCGTCTTCTTCGTCGCGCTGATCGTGGTGACTGTGATCACGATGAAGATCGCGGATTTCATCATCGACAGCCGGGTCGGCGCGCTCGACCGGACGCTCGGGTTCCTCTACGGCGCGGCGCGCGGCGTGCTCGTCGTCGCCGTCGGCCTGTTGTTTTTCAACTGGCTAGTCGGCACCAACCAACCTACATGGGTGGCGAATGCGAAGTCTCGACCGCTGCTGGAGACGATCGGCCAGCGTCTGCAGGCGCTGCTGCCGGACGATCCGGAGAAATCGATCCTGAGCAAGCTGCCGATCGGGTCGAACGACGATGCGCCCCCTGCGGGCGGCGACACACAGGCCGAACCGGCACCGGATGCCGAAGGCGACACGAACAACTGACTCCATCCCCGCGGCTTCCCGCGGGGTGTTTCTTTGAGGAGCACGACAATGGCTGACGTGCATGACACTCCGTTTTCCTCGGACGACGACCGCTTTCACGACGAGTGCGGCGTCTTCGGCATCTTCGGACGGCAGGACGCAGCGGCAATCGTGACACTCGGCCTGCACGCCCTGCAGCACCGCGGCCAGGAAGCGGCGGGCATCGTTTCCTTCGACGGCAGCCAGTTTCATGTCGAGCGGCATGTCGGCCTGATCGGCGACACGTTCACCAAGCAGGCGGTGATCGACAGCCTGAAGGGCAGCCGTGCCATCGGCCACACGCGCTATGCGACGACCGGCGGCGCCGGCGTGCGCAACATCCAGCCGTTCTTCGCCGAACTCGCCGACGGCGGCTTCGCCGTCGCCCACAACGGCAACCTGACCAACGCGATGACCGTGCAACGCACGCTGCAGAAGCAGGGCGCGATCTTCTCCTCGACGTCCGACACCGAAACGATCCTGCACCTCGTTGCGATGAGCAAGGAGCGCGACCTCAACGCCCGCTTCATCGATGCAGTGCGCCAGATCGAGGGTGCGTTCTCGCTGGTGGCGCTGTCGTCGAAGAAGATGATCGGCTGCCGCGATCCGCTGGGCATACGCCCGCTGGTGCTGGGCGACCTCGACGGCGCCTGGATTTTGGCGTCGGAGACCTGCGCGCTGGATATTATCGGGGCGAGGTTCGTCCGCGATCTGAAGCCCGGCGAAATGGTCGTCGTCACGCCGAAGGGCATCGAAAGCATCTTCCCATTCGAGGCGCAGAAATCGCGCTTCTGCATCTTCGAATATGTCTATTTCTCCCGGCCGGATTCGTCGGTCGAAGGACGCAACGTCTACGACGTGCGCAAGAAGATTGGCATCGAACTCGCGCGGGAAAACCCCGTGGACGCCGACATCGTCGTCCCGGTGCCCGATTCGGGCACGCCGGCGGCGATCGGCTTCGCGCAGGCGGCCGGGCTGCCCTTCGAGCTCGGCATCATCCGCAATCATTATGTCGGCCGCACCTTCATCCAGCCGGGCGATTCCATCCGGCACATGGGCGTGAAGCTGAAGCACAACGCCAACCGCTCGATGATCGAGGGCAAGCGCGTGGTGCTGGTGGACGATTCGATCATGCGCGGCACCACCTCGCAGAAGATCGTACAAATGGTGCGCGACGCGGGTGCCAAAGAAGTGCACATGCGCATCGCCTCGCCGCCGACGCGCTCGTCGTGCTTCTATGGCGTCGACACGCCGGAGACCGCGAAGCTGCTCGCGTCCCGCATGTCGGTCAAGGACATGGCGGACTTCATCCGCGTCGATTCGCTCGGCTTCCTGTCGATCGACGGGCTCTACCGCGCTGTCGGCGAAGCCTCGCGCGACAACGACCAGCCGCAGTTCTGCGACGCCTGCTTCACCACGCAATACCCGACGCGCCTGACCGACCATGAAGGCGCGGACAATGTCCGCCAGCTCTCGGTTCTGGCGACGCGGGCTTAAGACCGGACCACAACATGACCGAAATCCCCGACCTCTCCGGGCGCGTCGCGCTCGTCACCGGCGCATCGCGTGGCATCGGCTACCATCTGGCGAAGCAGCTGGCGGCGGCGGGCGCGCATGTCATCGCGGTGGCGCGGACAGTGGGCGGGCTGGAGGAACTGGACGACGAGATCAAGTCCGGTGGCGGGTCGGCAACGCTGGTGCCTCTCGACCTGACCGACATGGCCGGCATCGACCGGCTCGGTGGTTCGATCCACGACCGTTGGGGCAAGCTCGACATCCTCGTGGCCAATGCCGGCGTGCTCGGCGTCATTGCGCCGATCGGCCATGTCGAGGCGAAGGTGTTCGACAAGGTCATGGCGGTCAACGTCACCGGCACGTGGCGGCTGATCCGTTCGGTGGACCCGCTGCTGCGCCTGTCGGACGCGGGACGCGCCATCGTCATGTCGTCCGGTGCGGCGCACTCCGCCCGCGCGTTCTGGGCGCCCTACGCGGCCTCCAAGGCCGCCGTAGAGGCGCTGGCGCGCTCCTGGGCCGACGAGACGAAGAACATGGCGCTCAGGGTCAACATCGTCGATCCCGGCGCCACCCGAACCGCGATGCGCGCGCAGGCCATGCCGGGCGAGAACCCGGACACCCTGCCCCTGCCAGCCCACGTCGCGGCGAGCATCCTGCCGCTCGCAAGCCCCTCGCTCACCGACACCGGCCGGATCTGGAACGTTCGCAAGGGCTGCTGGACTGCCTATCGGATGCCTGAGTAGAGGCAAATCCTCCGCCCGGCTTGCGCCGCTTTTCGGTCGCACTGTACGTTGGAATCAACGAGGTTCGGAGTCCACACCATGCCCGCCACAGCCGTCTACATCTGGTATCTGGTCGTTGCCGGGCCCGGCGGCGGCATGGCGGTGATGCCGAGCGCCTTCGACACGCGCGACGAATGCGTCGCGGCGATCGCCGAATACAAGAAAACGCCGACCGATCCGGGTTGGTCGCTGCAATGTGTCCCGACCGCTTCCTCGTTCATGGAAGGCGAGACCTACGACGACTACCCGACGCCCGCCGGCCCCGGCGTCGAGCCGCCGCCGCAGAAGGAGCAGCAGTAGTCAGCGCAGGAACGGGCCGGCCTTGGCTTCAAGCAGGCGCACCAAGGCAGGGTCCATGAAGTCGTAGTCGTCAGGAATCTCGAGGCAGACAACGCGCTTGCCGCCGAGGTGGGCCTTGAAACGCTGCGACAGCTTGTTCCTGTGCGCCTTGCCCATGACGAAGATCACGTCGGCCCAACGCAATTGCTCGGGCGAGAGCACCGTCGTAGCGTCATTCGAGAGGCCGGCGGAATCCGTTTCGACCCCCGGCCATCGCGAAAACACCTGCTCGGCCGTCGGGCTTCGGAGCCAATTGGCCGAACAGATGAACAGCGCCCGCTTCAAGGGGGCCTCAGACCGCCGCGACGACGATGATCTCGACGCGGTAGTCGGGGGTTGCGAGCGGGGCGCCGCCTGTGGCGCGCGCCGGCGGGTTGGCCTTGTCGACCCAGCTATCCCAAACCGCGTTCATCTCGGCAAAGTCGCGCATGTCGTCGAGCCAGATCTGCGCCGTGAGTATCTTCGACTTGTCGGAACCGGCGAGCGCCAGCAGGCGGTCGATCTCGGCCAGGATGGCGGTCGTCTGCTCGGTCACGCTCTTGCCCGGCGCCCCGACCTGGCCGGCGAGATAGACCTTGTCGCCATGGACGACGGCCTGGCTCATGCGTGTTCCGGGTTCGATGCGGCGGATGGTCATGTCAGTCTCCCTTGAATGATGGCGCGCTTATCCGACAGGCCGGCTTCGCCCGCAAGGGTCAGTTCACCGGCCAGACCAGAAGCAGCAAGGGCACGGCGATCAGCACGACCAGGATCGACAGCGGCAGTCCGAGGCGCGGGTAGTCGGAGAACCGGTAGCCGCCGGGACCCATCACCAGCGTGTTGCACTGATGGCCGATCGGAGTGAGGAAATCGCAGCCGGCGCCGATCGCCACCGCCATGAGGAAAGCTTCGGGTCGATAGCCGAGACCCGCGGCGAAGCCCGCGGCGATGGGCGCCATGACGAGGACGGTGGCCGCGTTGTTGAGGAATGGCGTCACCGCCATGGCGGCGACCAGGATGAGCCCGAGCGCGCCCCACGAAGGCATTGTCTGGGCAATTCCGGCCAGTTCTGCCGCGGCCATATCGGTGAGCCCGGTGGCGCGCAGCGTGTCGGAGACCGGGATGAGGGCCGCGAGCATGACCAGGATCGGCCCGTCGATCGCGCCATAGACCTCGCGCACCGGCACGGCCTTGAACAGCACCATCGCCACGGCGGCGGCGAAGAAGGCCACCGGGACGGGCACCAGGGAAAGCGCCGTCGCGCCCATCGCGGCGAGCAGGATGACGACCGGGACCAGGCCGCGCTGCACGCTGCCGAGCTTGATCGGGCGCTCCGCAAGAGGAAGGCAGCCGAGCTCGCGCAGGATTTCCGGCAGGCGGTCCCTGTCGCCCTGAAGCACGATCACGTCGCCCATGCGCAGCACCGCTTCGCTGAGGCGTTCGGTGATCCGCTCGCCCTTTCGGCTGACGGCAAGGAGATTGACGTTGAAGCGGTCGTGCAGCTCGAGCCTCTGCGCCGAGAGGCCGACCAGGAACGAGCTGTCACCGATCACGGCCTCGACGGCGCCGATTTCCGACATGTTCCTCGTGCGCTTCTCCCGGCGGTCGTTGCTGAGCCTCAGCCGGCCGCGAGTCGTCAGCTTGTCGAGTGCCTCGGGATCTCCTTCGAGAAGCAGGATGTCGCCCGCCTTCAGGATCGCGTCCGGCAGCGGGGTGACGCGCTGGCCGCGACTGCGGATGATGGAGGTGACCATCGCATTGCCGTCCGACAGCTTGAGAAGGTCGGCGACCGTCTTGCCCAGCATGGTCGAATCCGCCGCGACGCGCGCCTCGGACACGTAGTTCTTGATGTCGATCGCCTCGTGGAGAGAAGCGGTCTCGCGCGTGCGCGACGGCAGCAGCCAGTAGAACAGCGCCAGGAAGATGATGCCAACCAGCGCCAGGGCGGCGCCGACCGGGGTGAAGTCGAACATTCCGAAGGGCTTGCCGCCGATCTCCAGGCGCATGCGCGAGACGATGATGTTGGGCGAGGTTCCAATGAGGGTCATCAGGCCGCCGAGCAGCGATCCGAAGGCCATCGGCATCAGGAACACCGACGGAGACACGTTGGAGCGCCGCGCAAACTGAAAGGCGATCGGCATCATGATCGCCAGCGCGCCGATGTTCTTGACGAAGGCCGAAAGCACCGTAACGACCGCCACCAGCAGGATGAGCTGGCTGCGCACATGCGTCACCGCAGGCGCGAAGCGCTGGATCGCCACCTCCATGATGCCGGACCGGGCAACGGCGGCGCTCACCAGCAAGGCCGAGCCGACGATAATGACGATGTCGTCGCTGAAGCCCGAGAAGGCTTTGTCGTAAGGCACGATGCCGGTGAGAACCGCGGCGAGCAGCGCACAGGCAGCAACGATATCGTAGCGGAACCGTCCCCATACGAACGCCGCCATCATCAGCACGACGACGCTGAGAGCCAGCATCTGGTCGGTGGTCATACTCAATTCCCTCGCCCACCGAAACGCGCTGGCCGCAAGTTCGTTTCGTGGGTCTGTCCGGCTGTCGCTGGCCTCACGCGGCGGCACTGCTTGGGCGTATCGCATTCTCCGCACGTCGGCTACCGCTTCGCAACACCACGTGTCGTGCCGGCGCGGTGTCTGGACCTTCCATGCCCACGAAACTCGTCATCGATCCTCGCGCCCGGGTTCTCGGCGGCATCGCGCTGACGAGCCTCGCCTATCTGCTGTTCAGCTTCCACGACGCGGTGATCAAGCTGATCGTCGTCTCCTTCTCGGTCTGGCAGATCCTGTTCTTCCGCAGCCTGACGATCCTCGTCGGCTGCCTGATCTTCGGCGGCAGGACGCTCCTGAGCGAGACGCTGTCGTCGCGGGTGATCAGGCCGATGTTCCTGCGCTCGTTCCTGATCCTGTCGGCCTGGCTCGCCTACTACACCGCCGCCAAGGACCTGCAGCTCGCGGAGCTGACGACGATCTACTTCGCCGCGCCGGTGATCGTGACGGTGCTTGCAATCGCCATGCTGGGCGAGAAGGTCTCGCTGGTACAATGGGTGGCGGTGCTCACCGGCTTCGTCGGCGTCTTCATCGCCTGCGATCCCGCCAATCTGGGCCTGTCCCTGCCGGTTCTCCTGGTACTCTTCGCGGCTTTCGCCTGGGGCCTTTCGATCGTGCTTTTGCGAAAGATCGCGATGCGCGAGAAGACGACGGTGCAGATGATGCTCAACAACGGCTTCTTCCTGGTCACGGCGGGCATTCCCATGGCCTTCGTCTGGCAGACGCCGGATTTGCCGGGCGCTCTGATGCTGGCCGGCGCGGGCGTGATCGGCGGCGGAGCACAGTTCTGCCTGTTCGAAGGCATGAAGCGGGCGCCGGCCTCGGTCATCGCTCCGTTCGAGTACACGTCGCTGGTCTGGGCTTTCGTGCTCGGTTACCTGATCTGGGGCGATGTGCCGCGGGACGAAGTGTCCGTCGGCGCGGCGCTCATCTTCGCGGCCGGCGTGCTGATCATCGTCACCCAGCACCTGCGGCACGCTCCGCAAACGGCGGATTGACGCTCGCGCCCAGCACGTTACCCTCTCGAGCGGTCTTGGGCTCGATTGAAACTCGCTCCAACGGTGCGGCATCTGCTCGCCGCGGCCAGATTGATGCTCGGAGGACGGCATGATCCTGACCGGAATGATCGTCGCCGCAGTCGTCGCGCTTTATGTCGTCGCGGCTCTCGCCCAGGTGTACAGGTTCGGAATCAGCTTCCAGCAGGCCGTGCTCTATCTGCCCTTGAAGGTGGCTTTCCGCATTTCCGACGGCGGCCTGCGCATTGCCCGGCAGGCGGACGCGCCGGTGATCTATGCGATCAGCCACCAGTCGCGGCTGGATCCGGCGCTGATGCTGGCGCTGTTGCCGGAAGACACGCTTCACATCCTTGACGAGGAGTCCGCCGAATCGTCCTGGCTCGAACCATTCCGGACGCTTGCCCGCTCTATCGCCTTCAACGCCTCGCACGTCTTCGTCAGCAGGCGGCTGGTGCGCCATTTGAAGGGAAAGGGACGTCTTGCCGTCTATTTCCCGGAGACGGTCGAGCCCGACCTCAAGACGTTCCGGCTCTTCCGCGCCGTCGCGCGCATCGCCGTCACCGCCGGAGCCGATATCGTCGCGATCCATGTCGGCGGCAGCCGCCATCTGCCGGTGTCGCTCGTTCCCGAAGCCGAAGCGCCTCGCCGCTGGCTGCCGCGGCTCACCATCGCCGCCCTCGACCCGATTTCGCTCGACACGTCGATCGTCCGTCCCGGCCGGGCGCCGACGACGTCTTCCAATGCGCTGTTCGACCGCATGGCCGAGGCGCGGGTCTCGGCAACTCCTCAGCGCAGCCTGTTCATGGCCATCGCCGGAGCAGCACGGCTCTACGGTCCCGAACGCACCATCGTCGAGGACGGGGTCAGCGGCGCGCTCAGCTACCGCGACATGATGATCGCCGCGCGCGTTCTTGGCGCGCGCTTCGCCGCGATCAGCAGCGGCGGCGAGGCGGTCGGCCTGATGCTGCCGAGCTCCGTCGGCCTGGCCACCTCCTTCGTCGGGCTGCAGTCTGCCGGCTGCGTCGCGACCGTCCTCAATTTCACCGCCGGCTCCGCCAATGTCTCCGCCGCGATCCGCGCCAGCGCGATCCGCACCGTCGTCTCCTCCCGCGTCTTCGTCGACAAGGCGCAGCTCGCCGATATCGTCGCCGCCATCGAAGAGACCGGGGCACGCTTCGTCTGGCTGGAAGACATCCGGAAGGGGGTGACGACGTTCGAAAAGGCTTCGGCCGCCCTGCTCTGGCGCTGGCCGCTGACCCGCGCCAAGTCATCCTCGCCCGCGGTCATTCTCTTCACCTCCGGCTCCGACAGCCGGCCCAAGGGCGTGGTGCTGACGCACGAGAACCTGATCGCCAACGCGGCGCAGACCGAGTCCCGCATCGGCTTTTCGCCCGCCGACACGCTTTTCAACGTGTTGCCGGCCTTCCATTCGTTCGGCCTCACGGGCGGGACGATCCTGCCGCTCCTCTACGGCGTACGGCTCTATCTCTATCCCTCGCCGCTGCACTTCAAGCAGATCCCGGAGACGGCCGCGAAAGTGCAGCCGACCATCATGTTCGGAACGGACACCTTCCTGGCGACCTATGCGCGCACCGCCCACGACGGTGATTTCGCGAGCCTGCGCCTTGTCGTAGCCGGGGCGGAGCCGGTGCAGGCCGAGACGCGACGGATCTGGCGTGAACGCTTCGGGGCCGAGATCGTCGAAGGATACGGGCTGACCGAGGCGGCGCCCGTCGTCGCGGTCAACACCCGCACCCATTCGCGGCCGGGCACCGTCGGGCGGTTGCTGCCCGGCATAAGAAGCCGGATCGAGCCGGTGGATGGGATTGGAGATGGCGGCAGGCTTTGGATCGCCGGTCCAAACGTGATGCGCGGCTACATCTCGACCCGCGGTGCGGAGAACGTCACCCCTCCCCCGGAGGGTTGGCACGACACAGGCGACATCGTCGCCTTCGACCGCGAAGGCTACCTTTCCATACTCGGGCGCGCCCGCCACTTCGCCAAGATTTCGGGAGAAATGGTGTCGCTCGGCGCTGTCGAGGCGCTGGCACAGGGATTGTGGCCGGAAGACCGGCACGCGGCGGTCGCCGTGCCCGACCGCAAGCGGGGGGAGAAGATCGTGCTGCTGACGACTGCGGCAAGCGCGGACACCGCGGAACTGCGCGCTTTCGGCAAGGCGTCCGGTGCCGCCCACCTGATGATCCCCGAGGTGATCGTCAAGGTCGGGGCGATTCCGCTTCTGGGAAGCGGCAAGGTCGACTACGGAACCGCCCGCCGGCTCGCGATCGAAAGCCTCGGGGCTGACAACAAGGCCGCCTAAGAAGTAGGCTCCGTCCCCTTCGACATGTCGGCGTCCCGCTTCTCGCGCTGCAGGCGGCGGGCATAGAGTTTTACACTGACGGGCAGGAAGGCAAGATAGGCGAGCGCGGTCGCGGTCATCGTCTGCCAAGTGAAGCTGAACAGCATCAGCACGTAGAACACCGCCACCAGGATCAGCGGGAAGACGACGTCGCCGCGCACCTTGGTACCCGAACTCTTGCCGGAAAAGACGGGAAGCGTCGACACGAGCAGGACCGCCACGATCACGGTGTAGGCGCAGGCGGCATAGGCGACGAAGAGATTGGCCTCGAAGCCGAGGAACCCGAGATAGACGGGCAGCATCACGAGGACGGCGCCGGCCGGCGCCGGGACGCCGGTGAAGTAGTCGGCCATCCAGGCCGGCCGGCCCGGATCGGCGATCTGCACGTTGAAGCGCGCGAGCCTCAAGCCGCAGGCGATGGCGAAGAGAAGCGCCGCTGTCCAGCCGAGGGAGCCTGCCCTGTCGAGCATATAGGCATAGAGAACCAGAGCGGGAGCCGCGCCGAAATTGACGATGTCGGCCAGCGAATCCATCTGCTCGCCAAACTTCGACGTCGCCTTCAGCGCCCGTGCGAGGCGTCCGTCTATGCCGTCGAGGAAGGCCGCGAGAAGGACCATCACGACTGCGATCTCGAATCGGCCTTCAAAGGCGAGCCTGATTCCGGACAAGCCGGCGCAAATCGCCAGCACCGTGATCAGGTTGGGCAACATCAGGCGCAGCGGGATGTCGCGGATCTTGGCACCATGGCGAGCCGGCCCGCCATGCGGCTCGAAGGGAGGGAACGGCGTCTCCATGCCCTAGGACACCCGTACCAGCGGGAAGCCCGGTTCGCCGCTGAAATCGGCAATCACGCTTTCGCCCGCAACCGACGTCTGCCCGACCGCGACACGGGGACGGGCGCCTGTCGGCAGGTAGACATCGACGCGCGAGCCGAAGCGGATCAGGCCGATGCGTTCGCCGATGGTGATCGGCGAGCCTTCGTCGACCCAGCAGACGATGCGGCGCGCCACCAGGCCAGCGATCTGCACCACGCCGACGGTTCCGTGCGGCGCTTCGATGACCAGCCCGTTGCGTTCGTTCTCTTCACTCGCCTTGTCGAGTTCGGCATTGAGGAACTTGCCGGGCCGATGCTCGATGCGGGTTATGCGGCCGCGCACGGGCGAGCGATTCACGTGGCAGGAAAAGACGTTCATGAAGACTGAAATGCGCAGCATTTCGGCCGTGCCGAGCCCGAGCTCGCGCGGCGGCACAGCAGGTCCCACGGCCGAGACGATGCCGTCGGCGGGACTTATCACCAGCGAATCGTCTACGGGGGTGACGCGCTGCGGGTCGCGGAAGAAATAGGCACACCAAGCGGTGAGCATCAGGCCGATCCAGAACAGCGGCTGCCAGATCAGACCGAGCACCAGGGTGGCAATGCCGAAGGCGGCGATGAACGGATAGCCCTCGCGATGGACGGGCACCATGGCGCTCTTGATACTGTCGACAAGGCTCATCGCGGCGGCCGGCTCCGATTGGACAGGCGACTGATTAGACCAATCCCTCCCCTGCCGCAACGCGGCGGCGGCCGATCGGTTGCCGGCCGCCGCGTTCAATACCGTGGCATGAACGCCCGGCGCCGAAGATCAGTCCTGCACCTCCGCGGTGCGGCGACGCACGATGACGCCTTCGGAGTCGGTCTCGCGCGCCCGGCGCAGGCGCTCCTCGGCTTCCGTCGCCTCGCGCTGGCGATCCCACATCGAGGCGTAGAGCCCGCCCAGTGCCAAAAGGTCGCGATGGTTGCCCCGTTCGGCGATGCGTCCGTCGCGCAGGACTATGATCTCGTCGGCCGAGATCACGGTCGAGAGCCGGTGAGCGATGACGAGCGTGGTGCGATCCCGGCTGACGAGGTCGAGAGCCGCCTGGATCTCCTGCTCGGTCTGGGTGTCGAGTGCCGAGGTCGCCTCGTCAAGGATCAGGATCGGCGGCGCCTTGAGGATGGTGCGGGCGATCGCCACGCGCTGCTTTTCGCCGCCCGAGAGCTTGAGGCCGCGCTCGCCGACCATCGACTTGTAGCCGTCGGGCAGTATCTCGATGAACTTGGAAATTTGCGCGAGGTCGGCGGCACGCTTCACCTCATCCTCGGAGGCGCTCATCCGCCCGTAGCGGATGTTGTAGAGGATCGTGTCGTTGAACAGCACCGTGTCCTGCGGCACCATGCCGATCTGCGCGCGCAGGCTCTCCTGCGTCACGTCGCGGATATCCTGGCCGTCGATGGTGATGGCGCCTTTCTGGATATCGTAGAAGCGGAACAGAAGGCGCGAGATCGTAGACTTGCCCGCCCCCGACGGGCCGACGATCGCAACCGTCTTGCCGGCGGGTACCTCGAATGACACGCCTTTCAGGATCGGGCGGTTCGAATCATAGGCGAAGTGGACATCGTCGAAGCGGATCGCTCCGGAGCTCACCGCGATCGCTCGGGCGCCGAGCCGGTCGGTCACCTCTTCCCTGACGTCGAGCAGGTCGAACATCTGTTCGATGTCGGTCAACCCCTGGCGGATTTCGCGATAGATGAAGCCGATGAAATTGAGCGGCACGGAGAGCTGCATCAGCATGGCGTTGATGAAGACGAAATCCCCGATCGTCTGCGTGCCGGCCTGAACCTCAAGGGCCGAGAGCACCATGCAGGCGGTCATGCCAATGCCGAAGATCAGCCCCTGGCCGAAGTTGAGCCAGCCGAGCGAGGTCCAGGTCTTGGTCGCAGCCACCTCGTAACGCGCCATCGACTTGTCGAAGCGCTGCGCTTCCATATGCTCGTTGTTGAAATATTTCACCGTTTCGTAGTTGAGGAGCGAGTCGATCGCCTTGGTGTTGGCGTCGGTGTCGCTGTCGTTCATCTCGCGGCGGATGGCGATGCGCCAGTCGGACGCCCAGACCGTGAACCAGGTGTATGCCACCACCGTCACGGCGACGATCACCACATAGATGATGCCGTAGGCGACAGCGAAGATCACCGCCGTCAGCGCGAATTCGAGGATCGTCGGCAAGGTGTTGAGGATCGTGAAACGCACGATCGTCTCGATGCCCTTGGTGCCGCGCTCGATGATGCGCGAGAGTCCACCGGTGCGCCGCTCCAGATGGAAGCGCAGCGACAGGCGATGCATGTGGACGAAGGTCTTGTAGGCGAGCTGGCGCACCGCATGCTGGCCGACGCGGGCGAAGAGCGCGTCGCGCAGCTGGTTGAAGCCCCACTGCACGATGCGCACCACATTGTAGGCGACGACCAGCATCACCGGCACGAGCAGGAAGGCCGGCAGGTCCGGCATCGGCCCGCCGTCCTTTGCAAGCGAATCCGTCGACCATTTGAAGAAATACGGGACAAGGATCAGCACGATCTTCGCCACGATCAGGAAGAAGGTCGCCCACAGGACGCGCAGCTTGAGGTCCGTGCGGCCGGCCGGCCACATATAGGGCCAGAGGTTCAGCAGGGTGTTCCAGAGCGAGCCGGATTCGGCGGAGACGGTTTTGGCGGCCACGGGTGTTTCCTGGTCTTTTGTTGTCGTCAGCCGCAGCAGCCGGCCGCGGTGCATTCGTCGAGATAGAGCGTCATCGCGCGGGAGAGCCGCGCAACTTCCTCAGCGTTCACTGTGTAGCGGGAGCGCTGGCGCTCGGGCGAGTATCGAACGAGACCGACTTCGACGAGCACCTTGAGGTGCTGGGAGACGGTCGACTGGGCGAGATCAAGCTGCTCGACCACTTCCTTGCAGCAGCAGGCTCCCCGGCCGGACAAATGCCGCAGGATGCGCAGACGGGCCGGATGCGACAATGCCGCGAGGCCGGCAGCCATCGCATCGAGCGATGCAGCTTCGACCGGCGCGCTATGGGGCAGGAGTTCGATCACGTTCATCGTTCATCGGCGATAAACGATGAACGTAGATAACGCAACCCGCCGGTCGGGCAGGTTGTGGAAAAACTCAGCGGATGGCGCTCGACTTGCCGACCTCTTCGGGCGCGGCCTTCTGGTCGGCGATGGCTTCCATGTCGGCGCTCTCGCCCTCGCTGGTCTTGACCGGAACCGAGAACACCTGCCCGGGCCAGATGCGGTCCGGATCGGAGATCTGGCTCTGGTTGGCGAGGTAGATCGTCGAATAGCGGACGCCGCGGCCGTAGACCCGGCGCGAGATACGCCACAGCGTGTCGCCACGACGGATGATCACGGCGCCGTCGACGGACTGAAGCGGAGCTGCCGTCACCGACGGCGGCTCGGCGGACGCCTGCTGCTCGGGCTTCGCAACCGGCTCCGCGGAGGGCTGCCCCGCAGCCGTATCGCTACCGGTCGAAGATGCTGCCGGAGGCGTCGACTGAGACGGCACCGAAGAAGCAGCCGGCGCTGCCGTTTCGGCCGATGCGGCCGGAGCCGCGGGCGTCGGCGTGGCCGGCTGCGAAGGTTCGGCCGGCTTCGGTTCGGGCGCGACGGCTGCGACCGCCTCTCCCGCCTCGCGGCGGAACGGCACCTGCGCGCGCATCAGAACCTTGTCGCCCTCGTCGGCGAGAAGGTCGGCGCGGACGATGTAGTCGCCGACCGGCAGGTCGACCAGCGCCTCGATCAGAAACTCGCCGGTATCCGACGACTTGGTCTCGCCAAGCATGATCTCGTTGGCATAGGCGCGCACAGGCTTCTTCGGCGTGGCGACGCCTGCGACGAACACCTTGTTGCCCTCGATCTCGATCGCCTTGACCTCGACGCGCAGGTCGGACGCAGGCGCGGGAGCAGGCTGGACCGGCTCGGGCTTGGCGACTGCGACCTCTGCGGGCTTTACCTCGGGCTGGGCGGGCGCGGCGGCCGGTGTCTCCGGCTCCGCCGGCTTGGGCATCGCGACAGGCGCCGCGGCGGATTCAGCCGGCTTCTGCGGCTCGACCGCGGCCTGTTCCGCCGGCTTAGCCACCATCGGCTCGGGGACGGTGATCAGCTTGCTCGGCTGGCCGGGCTGCTCAACCAATGCAAGCACCTGCCCGTCCGGCTTCTCGGGGATCGACACGACCGCCGTTTCGGCCGACATCGCAATGGCGTTGGCCTCGTCGGTCGCACGCAGCACGATCTGGTAGCTGCCGGGCGCGAGCGGATCGGCGATGACGACGGCGAAATCGCCCTCCGGACCGGCGACGGCCTGGCCGATCACCTTGGAGCCGGCCAAGACTTCGACGTTCGACCCGCCGGGCGCGTTGCCGGCGATCACGATCGAGCCGTCCGGCTCGACACGCAGGATGTCGAACGTCGGCGGCACAATCTCCGCCTTCGCGGCCTCGGGCTTGGCCGGGTCGGTCGCGGCGGGCGCTTCGGCAGGCTTGTCCTGCGAGGGCACGTCCGGTTTCGCCTGGGTTGGCGTGGTTACCGATGCCGGCTGCCCGGGCTTGCCGTCCGGAGCGCTCTGGGGCGGTATCGCGGCGATCTGGGCGGGGGGAGCCGAGATGAAGCGGTCGAACACGCCGCTCACATAGCCGACACCACCGATGACGACGACGCTCCCGAGGACACCCAAGAGGGCCTTCAATGGTGTGGACAACATGTTCCCGCTTTCGTTAGCCAATTAGGTGGGGTCTAGACTGTTTTCGCAGTTGCGACAAGGAAAACGCCGCGTTTCCAGCGCATCGCCGAACCGTTCACCGTGTCGGCGCAGCTTGACCTGAGTTGCGCGGAGTGGCCCCTATCGGTTTCATGAGCACGATTCGATCCATCTGCGTCTATTGCGGTTCCTCGCCCGGCCGGGGCGAGGTCTATCTCGAGGCCGGCCGCGTGCTCGGCCGCTCCATCGCGGCTTCGGGCCTGCGCCTCGTCTATGGCGGCGGCACCAAGGGCATCATGGGCGCGGTTTCGGCCGGCGCACGCGGGGCCGGCGGCAAGGTAATGGGCATCATCCCGCGCTTCCTGATGAACACGGAGGCCACCGAATCGGCGCTGGCGCGGCTCGACGAACTCATCGTCACCGAGGACATGCACGAGCGCAAACACAAGATGTTCGAGGAATCCGACGCATTCGTGGCACTGCCGGGCGGCATCGGCACCGTCGAAGAGATCGTCGAGATCATGACCTGGGCGCAACTCGGACGCCACCGCAAGCCGATCGTCTATGGCAATATCGACGGCTTCTGGAACCCGATGCTCAAGCTGATCGACCACATGCGCGCCGAAGGCTTCGTCCATACCGCCCATCTGGTGCAGCCATTGGTCGTCGACACGGCCGAAGGCATCGTTCCGGCGATCCTGGAGGCGGTGGAGCCCGGCCGGGCGGCCGGCGACAGCGCCGTCATCGAACGGTTGTAAACTTACGACTTCGAGGGCCGGCTCCGCGTCAGGAACGACCAGGTGTAGATCGCCAGGCCGATCCAGATCAGCACGAAGGCGAAGAGCTTCACCGAGCTGAACGGCTCGCCGAAGACGAAGACGGCGATCAGGAAGACGATCGTCGGCGCGATATACTGCATGATGCCGATGGTGGAGAGCGTCAGCAGCTTGGCACCGGTGGCGTAGACGATCAGCGGCACGGCCGTGACGAAGCCGCAGCCGATGAAGAGAGCCGCCTCGTGGCCGCCGCGATCGAAGAGATGCCCCTGCCCCGTCGCCTGGAACCAGGCTACGAAGGCGAGCGCCGGGACGAGAAGGATCAGAACTTCGAGGAAGAAGCCCTGGGCCGGGCCGACCGGAAGCGTGCGCTTGAAGAAGGCATACATGCCCCAGGTCGTAGCCAGCCCCAGCGACACCCAGGGCAGGCCCCCGGCCTCCCAGGTAAGGACAGCGACCGCGGCGACCGCGAAGCCGATCGCGACAAGCTGCGCCCTGCTCATCCGCTCGCCCAGCATGACCGCGCCGATCAGCACCGTGAGCAGTGGGTTGATGTAGTAACCAAGCGCCGTCTCAAGCGCGCGGTCGACCGAGATCGCCCACACATACAAGCCCCAGTTGACGGAGACGAAGGCGGCGGCGACCGCGGCTTGCAGCAGGGTACGCGGCGAGGCCAAAGCGCGGCGGATGTCGGAGGTACGACCGAGCCACACGAGCAGGACGAGCGCGATCGGCACCGACCAGATCACGCGGTGCGCCAGGACCTCGATGGTGGGCAGATGCGCGACCAGCTTCATGTAGAGCGGCAGTATGCCCCAGAAGAGGTAGGCGGCCAGCGCGTAGAAGAAACCCTTGAGAGTGTCGCCCGAAGGTGCAGGTTGCGCAGGCCGCGCGCCGGTGGTGGTGACCGTCGTCATGGCGCGCCTTATGCACATGTGCGCGCCAATATGCCATTTCAAAGAGCTGATGGCTCAGGTGAAAGGCATTGATGGATCAAGCCTCCCTCCGCATTCGAGTTCTCGGGGGCGGCAAAGGAACCGATGCACGGCTGCCTCAGGGCATTCGCCCGCCGGCGGCCAATTTCCGCCAGACGCCTCGCATTTTAGGAAACGCCTTAGCGGGACCACAACATCGATCGCCTAAGACGCTGGTGTTTCCCGCGGCTTAAAGGCACCGACATGCACTCATTCCTGGACATCTCCGTCGTCACCCTCGGCTGGGTCATGGTCGCCAGCTATATCTGGTCGACGAAGAACCATTTTTCGGCGGAGCGTTTTCCGCTCGGCGCCAAGCTGGTCTCTGCCGCCGTCATCGGCTGTGCGCTGGCGCTGAGCTGGACGATGGCCGTCGCCGACCAGCCGCTGCCCTTCGCGCTGGCGGGCCTGGCGCTGCAGGGGCTAAGCGCGGCGCTGTTCTGGTGGGCGATCGCGGCCTCGCGCGCGGCGCGGCTGCGCTTCGCTTTCGACACGGACAAGCCCGCCGGGCTCCTGACCGACGGCCCCTACGGCAGGATCCGCCACCCGTTCTACGCATCCTACCTGCTGTTCTGGACCGGTTGGTCGCTGGCCTCGGCCTCGCCCTCATCGGCCGCCATCGTCGCCTTCTTTGCCTTCGCCTACACAATGGCGGCCCGCGAGGAGGAGCTGAATTTCGCCCGCTCGCCGCTCGCCGACGACTACGGCCGCTACCGCAGCGTCACCGGCCGCTTCTGGCCGCGGCTGTGGGACCGCAGCGCAGCGTAAGCGCATCCGCCGCACGTCCCCGGCAGTCCCCGGCATCAGCGCCTCGTCGCGACCGCACCGCGCACCCGATTGACCTGCAGATGCGGAATGCTAACGTCACGGGGCGGCGCGTCGTAGCCATTTAGAGTCGGACGACGCGCCTTTCATTCATCTTGCCGCATGTCGTCGTCCCGGAGCACAGCTCGGGCGACATGCCACACTGGGGGATCTTCATGAAACGCATCGCCACTGCCTTCGCCGTCCTGGTCTTCGCCACGTTCGCAGCCTGGGCCGACCCGTCGGGCAACTACGATTTCAAGGGCACAGACCTCGATGGCGAAACCTACCAGGGCACGCTGCAGATCGTGAAGTCCGGCGACGTCTATGAACTCGTCTACACGTTCGAGGACGGATCGGTGCAGGAAGGATCGGCCGTCGGAGACGACAGCTTCCTGTCCTACGGCTATGCCGACGAGGACGAACTGGGCGTCGGTCTGATGGTCGCCAAGGACGGCGGCAAGTGGGAAGGCATCTGGACTCATCTCGGCGCGAGCAAGATGTCGACCGAGGAGTGGACGAAGAAGTAGGCGCCGCTGCGGGCGGGGCGGCGGGAGGCGGCACCTGGCGGGACCAGCATAGTCGCCTCCGCGGCGACACGGGGCGCGACTGGCGTGGGAGTGGGGATCACTGCATCCCCAGACCTCCCGGTTGAGCGCCATGTCCTCAGCCAGTGCGTCCCCAGGTAAATCCGGGTTGCGGCGACTCCTGGCTCACGTTGAGTTCTCCCTCCGGAAATACCAGGCCTTCGCCACCTCCGTGGCTATGATGTACCCGATCAAGATGGCGACGATGGCGGCAAGATGGGGCGCCGACAGCGGCACGAAGCCGAACATCGATGTCAGCCCTCCAAGGAACGGGATGGCGAAGGTCGCGATGGCCACCGCAATGGTCGACCACATCAACAAGCGGCTGGGCTTGCTGCGGAAAATGGGTTTGGGCGTCCGCAGGACGAGAACAACCGCCAGTTCCGTCAGCAGCGAGATCATGAACCAGGAAGTCTGGAACGTCGCTTCATTTGCCCGGAAGACGAGAAGCAGCATACCGAAGGTCAGGAGATCGAAGGCCGAACTGATAAGCCCGAAGACGATCATGAATTTCTGGATCTCCCTAACACTCCAGCGTTGCGGTTGAGCCACGCGGTGCGCGTCGACATTGTCGCTTGCAATTGCAAGAGACGGCAAGTCCGACAAGAAGTTGTTGAGTAGAATCTGCTTGGCCGCGAGTGGCAGGAATGGCAGCAGCGGTGTCGCCAGCGCCATGCTTATCATGTTGCCGAAATTCGCACTGGTCGTGATCGAGATGTATTTCAGTGTATTGGTGAATGTCCGTCGGCCATCCTCGACACCGAGGCGCAGCACGTCGAGATCGCGACTGAGGAGGATTATGTCGGCGCTTTCGCGCGCGACATCCACGGCTTCTTCCACCGAGATGCCGACATCCGCCGCATGCAGGGCCGGGGCGTCATTGATCCCGTCGCCGAGATAACCGACCGAGTGCCCGGTGCGTTGCAGGGCGCGGACGATGCGTTCCTTCTGCTGGGGGTCGATCTCGACGAAGAGATCCGTCTGTGGCGCAAGTTTCCACAGTGCCTCGTCCCGAAGGGCCGCGATCTCCTTGCCTGTCAGCATCGAGGTCGCATCGAGTCCGACCGCCTGCGCCATGTGCGCCGTCACGAAGCGGTTGTCGCCGCTGATCACTTTGATGGCGATGCCAAGCCTGGCGAGGTTCTGAATTGTCGATTTTGCCTCGGGCTTCGGTGGGTCGAGAAAGACCAGAAACCCCCGGAAAGTCATGTCCCGTTCGTCTTGGCGGTCGTAGTCCGCCCTGGTTGCGACCTCGCGCGTGGCGAGAGCGAGGACGCGAAACCCTTCGGCGCTCTTGGCTTCGAACACGGCCTCGAGTTCTGCCCGCGCTCCGGTATCCAGGGGCACTTCGACGCCATCGCGGTCGAACGATGTGCAGATGTCGAGCACGTTCGAAAACGCACCCTTGGTCAGGATCAGGTTCCGGTCGGGCGTTGCGCCCTCGGCCATGACGATGGTCAGCCTTCGG
Source organism: Pseudomonadota bacterium (assembly GCA_043822005.1). GTDB lineage: Bacteria > Pseudomonadota > Alphaproteobacteria > Rhizobiales > Rhizobiaceae > Mesorhizobium_A. The sequence continues at coordinate 51,534 of JBDRCE010000014.1, read as the reverse complement.
CGCATGAAATCGTACGGAATCTCATCGATCTTGTTCAGACCGCTGGTCGTCAGCCCGGCGCTCTCGCCTGCCGCAATGATGGCTGTATCGAGCGGGTTCTCAATCCCGGTCTCGAAAGCCGCGTTCAGGAATGCAAGCCGCCTGACTTCCTCAGAGGGGAGGCTGGCGGGGTCAAGCACCTCGCTCAGGACAATCGTGCCTTCGGTAAGGGTGCCCGTCTTGTCAGTGCACAAGATGGTCATGCTGCCGAGGTTCTCGATCGCATCCAGCCGCCGGACGATGACGCCACGTTTGCTCATGGCGCGCGCGCCGGCAGAAAGCGTCACGCTGATGATCGCCGGCAAGAGTTCAGGCGACAGTCCAACAGCCAGTGCCACGGCGAATAGCAGCGACTCGATGACCGGACGGTCAAGCAGCAGGTTCACCGTCAGCACGAAGAGTACGATTACGATCATCACCCGGATGAGCAGGTAGCCGAACTGACGAACGCCTCGAGCGAAGTCGGTCTCAGGCTGGCGCGCCAGCAGCCGGGCGGCGATCTCGCCGAACTCGGTTCGGCGACCTGTCTTGACCACGAGCACCTTGGCCGTTCCGCTGCGCACTGATGCGCCCAGAAACACCGAATTTGTCCGCTCGGTGATGGGCGCATCTGGCTTGACGGCCCCCCGTCGCTTCTCGACCGGAAAGGATTCCCCGGTCATGCTGGCCTCGCTGACGAGGAAATCCGCCGCCTCGATCACGACGCCATCAGCGGGAATGAGGTTGCCTGCCGACAGCAGGATGAGGTCCCCGGGCACGATCGTGCTGACCGGCTTCTCTTGCTCGACCCCGTCGCGAATGACGCGGCAGGTCAGCGCGAGGCGTTTCTTCAGTTCCTCGACAGCGGTGGAGGCGCGATACTCCTGAAAGAAGCTGAGGAGCGAGCTTCCAATTACGATGGCCAGAATGATCCCGGCATCGACCCATTGCTGTAGCACCAGCGAGATTGCCGCGGCGAAGGCCAGGATGAGAACAAGAGGGCTTTCGAACTGGCGAAGCAGGAGTCGCAAGGAACTCAGATGCCCCGCATCCTCGACGCTGTTGGGGCCGACAAGGGCAAGCCGAGATGCTGCGCGACTGGATGTGAGACCGCCCGGGTCTGATCCCATCGAGGCCGCTAGTGCGGTCTCGTCCTGGCTCCAGTAGGGAACATCACCGCCGGCCTCAGCCATGTTCAAATCACCCGAAACTTAGGCTCGAAGAAGTGCACCGATCCACCTTACGCGCTTCAAACCGAGGTCGCACCGGCAGAAATCAAAACAATATCCGGACGGCGCATAAACGATTCAATGGCTTGGTATCGTGGAGCAGGTCTTCTTCGGGACCATCCGTCATGGCTGATGATATCGCGGCGGATGCAACTGGCTTTCGTCGCTCGCCTCGGCCCGGCGACCGGAACAAAGAACGAGGCCGATGGTTCCACTCCTCAGAGATGCTCACCAATTGCGCAGTTGTCCTCCGTCTTCAGCGATCGGTAGGGATTTCAGCGCATTGTCGAGCGGAAGGGAGGGAGGCGCGTCCAGACCCGGTCCAAGGCCGGCGGCGCCGCGGAAACAGAGATGCAACATCCGAAAGGCGATGACAGGCCGCAGGACTCGGATCCTATCGAGAGCTTCATCCGCGATCCCCAGATCACGGCTGACGTGGGGCGGTTTCTGTCTGGACGCACCCGGGACATTCGGGTCAAAGGAGCCCTTGCCGCAGCCTTCCGACGGCGCACCTGGAGACATACGGCGAGCGTCATCCGCTCGTGGATGATCTGGGTCGTCCTGATCGACGTGTTCATGCTGCTCCTGAGCCTTTACCTTCTACCGCGTGATTCGGCTCTTGGCTTGATCGTCCCCGCCGGGTCGATCGTTCCTGCCGCCCTGGGCGTTGCCTTCGTATGGCGAAAGCCGCGCTCCGAAGCGGTGTTGGGCTCGGCCCTGATGCTCGGGATGCTGGTCATCCTGATGTCGGTGTGCTGGATGGGCGTCGCGGCAGGCGAAGTACTTCTCAATCGCTACCTGCACATCATGCTCTTCGTCGCGATCACAGCCATCGTCATCTTCAGCGTACCGTTCATCCAGACGGTGGCCATCGCGGTTCTGGCGATGACGATCTATCTCGGTTTTCAACTCGGTTTCGCGGATACCGATCCCGGCATAGCCTTGGCGGGACTCCTGTTCTTCGGCAGCGGCATAGGCGCCACTGTCTTCGCGCGCAGGACGATGAACATTCTTGCGCACAAATCCTTCCTGCTCGAACTGCGTGACCGGCAGCGCCTGGCCGAACTCGCGCAGACAAATCGGCGCCTCGAACGGCTTTCGAAGATCGACGGGCTCACTGGAGCCGCGAACCGCCACCTCATGCGGGAGAGGATGGACGAGCTGTGGGGGCGTAAAGGCAAGGTCGCGCTGCTCATGTGCGACATCGACGACTTCAAGGCCCTGAACGATCATCTTGGGCACCACGAGGGCGACCGGTGCCTGGTGGAGGTCGCCCGCATCATCACCGCCTGCACGCGATCGGACGTCGATTGCGTGGCGAGGTACGGCGGGGAGGAATTCCTGATCCTGCTGCCGGATACGAGCGAACCCGATGCACTCGCGGTTGCCGAACGTATCCGCCGCAAGGTCGCGGCAGCCGGGCTGCCCAATCCGCGCTCGCGGGTGCGGCCGACGGTCTCGATCAGCATCGGCGTCGCCTTCGCGGAGACCGAGACGGAATCGCATTCCTCCGAGACGATCCAGAAGCGGGCCGATACCGCCCTCTATCATGCCAAGCGCGCCGGCAGAGACCGGGTGCGATCATGGAACGAAGGCATGGAAGGACCGATCAAGCTCGCGGACGTTGCGGGGGCGCGACGCAGAGACCCGGTCAGAAAGATCTCCTGAGGCGAAAGGCGTTTTCGACGGGAGCCGCATTTTTTCTATTGCGACATCGCGGGGCGGACACTCGCGTGAGAAATCGTCGTCAGCGTCTGCTTGTCGCACGAAGAACACACCACGCTCAGGTCGGCACGCTCAGGTCGGCACGCTCAGGTCGGCCCTCTTGCGTGCGGCCCAAGCCGGGTTTTGAGTGCCTCAACGTCGTCATTCCATACGTCGGCCATGATCTCAGGGCCAAATTCGCATGGCACCTTGCTGCCCCCTACAAGGACTGACCGTCCAAGAAGCCTGCGCCTCTCGGGAACCTCCATGTAGATCCATTGGACGGTCATTGTCGAAGGCCCGTCGGCTTCGAACTTTAGAACCCCGCTTCCATTGAATGCTACATAGAATGCGGGTTTTTGGAGCGCTTCGTCAATCGTATCGAGTTTGAGTAGATGATCGTATTCATCACGCCATTCTGATTCGTAGATCGCCTGCGCCTGCGAACGCGAGACGCTCTTGAAAACTCGCCTCTCTCTGTTCTCTCTGTCTCCAGTCACAATCACGCACTGCAGTGCGGCTGTTGAGGCGTCGCCGTCACCCCGCGGCGGAGGTTCGAGTTCTCTGGTGTTCCTGATCTCCTTATCCCTGTCACGAACGGAAAACGCGTGGACGAGGAATGCAAACCCAAACAAGAATATTGGAACTGCGAAGGCGTGAAACCATATCCAGCCAGCGATCGATCCAAACAGCCAGATGAGTTCGCTTGCTGCCACGAAAATTATGCCTGCCGCAATCGTCGCGCTGCGATCAATCTTCCTCTTACCGTCGAGCGCGAGGGCGACACTGAATAGCAATGCCGTCGCATAGGCCCAAATGCGCATGATCTCCGGCTCATCCCACACAACGGCAGCGATCGGAACGATGGATATGAAAGCGAGCCCAAGAATCCGTCTAGGTCTTCGGGCGCGGAAAGCCGCATCGTCTTGCTTCGTGGAAGACAACAGACGAAGCAGTCCAACGAGCAGCAGCGGGAAGGCTAACACGGCCGCTTTCCAGCCAACGGCGTAGTACAATGCGATTACCGCGAGCGGCATCCCGAGCGTCAATAGTCCGAGGAAACGCATCACCCCGCGGGTAATCGTCGCTCCCCGGGCTAGTATTGCGGCCTCGCCGTCCATCTCCGCATGCTCCTCCGCTCCAACGCGGATCCCCTACTCCGCCGCGACCAGCCCCGCCATTTCGCGGTTCTTCATCAGCTTGTAGACGATCGAATCCATGAGCGCCTGGAACGAGGCGTCGATGATGTTGTCGGAGACGCCGACCGTCCACCAGCGCGCGCCGGTCGCATCGTGGCTCTCGATTAGAACGCGGGTCACGGCCTCGGTGCCGCCGTTGAGGATGCGCACCTTGAAGTCGACCAGCGCCATGTCGGAAATCTCGTCCTGATAGCGGCCGAGATCCTTGCGCAGCGCGATGTCGAGCGCGTTGACCGGGCCGTTGCCCTCGGCCACCGACATGCGCTCTTCGCCGTCGATGTGAATCTTCACAATGGCTTCAGAGACGGTCTTGATGTTGCCCTTCGCGTCATAGCGGCGCTCGACCATGCAGCGGAAGCTCTCCACGCGGAAGAACTCGGGCACGGTTCCGAGCGTGCGGCGGGCGAGCAGCTCGAACGAGGCGTCGGCGCCCTCGTAGGCATAACCCATCGCCTCGCGCTCCTTGACGATCGAGATCAGCGTGTCGAGGCGGCGGTCGGATTTGCCCACTTCGATGCCGCGGCGCTTCAGTTCGGCGAGGAAGTTCGACTTGCCGCCCTGATCCGACACCATGACACGGCGGCGGTTGCCGACGATCTCCGGCGGCACGTGCTCGTAGGTCGCCGGCTCCTTGGCCAGCGCGGAGGCATGGATGCCGGCCTTGGTGGCGAAGGCCGAGGCGCCGACGTAGGGCGCCTGCGGCTCCGGCGCGCGGTTCAAGAGTTCGTCGAAATTGCGCGATAGGCGTGAGATACCGGCCAGCGCCTGCTTCGAAATGCCGGTGTCGAAGTGTTTCGCATAGGCGGGCTTGAGCATCAGGGTCGGGATCAGCGTGACGAGATTGGCGTTGCCGCATCGCTCGCCGATGCCGTTCAGCGTGCCCTGAATCTGGCGCACGCCGGCCTCGACGGCGGCCAAGGAGTTCGCCACCGCCTGGCCGGTGTCGTCATGCGCGTGGATACCAAGGTTCTGTCCCGGAATGCCCGAGGCGATGACGCACGCCACGATCTCACGCACCTCCGACGGTTGCGTGCCGCCGTTGGTGTCGCACAGCACCACCCAGCGGGCGCCGGATTCGTAGGCGGTCTTCGCGCAGGCCAGCGCATAGTCGGGATTGGCCTTGAAGCCGTCGAAGAAATGCTCGCAGTCGACCAGCGCCTCGCGGCCTGCGGCGACCGCGGCCTGGACCGACTCGGCGATCGATTCGAGGTTCTCCTCGTTACTGCAGCCGAGTGCGACGCGCACGTGGTAATCCCAGCTCTTGGCGACGAAGCAGATCGCGTCGGTCTTTGCCTGCAGCAGCAGCGCCAGGCCGGGATCATTGGAGGCGGAGATGCCGGCGCGCTTGGTCATGCCGAAGGCAACAAAGGACGCCCGGTTCGTCCGCTTCTGTTCGAAGAAGGCGGTGTCGGTCGGGTTGGCGCCCGGATAGCCGCCCTCGACATAGGCCATGCCGAACTCGTCCAGCATGTTCGCGATCGCGACCTTGTCCTCGACGGAGAAGTCGATGCCCGGGGTCTGCTGGCCGTCGCGCAACGTCGTGTCGAAGAGGTAGAGGCGTTCGCGGGTCATGGGGTTGCTCCACCGGGGAGCTTCCCCCAATTGTTTTCGAAACGATGAGGAGTCGTCCAGTTCATCCCGGGAAATCGTTCATCGAACTTGATACCGCTATGCTTATATTCGTCTAAGAGGGTGGCCACCTCAGCATGCGACATCACGAAGAACCTGTTTGGTTTACCCGGTGGCACATAAGCAAGAATATAGAAGAGGTCCGACCGTCCGACTTTCGGCTTGATCTGCCAGAAGTTGGCGGTCCGCTGTCCTTTCACATCGACGAGGAATGTCGTCCGTCCGTCGGGCGCGATCGCGAACAAATCGGCCAAAGGGGTATTATGTCCCATCGTAAATCCGACATCGTATCCGCGCTTACAAAGTTCGCTGGCCACCGCGAACTGTGCTGCCCACTGCGTCAAATGCCTCCCCCCGGTCATCTCGTTGCGAACCCGTCCGTCGCCCGGATCAGCCGGTCAAGAATCCCCGGCTCCGAAAAGGCGTGGCCGGCGCCCTCGATCAGGTGGAACTCCGCCTTGGGCCAGGCCTTGTGCAGCTGCCAGGCATATTTCGCCGGGCACGGCATGTCGTAGCGGCCGTGGACGATGACGCCCGGGATGTCCTTCAGCTTGTGCGCGTCGCGCAGCAGTTGGCCCTCCTCCAGCCAGCCGGCATGGACGAAATAGTGGTTCTCGATACGGGAGAAGGCGAGCGCATAGTCATGCTCGGAATGCTGGGCGTCGATATCGGGCGCGGGCAGGAGAGTGATCGTCTGGCCTTCCCAACGGCTCCAGGCGAGCGCGGCTTCCAGCTGCGCGGCGCGATCGTCGCCTACGAGGCGCTTGCGGTAGGCGGCCATCAGGTCGCCGCGCTCGGCTTCCGGGATCGGCGCGATGAAGGCTTCCCACTTGTCGGGGAACATTTCCGAGACGCCGAACTGATAGTACCAGTCGAGTTCGGCGCGGGTCAGCGTGTAGATGCCGCGCACAACGAGTTCGGTGACGCGCTGAGAATGCGTCTCGGCGTAGGCCAGCGCCAGCGTCGACCCCCAGGAACCGCCGAAAACCAGCCATCTCTCCACGCCCGCCATCTCGCGCAGCCGCTCGATATCGGCGACGAGGTGCCAGGTTGTATTCGCTTCGAGGTTCGCATGCGGCGTGGACTTGCCGCAGCCGCGCTGGTCGAACAGCAGGACGTCGTAGATCGCGTGATCGAACAGCCGCCTGTGCTCGGGCGAGAAGCCGCCGCCGGGGCCGCCATGGAGGAAGACCGCGGGCTTGCCGCCCTTCCTGCCGGAGCGTTCCCAATAGACGCGGTGGCCGTCGCCGACGTCCAGCATGCCGCTGTCGTAGGGCTCGATCTGCGGATAGAGGCCGCGCAGTCCGGTCACAGGCGAAGTCCTTGCATCGGCCAGTTGTCGGTGTCGTGGTCGGGGTGCTGGAAGGAGATCATCCCCTCCTCGCGGTTCGCCGAGTCGCCTTCGGGCGAGCGTTTCGGCGCGTCGAAAATCTCGGTCACCCAGGCGATAGCCGAGCCGGTGTGGACCTGGATGCGCGGCTTGAGGTCGGAGCGGTCGTCGAAGGCGCCGATGGAGATTTCCAGCCCGTCCGGGTGGCGGTAGGTCAGCGGCGTGCCGCAACGCTGGCAGAAGCCGCGGTCGATGTTGACCGAGGACTGGAAGTAGCTCGGCTCCTCGCGGGTCCACTCCACCCCGTCCTTCGGCGCACTGACCAGAGGGCCGAAGAAGCCGCCAAACGCCTTCTGGCACATGCGGCAATGGCAGATCGAGGCGCGCCCGAGTTTGCCGTGGATGCGGAAGCGCACGGCGCCGCACTGGCAGCCGCCTGTTCTGATCGTCTCGCTCATGACTTGGGCTCCTCTGGCCACTGGTCGGTGTCGTAGTCCGGGTGCTGGTAGGATTTGAGGTCCGCGAGGAAGGGCGCGTCGGCGATGTCGGCCATCGTCTCCTCCTCAGGCAAGGTGTGGATCTCGTCGACATAGGGCAATTTCGCCTCGGTACCCCACTGGATGGCCGGGCGGATGGTCGAGGGGTCGTCGAAGGCGGCGATGGCGAGCGCGATCCCGTCCGGCGCCTCGTAGGTCAGCGGCGTGCCGCAGTCGCCGCAGAAGCCGCGCCAGGCATAGTTTGAGGAGCGGAAGCGCTTGCGCTCGCCGCGGGTCCATTCGAGTCGGGCCTGGCGCACCGAGACCAGCGGCAGATAGAAATTGCCGGATGCCTTCTGGCACATGCGGCAATGGCAGACGGACGCGTCGCCGAGTGTGCCCTCGACGCGAAAGCGCACCGCGCCGCACTGGCAGCCGCCGGAATAGATCGGTCGGTTGTCGAGACTCATCGCTCACTCCGGCCTGTGGCAGACGGCTTCGACATTGTTGCCGTCGGGATCGAAGACGAAGGCGCCGTAGTAGTCGGGATGGTAGTGGGCGCGGACGCCGGGCGGGCCGTTGTCGCGGCCGCCGGCGGCAAGAGCCGCGCGATAGAAGGCGTCGACCTCGGCCCGGCTGGCTGCCGTGAAGGCATAGTGCCGGCCGGGGCCGATTTCGGCCGATTCCGTCAGCCAGAAGTCGGGCTTCTTGCGGCCGTAGCCGGCGACCCATTTGCCACCGGTGAACTGCGCCGGTACGGTCATCAGCAGCTTCGCGCCAATCGCGCCGAGCGCCGCGTCGTAGAAGGCCTTGGCCTTCGCGGGGTCGGACACGGGGATGCCGGTGTGGTCGATCATGGGATTCATCCTCCTTTCGCGCCAATCTCTTTCGAGAGCGCGGCGACGAAGCGGTCCATGTTCAACAGCAGAACGGCGGCCGTCTCTGCATTCACGCTGCGTGTATCGTAGTCGGCGCTCGCTCTCGCCTCTCCCGCCTGATTCAGCCAGCGTCCCAAATCCACCGGTAGACCATCGTGCTTGACGCCCAATCGGCTGAAGGCCGAAATCAATCCGGAATGTGTCTTGATGGCATCCGTCGCAATGCCGTGGCGGGCGATCAAATAGGCCCGCGCCATGTCGAACATGGCATAATAGGCTCGATTGGCGCAGCCATCGAAGTCCTGTGCGTCATAAAGCAAACGCGCCGCGCGCGCAGCAGCCTCCGCCTTTCGCATCAGGCCATCTTGCTTCATGCGGTCAACTCCACCGCAACGAGTTGCGCGGATCGTACGAGGTCTTCCCGATCTTTTGCCGTCCACTCGTTGAGCCCGAACGGATGCGCCTGAACGTGAATGTCGCGCGCAAGCAACTGATCGTAGGCTATATCCGCAAGCCGCATCTTCTCCGTCCAGAAGTCGCCAAGGTCATTGAGCACGACCGCCACGTCGTAATCGCTGTCGGGCCTCGCATTGCCGCGCGCACGGCTGCCAAAGAGATGGATGCCACGGAGACGCGCGCCGTAGGCACGCTCGACAGAGCTGACGAACTCCTCCAACTCGGGAAACTTTGTCGCTGCCTTAGCCTTCACCGCTTCACCTCCCAGGTCGTGACGCGCTCGCCTGTGGCGGGGTCCTTGCCGTCCTTGAGCTGGATGCCCTGCGCCAGAAGCTCGTCGCGGATATGGTCGGCCTCGGGCCAATTCTTGGCGGCGATGAGCGCGAGGCGTTGGGCAACCAGACCTTGCAGCCCCCCATGTTTTGTCAGGATACCGGTTGACCGGGCACTCTGCTCCTCTTCCAGCTTGGCCATCTGCTCGAATGTCACCAACCCGATCAAACTGAGAGCTGCAAACAGCGCGTGCGCGGCCTCCAGTTCGCGGCTTTTTGCGAAGCTGTGCAAGGTCGGCAACAGCGCCGACACGTTCAGATCGTCACTCAGTGCGTCGCGTATGGACGGGTTTATTTCCAAGTCGAGATAGTAATCTTGATTTCCCTGCTGAAACGACAGGCGATTGAGCAGTGCTTCGCGCCACGCCTTCAATATTGCATCCGCCTCCTCCAGCTTCCTCACCGAAAAATCGATCGGCTCGCGGTAATGCGTCATGAGCATCGCCAGCCGCAGCACTTCGCCCGGCCACTTCCGCCCGCCGAACTTGTCGGTCTCCAACAGATCATGGATCGTGACGAAATTCCCCTCCGACTTCGACATCTTCTTCCCCTCGACCTGGAGGAAGCCGTTGTGGAGCCAGTAGTTGGCCATCACTTCGGTGCCGTGGGCGCAGCGGGACTGGGCGATCTCGTTCTCGTGGTGCGGGAAGATGAGATCCAGGCCGCCGCCGTGGATGTCGAACACGTCGCCGAGATAGGCGGCCGACATGGCGGAGCACTCGATGTGCCAGCCGGGGCGGCCGTGGATGGAAGCGGTCGATCCGTCCTTCAGCCGGAAGGTCGCCTCCCAGCCGGGTTCCTCGGCTGAACTCTCCTTCCACAGCACGAAGTCGGCCGGGTTCTTTTTGTGGTCCTTCACGTCGATGCGCGCGCCGGCCTGCTGCTCGTCGAGCGGACGCTTTGAGAGTTGCCCGTAGTCGGCCATTGAGGCGACGTCGAACAGCACTTCGCCATTGGCAACATAGGCATGGCCGCGATCGATGAGGGATTGAATCAGCGTCACCATGTCGGCCTTGCCGTCAGGCCTCGGCAGCACGAACTCGGTGGCGCGCGGCTGGTGCGTCGGCTGAAGGCAGCCGAGCGCGGTCACATCCTTCTGATACTGCTCGTAGGTCGGCTCGGTGACCTTGCGGATCGCCGCGTTCAGCGACAACTTCCCTGCCCCGATGTCGGCGCCGTAGTCGCGCAGCGCGCGCGCGTTGATCTTGTCGTCCACGTCGGTGATGTTGCGGACATAGGTGACGTTGTCCGGCCCATAGAGATGGCGCAGCAGCCGGAAGAGCACGTCGAAGACGATCGCGGGCCGGGCATTGCCGATATGGGCATAGTCGTAGACCGTCGGGCCGCAGACATACATGCGCACGTTCGCCGGATCGATCGGGACAAAGTCCTCCTTCGCCCGCGTCAGCGTGTTGTAGAGCCGCAGTCCCTTGAAGCCTTCAGACATCCATTCACCCAATCCATGCGCGATCTTCTTGCGCATGACGAGATCCGAAAAGTCTGCAACTTTTCGGCGTCATGCGGCGGCGGGCCTGCTGGCCGGGGCGTTTGCTTGTCTTTGGGAGATAAGGCGAAAACGACCAGACCAGCGACAGCGCTAGCCGATAATGCAAATCCCGCAAATGGCGAAGATCGTTTTCATCGGCGCTTTATGCGGCGCGGGCGGGCGTTGCGTCAAGAGGAGAGGATCGCCGCGTTTGGCGACACGGTCCGGAAACATCCAACGGCGAAATGTGTGGCACGCCGACATCACCGCGTTGGCAAACCGTCAACCATGAATCGGTAAAAGGCAACCGTCCGGGAAATGCCCATCCCGGGACAGATTTCGGTCCCAATCGAACGTCATTCGGCTGCTCACGACAACGGGACCAGAGGGAAGAAACATGACCCGCACGATCAGCGAAACCGAACGCGCCCGACAGCAATATGCGGCGCTCGTCAGCCACTACCGCGCCATCGGCCCGGCGGCGATCATGGCCGCGCTGCTGTGCGCCAGGACGAAGAACGTGAACAACCAGGTCGTGCTGAAGCGCGCGGCCTGACGGAACTCGTGGCGGCCGTCAGAACAGCTTGAGCTGCGGCGGGTCGTCTGCCGCCGCGGCCTTCGGGGCGGCGGCTTCGCCCGCGAGCGTCACCCTCTGCTGGATCTCCGGGCCGACATTGGCGACCTTGTTGACCTTGTCCGAGATCGGGATCGCCTCGAGATAGTCGGGCGAGATCGGCGCCATGAGATCGGCCACATCGCGCGGCTCGCTGGTGCGGCAATCGAGCCAGCGGGAGAAATCCTCGGGGCGGATGATCACCGGCATGCGGTCGTGGATCGCGGCGATGGCGATGTTGGCTGCCGTCGTCAGGATCGCGCCCGTGTCGATCTCAGACCCGCCCGGCTCGGCATAGGTTTCCATCAGACCGCCGAATGCCATCAATCCCCCGCCGCGCGGGCGGATGAAGAACGGCTGGCTCTTCTTCGAGCCGTCGCGCTTCCATTCGTAGAAGCCGGACGCCGGCACCAGCGTGCGGCGGTGGCGCATCGCGGCACGGAAGGCGGGCTTTTCGGCAGCCGTTTCGGAACGCGCATTGATCAGGAGCGGCAGGTCCTTCGGATCCTTCGCCCAGCCGGGTATCAGGCCCCAGCGCACCAAGAGAGCGCGGCGGTCGGGCAGGTTGGAGCCGGGCTCGGCCCTCGGTCCGCCAATTACCATCAGGATCGGCTGGGTAGGCGCGATGTTGTAGCGCGCCGGAAAGCCTTCGAGCTCGAGCAGCGCAAACAGCGCCTCGACCTCCTCCGTCGTCGCAGTCAACGTGAAACGTCCGCACATCGGCGAGATGTGGCGGCAGGCACGAGCGGCGTCAAGCGACATCGCGATTGCGGCGGCAGCAGCGGCCGCATAGGTTCGGCGCCGATGCAGCATCCGCCTCCCCTCCCCGCCGTCTCGATCGCGCTCGTCGACCGTGACCGGGTGCTTCTCGTCAAGCGCGGCCGCTCGCCCGCGAAGGGGCTCTATGCGTTTCCCGGCGGTCGCGTCGAGGACGGCGAAAGCCTGGAAGCGGCGGTACGGCGCGAACTTTTCGAAGAAACGGGGCTCACAGCTGAGGCCGTCGAGCCGGTCGAGACGCTGCTGATCGAGCGCGAGGGCGCGGGGGCCGCGTTCGAACTGAACGTGTTCCGCGGTGTATATGCGGGCGGCGAGGCGATGGCCGGCGACGACGCGGAAAGCGCCGGATGGTTCACGCTCGCCGAGATGACCGACCTCCCGGTCATCCCCTCGGTGCTCGACGTCGCCCGGAAGCTCTTGCGGGAGCAAGGCGCACAAGCGGCGACGTGACGCCTTGCGGCGGCCGGAATCTTTGGCGAGAAGAGGCGCATGGCGCGCAAGTCCCTCCTTTCAGCTGCAATCCTCTCGGCGGTGCTGGCAACGGCGCCGGTCGCTTCGCGCGCGGCCGAGGCGCCGTTCGAGAGCCGCCTGCTGCGCCTGTCCGAAATCCTCGGATCGCTGCACTACCTGCGCAACCTGTGCGGCGAGACTTCGAACCAGTGGCGCGAGGAAATGGAAACGCTGCTGCGGACGGAAAACCCCGAGCCGGCGCTGCGCGCGCGCTTCGTGTCGAGCTTCAACAACGGCTACCGTTCCTTCGCAGCCGGCTACTCGACCTGCACCGAATCCGCCTACACCGCGATCTCGCGCTACATGAAGGAAGGCGAGGAACTGTCCCGCGACATCGCCGTCAGATTCGGCAATTAACCTAATGCTCACTTTTTGCACAAAGTCGGGGGTGCACGTTGATTCAATTGTGCTAAAAGTTTTAATCGTGCGTTAATGATGGTTGACGGCCGGTGAATCAGGCACACTGGCCTCGACAACGAGTGGATTGAGTCGATGGGTCAAGGTTTAGGCGAGCTCGACGCGTTGATGCGCGAGGAAAAGCGTCTGACGGCGCTCGAAAGCCAGACGGAAGCCTGGGCCGACGGTCTTTCCGCCGGAATCGAGCCAGAACTTATCGCCGAAGTGGCGCTGACCACCGCGCTGACCGAACTCCTGCGGTCCTGCGGAGAAGACGCGGCGGTTGCGCTCGTCGACCGTATGCGCGAGAGAATCGTCGGCGGCGAACTCACTCCGGAAATCCGACGCCATTGACGATGCGGCGCTCCGGCGCTTTGATCGGCCGGAAGCAGGCAGGCAGGACGAAATGGCTAACGCTTCGCGGATGTTTCGCGCGACCGCCATCAAAATGTGCGTGGGGTTGATCGCTGCCTCGCTGTGGGCGGGACAGGCTTTCGCGCTGAGCGAGATCAAGCCGGACGAGACCTCGCCGCCCGAGGTCACCGAGCCGACCCCCCTTCCCGACATCACTCTTCCGGGCGACCCGGCCGGCGAAGTGCCGATGCCAGATCCCGTGCGCCCGCCGCAAAAACAGGCGCCTGCCGATGACACCGCGCCGGCGATCGACCACACGGTCGACCCTGCCACGCCATCCGACGACGAGGAAACCGCCGATCCGGCTCGGCCGAATGCCGATCCGGACGCGCCCGTTCCCGAGGTAATCTACGACCTGTCGAAACTGCCCGGTCCGACACGGCGCATGCGCGAACTCATCCTCGAAGCGACCAAGAGCGGCGACATCGAGAAGCTGCGTCCGCTGCTGGGCATGGGCGACGGCGCAACCACCGTCACCTTCGGAGACGTCGAAGGCGACCTGGTTGCCTTTCTCAAGCAGCAGTCTGGAGACGGCGAGGGCCACGAGATCCTGGCGATCCTGGAAGAGGTGCTGGAGGCCGGCTTCGTCCACATCGACGCCGGCAAGCCGGAAGAACTCTACGTCTGGCCGTATTTCTTCGCCGTGCCGATCGAGAAACTGACGCCGCCGCAGCGGGTCGAACTGTTCCGGATCGTCACTGCCGGCGACTACGAGGACATGAAGAACTACGGCGCCTACATCTTCTACCGCGTCGGGATCACGCCGGAGGGGCGGTGGATGTTCTTTGTGGCGGGGGATTAGGCAGTAGGCAGTAGGCAGTAGGCAGTAGGCAGTAGGAAAGTGGAATCGAAGAAGATTGATTCCTACAGAGATCTCCTCGTCTGGCAGCAGTCGCTGGATTTGTCGGTCGAAATCTACGCCCTCACCCAAGGTTGGCCGAAATCCGAACAGTACGGCCTGACGAACCAGATCCGCCGTGCGGTGACGTCGATCGCGGCCAACATCGCAGAGGGATATGGGCGCGAGAGCCGAGGCTCTTATCAGCAGTTCCTGCGTATCGCCCAAGGCTCGCTAAAGGAATTCGAAACGCACCTCATCCTTTCAGGCCGGCTCGGCTATCTTCCTGAGGGACAAATCGACGCTCTGCTCGGAAAATGCGAACGTCTCGGCAAAATGCTAAGGTCCCTCATCCGCAAGTTGGATGCGAACTGACCAATCCCTACTGCCTACTGCCTACTGCCTCAGAGAACTCCACCGCCCTCCCCCGTCCCGCCGTCACAATCTCGCCGTCCCACATGACCCGCATCCCCCGCACAATCGTGCCGACCGGCCAGCCTGTCACTTCGCGGCCGTGATGCGGGGTCCAGCCTGCTTTCGAGCCCTGCTGTTCGTTGGTGATCGTCTCGCGCCGCTTCATGTCGACGATGGTGAAATCGGCATCGTAGCCGGCGGCGATGCGGCCCTTGCGGGCCATGCCGAAGATCCGGTTCGGGCCGTGGCTGGACAAGTCGACGAAGCGCTGCAACGTCAGCCGCCCGGCATTGACATGGTCCAGCATCAACGGAACGAGCGTCTGGACGCCCGTCATGCCCGAGGGCGAGTCCGGATAGGGCTTTGCCTTCTCCTCAAGCGTGTGCGGCGCATGGTCGGAGCCCAGCACGTCGACGATGCCGTCGGAAATGCCGCGCCAGACGCCGTCGCGGTGGCGCGCTGAGCGCACAGGAGGGTTCATCTGCAAGAGCGTGCCCAGGCGGGCGTAGTCGTCGGCCGATAGCGTCAGATGATGCGGCGTCGCCTCGCAGGTGGCGACGTCCTTGTGATGCTCCAGAAACTCGATCTCTTCCGCCGTCGAGATGTGGAGCACATGGATGCGGGCACGGGCGCGACGGGCGACGGCGACCAGACGCTGCGTGCATTGGAGCGCTGCGATCTCGTCGCGCCAGACCGGGTGGGACGCCGGATTTCCCGGGACGCGCTCGCCGAGGCGCTCGCGCAGGCGGAACTCGTCCTCCGAATGGAAGGCAGCACGGCGCCGCGTGTTCTTCAGGATCTCGAACACGCCCTCGTCGTCCTCGACGAGCAGGTCGCCGGTCGACGAGCCCATGAACACCTTGATACCTGCCGCTCCGGGCAGCCGCTCCAGCTCAGGCACGTCCTTCGCATTGTCGCGTGTGCCGCCGACCCAGAAGGCGAAGTCGCAATGCATGCGGCCGGTGGCGCGGCGCACCTTGTCGGCAAGCGCTGCTTCGCTGGTCGTCAACGGCTTAGTGTTGGGCATCTCGAACACCGCGGTGACCCCGCCCAGCACGGCCGCGCAAGAGCCCGTCTGCAGGTCCTCCTTGTGCTCCAGGCCGGGTTCCCGGAAATGCACCTGGCTGTCGACGACGCCCGGCAGGATGTGCAGGCCGGTGCAGTCGATCGTCTCGCCGGCGCTGGCGCGGGAGAGGTCGCCGATGGCATGAATGCGCCCGCCGACGATGCCGACGTCGCGCACGCCCTCGCCGTCATGGTTGACCACCGTGCCGCCCTTCAGGATCAGGTCGAAAGTCGCAGACATGCCGTTACCCCTTAGCCAGCGCCCTTGCCGGAGAGATCGACGCGGCTTACGTAATGGCCCCTGCCAATGCAAGACCGGGATTCACGATGCCCAGCGTATCCCTTACAGACCGCGCACTGGTGCGGGTCGCCGGCCCGGACGCCGAGCACTTCCTCCAGAACATCGTCACGGCGGACCTGACGGATATGCCAGATGGCGCGCTCAAACCCTGCGCGCTGCTGACGCCGCAGGGCAAGATCATGTTCGATTTCCTCATCGCGCGCGACGGCGCGGACGCTTTCCTGCTCGATGTGCGCGCGGATGTCGCGGACGATCTGGTGCGCCGCCTGATGTTGTACAAGCTGCGCGCCAAGGCGGAGATTTCCAAACCGGACCAGCAGGTTGCGACTGTCGAATGGGAGACCGATTCAGGCTCTTCAGAAAGTGATTCAACCGGGGTCTTCCGCGACCTTCGTTTCCTGGCGCGACTGGTTTGGCGACGCTACGGCGATATTGCAGCGTCAAGCGACCGCGCTGCGTGGGATTTGTTGCGGATCGAGAACGGCGTCGCCGAAAGCGGAGCGGACTATCAGCTCTCCGACGCGTTCCCGCACGACGTTCTGCTCGACCAGAACGGCGGCGTCGGCTTCAAGAAGGGCTGCTATGTCGGCCAGGAGGTGGTGTCGCGCATGCAGCATCGCGGCACGGCGAGGCGGCGCGTGCTGGTGGTGCGGGGCGACGGCCCGCTTCCGGCTTCCGGCACGGATATCACCGCCAATGGACGGTCGATCGGGACGCTGGGGACCGTCGTCGGAACAGAAGGGCTCGCCATCGCCCGTATCGACCGGGTGAAGGAGGCGATAGACGCCGGTGTGCCGATCCTGGCCGGCGACGTCGCCCTTGCGCTCTCTATCCCGCCGCAAGCGACGTTCGCCTTCCCCGACGACGCGGTCGCCGGAGACGCGTGATGGCCGACCGTCCCAACGCCCCGCCCCGCGCCTGGCAGCGCATGATCTCCGGCCGCCGGCTCGATCTCCTCGATCCGTCGCCGCTTGACGTCGAGATCACCGACATCGCGCATGGACTGGCCCGAGTCGCGCGCTGGAACGGCCAGACTTCCGGCGACCATGCCTTCTCGGTCGGGCAGCATTCACTGCTGGTCGAGGACATCTTTCGCGCGATGCACCCGGACGCGCCGGCGCCGCACCGGCTCGCCGCCCTCCTTCACGACGCGCCTGAATATGTCATCGGCGACATGATCTCGCCGTTCAAGGCGGTCGTCGGCGGCGGCTACAAAGACGTGGAAGCCCGGCTTCAGACGGCCATCCATCTGCGCTTCGGCCTGCCGGCGAAGCTGCCGGAGAGCCTGAAGAAGGAGATCAAACGCGCCGACCAGGTGGCCGCCTATTTCGAGGCGACGGAATTGGCGGGCTTCTCGACAGCCGAGGCGGCCCAGTATTTCGGCCGGCCGCGCTGGATCTCGCCGGAAAAGCTCGACCTTGCGCCTAAGCCGGCGAAGGCAGTGGAGAAGGCGTTTCTCACACGTTTCGCCGCCGTGGAACGCAAAGCATAGCCAGGTCAATCGACCAGAGAGCCGCAAGACAGATTGGCGATGGCACCCGTCATCGCTCCGGCGCGATCAGACGCGACGAAGGCCGCATAGTCAGCAATCTCCCTGAGCTTCGGAGCGCGCCTGAGCAGCGCAGTCGTCTCGGCGCGTCGCGTGAGCAGTTCTTCGCCGGTCATGCCCATGCCTTCCGCGATGCGGCCGAACATCGGTCCTGTGTAGGAAGTCGCGAGGGCATCGGGCATAGCATCCGGACGAAGACAGATCACGCGCACGCCGCTTGGCCCGAGTTCGCCGGCAAGGATGCGCGAGAAGGTCTCGATGGCGCCGCACGCGACGCCATAGCCGAGAAATCCCGGCCCCGACATGCGCGATCCCGGCGTGGAAATCGTCAGGACCACACCCGCGCCGCGGGAAACCATGTGCTTCGCACTGGCCTTCGCGATCAGGAAATGTGCGCGCATATAGGCCCCGACGAGATCCTCGAACTCGGAAAGCTCCAGATCGGCGAGCGGAACGCCTTGCGCATGCGGAATGCCGATCGCGTTGAGGACGATGTCGATGCCGCCCGCCTGGGCGGCGACGGCGTCGGCATGGGTTTGGACCGCCTCCGGATCGAGCGCATCGACCTCCGCGACATGGGCAGTACCGCCGGCCTCGCGGATATCCTCCGCGACGGTCTCGAGCTTCCTGCGCGTGCGGCCCGCGAGGAAGACATTGGCCCCTTCGCTGGCGAACGCGCGCGCGACCGCGCCTCCGATCGCACCCCCGCCACCGTGAATCACGGCGTCCTTGCCTTCAAGCAACATTAGTCTCTCCATCATTTTATCCCGGTCGAGCGATCGATGTTTTTCAGCGCGCTTCTCCGCGTCGCCTTTACTCAACCGTATGGTTTAAGATCATGCTGCAGTGTCATTGTCAACCATTCGGTTTAATTATCAGAGATCAGGATGATACTCAGCTCGGCTCGGCGGCCGCGATGCAATTTCGGCAGCCTCGGTTGCTCAGGCGCTCAGCGCCCGTTGCGCTCCAGGCGATCCAGGAACCACTGGGTCAGCTTCTCCCAGACCTCGTCCTTCTCGCCGGAATCCTCGTAGCCGTGGTCGAGGTCGGGATTGTCGTTGACCTCGATGACGAAGACGCCGTCGGGGGTTTCCTTCAGGTCGACGCCGTAGAGGCCGTCGCCGATGCAGCGCGCGGCCTTCACTGCCGTGTCGATGACGATCTTCGGCGTCTCCTTGAGCGTGAAGGCCTTGACGCTGTCGGAGAGCCTGAAGAAAGAGATCAAGCGCGCCGATCAGGCGGCCGCCCATTTCGAGGCGACGGAACTGGCGGGCTTCTCGACAGCCGAGGCGGCCCAGTATTTCGGTCGGCCGCGCTGGATTTCGCCGGAAAAGCTCGATTTGGAGCCGAAGCCGGCGGAGGTGGTGGAGAAGGCATTCCACAACCGATTCGCCGCGATAGACGAAGTGAGAAGCTGACTCAGCCCGCTTGCCCCTCGCTGTGCCTATTGCCGGAGAAACTCGCGCACCGGGGATTGCGTCCCGTCGACATAGGTAACCTGAACCGCCATCGAAGTCACGTCCTTCGTGACCTTGAAGTAGGGCAGCACGCCGTCCGGCAGCGCATAGGGATCCTTTTCGTTGCATGGCGGCATATCGAGCGTCTTGTCGAGGGAATCTCCGTTCAGGCTGTAGCGCACCTCCTTGACCGCGCAGCGGTAGGACAGGATGTGCGTGTAGTAGACCAGGCCGGTGTTACCGCTGGCGTCGAAGGCGACCCACGAGGTCCAGAACTGGTCGAGGATCTGCTTGTTGGCCTGCTGCAGCGCGCCCCTCGGGTCGAATGGCAGGTCGAACGGCCCGGCCGGATTGCCGCGAGGATCGACATAGCGGATCGAGATCACCGTCGGTTCGTTGACGGTCGGAATCTGGAAGGACGGGTTCGGCATCGGCTTGCCGGTGCGCTGGTCGATGCTCGCCATCAGGCCGGTGTCAACATAGGGCCCGTCATTGCTCATCCGCCATGAGATCGCGGTCGCGGCTTCCGGCAGCGAGACGGAGATGATCCAGCCCTGGTTGGAGCGCGTCGGAATGAGCGTCGGCGCGAAGCTCGCCGGATCGAGAGCATTGCCCAGCGCCGCCAGCCTGCGCCTGGAATCGTCGAGCCAGACCGCGAGTTCGGTGTGGTCGACGAAGAATTTCACGAGGCCGCCATCCTTCTCGTGGCCCAAGAATGTCTGCAAGGCCTCGCCTTCCGCGCGCTTGTCGGCCAGCGACTGGGTGCCGAGGCGGTCCAGCGAATGTTCCTTCGACAGGAAGTAGTATCCGGGCGCATAGGCCGGATTGGCGGCGATAAAGGCGTTCAGCCGCTCGATACGCTGCGCATCGTCGAACTGCAGGGCGTGAACCAGCTTGACCGCCGGCGACTTGCCCCGGCCGGCCAATTCTCCGAAGACTTCGCGCGCGCCGGCGCGTCCGTCCTGTACCCTGAGCAGCGTCGCGAAACGCTGGTACGGGTCAATCGCGTCGATGTCGAAACTGGCGAAGGCGAGATAGCTGCGCCGAGCATTGACCATGTCGCCGCCGAGTTCCTGAACGCGCGCGTTGTGGTAGAATTCGTCGGGCCGCTTGGGGTCGGCGATGGTGCTCCCCTGCGCGGCCAGCGCCGCGAAGCCCTTGGCGATCGCGTCGATGGACACAGCGATCTGCTCGGTCGACTTCTGCAACTCGCCGACCTGTTTCGCCTGGGCGTCCTGCTTGGCCGCGATCTCATCCGTCGACTGCTTTACCTCGCCTATCTGCTCCGTCTGCGCGTCCTGCCTGGTGGCGATCTGGTCGGTCGACTGCTTAACGCCGTCGACGGCCTTCTGCGTCTCGGTCACGGTCTGCTGCGTCTCGGTCACCGTCTGCTCGATCTTCTCGACCCTCGCGGCAACGATGCCCATCGATTGCTGCAACTCGGCGACAGCCGGAATGAGCGAGGCGATCACGCCATTGTCGGCAGACCTGTTCTGTTGCAAGGCGTAGATGCCGCCCGCGATCGCCGCGGTGGTGGTCGCAAACACCAGCGCGGGCATGGCCCTTGTCGTGAGAACCAGCCGGAAAACGATGGCTGACGCGATGATCGCCGCCGCTACCGCCGCGACCATTGCGATATAGGCGGCGAACGGCGCAAGCGGGTTGAGGATGTCGGAGACGATGCCGGCGACGAAGCCGAGACTGGCCGCCCAGCGGCCTGTGCGCGCAAGCGACGCGCGCAGGAGACCCACTCCGCCGAGTGCATTCGAGATATCCGACATGTGCTCCCCCAAACCTGTTGGCGTATACTACGCTATCGGAAAGGCTACGAGAACGTGGCTATTGCCGCGTTGTTCGGAGGCCAATGACCATCTTTACCCTCAGCGCCCGTTCCGCTCGAGCCTGTCAAGGAACCACTGGGTGAGCTTCACCCAGACCTCGTCCTTCTCGCCGGAATCCTCGTAGCCATGGTCGAGGTCGGGATTGTCGTTGACCTCGATGACGAAGACGCCGTCGGGGGTTTCCTTCAGGTCGACACCGTAGAGGCCGTCGCCGATGCAGCGCGCGGCTTTCACGGCGGTATCGATGACGATCTTCGGCGTCTCCTTGATCGTGAAGGTCTTGACGCCGCCCTGGTCGGGCTTGCCGCCGCGGTCGTGGTTGACGATCTGCCAGTGTTTCTTGGCCATCAGATACTGCACGGCAAACAGCGGCTCGCCACCCAGCACGCCGACGCGCCAGTCGAACTGGGTCGGGATGTATTTCTGCGCGATGATGAGGTCGGAATCCTCCAGCCACGCGGTGGCGAGCGCCTTGAGTTCCGCGAAGGTCGAGGCTTTCTTGACGCCGCGCGAAAACGCGCTGTCGGGGATCTTCAGCACGAGCGGGAAGCCGAGGGCCTGGGCGGCCGGCTCGAGATCGGCGATGCCGGCGATGGTCACGGTTGGCGGCACCGGCACCTTGTTGAAGGTCATCAGCTCGTTCAGATAGACCTTGTTGGTGCAGCGGATCATCGACAACGGGTCGTCGATGACCGGCATTCCCTCCTGCTGGGCGCGGCGGGCGAAGCGGTAGGTGTGGTTCGAAATCGACGTCGTCTCGCGGATGAACAGCGCATCGTAGTTGGCGAGCTTCGACAGGTCCTTCTTGGTGATCGGCTCGACCTCCACCCCCATCTTCTCGGCGATGCGGGCCCAGTATTTCAGCGAGGAGATCGAGGACGGGGAGAGCTCTTCCTGCGGATTGATCAGCGTGGCGAAAGTATAGCGCGCAGGCGTCCGCTCCTTGGTATCGCGCCACTCGCGGCCGGTGTAGCGTTCGAGACTATCGAGGAAGGTCTTTTCCTCCTCGTCGGTCATGCGCGCGAGCGGCAGGAAACCGATCTTGCGGATCGAAGCCCATTCGCCGCCATCCTTGATGGATACTTCGAGCGCCGGGGCGCGGAACCAGTCGAAGAGCAGCTTGGCGAACTTGTCCCACGCCTTCGTCGGACCGATGCCGAAGAAGACGGTGACGCGGGAGGGGAACTCGCCGCCGATTTCCTTGCGGCAACGGTTCAGCGCGACCTCGAGCTCCGGCAAGGCGTGCTCGTAGAGCTTCTTCTCCGACAGGTCGATCATCGTCTCGACCGTCGGGATCACCTTGTGACCGCGCGAGCCTGCCAGCAGCGAGGCATAGTAGCCGCGGCTCTGGTAGCCGACATTGTTGGACAGGTTGATGACCTTCGGCCGCACGCCGCGGAACAGCGACGGATGGGTGAGGTAGTCCCGGGTGGTGATGATCTTGTGCGGCGTAGCGTAGGGATCGATGTCGCTCTGCCGGCCGGTGAGGATAACCCAGGTCATCTATCTCTTTCCCAGGATCACGGCCGCGCGCAATTTCTTGCCGAATTGCGCCATCCGCATGAATACGTCGTAAGGGATCGGGATGTTGGCGGCGTCCGCCGTCGTCTCGGCATGCGCGCCCTCGATCCATGGATCGTGGATGACGATATGCTCGCCGTCGTCACCGATCGCCAGAACCCAGTGCGGCACTTTCTTACCAAACATCACGAACCCGCTGATCAGAACCACAGCCAGTTTTCCACCAGCGATCGCCGCGCGGATATCATCCAGCGTGAAGGAACGCGTCTCGACGGGAATGGCGTAGTCCTCGGCCCGGTTCCTGAAATCGACCTGGGCGAGCTCCATCACTCGCTTCTTCTCGTCGCTGCGCACCGATTGCAGGAAGAGCGCGCCGTAGAACGACACGATGATCTCGGCGGACAGGCCGTTCTCGTGCGCCGCCACCGCGAGGCCGAAGGGTTCGCAGCCACCCGGGCCGGACATCATGAAGACGGTCGTCGCCTCGCGCCACAGGCGAACCTCCATCACCGGCGACGGCGTGAATCCGGGCAGATAATGCGCCATTGCCATCATCAGGCAGGCCGGGCCGCAGGTGAAATCCGCCGTCTGCTCGTAGAACGGCACCGTCGTCGCGAATGTGGCGCTGCCGCGCAGCACCTTTTCGTAGCGCAGCGCCGGCGCATGGTCCTCGTAATAATCCGGCTCCATGCCGATGCGCCGGTATCCGCTTTTCTCGTAGATGCGGATGGCGCGGGCATTGTCGTCCCTCACCTCGAGGCGGAGGATCAGCCGGTCATGGTCGAAGGCGATCTTCTCGGCTTCGCCAAGCAGCAGGCGGCCGACGCCAGAACCGCCACTTTCCGCGGCAACGGCGATGGAATAGAGGCGCGCGACGCCGCTGCCCGTCCGGAACAGGACCATGCAATAGCCGGCAATCTTGCCGTCGATTTCGGCGACCAGCGTCTCAGCTGTCTCGCGCTCGATCAATTGGCGGAAGGAACGGCGCGAGATGCGATCGGTCGGGAAAACGGCGTTCTCGATCCGCACGAGCGCGTCGATGTCTGAAGCGCGGGCCGGGCGTATCGCGGCGGGCATGCGGGGAGGAATACCTCAACTGCGAGAGGGCATCGGAGCGTTGTGAGACGCCAGCGCGGCCACGTCAATGGAGGGCGCTTTCGCGCCGCGATTCCGGCCAAATTGTGTCGGATCGAACGCCACCGGCTCAGCTTTTCGCGGCGACCGGAAGCAGCTGCCGGTAGGCCGCGCGCGCCACCGCCTCCATCGTGGCTTCAGGCACCGCGCCGGCGATTGCGTAGCCGAAGCCGCCGTCCAGCCAGTAGAAGGCGCGCGCATCCGCGTTCTCGAACAAACGGAAGCCCGTCTCGTCCGATCCGGCCGTCTGCGTCACATAGAGGGAGATGCGGTTGCCCGAATAATCCTGGTACATGAACTGGGCGGCGACCTTCTCGCCTGACGGCAACAGACGCCCGCCGACGAGACTGAACCCCTCGGGCGCGAGATCTGGGGCTTTGAGCGTGGTTCCGACCCGCTTCGACAGCCAGCCGACGAGATGGTCCTTCTGGTCGGCACCGACCTCAACGACATGCAGTTTCTCGGCCGAATAGATGCGGTGGGCCGCGACCGCGCGTTCGGCGACCGGATCGGAGGCACGCGCGATTCCCGCCGGGCCACCGGCCACGCCGAGCGCATATCCGCCGGCCGCCGCCGCGACGAGCAGGCCGGCCGCGATTGCGCCCCGCCACCAGCTGCGCATGCCCAAGAGATCGGACCCGTTGCCCAGTATCGTCTCGGTGAGCTTGCCAGGGACGGCCTCGTAGGCCACCGGACCGAGCGCGGTCTGCAAACGCTGGCGGTCGGCATCGAAACGCGCCGCCTTGATTTTCATGTCCGGGTTGGCTTCCAGCCAGGCGCCGAAATCGTTCAGGCGCTCGGCCGGCAGTTCGCCGTCCAGTGCAAGATGTATGTCGCGTTCGGTGAATTCCGCAGTCATCGCTCGACCACCCTGATCGTCCGCCGGCGCGAGGCATCCTCCAGTTCCTTGCGCAATTCCTCCCGTCCTCTCGCTATGCGCGACATGACCGTCCCGGCGGGGATGCCGAGCACTGTCGCAGCCTCGGCATAGGTCAGGCCCTCCACCGCGACCAGGACGAGTGCTGAGCGCCGGTCCGGCGCGATCGCCTGCAATGCCTGCAACACCTCGCGGGCCGCGATGTTGTCCAGTTGCGAGGGTTCCGTCACCAAGGCTGATCCGCTCGCGTCCTCGTAGCTGACCGAAACGCCCCGCCGCTTTGTCCTGCGCAACTGGTCGACGAAGAGATTGTGCATGATCGTGAAGAGCCACCGGCGCGGATTGTCGCCGCTCTGCCAGCCGTCCATCCGCGTCAGCGCCTTTTCGATGCAGTCCTGCACCAGATCGTCCGCCACGTCGCGATCACGCACCAGCGCGCGCGCATAGCGGCGCAGGCGCGGCAGCTCTGCAAGAATGGCACCCCGCTTCTCGTCCATGTCCTGTCCGGCGCGGCGACCGGGTGATTCCGGTTTCGCCGGCGCCTTTGATACGCCTGGCCGGCCGCGACACAAAGTGCTTGCACGCGAATGGCCTTCCGATGACATGAACGCGGGAGACGGGTGGTTATTCCCCGATCACCCCCATCGATCAATGAAATTGAACGATCGCTCTCCGCAACTGATTGGACGCGGCCGCCAGTTCCGCTATTGTGCATATACACAATAGAGACACTTGCAGGAGATTCCCGTGTCCCAAACGAGCGCCGCGACCCGCCCGGCCCCATCCCTGCCGTGGCTCATCATCATCTGCGGCTGCCTGATCGCGGCGCTGACCTTCGGTCCGCGCTCGGCAATGGGTTTCTTCCAGCTCCCGATGCTGGCCGAGAAGGGCTGGGACCGCACCACCTTCGGCCTCGCCATGGCGTTCCAGAACCTGGCCTGGGGGCTGGGTACCCCTTTCTTCGGCGCGATCGCCGACAAGTTCGGCACCTGGCGCGTGCTGGCGCTGTCCGGCATCCTCTATTCCAGCGGCCTGATCCTGATGGCGGTCGCCGACAGCCCTGCCCTGCTGAACATTGGCGGCGGCGTGCTGGTCGGACTCGGCATCGCGTCCGGCTCGTTCGGCATCGTGCTCGCCGCCTTCGCGCGCAACGTCGCGCCCGAGAAGCGAAGTCTCGCCTTCGGTATCGGCACCGCGGCCGGCTCGGCCGGCATGTTCCTCTTCGCGCCACTGAGCCAAAGCTTGATAGACGCTTATGGCTGGTTCAACTCGCTGGTCGTGATGAGCGCGATGATGTTGGTCGTTCCAGTCCTCGCCATCCCGCTGCGGGGCAATGCGAGCACCGGCAGGAACAGCCAGGCCGAGATCAGGCAGTCGGTCGGCGAGGCGCTCAGGGAAGCGTTCGGCCACCAGAGTTACCTTCTCCTCGTCTCGGGCTTCTTCGTCTGCGGCTTCCAGGTGGCCTTCATCACCGCGCACTTCCCGGCCTACATCTCCGACATCGGCATCGAGGCGCGCTATGCCGTCATAGCGCTCGCCTTGATCGGCTTCTTCAACATCATCGGCTCGCTCGCTTCGGGCGTCATCGGCCAGCGCTATTCGAAGCCGATGTTCCTGTCGCTCATCTACCTCGGCCGGTCGATCGTCATCACCTGGTTCCTGCTGGTGCCGCAGACGCCTTTCGTGGTGATCGCCTTCGCGGTGCTGATGGGCCTCTTGTGGCTGTCGACGGTGCCGCCAACCAACGGCCTGGTCGCGATCATGTTCGGCACACGCCACCTCGGCCTTTTGGGCGGCATCGTCTTCCTGTCGCACCAGATCGGCTCGTTCCTCGGCGTCTGGCTCGGCGGATATCTCTATGACATCTACGGCAGCTACGACATCGTCTGGTGGCTCGGCGTCGCGCTCGGACTGTTCGCCGCGGTGGTTCACTGGCCGATCAGGGAACGGCCGGTCGATCGCCCTGTGCTGGCGCCAGCCGAGTGATCCGCTCGGATTCCATCGACCCGATCAGGGGAGCCTGCTTGTTCGAGCTATCTCGTCGAGGAGCGACGTTGAGAGCGGGTCTATCCGCGACAGATCGTGAGGTTCCATCTCCCGTCGCCAGACGCCGTCGCGCGGCAGAATAGGTTTCATCGTGTTCTGCTGCTGTACGATCCGGGTGTCGTGGCTCACGACGAGCGTGCCATCCATTCTGTATCGCGCCCGGTGTTCCCGCAAACGCTGCGGCGAGCGAGTGTAGTATCTCAGCATTGACGGCTCGTAGCGCAGGTCCACGAAATCGCAGATGTCCCGCAGCACCGCCGCGGGGTCGCGGACGAGATCGGAATAGAATACCTCGCGATAATGCAGACGCGCGGCCGATTCCCGCGCGCCAAGGATCGTATCCGTCCACGTTCGAACGAGAGTGGGGATGTCGGCGGACGGCGCAAACCAGGTCTTGCGCCATGACAGGGCGACGTCCCTGCCATCGCGAATGATGTGGATGAAGCGTGTCTCGGGCATCAGCCGGGCGATTGTGCTCATCGCATTGACATAGCCCGGCGTCTTGTCGCCTGCCCTGCGCTTACCGTGATTTGTCGCATACATCCGGTAGAACAGGCGCAGGACATCGCCCGGTCCCGCCTCGGAACTCAAAGCCTCCGCCTGATCCAGGAATTCGTCAGCACTGATGCCGAAGTCGCTCCAGGCAGGAGCTTCGCGAGGAAACTCTGTCATTTCCCGCGCGATTTCCCGACCACCAAGAGAGCTGCCAGCGATCCGATCGTCGAGCAGGAAGCCCGTCTCCGGCGGAATCGCGAGCTCGGAGTGCGAATCCAACATCATCCGTAAAAGCGTGGTGCCGGATCGAGGGACCCCAACGACGACCGGAAAAGGCGGCAGTTGACTGGAATCGGAAGGCGCACCGCCCTGCATCTACCGTGTCCAGATCTTCTGCTTCAAACGCCCATAGGATTGGACAGCTCTCCAAGCGCGAGACGCCTTGATGCGTGCGATTTCCCGGTCTCGCACGGAAAGCGTCGCCGCCGCGTCGGCCAATTCTCGACGTAGCGTCGACAGCTCGTTTTCGAGAGCTGCGAGTCTTGCCGACAGGTCTGCGTTGCGATCCGCCAGAGTGGCGAGCTCCTGGTCGCGCCTTCCCAGTTGACGCGATGCTTCCTCGGCGACGGCCGCGAGACCCGCGTACTCCGTCTCGCGTTCAGCCAATCGGGCATAGGTCGCTCCGGCGTCGCGCTCGAGACTCGCCAGGCTCACCTGACAGGCGTTTAGCTGAACCGTCGTCTCTACGACCTGCCGGCTGAGGGCGGAATTGCGCTGCTCGGTCGAGGTCAAGCTTGCGGAAAGTTTCTGATCGATCTCGCGCAGCGCCGGAATCTCCTGCGCCAAAGCGCGCGCGTAGTGCTCGACGCCGTGCCTGTCCTTGATTGTCGGCGCGAGCCAGCGCAGGTAACGTGTTGCGTAGCCGATCGTCGCTTCAGCGCTCGGCGCATCTCTCGCGGCATCCCAGTCGTTCAGAACATCCCTGTAGAGATCCGCATAACGTTTCGCAGCCTGGCTCAATTGCGCTTCGGCCCGCATCGTCCTGGACACGGCGCGAGCGTCGTCCGCGCTGTACTGTTCGAGTTCCAGGCGAAGCGCGTCGCGCGTCAACACGTTCTGGAGCGTCCGAACCCCGAAATTGAAGCGGCGCAGATGGTCGAGCGTATTCATCGTGACCAATCCCGCAAACCTCGAGTAGTCGGCCACTACCACGGCGCATCCGCATGCAAGCGCCTCGATGGCGGAGCGCCCCTTGGCGAAGACGACGTCGTATTGGGGCAGCAGGTCTTCTGGCCGGGAGGTCACGTTGCCGACCGCCCCGCCAACGATGTCGATACGCTCGATCCCGACCGACTGGCAGGCGGCGCGGATCTCGTCATGCACGAGGGGGGCATAGTTGCTGAATATCAACGCACTTTTCGGACGGTCCGGCAGCGGCGGACGTTCCCTGAAGCGCTCCATATCGGCGAAATTATAGATCGTCGTCACCTTGGCCGCGTCGACACCTTCGGTCGTCAGCAGACGCTCTCGGCACAGGTCATCCACCGCGACGTACCGCCGTATCGTCGGAAAGACCGGCGGGCGCTCCTCCCATGGCAGCCAGCCATGGCAGACATAGATCATGGGCCGATCGCGAAACCGCAGTCCGGCTGTCATCGTCTCATGGTGATGCTGACCGTGGATGATGTCCGGAGGGGCGGCCAGTTTGTCGAGATTGTCGACGACGGGAATTGTCTCCTTCTCCAACTCCTCCGCCACGGCCCCGAGAACCGGACTGTAGAGCACCGGCAGATGACCGAGGCGCATGAGCGAAAGCGCTATGTCCCTGGCGTACAGTTCGGAGCCGGCGCGCGCGCCGAGGGTGTTGTTCGTGATCAGGACGCGAAGCGGACGCTGAGGAGGGTCAATGGACATGTCGCAGCCCCAGCATTTCGCGCGTTTCGCTTGGCGATGCGAATTGTCGGTCGAGCAAGACAGCCAAATCGACGACCCGACGCACCATGTCTTCGTTTCGGGCAGGAACCCGCCGCTCTCGATCGAGCCACAGATAGTCCTCCAAACCTACCCGGGCACCGTTGCCAAACAGCAGGCCCAGCATGTTCGCGTCGAGCTGCCGGGCTCCAATTCCAGCCCCGCACCAATAGGATCGGGGAGGCAACTCGCTCATCATGAGCCCAAGATGCGCGGGCTTCACCTGTGCGGACGAGACATTGCCGAGCAGGAAATTGAAATAGAACGGCGGTCCGATGACACCTCTGTCGGCCAGATAGCTGGCATAGTTGACCATGCCCGCATCGAACGCCTCGAGCTCCGGCTTGATCCCCTTCTCGCCCATCAACTCGGCAAGCCTCCGGATCATGTCCGGGCTGTTCACGCTCTCCACCCTGGCGAAGTTCATCGAAGACAGTGTCAGGCTCGCCATGTCGGGAGCGACGTCTCCCGTCAGCCGCAGCGGATCGCTTCTTTCGTCGAAACTGCGGAAATTGCGACCGCTCAACGAAACGCAGATAACCAGATCGGGACATCTCTCGCGAATGCCGCCGATGATTCTGGCATAGACCTCCTTGCGGTAGGTAGGCACGCCTGCTTCGTCCCGCGCATGGATGTGCACGATGTTCACGCCCATCGCCGCTGCGGCCACCGCATCGGCGATGATTTCCTCAGGGCTGATGGGCACGCAGGGACTCATCTGCCTGGTCGGCACCATCCCCGTCGGCGCGAGGTTCAGCAGGAGCTTTCCCGGACTGCGACTGCTGGTCATCATGAATGCGTCGGCCTCGATGGCCGCGACGGGTTGCCATAAGTGACCTCCCCCGCCGCGACATCCCGCGTCACCACGCTGCCTGCTCCGATAACGGCGCCTGCGCCGATGACAACGCCGGGAAGGATTATGCTGCCGCCGCCGATCCGCGCGCCTTTCCTGATAATCGGGAAAAGAAGGCCCGTGTCTTTCAGCGGATCGTTCAAAGTGATGACGCCAGGTCCGACAAAGACGCCATCCTCGATGGTGACGCCGCGGGTGATATGGCAGCCCGTCTGGATCGAGACGCCGTCGCCGATAGTGCAACGGCAGATGTTGCAATGCGATCCGATTGTGCAGTCCTTACCAATCACGGCGCCTTCGTGCAGCAAGGTAAAAGAGCCTATGCGCGTGCCCGCGCCGATCGCCACATCGTCCTGAACTTCGGTTAGTCTCTCATTGTAGAACCGCACGCCGGGTACTTTAATCCCAAGTCTTCATTGGCGCTGATCAAAAGTCACCCCATAATGCCCGAAACAGCCGAAAATCCCACAGCGACCGTGCGAATGCTCTTTCGCATGATATCGGTCAATAGCCTCTGACCTGAGACCCCTTGACTTCCTCCAAGGCGACTGCGCTCCTCCGGGGGCCACCGCACCTCCATATAGCTACTTCGCCCTATTGGTCGAGCGCACGAGAAGGCGCTGGTAGAACAGTCCGATGCCGATCAGTACGGCGCCCAGCCCGATGAAGGAGAGCGCGCGCAGAACGCCTTCAAGTTCGGACATGTCGAACAAAAAGACCTTGCCTACTGCGACCGCGATGACAACCGCGGAAGCGATGCGCAGCACCTGCGAGCCCAGCCGCACGCCCACCACCAGAACCAGCACGCCGATGGCGAGCCACAGCGCCGAATAGGCGTAGGTCTCGACCTGGCCCATGTCGTTGACGAGGCCGATATATTCGCCGTGGAACAGGCGGCGCAGCGTCAGCGTGGCCCAGGCGAAGATGAGCGTCGCCGACAGCAGCGCCAGCATGGCCACGTACCAGCGCGGCCTGCGCGGCCGCGCGAAGACAGCGACTGCCGCCGCCGCTAGTCCGGGCAGGAGATAGCCGAGCAGTATGAGGTCGATGAACGGGATCGGGCCGACCGATTCGTTGGTGAAGAGCGGGTTCTGGAAGCCGAAATGCTGGGCCACGATCAAGAGTACCGATACCACACCGGCCGCCATCGAGCCGATGCGGAAGACCGGGCTCGGGGAGCGCAGGTCAAGCGCGATGAGGATCGCACCTGCCCCGAGCGCAAGCAGCGTGTAGATCGACTGTTCGGCAAGGCGCGGCTCTGCGCCGTCGATGATGCCGGCGTTCATGGCGTGGCGCACCAGCATGGCGACCGTGAGCAGGGCGAAGAGCGCGGCGGCCGCCTCCATGACGAGGCGCGGCGCGCCTTGGGTCGTGCGGCCGAGCTGCCATGCGGCGGCGACAAAGGCCAGCGCCGGCAGGCCGTAGCCGGGCAAGAGCGCGTTGAAGACAGGCATGGTTCCGAGCTGTGACGCGCCGACGATGGTCGGATCCGGCAGGATGCGCGCGATCGTCACGGCCACGGCCGCGACACAGAGCCAGCCGAGCGCTGGCCAGGAGCGCAGGCGGGTCGCGAAGGCGGGCGGAAGAACGAGCAGTCCGCACAGGATCGTCGTCAGCAGCGTGCCGAAGGCGGCATGGAGGAACAGAACCGCCGCCGCCAGCGCGCCGGCCAGCGTGAAGGATACGGCCCAGCCTCCCGACAAAGCGGGCACTTCGAGGCGCGAGATCATCTCGGCGCCGGCCGCGAGGATGCCGGCGAGGAGCAGCGAAAGCAGCGCGTAGCGGATGTCGAGATCGGCGTAACCGAAGACGAACCACAGCACGGTAAGGATCACGGCGGGCACAGCGGCAGCCCAAAGCGCCCACGAGCCCGAGCGCAGCCGGTCGTCGGCCGCGGAGCGAAGCGCGGTCCACAGGCCGACCGACAGGAACAGCACCCCAAGGACAGCACCCGTCAGGACGGCCGTCGATTGCGGCATCGAGGTAAGGCCTCCGTCGAAGATCAGGATGCCGTCGAAGAAATAGAACGAGAAGTCGGCGGCGAGCGCAATGCGGGCGAACGCGACAATGGCGACCAAGCCGGCAGCGTGGAGGACGGCGAGCGCCCTGCCCCGCATCCATGCCGTCGCGACCATCGCCGCCACCAGCACCGCGCCCCACGGGGCCGAGCCCGCGAAGACGAGAGCGTCGGACACAAGAAGGGCGCCCGCCGAGAAGCCCGACGCGAGAGCGGCGGCAAGCGAGGGCGTATCGCGCCAGGTAGCCGGTGCGTCATCGGATCTGCCACGCAGCCACAGGACGACGAGAGACGCGAGTACGACGAGGTGGACGAACAGGATCGGAGCGGGATCGGCCGGCGACGCCTCGGCCAGGTAGATGATAGACCAGATGCCCGTGCCGACAATGCCGGCGGCGGCCAGCAGAGACCAGGAACGGATGCGTGCGACGGCCGTGTTCGCGGCGACAACGATCGCCAGATAACCGAACAGCGACCAGGGGCTGGGCGCCTGCGATGCGACGAGCATGGGCGTTGCGAGCGAGCCGAGCAGGCCGACGCCGGCCAGGGCCTGGCCGTGAACGAGAGCCGCGGCGATCGTGCCGACGCCGATGGCGCCCAGCAGAATGAAAGCCGCAGCCGGGCCGATGAAGCCGTAGATGCCGTGGGCGGCGTAGACAGTGCCGAACAGGGCGAAGGCGCCCGCCGCTGTGAGGATGCCGGGCACATAGGCGCCGGAGGCACCCTGGACAGGTACGCGGAACCCGGTGCGGCGAACGAACTCGCCGGCGCTGACGAGCACGAGGCCGAGCAGTGCAGCCATCGCCAGCCGCACGCGCGGCCCAAAAATGCCTGCCTCGATGGAGTAGCGGATCAGGAAGACAGCGCCGAAGGCGAGCGCCAGGCCGCCGACCCACACCGCCCAGCGCGTACCGAGCGCCGTCTCGATGTCAGGCTTTGCCGGCTTCGTCGGCTCGGCGGCCGCAGGGAGCTCGGACGCCGATTGTGCGGCGGTCTCGCGCGCCGCCCGCGCCCAGGGGCCGGCGGGAGTATCCGGCGTATCCTCGATCGCGTCGTCGGCCGGCATGTCGTCGACACGCCCGGCGGCGACGATTTCCTCGCCCTCTCGATCGGCGATTTCCTGCGCACCTCCGGAGGCTTCGGCCGGCAGCAGATCAGCTGCGACGTCCCGTCCCTGCTGGCGGGCGACCGCCCGCAGTTTCGAGACTTCGGCCTCAAGGGAGCCGACACGCGAATAGAGGCGCACGACGAAATAGATCAGCGCGACGATCGCGACCGTTCCGATAAAGCCGTCCAGCATCAGTAGTTCTCCCCGCTCTACGGCGAGTTACAGGCAAGGCGTATCGGAATTGTGTTGCCGCGCGGTTCAGCCTGCAAGATTGGCGACAGGAAAGATCGTACAGGTTTCGGTCCCGAAGGCGAGAAGCTTGCCGTCCTTATCCTTCAGCGTCGCCTCGGACACCGCGATGGTGCGGCCCTTGCTCACCACCCGGCCCTCGCAGACGACCTCGCCCGTCCGGCTGGTGATGGGGCGCGTCAGGTTCACCTTGAATTCGACGGTCGTGTAGGCCTCACCCTTCGCAAGAAGGGTCTGGACGGCGCAGGCGAGCGAGGAATCCATGATGGTGCCGGCCCAGCCGCCATGCACCGACCCGAGCGGATTGAGATGGCGCTCGCCGGGCAAGCCGCGGAACACCGCCCTCCCCTCCGAGACTTCGGTCAGAGCGAAGTTTAGACGTTCGCCGATCGGCGGGGCGGGATAGTGCCCGTCGATGATCCGTTGCAGCAGTTCGAGACCCGAATAGAGCGCTACATCTTCGCGCGGGATCGTGCCGATGCCCTTCTGTGCGACATAGCCGGGAAAAAGTTCGACTGCGGTCATTCGGCTTAAGCTCCTGGGATGGCCTGAAAGGCGCGGCGCACAGCCGCGATGAAGCTCGCGCGCGCTTCGGGCTGCCCGATACCGCGCGGCTCGTAGACATGGCGTTCGAAAAAGTGGCCGGTCAGGCGGAACGCCTGTTCGAAAGCCGAGGCGTCGGCCCGGATTCCCGAATTGCGGCCGAGGAAGGCCGGCAGCGGCAGCATGGCATCGCGCCAGGGTTCACCCGCTTCGCGGGAAACGGCCCGTCCGGACTTGGGCGAGACGTAGACGAGGTTGTCGCGCGTTCCGGTCGCTGCACATTCGGAAAGATCGAGCCCGAAACCAAGCTCGTCGAGGATCACAAGTTCAAAACGCACCGCCAGTTCGCCGGCCGCCGTAGGGTCGTCGAGATGGCTGAGAACCAGTCCGAGCGTCTCGTAGAGCGCCGGATGCGGATCTCGCTCGGGCAAGAGACGAAGATGAGCAGCGAGCATCTGCAGGCCGAACACCGCCGTCGCCGCGTCGAACAGGCGTGCCGCGTTCAGCTCGATCGGCTCGGCCTGAAAGGTGCCGAGATGCTCATCGAGACGCGCCCGCCAGGTGAGTTCCACGCGGTTGCCGGGCTGGAGCATCGGCTGCATCTTGCGCGAGCGGCCGCCGCGCACCAGGCCGAGATGCCGGCCGTGGGAACGCGTCATCGCCTCGACGATGGCGCTCGTTTCGCCATGACGCCGAACCCCGATGATGATTCCCTCGTCGCGCCATTCCATTGTTCAAGTCTGAACGGGCCAACCGTCGAAAGCAAGGCGCCGGCAGTCCCGTCGAAGGCCATGCCGACATAGGCAGCAAGATTGTCGCAGGCGCGCTGCGCATGATCTAGGTTAAGATATTGTTCTTCAGATTGTGGTCATTTTCACCTTCGATTGTCATCCGGGTACTCGAATGGCGCACAAAGCCAGCAACGTCCGCGACGAAGCATTCTGGGAACTGGCGCTCGACCGCGCACAGCTCGGCGTCTGGGACTGGAATCTCGAGACGGACGAGTGCTTCTATTCGCCCACCTGGGCGAGAATGCTGGGCTACAAGCAGAGCGAACTGCCGGCGGCAAGCGACCTCTGGCTGCGGCTGACTCACCCTGACGACCAGGAACGTGCGGTTGCGAGCGGCGAGAAGCATCTGGCCGGCCTGACGGAAATCATCGACACGGAACTGCGGCTGCGTCACAGGGACGGTCATTGGGTCTGGGTGCTCGACCGCGGCGGCGTGGTGGAGCGGGACGAGAACGGCAAGCCGCTGCGGATGGTGGGCGTCCAGACGGACATCTCTCGCCAGAAAGCTGCGGAACAGGCGCTGGAGCAGGTCAATGCCCGCTTCAGGCTGGCCCTTGCCGCGAGCGGCACCGGGATCTGGCACCATGACATCGATAAGAAGCGCAGCTTCTGGGACGCCCGCACGCGGCAGATCTTCGGGGTCGAGAACGACGGCGACGAGGTTCCAAAGAATTTCTGGTACCGCTTCTTGCATCCCGAGGACAGGGATGCGGCGGAACAGGCGCATCAGGTGCCGGTCGGATCCGATGAGGTCGTCTCCTGCCGCTACCGCATCATCCGCCACGACGGCGAGGTTCGTCACGTCGAATCGCTGATCCGTCACGTCCCCGACCCGCAGTCGTCGGGGATCACCTTGGGCACCGTCCGCGACGTGACCGACGAGCAAAAACGCGAACAGGAGCTCGCCTACGCCGCAAAGCATGACTCGTTGACCGGTCTGCTCAACCGGGCCGCCTTCGAGGAGTTGCTGGCTCAGGCGCGCGACGAGGGCGACCATTTTCCGCTCGCGGTTTTCTACATCGACCTCGACTACTTCAAGGCCCTGAACGATTTCGCCGGCCATGCTGCGGGCGATGTCGCACTGAAGCGCATTTCCGCCGAGATCTGCGCTGCGCTGCCGACAGGAGCACATGCGGCGCGTCTTGGCGGCGACGAGTTCGCGCTGGTCATTCCGGACTGCGATGTCGGGCCGGCCGAGAAGATCGCAGCCGACATCCTCGGCTCGATCCGCGACGCGGATCTCGGGTCGAATTCGGGCTCGCGGCGCCTGGCCGCGAGCATCGGCATCTCCTTCGTCGCCGACGGTAACGTCTCCGTCTCCGACGCACTCGCCAGCGCCGACGACGCCTGCTACGCGGCGAAGGCCACCGGCCGCAACCGCCATGCGCTGTTCTCGGCGCAGGGCAGCGCCTCGACCGTCGGCCTGAATGCGGCGCGCATGGCATCGGACACGATGGACGCGCTGGAAAGCGACCGGCTTGCTCTCTACGGCCAGAAGATCCATCGTATCGGCCTTCCCTGGGAAGGCTGCGGCCATGTCGAAGTGCTGGTGCGGCTAATCGCGAAGGACGGGCGCCTGATCCCGCCCGGCGAATTCATCCCGGCGGCCGAGCGCTTCGGCGTCGCGGCGAAGCTCGACCGCTGGATCTTCCGCACCACGCTGGAACGCTTCGGCGCGGCGGCGGCCCGCGATGGTATGACGCTTGCGTTCAACCTGTCGGCACAGACGCTCAGCGACCCGCTGCTGTGGGAATTTGTCGATTCCGTCATGGGTGAAACAGGGACTTCGCCCTGCAACATCATGTTCGAGATCACCGAAACCGCGGCCGTCATCAACTTCGAGGCTGCCGAGCAGTTCATCCTCAACGCGCGCGACCGGAAGTGCCGTGTCAGCCTCGACGATTTCGGCGCCGGGATGAGTTCGTTCGAATACCTGCGTCGCTTCCCGATTGATGCGATCAAGATCAACGGCTCGTTTGTCGAGCGCATGACGACGAGCCGCTACGACCGCGAGATCGTCTTGGCGATCACCGGCATCGCGCGCAGCCTCGGCTACGCGGTTGTCGCGGAGAAGATCGAGAACCAAGAGACGCTCGACATGCTGGCCGAGATGGGAGTCGACTTCGCCCAAGGCTTCCTGCTGCACAAACCCGAGCCGATCGGCGACATCATAGACCGTTGCAGCCGCCGGGCGAAGATCGCCTAGCCGGACTTCAGTGGGGGAAGTCGAGCCCCATCTCGCGGTAGCGTTCGGGATCGTCGCCCCAGTTCTCACGCACCTTCACGAACAGGAACAGGTGCACCTTCTGTTCGAGGATTTCGCCGATCTCCTTGCGCGCGGCCTGGCCGATCGAGCGGATCGTCTGTCCCTTCTCGCCGAGCACGATCTTCTTCTGGCTGTCGCGCTCGACGAAGATGACCTGCTCGATCCGTACCGAGCCGTCGGGCTTCTCCTCCCACTTCTCGGTCTCGACCGTGGAGGAATAGGGAAGCTCCTGGTGCAGGCGCAGATAGAGTTTCTCGCGGGTGATCTCGGCTGCGAGCTGGCGCATCGGCAGGTCCGAAATCTGGTCCTCGGGATAGTACCACGGGCCGGCAGGCAGCGCCTCGGAAAGCCAGTCGAGCAGATCGCTACAACCCGAGCCGGTGAGCGCCGAGACCATGAAGGTGCGCTCGAAAGCGGCGCGCTCGTTGCATTCGGCGGTAAGCGCCAGCAGCGTCTCGCGCTTCACGCGGTCGACCTTGTTGAGGATCAGGACTTTGCGCTGCCTCACGTCGGCGACGCGGTCGAGGACGGATCCGGCGTCTCCTTTGAGCCCACGTTCCGCGTCGATCAGCACCAGCACGATGTCCGCCTCCTTGGCGCCACCCCACGCGGTCGTGACCATCGCCGTGTCCAGTCGGCGCTTCGGTTTGAAGATGCCGGGCGTGTCGACGAAGACGATCTGCGCGTCGCCGTGAATCGCGATCCCGCGCACAATCGAGCGCGTGGTCTGAACCTTGTGGGTGACAATGGAAACCTTCGTGCCGACAAGCTGGTTCGTCAGCGTCGACTTGCCAGCGTTCGGCGCACCAATCAGCGTCACGAAGCCCGACCGAGTGACGCGCGCGGTCTCTCCCGCGCCTGCATTCTCGTCGTTCACGAGACTTTCTCCTTTATGGAACCGACGCCCTCGCGCGCGAGGAACGCCTCGGCAGCCGCGCGTTCCGCCGCCTGTTTGGACCGACCCGTGGCGCGGGCAGGCGGATAGCCGGGCAGTTCGACCGCCACGGTAAAGACGGGCGCGTGGTCGGGTCCCTCACGCTTTTCGACCGCGTAGGCCGGACGGGTTCCGTTGGATTGCGCCGCCCATTCCTGGAGCTCGGTCTTTGCATCACGCGGCAGTTCGGCGAACGCCTGCGAGCGTTTTTCCCAATAGCGCAGGATGAACGCGCGGGCAGCATCCATGCCGCCGTCAAGATAGATCGCGGCGATCAGGGCTTCCGTGGCATCTGAGAGCACATTCCTCGCCTTCGTGCCCGCGCCCGCCCGGACGGCGGAATCGGCGCGAATGACGGTCTCGAGCCCGATCTCGAGCGCCACGTCGGAACAGGTTTCGGCGCGCACCAAGGCGTTGAGCCGAACCGCCAGTTCCCCTTCCCTCGCGTCCGGGAACGAGGCGAACAGCATTTCCGAGACGACCAGCGCCAGCACCCGATCGCCGAGGAATTCGAGCCGCTCGTTATTGGTCGCACCAGCGGTGCTGGAATGCGTCAGCGCTGTCTGAAGCAGTGTCAGATTGCCGAAGGCGTGACCGGTCCGCTCGCAGACGATGCGCGCGAGGTCTTCTCCCGTCGGCCGCTTCAGTGCCATCAGTGGACGGAGTTGAACAGACGGCTCGGACGCATATCCGTCGGCCACTTCCAGATCTCCAGCGGGCTGGAGCCGTCGGCGATCGAGAAGAAGATGATATTGGCGCGTCCGACGAGGTTCTCGGCGGGGACGAAGCCGAAGACCCGGCTGTCGGCCGAGTTGTCGCGGTTGTCGCCCATCATGAAGAAGTGGCCTGCCGGCACGGTGAACTCGCGCGTCTGGTCGCTGATGCCGTTGGGCGTCAGGTCCAGCGTATCGTAGGACACCCCATTGGGCAGCGTCTCGCGATAGACGTCGACGGGGCGGTTTTCCTCGGTGATGTCGGGATTGTTGATCTCGCCGGTCTTCTCGCGCTTAACCGGCACGCCGTTGATGTGCAGGACGCCCTCGATCATCTGGACACGGTCGCCGGGCAGCCCGATCACGCGCTTGATGTAGTCGAGCGACGGATTGGGCGGATATTTGAACACGACCACGTCGCCGCGCTCCGGGTCGGAGCCGAAAATGCGGCCGGAAAAGATGTTCGGCGAGAATGGCAGCGAATGGCGCGAATAGCCGTAGGCCCATTTGGTGACGAAGAGGTAGTCGCCCTCGAGCAGCGTCGGGCGCATGGAGCCTGACGGGATCGAGAAGGGCTGGAACAGCAAGGTGCGGATGACAAGCGCCAGGATCAGCGCCTGGACGATGACGCTGACGGTTTCGCCAAGTCCGCCCGACTTCTTGCCCGTTTTCTCTGCCACGCTCATCTCATCCTCGGTTTCCGGTCACCTCTTAGACAGTTGCCCTGCGTGGGGCAACGCAAATGCGGCGAAACTCCGGTTGCTCACGCCGCCGGCAGGGCTTCGATGATCACGAATGCCTGAGCGAGCGGGAAGTCGTCGGTGATCGTCAGGTGTATCACGGCACGGCAGCCGGGCGGCGTGATAGCTTCAAGACGCTTCGCCGCGCCGTTGGTCAGATTCATCGTCGGCTTGCCGCCCGGCAGGTTGACCACACCCATGTCGCGCCAGAAGACGCCGCGGGCCAGCCCCGTCCCCAACGCCTTGGCGCAGGCCTCTTTCGCCGCGAAGCGCTTGGCGTAGGACGCCGCGCGCTCCTTGCGCCGGTCGGACTTGTCCTGCTCGATCTCGGTGAAGATGCGCTGGGTGAAGCGTTCGCCGAAGCGGGCGAGGGATTTCTCCACGCGGCGGATGTCGATCAGGTCGCTGCCGAGGCCGATGATCATGTCAGAGGTTCCTGCTGCCCGGCTTCACCGGCGGGATCGCGGCGAGTTCGGGTGGCAAGCGGTCGGCCGGGTAGGCCGGAACCTCGTATTCGGCGAGCGAAACCAGCGGCACGCCGACCTTCGTCTTGCCGGCCGATCGATCGACGATGCACGCGGCGGCCAGTACGTCCGCGCCGATGTCGCGCAGGCAGGTTATCGTCTCGCGGATCGAAAGCCCGGTGGTGACGATGTCCTCAACGATGACGACGCGCGCACCTTTCTCGATCTCGAAGCGGCGCAGCCGGAACTCGCCACCCTCGCGCTCGACCCAGATCGCCGGCACGCCGAGATGCCGTGACGTCTCGTAGGCGGGGATGATGCCGCCGACGGCCGGACCGACCACGTAGTCGATCGGGCCTGCCACTTCCCGCCTGATCTTCTCGGCAAGCGCCTTGCACAGGATCGCGGTCTTGTCGGCGTGCATGAAGACGCGCGCCTTCTGCAGGAACACGGGGCTGCGAAGCCCCGAGGTGAGGATGAAGTGCCCTTCGAGCACCGCACCGGTATCGCGGAATATCTGGATGACCTCGTCTGTCGTCATGTCCCCTACCCTATCCGTTGACCCGCTTCGCCATGCGGACCGCCTCGTTCGCCTTGAGTTGGGAGATCAGGCGATTCAGATGCTTGAGGTCCCACACTTCGAGATCGATGACCATCTCGGTGAAATCCGGTGCCGGCCGCACCATTGAAAGCGTGTGGATATTGGCGTCGTTCGCGGCGACGATCTGGGCGATTTCGGCAAGCGAACCAGGCGCGTTGAGCGCCGTGACGGTAATACGCGCGGGAAACCGCTCCTTCTTCTCCTCGGAAATGTCCCAGCGCACGTCGATCCAGCGTTCCGGCTGGTCATCATATGCGGTCAGCGAGGGCGACTGGATCGGATAAATCGTGATACCGGCGCCGGGCTGCAGGATGCCGACGATGCGGTCTCCCGGCACAGCGCCCTCCGGGGCGAAGCGCACCGGCAGGTCACCGCGCACGCCGCGGATCGGCAGGGCCGCGTTCTTGTCACCGTTCTTGCTCCCCTTGCGGGACGAAAGGCCGGGCACCTGGAACAGCATGCCGGCGGCATTTCGCAACTTCGACCAGCCTTCCTCCTTGATCTTCGGCGCCGGCGCAGGCTTCACCTCGGTGATGTCGGGATTGACCGCGCGCATCACGTCGGTGGAGGAGAGTTCTCCGCGCCCGACGGCGGCTAGCACGTCCTCGACATCCTTGCGCGCGAGGCGCGGCAGAACCTGTTTCAGCTCGGCCTTGGAGAAGGTGCGGCCGGAGCGCTCGAAAGCGCGTTCGAGGATCCTGGTGCCGAGGCCGGAATATTGCTTGCGAATGGCGGCGCGGGTCGCGCGGCGGATCGCGGAACGGGCCTTGCCGGTGACGACCACCGCCTCCCAGGCGGCCGGCGGTACTTGCGACTTCGAACGGATGATGTCGACTTCGTCGCCGTTCTGGAGTTCGGTCATCAGCGGCATCACCCGGCCGTTCACCTTGGCGCCGACGCAGGTGTCGCCGACGTCGGTGTGCACTGCATAGGCGAAATCGATCGGCGTTGCGCCGCGCGGCAGCGCGATCAGCATGCCCTTGGGCGTGAAGCAGAAGACCTGGTCCTGGAACAGTTCGAGCTTGGTGTTCTCCAGGAAATCCTCTGGATTGTCGCCGTCGGCGAGCGATTCGATCGTCCGCCGAAGCCAGGCATAGGCGTTGGTCTCGCTCGAGACCTTGTAGGTGGCGCCGTTCTGTTTCTTCGGCCCGTCCTTGTAGATTGAGTGCGCTGCGACGCCGTATTCGGCGACGCGGTCCATCTGCTGCGTCCTGATCTGTAGCTCGACACGCTGGCGCGACGGGCCGACGATCGTCGTGTGCAGCGAGCGGTAGTCGTTCTGCTTCGGGATCGAGATGTAGTCCTTGAAGCGGCCCGGCACCATCTGCCAGGTCGTATGGATGGCGCCGAGTGCGCGGTAGCACTCGTCGACGTTCTCGACGATCACCCGAAAGCCGATGATGTCCGAGAGCTGCTCGAAGGACAGCGCCTTGGCCTCCATCTTGCGGAAGACGGACCACGGCTTCTTCTGGCGGCTCTTCACCGAGGCCTTAAGACCGGTCGTGACGAACATGTCGGACAAGGCCTT
The DNA here is from genome assembly GCA_043822005.1 of Pseudomonadota bacterium. Lineage (GTDB taxonomy): Bacteria > Pseudomonadota > Alphaproteobacteria > Rhizobiales > Rhizobiaceae > Mesorhizobium_A. The sequence goes on along the minus strand of JBDRCE010000014.1, from coordinate 9,771 downwards.
CTCGATGCCCTCGATGACGCCGCGGCTCTTGTCCATGAAGGCCGCGAGACGCGCAGTCACAGTCCGGTAGGCCTCCGGATTGACATAGCGAAACGCCAGTTCCTCCAGTTCCTCGCGCATGTCCTGCATGCCCATGCGGCCGGCCAGCGGCGCATAGATCTCCATCGTTTCCTCGGCGATGCGCAGCCGCTTCGCTTCGGGCACATGGTGAAGCGTTCGCATGTTGTGCAGCCGGTCGGCGAGCTTGACCAGAAGGACGCGCACGTCCTCGGAGATCGCGATCAGGAGCCTGCGCAGGTTCTCGGCCTGCTCGGCGCGTTTGGAGACGAGGTCGAGGCGCTTTAGCTTGGTCAGGCCCTCGACCAGCTTGCCGATGTCCGGACCGAAGAGTTCATCGATCTCGGCACGGGTGGCGGTCGTGTCCTCGATCGTGTCGTGCAAAAGCGCGACCGCGATGGTCGACTCGTCGAGATGCATGTCGGTCAGGATCGCGGCGACTTCCAGTGGATGCGAGAAGTAGGGATCGCCCGATGCGCGGCGCTGATGGCCATGCTTCTGCATGGCATAGACATAGGCCTTGTTGAGCAGCGCCTCGTTCACGTCGGGCTTGTAGCGCTGGACGCGCTCGACAAGCTCGTATTGACGCATCATCGGATGTGACCAAGCCTCAAATGAAACATGCGCCACGCTGTCGCGCGGCGCATGGAATCAATAGCTGCGAATGTCGCGGCACGGAAGCGCCGCCCGGCATTCCCGGATCAGAAGTCGTCGTTTTTCTCCGGCGCGACGAGACCCTCGATGCCGGCCAGCAGTTCCTCTTCGCTCATCCTGTCGAAAGTGACCGGCTCGTCGGCATCCTCCTCGGTGGCGACGGTCGTGCCCGCAGCGCCCTGACGATCGATGAGTTCGGCGGCGTCGGCCTCCGGTTCGTCGACCTCGACATGCTTCTGCAGCGAGTGGATCAGGTCTTCCTTCAGATCGTCGGGCGAGAGCGTCTCGTCGGCGATCTCGCGCAGCGCCACGACGGGGTTCTTGTCGTTGTCGCGATCGACGGTGATCGGCGCGCCCTGGCTGATCTGACGGGCGCGGTGACCGGCCAGGAGAACGAGTTCGAACCGGTTCTCGACCTTGTCGATGCAGTCTTCAACGGTGACGCGGGCCATCGATGCCCCTTTCCTGCTTGAATGTGTCGGGAATATTGGCGCGCTGCATACCGCCTTCAAGGCAAAATTACAAGCACGGCGCGCCGACACCCCAAAACCAGCCGTTCGGACGGCGGGCCAACCACCTTGTCGCATCCGGTCACATTTTCTTGCAATGCATCTGTGTGCCCTTGGAATGCCCCAACCGCAGCGCTAAGTCGGTTGCAGGACCTCGGAACATTATTCGCAAATGGTCCGTTTCGATTGTGGACGCTTCATTTGAGGATGTTTTGAAATGTTCGATCCCCGGGAAAAGATTGCGCTCTTCATCGACGGTGCCAACCTGTACGCGACCTCCCGGTCATTGGGCTTCGATATCGACTACCGCAAGCTGCTCGCCTACTTCCAGAAGAAGGGCTACCTGCTGCGGGCCAACTACTACACCGCGATTATCGAAGATCAGGAATATTCCTCGATCCGCCCGCTGATCGACTGGCTCGACTATAATGGGTACAAGGTCGTCACCAAGCCCGCGAAGGAATTCACCGACGCAACCGGGCGCCGGAAGATCAAGGGCAACATGGACATCGAGCTCGCGATCGACGCGCTGGAGCTTACCGAATTCGTCGACCACTACGTGATCTTCTCCGGCGACGGCGATTTCCGCTCTCTGGTCGAGGCACTGCAGCGGCGCGGCCGCAAGGTGACGGTCGTCTCGACCATGGCCTCGCAGCCGCCGATGATCGCCGACGACCTGCGCCGCCAGGCGGATCATTTCGTCGACCTGATGGCGCTGCGCGCCGAGATTGGTAGGGAGCTGTCCGAGCGGCCGCAGCGGCGCTTCGAGCCGCAGGAACCGGCTGACGACGATCTGTGATCCGGGCATTATCATCGGATGAACGTCGCGATTCGCCGCGAGGCGGCAGAGCCTCCGCATGATTGTGCACTTTGCCCTCGCCTGCATGGCTTCATTGCCGAATGGCGCGCGAAGGAACCGGCGTGGTTCAACGCGCCAGTCCCGACGTTTTCGCCCGCGTCCCAGGACCCCGAGGTCCGGCTGCTGATCGTCGGGCTTGCGCCCGGCCTGCGGGGAGCCAACCGCACCGGTCGGCCCTTCACCGGCGACTACGCCGGCGACCTGCTCTACAAGACGCTCGGTACGTTCGGTTTCGCCCGCGGCGAATTCCATGCTCGACCCGACGATGGCCTCGAACTGGTCGGCGCCGCAATCACGAATGCGGTGCGTTGCGTGCCGCCCGGCAACAAGCCTGAGAGCAGCGAAATCAATACGTGCCGCGGGTTTCTTTCAGCGACGATAGAACGCTTTCCCAATCTTCGTGCGATCGTGACGCTGGGCGTGATCGCCCACCAGTCGACCATCCGGGCGCTCGGCGGACGCGTGGCCGCGCATCCGTTCAGGCATGGCGCGGCGACGAAGATCGCCGGACTCAACGTCTTTTCGAGCTACCACTGCTCGCGTTACAACACGAACACCGGCGTGCTGACCGAAGATATGTTCACTGCCGTGTTCGCGGACGTCGCACGCACGCTCGAAGCCGAGTGAGGTCGGCGGCCATTCGCCGGGCGAATTGACGCGGACTTGAACGCGGCTTACTGCGCTGCGACCAGCGGCCTCGGACGAAACTTTATCATCATGCATGCGCCCAGCCTCCGCGGCCCTCTCTACATGGTCGCCGCGACCTGCTCCTATGTGATCAACGATACGTTCATGAAGCTCGCCACCGAAGGGCTGCCGCCCTACGAGGTGCTCTTCCTGCGCGGCGTGGCGGCGACGCTGTGGAGCGTCCCGATGGTTCTCCTTCTCGGCTACCGGCGCCATCTGCCGGCGCTGTTCGAGCCGCGCGTGCTTGCACGCAACCTGCTCGAACTGTTTGGCGTGCTCTGCTTCATCTTGGCGCTGACCAACATGCCAATTGCGGACGCCACCGCGCTTGGGCAGATCACACCGCTCGTCGTGCTGCTGGGCGCGGCCTTCCTGTTCGGCGAGCGGATCGGCGCAATGCGCCTCGTGCTCATCGCACTCGGCTTCGTCGGGGCGATCCTTATCGCGCAACCGACGATGCAGGGGATTTCGTTCTACGCAATGCTGGCGCTGGCAAACGCCGCCTTCGCGGCAGCCCGCGACCTCGCCGGGCGGCGCATCGCGGGGCATGTGCCGGGCATGATCGTCGCGACCTCGGCGGCGATCATCGTGCTCGTCGGCGCCGGCGCCATGCACTTCGCGACCGAGACCTGGGTGTGGCCCAGCCTTCGGCATTTGCTGCTTGTCGCCGGCTCCGGCTTCTTCCTGATCTTCGGCCACTTCTTCATCTTCATGGCCTACCGGGTTGGTCCGACGGACGTGGTCGCGCCGTTCTATTACTGCTTCACGGTCTGGGCGGTGATCTCGGGCCTGGTCGTCTTCGGCCACCTGCCGAACCTGATGGCCTCACTCGGCATCCTGATGGTGGTGGGTAGCGGGCTGATCATCGTCGCGATGGACCGTCGCCGGCGTCGTCCGACAATCATCGCGTGAGCGGCTGCGCGGTCAGCCCTTGTCGCGAAGAAGGCGGCCCTTCTCGCGATTCCAGTCGCGCTCCTTTTCAGTCTGCCGCTTGTCGTGCAGCTTCTTGCCGCGGGCGACCGCGAGCAGCAGCTTCGCACGGCCTTTGTCGTTGAAATAGATCTTCAGCGGGATCAGCGTCATGCCTTCGCGCTCAACCGACTGGTAGAGGCGCGCGCGCTCGCGCTTGCTGGTCAAGAGCTTGCGGCGCCGGCGCGGCTCGTGGTTGAAGCGGTTCGCCTGCAGATATTCGGGCAGGTAGGAGTTGATCAGCCAGAGTTCCCCGCCCTCGATCGAGGCATAGGATTCCTGGATGTTCGCCTGCCCCTGGCGCAGCGACTTCACTTCGGTTCCCGACAGGACCAGCCCAGTCTCGAGCGTGTCCAACACCTCGTAGGAGAACCGCGCCTTGCGGTTCTCTGCTACGGTCTTGTTGTTGGGATCGTCACGTCCTGTCGCCATCAGTTCAGGAGACCGACACTGCGCATGGCGGCGTCGATCTTCTCCGCCGTCGATGGTTCCACGGTGACGAGCGGCGAGCGCACGACATTGGCGACGCGGCCGAGCTTAGACAGCGCGTATTTCGCGCCCGTCACGCCCGCCTCGATGAAGATCGTCTTGTGCAGCGGCATCAGCCGGTCCTGCAACTCCAGCGCACGCTTCTTGTCGTTGGCAAGCGTCGCCGCCTGGAACTCGGCACAGAGCCGCGGCGCGACGTTGGACGTCACCGAGATGCAGCCAACGCCGCCATGCGCGTTGAAACCGAGCGCGGAGGCATCTTCGCCGGACAGCTGGATGAAGTCCTTGCCGCAGGTGAGCCGCTGCTCGGAGACGCGCTCGACCTTGCCGGTCGCGTCCTTGACCCCGACGATGTTCTTGAAATCGTTGCGCAGGCGTCCCATCGTCTCGGGCGTCATGTCGATGACCGAACGCGGCGGGATGTTGTAGATGAAGATCGGCAGGGTCGTCGCCCGCGCCACCGCCGCGAAATGCTCATAGAGCCCGCGCTGCGTCGGCTTGTTGTAGTAGGGCGTAACCACCAGCACCGCATTAGCGCCTGACTTTTCGGCTTCGGTGGCGAGGCTGATCGCTTCGGCGGTGTTGTTGGAACCGGCGCCGGCGATGACAGGCACCCTGCCTTTCGCCGCCTTGATGCACGCGCGGACAACGGCGTGATGCTCCTCATGCGTAAGCGTCGGCGACTCGCCGGTCGTGCCGACCGGAACGAGACCGTTGGTGCCTTCCGCGATCTGCCACTCCACGAAGTCGGCAAACGCTTTCTCGTCGACCCCGCCATCGGCGCGAAACGGCGTGACAAGCGCGGTGAACGACCCCTGGAACATGATCAACGGTTCTCCAAAATCCGCGGTTACATCCGCGAAAGCGCGGCAACATAGTCTTGCCACGCGGATGCGGCAAGCAGGTCCCGTGCTCTACTCGAAGACGCGGCGCAGCGCCATAACCATTCATTCACCAAGTCTTCACGCTCGAACGGTACCGTTGCCGATGCCCACTCCAGATTTTGTCCCGAGTGCTGAAGAGGGATTGCCGGTATGAGCGGCACCATGTTCCCGTATCGCCTTGCCGTCGGCAGCGCGCTGATCGCGCTGGCGGCCGGCGGCTCTGTAATCTATCCGGATGCGCTGACGACGGCCGCCGTTGCCCGGCCGCCTGCGATCACCGGCATGGAAGGACCCAGGACCGATCCTGACGGGGCGCGGCTGGCGTCCGCCGCTCCGTCCGCGGCGGTCGTGCCCGGCCTGCCGATACTGCCGGCGCTATCCACCTATCCGCCGGTGGCGGCGCAACCGCCGCAGACGGCACAATCCGCTCGCCCGGCGGGCGACATCGCTCTCCTGAAGCTCGGGCTCGCCGCAATCGACGCAGGCGATCTCACTGGCGCGATCGCCGCGCGCAACCAGTTGCGTTTCGGCTCGCTCGACCACGACATCCTGACCTGGGCCATCGCGATCTCGAACCAACCGGCCGTGCCGAGCGGAGAGATCGAGACAGCCACCCGTGTGCTCGCCGGGTGGCCGGGAATCGGCGATCTGAGACGCAATACAGAGCGGGCGCTCCTTCGGGAGAACACCGATCCGAAAACAGTCATCGAGACCTTCGGGGGCAGTGCGCCCGAGACAGTCGAGGGCGCGCGGATCCTCGCCCGGGCGCTGGTGGCGCTCGGCGATGCGAAGGCGGCTCGCGCAACGCTCGCCCCATTCTGGCGCAGCGAGAAGCTCGAAGCTGCGACCGAGACGGCGATCCTGAGGGAATTCTCCGACGTTTTGGACAAGGACGATCACCGCGCCCGAATGGAGTTCATGCTCTACAACGACCGGACGAACTCAGCGATGCGCGTGACACGCCTTGCCGAGGCCGAAAAGCTCGCTCTTGCCTGGACGGCGGTGATCAAGGGCGACAGGAACGCAAGAAAATTGCTGAACGACGTGCCGAAGGATCAGCAGGGCGCGGGCTATTTCTTCGCCAGCGCCAAGCAGTTGCGCCGGGCCGGAAAATACAAGGATGCCGCTGCCGAGATGCTCAAGGCGCCGGTGGCCAAGGAGGCGCTTGCCGACCCGGACGCCTGGTGGGTGGAGCGGCGCGTATTGGTGCGCGAACTGCTCGACCTGCGCGACTTCACCACCGCCTATAAGCTCGCCGCAGCCCACGCCGCGGAATCTCCGGCCATGGCAGCCGACGCCGAATTCCATGCCGGCTGGATCGCGCTCAGGATGCTGAACGACCCGAAGGTCGCTGCAAGGCATTTTGAACAGATCGCAGAACTGGCGGAAGGGCCGATTTCCCGCTCGCGGGCCTATTATTGGCTCGGACGGGCGACTGACGCAGGCGCACCGGGAGATGCCAGGGCGTATTATGAAAAGGCGGCGGAGAACGGCACGGCGTATTACGGCCAGCTCGCGGCGCAGAAGCTCGGCCGGAAGACCATTCCCATCGACATGCCCACCGCTTCGGACGACGAACGCAACACGTTCGAGGCCCGCGATGCTGTGGCGGCGATCCGGCGCATCGAGGAAGCGGGGTCTGGGGCTGAAAAGCTCTATCGCGAACTCGCCGGAGAACTCGACAGCGTCGGCGAGCTCGCGCTGCTCGCCGGCATGGCCGAGGCGCGCGGCGACCACTATCTGGCGCTGCGTGTGGGCAAGATCGCTGCCGCGCGCGGCATCGCAATAGGATCTCTGGCGCATCCGACGGGTGCTATCCCGGAGACCGCGAACCTGTCGGGCGCCGGCAAGGCGCTCGCCTACGCGATCGCCCGGCAAGAGAGCGAATTCAAGGTGAGCGCTGTATCAGGCGCCGGTGCGCAAGGCCTGCTGCAACTCTTGCCGGATACGGCCAAGGAGATGGCAAAGAAAGCCGGCATGCCGTTTTCCAAGCTCCTGCTGACCACCGACCCCGGCTACAACGCGACGCTCGGTTCGGAATTCCTCTCAGAACAGCTCGGGCGGTTCTCCGGCTCCTATGTATTGACCTTCGCCGGATACAATGCCGGCCCCCGGCGCGCGCAAGACTGGATCAAACGCTACGGCGACCCGCGCGGCAAACCCGTCGAGGAGGTCGTCGACTGGGTCGAGCGTATCCCCTTCACCGAAACGCGGCACTATGTGCAGCGGGTGATGGAGAACTATCAGGTCTACAAGATGCGGCTGACGGGCGAATTCGATATTGTCGCCGACCTCGTCGAAGGCCGATGAGCGGCGCCGAGCGCAACTTGCCTTTGTCACGTCAGCCTGTATCTCTTTGAATTCAATAGTCTCGGGAGGGGTGGTTGGCGCAAGCGGAGGGTTATGAGGATTTCTACTACACCTCGACCGATGGGCTGAGGCTGCATGCGCGGATCTACGGCGAAAGGCATGCGGCGGCCTTTCCCGCGATTTGCCTCCCCGGACTGACCCGCAATTCCGCGGACTTCCACGACCTCGCGCTTTTTCTGTCGCGCCATCCGCGCTCGCCGCGCCAGGTCGTCGCGTTCGACTATCGCGGCCGCGGCCGCTCGGACCATGACCGCAACTGGAAGAACTACGACGTCCTGGTTGAAAGCGGCGACATTCTTGCCGGGCTCTCCGCAATGGGGATCGAGCACGGCGCATTCATCGGCACCTCACGCGGCGGGGTGATCATTCACGTTCTCGGAGCTATGCGGCCGACCGTGCTGAAAGCGGTCGTGCTGAATGACATCGGTCCGGTGGTCGAAGGTGCGGGGCTGGCGCAGATTCGCGCCTACCTGGAACGCGCGCCGAAGCCGAAAACCTTCGCGGAGGCGATAGAGATCAGCCGCGCGGCGCAGAAGGATAATTTCACGGCGCTCAGGGATGCCGATTGGGAGCGAATGGCGCGCGCCTACTACCGCGAGGAGAACGGGACGCTGGTCGCCGATTTCGATCCGGCGCTGACCAACACCGTGACATCGGTCGACCTCAACAAGCCGCTGCCGGAACTCTGGCCGCAGTTCGAGGGATTGCGCGGCGTGCCCATGCTCGCGATCCGTGGCGAGAACTCAAAGCTGTTCTCGGCCGAGACGCTGGAGGAAATGGCGAAACGGCACCCGCGGATCGAGACGATCACAGTCGAGGGACAGGGTCATGCACCATTGCTGGAGACCGGAGACCTGCCAGCGCGGATCGCGCGATTCCTGGAGAACGCCGAGCAGGGCTGAACGTTCGCAGCGGTCGCTTGACCCTTCGACATAGTTGCCGAACCATCTCTAGCAGCTTCACGGCTTCCGCCACATCGTTCGGTCGTTCAGCTTCACGGCTTCCGCTACGCCGTTCGGCCGTGGTGACGCACGCTCTCCGCCCCGCTTCCGCCGTCCAAGGCCTTGCGAAAACGAAAAGACCCGGCGGTTGCCCGCCGGGTCTCTCAAATCAGCTTGTGAGCCGATTATCAGAAGTAACGCGTGAAGCGCAGGAAGCCGGAGACAGTGCCGTCCGGATCGCCATGCACGTACATCGGGTTGTCGCCGATGTCGTCGTAACGCAGTTCGCCACGAACTTCGAACTGGCTGACCGGGAACCAGACAACCGAAAGTTCAGCAGCCCAACCGTCCGTGCCGCGCGAGAGATCCGTGCCGGCATAGTACAGGTTGCTGAAGTACTGAACCGCAACCGACGCGCCCAGCGTTTCGCTGAACTGCTGGTTGTACGAAGCCAAGATCGACCACTCGGCGCCACCATAGAGCGAGCCAGCGACCGGGCCCGCGATCGACGGACCACCGGCGTTGTAGGCATTCGCACCGTCAGCGTAGAAACCGATCACGCGCAGGCTAGAACCCGGCATGTTGGGGATGTTGAACTGCGCACCGAGCTGAGCAGCGAAGCCGCCGTCGCTGATGCCAACCACTCCGAGATTCGGGTTCACGGAATAAGGCGTGCCATCAAACGACTCGTCATAGGCAACCTTCGCCCAGACAGCGCCCCAGCCGCCCATGTAGCCGATCTTGGCCACGACGTCGGGCAGATAGCCTTCGCCGGCCAGATTGTCGTCTTCGAGCGAGATCGCGCCGAAGAAGCCGTTCGACTCGAAGCGGTAACCGATCAAGGCGCGCTGCTGGTAGCCGTAATACATGCCGGTCCAGGAGTGCGAGCCCCAGTTCGATGCGCCGCCGTTCATCGAGTTGGCCCAGAACGATTCGGTGTAGCCCATCACCAGGCCGCCGAGCGTGATGTAGGCCTGGTCGGTCGTCACAGCGCCGTCGCCCACGCCGTTCCAGGACGCCTGGAAGCGGATGTAGGAACGCAGCGTGCCCCACTCGGTTTCCGAACGGGCGTCGAAGTTGACGCGAGCGCGGACACTCTTGTACCAGCCTTCACCGAGCGTGCCGCCAGCCGACGGAAGCGTCTCACCATCAAAAGTGAGCGGATCGTAGCTGTTGGCACCGATCTGATACCAGACGTAGCCCGAAATCTGCAGGCAGGTCTCGGTGCCGGGGATGTAGAAGAAGCCCGCGCCGTAAGCGTCGCAAACGCGGACGTATTCGACCGGCTCGGGCTCCGGCGCCATGACGGCGTCGGCGGCGCGAGCGCCGGTCACTGCGACGAGAGCCGCAGC
>JBDRCE010000013.1:0-67280 GCA_043822005.1 Pseudomonadota bacterium | reverse complement strand
TTTAGTAGCAAACTTAGCATTGATAAAATGTTGCAACCTTATCATGAGGAGAAGGGGCCAAAACGGGAAGAAATAATTTCATTAAATCAGCAATAAAAAAACACTGGGATTAATTCACACGTGCGCATGTTCCTCGGTGGCGGCAGAGACTCCAAATCTCCGCGTGACAGGTTCGATCCCTGTCGCACCCACCAAAGCCTGTTCTCCTTCACCTCGGCGTGCCGGCCGTATTCTGCCGGATGATGCCTTGTCACGTCGGGTCGACTCTCTATCCGTGCATCCGACATGACCGAGTCGAAGCTGCCGCCCTGGGAAGCCGCTTTCCGTGATCGTCGGGTCAGGGTGGACCGAAAACTCCTGCTCAAGGTTGCAACGCGCCTGCGCTGGCATTGCCGGGACTGGTTCGGACGGCGCATGCTGGTTGGAAGGGGTGTGGAGATCGGCGCCCAGTATGTGCCGACGATGGTCGATCCCCGAAGAGCTTCGGTCGAATATGTCGATGCCGTTTCCAACGAGCACCTTGTTCGGCGCTACGCGCTTACAGATAAGAAGCTGGTTCCCCTTGCACACGTCCTGGAAGCGACGAACCTGGAACCCTACGCCGACGGCAGCAGGGACTTCCTGATCGCGCATCACGTCCTCGAACATATCGACGATCCGGTGGGCGCGGTCGTCGAATGGTTGCGCATCCTGAAGAGCGGTGGGTTGCTCTTCCTCTCTGTCCCGAACTACCGAGGCAACTATTACGATTTCCGGCGGATACCTCCGGATCGCGGACATCTGCTCCTTGATCGAACGGATTCTGCCGGGCGACCGGCCCGAAATCTCGATCACTACAGAGACATGGCCCGAACCATGTGGGAATGGTCACCGGACGATCCGCGCGTCGAACAAACGGCGCGCACATGGACTGAGGCCGGGGATCGCCACCACTACCATGTCTTCGACGAATCGACCCTTCGCGACGTGCTCGACCTTGCCGCGCGGGAAAGCGGATGCCGCCTCGATCTGGACGGCTACCTGCTTCTCGACCACGGATTCGAATGGCTTGTGCTGGCGCGGAAATCACCAGCCGTCGGGGCTGGAGCGCACTGGCCAAGCCGCAGCGAGTCCCGCCCGGCATCGTTGGCGGTGCTCGGACGAACGATCCTGAGCGAGGCGTATCGCCGACTTTTCGTACGGACCCGGTGGCGGTGAAGACCGGCCGCTGCCAGCCTGGCCTGAGAAAACGTCCGCCACGTTCACACATAAACCTCCCCTCGCCCGACGATGACCGCCTCGCCGCCGATCCTCGCGCCGGTTGCCCTTCCTCCCTCCACGTCCACCTCCAGCCGGATGCGCGAGGGCCGACCCATCTCGATGCCCTGCTCGATCCAGACCTCGTGGCTGCCGTCGCCCGGCCGCTCGTTGGCGACGAAGGCGCCGACGAAGGCGGCGGCGGCCGATCCGGTCGCCGGATCCTCGTAGGACGGGCTCGCCGCCACGAACATGCGGGCGTGGAATGAACTGCCGGAAAGGCTCGTCTCGCCGCAGTAGACATAGGCGGATGCCTTGGCGTCGTTCGCCTTGGCCGGAGCGAAGTCCTGCCAGGCATGGGTGTCGAAGCTTATGCGCCGCATCGCCTCCAACCCCTTGAGCGGCACCGTCACATAGGGCACGCCCGCCGACCAGGCGCCGATCGCGTGGCCGTCGAAACCGAGATCGGCGTGATCGAGCCCGAGCGCGGCGGCGATCCGCGCCGGATCGGGCGCAAACGGCATCGCGGACGAAATCTGCGGCACGTCGAACTCGGCGAAGGCCGTGCCCTGCCCGCCGCTGACGATGCAGCGCACCGGCCCGATATTCTCCTCGAGAACCAGGATCTCGCCGTCGCCATGGCCGCGCTCGTGCCACAGCGCCACCGCTGTGCCGACGGTCGGATGACCGGCGAAGGGCATTTCGTATTCGGGGCAAAAGATGCGGATCCGCGCCGCATGCGCCGGGTTTTCCGGCGGCAGCACGAAGACGGTTTCCGACAGGTTGAACTCGCGCGTGATCGCCTGCATCCGCGCCGTGTCGAGCCCCTCGGCGTCGAGCACGACGGCGAGCGGATTGCCTTCCAGCGCCGTGCCGGCAAAGACGTCGAGCAAGAGATAGCGCCGTCCGGTCATGATGGTCTCCCTGTTCATATGCCGAGGCATAGCGTGCGCCAGCCTCTCCCCTCAAGACTGTGCACAGAAACAATCGCGAGCTTTGTCGCCTGGCGGCAGGACAATATGAACGAGAATTAATTTGTAATGCGCTGCGTCAAGGCTGATCTGTGTCGAAAAGGCAGACATTGGGACGCCACGCAGAACCAGGAAGAGCGCCCGCCATGGATCAGGTCGTCAGCCGCACGGAGCCGGCACCCGCACCCGAGATCGCTGCATCGCTGGCGCTCGGCAAGCAGGCCCCGCGCAGCCGTCTGTTCCGCTGGGCAATCATCCTTGTCGTCCTCGCCGCGGCTGCCGGCGGCGCCTGGTGGTACTGGTCGGCGGGCAGGTCCTCGAACCAGCCGGCCTATGTGACGGCAGTTGCCGAACGCGGCGATATCACCACGACGGTTACCGCCACCGGCACGCTCGAGCCCGTCACCCAGGTCGACGTATCGAGCGAATTGTCCGGCGTCGTGCGCACGGTCGAAGTCAGCGAAAATGAGCGGGTCGCCAAGGGTGACGTGCTCTTGACCCTCGACACCACCCGCCTCGCCGCACAGGTCGAGCGGGCTGAGGCGTCGGTCGAGGCCGCGCGCGCGAAGGTCGAGGATGCGCGCGTGACGCTGAAAGAGACCGACCTCACGCTGGAGCGCACCACGAGCCTCGCGCGGCGCGGCATGGTCGCCGACCAGGCGCTCGAGACCGCGACCGCGGCGCGCGACCGGGCGACGAGCGCGGTGGCGTCGGCGCAGGCGAGCCTCGCCATCGCCGAGGCCGATCTGAAACTGCAGCAGGCGGACCTGGCGAAGAGCACGATCTACGCGCCCATCGACGGCGTCGTGCTGACGCGCTCGGTCGATCCGGGGCAGACGGTCGCCTCCTCCTTCTCCGCGCCGGTGCTGTTCGTCATCGCCGCCGACCTCGCCAACATGGAACTCGAAGCGGCGATCGACGAGGCGGATATCGGCACTGTCGAGAAGGGCCAGAACGCGAGCTTTACCGTTGATGCCTTTCCGGGGCGGACCTTCGACGCGGCGATCCGCGATATCGCCTTTGCCTCCGTCACCACCGACGGCGTCGTCACCTACGAGGCCAAGCTCGCGGTGGCCAACAAGGATCTCCTGCTTCGACCCGGCATGACGGCGACGGTCGCCGTGGTCACCAGGGAAGTGAAGGACGTGATCACCGTTCCCACCGAAGCGTTCCGCTACCGTCCGCCCGCGGTCGAAGCCTCTCGCGGCTTCAGCCTGCAGAACCTGTTCATGCCGCGCATGCCGCGCAGCCGCCCGGCGGCGACCGTGCAGGCGGCGGACGGCAGCCGCATCCTCTACGTGCTGTGCGACGGCGCGCCGGTTCAGGCACGGGTCAGGACCGGCTCGACCGATGGGCGCAAGACGGAAATCCTCTCGGGCATCGACCAAGGCGACCAGATCGTCATCTCGACGCGTCAGGGATCCTGAGAGGTGGCCCATCCGCTCGTCAGATTCGAACAGGTCTGGAAGACCTACGGCTCCGGGGAGGCCCGCGTCGACGCGCTGGCGGGCGTCGACCTGACCATCGAGCGCGGCGAGTTCGTCGCCATCATGGGCCCGTCCGGCTCGGGCAAGTCGACCGCGATGAACATCATCGGCTGCCTCGATACGCCGACGCGCGGCCGCTATTTCTTCATGGACGTCGACGCCGGCGGGCTCGACCGCTCGCGCCGCGCCCTGCTGCGCAACCTCTACATCGGCTTCGTCTTCCAGGGCTACAATCTGCTTGCCCGCACGACCGCGGTGGAGAATGTCGAGCTGCCGCTGATCTACCGCGGCGTGCCGGGGCGGCAGCGGCGCAAGCTCGCGCTGGAGGCGCTGGCCAAGGTCGGGCTGACGGGCCGCGAAGGCCACACACCCGCCGAACTGTCGGGTGGTCAGCAGCAGCGGGTGGCAATCGCCCGCGCCATCGTCACCAACCCGACCCTGCTGGTGGCCGACGAGCCGACCGGCAATCTCGACACCGCCCGCAGCCAGGAGATCATGGGTCTGCTGAATGCGCTCAACCGGGAACAGGGCCTGACCATCGCCATGGTGACCCATGAGGCGGACATCGCGGCGCACGCCGGGCGCATCGTCACCTTCGTCGACGGCAGGATCGCATCCGACGAAGCGAAGCTCGAGGCAGCCTGACCATGATCTGGGAAACCGTCCGCCTCGCCCTCCTCTCGATCAGGCGCAATGCGCTGCGCTCGGTGCTGACGCTGCTCGGCATCGTCATCGGGGTGGCGGCCGTCATCGCCATGATCACCATCGGCTCGGGCACCACGGAAAAGGTCAAGGCGGACATTTCCAAGCTCGGCTCGAACCTGCTGGTCGTGCGCGCCGGCGGCGCGCCGCAACCGGGCGGCCCGCGCATCCAGGCCAAGGAATTGCGCGACAAGGAAGTCCAGGCGCTGGTGGAAGGAATACCGGAAGCCCGCGCGATCGCGGCGGCCTCGCAAAAGCAGGTCCGCATCGTCTCCGGCACCGACAGCCTTTCCGTGCTGGTGACCGGATCGGACCCCGGCTATTTCACCGCCCGCGACTGGGGCGTGGTGCTGGGCCGCGAGTTCACCGACCAGGAGGTGCGCGGCAATGTCAATGTCTGCCTCGTCGGCGAGACGGTGCGCAGCCAGTTCTTCGGCGCCGGAGATCCTCTCGGCCTGGCGGTGCGGGTCGGCCGGATGTCCTGCACCATCATCGGCATTCTGGAATCGAAGGGATTTTCCGGCTTCGGCCAGGACCAGGACGCGACGGTGCTGATGCCGCTGACGACCTTCCAGCGCCGCATCGCCGGCAACCGCGACGTCGACACGATCTATATCTCCGGTACCGACGGAACGCCGATGACCGCCATGCAGGAGAAGGTCGAGGACATTCTGCGCGAGACGCGCCGCATCACCGCCGACAAGGACGACGACTTCTCCGTCCGCGACATGACACAGATCGCCGCGACGATGGCGAGCGCCACCACGGTGATGACCGGCATGCTGGGTGCCGTCGCGGGCGTCAGCCTGCTCGTCGGCGGCATCGGCATCATGAACATCATGCTGGTCTCGGTCACCGAGCGCACGCGCGAGATCGGCATCCGCCTCGCCATCGGCGCGCAGGAGCGCGACATCCTCGTCCAGTTCATGGTCGAGGCGACCGTGCTGTCGCTGATCGGCGGCCTGATCGGCATTGCGCTCGGCATGGGTCTCGCCGGACTGGCCTCCGCGACGATGAGCATCCCGTTCTCGCCCAGCCTTCCCGTGATCGCGCTTGCCGTCGGCTTTTCCGGCGCGATCGGCATGGTGTTCGGCTTCTTCCCGGCGCTCCGCGCCGCCCGCCTCGACCCGATCGACGCGCTCAGGCACGAGTGATCAGTCGCGGGATCGTGGCACGCGCCGGTTCATCGGGCAAACGCACATTCCTTGATCTGCATCAATGTCCATTTGTCAGGTGAGCGCAAATCTAACGCGCGTTCCAGTTTGGTTCGTCGCCCTGCGACATTGCTAACCTTCCTGCCGACGCGAATGCAAATGCCCGGGGGAGGTGGAAATGACGAACTCTAGGTTGCTTGGCGCAACGGCGCTGTTTTGCGGCGCATTGCTTGTCGCATGGTTCACTCATGGAACCGGGATCGTAAAGAACGATCCGGAAAGAAGCATCAGCATCCCGGATCGGCTGACCGTTCCGCTGCAGGTCCAGGCCGCCTACAACGACACCACGATGTTCTTCCGTTACCGGTGGCCCTCCGATCGCCCCGGCATCTTCCATGACGTGGTGCGTTACGAGGACGGCAAGTGGATCACCGAAGGCAACGCGATGCCGGGATCCAACCCCGCCGGTATGCATGAAGACCGCGTCGCCATGATGCTCGACGACGGCAGCGTTCCGGAGTTCTCGCGCTATGGCGGCTACATCGCCATCGGAGCAGGTCTGGCGGGCCTCACCGAGCAGGCGCCCGAAGAGGTGACGAAATATCTTCCCATGACCCGCAACCAACTCGGCAAATGGGACGACAAGGCTCCCGACGAGACGCAGGCAAATCTGCGCGCAGCAGGCTACTTCCTCGATCTCTGGCATTGGCGCGGCGGCCGCTCGAACGCGGTCGGCCAGGCAGACGACCAGAATGTCGGCACCGGGCGCGACGGCGATGAGGGAACCGGCACCTATTCGAGCAACTGGGACGGCGACCTGAAGCAGCCCAAGGTGATGTTCGACGTCGCCACCGCCGGATACAAGGCGTTGAACTGGGAGGAGGTTTCGGGCGGCAAGGTTTCGCAGGACTCCGTCTACGCGCTGATCGAGGGTGCGACCGTTCCGTTCGACCCGAACGCGGGGTGGAAGAATGGCGATGTGCTGCCCCGCCGCATCCTGAAGCCGGCCACCGGCTCGCGCGGTGATATCGGCGTCGTCGGGCAGGGGCGCTGGACTGACGGATACTGGGACGTCACCCTGTCGCGCGCGCTGGACACAGGTCATCCGCTGGACGACAAGATCCTGCACGATCATGGCACCTATGACGTAGCCTTCGCGATCCATCGCGATGCAACCGGCGGGCGCTGGCACTATGTCTCGCTGCCGCAGAGCCTCGGACTTGCGCATCAGGCCGATATCATGGCGACCAGGATAACCGGCGCCCAGCCCGAATGGAGCGATACCTGGTCCGACGTAACACTCTTCTATCCGGGCCAGGTCACATGGCCCATGCTCAACAGCGCCGCTCACGCCGGCGCGGCCAGCATCGCCAAAGGCGTGCCGGTTAAGTTCCGCCACAGCCCCGAGCAACTGACCCACTACGGCATAGAGCGGGAGTTCAAGGACGAGATTCGACGCCAGTGGCTGCTGACGCTGCTGGCCGGCGTCGCACTGATCATTGCCTTCGGCGTCGCGCTGAACACCTCAATCGCCTCCAGGAAGGGAGCCTGACCATGGCCGCCTATCATGTCGTGATGATTCACTTCCCGATCGCGCTGTGGATGGTTTCCGCGCTCGCGATCCTGATACGCGCCTTGAGCGCCGGACCGCTGGGCCAGGCGATGGACCGCGCGCTGCCCGTCTTTCTGGTCCTCGGCGCCCTCTTCGGCGCCACCGCCTTCCTGCTGGGGATATCGATCTGGCCGTGGGAGACGCTGTCCGCCACGCCGATGGGGCGAAACCACATGCTGACGGCAAGCTGGTCGCTCGCCTTCTTCACATTGCTGGCCGTCATCCGCCTCGTGCATGGCGACCGCATCTGGGAAGGGCTTTCTCGCTGGGTTATGCTCCTTCTCGCGGGCATCGGCGTCGTTCTCGTCGGCATCACGGGGACGCTCGGCGGTCATCTCGTCGGAAACTACACCGAGGTCGGCCAGGTCCTGCGCATCCTGGGCTGGGAGATCTACACGACCTACTACGTGCCGACCTTCACGCTGCTGATCATAGCCGCCGTCTCCGTGGTCCTCGTCGGTATCGCCTTCGTCGGTCGCGGCCGGTCGAACGCCTGACCGGCGGAACTACCGCGGCAGCGCCCCTGCGCTGCCGCAAACCGGGCAATCGAGCCCGAATGGGCGCCGCCTAGGCGCCGAAATGCCACTTCACCAGCGGCGGCATGTGCGCCATCAGCCCGTCGGGCAGGTCGTCGGCGTTGCGAATGACGATCGCTTCGTCGATCTCGGGATCGGGGTCCGTCGCGATATGCCTGCGGATGTCTTCGACAATCTCGTCGGCGCTCCTGTCCAGGAAGTAGCGCCGCACGAGCACGGTGCCGCCCTCGCCCGACCAGCCGTGATAGGCGTCTTCGGCGCGGGCGATATTGAGGTCGAGGCCGGTTTCCTCGCCCACCTCCCGCGCCATGTTCGAGGCGATGTCGAGGCGGCCGTCGCGGATGTCGTGCGGATCGAACGAGCCGGCGGCGAAATAGACCCGCCCGGCATTCGCCGTATGCGGCGCCATGCGGATGGCGACCAGCGCGCCGTCGGACGACACCGGCATCGCATGGGCGTAAAGATGCTCCGCGGTCGGATCCCGCCGCGACCGGCGCCAGTGCATGAAGGTGGCGAAGCGGATCGCGTGGCAGCGGGCGTCGAGACGGCCGTCGGCCCAGCGGATCGAGGAGAAGAACATCACCTCGCCGTTGAACAGCGCCGGCTTTTGCGCCTTCTCCAGTGCCCAGTTCGCCTCGATCGCCTCGCGGTGGGCGATCTCATAGGGATGCGGCGCCGGGTCGACCAGAAGATTGGCCTTCGTGATCGGCAGGATGCGGTTGCGCGGGATGTCGAAGATCATGCGGCGGCAAGATGCAGCGTGATCGCGACCGGACAATGATCGGACGCCTTTGGCCGGTCCCACCCCGCGCGCGGAAAACGCTCGACTTCCTGTCCGGGCGGGAAAGGTGTGCGCCAGGGCTGGCCGTTGCGAATGATGTCGGGGATGGCGCGGGGATTGTCCCGCTGCAATGCCGGCGACAGCAGGATGTAGTCGAGCTGGCACAGATGCCGCTCCTGCGGCCCGCGCGTGTGGAATAGGGTCCAGCGGTCGAGCTCCGGTCTAAGCGAGATCGGGTTGATCGCGAAGCCGTCCCCGGTCAGCACGTCGAGCGCCGAGTGTTCCTCCCGAACCGGATCGAACGTATAACCCGACCACTGGTCGCCGCCGATGATCACCCGCTCGGCATAGTCGTTCAGGTCGCCGCAGATCGCCCAGCGCTTCGCCCCAGCGTGCTCGCGGCCGAAGCGCCGCTCGATGATCGCCCGCACGGCACGCGCCTCGGCGATCCTCAATGGCATGGTCGACGTGCGCCCGTCCTGGCCGTTGCGGGGACTGCCCATCGATTTGAAGTGCACGCCGTAGAGCGTCAGCGATCGTCCGCCGATGCGCAGGTCGAGCTCCATGCAATCGCGCCTGAAGATGCGCTCGTGGCGTTCGATGCCGACGTTGGCCAGAAGCGGATCCCACAGGCCGAGGTCGTCGAAGGTCAGGTGCGCGTGGCTGGTCATGCGCACGAACTCGATCTCCTCGCCGTCGGCCGTCTGCGGCCGCATCATCACCGCGACGTCGATGCCGCGTGTGTCGTTGCCGGTGCTCGCATACTTGTTGCGATAGCCCTCCCCGACCATCTTGAAGAGGTAGCCGTATTCGAACGCCTTCAGGGCCTCGAGATTGTCCACCTCCTGCATGACGATGATGTCGGCGCGGGTCGCGGCGATCGCCAGCGCGGTGAGCTGGCGTGCGTCGTCGGCATGCGCAATGGCGCGGGCGCGCTCGAGTGCCTGGTACTCGGCCTCGTTCTTGATTTCGTAGAGCGCCAGCGTGCGGTCTTTCCACAATTCGTTGCGGAACCCGGAGAAATCGAACCTGCTCATCAGGTTCTCGACATTGAACGTGGCAAGGCGCAGCGACATGGGCAGAACGTTTGCCCGCGCGCCGGGTGAAATACAAGGGCGGCCGTCTCCCGCGAAATAGCCGCGTTGCGGCCATGACGTTCGGCCCGCGCCACCTTATATCGGGGGCATGGATCCGCACATCGCCCGAACTGAACGCCGCAATGCCTCGAGAGCCCGCAGGATTGCCGCGGCAATCTGCACGCTTCTGCTCTCGGCCGCGGCCGGCACGGTGCCGGCCGCGGCCGACAATTAAGTCGTCATTCCGAGCCCCGCGATCAACGGGACGACCCCGCCCTACGGGCCCGGCTTCGACACCGGCGTAGTCATCCGCCCGCAGGACGGCTGTCGCACCGTGGTCAACTGCGCGCCCGGCGACTATCGCAATCGTCCGGCGCACCGCCGCTACTACGACAATTACTTCGACGTCCCCACCCCGCGCTATTCGGGCCAGCGGCGGATCGGAGGCAATGCCGCGACGGGGGGATCGGGCCGGCTCAAAGGCACCGCGAGCCATGTCGACTGGTGTGCGTCGCACTACCGCAGCTACCGCGCGTCCGACGATACGTTCCAGCCATTTGCAGGCCCCCGGAAGCCCTGCCTGTCGCCGTTCTGAGCGGGCGGCTCGCGGTGAAGTTAAACCGCCGTTAATCTGCCGGGCATAGCGTCGGCGCAAAAGCGAGCAGGCGCGTGTCTGCCGGGAAGAAAAGTTGGATCGACCATGGCCGAACCTGCAAAGGCCGAGAATCGCCGGGAACACCGGCAGCGCGTGCTGAAGGGTGCCTCCATCCTGCTCGGCATCAACAATTCGGAGATCGCCTGCTCGATCCGCAACATGACCAAGGGCGGCGCCGAACTGCGCATTCCGGCCGATGTCCACGTGCCGACGGATTTCCTGCTCTACGTTCCGGTGGACGGCACCGGCTACAGGTCGACCATCGCCTGGCGCACGGGCGACCGGCTCGGCGTCACATTCCACGGCACCGAGCCCAAGCCCCACTGGCACTACGGCTGAGGCGGGCCGGCGACGAAGCCGGCGCCGCGTGATTTAACCTGGCGAACAATCCCCTCAGGCGTTCACGGCTGGTGAAACGCCACCCCGATATCCGTCATCGTGCGCCAGCGCGCGACCGCCGGCCGCCAGCCGAGGTCGCCGCCGAACCTGACCAGAAACTCGCCCGGAATGGCGAAGGTCTCGCAGAACGACAGGCGCGCGCCGGTCTCCGAAAGATTGCGCGCCACGCCCTCGAACGTGCTGGTGCCGCCGTTGAAGCTGATGGTCACGCCTTTCAGCGTCTTGTGTCGAGGGGTGAAGCGGCGCTCCGCAGGCAGGGGCTGCTGCACTGTCTTTCGAGTTGCGACATGTGTCATGGTCGGTTCCTCCTTCCTGGCGGAGGCGCTGCAAACGCCATGCCACTCGCACGTACCGGAACGGGACAGGCTCGAATGGTCGGGCATCGGCAGACGTTCAGACGCGCTGTGCAAGAACGAGTGAGCGGATCATGTCCAGGCGGGAGCGCCGGAAATCCTCGCGGCTCCAGCCGCACCCCACCACCAGTTGGCGCCAACTCGTCGGGTGGACCAGGCTCCAGACCAGTTCAGCCGCCTGCTCGGCCCGCCACGCGCCGCCGAGGCGGCCGGCCACTTCCAATCGGCCCAGGATGAGCTTCAGGCCGGCCAGCAGCGCCCCTTTCATCCGGTCGTCCCAGGCGGATTCCGCCTCGGCATCGGTCAAGGACTCCGCGTCGAGCAGGATGCCGACCGGATAGATCAACGGCAGATAATCAAGCCAGATGTCGACATAGCGGAGGAAGTCCTGCTCGTCGGCCGTCTGCGCCTGCGAGATCTGGCGAAGCCGCTGCACATGGTCGGACTGCATATCCTTGTTGCGCGCCATCGCCGTAAGTAGGCCCGCGCGATTTCCAAACGCCAGGTAGATCGACTGCCGGCTGACGCCGGCTGCCCTCGCGATGTCGGCCTGGCTTACCTCCAGCCTGCCTTTTTCCGCAAACAGCGACCAGGTGGCATTCAGGATGGCGGTTCGGGTCGCCTCGCTGATCGGCTGCTTTTTCATTTTACACTCGTAAACTGATGGGCTATTTTACACATGTAAACTTCCCTGTCGGAGATTGCCAGATGTCCAATCTTCCTCTTCTCGCCCATCTCGTCGCTGGCGGCGTCACTTTCGTCTTCTTCTGGGGCGCCGTCCTCGCCGTCAAGGGCAGTCCCAGACACAGGTTCTGGGGTCGCCTGTTCTTCATTTCCCTCGTTCCGGTCGGCCTGTCCGTCGGCGGGATTCTGATCCTGAGATCCGAAACGTTTGATCCCGCCTCGATGGTCCAGTTCATCTATCTGCTGCTCTGCTTGCTGACGGTCGGCACGGTCGGGTGGACGGCCATCCGGTGGAAAGGCGACGTCGAGCGTTTCCGCGGCCCGCATTTCAAGCTGCTCGGCCCGGTGATGTTCGTCAGCGGCGCGATCGTTCTCGCCGCCGGGGCCGCATCAGGTCAGCCGCTCGCCATGATCCTGTCGAGCATCGGCCTCGTCTACGGCAGCGCCATGATCCGCTTTGCCTGGCTGCAGGCACCACTTCATCCGAAATGGTGGCTCGGCTGGCATCTGAACTCCGTGCTGCTGCTGTCGTCGGCAGTCCACGGAACGCTGCTCGCGGTCATCTACAGGACGCTGGTCGATCCCGCCGGCTTCGACGCGGCACAGCTCGTCACCCAGCCGGGCACATTGCTGCTCGCGCTGGCGTTGCGGATCCATATCGGTCGGCGGCGCGGCGTGCCGCTGCGCTTCCTCGCAATCCCTCGCGGCGGGTTAGTAGGGGCCTGAGGCGGGCGCGGCGGGATCGCGGCCGGCCGACAGGCAAAGGAAAAGGGCCGCGAAGCGATCCGCGGCCCTTTCCGGTTTCGCCTGCGAAGAAGATCAGTTCCGCGCCTTGTCGACCAGCTGGTTCTTCGCGATCCACGGCATCATCGCGCGGAGCTTCGCGCCGACTTCCTCGATCTGGTGCTCGTCGTTCAGGCGACGGATGCCCTTGAAGCGCGACATGCCGGCGCGGTATTCCTGCATCCACTCGGACGTGAACTTGCCGGTCTGGATGTCCTTCAGCACGCGCTTCATCTCGGCCTTGGTTTCGGCGGTGATGATGCGCGGGCCCGAGACGTACTCGCCCCATTCGGCGGTGTTCGAGATCGAGTAGTTCATGTTGGCGATGCCGCCTTCGTAGATCAGGTCGACGATCAGCTTGACCTCGTGCAGGCACTCGAAATAGGCCATTTCCGGCGCGTAGCCGGCTTCCACCAGCGTCTCGAAGCCGGCTCGGATCAGTTCCACCAGGCCGCCGCAGAGCACGACCTGCTCGCCGAACAGGTCGGTCTCGCATTCCTCGCGGAAATTGGTCTCGATGATGCCGGACCGGCCGCCGCCGACGCCGCAGGCGTAGGACAGCGCCAGATCGAGCGCATTGCCCGACGCGTCATGGTTGACCGCGACCAGGCACGGCACGCCGCCGCCCTTCTGGTATTCGCCGCGCACGGTGTGGCCCGGGCCCTTCGGCGCGATCATCACGACGTCGATCGTGTTCTTCGGCTCGATCAGGCCGAAATGCACGTTGAGCCCGTGCGCAAAGGCGATCGCCGCGCCGTCGCGGATGTTCGGCGCGATTTCGTTCTTGTAGATGTCGGCCTGCAGTTCGTCGGGCGTAGCCATCATCATCAGGTCGGCCCACTTGGCGGCCTCTGCGACGGTCATCACCTTCAGCCCGTCGGCCTCGACCTTCTTGGCCGTCGCCGAGCCCGGCTTCAGGCCGATGGCGATCTCCTTGGCGCCGGAATCCTTCAGGTTCAGCGCATGCGCGCGGCCCTGGGATCCGTAGCCGATGATGGCGACCTTCTTGCCCTTGATCAGATTGAGATCGGCGTCGCGATCGTAGTAGACACGCATGGTGGGTTTCCTTCCCGTGGTTGGCGTTGTCAGTTGGTTGTGGACTTGGGCGCAGATTCCGCCGCGCCGAAGAGGGTGAGAAACTGCTCGACCGCCCGCCTGGCGTCGCGCGCGATCCCGGATGTCGTCAGGGCGAGCGTGTCGCCGAGCAGCAGCCTGATCTGCACGTCGCGTCCGGCGAGGCCGAAGAAGGTGCGAAACGCCTCTTCCGTGTCGTCGAAGGCCAGCAGGCCGGCTTCCCGCGCCGCCTCCAGCAGCGGCTTCAGCCGCTCGCCGATGGCGAAGCGCCCGTTTTCCAGCACGATGCGGCCGAGGTCGCTGCGCCCGGAGGCCGCATTGCCGATGGCGACCCGGTTAAGCGCGATCGAGGTCTGCGAGGAGATGACAGTGAGCCAGTTGGCGGCAAATGCCTCCAGGCTTTCCACCAGCGCCTCCGCGTCAAGGTGCTGCCGGTCCCAGTTGCCCGCCCTCACCTTCGAGGCCTGCCAGCGCACCGTGGCCGTCAAAAGCCCGTCGCGGTCGCCGAACCATTTGTAGAGCGTTTCCTTCGAGCACGAGGCGCGGCGCGACACCGCGCTCATCGTCACCTTGTCGCCGTCCTCGACGAGCAGTGCCAGCACGGCGTCCAGCACCTCGCGCTGGCGCTCCGTCGGCTCCGCGCCGGACTGGACGACTGACAGGTTCAATTCCACGCTCCGAAGGCGTAACGAACGTTACGGTTCGGCTCCGATACTGCATCGGCGTCGCGAGGGCAAGCGATGAATCTCCGGACCTGCCCTGATCACCCCAGCCGAGGCTCGGCCCGCGCAGAGAACGCCGCCCAGTCCGCCTCGATCAGCCCGGTCGAGGCGAGCGGCCGCGCCAGCATCCCCGACACCATCAGCGCCAGGATGCGCGGCACCGGCGGGACTTTGGCGACCGTGGCGACCAGCGTATCGCGCAGGAACGGCACCAGCGTCGAATCCGACTGGTAGAAGGGCGTCAGTATAAGCGACAGCGCCTGGAACAGCCGCACATGAAACCGCCGGGTCGCCGCATAGGCTGCAAGAGCATCGGCGACGTCGGGATAGAGGCGCAGCGCCTGCGCCAGTGCGGCCGCGTCGAGCAGCGCCATGTTCGCGCCCTGCCCCAGTTGCGGACTGGTCGAATGCGCCGCGTCGCCAATCACGGCCAATCTCCGCCCCGCCGGCATCTTCAGCGTATGGTGGCCGTAGCGCGCCAGCGTCAGGTCGTCGAAGGACGCGATCTGGTCGAGATAGGGCCGGCAGTCGGGCCAGTATCCGGCGACCTCCTCCTTCCACGCGTCGATCCCCCGCGCCTTTACGGCCTCGGCCTCCGCCGGCTTCAGGCTCCAGAAGAAGGCGGCCATCTCGCCGCCCGCGGGCGCGATGCGGCCGATCGGCAGCACGCCGATCATCACCCGCGCCTTGACGTAGCGCTGCTGCAGCGCGTTGCGGTCGAAGCCCTCGCCATGCCAGGCAAGCGATGCCCAGAACGCGCCATAGGCGAGCGGCCTCGGTTCTGCCGGCTTGTAGCAGGACGCCTTGAGGCGCGATTTCGAGCCGCTCGCGTCGATCACGAGATCATAGGCCCCGAGCGCCATGCCGCCCGCCCCGGTCAGGGTCGCGCCAGACGTGGAGACGTCGATGCCGGTCGCTTCCGTCGAAGTGCGGATCGGAATTCCTGCCGCACCGACGGCGTCGTGCAGGACGTTGAACAGCGCGGCGCGGTGAACGCCGAGGCCGAAGCGCCCGCCCGGCAGCGCGTCGTAGCGGACGTCGAGCACGGTGCGGCCGGTTCCGGCGTCGGCGCCGTGCAGCCGTTCGATCCGCGAGCCCTGTGCCAGCATCGCCGGCATGAGCCCGAGCTTCGACAAAACGCACATCCCCGTCGGCTGCAGGATCAGCCCCGAGCCGAGCGGCTTGGGAGCGTCGAACTTCTCCAGAATCTCGACCCGATGCCCGTCGCGCGACAGAAGCAGCGCGGCCGCCAGTCCCGCCGGTCCGGCGCCAACGATCGCGATCCTGAGTGATGACGCCATGCCCTGCCCCCGTTTGAATCGACCTTCGACGGTCGCCAACGGCAAATCAACCGGACATCGCGGCGCAGCCTATCTCTTCACCAGCCCAAGCCTCAACAGGCTCTCGCCCGTCGCGACGATCGCCTCCTGCGGCGGCCGCGGCGACCAGCCAAGCATCTGCCGGGCCTTGGCGCTGGAGGCATTCCGGGTCTTGCCGAGCTCCGGGCCGGCGACCGCCTTCAGCGTCGGGCTGAACAGCGCGCCGAGCCGGAGGAGCCAGTTCGGCATCACCCGCGTCGGCACCTTGCGCGCCGCGGCGCCCATGCCGGATTTCAGCGCCCGCGCGATCTCCTGCACCGTCATGAAGTCGCCCGCCACCGCCAGGAACCGCTCGCCCTTCGCCTCCGGCCGCGTCATTGCGAGGAGATGCAGCTCGGCCACGTCGCGCACGTCGACCACGCCGAACATCAGCCTGGGCAGCGCCGGGGCCCTGCCTTCGAGAAGGGTGCGGATGACGACGACGGACGCCGAATAGTCCGGCCCGAGAACCGGGCCGAAGACGACGACGGGATTGACCGTCGCCAGTTCAAGCCCGCCGCCCTCGCGCGCGACGAAGTCCCAGGCCGCGCGTTCGGCGATCGTCTTCGACTTGACGTAGGCGGCGACGGGCTGCGTCGCATCCGTCCAGTCCGCCTCCGCATAGACCGCGCCGCTGGGCGGCCTGCCATAGCCGATCGCCGCGAAGGACGAAGTGAGCACGACGCGTTTCACGCCCGCGTCCCGCGCGGCCTGCAGAACCCTGAGCGCGCCGTCCCGCGCCGGCGCGATCAGCTCGTTCTCGTCCTTCGGCTGGGCGACAGGCAGCGGCGAGGCGAAGTGCAGCACGTAGTCGCAGCCGGCCGCCGCCTCGTTCCATCCTCCGTCGCCCATAAGATCCGCCTCGGCGAAGGTCAGCCGCTCGCCCGGCTCGCAGCCGCCCTCGCGCAGCATCGCCCGCACCTGCGTCTCGCGCGAGAGCGAGCGCACCGTCGTGCGCACCCGATAGCCGGCCTCGATCAGCCTGATGATGCAGTGCGCGCCGATGAAGCCGGAGCCGCCGGTGACCAGGACAAGTCCGCTCATATGGCCGTCGCTCTCAGATTTCGGTTCGGTCGAACTGTTCGCGCGCCGCTTTCACCCTATCGAAATTGCCCTCCGCCCACATCAGCAGGTGCTGCAGAGAATCGTACATCGAGCGGCCGAGATCGGTCAGGCTGTATTCGACGCTCGGCGGCTTGGTCGGAAACACTTCGCGGTGAACATAGCCGTCGCGCTGCAGGTCGCGCAGCGTTTCGGTCAGCATGCGCTGCGAAATGTCGGGCACGAGGCGGCGCAACTCGCCGAAACGGTAGGGCTTTTCGGCGAGCGCCATCATCAGCAGCGAACTCCACTTGCCGAAGATGTTCTGCACGACATTGCGGATCGGGCAATTGGCGAGCCCGCCCTCGGCGACATTGGCGCGGTAGATCTCGATCTTCTGGCGGGCGGAGGCGATGCGGGCGTCCATTGCGGTTCCTTCCAGGTAACCAGTGGAGTTCAAACTGCCTTCTTTACGCAGCCACGGCAATATACAATTTAGTGCTGGTCTCGAAAAGAGAGCATGTTTCAAAGGAGCCAGCAATGTCCGACACCATCTTCGTCACCGGCGCCTCCGGCCATCTCGGCCAGGCGATCATCTCCCACCTTCTGGGCAGCCAGGGCGTCGCGCCGTCGCGCATCGTCGCCGGCAGCCGCAACCCCGACAAGCTGGCCGATCTCGCGGCAAAGGGCGTCAGCGTCGTCAAGGCCGATTTCGGCGATGCCGCCGGCCTGGAAAAGGCCTTCACGGGCGCCGGCACGGTCCTCATCGTTTCGACGGACGTCCTGGACGGCGCTGGCACGCGCCTGCGCCAGCACAAGACGGCGGTCGCCGCCGCGAACAAGGCCGGCGTGAAACGCCTCGCCTATACCTCGATCCCCATTGCCGACACGTCGAAGATTTCCTTCGCGCCCGACCATTTCGGCACCGAGGAGGCGATCAAGGCCACCGGCCTGCCCCATCTCATCTTCCGCGACAGCTGGTACCAGGAAAACCTGTTCATGAGCCTGCCGCAGGCGCTGAAATCAGGCCAGTGGTACACCTCCGCCGCCGACGGCAAGACCGCCTTCGTCGCCCGCGACGACATCGCCGCGGCGATCGCCGGTTCGCTCGCCAATCCGGCGGCCGGCAGCGTCACCTACACACTCACCGGCGGCGAATCGCTGACCAAGGACGAGATTGCGGCGCTCGCCTCCGAGATAACCGGTAAGCCGGTCCAGGTCGTGCACCTGACCGACGAACAGCTCGCCGGCGGCATGAAGGCGGCCGGCGTTCCGGAGGCCTTCATCCCCACCCTCGTCTCCTTCGACACTGCCACGCGCTCAGGCGACCTCGCCACGGTCACGCAAGACACGGCGACGCTCTCGGGCCGCAAGCCGAAGTCGCTGCGCGACTTCCTGACCGAGAACAAGGCGGCTCTTCTCGGCTGATCCGATTGCCTTGGGGATGCCGGTCCCGCCGGCGTCCCCTCGTCAGATCGCGACCTGTGTGCCGATCTCGACCACCCGTCCGGTCGGAATCTGGAAATACTCCGTCGCGTCGGAAGCGGTGCGCGCGAGCGCGATGTAGAGCCTGTCCTGCCACAGGGGCATGCCGGACGTGGCAGAGGCTTTCAGCGACCGCCGCGACAGGAAGAACGACGTTGTCATGATGTCGTATTTCCAGCCGAGCTTGCGGCAGATTGCCAGCGCCTTCGGAATGTTGGGCTGCTCCATGTAGCCGAACTTCAGCTTGACCCGCATGAAGAGAGGGCTGACCGCCTCGATCCGCACACGCTCGCTGTCCGGGACGCGCGGCTGCTGCACCGTCACGATGGTCAGGATGACGTTGTTCTCATGCAGTACCTTGTAGTGCTTGAGACTGTGCATCAGCGCGGTCGGCGCGCTGAGCGGGTCGCTTGTCAGGAACACGGCCGTGCCCGGAACCAGCGTCGGCGGCTTCTTGGTCATCTGCTCGATCAGGAAATCGAGCGGGATCTCGGACTTGCGGGTCTTGTCGAAGAGCATCCGCGAGCCACGCACCCAGGTCACCATGATGAGGGCCATGACGCAGGCGACAACGAGCGATACCCAGCCTCCGTCGACGATCTTCACGGCATTCGCCAGGAAGAAGCCGCTATCGACCACGGCGAAGACCGCGGTCGTCGCGACTGCCACCGGCAGTGCCCAGAGCCAGCGCCGACGCATCACGACAAAGAGCAGGATCGTTGTCACGAGCATTTCGCCGGTCACGGAAATGCCGTAGGCGGCGGCGAGCGAGCTCGATTCCGCGAACCCGATCACCAGCCAGACGACGCCGATGTAGAGCAGCATGTTGACGCGCGGCATGTAGATCTGGCCCTGCTGGCTGGCCGAGGTGTGCTGCACCTCGATGCGGGGCAGAATGTTCAGCGCCACAGCCTGCCGCGTCAGCGAATAGGCGCCGGAGATCACCGCCTGGCTGGCGATGACGGTCGCCGCGGTCGCCAACAGCACCAGCGGTAGCAGCCCCCAGGCCGGCAGCATCTCGAAGAACGGATTCTGCGGCTGCCCGCCATGCGCGAGCACGAATGCGCCCTGGCCGAAATAATTCAGGAGGAGGCTCGGAAAGACGATCGCGATCCAGGCGATGACGATCGGCCGGCGGCCGAAATGGCCGAGGTCGACATAGAGCGCCTCCGCGCCTGTCACCGCCAGGAACACCGCGCCGATGGTGACAAAGGCGACATCCGATTGCGAGAACAGGTAGTTGAGCGCGTAGTACGGGTTGAGCGCCAGCAGCACGCCCAGATCGTCTGCGATATGTGTCAGGCCGGAGATGCCAAGCGCGAGGAACCACACGGCAGTGACGGGCCCGAACACGGATGCGACGCTGCCGGTGCCGAAGCGTTGCACGAAGAACAGTACAGAGAGGATCGCGATCGTGATCGGCACAACGTAAGGCTCGAAGGCCGGCGTGACGACCTTCAGCCCTTCGACCGCCGACAGCACGGAAATGGCCGGCGTGATGATCGCGTCGCCGAAGAACAGCGCCGCCCCGCAGATGCCGATCGCAAGGATGGCGCCTGAGCCTCTGGTCACGCTGCCGCGCGCAAGCGCCATCAGGGAGAGGGTTCCGCCTTCACCCTTGTTGTCGGCGCGCAGGACGAAGACGACATACTTGATCGTGACGATAAGCGTCAGCGCCCAGACGATCAGCGACAGCAAGCCGAGCACGTCCGCGCGGCTAGCTGGGCCTCCGCCCGACGACGCATGCAGCGCCTCGCGGAACGCATAGATCGGGCTGGTGCCGATGTCGCCATAGACGACGCCCAGCGCCCCGAGGATCAGCAGCTTCAGGCTTTGCGGCCGATGTTCGGAATCCGTGTCCGCACCATCTTCTGATGCCGACTTTTCCGATACCGCTTCGACCATGGAACCAAGCTCCACCCGTGACGGGCCGCCCGGAGTGGGCGCTGTCCGTTATTCCTGCTTCAATGCAAAAGCAACGGCAATGCCCTCGGTTCCGGTCTTGTCGAAATCACCACCCACAGGCTGACAGATAGCGGCGCACGGTCGCCGCCATGCCGAATTCCAGTGCATCCGCCGTCAAGCCGTGGCCGATCGACACTTCCGCGAGCTTCGGTATCCTCCTCGCCAGTGCCGGCATGTTGGCGACGGTGAGGTCGTGCCCGGCATTGACGCCGAGCCCCGCGCCGATCGCGGCATCCGCCGTCTTTCC
Source organism: Pseudomonadota bacterium (assembly GCA_043822005.1). Classification (GTDB taxonomy): domain Bacteria; phylum Pseudomonadota; class Alphaproteobacteria; order Rhizobiales; family Rhizobiaceae; genus Mesorhizobium_A. Next base: position 46,959 of record JBDRCE010000013.1, on the reverse strand, counting down.
AAGCATTTCCAGGAGCTTGGCCGCCTTTTCGGAATCTTCGTAACAGCCGCCATAGGGGCCGGTGTAGAGCTCGATCCGGTCCGTGCCGGTCGCCTTCGCGGCCTCCACCTGCGCCGGATCGGCGTCGGCGAAGAGCGAGACGCGCATGCCGCCCTTCTTCAGCCGCGCCACGATCGGCTTGAGGCGGTCGAGCTCCGCGCGAAAATCCCAGCCATGGTCGGAGGTGGCCTGCGACGGATCGTCCGGCACCAGCGTCACCTGCTCCGGCTGGTGCTTTTCCACCAGAAGCAGGAAATCCTCGCTCGGATAGCCCTCGATGTTGAACTCGGCCTTCGGGAACTCGTCGTCGATCAGCGCGCGGATCGGCGCGAGGTCGGAGAAGCGGATATGCCGCTCGTCCGGGCGCGGATGCACGGTCAGCCCGTGCGCCCCGGCGGCAAGCGCGATGCGCCCGAGCCCGGTGACGCTTGGCCACGGCAGGTCGCGGCGGTTGCGCAGCATGGCGATGGCATTGAGGTTGACGGAGAGCTTGGCCGGCATGATGGTCCGCATAGGCAGTTTCGACGCCGCCTTATAGGGCCTTTCGGCGGAACAGACACCGCCATTCGAGTGTTCCAGTGTCAACCTCGCGCATCCGAAGGGACTGACCATGCATCCTCTCGATCCCGTCCCGGCCATCCGCCGCCTCGAGACCGACAATCCGGAGGTTTTCGCCATCGAGATTTCCGGTCAGGCGACGTCCGCCGACGCGGAAAACCTCTTCGGCCTGCTCGAGGGCGCCTATGCGCTGCACGACCGCATCGATGTTCTGGTGCGCGCGACGCGGTATGAAGGCGCTGACTGGGGCGAGATCGACCCCGACACCGTCGCCGAAGGCCGCAGGCGCGCCGAAAAATACGTTCGGCGCTGCGCCGTGGTCGGCGGACCGGACTGGACCGAAAGCGTCGGCGGTTTCTTCTCCCCGCCCGTCCCGGTCGAACTGCGCTATTTCAATGCGGAAGACGAGCCCGACGCCTGGGCCTGGCTCGGCGCCAGGGAAATCCCGGAGCGGATATGATCAGCGCACGATCGTAAGCCGCTTCGCCGCGCGTGTGATCGCCGTGTAGAGCCAGCGCTGGCGCGTTTCCTTGAACGCCCAGCTCTCGTCGAACAGCACGACATTGTCCCACTGCGACCCTTGAGCCTTGTGCACGGTCAGCGCGTAGCCGTAGTCGAAATCGTCGAAGCGCTTCTTGGTCGCCCACGGTATCTCCGTGTCCGGGTCTTCGAACTGAGCCTTCAGCAGCTTGATCTTGGCGACGCCGCGGTCGGGATCGTCCTCTTCGGGCGACACCAGCAGATTGATGCCCGGCTTCACCGTCTCGCGCGACGACGTCATCACCTTCCACAGCGAGCCGTTGAGCAGGCCCTTGGCCGGATCGTTGCGCAGGCAGACCAGCTTGTCGCCCGCCTGCGGATAGGAAGCGGTGAAGCCTTTCAGCTCGCGCAGCCGCATGTTGTAGCGCTTGCGCGTCCGATTGGTCCCGACGAGCACCTGGTCCGCCTCGAGCACCAGGTCCTGCGTCACCTGGTCCTTGCCGATCACCTGCGCTGTGCCGTAGTCGCCATGCATGAATTCGCGGCCTTCGCGCACGTCGAGCGCGAGACGGATGATCGGGTTGTCCTGCGCCTGTCGGTGGATTTCCGTCAGCAGATGGTCAGGCTCATGCTCGGTGAAAAAGCCGCCGCCCGAGATCGGCGGCAGCTGCGCCGGATCGCCCAGCACCAGAACCGGCGTGCCGAAGGAAAGCAGGTCGCGGCCGAGCTGCTCGTCCACCATCGAGCACTCGTCGATGACGACCAGCTTCGCCTTCGAGATCGGGCTCTGCCGGTTGAGCGAGAAGGTCGGCGACATCGAGGTCTTGCCGGTCACCTCATCGGACACGCTCTCCTCGCCCTTGGGCCGGTAGATCAGCGAATGGATCGTCCGTGCGTTGAGCGCGCCCTTGGAGCGCAGCACCTGCGCCGCCTTGCCGGTGAAGGCCGCGAACTGCACCTGGCCGTCGACATTCTCGGCGAAATGCCTGGCCAGCGTCGTCTTTCCCGTGCCGGCATAGCCGAACAGGCGGAACACCTGCGGCCGGCCGGCCTTCAGCCAGCGGTCGACAGCCTTCAGTGCGGCGTCCTGTTGGGGCGAGAAGTCCATCAGTCTGACTGACAGGATTCGGCCGCGCGGCGCAAGGATTGAGAACCCGCCCCTAACCCAGCATCGGCACCAGTGTCACCGCCAGCAGCACGCCCATCGCGACGTTGAACCATTTGAGCCGCACCGGGTCGGCGAGGAAGCCGCGCAGCGCCACGCCGAACCCTGCCCAGCATGAAACGCTCGGAACATTGACCACGGCGAACGCCGCCGCGACCAGCAACATGGTCAGGAAGGGACGCTGCGGATTGGTGTAGACCGCCATTGCCGTCACCGCCATCACCCAGGCCTTCGGATTGACCCACTGGAACGCCGCCGCCTCGAGGAAGGTCATCGGCCGCGTGCCGGCCTTGCCCTCGCCCATCGTGCGCGACATGGCGATCTTCCAGGCGAGGTAGAGAAGATAGGCCCCGCCCGCGATCTTCAGCGCCAGGTGCAATTGCGGATAGGCGGTCAGCACCGCGCCGAGACCGAGCCCGACGCCGATCAGCAGCGAGAAGAAGCCCGTCCCAATGCCCAGCATATGCGGGATCGTCCGCGCGAAGCCGAAATTCACGCCCGACGCGAGCAGCATCAGATTGTTCGGCCCCGGCGTGATCGACGTGACGAAGGCGAACACGACGAGCGCGAGGAAGAGGTCGAGGGACATTGGTGCGTTTCCGGGCTCTTTTAAGTCAGCATTACTGACATAATAAGCCGTACTTTGAATGGACCAGTCTCGCGGTGCCGTAGGATCAGCGTGGAACCGCTACATCCCCTCCGGTCCGCGGTTCATCGCGGCGACGCCGGTGCGGCAGATCTCGATCAGCCCGAGCGGCTTCATGATGGCGATGAACTGGTCGATCTTCGTGCTCTTGCCGGTGATCTCGAAGATGAAGTGCTCGGTGGTCGCGTCCGAAACCTTGGCGTGGAACGCTTCGGCGAGCCGCAGAGCCTCGACACGTTCCTCGCCCTTGCCCGCCACCTTCACCAGCGCCAGTTCGCGCTCCAGCGGCCGCTCCTGGCCGCGCTCGCGCGCCACCACCGTCAGGTCGACCACCCGATGCACCGGCACGATGCGCTCGAGCTGGTGCTTGATCTGCTCGAGCACATGCGGCGTGCCGCGCGTCTGGATGGTGATGCGCGACAGATGCTGCTCGTGCTCGGTTTCCGACACGGTCAGGCTATCGATGTTGTAGGCGCGGCCGGAAAAGAGCCCTATCACCCGCGCGAGCACCCCCGGCTCGTTGTCGACGAGCACCGAGAGCGTATGGCTCTCGGGCAGCGCCGTGTCCTTGGCGATGAAATAAGCGGAGCCGGTGGGCTGGAGCTGGGCGTTCATGGGTGAATCTCTCTCTGAAGCAGAAGGCGCAAGTCTCTGGGGAAGCTGATGATCACACCAGCTCCCTGCCCTTCGCGTCGATCGCGTTGGCCACGGCTTCGTCGGTCGCCTCGTCCGGCAGCAGCATCTCGTTGTGCGCCTTGCCCGAGGGGATCATCGGGAAGCAGTTGGCGAGGTTGGCCACGCGGCAGTCGAAGATGACCGGCTTCTTGACGTCGATCATCTCCTGGATCGCGTCGTCGAGCTTGCCCGGCTTGTCGCAGCGGATGCCGTGCGCGCCGAAGGCCTGCGCCATCAGCACGAAATCCGGCATCGCCTCGGTGTAGGAGTGCGACAGCCGGTTGCCGTGCAACAGCTGCTGCCACTGCCGCACCATGCCCATATACTGGTTGTTGAGGATGAAAATCTTGATCGGCGCGTTGTACTGCACCGCGCAGCTCATCTCCTGCATCGTCATCTGCACCGACGCATCGCCGGCGATATCGATGACGAGCGCATCCGGATGCGCGATCTGGACGCCGAGCGCCGCCGGCAGGCCGTAGCCCATCGTGCCCAGCCCGCCGGAGGTCATCCAGCGGTTCGGCTTGTCGAAATGGAAGTGCTGCGCCGCCCACATCTGGTGCTGGCCGACCTCTGTCGTGATGTAGGTGTCGCGGCCCTTGGTCGCCTCGTATAGCCGCTGGATCGCGTATTGCGGCATGATCACGTCGTCATTGTTCTTGAACGCGAACGAGTCGCGCGCGCGCCAGCGCGCGATCTGCTCCCACCAGGGATAGAGTTCCTTCTTGTCGGCCTTGGCGGTCGCCCGCCACAGCCGCACCATGTCCTCCAGCACGCGGCCGACATCGCCCATGATGCCGATCTCGGCATGCACGTTCTTGTTGATGGAGGACGGATCGATATCGATGTGGATCTTGCGCGAATTGGGCGAAAACGCGTTCAGCCGGCCGGTGATGCGGTCGTCGAAGCGGGCGCCGATGCACAGCATCACGTCGCAATCGTGCATCGCCATGTTGGCTTCGTAGGACCCGTGCATGCCGAGCATGCCGAGCCAGTTCTTGCCCGACGCCGGATAGGCGCCCAGCCCCATCAGCGTCGAGGTGATCGGGAAGCCGGTCAGGTCGACCAGTTCGCGCAGCAGATGGCTGGCCTCGGGGCCCGAATTGACGACGCCGCCGCCGGAATAGATGATCGGCTTCTTCGCGGTCGACATCAGCGCCACCGCTGCCTTGATCTTCTCCAGGTCGCCCTGCAGCTTCGGCTGATACGAGGAGCGCGGCGCGGTCTGCGGCGGGGTGTAGATGCCCTTCGCGAACTGCACGTCCTTTGGAATGTCGACCACGACCGGACCCGGCCGGCCCGTCGTCGCCACCAGGAAGGCCTCGTGCAGGATGCGCGCCAGGTCGTTGACGTCCTTCACCAGCCAGTTGTGCTTGGTGCAGGGCCGCGTGATGCCGACCGTATCGCATTCCTGGAACGCGTCGGAGCCGATCAGTGTGGTCGGCACCTGACCGGTGAGGCAGACAACCGGGATCGAATCCATCAGCGCGTCCTGCAGCGGCGTCACCGCGTTGGTGGCGCCGGGGCCGGAGGTGACGAGAAACACGCCGGGTTTGCCCGTCGAGCGCGCATAGCCTTCGGCGGCATGTCCTGCTCCCTGCTCGTGCCGCACCAGGATGTGCTGGATGTCGTCCTGCTGGAACAACTCATCGTAGATCGGCAGCACAGCGCCGCCCGGATAGCCGAACAGGTGCTCGACCCCGTTGTCCCTGAGCGCCTGGATCACCATTTCCGCGCCCGTCATTTCCCGCCGGCCGGTTTCCTGCGTCGACTTGTTCATCGTTGTCATCCGTCTGTTTTTCGCCTCTGTGCGCGGCGCATGGGTCGTTTATTTGTATCGGAGGCAATAAAAAAGGCCCCCGGAAGGGAGCCTGCTTGGCGCATGGGGTGCTTTCGCCCGGCGGTTACACCGCCTTGCCCACGCGCCGACCTACTACGAGAATGAGTGTCTGTTTCATCGGCCGGGACCATAGAGTTCACCGCTCGCTGCGTCAACCGCCATTTCGCCAGCCTTGAAAGACGAAAGGCCCCCGCGCGCGGGGGCCTTTCGAGCCGCATCTCGACGGTCTGATCAGCCGTTGATGTAGACGACCTCGCGGGTCTGCTTCTTCACCACGACCGGGCCGCTGTCGACATAGACGTAGCCGAACTCAGGTGCGTCGGGGATCTCGTGGATCACGACGGTCTGGGGAATGACCGTGCCGACGGCTACCTTCTGCTCGATCACCACCGGTTCCACCGGGTTCGCGATGACATATTCGCGCGCCGGCTCAGGCACCGAGGTCGCCGCTCCGATCGCTGCCCCGGCTACGCCGCCCACTACCGCGCCGACGGGACCGCCGACAACCGCGCCCGCAGCCGCGCCGGTCACCGCGCCTGCGCCGGTTTCGAACTTCTGGTTCTCGACGTCCTGCGTCGTCTGCGACGGCGCCTCCTGGGCGATGGCGCTAAACGCGAAGGCACCGGCCATCGCAGTTGCAAACATAAGCTTCTTCAACATCGAACTTCTCCTCGTATCTGATAGCCCCTGGGGAGAAACGCCCGCGCCATGGTGCGGTTCCGCCGGCGAGTTCGGGTCGAATGCCGCGAGATTCGTCAATCTGCTGTCAACCATACCGCCACACCCGACCTTAACCGCGGACAACTATGGGTAAAGTTGGGGAACGAGGCTGGCGAATGTTCAAGGACCACGAGAGCGAGATGATCGAGCGGGAGGCAGCTCTGGTGCGCGATGCCGCCCAAGAGGCAGCCCGCGTTCTTGGGCACGTGATCCAGTGCGACGGCGCACATGCGACGATCGCAACCACCGCTGCCGGCGGCAAGAGCCAGGAATCCGGCCAGTGGTCGGTCGGCAAGTTCATCTCCATCAGCCTGGCGACCACACGCACGGTCGGCCTGGTGCACGACGTTCACATCGACGGCAGCTGGCACGAGGAGGGCGACAACCGCATGCTCGTGCATGTCGACCTGATCGGAGAAGTCCGCGACGGCGAGGAAGGCGCGCCGCCCACCTTTGACCGCGGCATCGCCCAATACCCGCATGTCGGAGCCATTGCCCACCGCATCAGGCAGCGCGACCTGGCCGCCATCTACGAGATCGGCGGCCACGACGCCGTGCCCATCGGCACTCTCTCGCAGGACGAAAGCGTCCTTGCGCACATCGCGATGGGCCGCACCCTCAGCCGCCACTTCGCCGTGGTGGGGTCTACCGGCGTCGGCAAGTCCACCGCCGTGTCCCTGCTGCTGCACAAGGCGATCGAGGCCCGTCCGAACCTGCGCGTTCTGATCCTCGATCCGCACAACGAGTTCGCCAGCGCCTTTCCTGACAAAGCGGTAACACTCGACTCCGACACGCTCGACCTGCCGTTCTGGATGTTCCGGCTCGAGGAACTCGTTGAGGTGCTCTATCTCGGCCGCGATCCGATCGTGGAAGAGGTCGAACTTCTGCGCGACCTGATTCCGGCCGCGAAGGCCGAGCATCGCGGCGCCGGCAACGTATCCCTGCGGCGCAGCGCGGAAGCCGGCGGCATCACGGCGGACACGCCGATCCCCTACCGCATGGCCGACGTCATGCGCATTCTCGACGAGCGCGTGGGCCTGCTTGAGAGCAGGGACCTGCGGCCAGTCTACCGCGCCCTGCGTCAGCGGCTCGAGAGCGCGACACGCGACCCGCGTTTCCGCTTCATGTTCGGCGCCCGCATCATCGAGGACAACATCACCTCGGCGATCGGCCGCATCTTCCGCATTCCCACTCAAGGCAAGCCGGTGACGTGTTTCCATATGGCCGGCATGCCGTCCGAGGTGGTGAACTCGGTCTGCTCCGTGCTCGCGCGGCTCGCCTTCGATCTGACATTGTGGGGCAACGGGCAGATCGAATTGCTCGTCCTGTGCGAAGAGGCGCACCGCTATATGCCGGTCGATCCGCGGATGGGTTTTGCGCCGACCCGGCATGCGCTTGCCCGCATCGCCAAGGAAGGCCGCAAATATGGCTGTTATCTCGGCGTCGTCACGCAGCGCCCGGGAGAGCTCGATCCGACGATCTTCTCGCAATGTTCGACCGTGTTCGCCATGCGCCTGCCCAACGAGCAGGACCAGGCGATCATCCGCTCCGCGATATCGGATGCCTCCGCGTCGGCGCTTTCCTTCCTGTCGTCCATGGGGCAGCGCGAGGCGATCGCCTTCGGCGACGGCGTCGCCGCCACGATGCGGATGAAATTCGAATTCCTCGACCGCCGCTACATACCCGGTTCCGCCACGCGCGACCGCACGGCGCCGGAAATCGAGGAGTCCGGCGATCTCGATCTCAATTCCATCGTCGAGCGGATGCGCAATGGCGGCCGCGATCCCTCCGCCGATGACGCCTGGTTTGGGCCGGTGACGCCAACCGCGCCGGCAGCGGGCGGACCCGAGCAGCGCCCGAGCCTCGCGCGTCTCTCACCCTTCGTCGACGAGCCGATCCGCCAGGAGCGCCGGCCCGATGGAAGGTTGTTCGGGTAGATGTCAGGGCAGTAGGCAGTAGGCAGTAGGCAGTAGGCAGTAGGCAGTAGGCAGTAGAAGGGCCTCGGTTGGTCGCTGCCTCCCCGCAAGCGTTTTTCCTATTCCCTACTGCCTACTCCCTTCCCTTACGCACAAACCCTGTTCCGCCCGAGCCGCTTCGCCTCGTAGAGCATGCGGTCGGCGCGGCGATAGAACTGTTCGGCATTTTCCTTGCCGTCCCAGATCGCGATGCCGACGCTCGTCGTCACCCTCAACCGGACGTTCCCTGTCGTCACACTTAGTGACGCGATCGCCTTCCGGATGCGCTCGGCGAGCTTGATCAGCATGTCGGTGTCCATGTTCGGAGCAACCACCGCGAACTCCTCGCCGCCGAGCCGTGCGACCACGTCGTGGTAGCGCGTGAACTCGCGCAGGCAGCCGGCCACTACCCTCAGCACCTCGTCGCCGACGTCATGCCCATGCGTATCGTTGACCGACTTGAAATGATCGAGGTCGAGGACGAGAAGCCCGACAGGTTTGCCGATCCGCCGGAACTCCTCGAGATATTCGCGCAGCGCATCGTCGAAATAGCGCCGGTTCTGCATGCCCGTCAGGCCGTCCGTCAGCGCCGCATGCTCCAGCGTCACGGACCGCGCGCTAAGCGACTCGGTCATGGCGCGAAGCTTGCCCTCTTCCCGCACCTGTTTGCGGATCAGCGGATAGATGAAGAAGATGCCGAAGATGTTCGCAGTCGCCAACAGGACGCCGGTGCCGAAGATGATCCGCCCAAGCTGGGCCAGGTTGCCGCCGAGTTGCGCCGGATCGCGTGTCTCGCCCGCAACCCCCAGAATCGAATAGCCGTAAGCGAGGCATCCGCCGGCGACGAGCACCAGCGCGATGAACACGAAAAAAGCCGATTCCGATTTATGGAAACGCATTGTCCCCTCAGGCAGCGCCGCCCCTTTCTATTTCAAACCGGTCCGTTCGCAACACCTAATGCCACAACCTCCGCTTGAATATGTGCCTTTAGGTCAACAAAGCTTTATTCCCCGAGGAGACGGCGCAATTCGGATGCGTCGCCGCCCGCGGAAAGCCTGACCCATTCTGCGCCCAGTTGGTTACGAAACCACGTAAGTTGGCGCTTGGCATATTGGCGGGTAGCCGCCTGCACTTTCGAAACCGCTTCGGAAAGTTTGCTCGTTCCGTCCAGGTACGCGCCGAATTCCGGCACGCCGATCGCCTTCATGGCCGGCAGCGCCGGATCGAGGCCGAGCGCACGGATCTGCCTCACCTCCTCGATCGCGCCTTCCTCGACCATACGCTCGACCCGCGCATCGATGCGCCGGTGCAGCAGCGCCCGGTCGATGTCGATCACCAGGCAGGTCGCCGTCGCGGGATCGACCAGCGGGATCCCGACCTGCGCCTGCCAATGGCTGATCGGGCGGCCCGATGCCTCGAAGACCTCGAGCGCGCGCGCGATCCTCTGCCCGTCGGTCGCGCGCAACGCCAGGGCCGATTCGGGATCGCGCTCGGCCAGGATGGCGTGCAGGCGCTCGGGACCGTCGCGCAGGAGCCGCTCGCGCCATTCGTCCCTGATCGCGGCGGGGATGTCGGGCATCGCCGCCAGCCCCCCGAGCAACGCACGGAAGTAAAGTCCCGTCCCGCCGACGAAAATCGCGCGCCGGCCCTCGAGGTCGCCGCCGGCCGCCAGCTTTTCCACGTCGCGCGTCCACTCGCCGGTCGAATACGGCATCGACGGATGGACGTGCCCGTAGAGATGATGCGGCGCCACCCGCAGATCCTCAGCGCCCGGCCGTGCCGTCAGGACCCGCATCACGTCGTAGACCTGCATCGAATCGGCGTTGACTATCGCGCCGCCGGTCAGCCGCGCCACCTCCAGCGCCAGAGCCGACTTGCCGCTCGCCGTCGCGCCCGCTATCAGGACCGCGCCTTTGAGCGGCAGTCCGCCGCCTGCCGCGCCGGAATCCCGTATGACCTCTTTCGTCGCCACCCTGATCTCGCATCCCTCGCGGCCTGCGCTCACCGCGGACCTCGCGAATAGCGCCTGCCGCACCGTCGGCGCAAGCGCGCCGGTCTGGCTGGCGCAGGGTGTCGCCTGCGACATCGCCCTGCAGGACGGGGTCGAGCCGGAACAGGCTGCCGCCGCACTTGCCGGCACGCTCGCGGGCGCCGCGGTCGATATCGCCGTGCAGGAGGTGCACAATCGCCGCAAGCAACTTCTGATTGCCGATATGGATTCGACGATGATCGACCAGGAATGTATCGACGAGCTCGCCGATCTGGTCGGGCTCAAGGAGCATGTGGCGGCGATCACGGCGCGCTCGATGAATGGCGAAATCGCTTTCGAACCGGCACTGCGCGAGCGTGTCGCGCTGCTGAAAGGCCTGCCCGCGAGCGTCGTCGGCGACGTGATCGCCAGCCGCATCACGCTCGCGTCCGGCGGCAAGGCGCTGGTGCGGACCATGCGCGCCAATGGCGCCTGGACGGCGCTGGTATCAGGCGGCTTCACCGTCTTCACCGGCCCGGTCGCGGCGATGATCGGCTTCGACGAAAACATCGCCAATGTCCTGCACGAGACCGAGGGCAAGCTCGCCGGCACCGTCGCCGAGCCGATCCTCGGCCGCGCGGCAAAGGCGGAAGCCCTCACGACGATCTCGGCCCGGCTCGGCATCTCGCCCACCGAAGCCATCGCCGTCGGCGACGGCGCCAACGACCTGGACATGCTGCGCCTGGCCGGCACCGGGGTCGCCCTCCACGCCAAGCCGGCGGTCGCCGCCCAGGCGAAGATCCGCATCGACCACGGCGACCTGACCGCTCTGCTCTATCTGCAGGGTTACCGGCAGTCGGAATTCCGCGACTGAGCATATCGCGCAAATGCAAAGGGGCGGCCGAAGCCGCCCCTTGAAGACCGTGCCGAAGGCCTTTCGGCTCAGTTCATCGGCACCGGCACGAAGCGCAACTCGCCGGACTTCGACGCGAGCATCAGAAGCGCGCTCTTGCGGCCCTGCCCTTTCAGCGTGTTGATACGGTCGAGCACGTCCTTCGGCGTCGATACGGATTCCTGGGCGATCTCGGCGATCACGTCGCCGGCCACGACGCCCTTTTCCGCCGCGGGCGAATTCGGGTTGACCTCGGTGACGACCACGCCGCTCACGTCCTTGGAGATGCCGAACTTCGTGCGCAGCTGCTCGTCCAGCTCGCCGACGGTCATGCCGAGCACGTTCGCGGTCGCCACGGGGGCGTCCTCGCCCTGCTCCAGCTTTCCGGCGTCCTCGTCGGTGGAGGCAAGCTTCTCCCCATCCTCGAGGCGGCCGAGCGTCACCGATACGGTCTGCTCCTTGCCCTCGCGGACGATGACCACCTCGACGCTCTTGCCGACCGGGCTCTCCGCCACCGCGCGCGGCAGGTCGTTCATCGCCTTGATGTCGCGCCCGTCGAACTTGATGATCACGTCGCCGGCCTGGATCGTGCCGTTGTCGACCGGTCCGCCTTTGATCACGCCGGACACCAGCGCGCCCTTGGCCGAGCTCATGCCGAGGCTCTCGGCGATCTCGTCCGACACTTCCTGGATCCTGACGCCAAGCCAGCCACGCGACGTCTGGCCGAACTCGCGCAACTGGCTCACCACGCCCGACGCCATCTTGGCCGGGATCGAGAAGCCGATGCCGATCGACCCGCCCGACGGCGAGATGATCGCGGTGTTGATGCCGATGACCTCGCCGTTCATGTTGAACAGCGGGCCGCCGGAATTGCCGCGGTTGATCGCGGCGTCGGTCTGGATGAAATCGTCATAGGGCCCCGCATTGATGTCGCGGTTTCGCGCCGAGACGATGCCGACGGTCACCGTGCCGCCGAGGCCGAACGGATTCCCGATCGCCATCACCCAGTCGCCGACGCGCAGCTTGTCGGAATCGCCGAACTTGACCGCCTTGAGCTTCTTCAGCTTCGGGTCGACCTCCAGCACCGCGATGTCCGTCTTGGTGTCGCGGCCCTTTAGCGTCGCCTTCAGCTTCGAGCCGTCGGAGAAGTTGATCTCGATCTCGTCCGCGTCGGCGATCACGTGGTTGTTGGTGACGATGATGCCGGCCTCGGCGTCCAGCACGAAACCTGAGCCGAGCGACTGTACTTTCTGGCTGCCGCCACCCTCGCCGCCACGGTTCTTGAAATAGTCGTCGAAGAAATCCTGGAAGGGCGATCCCTCCGGCAGCTCCGGCGGCTTCACCCCCGGCTCTTCGCTTCCGGCGACGGTCTGCGAGGTCGAGATGTTCACCACCGACTCGAGCAGCCCTTCGGCCAGATCGGCGACGGAGGCGGGGCCGTTCGGCTGGGCCAGCTGCGCGGGCGCGGGCGATACCGCCATCGGCGCCGCCGCGAGACCCAGGGCACCGGCGATCAGCGATGCGCCGACGGCACGCCGAAACCGGGTGAAATTCATGGCTGCGTTCATAAGGATGCCTCTTGTGGGGCTGCCGTTCGGGACAAGGATGAGGCCGGCCGCCGGCCGGGATGTTTGTCCGCAAGAATTACGGCGCGTTTGCGGCTTCGTCACGCACCGACGGCGGCGACAAGACCCACACTCCGTAAATCCTGCGTTACCCGCGCGCCAGCCAGACGATGAAGACACCGGCCGCGATGGCGATGAGTCCCGCGATCCGTAGCAGATTCTCCGGCGCGTGCGTGGCTTCCGCGGCCATGCGCTTCGCAAAGGCGGGAAAGCCTCCGTAAAGGAGGCCTTCGATCACCAGCACGAGCCCGAGGGCCGCGACGAAATCCTGCACGCCGGCCGCCTATTGGGCGGCCGGTGCGGGGATCGCGCTGGTGGCCCCGGGTGCCGGCGCCGGAGTTGGCGTGCCTGCGCTGCCGCTCGAGTCCTGGAAATACCTGAAGAACTCGGAATCCGGCGACAGCACCATTGTCGTGCCCGAATTCTGCAGCGCTGCCGTATAGGCCGCCATCGAGCGGTAGAACTCGAAGAAGCCCGGGTCGCGCTGGAAGGCGTCGGCGAAAATCCCGTTGCGCTGGGCTTCGCCCTCGCCTCGCAGGATCTCCGATTCCTTGTTGGCCTCGGCCACGATCTCGACGACCTCGCGGTCGGCACGCGCGCGGATGCGCTGCGCCGCTTCGCGGCCACGCGCCCTCAGCCGCTCCGCTTCCGCCAGGCGCTCGGCCTTCATGCGGTCGAAAGTCTGCTGGGAGACTTCCTGGGTGAGATCGGTGCGGCGGATGCGGACGTCCTCGATCTTCAGCCCGAGCGACGTCGCATCAGGACGAAGCTGGTCGCGCACTTCGCGCATCATCGATGCGCGCTCTTCCGACAACGCGGATTCGAAGCCACGCAGGCCGTAGACCCGGCGCAGCGCCGCGTCGAGACGGGTGCGCAGGCGAAGCTCGGCGGTGGTGACGTCGCCCGAAACCGCCTGCCGGAAGACCCGCGGATCGTCGATGCGGTAGGCGACGAAGGCGTCGACCTCGTAGAACTTGCCGCCGGAAACCTGGACGCGGATGTTGTCGAGGTCGAAGCGCAGCAGCCGGTCGTCGATGATCTGGACCGTGTCGGCGTCGAGGAAGCCGAACGGCGCCTTGAAGTAGATGCCGGGCTCGGTCTTGACGTCGACGATCTCGCCGAAGCGCAGGACGATCGCCTGCTGGCGCTCGTTGACGATGAAGAAGGAAGAAAACGCGACGAGCAGCACGATGACGGCTGCGACCGCTATTGCCGTGAAACGGTTGGCCATCAGTTGTTTCCTCCGGTCGCGCGCTTCTGTAGCTCGGGGAGCGGGAGGTAGGGCACGACACCCGGGCCGCCCTGCTCGACGATCACCTTGTTGGAGCCCTGCAGCACCTTTTCCATCGTTTCGAGGAACAGTCGCTTGCGGGTTACGTCCGGAGCCTTGGCGTATTCGTCGTAGACCGAGATGAAGCGCTGTGCCTCACCCTGGGCTTCCTGCACGACACGGTTCTTGTAGGCCGCCGCTTCTTCCCTGACCTGCGCCGCCTCGCCTCGGGCCTGGCCGAGCTTCTGGTTGGAATACTGGTTGGACTCCTCGACGAAGCGGTCCTCGTCCTGCTCGGCGCGCTGCACCTCGTCGAACGCGTCGGCCACCTCGCGCGGCGGAGCCGCGTCCTCGATCGAAATCGCGTTGATCGCCAGTCCGGCTCCGTACTGGTCGAGCGTGCCCTGGATGATCGTGCGCACGGAATCCGCGATGCCCTGGCGGTCGTCGCGGAAGATGTCCTGCGCCGGGCGCCGGCCGACGGCCTCGCGCATCGCGCTCTCGGCCACCTGCCGGACGGTCTCTTCCGGTCCGGCGACATTGAACAGGAACTGGCGCGGATCGGCGACCTGATAGGCGACCGAGAACTTGACGTTGACGATGTTCTGGTCGCCCGAGAGCATCAGGCCGGCCGTATTGCTGTTACCTTCGCTGCCGATGTTGACCAGCCGCTCCGCCGTCTTGGCGATCTCGACCGTCTCGACCGGCCACCAATGGAAATGCAGGCCGGGACGGGACAGTTCTTCCTTCGGCTTGCCGAAGCGCAGTTCGACGCCGACCTCGTCGGGCTGCACGGTATAGACTGCCTGGAACGCCCAGAGCCCGACCAGAACGGCCAGGCCAAGGCCGACAAACGCCGGATTGAACCCGCCGCCGCCGGGCAGCGCCTTCTTCAGCCGGTCCTGGCCCCGGCGGATGATTTCTTCGAGGTCGGGCGGGGTGTTCTGCGGACCGCCCGGTCCGCGCGGTCCCTGGCCCCATGGCCCTCCGCCGTTACCGCCACCGCCCCACGGGCCGCCGCCACCGCCGCTGCCACCGCTCTGATTATTCCAGGGCATGAAATTCCTCTTGTTGCGAAACCACCCACCGCGGTTGGACCCGCGGCGTGTTCTTGTTGAGACGGTTATAGGGATGCGCCGACGGGCTTTCAACGCGAGCCGGCCAAATAGGGCCGAAATCGGCTGCGACTCTTCGTGAAAAGCGGTCGCGACGTCAAAGCAAGCGCGGTTTCATCGCCCGACCGCCTGTCTTCGCCCTATTTCCGCTCGTAGACGCAATACCGCGTTGCGTGGCTGTCGCGCTCGCCGGCGGGCACATCCTCGCAGTCCGTCGCCGTCCAGACAGCCGGATCGATCGCCGGGAACTTTGTGTCCCCCGTCGGCTCCGCGAGCACGTGGGTGATGCAGAGCCGGTCGGCGATCGGCATCGCCTGGCCATAGATCTCGCCGCCGCCGATCACCGCGATTTCCTCGACACCGGCCATGCAACGGCCTCTGACCGTGGCGAGCGTGATCGCGTCCTGCAGCGAGCCGGCCGCTTCGACCCCATCGCGCGACCATCCGCGGTCGCGGGTGACGACGATGTTCAGGCGCCCCGGCAACGGCTTGCCGATGCCCTCGAAGGTCTTGCGGCCCATGATGATCGGGCGGCCCATCGTGCCCGCCTTGAAGCGCTTGAGGTCGCTCGACAGTCGCCAGGGCAACCCGCCGTCGGTGCCGATGATGCCGTTCTCGGCGACGGCCGCGTGGATGACCAACCGCATCGTCTACTGCGCCGGCGGCTTTTCGAGGATCAGGATTTCGATGTCCTTCTGCGGATAGAAATCCTCCGCATTCATCTCGAACGTGGTCGGTCCGGTCTTCTTCACACCCTCGCCGCAGAAGCTGACGAGCGAATCCGCCTTGCCCTTGTCGATGGTCAGCTTGAACTTGCCGATATTGGCCGCCCAGTTGCCGCCGGTGGTGAGCACGTAGGAGATCCAGTTCTCGTAGTAGGGCGTGACGTTCTCGTCTGCCGCGTCGACCGCCTTCTGCACCGCCCGCTCGAAGGCGCCGTCCATGCAGTATTTCCGCCGGTAGAGGTCGCGCTGCTCGCCGCCGACGGTGCCGTCTGTAACGAAGGTCAGCCCGACGGTCGCGCCGACACTGGGCTTGTAGCTGTGGCGGACGTCGATCTCCTTGCCTTTCGGAAAGCTCATCTTCCACCAGTAGGTCGATTTCAGCGTCCAGAACGGGATGGTGTGATCCTTCATCCCCTCGCCGACATCATAGGTGTCGATCATCACGATGCCGCGCGAGATCCAGTCGGCCCGTGTGTCATCCGGCAGCTTCGCCAGCGCCTCTTCGGCCGCCTCACCAAAGGGAAGAAGCGGTATTCCGGCCGCCTTCAGCTCGTCGGTGACATCGACCTCCGCCGCGAAGGCCCGCTGGTCGAGCGTCGGCTCGAGCGGCTTGCCGTCCACCGTCACGGTGAAGTCGAGGAAATTGTCGGACGCCATGTCGGGGATCGAGACATTGGCATAGGGATTGGCCTCGATGTCCGGCATCGGGAACGCCACCACGCTCTCCACATCGGCTTCGGAGATGTTGCGGAATTTATAGGCGACCCGCACCTCCTCCGGCGATATGAACAGATCCTCGCTCTCCATCGCCACCGTATCGGTGCGCACGAAAATCAGCCCGCCGGTGCCCAGCTGCGCCGTCGTGTCGTTGGCGACCGCGGGCGAGCAGACGAGGGCGGAAAGGATGGACGCGGCTACGAAATTTCGCATAAGGCTTATCCGGGGTGGTCAGGCGGCGGGAGGGCGCGCCGGGGACATATTACTTTCTTTCCGCGGAAAAGTCGAAGCGCTTCAAGGCAGGCGGTGGCGGAAAAAAGTAAACTGTCCCCAGCACTTAGACCGCGATCGGCGCCTTGATGCTGGGCTCCGCCTCGTAGCCCTCCAGCCGGAAATCCTCGTACCTGAATGAGAACAGGTCCGTCACCTCCGGATTGATCCACATCTTCGGCAGCGGCTTCGGCTTGCGGGTCAGTTGCAGGCGCGCCTGCATGAAGTGGTTCTGATAGAGATGCGCGTCGCCCAGCGTATGCACGAACTCGCCGGGCTTGAGCCCCGTCACCTGCGCCACCATCATGGTCAGGAGCGCATAGGAGGCGATGTTGAACGGCACGCCGAGGAAGATGTCGGCCGAGCGCTGGTAGAGCTGGCACGACAGCTTGCCGTCCGAGACGTAGAACTGGAACAGGCAATGGCAGGGCGGCAGCGCCATCTCGTCCACCTCGGCCGGGTTCCAGGCCGAGACGATCAGCCGGCGCGAATTCGGGTTCCTGCGGATCTGCTCGACGACTTTGGCGATCTGATCGATCGTGCCGCCCTTGCCGTCCGGCCACGACCGCCACTGCGCGCCGTAGACCGGGCCGAGGTCGCCGTTCTCGTCGGCCCACTCGTCCCAGATCGTCACGCCATGCTCGTGCAGGTAGGCGATGTTCGTCTCGCCCTTCAGGAACCACAGCAATTCGTGGATGATCGACTTCAGGTGCAGCTTCTTGGTCGTGGTGACCGGAAAGCCCTCCGAAAGGTCGAAGCGCATCTGGTAGCCGAACACGCCCCGGGTGCCGGTGCCGGTCCGGTCGCCGCGATCAAGGCCGGTGTCGAGAACATGCTGGAGAAGATCGAGATACTGCTTCATCGAGGCCGCCGATTCTGGATGGCGCAGAATACGACGGCACGCCGCTTATATCCACCGCGCCCGGCCCGATTTCCGGGGATCGTCGGCCTATCTGTCAGGCACAGGGATCGCCCGGCCGACCTCGCGCTCGGTCCAGCGGTCGCTCGTTGCCAGACCGCGCGCGACGCCGATGCGATCCGCCTCGCTGCGGTTCTGGCTGAGCTTGCGCTTGCCTTCGATCCGCGCGATCGGCATCCGCAGCCCGACGATGCCCTTCAACTGCGCCTGGACAAAGGGTTCCGGAGCGTCGCTCACGGCCCAGCGATCGGCGCGACCCGCCTCGTGCAGGTCGGTCAGCTGCGAGACGACCTGATGCAGCCGCTCCCGGTCGTCGAAGAACTCCACCGGCCCATAGGCGTGCACGGCCGAGTAGTTCCAGGTGGGCACGACCTTTCCGGTCTCCTGCTTCGCCGCATACCAGGACGGGGTCACATAGGCGTCGGGACCCATGAAGATCGCCAGCGCGTCGCAGGTCGCCGTCAGGCTCCATTGCGGATTGGCGCGGGCCACGTGGCCGTAAAGGGTCCCCAGCTCGCCTTCGCCTTCGACGAGATAGAGCGGCAGCGGCGTGGCGTGCAGGCCCTCGACCGTGGAAGTGACCAGCGTCGCCAGCCTTGCGTCGCTCATCATCCGGCGCAGTTCCAGCGGATCGTCTTCTCGAAAGGCAGGGGGCGTATACATGCTCAGAGCCTACCATCCGCGCGACGGGCGGCCCATAGGCCAGACTTCCGCGAAGCCCCTTCCAATCCCCCTCGCCCACCCCTATATTCGCTGTGCCGGCTTGCCGGCTATGGCGATAAACTGCTGATGAAATAAGCCGTTCGGACCCGGGGGCGGTACCCGGCGCCTCCACCACAAGCCGCCGTCATGCATGGCGGTTTCTGCTGGGGGCGAAATAGGATCGACGAAGGTGTAAAGATCGGACTTTTGCCCGGCATGATACCGCCGTTATCGGGTCAAACCTATAGTTGCCAACGACAACTATGCTGAGGCACGTCTCGCTGCGTAAGCAGTGCGATAGTCTCGAATAAAGCCCTGTGGGTTAGCACCTTCAGGCGGGGTTCGGAGGTACCTGGCAACAGAAACCTCCACCTTCCCTGCAAATCCCGTCGACCATCATGGACGCGCGCCCGTTCGCCTCCGGCGAACGTGATCGTCGATAGCCCTGCTTCGTCGCGGCAATCCGCCATATGCCGTTTACGTTCGCCGGGCGCTTCATTAAAGGTACCCGGACTGAATCGGGGAATGACGGCTGATGGCCGAAGACCACATCCGCTACGACATCCTCGCGCAGGAGGCGCTGCGCGGCGTCATGCGCAAGGTGCTGCAGGAAGTGCAGAGGACCGGCCTGCCCGGCAACCACCACTTCTTCATCACCTTCCTGACCGGCGCGCCCGGCGTGCGCGTCTCGTCGCGGCTCAAGGAACGCTATCCCGAGCAGATGACCATCGTCCTCCAGTACCAGTACTGGGACCTGAAGGTGACTGATGCCGGCTTCGAGGTCGGCCTCTCGTTCTCCGACGTGCCGGAAAAGCTCGAGGTGCCCTTCGCCGCGGTGCGCGGCTTCTACGATCCGTCGGTCAATTTCGAGCTTGAGTTCGACGTTCGCACCGATGAGCCCGCGGCCGGCGAAATCACCTCCCTGCCGACGCCGGACGCGCAGAAGCCGCAGGCCGTTCCCCGTCCCGCGCCGAAATCGGCCCCGAAGAAGCCGGTGCCGGTAGCCGAAAAGGCAGCTGCCGCCGCCGACAAGCCTGCCGAAGGCGATGGCAAGGGCGCGGACGTGGTCTCGCTCGACGCTTTCCGCAAGAAATAGCCATCCCGATGGGCGAGGTCGTCAATCTGAGGCTCGCCCGCAAGCGCAAGGCGCGTGCCGAGCACGACGCGCAGGCCGCTGCCAACCGCGCGCTGCATGGCCGTGGCAAGTCGGAGAAGATCGCCGAGAAGACCGCCCGCCAGCGCAGCGAAGCCTTGCTTGACGGCCATCGCCTCGGCAAACCGGACGAAGACGACCGCACATGAGCGCGGTGCGCAAGCGCTCCGTGTCGATCCGCGGCCACCGCACCAGTTTCTCGGTCGAACAGGAATTCTACGACGCCCTCGAGACGATCGCCTCCGTGCGCGGCATCAGCTTCGCCGCGCTCGTCGCCGAAGTGGATGCGACCCGCCCCCGCGATGCGAACCTCTCATCGGCACTGCGCGTCTATGCGCTGCGCCAGGCTCAGGCCGCCACAGGCGACGGGATCGCGAACGATCCGGACGACCACAGCTCGGACAATTGATTCAGATCAGGGACGTCCCGCCGTTTCGCGCGCCATCATCCTCCAGTGACCGGCTGATCCGGTGCGAAAGGATATTTCCATGGCACGTTTCCCGAAATCCGCGGCGCTTGCGCTCGCGCTCGTCGCGGCTTCGCTTTCACCCTCCCACGCCCAGGGTCCTAACGGCATGATGGGCATGATGGGAGGCGGCTGTCCCACTGTCGGCATGATGGGCCAAGGGGGGATGGGTTCCGGCGGCTGGGGCGAACGCGGCTGGTTTCGCGGCATGATGGGACGCCAGCCGCGCATGGGCGCGATGGTCGAGGGCCGCCTCGCCTATCTCAAGGGCGAACTGAACATCACCGAGGAACAGAAAGCGGCCTGGGATGCTTATGCATCCGCGGTCAACGGCCGCGTCGAGACGATGCAGGGGCTCCATCAGGGCATGGTGGAGACGATGCAGAAAGGCAGCGCGACCGAGCGCATGGACGCACGGATCGCGGCGATGGCGGCGATGCTGGAATCGATGAAAGCGCTGAAGCCCGCGACCGAGGGCCTCTATGCGGTCCTGACCGCCGAGCAGAAGACGATCGCCGACGACCTCATCGGCGGGGATTGCGGCGCGTTCTGACGAGGTCCCGGCGAAATCATAGGAGACACGCGTGAGCTATCACTTCAGCAAGACGATCGACCTGCCGATGGACAAGGCGATCGAACACGTCACGGCGGCGCTCGCCGCGAAAGGGTTCGGCGTCCTGACGACAATCGATGTCAGCGCGACCCTCAAGAAGAAGCTGGATGTCGATTTCAGGCCCTACGTCATTCTCGGCGCCTGCAATCCGGGCTTTGCCTACAAGGCGCTGCAGGCTGAGGACAAGATCGGCACGATGCTGCCCTGCAACGTCATCCTGCAGGAAATCGGCAAAGGTCGTGTCGAAGTCTCGGCGGTGGATCCGATCGCGTCGATGCAGGGGGTCGACAATCCGGGGCTCGCTCCGATCGCCGGCGAAGTGCGCCAGCTTCTCAAGCAGGCCGTCGACGGGCTTTGACGGCGAAGGTCTGCCGTTCGCGCGGTTGAACGGGAGCAGACAATGACGGGAGTGGCCAATCCACTCTCGTCATCCATTGCGGTAGGGAACGCAGATATGCTCCTGTCGCGTCACGATGTGACCGCGAGGGTGCTGCCGTGAACGACGAAGCCGGAAATCAGCCGGGCGGGAGCCTTGGCTCATATATGCTCGCCGCGGCCGCGATCGCGGGCGCGGCTGTCTGCATCTTGCTGATATGGCCGTTTCTTGGCGCGATCACCTGGGCGCTGGCGCTTGCGATCCTCTTCGTCCCGGCTCACGCCAGGATCGAGAAGCGGCTGAAACATCCCAGCCTCGCGGCGATGGTTTCCGTCGCGATCCTCGCCGTCGTGGTTGCCGTCCCGGCGGCGTTCGTGATCGAGCGCCTTATCAGCGAAGCCGCGGCCGGCGCGGTGACGATACAGGAGCGGATTGCGGCGGGCGAGATCAGGCGGCTGCTCGAAACCTATCCCCGCCTTGCGCCGATCGGCACTTGGATCGAACGGCAACTCGACCTTCCGGCCCTGGCGGCCAGCGTCGCGACCTGGCTGAGCAATATCGGCGCGACCTTCGTGAGGGGATCGGTCCTTCAGGTGGTGGAAGTCGTGCTCACCTTCTACCTGCTTTTCTACTTCCTCCGCGACCGCCGTGCAGCAAAAGCCATGATCCGCTCCTGGCTGCCGTTTACGCCCGACGAGGCGGACCGGCTCTTTCGCCGGGTTTTCGACACCGTGCATGCGACCGTCTATGGCACGCTGGCCGTGGCGGCCGTTCAGGGGATCCTGGGCGGGGTGATGTTCTGGATCCTGGGATTGCCCACCCCGCTTCTGTGGGGGCTGGTTATGGGTCTGCTGTCGGTGATTCCGGTGCTCGGCGCCTTCATCGTCTGGATACCCGCGGCCATCCTGCTGGCGTTGGACGGCAGTTGGGTCAAAGCCCTGATCCTCGCGTTCTGGGGTGCTGTCGTCGTCGGCGGAATAGACAATCTCCTGCGGCCGGTTCTGGTCGGCAATACGCTCAGGCTGCACACCGTTCCGGCATTCATCTCGATGATCGGCGGCCTCGTGCTGTTCGGCGCGCCGGGCTTCATACTCGGCCCCCTGGCGGTGACTGTGACGATCCTGCTGATGGATATCTGGGCCAGGCGGATCGACGACGATCTCCATCGCAGCGAACCAAAGCACCACGCCCGCTCCGCCCGCCGCCAACCTTGAGGACGCCGGACGGCCAGATCTTGTGAGTCGCTAACCGCCGCCGCCTAGAGAACGGAACAAGCGTTCGAGCGAAAACCCTTCCGGCTGCGGCGGCTTCCGCTCGGTCGCAACGGGCGCCGGCGGACGCTTCACCTCGCCGCTCTGCGGGGGCCTGCCCGCCATGTCGACCTGCGGATCGACACTGCTTGGCGGAGCGACCGCTTCGCCCTGCAAGGGAGCCGCCGCCTTTTCCCGCGCCGCCGCTTCGGCGGCCGCCTGTGCGTCCTGGGCCGCCTTCAGCTTCGCGTCTTCCTCCAGCCTGATGCGGCGTTCCTCCTCGGCTTTCGCGCGAGCCGCTTCTTCCTCGGCGGCCTTTGCCTTGGCTTCGCTTTCGGCTTTGAGCCGGGCCTCCTCTGCGGCCAACGCCTTGGCTTCCGCATCGGCCTTCGCCTTCGCCGCCTCCTCGGCCTTGCGCTTCGCCTCTTCCTCGGCCTTCAGGCGCGCGTCCTCCTCCGCCTTGGCTTTCGCCTCGGCTTCGGCCTTCACGCGCGCCTCCTCTTCGAGCCGCAGCCGCTCGGCTTCGGCGTCCGCGCGCGCCTGCTGGAGCATGGCGTAGTAGCGCACCTCGCGCCGCAGCCGCTGCTTTTCCAGCAGCGCGGCCTGCATCGCCTCGACCCGAGCCTGTTCGATCTCGAGCGCGCGCTGCGTCAGGAACTGCGCTATCGGCTGCGCGTCGAAGGCGAGCGCCACTTCGCCCGGCACGCCTTCGAGGCTGAAATTCAGCGACGGCTGCGAACCGACCAGCGCTTCGCTTCCGGGGTCATAGGCGACCTCGCCGCTCGCCGCGATGCGCCATTCAGGCAGATCAGCGCGCAGCTCGGCGGTCAGCGTCGTGCCCTGCGCGGTCAATGTCAGCGGCGAACCGCGCAGCACGCCGCCGGCGATGGTGAAGGAGAGGTCGGCATTGCCGCCGGCGAACTCGCCCTCCCCCGCGATGCTCGGCGCGAACGCCGCGACCGTTTCTTCCTTGATGTCGCGGCCGATCCTGTCGGCTTCCGAAATCAATGCGGGCATCGCGGCCGGGTTGATGCCGCGAACCTTCACGTCCGACAGCGCCGCCGTGCCCGTGCCCGACAGCGAGGCAGCCATCGCCTCGACCGATTTCCCGCTCGTGGAGAAATCGGCGGAGAGGTTTGCCTTGCCTGACAACGCCTCGGCGCCGGGCAGTTGCGACACATCGATGCCGCTGAGCGTCGCCTGGCCGGTCAAAACCCCCGTGCCATCATTGTTCTTGACCTCGAACAATCCTGTCAGCCGCCCGTCGTCGATTCCGGCGGAGAGGTTCGAGACGGCCAGGCCCTCGCTCGTCAGTCGTGCCTGCATCGCCGCGTCCGTCGCAACCGTCTCGACGCCCCAGCCCACCGCGTCGGCCTTGAGGCCGATATCGGCGGTAAATGGCGCGCTCACGCGTGGCGGAAACGCCGTGCTCGCCCACGACATCCCGTCGCCCTGCAGCGTCCCCTCGCCCAGAACCAGCGCCAGCGCGGCATCGAGCGGCAGGAAATCAGTCGCAACCGTCCCCGCCAGATGCGGCACGCCATTGGCAATCGTCGCAGTCAGGTCGCCGGACAGCGCCACCTCGCCAATCGAACCGTCGAGATTGCCGATCTTCAGGTGGTCCGGCGAGAGCGTCAGATCGGCGGCGAGTTCGGCCGGCATCCCCAGTCCCATCCCCGGCAGCGTCACGCCCGCCGCACCCAGCCACGGTTCGAGGTCGGCGCCCTCGATCCTTGCCTTGCCGGCTGCCGTCATTCCTTCCGGATTCACGGTCACAGTTCCGTCGAACGCAGCGTTCGCGGTGTCGCCGGTCAGCTTGCCATGCGTCACCAGCCCCTTGTCGGGCGCGCCTTTCAGCGTCAGTTCGGTGGTGGCCGGGCCGGCATCGACAAGCGGAAGCATCGGCAGTCCGTAGAGCGCCAGAAGTGCCGCCCCGTCCTTGTTCTCAGCGGTCAGATCGACGTCGATCGTATCCGGTGCAAGGGGCGAACCGGTCGCGGTATAGGCCAGCGTGAAGTCGCCGCCGCCCATCGTCCCGCCGACGCTGAGCGCATAGTGCGCCTCACCGTTTGCCTGCGTTGCCGTTGCGACCAGGTTGATTCGTGCATCGCGTCCGAGCTCCGACAAGCCTGAAAGTCGGCGCGCAAGCGCGGCCGCCACCCTGTTGTCGGGATAGCGCTCGCCGAGCACGCCCGCCAGCGGCCCGAGATCGTCGGCGACGATCGCCGCGTCCAGGCTGCCCGACGGCTGGGCCGGAAAGCCGTCGATCGCGCCCGTGGCGCTCAGATTCGCCCCCGAAACGTCGGTCAGCGTCAGCTTGTCGATGTCTAGCCGGCCGTCCTTCAGCCTCAGCGCCGTCTCCAGCCTTCCGGCCGTGAGCCCGCCGGCGCTGACCGGACCGGCCGAGACCTTGAGATCGAGGTCTCGGCCCTCCACCCGCGCCTGCCCGGCGTCGGTCACGAACAGCGAGGCAAAGGCCGCGAGCCCCTCGACGTCGAGCTCGCCCCCGTCGAGCGCCAGCAGCAGCGACGGCTTGGCATCGTCCGGCGTCACGCTGTCCAGCCGGCCGCTGAAGCGGGCGTCGCCGAGCTGCAGCTTCAGCTCGTCGAAAACCTGCCGGCCGCTCGCCAGATCGACCTTCGCCGAAAACCCGGCCCGCGGCAGCCGGCGGATGGCGTCGTCCACGTCTCTCGACAGCCACGAGGCAAAGCCCGACGGCTGGCCGACGGCCAGAAGCATTGTGCCGGCAAAGCGCGCGTCCTCGTCGGTGGTGGCGACGAAACCGTCAGCCTCCAGCGTCGTGCGCCCCGGCATCGACACCGCGAAGTCCTTCAGCGTCCAGCCGCCCTGCGCCGGCTCGGCGGAGAGGCGTACATCGCGGAACGTCGTGTCCCCCGCCACCACCGCCGGCAGGTTCACCTCCACCGAACCGGGGATGGAAGGCTTCGGCAGTGCCGCCACGAAGGACTTGATCGCCGCGATCCTGCGCTCCAGCGTCAGGCTGCCCTTCGCGTCATCGCCGATCCTGTCGTCGAAGCGGAACTGCGCACCCGTCGCCTCGATGGCGAAACGCGGTTCGCCGCCGAGATCGAGGTCCGCCTTGCCCTCTGCCGTATATGGGTCTTCCAGCGGTCCAGTCTCGAAGATGAACTCGCTCGCTGCCAGCCGCCGATGGTCGAATTCGAGCTTGCCGCTCATCCGGTAGTCGGGCGGCCCCTTGCTGGCGTCGGCCGGGTCGTTGAGCGCGAAGGTCGCCCCGTCGCTGCCGCGCAGCGACGGCTCCTCGTCATAGGCCGAGAGCTTGAAGCCGGCCTCGTATTTCGGCGCGCCGCGGTCGAGCCGCGCCGTGCCGTCGGTCTCGACGGAGAACGGGTAGCGCTGCGGCTTGGCGCGCACCCTCACCCGCATCTCGCCCTCCTCGTCGACCCGGCCGGTCGACAGGTCGAAATCCGTAAGCGCGCCGTCGAGGCGCATCGATCCGATGATCCGCCACGGCCCGGCGAGCGTCGTCGCGGTCATGTCGGTGTTGATCTCGGTCACGAGATGCGTGCGGCCGCTGGCGGCATGTTCGATGCGCACCGACCCTTCCGTCACGGTCAGCTTCTCGATCGACACATGGCCGGGATCGAACCTCGTGTCTGGCCGCACCGCCCAGTCGACCGCGCCGTCATTGCCGATGCGGATCACCGCTTTCGGCCGCTCCAGCCGCATGTCGAAGATCAGCAGTTCGCCGCGCAGGAAGGGCGCCAGCTCGGCGTCCATCGAGAACTCTTCCGCCGTCAGCGCCGGCTCGGTACCGGTTCCCGCGACCCGCACGTCCGTGAAGGTCAGCGACGGGAACGGCAGGATTCTGGCCGAGGCATCGCCCGCGACCTTCACCTCGCGGCCGAGGATCCGGCTCGCCTCGCGCTCGAAATCGCCGCGATAACTCGTCCAGTCGACGAAATAGGGGCCGACGAGCGCGGCCGTCAGCACCAGGACGACAAATCCGCCGAAAATGACAAACAGTCTGGCCAGTGTGTTCTCCCGCCGTTGCAGCGTGCGACAGTCTACCAGCACCACTCTGTCGAGAAAGTGGCGTTTTGGACGCCTATCTCACGGCAACGGAATGATCTTTCCCGGATTCATGATGTCCTGCGGGTCGAGCGCCCGCTTGATCATGCGCATGTAGTCGACGCCGTCGCCATGCTCGAGCTTCATGAAGCCCATCTTGCCCTGGCCGATGCCGTGCTCGCCGGTGCAGGTGCCCTCCATGCCGATCGCGCGCCGGTTGAGCCGCGCGACGAATTCCTCGGTCTTCTCGATCTCCCCCGGCACCTCCGGATCGAACAGCACCAGCACGTGGAAATTGCCGTCGCCGGCATGGCCGACGATCGGCGCGATCAGGCCCATCTCGGCGATGTCGGCCTCGGTCTCGGCGATGCAGTCGGCCAGGCGCGAGATCGGCACGCAGACGTCGGTCGAAATCCCCTTTGCGCCCGGCCTGAGCGTCATCGAAGCCCAGTAGCCCTCGTGGCGCGCCTTCCACAGCTTGGCGCGCTCTTCGGCCACCTTCGTCCAGAGAAACGGCCCGCCGCCGTATTCGGCAGTGATCTCGCCGAACAGCTCTGCCTGTTCCACCACGCCCGCCTCCGAGCCGTGGAACTCGACGAACAGGCACGGGCTTTCCGGATAGTCGAGCTTGGCGTAGTTGATCATCGCCTTCATCTGCAGCGCGTTGACGATTTCGATGCGCGCCACCGGAATGCCCATCTGGATCGTCGCGATCACCGCCCGGCAGGCGGCCTCGAGGCTCGGAAACGGGCAGACACCGCCCGAGATCGCCTGCGGAATGCCCTGCAGCTTCAGCGTCAGCGAGGTGATCACGCCGAGCGTGCCCTCCGAGCCCACGAGAAGCCGGGTCAGGTCATACCCGGCCGAGCTCTTGCGCGCGCGGCTCGCCGTCGTGATCGAGCGCCCGTCGGCCATCACCGCCGTCACCGCCAGCACGTTCTCGCGCATGGTCAGATAGCGCACCGCGTTGGTGCCCGAGGCGCGCGTCGCCGCCATGCCGCCGAGCGTCGCGTTGGCGCCCGGATCGATCGGGAAGAACAGGCCGGTGTCGCGCAGATAGGTATTCAACTGCTCGCGCGTCACGCCGGCCTCGACCGTGCAGTCGAGATCGTCGGCGTGGACCTCGAGAATCCGGTTCATCCGCGACGTGTCGATCGAGATACCGCCGCCCGGCGCGTTGACATGGCCCTCGAGCGAGGAGCCGATGCCGAAGGGGATCACCGGCACGCGGTGTTCCGCGCAGCAGCGCACGATCTCCTCGACCTCCTCGCGATTGTCCGGAAAGGCGACGCCGTCGGGCAACTGCGCCGGGATATAGGTGGTCGTGTGGCTGTGCACCTTGCGCACGTCGGCATTGGTCTGGAACCGCTCGCCGAAACGCTGCTTGAGGATGCCGACTGCCGCCGCGATCCCCTCTTCGTTGCGCTTCACCGCAACGAGGTCGGCCAGTGCCATCTGTTCCTCCCGTCTGGACCGTTCCGCGGCCCTTGTGAATGCCCGGCTTGGCTGTAGATTGCCGCCTCGGCTTGTAGAACCTCGCAAGCACCGCCTGCAACATCCTTCCGGAGCCTGCCATGATCGCCGCCCCCGTCGTCTCGAAGATCATGGACATCCAGAAGGACTGGATCGACTACAACGGCCACCTCAACATGGCCTACTACAACGTCCTGTTCGACAAGTGCGCGGATGACGCCTTCGAGCTGATGGGCATGGGGCCGAATTATGCCCGGGACCGCAAGCTCACCATCTACACCGCGGAGATCCATGTCTGCTACGTGCGCGAACTCCACCTCGGCGATCCGGTGCGCGGCACGTTCCAGCTGATCGATCACGACGACAAGCGCCTGCGCGCCTATCAGGAACTGCACCATATCGACGGCTGGCTGGCCGCCACGTCCGAGGTTCTCACCCTCCATGTCGACATGGCGGGGCCGAAGGTGGCGCCCTTCCCGGCCGATATCCTAACCCGGATCGAAGCCATGCAGGCGGCGCATGCCAGCCTGCCGATGCCCGAACGCGCCGGCCGCTCGATCGGCATCAAGCGGAAGTAGCAACGCTCTCCTCCAGAGGCAACGCTGTATTTTCCACTGGCTCGACATGCGAGTGCATGTATTAATTGTGCACGCTCTCGTGGGGGTTGTCGTATGCTTGCTCGTCTGCCTGTCGTCGTCGCCGTTATGCTTGCTCTCTGCTCGGTCGTCTCAGCCCAAACCTCCCGGTCGATCCGCGACATCAATAGCATCAATGGCTTCGATGAGATGGTGAACGGTTTTCGGGAGACCATGGCGGGCGCCTTGGACCGGGTTCCTGGCAAGAAGCCGCGCGGGTTATCTGATGCATGGTCGGTTGCAATGGAAACCTCGTTCAATAGCAGGGACATGGTCCGCGAAATGGAAGCGGAGGTAGGCCCACGATTGACCCCCGAGGAAATCGGGCAACTGTACGAGTTCTTCAGTTCCGATCTCGGTCTGGGCATCAGCGAGTTGGAGATCGATGCGTCCGGCCCCGAGCTTGCGACAATCAAGGCGACCGAGGGATCCGCCATCTATTCAGGCCTCGCGAGCAAGGATCCCGAACGACTGGCGCTCTACAATCGTCTCTTGGACGGAGTGGACGCGGTAGGCATGGGCGAGGCACTGGGCCTCAATGTATCTTACGCGCTCGTTGCCGGAATGGTAGGGGCAGCGAAACGGCCCATGTCAGACGAGCAGATTGCCGCTCTGGTAAAGAAGAGTACAATAAACCTCAGGCAGGCCATCACAGATGCGCTCAACTCTTCAACTGCTTACGTTTATCGCGAGTTAAGCCTGGTCGAACTTGGAGAATACGTCGCTTTTCTTGAGACGCCAGCGGCCCGGAAATACTATGAACTGATGATGACCGCCTTGGACCGGATCATGACCAAGGAGTCGCGGCAATTCGGAAACAGCATTATGGTCGCCTTGGGCCGGCGCAAGGCTTGACCGTGGACACCTGCCGCTCGGTCAGCGTCGAGCGGAGGCCCTATTGGTTCGAATCATTCTGTCAATCAGCTTGGCGCGAGCATCTTGCTCGCACAGTAGAAGAGCCGGTCTAGCCTATTTTCCGATCGAAACGTCGCCCGCCGCCGCTCGCTTCACCCATCCACCCACTCGAAGGTGAGCGGTGCCTCCCGAAACGCGAAGCGGTCGAGATGGGTCGAGACGACGCCCTTGAGGCGCTCGACGGTCTCGGCCGCGGCCGATTCGACCGTCACCTCGAGCCCGCCTTCCCTGGCGCTCATCGTGGCCACAGCCTCGGGGAACTTCACTGTCCCCTGCATTGTATCGAACGTCACCTCGAGACGATGGCTCCAGTGCTTGCACAATTGCTGGAGGTATTTCGAGGCGTGCTCTGTGGGGACGAGAGCGGACGATTTGGCCATGGCCTTCTCCTTGCATTCGCGCCGTAGATAGCGGCCGCGCCCCGCCTCCGCACGTTCAAGGTTGCGTGAGCCTCTGCAACATCGATGAGACCATCCTGAAACGCGCGCCCCATCCGCGCGGCAAGGTCGCGAAACATTGTTGCCGGATAAGGCGCTCCATCGGCAACAAAGTTTCGAAAGGACTTCCGAAATGACCTTCTCCCTCAAGACCACCCTGATCGCCGGCTCCATTGCGTTCGCCGCTCTCGCCGGCTCGCTCGCTCCGGCCAATGCCGACTCGGTCGGCGTCTGGGTCGGCCCCGGCATCGGCATCGGCGGTGTTGGCATCGGCGTCGGCTTCGGTGTCGGCGTGGGCCACGGCCACTACGGCCATGGCTACTACGGCGACTACGCCGGCGGCTATTGCTCGAAGGGCGAAGCGCTTGGCCGCGCTGCCTCGATGGGCGTGAAGAAGCGCTATGTCGCGGGCGTCTCCGACAATCGCATCTCGGTGCGCGGCACCCATAAGGGCCAGCCGGTCAAGGTGACGATGTATCGCCATTCCGACGGCTGCGCGGTCCGCAGCTTCAACTACCTCTGAGGCCGGCGACCATGGCGCACAAGCGACGCACGCGCTGGAAAGGCCTCGCCACCCTGGCGTTCGTCGCGGCGGGCGCCACGGTCACCGTGGCCATCGCACAGACTGCCGGCGGCATGGGCGGCGCCGGCGGTCCGGACCGTCAGGCCGAGTGGTGCACGCGCTACGTGTCCCTCGGCCTGGCGGCCTCCGAAGGCATCCGGCAAGGCCGGGCCGAGCAGGTCGCCAACGACCGGATGGTGGTGTTCGGCACGAAGATGGGCGCATCCGTCAAGATGACGCTCGAAAACGCCGCCGACGCCTGCCGCGTCGTCAGGATCGACATGCTCTGAGGAGGAGCCCGCGACACGCAAGTGTCGCGGGTTTCCCTGTTTCAGCTTCGCGCGACAGCGCGCGGCAGATCGACGACGAAGCGCGCACCGCCGCCCTGCGCCGGCTCGACCCTGACGGACCCGCCGTGATGCTCGGCGATCTGGCGCACCAGCGCGAGACCCAGACCCCAGCCGCCGGCCGCTTCGCTGCGGCCCGCCGGACGGTAGAACGGCTCGAACACGCGCGTCTCCTCGCCCTTCGGCAGCCCGTCGCCGTGATCGCGGACACTCAGCAGCACGCGACCGCGATCTTCCCGCACCTCGACATCGACCGGCGGACGGCCGTGGCGCAACGCATTGACCACGAGATTGCGCACGAGCCGGGTCAAGAGCCGCGCATCGCCAAGCACATCGGCCGGCGCGCCCGTCGCTTCCACACCGTGGCGCGCGCATTCCTCGGTCGCCAGCGCGAACAGGTCGAGCCGCTCCGGCCGCTCCAGGCCCTTCACGTGGTCGAGGCGGCTGGCAAGCAGGATCTCATCCACCAGTTCATCGATTTCGCCGAGATTGCGCAGCATCTCCTCGCGCGCCGGCCCGTCCTGCGGCGTCTCGTAGAGATCCATCGCCATCCTGAGCCGCGTGACCGGCGAGCGCAGTTCGTGGCTGGCATTGGCCAGCAGCGCCCGGTGCGCGCCGACCAGACGCTCGATCCGGTCCGCCGCCGCGTTGAAACTCTTCGCCACCGCCGCCACCTCGTCCCTGCCCTCGACCGGGACGCGCGACACGAGGTCGCCCTTGCCGAACGCCTCGACCCCCGCGCGCAGGCTCTCCAGCCGCCGGGTCAACTGCCGCACGAATGGATAGGCGACAAGCGCGATCACGCCCGCGATCAGCATCAGGTAGCCGAGCGCGCCACGTTTCGGTCCATCCCACGGCACGTCGAGCCGCGCGACCAGCACACGCCCGTCCGCAAGGTCGATGACGAACGGCCTTCG
Source organism: Pseudomonadota bacterium (assembly GCA_043822005.1). Taxonomy (GTDB): domain Bacteria; phylum Pseudomonadota; class Alphaproteobacteria; order Rhizobiales; family Rhizobiaceae; genus Mesorhizobium_A. The sequence continues at coordinate 15,480 of JBDRCE010000013.1, read as the reverse complement.
GTGCTGGCGGTCGGCGAACCAGCCGTCATCCTCGTCGTCGCGGAAGCCCTGGCCGCCGGGCGGCGGCGGTAGGTCCTCGCCGGCGGCGGCGAGCAGCCGCCGGTCGGACGCATAGAGCGCGATGTCGGCGTCGAAGGCCTTCGCAAATCGTTCGACTGTCGCCTGCGTCAGCACCGGATCCTCACCCGTCGGCAGCATCTCGGCGATGAAGCGGTCGCGCCGCTGCGCCCAGCCTATCTCCTCGCGATCGATCGCGGTGCTCCAGTAGATGCCGCTCGCCACCGCGATGGCGGCCAGCGACAGGATCACCGTCAGGTAGATCTTGACGTAGAGGCGACCGCGAAAAACCCTGAACAGCTTCATCACGCGTCATCCTGGTAGCGCGCGAAGACATAGCCCGCGCCGCGCACGGTGATCAGCCGCCTCGGATTTTTGGGATCGGTCTCGATCGCGGCGCGGATGCGCGACACATGCACGTCGATCGAGCGGTCGAAGGCTTCCAGTTCCTCGCCCTTGACCATGTCCATCAGTTGCTCCCGCGACAGCGTGCGGCCGGCATTTTCGGCGAGCGCCACCAGCAGGTCGAACTGGTGGCTGGTGAGCGAACGCTCGGCGCCGTCGATGCGCACCGCGCGCGAGCCGGGATCGATCTCCAGCCGCCCGAAGCGCAGCACGCGGTGATTGTCCGCCGCACCGCGCCGTCGCAGGATCGCCTTCAGCCGGGCAAGCAGCTCGCGCGGATTGAACGGTTTCGGCAGGTAGTCGTCGGCACCGAGTTCCAGTCCGACGATCCGGTCGGTCTCCTCGCCCTTGGCGGTGAGCATCAGCACCGGCACGTCGGAAAAGGCGCGGATCTGCCGGCAGGTCTCGAACCCGTCGATGTCCGGCAGCATGACGTCGAGGATCACCGCGGCCGGAGGTCGCCGCCGCAATGCCTCGACGCCACTGCGGCCGCTGCCCGCGGTCGCGACGGTAAATCCGTTGGCGGACAGGTAGTCCGACAGCATGGCGGCGAGGCGCGCATCATCGTCGATGATCAATATCTCGTCCGCCATGCACTAATATTCCCAAAATGGCCTGCCGCGTGATGCCACGTTGGCCGGACCTTGTCTGTACTTCGAGCGTCTTTCGCCACTGGCTATCGGCCGCGATTGCCGCTCATGCGTTCACTCGGGCACGGTCTCGCGGCCCGTACCAGTACCACAGCCGGTAAGCCTCCAGCGCCGCCAACGGGCCGAAATGCACGAGCGCCGCGGCCGGGTGGCCCCAGTCGTTCAGGGCCGCCCAGTGGATCAGGGTCAGCACGGCGGCGGCGTATGTCCAGCGTTGCAGGCTTTTCCACGCCGGGCCCAGCGCGCGCAGTGCCCAGTCGGCCGAGGTCACGGCCAGCGGCACGAAGATCACCAAGGCCAGCCAGCCGGTCCAGATGTCGAGCCGGGCGAGCTGCTCGATCACCCGGTCCAGCGTGCCCCGGTCGATCACGTAAAGCACCGTATGGGCGGCGGCATAGGCAAAGCTGGCGACACCGAAATAGCGGCGGTTCCGGCGCAGCCAGCGCGGAAAGCGCGCTGTGCGGAAGACCAGCATCAGCGGCGAGGCCAGCATGGCGATGATCAGGAACCGCGCCGAGAATTCACCCGTGGGGTGCAGCAACTCCTGCGCGATGCCTGGGTCGGTCGAGGTAACGAACTGCCAGGCAAAGCCGAGGCCGGGCAGCGACAGGATCACCCAGAGGAGATAGGGGGAAAAGCGGGACATAGGACACCAGTTGTTGGACACCGATTTCACGCGCGAGACTGCGCCTTGCCGAACTCGTCGTGGTGACGGGACGGACGGCTCACGCCGCGAGGCGCATGATCTGCGGAGTGCTGAAGGAAGAGCCCGGGTCGGCGATCACCCGGGCTAGAGTGGTTGGGCGGGATCGGCGTATCCGCAGTAACACTGTCGGATACGGCCTTCGTTCATTTTCGTCGCATCCGATCCCTTCGCGGCCCTGTTACCAGCGGCCGCGGCCCTCGTGCCTGTCCTTCATGTCCTCGACCAGCTTGGCGCGCTGTTCGGGGGTCAGGACTTCCGCTGCCTCGATCACGGCGGCGACTGCCTTCTTCGAGGCTTCGTCGACCTCGGCGATGCGCTTGGCGCGCAGTGCCTCGACGGCCGCCTTGTCGATCGTCGGCGCGCCGAGAAGGGCTGCCACTTCCTCGCGCATGCCGCGGAATTCGCGGCCCATCGGGCGCAGTTCCGCGCGCGTCTTGTCGACGATCGCGAAAATCTTGTCCTGCTGCTCGTCGGTGGCGCCGATCTCATCCATCACCTTCTCGAAGCGGTGCTCGGCGAAGCGCATGCCCATGTGGCCGCCCATTCCGCCTGGGCCCATGCCGAAGCCCTGCGCGACCGCCGCGCCCGCGCCGATCGCAATCACCGCCGCGATGCCGACGCCGACGATGAAGGCCGTGCCGTAGCGGCCGCCGTTCGGCTTCTCGGCCGGCTCGTGGTCGATCACCGGGCCTTCAAAATTGCCGTTGTCCTGATTGGTCATGTCCGTGCTCCTTGGATCCGTCCAGCCAAATCGCTGGCATGGGGGCACATTAGGCGCCGGACATTTCCGCCGTTCGCGGCCAATGTAAAGAAGTGTGAAGCCGCCGGTCAGCCGCGGGGCCGCGGTTCGCGGACATAGACGAGGATGGCGAGCCCGATCGCCAGCGCCAGCAGCAGCGCCGAAGACGCCGTCACGCCGATCCGCGACACCAGCAGGAATTCGATCAGGCCGTCCAGCACTACCGCGGCTTTCGGCCGGATTCCGCCGAGGATCTGGTAGAGGAAGCCGGTATAGGTCTGCGCCGCCAGACAGAAGAAGAACGCAAAGACGATCAGGGCCTTGAGCAGTCCCCTGCCGGACGCCGCCGGGGCTGGCCGGACCGGCTCGGTTCCCGGCACGTCCGGCTGGATACTGCGTCTGCCGAATACGGGCGCCATCGTTCGCTTCCCGATTGTTCGGCAACACGATGCGCGCAGCGCATACACGCCGGGTTAATCCGCGCCCGCAAATTGTCCATATGCATGCCGTTCTGGCCTTTCGGCGCCGAATCACTACATTCGGAACAAATGGTGGACTACCCTGACGACATCCCCTTCTTCGACGCCCCGAAAGGCGGCGCTCCGGCAAAGCCCGCCGGCGGTCTCGCCGCGCGCGCCATGGCCGCCCGCGGCGCCCACACCGGCCAGCCGGACTATCTCGCCGGCCTGAACCCCGAGCAGCGGCTCGCCGTCGAGACGACGGAAGGCCCGGTGCTGGTCCTCGCGGGCGCCGGCACCGGCAAGACGCGCGTGCTCACCACCCGCATCGCCCACATCCTCAAGCTCGGCCTCGCCTACCCCTCTCAGATTCTCGCCGTCACCTTCACCAACAAGGCCGCGCGCGAGATGAAATCGCGGATCGCGGTGCTCATCGGCGAGGGCTCGGCCGAGGGCATGCCCTGGCTCGGCACCTTCCATTCGATCGGCGTCAAGATCCTGCGCCGCCACGCCGAGCTCGCGGGGCTCAAGTCCGGCTTCACCATCCTCGACACCGACGACGTCATCCGCCTGCTGAAGCAGCTCATCCAGGCCGAAAACCTCGACGACAAGCGCTGGCCGGCGCGCCAGTTCGCGCAGATGATCGACGGCTGGAAGAACAAGGGGCTTTCGCCGAAAGACATCCCGGAGGGCGACGCCCGCGCGTTTGCCAACGGCAAGGGCCGCGAACTCTACGCCGCCTATCAGGAGCGGCTCAGGACGCTCAACGCCTGCGACTTCGGCGACCTCCTCCTCCACCCCATCCGCATCTTCCGCGACCACCCCGACGTGCTCGCCGACTATCACCGGCGCTTCAGATACATCCTCGTCGACGAATACCAGGACACCAACACCGCGCAGTACATGTGGTTGCGGCTTCTGGCGCAGCGACCGAAGGCTAGCCAGTCGGCCGAAGGCCGAGCGGCCGACCGGCCGCCCGAGCTCGTGCGAGGCCCCCGCGGAGGGCCCGCGCCGGCAGGCGCGGAACAGCCCGTGAGCGAGAAGAAGCCCACACAACAGATCAATATCTGTTGTGTGGGCGACGACGACCAGTCTATCTACGGCTGGCGCGGCGCCGAGGTCGACAACATCCTGCGCTTCGACAAGGATTTCCCGGGCGCCACTATCATTCGCCTCGAGCGCAACTACCGCTCCACTGCGCATATCCTGGGTGCCGCCTCGCACCTCATCGCCCACAACGAGGGGCGGCTGGGAAAAACGCTGTTCACCGAACAGGTCGACGCCGACGCCGCCAAGGTGCAGGTCCACGCCGCCTGGGATTCGGAGGAGGAAGCTCGGGCCGTCGGCGAGGAGATCGAGCAGGCGCAGCGCCGCGGCCACAACCTGAACGACATGGCCATCCTCGTCCGCGCCTCCTTCCAGATGCGCGAGTTCGAGGACCGTTTCGTCACGCTCGGCCTCAACTACCGCGTCATCGGCGGCCCGCGCTTCTACGAGCGCCAGGAGATCCGCGACGCGCTCGCCTATTTCCGTGTGGTCGCTCAAGGAGCGGACGACCTCGCCTTCGAGCGCATCGTCAACGTGCCCAAGCGGGGCTTGGGCGAATCCGCCATCCGCCAGATCCACGACACCGCCCGCGCGCTGCGCATGCCCATGCTCGAAGCCGCCTCCCGTCTCGCCGAATCCGACGAGATGAAGCCGAAGCCCCGCGCCGCACTTCGCCAGATCTGCGCCAGTTTCGCCCGCTGGCAGGAGGCGCTCGACACTACCGTCCACACCGAGCTCGCCGAGACCATCCTCGAGGAAAGCGGCTATATCGACATGTGGAAGGCCGACAAGTCGGCCGAGGCGCCCGGCCGGCTGGAGAACCTGAAGGAACTCATCCGCTCGATGGAGGACTACGAGTCGCTGCGCTCCTTCCTCGAGCACGTCGCGCTGGTCATGGACGCCGAGCAGAACGCCGAACTCGACGCCGTCTCCATCATGACGCTGCATTCGGCGAAAGGCCTGGAGTTCGAGACCGTCTTCCTGCCCGGCTGGGAGGAAGGCCTCTTTCCCCACCAGCGCGCGCTCGACGAAGGCGGCCGCACCGGCCTCGAGGAAGAGCGCCGCCTCGCCTATGTCGGCCTGACGCGCGCCAAGAAACACCTGCACCTCTGGTTCGTCTCCAACCGCCGCATCCACGGCCTGTGGCAGTCCACCATCCCGTCGCGCTTCCTCGACGAGCTGCCCGAGGCCCATGTCGAGGTGGCGGACGCGGGCAATTCCTACGGCGGCTACTCCGCCCCCTACGGCGGCTCCGGCGGCTTCGCCTCAGGCCGCGGCGGCCGCCAAAACCCCTACGGCGCCTCACGCTTCGACAATCTCGGCTCCCCTTCTCCCCAGCGGGGAGAAGGTGGCCCGCGCAGCGGGTCGGATGAGGGGGCCCGCTCGGGCGCCTTCTCCAACACCTACGCCACCCCCGGCTGGGCCCGCGCCCAGGCCAACCGCACCGAAGCCACCGACCGCAACTGGGGCTCCCGCTCCGGCCACGGCGTCGAGCGCATCGGCTACGGCGAACCCGACTCCGGCTTCGGCGCGGGCCGCGGAAGCGTCAAGGGCCGCATGATCGAGGGCGAACTGGTGGCGAAGTCGGTCGCGACAGAACCGTCTAAGTTCCACGTTGGCGACCGGGTGTTCCACCAGAAGTTCGGGAATGGGAACATTGCGAGCATCGATGGCAACAAGCTGACGATCGATTTCGACAAAGCCGGGCAGAAGCGGGTGCTGGACGGGTTTGTGAGCGAGGTGTGAGGGGGGTGTTTATCCCCGCATTTTTGCCATTAGTCGCGTTAGGTAACGTTCACCCTCCTCGGTCAGCGAGATACCTCGAAACGTCGTCCCATTCTCTTCGTCTTTCTCATTATAGGCGATATAGCCCAATTCCTTAAACTGAAAAACACAAGCCTCAACTTGCCCGCCTTGGATTTCGATTCCCCGTCTACCAGCTCGGTCGAATACTCGCGATCGAAGGAATTCAACCAAATTTTCCTCAAACGGATATTTGTCTTTCGAGGATGTCTTCCTCATAATGTAACCGTACATTGATGGAGCGACGGTCTTAAATATATCGTCCCACGTAATTGAAACGCTCTCCGAGACATATTTTTTTTGCTCGTCTTGAAAAAATAGATTGAAATTGAACATATCCTGCCCTTGGCTTAGGTCGGACCGGTCGACCTCAGAAGACAATAGAGCTCCATCACGTAGCCTGCGTTCGAGCTTCTTTATTTGCTTTTGTGCATCAGCTAGAGTGGATTCCAGTTTACGCTCTCGCGCTTTGTCCTCCTCGCTCCGCGCTTGATCGGCCCTGATCCAGCCCACCCGCGGCCGCACACGCGTTTCATGCATAAGGCTCTTTATCACAGCCATCCCAAGCTCCAGCGGATCAGAAAATTTTCGGCAAGTCTTGGACATCACTTTCAAGCGGAATTTTTCAAGCTTTTCACGCCTGTCATGGTCATTTTCGACGTACTTGGAAGCAATTTGATCAATATTTGATCTTACAAATCCTAGTATCGGCAAGCCCTTGGACGACGCGTAGTCATATTCCATTTCGGTATAACTCTTTCCTTCGGGGCTGAGAGATCCGTACTTACCACCAACCACAACAATATAGTAATCCGACTCCTCAATCACTCTCTTTATTAGTTCCCATTGAGTATCGTCTGTTGCTGGGAATAGCTCCATTCCAGATGGAAAGTATCCGGCCTCAAGGATAGCTTGAGTCGCCTGTTGGCGTTCCGCACGTAAATCCTCGTATGTTGAGGAGACGAAAACTTGATATCGAATTGCTTGGCTCATCATCACTCCCGCTTCAACAGATAGTGTAAGCGTATTGTAGCCGGTTTCTGGGGCGATCGCGACGAACTGCTATGCCAAACATGGGGACAGTCAGCCCACGGGTGACGTGAGCGCCTCCAGGGACAGTATACTTTTTTCTGCTAAGGCGTTGAGCTTGCAGGTTCGCTCAGCCGCCGCCGCCTCTACCTCCCCCCTGGAGGGGGAGAATGGATTTTCACGGTCTTAGCTGGCGCAGCCCGCAGGGGTGCGGAAGCTAAGTCGTAGAAAATCCAAGAGAGGGGGCGCGACGCTGGAAGGATTGCGGTGCCAGACACCCCCTCACTTGCAATTTCTAACACTTAGCCTTCGGCTAAGATGTTGAAATTGCTTTCTCTCCCTCACGGGGAGAGAGAAGCGCCGCCCTCTATCTCCCCCCTGGAGGGGGAGAAAGCAAATTCCTGGGCTTGGCGAAGCCCAGTCCTTGGAATTTGCCAGAGAGGGGGCTGCGCCGTTGCGCCAAGCCCTGCCCCCTCACTTGCAATTTCTAGCACTTAGCCTTCGGCTAAGATGCTGAAATTGCTTTCTCTCCCTCACGGGGAGAGATTGCGCGCTCAGACGTCGCGCCGCCTTGGCAGCGCCTCCGCCAGAATCGTGGCGCAGACGCCGTCGATGTTGCGCTCGACCTCGTCGTTCCAGAACCGCAGCGTCAGATAGCCGGACGAGGCGAAGCGATCATCCCGCACCGCGTCGCGCGTCGAGCCGGAATGCTGGCCGCCGTCCGCCTCGACGATCAGCCGCGCCTCGAAACAGACGAAATCGACGATGACGCCGGCAATGGTCTGCTGCCGCTTGAACTTCAGCCCTTCGAGCTGGCGGTTGCGCACCGCCTGCCACAGGATGTTCTCGGCCTTGGTCGGCTCGGCGCGCATCCGCCGCGCGAACTCCAGATGGCGTCTGGGAACCCGCTGCCCCATCTCCCGCTCCCTCACAGTGGAAAATTAGCGAAGGCGGTCCGGCGCGTCTATCTCCCCCCCGGAGGGGGAGAAAGCGAAATCAGCATCTTAGCGAAGCTAAGTGCTAGATTTCGCAAGAGAGGGGGCTGCGCCGTTGCGCCAAGAACTCGCCCTCTCCTGCAATTTCTAACACTTAGCCTTCGGCTAAGATGTTGAAATTGCTTTCTCTCCCTCACGGGGAGAGATCACGCCGCGTTCGATCTCGCCCATCTTGAACGCCACTGCCCTCGCGCAGTATCATCCCCCCATGACCCTGCGGCACCTCCTCCTGACCGCCCTCCTCCTCGCCGTGGCGCCCGCCGCCGCGCTCGAACTTCCCCTCTGGGAAGAACTCACCAAGACCCAGAAAATGCTCGACGCCGACCGCGCGTTCGTCGAAGCCATGCGCGGGGTGCACAAGGGCGACCTGAAGGAAGGCGCCAGATATTCCGTGCTGCAGGGCTGGGATGCGTTCGGGAAGGGCAACATGGACATCGCCATCCGCCGCTTCAACCAGGCTTGGCTGCTCGACCCGGAGAACGGCGAGATCTACTGGGGCTTCGCCGTCGCCACCCATGTGCGCGGCGATGGTCTGGAGCAGTCCGAACGCTGGTTCGGGGAAGCCGAGCGCCTGATCCCCGCCGACGCCGAGCTGCGCAACGATCATGGCCAGGCGCTCGAGGAAAACGGCGAACCCGGCCGCGCCAGAACCTATTTCGAAAAGGCGCTGGCGATCGATCCCGACAACGTGCTCGCGCATGCCGGCATGGCGCGGGTGCTGACGCAGCTCGGCGACAAAGCCGGCGCGGACAGGCACGCCGCCGAAGCAAAGCGGCTGAAACCGGAGTAAGGATGCACCGGCTCCATCGCCCGATGGGCGCGCCGCGACCACCTTCCAGAAGGACCCTCCCCATGCCCAAGGCCTCCGACATCTTCGCCGCCAGCCGCACCGCCGTCATCACGGGTGCCGCGAGCGGCATCGGGCTAGCCGCGGCGCGGGCCTTCGCGGCGCTCGACATGAATGTCGTGCTGGCCGACCGGGCGAGCGTCGACGCGGCGGTGGAGCAGGTCGCGGCACTCGCACCCCGCGGCGCGGCCGCGCTGCGCGGAGCGACCGTCGACGTCGCCAGTCCGGCGGATCTCGTGACGCTCTGCGACCTCGCCTACGACGCCTTCGGCGAGGTTTCCCTCTTGATGAACAATGCCGGCATCGGCGCCAACCCCGGAAAGCCCTGGGAGAACCTTGCGGCGTGGCGTGACCTGATCGACGTCAACTTCTGGGGCGTCGTCCATGGCGTTCAGGCGTTTGCGCCGCGCATGATCGCCTCGGCAAAGCCGGGCATGATCGTCAACACCGGCTCAAAGCAGGGCATCACCACGCCGCCGGGCAATCTCGCCTACAACGTCTCCAAATCGGCGCTGAAGAGCTACACCGAAGGGCTGCAGCATGCCCTGCGCGAGGAGGTGGGCGACCGACTCAGCGCCCACCTCCTGATCCCCGGCTTCACCTTCACCGGCATCACGCAGGGCGCGACGACGAAGCCGGCCGGCGCCTGGACGGGCGAACAGGTGGTCGACTTCATGCTGGAAAGTCTCGCGCGCGGCGACTTCTACATCCTGTGCCCCGACAACGACGTCACCCGTGCGATGGACGAGCGCCGCATGGCCTGGGCGATGGGCGACGTCATCGAGAACCGCCCTGCCCTGTCGCGCTGGCATCCGCAGTTCAAGGAGGCGTTCGAGCGCTTCATGAAGGAGTAGGCCGGCCGCGTCCTGCGACATCGGCCGGCGGCCGCCTGTCACCATTTGTCGCGAGTATTTTTTCCGCCAGTCTATCTACCGTCTTTCCGGTCAAGCGGCTTTGAGGTTTGCGGGTCCGGCGTCTACCTCTCCCTGCATCCTCCTGGCCTTAAGCCTCCGGCCGTCATCCCGGACGCCGAAGGCGATCCGGGATCCATTCCTCTCTCCGATTGATCGCTCTTGCGCCAGGATTCCGGCGGCCAATGGATCCCGGCTGACCTCCGGTCGCCGGGATGACGACGCTCAACTCTCCCGCGACGAAAAAATCTATCCACGCCCCCTCCGGCCTCCCGCATGCTCCGCTCGAAAGGAGCAGGCGATGGGCAGGAAGGTGAAAGGAGGGACGGACGTATTGGACAGCATCGTTGCGACGCTGCTGTCGCTCGCGCTCCTCGCCGAACGCGCCGCCGGCCGCTCCCGGCCCGTCCGCCGGCGTGCCCTCTGGTACATCTGGCAGGCCGACGCCGTGCTACGGGAGTTCGTCGCCGGTTCGGAATGGAATACGGCGGGCCGGCTCTGGTCGCCCGCCTTGCCGGCGGTGCGCTGCGGCACCGATCCGGAGGACGCGTTTGCCCTCGCCGTCTCGCTCCGCGCGCTCGCGCTCGTCGTCATGAACATGGCGGCGCAGTGCCGCCTGTCGCTGTCGAGCGAGGCACGGGACGACGCTGCCCGCGATAGCAACGCGCCTCAAAACCTTGACGCGGTCATCCAAGGGCTTAGGAAAACGGTATTCCGAGCGGTCGAGCTCCGCGACACGTCATAGCGCGCCCCTACAACGCCTCCGCGCCCTCCGGCACGCCTGAATCGATCGCCTCGGTCGTGGGTTTCGACGAACCCGCGCTGCCCGCGTTCGCGCCGAGATACATCGAGTGCCGCACATGCACCGTCGTCGGGCCGCTGACGCGCGAGAACAGGTCGATGATGTCCTGGTTCATGAAGCGCACGCAGCCCGAAGAGGCGTTCTTGCCGATCGAGTTCCATTCCGGCGTGCCGTGCAGCCGGTACATCGTGTCCTGGCCGTTCTTGAACAGGTAGAGCGCGCGCGCGCCGAGCGGGCTCTGCGGTCCGGGCGGCATGCCGTCGGCATATTTCGCCAGTTCCGGCTTGCGCACGATCATCTCGGGCGGCGGCGTCCACACCGGCCAGGCCTTCTTGAACTGGATGGTGGCGCTGCCGGTCCATTCGAAGCCGGCCTTGCCGAGCGAGACGCCGTAGCGAATCGCCTTCCTCCCTTCGAGGACGAAGTAGAGGTAGTGCGTCGAGGTATCGACGACGATCGTGCCGGGCTTCTCGAAGGTCGGGTCGATGACGACCTGGCGCACCAGGCGCTTGTTGAGCTTGTCGACCGGGATGGCCGGCAATTGGTGGCCGCCGTCGACCAGCGCGGCATACATCCTGGCCGGGCTGGCGAGTTCGGGAACCGCCGTGTTCGACTTGCGCTCCTGCGCCAGCGCCTCGAGCGCCGGCACGCCCGACAGCCCGATGCCGGCGACGCCCGCCGCCGACCCGCCCAGGAATGCGCGCCGGTTCATGCGCCCGGAAAATAGATCTGCCATTATTCCCCCTCGACCGATCGAGCCCCGCCGCGCCTCTCGCGCCGGCGACCTTCCCTTGCGATAACAGATTCCGAAATCGGCGGAAACATGGCGTCGCAGCCACCCGCAACCTCAACGCCCCTCGCCCGTTTCCCCGGTCATCGGACACGGGAGCGGAACGCGATGAAAGTCCTGCGCGACAACGGCCTCACCATCGTGCTTCTCGGCGCCTTCGCTTTCAGCCTCGCCGGCATGCTTCTCTCCGGCCTGGCGCAGGAAAACGGGATACGCGCTGTCCACGGTGAACCGGCGCTGACACTCGGCGCCTACGTCCTGTCCGGCTCCTTCCTGTCGGCCCTGTTCGAGAACTGGGAGAGCGAGTTCCTGCAGATGTCGGCCTATGTCGTCTTAACCGCGATCCTGTTCCAGCGCGGCTCGGCCGAATCGCGCGATCCGGACGATCCGTTCCGGCCGGGCGACGAGGTGCCGCCGCATCGGCGCGCGGCAAGCCGGATTGGCGAATGGCTCTACGACCACGGGCTCGGCCTGGTGTTGGCGTTGCTCTTCGTCCTGTCCTTTGTCCTGCACTGGCTGTCGAGCGCTGAAGCGCGCAACGAGGAAGCGCTGGCTCATGGCCAGCCGGTGGCCTCGCTCCTGTCGCATCTCGGCGACCCGACCTTCTGGTTCGAATCCTTCCAGAACTGGCAGTCGGAGTTCCTGTCGACGGCGGTCCTCGTCGTCCTCTCGATCTTCCTGCGTCACAGGGGCTCGCCGGAATCCAAGCCCCTCGCCGCCTCGAACAGCAATACCGGGGCGTGACATGCCCTCGACCTCGATCCGGCATTTCGAATATGACGAGGCGGCGCGCATCCTCTCGGTCTGGTTCGTAGCCTCCGGCCGCCGCTACGACTACCGCGACGTGCCGCCCGACGTAGCAGGCGATTTCCGCCGCGCCTTCTCCAAGGGCCGCTTCTTCAACGCCCGCATCCGCGACCGCTACCCGTTCGTCCGGGTGCGCGAGGAGCGGAACAATCCGCCGCCCCCGCCGTTGCCAGCGCAAAGCCGAGGAGCAAGCCAATGACCGAAGCTGTCACCACGACGAACCACAAAGTCATCCACAAATGGGTCGAGAGCCGCGACGGCCGCCCGGCCGTTGTCGGCGGCGGCGTCCTGCGCATCGATTTCGGCGACGCCGAGGAGGGCTTCCGTGAGCTCAGCTGGGACGAATTCTTCGATATCTTCGAGGACCGCAAGCTCGCCTTCCTGCATCAGGACCTGCTGGACAACGGCCAGGTGAGCCGGTTCAACAAGCTGATCGAGCGGCCCAACTGATGCCCGGCGCCGTCAAGACCGGACCGCGCGAACCGCTTCTCGACGAGGACGTGAAGTTCCTCGCCGAAAACACCGACCTGTCGCCGAAACAGGCCGAGGAACTGATCGCGATCCATGGCCGAGACCGCAAGCTGCTGCTCGAGAAGGCGCGCTCGATGAAGGCGGAAGGTTAGTCGGCGGTCCTAAGCGGTGTTGTCGGGCGCGACTGACGGGCCTTTCCGTCCGGGTAGCGGAAGACGCTCAGTTTGCCGTTGTTCTCGAAATAGGCCGCCTCGACCTCACCTACGTCGCGCACCCCCTCGACCCTCAGTAGCGCCATCAGCTCGCGCAGACTGAGTGAGCCGGAGCCGAGCCCCTCCTCGCGGATCCGCCCCTCCTCCACCACCAGCACCGGATCGCCTTCGACTACGCTCTCGACACGGGCGGACCGTGCAAGCAGCGCTCCGGTCGCCCGGTGCAGCAGGATGACGACGGTGATGACGAGGATGCCCTGGAACAGCCCGACCTCGGGATAGAACATCGGATCGCCCGCCGCCGAGCCGACGGCGATGACGAGCACGAACTCGAACGGTCCGACCTGCCCGATCGCGTCATGGCCGACCATGCGGGCGAGGAAGATCGTATAGAGATACATGACCAGCGTGCGGAAGACGATCTCGGCGTAGAACCACGGATCGGCCGTCTCCGCCTCGCCGAACAGGATGCGGATGATCTCGTCCTGCATGAACCCCTCCTGCGCTAGATTGCCCGCAGGAACGCGGCCGCTCGCCGGCGGTTCCGCCGGTCAGCTGAACGTGTCGGGGTTTGGCCCGGTGCGCAGGCCGGCGTCGAGCGAGGCGATCGCGGCCATGTCCGCCGCGTCGAGCTCGAAGTCGAACACGGCGATGTTCTCACGGATGCGCGACGGCGTCACCGATTTCGGGATGGCGATGTTGCCGAGCTGGACGTGCCAGCGCAGGATCACCTGCGCCGGGGTGCGGCCGTGCTTGCTTGCGATCGCCACGATCTCGGGCTTGTTCACCGCGCCGCGCTGCAGCGGGCTCCAGGCTTCGGTGGCGATGCCGTTTTCGGCGTGAAAGGCGCGCAGTTCCGCCTGCTGCAGGGAAGGATGCAGCTCGATCTGGTTCACCGCCGGCCGGATGTCCGAATGGTCGAACAGCCGCCGCAGGTGCGGGATGTGGAAATTCGACACGCCGATGGAGCGCGCGCGGCCCTCGGCGTTGAGCGTCTCCATCGCCTTCCATGTTTCGAGATAGAGCCCGCGCGCCACCGCAGGCCAGTGGATGAGATAGAGGTCGACATGGTCGAGGCCGAGCTTGGCGAGACTGTTGTCGAACGCTTTCAGCGTGGCGTCGTATCCCTGCGAGTCGTTCCACACCTTGGTGGTGACGAACAGACTGTCCCGCGCCGCGCCCGACCGGCGGATCCCCTCGCCCACGCCGCGCTCGTTGCGGTAGATCGCGGCCGTGTCGATGCTGGTGTAGCCGGCCTCGATCGCCGTCGCCACCGCGTCGGCGGCGACATCGTCCGCCACCTGCCAGACGCCAAGTCCGATGACCGGCATTTCGGCGCCCGAGTTCAGCCGTCTTGTTGGAACCTTTGCCATAGCAAATCTCCTGTGTGCGGGAACGGCAGGTGCTTGCGCCTCAGCCTTCCCATTTCTCCAAGAAGTCCTCGACTGAGAGCCGCTGCATGTCCGGCACCGCTTCGAACAGCTTCTCGCGCGAAAAATCCCACCAGGCGAGCTTTTCCAGGCGCGCGGCGACCTCGTCGGGGAAGCGTTTGCGGATCGTCCTGGCCGCCGAACCGGCCACGATTGCATAGGCCGCGACGTCGCGCGTGACCACCGCGTTGGCGCCGATCACCGCGCCGTTGCCGACCGAGACGCCCGGCATGATCACCGCCCCATGGCCGATCCAGACATCGTGGCCGATCGCGACCCGCTTGCCGGCCCGGCGCGCGCGAAACTCCTGGTCGACGCCGAGGAAACGGAAATATTCGTTCGGCCGGTAGCTGATCTTGTGCTGCGTCACCCGTTCGATCGGATGCTCCAGCGCGTTGATGCGGGTGTTCGCCGCGATCGAGCAGAACTTGCCGATGTCGGCGTAGATCGCCTCGGCGTGACGCTCGAAATAGGAATAGTCGCCCAGCACGACGTCGCGCAGGATGACCCTTTCGCCCACGACCGCATGCCGTCCCAGCCGGCAGCCCTTCAGTTCGGCCGTCGGATGGATGCGCGGTTCGTCGGAGAGGAAGCGCTCGTCGGACATGACCGAGCCAATACAAGCGGGGTCCGCGGCAGGCAAGCTACTGCGGCTTGCCCTTGGTCCACGTCACCGTCTGGCCGTAGAGCGGCACGGTCGAGATCGCCATCTTGGCCGAGCCGTCCTGCACCTGCCGCGAATGCGACAGATAGATCAGCGTGTCGTTGGTCTTGTCGTAGATGCGGTTGACCACGCGCTGCTTCCAGATCAGCGAGATGCCCTGGTTGAACACTTCCTCGCCGCCCTTGCCGAGGTCGATGTCGCGGACGGTGATCGGCCCCGTCTGGCGGCAGGCGATGGAGGAGTCCGACGGATCCTCGAACCAGTTGCCCTTCTGCAGCCGGTCCACCAGACCGCGCTCGAAATAGGACACGTGGCAGGTGACGCCCTCGACCTCGGGATCGTGGATCGCCTCGATGATGATGTCGTTGCCGAGCCAGTCGACGCCCACCTCGCCCACTTCCTCGGCAAGTCCGACGGCGGGAAAAGCGATGAGCCCGGCAAGGGCGGCCGAGACGAGGCGGGTGCGGATCATGGCGGGTCTCCTGAACTGTCGCCCCGCAGATGGGCGTTCGCGGCGCCTCGCGCAAGATTGATGCGACAGCGACAACCGGCCGCCTTTGCAGAACGCGCCGGAGCGCCTATATCCGAGCCCACCGACACGGCTCACGAAAGCGCCCATTCCCGATGTCCGCCCGCCCTGCCCTCCTGTCCGCCGCA
>JBDRCE010000012.1:0-60968 GCA_043822005.1 Pseudomonadota bacterium | reverse complement strand
ACCCCGTGCGACAGCGGGAAGAAGGGCGATATCCGCGCCATCTGGCGCTCGCTCAGCAGAAACAAATCACCCATCACAGGCCTCCTGTCGGAAGCCGTGAATCACATCTCAAACCAAATTAATAGGTCCTGAGCCTAGTCGAAGAGACTCCAACTTCTGAAGTGCACTGCGATGCCTCGCAGGATCACTTACTCAGGCCCATCAAGAGCTCCTCAATTGGACAGTAGATCTAGCTGCGAAGAGCACCCGATGGCGCGGGCGCTCTTCGTGCCTAAAGGCCAAAGCGGAATTCGGCCTCTGCCACCTTCTTAATGGACTCGTCTCGAATTTTGTCGGACAGTTTTGCCTTTTCTTCCTCAAGGTTCTGTCCGCACACTGCAGCGAGAGCTACCGCACCGATCGCTCCTCCGAAAGCTCCTCCCACTGCCGCGCAAACCATTTTAGCGACCACATCGCATCCGCGTTCTTCGACCTGCGAGACAATGCCAGGGACCACTTTATTGTCGTAGATACGAACTCCGCTACCAGTGTCCGCGGCGAACACATCGATCTTGCCAGTGATTTGCTGTGTCTGCGAAAGCAACATCACCTTAGGGGCACAAATAGTGCTCTTGACAACAGTGTCCTTGATAGGTGCGTACACCAGTTCTTGTTGAGCAATCGGCAGCCTGATGTCATAGGTGAGCCCTATGACCGGGTCGATTTTCCACTTCCTCCCGTTTGACCGCATACGCGTTGGTCCCAGTCGCAGGGGTTGACCCAGTGTTGGTTCGAGCCTGATGGATTTGACATCAATTTCCGCTCTGAGAGGAAATTTGGTAAAATTCCTTCTGTCTGCAGGCGTGTCGAACGTATACTTCGCTTCGGTGACAACCAACTCAAGCATACCATCGCCGACTCCTCTGTAGTAACGAAGATCTCTGACGCCAACGAGCAGGCTGCCCCCGTTACCGCCGGTCATGCTGAAATTGATACTGCCGTCAATCCGACCATCGACAATGCCGGGATCGTCGCCTGCCGTACGCTCGACCACGATCTCAAATTTCGCACCGGCGACGAAAGCTACCTCCTTCAGATCACCACCCTCCACGCGCGCAAGTTCACCGTCGATAGTCACGCGGCCAACCGGCAACGTCTCACCCTTCCGATAAACCAACTCATGCGCGGAAACGTTTGCCGTGGCGAGACGCGCGGACGTAGCGTCGTCAAACGCTAGGTCTTGTGCGTGAAGGACGGCCTCGAAGCGGTTCACCGTGCCGGTAATCGGAGAATGAGCATCCGAGGTATCGATCAACAGGCGATCAGCCACTACCTGACCAGAAAGTAGTTTTACATCGCCAACGTTCGTGATGTTGAACTGTCCTCCGACAAGAGCCGTAGAAAAATTGGTGATCACTCCCGAAACATTGACGTCCCCGCCTGACCATTCGACCGGACGGCACTCTGCGTCCGGTGTAGTCGGCGGGCATCCGAGTGTTAGGTCGAGCGAGGTATATCCTGTGCGCAGGCTGTTGCGATCAGTTAGCCAGAGCTCCGCCTTTTCAACCCGCACGCCGAGTTGGCCACGCAAGATCGCTAGAGAGGCGCCACGATTGTCCGCCCTATAGTGAATTCCGGTTAGCGTGGCGGATGCCGATTGAATTGCGAGCAAAGACGTCTTGTCAGCACTGTTGCTAAGCGCGACGGTCGTTCGTTCTCCGAGGGCACCGGTCAGAAGCCCGCCATCAATTGTCACGACCCCATCCTGCTTTTCGATCAAGAATTCATTCGCCGTTAGCTCACTGCCGCGCGCTATGCGCAGAATCGTGGCGCCACTCGCGATCACTCCGTCGCTTAGCATGAGGTTGAGTTCTTCGAGCGACGCTTCGCCGCTGTCGGATTCGAGATCGTAGCTGAGGTTTCTGACGCTCAGTGCTGCGCGGGCGCCAATAACGAGGTAGCTGCTCCGCGGAAGGATAATCGTTGACTGCGGACGCAACGACACCGCCAGCCCCGGTCCCGAGGAAGCATTGTAGAAGTCTGCGCGACGGATTGGCAGCCCAGCAGTTGTAGCAGAACAATTGCTGTTTGTGCATTTCTCTAATCTGTCGAATGCAACAAAAGCATGGCCTCTAAAGAAGTCGGCCGCCTCAGTCGAGAGCCGAAGGTAGTCGCCAAGCCGTGACAGGGGCTCTGACTCACGACAGGGGCCCGTCGGAACGATCGTTTGGTCACTTTCCCCACTGAGAAAACCGCCCTCCTCATATTCCAAGCGTTTGACCTCGAGGCGCACGCATTTCCCACCCGACCGCACCTCCACAAAGATTGACTCCTGGAAGGCCCAACTGGCTGAGAGCAGAACACCGTTGTCGAAGTCGAATTTCAACGTCGAACTCATCTCCTTTGGCACTTCGAAACGAAATTCATTACTCCCTTGCTTGGTCCGGAACAGACCTTTTACCAGACCCAGCCGGGTTTGACCCGACGCTGTATTGATTGCGGCGACCACGCTACGGATCGTCTCATTCTCCGCCGCTGATGGCTGCTGAATGAATAGGACTGACGTCGCTATTACAGAAACAAGAAGCGTCGAAAGGCGTACAAGCCAAATCATTATCCCCTCCTCATCTACCGAACAAAACAGATTTCCCACTATATTCGTAAGTTTGAAATCCGCAATACGGGCAATGCCTATGTTAATCGGGATCCGTTATATGGGAAGAGCATTTAGATGAATGTTTCATTCGCACAGCGGCCATCGTCTTGCAGCGAGCCTTCGATGCGATATGTGAACGAAAGAAGAGGCAGATCGGGCATCGCAAACGAGGCCCACAGGACACTGCCGACATTGCTCGATGTTCGGTTCGATGACAGTTCAGTGACCGGCCACCGGGGATCGCGTCAGGCGAACACTGCTGACGATTGTCGCAGATCACTCTCTGTTAGCTGAACGGCAGCTTTCGTCATCCCAAACCGAACGGCGGGTCGGCTGGCGTCGACCCCAAGACCGTCGGCCCGGGTGCGCCGCTTCCGGGCGGTCTTGCCGGGAGCGAGCAAACCTTTGCCTTCCACGAAAATCGCTATCGGTCCCGGCGGACCAAGGGACAGGCGAGACCCGCCGCCCTCTCACCCCGCCGCGATAAACCGCTCCAGCTTGCCCAGCGTCTGCAGTCCGAGTTCGATCGCCCCAAAACCCTTCGCCGTCTGGAACTCGGCCGCGGTCGCGAACACCATGCCGAGCGTCACCTTCGTCGCTCCGTCCTGATCCTCGAACGAGGCCCAGGCGTCGGCATGTTTGGGGCCGTTCTCGCCCCAGAGCAGGCTGTAGCCGAACCCTTCCTCTTTCCTGACCTCGCCGTAGAGGTGATGGTTCGGGTAGACCGTGCCGTCCGGCCCGATCATGTCGAAGACCCATTCGCCGCCGGCCCTGAGGTCGATCCTCTTCGTGCGGCAGGAATAGCCGTCCGGCCCCCACCATTGCGGCAGGGTCTCGTTGTTCATCCACGCATTCCAGACTACCGAACGCGGCGCCCTGATCACCCGCTGCAGCACCATGGTCCGCTCGGCCACGCCGGCGAGGTTGTCCAGTCCCGCGCCGAAGCCCTGCCGGTAGCCGGCCTCCATGTCCTCGGCCAGCGACGAAAGTTGCACCGTCACGACGAGCCTGCTGCGTTCGCCGAGGTCGGCGAAATCCGCGGTGATCAAGGCCGCCGACTGCGTCGCGCCCTCGGACGAGATCACCTCGTAGGTCACGCTGCGCACCGCGGGCTCCAGCACCAGCCAGCCGCCCTCGCAGCGGATGTCGGGCTGGCCCTCGACCTTGCACAGCGAGACCTCGCGGCCGCCCACTCTCGTATCGGCCTCCAGGAATTCCACGGTGACCGACGGCGACGGGGCAGCCCAGACCGCGCGCGCGGCCGGCGCCGTCCAGGCCTGCCACAGTGCCGACACCGGCGCGGCCACGTTTCGCTCGAAGGTCAGCGTCGCAAAACGGTCCTTCCTGTCATGAGTGGTCGAACGGGTCGTGCTGCCTGGGCTCAGGTTCAGTGTCATGTTTCGCGTTCCTTCATCACATTCATCACGAACTTATCCAGCCGGTCGAGCCTGGCTTCCCAGATCGCCCGCTGCTCGTCGATCCAGGTCCGCACCGGATCCATCGCTTCCGGCACGATGGCGCAGGTGCGCACCCGCCCGTCCTTCGACGTCGCGATCAATCCCGCCTCCTCGAGCACGGACAGGTGCCGCATCACCGTCGGCAGGCTCAGTCCCGTCGGCCCGGCCAGATCCGTCACCCGGGCCGGCCCTTGAGCCAATTGGCTCAGCATCGACCGTCGTGTTTCGTCGGCCAGGGCGTGGAACAGCAGCGAGAGTTCAGGGTCATGCTTAGCCATATAGCTAACTATCACCTCATCGCCGCGCGGCGCAAGAGGAAACTTCGTCGATCTGCTAAGTATTTCGATCTTGACACCGTGGTCGGCCGGGTCCACCACGCGCCGCAGGTATCGGGCACCTGCCGCCTGCGGACGCAAGTCACGGTGAAGCCCGAGGAGATGACGACACTCACCCTCGAAGCATTTCGTAGGTGGGCAATGCAGGCCCCCATTCAGCGCGAGATGCCTCATGTGAGGAGTGAGCGATGTCGTCCCGACACGCATCCGAGAACCGTTTTCTGACCGCGCCGACCGGCCGGCTCTTCCTGGCCCAGGCCCTGCCCATGATGGTCGTCATGAGCATGAGCGGCCTGCTGACCGTCGTCGACGCGGCGTTTCTGGGCCACTTCGTCGGCGCGGACGCGCTGGCGGCGATCAGCCTCGTCTTCCCGGCGCTCATGGCGACGATCGCGCTGTCCACCCTCGTCAGCGGCGGCATGTCCAGCCTGTTTGCCCGCTCGCTCGGCGCGGGCCGGCGCGACGAGGCGGCCGCCGTGTTCGCCCGGGCGCACGGGCTGGCGCTCTGTATCCCGCTGGTGCTCGTCGCGGTGTTCTTCGTCGGCGGGGACGCCGCCATTGGCCGCCTTGCCGGTGGCCAGCAGCCGATCGCGGCCATGGCCTGGACCTTTCTCGCGATCACGGTCTGCGCCTCGCCCGTGCAGTTCCTGCTCGGGCTGCACGCGGATGCGTGGCGCAACGAGGGCCGCGCCGGCCTCATGGCGATGATGTCCGTCGGGGTGACCATCGCCAACATCGCACTCAACTACGCGCTGATCGTCGGCCTAGACCTCGGCGTCGCCGGGTCGGCGCTCGGCACGGCGCTGGCGCAGGGCCTGGGCCTGTCCCTGCTCGTCGTCCAGCGCCTGCGCGGCGACGGCTTTGTGCCGCTGGCCTCGCTGCGCAGATACAGCTGGACCGGCGGCTGGCGTTCCATTCTGGTCCTCGGCGCGCCCGTCAGTCTCAGCTTCATCGGCATCGCGCTCGTCTCGGCGACCGTCATCGCAACCCTGCGGCTCACGGTCGGGCCGGCCTATGCCGAGACCGTCGCGGCCTACGGCATCGTCACGCGGATCTTCTCCTTCACGTTTCTGCCGCTCATGGCGCTGGCGCTGGCGATGCAGAGCATCGTCGGCAACAATGTCGGAGCCGGGCTCTACCTCCGGTCCGACCATGTGCTGCGGCTCGCGCTCGGCTTCGCCTTCGCCTACTGCGCGGCGGTCGAGGCGGTTCTGCTCTGGGGCAGCCACCTCGTCGGAACCGCCTTCATCGGCGATCCCGCGGTCGTCGCCGAAGTCGCGACGATCCTGCGGCCGATGATCTCGCTCTATCTCTTCACCGGTCCGATCCTGGTTCTGGCGCTCTATTTCCAGGCCGTCGGCCAGCCGGCGCGAACCGCCGCGTTGACGCTGGCGAAGCCCTTCCTGCTCAGCCCGGTCCTGGTCGTCGCGCTAGGACTCAGCAGGGGTGCTCCCACACTCTGGCTCGCCTATCCGATCTCCGACGGCCTCGTCTTCATCCTCGCGTCGGCCATCGCGATCATCGGCCTCAGGCGGCGCACGTCTGGAGCGGGTTTCGGACTGACCGTCCGGGAGGTGCCGGCATGACCCTTCAATCCGTGGCCGAGGCAAAATCCCAGGCGAAGGCGCTGCGCACCGCCCTTGCCGGCGAGGGCACGCAGATCAGCCACGCCCAGGCGCTGGAGATCATTGCCCGCCAGAACGGCGCGCGGGACTGGAACACGCTGCATGCCCGGCTCGCCCGGGCGGAACCGCGTTTCTTCCAGATCGACGAGCAGGTGAAAGGGCGCTATCTCGGCCGGGACTTCACCGGCCGGATCGTCGCGGTGTCGAAGGCTGGAAAGTACTACGACATCTCCATCCAGCTGGACGAGCCGATCGATACCGTCCGGTTCGATTCCTTCTCCAACCTGCGCCGCCGCATCAGCGGCGTCGTCGGTGCCGATGGCCGCTCCCCGCGCAAGACGTCGGACGGCTTGCCGCAGCTGATCGTCGTTCTCCCGGCGCATGGCGAGTAGCCGAAGCGCCCGCCCGCATAGCGACGACAGGTTGGTCTTCGGGGCGCCGCCCCTTCCAATCGCCCCGCCGCGACACCCGCGCCCCTTGCATCCGTGCGTTCGGGATGATTTAGCACGCCCTCCCCGCGCGACCTCCGAGTTCCCCGCATGATCCGTCTCGAATCCATCTCCAAGCAGAACGGCAAGCAGATCGTCTTCATCGAGGCGTCCGCCACGCTGCAGCGCGGCGAGAAGGTCGGGCTCGTCGGCCCCAACGGCGCCGGCAAGACGACGCTGTTTCGCATGATCACCGGCGAGGAGCAGCCCGACGAGGGTCAGGTCTCGATCGATAAGGGCGTGCGCATCGGCTATTTCAGCCAGGACGTCGGCGACATGGCCGGCCATTCTCCCGTGGTCGAGGTGATGGACGGCGTCGGCCCGGTCTCGAAGCTCGCCGAGGAAATGGCCGTTCTCGAAGCCGCCATGGGCGATCCCGACCAGGCCGACCGGATGGACGCGATCATTGAGCGCTACGGCGAGGTGCAGGCCAAGTTCGACGAGCTCGACGGCTACGCGCTCGACGGCCGCGCCCGCGAGATTCTCGGCGGCCTCGGCTTCTCCGACGAGATGATGGCGGGCGACGTCGGCGCGCTCTCCGGCGGCTGGAAGATGCGCGTCGCGCTGGCGAAGATCCTGCTGATGCGCCCGGACGCGATGCTGCTCGACGAGCCGTCCAACCATCTCGACATCGAGAGCCTGATCTGGCTGGAGACGTTCCTCAAGGGCTATGACGGCGCGATCCTGATGACCTCGCACGATCGCGAGTTCATGAACCGCATCGTCAACAAGATCGTCGAGATCGACGGCGGCACCCTCACCACCTATTCCGGCGACTACGAGTTCTACCGCGAGCAGCGCGCGCTGGCCGACGTGCAGCAGCAGGCGCAGTTCGATCGCCAGCAGGCGATGCTGGCCAAGGAGATCGCCTTCATCGAGCGCTTCAAGGCGCGCGCCAGCCACGCCGCGCAGGTGCAGAGCCGGGTCAAGAAGCTGGACAAGATCGACAAGGTCGAGCCGCCGCGCCGCCAGCAGACCGTGCGCTTCGAGTTCCAGCCGGCGCCGCGCTCCGGCGAGGATGTTGCCACCCTGAAGAACGTCTCCAAGAGCTACGGCAGCCGCACCATCTATGACGCCCTCGATTTCCAGATCCGCCGCCGCGAGCGCTGGTGCGTCATGGGCGTCAACGGCGCCGGCAAGTCGACGCTGCTGAAGCTGGTCGCCGGCGCCGCCGAGCCCGACGACGGCACTGTCGCGCGCGGTCCGAGCGTCAAGATGGGCTATTTCGCCCAGCACGCGATGGAACTGCTCGAAGGCGAGCACACCGTTCTGCAGAGCCTCGAGGATTCCTTCCCGCAGGCCGGCCAGGCGCCGCTCAGGGCGCTCGCCGGCTGTTTCGGCTTCTACGGCGACGACATCGAGAAGAAGTGCCGCGTGCTCTCGGGCGGCGAGAAGGCGCGGCTGGTGATGGCCAAGATGCTGTTCGACCCGCCGAACTTCCTCGTCCTCGACGAGCCGACCAACCATCTCGACATCGCCACCAAGCAGATGCTCATCGAGGCGCTGTCGCGCTACGAGGGAGCCATGCTCTTCGTCAGCCACGACCGCCATTTCCTGGCAGCACTCTCCAACCGCGTGCTGGAACTCACCGCCGACGGCCTGCACGCCTATGGCGGCGGCTACACCGAATACGTCCAGCGCACCGGCCAGGAAGCGCCGGGATTGCGCAGCTGAGGCTGGCTACAGTGCTGGAGTCAACCGCGGACGTCATTCTCGGGCTTGTCCCGAGAATCTACCTGCCTTGGAATTTTGAAGCTCTTCAGGGCCCTACGGAGATGCCGTAGATCCTCGGCTCAAGGCCGAGGATGACGTCGCCCGGGCGGACGCCGTGTCACCAATCTGACAGTCCCCGGCGCTTAGCCTTCCCGCTTGCCCCGCGCCATGCCGTGCGCCACCAGCCGGTCGAGCAGGTCCGGATAGCTCACGCCGCTTGCCGCCATCGCCTTCGGATACATCGAAATGTCGGTGAAGCCGGGGATGGTGTTCAGCTCGTTCAGCCGGATGTCGAAATCGGCGGTAACGAAGAAGTCGACGCGCGCCATCGCATCGCAGCCGACCGCGCGGAACGCCTGCGCGGCGAGCGCCTTCAGCCGCTCCTCCACTTCGGCCGGCAACTGCGCCGGAACGCGGATCGCGGCGCCGTCCGCGTCGACATATTTCGCGTCGTAGCTGTAGAAACCGTGGCTTTCCGCCGGCACGATCTCGCCCGGCCGCGACACGAACAGGCTGCCGTCCGGCGCTTCCAGCACGGCCAGTTCGATTTCGCGTCCCCTGACGAACTCTTCCACGAGCAGCTTCGCATCGTGCCGGAAGCCGAGGTCCAGCGCGGCGGCCCACTCCGCCTCGCTCGCCACCTTGCTGACGCCGACGGACGAGCCCTGCCGCGCCGGCTTGACGAACACCGGCAGGCCAAGCGCCGCCTCGACTTCGGCGAAGGCTGGCATCGTATCGCTCATGATCGTCAGCGACCGCGCAACCGGCACGCCAGCCTGGAGCAGAAGCCGCTTCGACACATCCTTGTCGAGCGCGTTGGCCGAGCCGATGATCCCGCAGCCGACGAGCGGCACACGCGCCGCCTGCGCCAGGCCCTGCACCGATCCGTCCTCGCCGTTTAGGCCGTGCAGCACCGGGAAGAGCGCGTCGACCGGCGGCAGGTCCCGCGCCGCGCCACCTGACGGGATCGCCAGCAACCGTCCCTGTCCGCCGGCAACAAGGCAAAGCTCCGTGCCGCTCGCAGGCTTCGCCAGCGCACCCTCGGCGAAGCTGCTTTCGAGCCACCGGCCATCGCGCGTGACGTAGATCGGCACCGCGTCGTATTTCGCCGGGTCGAGCGCGGCCATGACGTTCGTCGCCGACATCACCGAGACGTCGTGTTCGGAGGAGCGCCCGCCGAAAAGGACGGCGATGCGGAGTCTGGCGGATGCGGTCATGGAAGATTCCCGGTGATTCTGGTCGCCCTCCGCCTAGTCCCGATGCCCGCTTTCCCGCAAGCGGAAAGCTGCGCCCCGCCAAAACGTCGTCGCGGCGGCCGGAGGCGAGCCGCCCGCCTCGCCCTCTCGCGCACCCGTCGGCCCGGCGGTCGGAGCCCGGAGTCCGTCTCGCCCTCCCCGCGCATCGTCATCCCGGGCGCCGAAGGCGACCCGGGACCCATTCTTCTCTCCGGTTACACGCCGCACCTGCTTGCCTCCGCCGCATGTCCGGCAGCGCCCTTCTTCCGCCGGTCAATGGGTCCCGGGTCGCCTTCGGCCGCCGGGATGACGGCGCGCGGCCGGTATATCCTCCCCGTTTACGGGGGTCCGAAGGACGACCACGCGAAGCGTGGTGGAGGCGGCGGAGCGACACTCGCCCCGTGGATCGAATCCCCCACCTTTTCCGCCAACCCCTTCTTTCCGTTCGACATTCAAAAATACCTATCCCCACCCCTTCCGGCACGATGAATCATAGCACTGGTGCAACGGAAAGGAGCCGGCGGTGGGCTGGAAGGCGAAGACAGGAAGGGAGCAGCAGGTGCTGGCGAGCATCGTGTCGACCCTGCTCGCGCTTGCCGGTCTCGCCGAACAGGCCGCCGCCGATTCGCCCTGGGTCCGCTGGTGCGTGCTTTGGGCCGCCCGCCAGGCAGATCTGATCGCAAGGGACTACGTCGCCGGCTCCACCTGGAATACGGCCGGCCGGCTCTGGACGCCCGCTCTGCCGACGGTCCGCTACGGCACCGAACCGGCGGACGCGCTGGACCTCGCAGCCTCGCTGCGCGCGCTGGCGGTGATGGTGCAAAGTATGGCGGCGTATCTCCGCCGCCTTTCTTTCAGGCGGCAAGAATCGGGCGGGAGCGGTCACGACGACAAGCCGATCCACGCCCTCGACGCGATCATCCCCAACCTTTGGAAAGCAGTATTCCCGCCGGTCGAGCTTCGCGACACGTCTTAAAGCCCCTCAGGGGACAGTTTACTTTCTTTCCGCAGAAAGACGCGGCCTTTGCAAGGCCTGTGCGGGCGGAAAAAAGTAAACTGTCCCCGGCACTTGGCCGCCGGACACCCGTTCATTTTTCCTTCCGCGCAAAGTCGCTGCGGTCGACGCCGCCACGCGGGCAAAACGCGCAAAGCACCCCGTCCCCCGCACTTGACGTCTTACACCCCCTGCTCTCCTCCCTTCCCCCACCCTCCCTCTCCTGCCATAAATACCGAACGATCCGGCTTCTGCCGTTCCTGATTCTCGAACGACGGTGTGAACATGGACACGCTCACCCGAATGCGCGCCTTCATCGACGTGGTGGAAGCCGAGGGCTTTTCCGCCGCCGCGCGCAAGATCGGCCGCTCCAAGGCGCTCCTGTCGAAATATGTGCGCGAGCTGGAGGACGAACTCGGCGCGCTGCTGCTCAACCGCACCACGCGGCAGTTCTCGCTCACCGAGGCCGGCCACACCTATTACAAGCGCGCCTCGGAAATCCTGCGCGAGATCGACAGCCTGGCCGACACGGTGCGCGATTCGTCCGGCGACGTGCGCGGCCGCATCAAGCTCACCGCGCCGCGCACCTTCGCCGACGCGCCGATCGGCCAGTCGCTGATCGACTTCGCCAAGGAACATCCCGACATCGTCCTCGACATCCATCTCGACGACCGCTTCGTCGACCTCGTCGAGGAAGGCTACGACCTCGCGATCCGCATCACGCGGCTCGAAAGCTCTTCCCTGATCGCGCGCAAGCTGTCGCCTTTCGGCATCAAGATCTGCGGCGCGCCCGAACTGATCGAGAAGGTCGGGCGCCCGATGCGGCCGCAGGACCTGACCCGCATGCCCTGCGTCATCGACACCAACGGACGCTGGCTGTCCAACTGGCCCTTCGTCAACGACGAGGGCGAGCCGATGACGGTGCCGGTGACCGGCCGGCTCGAGGTCAACAGCCCGCAATCCGTTCGCGCCGCGGCGATTGCCGGGCTCGGCTTCGCCACCATGCCCGACTTCATCGCCCGACCGGCGCTCGAAGACGGGACGCTGGTCTCCGTTCTCGACGAGTTCGTCCCGGCCGGCGGCGGCATCTTCGCAGTCTATCCGCACCGGCGCTATCTGCCGGCCAAGGTCAGGGCCTTCGTCGACTACCTCGCACAATGGTTCCGGAAATACGATCAGGGATGACGTCCCAATTTCGCCCCCATTGGACGGCATCAGTCGCAGCGCATCGCGGACACGAGGGACGGATGGCATCTCCGACAATCAGGCGCGCACTTGCCGCCGCACCGGCCTTCGCCGCGGCCCTCTTCTGGGCCTCTCCGGCATGGGTCCATCCGCACGTCTTCGCCGAGGCCAACCTCGAAGTGAAGCTCGACCCGTCGAACAACATTTCGGCGCTGCGCCATGTCTGGCGCTTCGACGACCTGTTCTCCTCGACCGTCCTGGTCGAGTTCGACGCCAACAAGGATCTGAAGCTCGACGATTCGGAACTGGCGGAAGTGTCGAAGACGATCTTCGAGTCGCTTGGTGAATACAATTACTTCCAGCTCGTCGAGGCGGACGGCAAAGACGTGCCGATGAACGCGCCGGACCAACTGATCGCGACGCTGGAAGACAACCAGCTCATCGTCCTGTTCGAATCGAAGCCGAAGGGGGTGTTCCCGCTCGCCGGCAAGGTCGATTTCGGCGTCTACGATCCGACCTTCTACACCGCCATCGACTTCACCGAAGACGACAACATGAAGGTCGACGCGCTGCCGGCCTCCTGCAAGCGCCAGGTCATCCGTCCTGATCCGGACGAGGCGATCTCGCAGAACCAGGCGACGCTGACCGACGAGTTCTTCAACGATCCCGCCGGCACCGACATGAGCAAGATCTTCGCCACCAAGCTCGAGATCGTCTGCCAGGGACAAGGTTGAACGACATGCGCCAGAGAACCGTCCGGATCGCATTCGCCACGATCGCAGTCGCCTATGTCCTGGTCCATTTCGCCGGCCACGCCCACGCCGCGAGTTCGCTCGGCATCGGCACCAACGAGGCGGTGCTGCCCTCGACCGGCTTCTTCTCAGGCATCCTCAACTGGATCAACGCGCAGCAGCAGGGTTTCTACCGCCAGCTCACCGCGGCGATGAAGTCGATGCGCGACGGCGGCGGCGGCGCATGGCTGCTGGTCGGGCTGTCCTTCGCCTACGGCATCTTCCACGCCGCCGGCCCCGGCCACGGCAAGGCGGTCATCTCCTCCTACATGCTGGCCAACGAGGTGGCGCTGCGCCGCGGCGTGATGCTCTCCTTCGTCTCCGCCTTCCTCCAGGCCGCGACCGCGATCGTGGTCATGACGCTGGTCTATTTCCTCCTGCGCGGCACCAGCGTCTCGATGACCGACGCCACCTGGTTCCTCGAAGTGTCGAGCTATGTGCTGGTGACGCTGTTCGGCGCCTGGCTGCTGTGGAAGAAGGCGGGTGTGCGGCTGGTCTCGCACTTCTCGGGCCGGCCCGCACACAGCCTGTCGGCGGCGGTCGCCCATTCGCATGCCGGCCACGATCATCACGACCACGGGCATTCGCACGCAACGGCGCATGCCCACGCATCAACGCATGATCACGACCATCACGGTCATTCCCATGCCCATGCCCATGCGCATGCCCACCACGACCATGCCCATCACGCGCACGGCCCCGGCGAGGTCTGCGAGACCTGCGGCCACAGCCATGCGCCCGATCCCGCACTGCTCGGTTCCGATCGCTTCGACTGGCGCACGGCCTGGGCAGCCGTCGCCTCGGTCGGCATCCGCCCCTGCTCGGGTGCGCTGATCGTGCTGACCTTCGCCTTCCTCAACGGCCTGTGGGTCGCGGGCATCGCCTCGGTGCTCGCCATGGCGCTCGGCACTGCCATCACCGTTTCGGCGCTGGCGACGCTCGCGGTCACCGCGAAGAACGTCGCCGCTGCAATCGCCGGCGACGGCCGCATCGGCAACCGCATCCACGTCGCCGTCGAAATCGCCGGCGCCGCCTTCATCTTCCTGATCGGCCTGACGCTCTTGGCGGCGACGGTTTAGCGCCCGAGTTCTTCCTCGATATAGACCTTCACGATCTCGTCGAAGCTCGTCTCGGCGACGAACCCCAGCTCCCGGGCCCGGCGCGCCTCGAAGCGGGTCGGCCAGTTCTTCACGATCGACCAGACCGTTTCGTCCGGCACTTCGCGGATCAGGCTGACGACGTTCGAGCCCGCCACCCGCTCCAGCGCCTCGATCTGCTCGCCGACAGTCACGCCCACGCCCGGCATGGTGAGGTTGCGTCTCGGGCCGACCGTCTCGCCGTCGATCTCCGCCGCCCGGATCAGGAATCCGACCGCCGAACGCGGGCTGGCGTGCGTATGCACCACCGAGCGCGGCACCGGCAGGATCGCCTCCTGGCCGTTCAGCGGCTCGCGGATGATGCCTGAGAAGAAGCTCGACGCCGCCTTGTTCGGCTTGCCCGGCCGCACACAGATCGTCGGCAGCCGGATCCCGATGCCGTCCATGAAGCCGCGCCGCGTATAGTCGGCCAGGAGCGCCTCGCTGATCAGCTTCTGCGTGCCGTAGGAGGTCAGCGGCGTCGGATGGAACTCGTCCGGGATGACATCCGGAAATGGCGCGCCGAACACCGCGATCGACGAGGTGAACACGACGCGCGGCGCATAGGCCGCCAGCCGGATAGCGTCGAACAGCGCCCGCGTCCCGTCGAGATTGACCCGGTAGCCGAGATCGAAGTTGGCCTCCGCCTCGCCGGAGACGACGCCGGCGAGATGGAACACCACATCCGGCCGCCGCGATATCAGCCCGTCGATGACGGCGGGATCGGCGATGTCACCGGAGAAATTCGTCACCTCGGCCCCGGCAAATGCCGCGCCGGCGGGCGGCACGATGTCGTGCAGGTCGAGTGCGCTGATTGCCTCGCCGCGCAGGCGTCCCTCGCGTACCAGCCGCTCGACCAGCTTGCGGCCGACCATGCCGGCGGCGCCCGTGACCAGAATGCGCATCAGCGGTCTCCCCTTTGCGAACGCGCCCGAAGCCAGAAGACCAGGAAGAAGGCGAGCACGAACAGGATCGCGACCCCGCCCGCGGCCACCGGCGAGCGGTCGCCGACATAGAGCATCACCTTCGGCAGGAAATAGGCGCCGATGCCGAAGCCGAACAGGATCACCAGGGCAGCGATCGCCGAATTGCGTGTGCGCGGGTCCATCAGAGCGTCCAGCCTCCGTCGATCTGCACGGCGGTCCCCGTCGTGAACGCGGATTCGTCGGCGGCGAGATAGACGGCGAGCGCGGCGATCTCCGAAGCCTCGCCGACGCGTCCCATCGGCTGGCGGGAAACGAAAATCTCGAGCGCCTTGTCGGTACCGCCCACGGTCTTGCCGAGTTCCTCCACACGCGCCTCCCAGGATGGCGAGCGCACGGTGCCGGGGCAGATCGCGTTGCAGCGGATGCCCTGGCGGATGAAGTCGATCGCCACCGACTTGGTGAGGCCGATCACGGCGGCCTTGGTCGTGCCGTAGGCATAGCGGTTGGCCGCGCCCTTGATCGAGGAGGCGCCCGACGACAAGTTGACGATGGAGCTGGACTTTCCGCTCGCCTTTGCCCGCGCAAGCATGCCGGGCAGGAAGGCGCGGATCATCCGGTGCATCGATTTGACGTTGAGGTCGAACGAGAAGTCGAGATCCTTCTCGGACGTGTCGAGCACCGTGCCGTGATGGACGAAGCCCGCGACATTGACGAGGATGTCGATCTCGCCGACCTTCGCGGCGTAGGCTTCGACCGCCCTGGTCGACAGAATGTCGAGCTTCGCCTTCTTCGCCTTCGCCAGCCCATCCAGCTTGTCGCGGGCGATGTCGGACGCATGAACGGTGGCGCCTTCCGCCACGAACGCCTCGGCGATCGCCCGCCCGATCCCCTGCCCGGCGGCCGTAACCACCGCGATCTTGCCCTTCAGCCTGCCGGCCATCCCCGTCCTCCCGTCAATGCCGGTGTTCAGCGTCCCCGTCTGCGCAGGCGCCGTATTCCACCTCGACAGTGGCATGGCCGATGCCGTGGCGCGATGCAAGCAGCTGCTTGATCGCCGTCACTGCGCCGAACGCGTCCGCCCCGTCGGTCAGGCAGGCGTGAAGGGTCGCCATGTTGCGCGAGCCGTCCATCGACCAGACATGCATGTGGTGCACTTCCCGCACGCCAGCCACGCCCGTCTCGATATCCTTTGCCACCGC
The DNA here is from genome assembly GCA_043822005.1 of Pseudomonadota bacterium. GTDB lineage: Bacteria > Pseudomonadota > Alphaproteobacteria > Rhizobiales > Rhizobiaceae > Mesorhizobium_A. The sequence continues at coordinate 45,249 of JBDRCE010000012.1, read as the reverse complement.
GTCGCGGTCGACATCGCCTGGAACGCCCTCCAGCAGCACATGGGCGGCCTCCTTCATCAGTCGCCAGGCGGTCGACAGGATCAGCAGCGCCACCAGCACGGACAGGATCGGGTCGATTGGCGTCCAGCCGGTCATGAGGATGACGATGGCCGCGACGATGGCCGCGACGGAGCCGAGCATGTCGCCGATGACGTGGATCAGCGCGCCGCGCATGTTGAGGTTGGTGCGGTCGCCGCCGTGCAGGACGAGAAAGCCGGCGATGTTGACCACCAGACCGAGCACGGCCACCCAAAACATCGGCCCGGCGAGCACCGGCGGCGGATTCATGAAACGCAAGACCGCCTCGTAGCAGATCCACCCGGCGATCGCGAAGATGGTGATGCCGTTGGTGTAGGCGACGAGCGTCTTCACGCGTCCGAAACCGTAGGTCATTTGCATCGTCGCCGGCCGGTCTGCCAGCTTGAACGCGTACCAGGCGAGCCACAGCGCAATCGAATCGGTCAGCATGTGGCCCGCATCCGCGATCAGCGCGAGCGATCCCGTCACCAGCCCGCCGATCGCCTCGGCGATCATGAAACCGCCGGTGAGGCACGCCGCGATCAACACCCGCGTCCTGTCCGCACCCTCGGTATGATCGTGGGAATGCCCGCCGTGCGAATGGCTCTCATGGACATACGCGTGGTCTTGATGGTCGTGATGGCCCGACATGGCAAAGCTCCGTCCTTGCCGACGGCTTACACCGGCCCGGCGACGTTATGCTATTCCACTGCCTTCGATCGGAAATCCTCCAAGCGGTGCTTCTGATTTCCCTGGGAATCGAAGTTCGACGGATCGAGCCAGGCCTCGTAGGCGCGCTTCAGCGCCGGCCATTCGGTGTCGATGATCGAATACCAGGCCGTGTCCCGGTTCTCGCCCTTGACGATCAGGTGCTGGCGGAAAATGCCCTCGAACGAGAAGCCGAAGCGCTCGGCCGCCCTCTTCGACGGTTCGTTGCGGTTGTTGCACTTCCACTCGTAGCGCCGGTAGCCGAGGTCGTCGAAGACGTATTTTGCGAACAGATACTGTGCCTCGGTCGACAGCCGTGAGCGCTGCATCTTCGGACCCCAGTGGATGTTGCCGATCTCGATCACGCCATAGGTCGGGTCGATCCGCATCAGGGTCTGTCGGCCAACCGCCTCGCCCGTCGCCTTGTCGATCACGGCGAAGAACAGCGGGTCTTCGCTCGTTTCGACCTTGGCGAGCCATGCATCGAAGCTTGCCCGGTCGGTCGGGGTCGTCTCAAACAGCCAGCGGAAGCGGGCATCGGATTCGCCCTCGGTCGCCGCCCTGTAGAGGCCGTCGCCGTGTTTCGCCGCACTCAGCGGCTCCAGCCGGACATACCGCCCCTCCAGCACGATACGCTGCGGCCGCGGCCGCGGGGTCCAGTTCGAGAGATCTTGCATGGGTCTTCCCTTCAAGGCGCGCGCCGGAATATGCTCCGCGCCGATTTGACTTCCATACTAGGTCAGAATTCTGGCTCAATGGATTGGGCCAGTTGCCATTTCCAGTCGGAACACGAGATCCCATGACCCTCCACACCATTGCCGCCTTCGACCGCATCGGCGAGGAAAACGCCTTCGCCGTTCTCGCCCGCGCCACCGCGCTCGCGCAGGCGGGCAAGGACATCATCAACCTCGGCATCGGCCAGCCCGATTTCCGCACGCCCGACCATATCGTCGAGGCCGCCATCAAGGCGCTGCGCGACGGCCATCACGGCTATACGCCCGCCACCGGCCTGCTCGCCTGCCGCGAAGCGGTCGTGCGCCGCACGCTGACGACGACCGGCGTCGAGGTCTCGCCCGAGAACGTGATGATCCTCCCCGGCGGCAAGCCGACCATGTATGCGGCGATCGTCATGTTCGGCGAGCCGGGCGCCGAGATCATGTATCCGGACCCCGGCTTCCCGATCTACCGCTCGATGATCGAGTTCACCGGAGCCACGCCCGTGCCGATCCCGGTGCGCGAGGAGAACGGCTTCGCCTTCTCCGCCGAGGAGACCCTGGCGCTGATCACGCCAAGGACGCGGCTGATCATCCTCAACTCGCCCGCCAACCCGACGGGTGGCGTCACCCCCAAGGCGGAGATCGAGAAGCTGGTGAAGGGGCTCGAGAAGCATCCGGACGTCGCGATCCTGTCCGACGAGATCTACGACGTGATGACCTATGACGGCGAGGTCCATACCTCGCTCCTCACCTTTCCGTCTATCCGCGACCGCCTGATCGTGCTCAATGGCTGGTCCAAGACTTGGGCGATGACCGGCTGGCGTATGGGCTGGTCGATCTGGCCGGACAGGCTCTACAACCTCGTGCGCAAGCTGGCCGTCAACTGCTGGTCCTGCGTTAACGCGCCGTCGCAATATGCCGGCATCGCGGCGATCGACGGCCCGCAGGACGACGTCGACAAGATGATGCGCGCCTTCGACCGGCGCCGTAAGGTCGTCGTCGAGGGACTGAACGCGCTGCCCGGCGTCTCCTGCATCACGCCCAAGGGTGCGTTCTACGCCTTCCCGAACATTTCCGGCACCGGGTGGAAGGCGAAGAAGCTCGCCTCCGCGCTTCTGGAAGAGGCCGGCGTAGCGCTGATCGGCGGACCGGACTTTGGCGTGCTCGGCGAAGGCTACATGCGCCTCTCCTACGCGAACTCGGAGGAGAACATCCTGCGCGCGCTGGAGCGGATCGAGGGGTTCCTGAAGGCGGGTAAGCCTGCTTGAGAGACTGGGCCGCAGCGGGGCGAAAGCCTACACGCCCTTTTCGAACCAGTGCTCCGCGTAGGGATTGTCGTTGTAGCGGGCAATCTCGCGGTATCCGCGCTTGGCATACATCGCCTGGGCCTCCTTCAGCGTGCCGTTCGTGTCGAGCCGCAGGATCTTGAACGCCGCCTCGACGGCCTGGGCCTCAAGCCGGTCAATGATCCGGCTGGCGACGCCGAGGCCGCGGGCGGACGGCGACGTCCAGACCCGCTTGACCTCGCCGACACCGTCCTCCAGGCGCTTCAGGGCACCACAACCGACCGGCTCTCCGTCGATGCGGGCGACGACGAACCATCCCTTCGGCGGCGTCATCTCGGCGGGATCGAAATTGTTGCCGGCCAGCGGATCGAAACCGGCCGGAAAGCGGCGCGCGAGTTCGGCGTAGTAGCTTTCGAGACAGAACCGGGCATCCGCGCTGTCCGCCGGTTCCGGTGCCACCGCGACCGAAGCTGTCCGCAGCAGGCGCTCGATTTCGGTCATCGCCGCGACCATGCGCGGACGCTGCGCCTGATCCAGCGATCCGAGCAAGTCTTCCGCCGCATCGTCCGAAAGACGATCGTAGGCTTCGAACTCGGCCTGCCCCGTTTCGGTCAGCCTGGCCAGCCGCGCCCGGGCGTCGGCCTCGTCCCGGACCAGTTCCACCATCCCCTGCCCTTCGAGCGACCGCATCAGGCGGCTGAGATAGCCGGAATCGAGCCCCAGCCGCTCGCGCAGCGCCTGCAGGCCGATTTCTCCTGCGAGGCCGATCTCGAACAGCACCCGCGCCTCGCCGAGCGGCCGCCCGCGCGCAAGATAGCTCTCGTCGAGCACGCCGATGCGTTTCGTGAAGGCGCGGTTGAACTGCCTCACCTGGTCGATGTCGTTCCGATCCATTATCTGACATTAGTCAGACAAAATCGATCTTGCAAGAGAGCGGCCGTTCACCCCCGTCCGACGAACGGCATCTTCGTTGCCATCACGGTCATGAACAGCACGTTCGAGGCCAGCGGCAGGTTTGCCATGTGCAGCACCGCGTCGGCGACATGCTGCGGGTCCATGGTCGCCTCGATCGCGATCTCGCCATTGGCCTGGGGTACGCCCTTGGTCATCGGCATCGCCATCTCGGTCAGCGCATTGCCGATGTCGATCTGGCCGCAGGCGATGTCGAAAGGCCGCCCGTCGAGCGCGATCGTCTTGGTCAGTCCTGTGATCGCATGCTTGGTCGCCGTGTAGGGCACCGAGCCCGGCCGCGGCGCATGCGCCGAGATCGAACCGTTGTTGATGATGCGCCCGCCCTGTGGCGCCTGGTGGCGCATCATGCCGAAGGCCGCGCGGGCGCAGAGGAACGAACCGGTGAGGTTGACGTCCACGACCTGCTGCCAGACCTCGACCGGGATCTCGTCGATCGGCGCGCCTTTCGACCCCATGCCCGCATTGTTGAAGAGCAGGTCTAGCCGGCCAAACTCTGACTTGATCGTGTCGAAGAGCCTGTCGACCTGGTCGGGCTTCGTCACGTCGCAGGCGACGGCCAGCGCCCTGCCCGTGGTCGCGCCGGCCTTCGCCACCGCCTCATCGAGCTTCTCCTGACGGCGGCCGGTGAGCACGGTATTCCAGCCGTCCTTGAGCAGCGCGCGGGCGACGGCCGCGCCGATCCCCGTGCCCGCACCCGTGACGAGCGCTATTCCCTTGGCCATGATCGTCCTCCGCAAAGCAGCGGGCGGAAAGTTGCAGATGATAGGGGGAGAGGCAAGCGGCCGGGCGCCCGCAAAAAAAGGCGGCCACGGTGGCCGCCCAATGACTGGATCTGCTTGGGAGGAATAGAGCAAATCCGATAGTTAAGATTACGATACAATTCTTAACCAAAGATTAACGCCTTCGTCGACCGACGAAGGGCGGGGACGACCGGCCGAACAGCGCGGCCGGGCAAGCCCGGACGCGGATGGACCAGAGCCATGTCAGTCGCACTACTCCGTCAAGATGGATCGTTGACGATGTCAAGATTGTGAGATCGGCGGCTTGCCGCTACATCTCGGCATCTCTGAGGGAGTCGTCATGGACGACCGGAAGCCGGAAGCGACTAAAACCGCCGAGCCTCGCAGGGCGCCGTATCATCACGGCGACCTGCGCGAAGCGCTGCTGCGCGCGGCGGAGGCCGAACTGACCGAGAAGGGGATGGAAGGTTTCACGTTGCGCGGCTGCGCCAAGCGCGCCGGCGTCTCACATGCGGCGCCCGCGCACCATTTCAAGGACGCCAATGCGCTTTTGACAGAACTCGCCGCTGTCGGCTTCGCACGGTTCGTGGCGGCGATGCGCGCCCGCCAGGAACAAGGGGGCACAGATCCGCGCAAGCGCCTCGTGGGCGCCGGCCTGGGCTACATCGATTTCGCGCGCGCCAACCCCGCCCTCTTCAGGCTGATGTTCTCGTCCTTCCGGCCCGACTTCGAAACCATCCATCTGAAAGCGGAAGCGATAGACGCCTTCGCGGTGCTCGTCGATTCCGTCGGCGTGCTGCGCGGCATCGACCCGCGCACCAGCAAATCCGCCATGCGCGACGTCGCGTCCGCCTGGGCAACCGCGCACGGGCTGGCCGACCTGCTGCTCTCCGATCGCATGAACTTCATGGACGAGATTTCGGACGGCCAGCCGGAAGCGCTCTACGCCGACATCATCAGCCGGTCGGTGCCCGACCGGCCCGTGGGCAGCGATTGATCTGCCGTAAGACTGGCTGTTCTCAGACCGGGACCTTGGCTGCCGAAACGGTCGCCTCAACGTGGTCGACCAGAGCGTCAGGCAGCTTCAGCCGGCCGGCCAGCATGTCGAGATAGCCGCGCTCGGCACGCGTCTCCGGCTCGATCGCCAGCCGCGAGGCCGTGTAGAGCTCGACCTTCTGCGCATCGGTCCGCGCCGACGCCACCAGTTCGTCGAGGTTGAACGGGCGCTCGAGTTCGGCCGCCAGGAACGCTTCTTCCTCGGCGTCGATGCCGGACAGTTTCAGCCTGTCGCCGATCCTCGCCCGCTCAGCGTCGTCGATGTGCCCGTCAGCACGGGCGGCAAGGATCATCGCGCGCACCAGCGTCAGCACGAACTCAGCTTCGCCCTGCGGCGCCTGGGCCGGATCGAAGGCGGTGTCCGACGGCGGCGGCAGAAGCTCAGGCCCCCGCTGCGCGGCGTCTGCCGGCTGGCCGCCGCTCTGGTAGTTCTGGTAGGCCTTGTAGGCGAGCCCGGCGATGGCGGCGAGACCGCCGACCTTCAGCGCGGTGCCGCCGATCGCGCGCCCGGCACCCGTGCCGAGCAGAATCGCTGCGATGGCTCCCGTGGCGATCGGATTGTCCTTGGCAAGCTGCACGGCCTGGCCCGCCTTGTCGCGAACCGTGCCCTGACTGCCGGGAACCTGGCTACCGAGAAGATCGTCGAGGAGTTTCTTGGGGTCGAACATATGCGCTCCTTTGGTGGGCCTCAGTCGGCCGGCCGCTTCCGCCGTTCGTGAGGTAGGCAGGCGATCGCGACATTGCAATGACGCCGAGCCGGCCCGCGCTCAGGCTCGGCGACCGATGTGCTCCTCGCCGCGCCGCTCGGCGAGTTCGACCTGCCGCTGCCGCTCGGCGTAGCGTGCACGGTCCTCCTCGCTGCGCGCGTCGTGGCAGTGCGGACAGGAAATGCCGGGCTCATAGAGCGGCGAGGCGCGATCGGCGGCGGTGAGCGGCATCCGGCACGCACGGCAGAGTTCAGCCTCTCCCTCCTCCAGCCCGTGGCCGACAGAGACGCGCTCGTCGAAGACGAAGCACTCGCCTTCCCACAGGCTTCCCGAGGCCGGAACCTCCTCCAGATATTTCAGGATACCGCCCTTGAGGTGATAGACGTCCTCCAGGCCGAGCGAACGGACAAAGGCCGTCGCCTTCTCGCAACGGATGCCGCCGGTGCAGAACATCGCGACCTTGCGGCCTTCGAGCATGTCGCGGTTCGCCTCGGCCCAGCCGGGAAACTCGCGGAACGACTTCGTCGCCGGATCGACCGCGCCGCGAAACGTGCCGATCGCCACCTCGTAGTCATTGCGCGTATCGATCACGATCGTATCCGGATTGGCGATCAGCGCGTTCCAGTCGGAGGGGTCGACATAGGTTCCGACAGAGAGCAGCGGATCGATCCCCGGCCGGCCCATGGTGACGATCTCGGCCTTCAACCGCACCTTGAGCCGGTGGAACGGCATAGACGAGGCTCTGCTGAACTTGATCTCGAGGTCGGTCAGCCCATGCGTGCCGAGCCGTTCGACGAGCGCCTCGATCGCGCCGTCGCTGCCTGCGACCGTGCCGTTGATGCCTTCAGGCGCGATCAGCAGCGTGCCCTTGATCCCCTGCCCGCAGCAGAACGGGGCGAGGTCGGCGCGCAGCGCCGCCGGCTCCGCGATGCGCAGGAACCGGTAGAGCGCGGCGACGCGAAATGGGTTGTCGGGGGTGGATCGATCCATGGCCGATCCGCCTAACCCCTCGATGTGGCGAATTCAAGCACGGCGCGATTTTCGGACTTCCGGGCACCCGAGCGGAGAGCCACCGGTCGTGTCCGCCGAAAATCGATCCACGTCCCCGCCTGGCCTCCGCACACTTGCGCGAGACAAGCGGAGAAGGAGGCAGCCATGTTCACCACGGAAGTCCGGAACGAAATCGAGACCGTCGCCTCTCGCATCGGGGTCGAGCCGGCGGCCCTGCTCGCCAACGCCGAGGTCGAGGCGGCGGGCCGCGCATACGCGACCGTCAACGGCCGCAAGGAGCCGCTGATCCGCTTCGAGGGACATTATTTCGACCGCCGGCTTCCCGCTACCAAGCGGTCGGCGGCGCGCGATGCCGGCCTCGCCGACCCGAAGTCTGGCGCGGTGAAGAACCCAGCGTCGCAGGCCGCCCGCTGGGCGATGCTGGCGAGGGCGGCGGCGATCGACCACAAGGCGGCGCATGAATCCGTGTCCTGGGGCCTCGGCCAGGTGATGGGCGCCCACTGGGAATGGCTGGGCTATTCCGGCATTGACGAATTGGTGGCCGAGGCGCGGTCCGGCGTTGGCGGGCAGGTCTCGCTGATGGCGCGCTACATCGACAGGGCCGGGCTCGCCGCCGCGATCCGCCGGCGAGATTGGGCGGCCTTCGCGCGCGGCTACAACGGCCCCGGCTACAAGCGCCACGGCTACGATCGCAAGATCGCCGTAACCTATGCGAGATATGCCGGAGCTGCCGCGGCTTCGCCTGTCCCCGACATATCTGTCTTGCGACGCGGCTCGACGGGCGACGCGGTCAGGGACCTGCAGTCGCTGCTTGCCGCGGCCGGCTATCGTATCCCTTGCGACGGCGTGTTCGGCCGACTGACGGAAGACGCCGTGCGGGATTTCCAGAGGGCGCGGGCGCTGGTCGTGGACGGCATCGCCGGGCCGCGGACGCTGGAAACTCTGAACGGAGTTGCCACGGAGATCCGGCCGCCAGACACGCCGTTCTGGCCCTGGTTCCTGGACTGGCTGCGTGGTCTCTGGCGCGATTGATGGACTTGGCAGCCGCCATCTGTTAGGCGGTGCAGCATAGACCGCGTCAGGGGATGCGCTTGGGATGACCCAGAAGACCGACCTCCTCCTTCCTGTCATGACCGGCCAGCCGGTCATTCCCGTCATCAAGATCGCGAGGCTGGCGGACGCGGTTCCGCTCGCACGCGCGCTTGCGCGCGGCGGGCTGAAGGCGATCGAGATCACCTTGCGCACCCCGGTCGCGCTCGACGCGATCCGGCTGGTGTCGCAGGAGGTCGAGGAAGCCGTGACCGGTGCGGGCACGATCCTCAACCGCAGGCATTTCGAAGGCGCTGTCGAAGCGGGCTCCGAGTTCATCGTGAGCCCCGGCCTCACGCCGCAGCTCGTCGCGGCCGCGGCCGACAGCGACGTGCCCCTGCTGCCCGGCGCGGTGACCTCGAGTGAGATCATGACGGCGCTCGAGGCAGGCTATTCGCTGCTCAAGTTCTTCCCCGCCGAGCAGGCAGGAGGCGCGGCCTATCTGAAATCGCTGTCCTCGCCTTTCGCCGGCGTGCGCTTCTGCCCGACGGGCGGGATCACGGAGAAGAACGCGGCCAGCTATCTCAGCCTGCCGAACGTCCTCTGTGTCGGCGGATCCTGGGTCGCCCCGGACGAACTGGTTGCGGACGGCAAGTGGGCGGACATCGAAGCGCTCGCACGCCAGGCCTGCTCCCTCGCCAAGCCGCGCTAGTCACAAAGACACTCGCCAAACGGAAACCGGGGCGCGAGCGCCCCGGTAATGTGCAATTTGTGTTTGCCGCTGGTCAGTTCGTATCGAACTTGGCGACCGACATGAAGGTCACGGCCTTGCCGGTGAAGCGCTGCGGGTCAGGCGCGCGGGCAACCTGCTGGAAGCCCGCCGTATAGACCTCGCTCGGCGCCTGGCGCAGCGAGCTCACTGCAAACGCCTTGCCGTCCGGAGGCGAGGGTTGCTGGACGAAGAGCGTATGCGAGAAGGTGCGGTCGACCAGTCCCGACTTGATCGGAACCTGCACAGGCTTCGGGTCCGGCTTGCTGTCGCCCGACATGGGCCGCGGCGATTTCGGCGTTGTCGCCGGACCGGCATTGAGCGCGGCAACCGGATCGCCGGTATTGCCGCGGAGCGCATTGCGCGGGCTGGCGGGACGATCTCCAAGCGCGGCGACTTCGGTTACGCTTTGCTGCCCGAACGCATCCGTCGCGGTTTCAGGCGACTGCGCGGACAGCGAAGCCAGCACGACGGATGCGCCAGGGCGGGCTTGAGGGACCGGAATCCCATTCACTTCGGCGGGACGCGACTCGTTCGCAAGGACAGTCTCGATCGCCAGCTCTCCAGCAGTCGCGGTCGGCTTGCCGGCGATTGCGGCGACAGCCGCAGTATCGGTTGCAGCTGCGGCTATCGCCGTCTCCGGCGCGGAATAGGCAGGGCGCGGCATCGGGATCGGAACGTTCTCAGCCACCGCCTGCTCGACCTCGCCAACGGTCAGCTCCTGCGCCGCAGCGGCGGCGGGTGCAGCCTCGGCCGGGCCGACATCGGCCGACGGACGCGGCGCGAACAGCGGAGCGGGCACATCGCGAATCGGCAGCGCCGCGACGATCGTGGCGGGTTCTTCCTCGGGCTGTACCGCCGGAATCGGGATTTCCTTCGGCGCAGGGGTGGCGGACGCCACCGCAACGGACGCCTTGGCGACAGAATCGTCGTTTCCGCCGGTCTCTTCGGCCTCGTCGGCTCCACCGCCGAACAGCGAGGCCAGGAAGCCGCGCTTCTTGCCGGCCGGCTCGTCCGCGCTGGCATAGGCCACGGCGGTTCCCTTGCGCTGCTTGTAGGAGGCAACGGCCTGGTCGTAGCCGGGCAGCGGCTTGCCGTCAGTCGGCACATGCATCGTCTTGCCGTTCGGGAACACCGAGGCGAGTTCGGTGCGGCTCATCTTCGGCCAGTGCCGCACGTTGCCGACATCGAGATGCACGAAAGGCGAGCCGGAAGTCGGATAGTAGCCCACGCCACCGCCCTGCAGGCGAAGGCCGGCATAGCGCAGTTCCTTGAGCTTCACACCCGGAATGAAGAAGTCCATCGCCCTGCCCAGCATGTGCTGGCTCTTCTCGGCGACGCCGCGGCCGCGCTTGCGCAGCATGGAATTCGTGGCCGGCGAGCGATAGGCGGACACGACGTGGATGTATCCACTGGCGCCCGTGCTCTTGTAGACCTGCCAGACGACGTCGAAGAGCCGCGGGTCCATCTTGGTGGGCTCGTTGCGTCGCCAGTCGCGCAGGAAATGGTTGAGCTGCTTCAGGCCGGACGGAAGATACCTGCCGTTCTTCTTGAAGGTGATCTCGGCCTTTTCACCCGTATGGATGTAATAGAGCTTCAGCGAGCGTGTCTCGGCGTTCGCGTGCGAGGCGGAGGCGAACAAACACGCCAACGCCAGCAGCAGCCCGGCGCTCCAGCCTAGCCAAGAAACAGATCCCGCGTCCCGTCCACTATGGGGTCGTCCGATGCTGGTCAAAACGTCTCGCCTTATCGGCTGATGGTTGGTCCCCGCGGGATGATTCGCGAGCATTTAGCCCACGATCATCATGCCTAATGGTTAATCACAGCTTAGTGAAGCTCAAATGCGGTGACACAATGGCAGGATGTTGGCAAGCCGGTGAGGCCATCGAAGATGGTAAACAGGGGCCTTCGAAGGGGCGATTTCCCCGATATGCTCAGCCCTGCGCGGCGGTCGGACGCTCTTCGTCCGGGTCGATACCGTATTCCTTCAGCTTTCTGTAGAGCGTCGAGCGGCCGATGCCGAGCCGGCGCGCGACCTCGCTCATCTGGCCCTTGTAGTGCTCGATGGCCAGGACGATCATCTCCAGCTCGACATCCGCCAGGGTGCGGACATTGCCGCTGTCGTCCAGCGCGCGGACCAGCCCGAAACGCCCCGAGAGCGCACGGTCGCCTGGCTCCGCCGCTTGCGGCACCTCCGATGGAATTGGCTCTGCGGCGGCTGGACCTGCGAAGCCCGCCGCATGCTGCTCAAGATCCACGCCATCGACTTCGACCCTGATCTGCGGGAAGTCGTCGACGGTCAGCATGTCGCCTTCGGCCAGAACCACCGCCCGGAACACCGCGTTCTCCAGTTGGCGGATGTTGCCCGGCCAGTCGTAGGCGACGAGCATGGCCAGCGCCTGCGGCGTGATGCCGCGAACCCGACCGCGGTGCTCCTTCACCTGGATCTGACGGATGAAGTGCGACACCAGCGCCGGGATGTCGTCCCGGCGGTCGCGCAACGGTGGCACGACGATTGGAAAGACGTTGAGCCGGTAGAACAGATCCTCGCGGAACTGCCCGTCCTTGACCCGTTGCAGCAGATCGCGATGCGTCGCGGAAATGAGCCGGATGTCGACCTTCTGGGTGCCGCGCGCGCCGACCGTCTCGATCTCGCCTTCCTGGACGGCGCGCAGCAGCTTGACCTGGACGTCGAGTGGCAGATCGCCGATTTCGTCGAGGAACAGCGTGCCGCCATTGGCCTCGACGAACTTGCCGGAGTGCTTTTCGGTCGCCCCGGTGAAGGCGCCCTTCTCGTGGCCGAACAGGATGCTCTCCACGAGGTTTTCGGGGATCGCCCCGCAGTTCACCGTCACGAACGGCTTTCCCTTGCGATCGCTCGTCCCCTGGATTGCGCGGGCGACGAGCTCCTTGCCTGTACCGGATTCGCCTTCGATGAGGATCGGGATGTTCGAGGCAGCCGCCTTCTGCCCAAGGCGGATGACGCGTTCCATCCTCGGACTGGACGTGACGATGTCGCGGAAAGTGAGCATGCCCGCCGGTTGTCGCCGCGTCTGCCGCGCCTCGCCTTCCAGCGCCTCCACCTTGAGCGCATTTGCGATCGCCGTGCGCAGCCGCTCCGGCGAGACCGGCTTGACGACGAAGTCGAATGCGCCCGCCCGCATCGCCGCGACGACCGACTCGATGCCGCCCTGCGAGGTCTGCACGATCACGGGAGCGACAATTCCGCGCTGCCGCAGGCGGTTCAGAACCTCGATCCCGCCGACGCCCGGCATGACGAGGTCGAGCACGACCGCGACGATCTCGCCACCCGCCGGACCGTCGAACGCACCGAGGCCCGCCTCGGCGCCCTCGGCAAGGATCGTGCGGTAGCCGAACTTCGTCAGGGCCGCGTCCACGAGGCGGCGCTGCACCGGATCGTCGTCGATGACGAGGACGGCGCCGCCGGCGACGGTCTCACGTGCTCGCGGAGGTGTGAATTGATTCATGGTGGGTCAACTTGGCACAGGCTCCTGAACAACGGCTCAACAAAGCCGGTATACGAATGCTTATCGGCGGTTTAGGAATGCCGCGTAAATTCGACGGGACCACAGCATGACCAAGGATTTCCATCGCCACCAACGCTTCGCTGCGGCTGGCGCGGCGGCAAGGGCGAATGGTCTCGACGACCTGCCGGACTGGAACCTGGCGGACCTCTACCCTTCCATGGACGGGCCTGAACTGGCCGGCGATATCGCACGGGCGCTGTCGGATTCAGCTGCCTTCGAAGGCCGTTGGAAGGGCAGGCTCGCCGACGAGGCGGCGGCCCCTGCGAACGGCGGCCTCGGCGCTGCGTTGGCGGAATACGAGGCGCTCGAAGAACTGATCGGCCGGATCGTCTCCTATGCCGGCCTCGTCTATTCGGGCGACACTTCCGATCCGAAGCGCGCCAAGCTCTACGGCGACGTGCAGGAGAAGATGACGGATGCCAGCGCCCACACTCTGTTCTTCGCGCTGGAGCTGAACAAGATCGACGACGCGGTAATTGCCACTGCGCTGGACGGCGATCCGGCGTTCGGCCACTACCGCCCCTGGATCCTCGATCTGCGCAAGGACAAGCCGTACCAGCTGGAAGACCGCGTCGAACAACTCTTCCACGAGAAGTCGGTCACCGGGCGGGGCGCCTGGAACCGCCTGTTCGACGAGACGATGACCAGCCTGCGCTTCGTCATCGACGGCGAGGAGCTGACGCTCGAGCCCGCGCTCAACAAGCTGCAGGACGCCGATCCCGAAGTGCGCCGCAAGGCCTCCGAAGCACTCGCCGCGACCTTCAAGGCGAACCTGCGCACCTTCACGCTGATCACCAACACGCTCGCGAAAGACAAGGAGATTTCCGACCGCTGGCGCGGCTTCGAGGACATCGCCGACTCGCGCCACCTCGCCAACCGCGTCGAACGCAGCGTCGTCGACGCGTTGGCCAGTGCCGTCCGCGAAGCCTATCCGCGCCTCTCGCATCGCTACTACGCCATGAAGGCGAAGTGGCTGGGCATGGACAAGCTCAACAACTGGGACCGCAACGCACCCCTTCCCGATACGCCGCAGGCGGTGATCGGCTGGGACGAGGCGAAGAACACGGTACTCTCCGCTTACCATCTCTTTTCCCCGGACATGGCGGAGATCGCCCGCACCTTCTTCGACCGGTCCTGGATCGATGCCGCGGTGCGGCCGGGAAAGGCGCCGGGCGCCTTCGCGCATCCGACGGTGCCGTCCGTCCATCCCTATGTGCTTGTCAACTACATGGGCAAGCCGCGCGACGTCATGACGCTCGCCCACGAACTCGGCCACGGCGTGCATCAGGTGCTGGCCGGAGCACAGGGTCCGCTGATGGCGTCGACGCCGCTCACGCTTGCCGAGACCGCCTCGGTGTTCGGCGAGATGCTGACCTTCCGCTCGCTGCTCGACCTCACCCGCGAGCCGCGCGAACGCAAGGCGATGCTGGCGCAGAAGGTCGAGGATATGATCAACACGGTCGTGCGCCAGATCGCCTTCTACGAATTCGAGCGCAAGGTTCACACCGAGCGGCGCAATGGCGAGCTGACCTCGGACCGGATCGGCGAGCTGTGGCTCGAGGTGCAGGCGGAAAGCCTCGGTCCGGCGATTGCGATCCAGCCCGGCTACGAGGCCTTCTGGACCTACATCCCGCACTTCATCCACTCGCCGTTCTACGTCTACGCCTATGCCTTCGGCGACTGCCTGGTGAACTCGCTCTACGCAGTCTACCAGAATGCCGAATCCGGCTTCCAGGAGAAGTATTTCGACATGCTGCGCGCCGGTGGCACCAAGCATCACTCGGAACTGCTGGCGCCCTTCGGCCTCGACGCCTCCGATCCCCAGTTCTGGGCCAAAGGCCTGTCGGTCATCGCCGGGCTGATCGACGAGCTCGAGGCGATGGGGTGAACCCGGTCGGACGACAATGGCAGCCTCTCCAACCCCTTATGACGGGTCTTCGCGCCCGTTCACGATCGGATTGAAGCCCATCGACTCTTGCGAATGGATCGCGCCGGGTGACGATCTGCTGGAGATGCTTGCCGAGAAGGACCGTCTCAACCGCGAGATCCCTGGCCTCGTCTTCGTCGAGGAGCCGGACACGCGGCAGGCGCAGGCAGAACTCGCCGCACTTCTGGCGGATCATCTCGTGGCTGCGCAGCCTGAGATCTACCGACGCAAAGGAGACGTGTTGACAGTCGCCGGCGGCCGCCATGTCGATCTTGCCTCGCCCGGCCGCGCTCCCCTGCTTTGCGCAGCCGATCTCGTCGCCGACGACCTGGTCCTCATGCGGAAGGACGCGAGCGGCTGGCGGCTGGTCGCCGCGTCTCTCTGCTTCCCGTCCTCCTGGACGCTGTCGGAGAAGGTCGGCCGACCGCTGCAGCAGATCCACAATCCCGTCCCCGGCTTTGGCGAGGGAACGCGCACAGCAGACGTGATCCAGCGGATCTTCGACAATCTCCAGCCCGGACAGCCGGTCGTCCGCTGGAACTGGTCGCTGCAGTCCGACCGGACGCTGTACAAGCCGCTCTCCTCGATCCAGCGCGACGAGCGTGCCGTGGCCAGGCCGCCGCGCTTTGCCCACGGCGCGGCATCCGCCTTCATTCGGGTCGAGCGCCAGACGCTGCGCAAACTCCCTGTGTCAGGCGACATCGTCTTCACGATCCGCATCAATCTCGATCCGATGCTGACGCTCGCAGCTCACCCGGACGGACCGCACCTGGCAGCGGGTCTTGCAGCCCAGCTCTCGGGGCTCGACTCGGCGCAGCTCGACTACAAGGGCTTCAATGCCGACCGCGACCGCCTGGTCGCGGATCTCTTGCGCATCGCGGCCCGGCAACCATAACCTGTGGAACCGGTTTCTTATTTATTGTGACAGGCTATTGTGGTTTAGCGCTCTGATGGGCGTTTTTGTCGCGTAACAAGGAGTTTTCGGGAAATGGCGCAACCTTCCTGGCCGGTCTACGGCGAAATCACCGGTCCGATCGTGATGATCGGTTTCGGATCGATCGGCCGGGGCACGCTGCCTCTCATCGAGCGCCATTTCAAATTCGACACGTCGCGCATCACGGTGATCGACCCCTCGGAAGAGAACCGCAAGCTGCTCGACGACCGCGGCATCGCCTTCGTCAAGGAGCATGTCACCAAGGACAACTACAAGAAGCTGCTGACCCCCTTGCTGACCAAGGGCAGCGGCCAGGGATTCTGCGTCAACCTGTCGGTCGACACCGGCTCGGTCGACCTGATGCGTCTCTGCCGCAAGCTCGGCGTGCTCTACATCGACACCGTGGTCGAACCTTGGCTGGGCTTCTACTTCGATACCAAAGCTGACAATGCCAGCCGCACCAACTACGCGCTGCGAGAGTCGCTTCTGGAGGAGAAGCGAAAGCATCCTGGCGGCGCGACGGCGGTTTCGACCTGCGGCGCCAATCCAGGCATGGTGTCCTGGTTCGTCAAGCAGGCGCTGGTCAATCTGGGCAAGGATATCGGAATCGACTTCGAAGAGCCGACGCCGACAGACCGTGCCGGATGGGCGAAGCTGATGAAGAAGGTCGGCGTCAAGGGAATCCACATCGCCGAGCGCGACACCCAGCGCACCAAGAAGCCGAAGCCGCTCGATGTGTTCTGGAACACCTGGTCGGTCGAGGGCTTCATCTCCGAAGGATTGCAGCCGGCCGAACTCGGCTGGGGCACGCACGAAAAGTGGATGCCGAAGAATGCCCGCGAACACACGCGTGGTTCGCAGGCGGCGATCTTTCTCGAGCAGCCGGGTGCGAACACCCGTGTGCGTTCCTGGTGCCCGACGCCGGGGGCCCAATACGGCTTTCTCGTCACCCACAATGAGGCGATCTCGATTGCCGATTTCTTCACGGTGACCAACAAGAAGGGCAAGGTGACCTATAGGCCGACCTGCCATTACGCCTACCACCCCTGCAACGACGCCATACTGTCGCTGCACGAAATGTTCGGCGCCGCCGGCAAGGCGCAGTCGGTTCACCACGTGCTCGACGAAAACGAACTGGTCGACGGCGGCGACGAACTCGGCGTGCTGCTCTACGGGCATGACCTCAACGCGTATTGGTATGGATCGCAACTGTCGCTGGCGCAGGCACGCAAGCTGGCCCCAAACCAGAATGCCACCGGAATGCAGGTGACCTCGGCGGTGCTCGCCGGCATGGTCTGGGCGCTCGAGAACCCGGAGAAGGGCATCGTCGAGGCGGACGAGATGGACTATCGCCGTTGCCTCGAGGTGCAGATGCCCTATCTGGGGCCGGTGAAGGGCTACTATACGGACTGGACCCCGCTTGAGAACCGCCCGGGGCTCTTCCGCGAGGACATCGACACGAAGGATCCCTGGCAGTTCCGCAACATCCTCGTGCGATGAGGCACTCCACAAGGTCTTGCTTTCGCCGGGATAAAGCGCGATGCAGACCACACAGGGGGACTCAATACAGGGAGAATCGCCGATGCTGAACGTGCGCACGCTCTTCTCGGCCACATCGCTTGTCGCGCTTCTGGCGCTGGCGGCATGCCAGACCGGCCCGGGACCTGGCGGATTGGGACCGTCCGCAACACGCCAGACCGGCGTCGAGGGCGATTGGCTGAGCACCGACGGAGTCGCCATGTCGCGCTTCACTGGCGGTGCTTTCGAAACCCTCGCGGTCGACACCGGCAACAAGCTCGCCACAGGATCCTACCGCTACGCAGATGCCCGCACGATCGAGATTTCGGTCACGTCGATCATCCGCCGGACGACGTCCAGCGTGAATTGCGCACTCGTGACGCCGCAGCAGCTGAATTGCACGAGTTCCGAGGGTCAGCAGTTCGTGCTGGTGCGCAAGCAGGCGGGCGCGTGAGCGCCGCCAAGCCCTGACCTGATCACAGGTGGCGGCCCTTGGTGATCGCCCTTCTCGCCATCGCCTTCCTCGCGGTCGTCATTCTGCCGCAGGTCTGGGTCGGCTGGACCATCAGGCGGCACGGCGCCGCCCGGCCCGACCTTCCCGGCACCGGCGGCGAGCTTGCCCGCCACCTTTTGAACCGCTTCGACCTGGCGCATGTGAAGGTCGAGATCACCGACAAGGGCGATCACTACGATCCGGACGACAAGGCTGTCCGGCTGCTCAAGCAGCACCATGACGGTCGTTCCCTGTCGGCCGTCGCCATTGCCGCCCACGAGGTCGGCCATGCGATTCAGGACGGGCGGGACGAACGAGCGCTGCAGACCCGGCAGTCGCTTGCGCGGCTTGCCGCGCAGACGGACCAGATCGCGTTCTGGTTCTTCCTCGCGGCACCTGTGCTCGGCATTCTCGCGCGCACGCCACTCGCCTTCGCCGCCGTCCTCGGCCTGGGCGTCGCGCTGCTCGGCGTTCGCGTCCTGGTCAATCTCGTGACGCTTCCGGTCGAATTCGACGCGAGCTTCCGCAAGGCGCTGCCGATCCTCAAGGAGGGGCACTATCTGGGCGAGCGGGACATGCCCGCCATCCGCGGCCTGCTCACCGCCGCCGCCCTCACCTATGTCGCGGGCGCGTTAATCTCGCTGGTCAATCTTGCGCGCTGGATAAGCCTCCTGCGATAGTGAAAAGAAACTTCGGGAGGAGACATGCCGGACCATTTCGACGCGCTGGAGACCCGCGCGCCCGCCGAACGCGAGGCAGACCTGTTTTCGCGGCTTCCGACCTTCCTCCTGCAGGCGACGGCGAAGGCTCCCGGGCTTTCGAAGTGGTTGGCCGGCCACGACCTTGCCGCCGTAAGGGACCGCGCGGCGCTGGCTCAACTTCCGGTGCTGCGGAAATCCGAACTGATGGAGTTCCAGCAGGCCGATCCGCCTTTCGGCGGTTTCGCCGACGTCTCCCAGTTGAAAGGAACCCGCGTCTTCCTCTCGCCCGGCCCGCTGTGGGAGCCGCAGGCTGCCGGCGCTGATCCGTGGCGGGCTGCGCGCGCCTTCCATGCGGCGGGCGTGCGCCCCGCCGAGATCGTCCACAACGCCTTCGCCTATCACATGACGCCGGGCGGCTTCATTCTCGACGAGGGTGCCCGCGCGATGGGCTGCACCGTGTTCGCAGCCGGCACGGGCAATACCGAAATGCAGGTCGACGCCGCGGCCAGCCTCAAGCCATCGGTCTATTCGGGCACGCCGGACTTCCTCAAGGTGATGCTCGACAAGGCAGCCGAGATGGGCCGCGACCTCTCCTCGATCCGCCGGGGTCTGGTTTCTGGCGGCGCGTTGTTTCCTTCGCTGCGCGAGGAATACCGTTCGCGCGGCGTCTCGGTCCTGCAATGCTATGCCACTGCGGAGTTCGGCGTCATCGCCTACGAGACGGCGCAGGACGACGGAACCCCGCTGCCCGGCATGGTGGTGAATGAGGGGCTCATCCTGGAAATCGTCCGCCCGGGCACCGGTGTTCCGGTTCCGGAGGGCGAAGTCGGCGAAGTGGTCGTCACCTCCTTCAACTCGGCCTACCCGATGGTCCGGCTCGGCACCGGCGACCTCTCGGCGATCATCAGCGAGCCGTCGCCATGCGGGCGCACGAATACGCGCATTCGCGGTTGGCTCGGCCGCGCCGACCAGCGCACCAAGATCAAGGGCATGTTCGTCGATCCGAAGCAGGTCGCGGCGGTTCTTTCACGCCATCCGGAGATCGCCAGAGGCCGGCTGGTCGTCACCCGCGACGGCGAGCGCGACGCGATGGCGCTGCATGTCGAGGCCGCAGCCGGCAGGCAGGCGGACGCCGCCGCCATCGAGGCGACTTTGCGCGAGGTGACCAAGCTCGGCGGCTCGGTACGGATCGCGCCGGCCGGCAGCCTTCCGAACGACGGCAAGGTGATCGCGGACGAGCGCGACTATCGCGCCTGATGGCGGCTGGAATCCGCTTGCATCGTTCATTTGCCGGTGTGACATTGCCGGTTCTGGGTTTGCAATATCGCTGACACTTGACCCCGCTAGAAGATGGTCCGGCGAACAACGGGAGACGAAAAAATGCGAAAAACAGCACTGATAGGAGCGCTGTCTGCGTCGGTACTGGCGATGTCCACGGCGGCGTCCTTCGCCGACTACACGCTGAACATCCTGCACATCAACGATTGGCACAGCCGTATCGAGAGCAACAACAAATATGAGTCGACCTGCTCCGCCGAGGAAGAGGGCAAGGGCGAGTGCATCGGCGGTGCCGCGCGCCTGGTGACGGCCGTTGCCGACCGCCGCAAGGCGCTCGAAGGACAGAACGTGTTGCTGCTCAACGGCGGCGACAATTTCCAGGGCTCGCTGTTCTACGCCACCTACAAGGGCGCGGTGGAGGCGGAGTTCCTCAACCTGATGAAGTTCGACGCAATGACCGTCGGCAACCACGAGTTCGACGACGGCGAGCCCGCGCTCAAGGGCTTCCTCGACGTGGTCAAGTTCCCGGTGCTCAGCGCCAACGTGAAGGCGGCGTCGGCGTCGACCATCGTCGACCGCATCAAGCCGTCGCTGGTGATGGAGGTCGGCGGGCAGAAGATCGGCATCGTCGGCGCCGTCACCACCGACACGCCGGAGATCGCCTCCCCCGGCCCCAACATCACGATCGAGGACGACATCGCCACCATCACCGCCGAGGTGAAGAAGCTGGAGGCCGAGGGTGTCAACAAGATCATCGCGCTGACCCATGTCGGCTATCCGCGCGACAAGGAACTGATCGCCAAGATCCCGGGCGTCGACGTGGTGGTCGGCGGCCATTCGCACTCGCTGCTGTCGAACACCGACGCGAAGGCTGAGGGCCCCTATCCGACGATGATCGACAATCCCGGCGGCTACAAGGTGCCGGTGACGCAGGCCGCGTCCTACTCGAAATATCTCGGCGAGTTCATGGTCACCTTCGACGACAACGGCGTCGTCAAGGAGGCCAAGGGCGATCCGCTCTTCCTCGACAATTCGATCAAGGCCGACGAGGCGGTGCTCGCGCGCATCAAGGAACTCGGCGCGCCAATCGAGGAACTGAAGAACAAGGAAGTCGCCGAGACGAGCGCCCTGATCGATGGCGACCGCAAGTCCTGCCGCGCGGTCGAATGCACGATGGGCAATCTGATCGCCGACGCGATGCTCGACCACACCAAGGGCCAGGGCGTCACCATCGCCATCCAGAACGGCGGCGGCATCCGCGCCTCGATCGACCAGGGTGTCATCACCATGGGCGAGGTGCTCACGGTCCTGCCGTTCCAGAACACGCTCGCCACCTTCCAGCTCACCGGCAAAGACCTGAAGGCTTCCATCGAGGCGGGCCTTTCGGAGATCGAGGAAGGCAAGGGCAAGTTCCCGCAGGTCGCAGGCCTGAAATACACGTTCGACAAGTCGGTTGCTCCGAACGGAGGTCGCCTGAAGTCGCTCGAGGTGATGGATGGCGGCGCCTGGAAGCCGATCGACGAGGCCAAGGTCTATACGATCGCGACCAACAACTTCGTCCGCGCCGGCGGTGACGGCTACAAGCTCTTCGCCTCGAACGCCCAGAACGCCTACGATTTCGGCCCGAGCCTCGAGCAGGTGGTCGCCGACTACCTCGCCGCGAACCGGCCCTACACGCCGAAGCTCGACGGGCGGATCACCGACGCGACGCCAGCCGCAGCCGCTGCTCCGGCACCTGCGGCAACCCCGGCACCCGCAGCAACCCCTGCTCCGGCAGCGACTCCCGCTCCCGCGGCGACCACCGAGCCGGCAAAGGTGCCCGAACTGCCGGCGGCCTCGACCGACATCGCGAACCAGCCGCCGAAGGTCGATGCAGCGCCTGCCACGGCACCCGCCGCTCCGTCTGCGACGACCACTGCCGCCCCGGCGGCTCCTGCCGCGGCTCCCGCGCCGGGCACTCACACGATCGTCGCCGGCGACAACTACTGGAACCTCGCCAAGGAAATCTACGGCGACGGTTTCATGTGGAAGAAGATCTCCGAAGCCAATCCGGGCCTCAATCCGAACAAGCTGCCGATCGGCGGCACGCTGACCATTCCGCCGAAGGGCTGACGCTCCGCAAATGGAATCGAGCCGGGCCGTCCGAACCTTCGGGCGGCCCGGTTTCCATTTGCCGCAGCCGTATCGGCCGCGCGTGCATTGAATTCGAGCCTGCGCGGGCTAAGTCTGACGCAACACGGAGCTGGCGATGGACACGACTGAACTGACGAGACTGGGCGACTACAAGGCGGTCGGCCCCCTGCCTTCCGGCCATCCGCTCGTCCGCAAGGGCCGCATCGGCGTCCTGCTGGTCAACCTGGGAACGCCCGACGGCACGGACTATGCCTCGGTGCGCCGCTATCTCAAGGAATTCCTCTCCGACACGCGCGTCATCGAGCTCAACAGGCTCATCTGGCAGCCGATCCTGCATCTCTTCATCCTGACGACGCGGCCGCAGAAGACCGGCGCAAACTACCGCAAGATCTGGAACACGGAACTCGACGAATCGCCGCTGCGAACGTTCACGCGCGGACAGGCGGAAAAGCTCGCCGCAAGGCTCGCCGGACATCCCGACATTTCGGTCGAATGGGGCATGCGCTACGGCAATCCGTCCACTGCGAGCGCGCTCGACCGCCTCCTCGCCCAGGGCTGCGACCGCATCCTGACATTCCCGCTTTATCCGCAGTATTCCGCGACCACCACGGCGACGGCCAACGACCAGCTGTTTCGCGCCATGATGACGATCCGCAACGCGCCGGCCGTCCGCACGGTCCCGCCCTACCATGACGAGCCGGTCTATATCGACGCGCTGGCTCAGTCGCTGCTCGGCCACCTCGCGGCCCTCGATTTCGAGCCGGAGGTGGTGCTCGCCTCCTTTCACGGCCTGCCGAAGGTCAATCTCGAGAAGGGCGACCCCTATCACTGCCACTGCCTCAAGACGACGCGTCTGCTGCGCGAGCGGCTGGGCTGGGACAAGAACAGGCTGCAAACCACCTTCCAGTCGCGCTTCGGCGCCCAGGAATGGCTGCAGCCGTACACGGACAAGACCGTCGAGAAGCTCGCCAAGGATGGCGTCAAGCGCATCGCCATCGTCAATCCGGGCTTCTCGGCCGACTGCATCGAGACGCTGGAGGAAATCGACGGCGAGGTGCGCGAGATCTTCCTCCACGCGGGCGGCGAGAGGTTCGCCCATATCCCATGCCTGAACGACAGCGCCGAAGGCATGGCAGTGATCGAGGCGATCGTGCGGCGCGAGCTGCAGGGCTGGATCTGACGCTCTCTGCTTTTACCAAACCTTTCCCGGCCTTTCCGCTGGGGAATGTTCGGTGCTGCGATTGTAAGGCGAGTGGAAGGCGACTACATCCCTAGGACGCGAGCAGTTCCGTGCGCGGCATGGCGCCGGGTAGACGAACAGGGGGTAGAGATGGGCTTTTCTGGCTTCGACGTCGTGATTCCGGTCCTCGTCGTCCTTGTGCTGCTGCTGATCTTCGCGGGCATCAAGACCGTCCCGCAGGGCTTCAACTACACGGTCGAGCGGTTCGGCCGCTACACCCGCACCCTGTCACCCGGCCTCAATCTGATCATTCCGTTCATCGACCGCCTCGGCGCGAAGATGAACATGATGGAGCAGGTGCTTGACGTGCCGACGCAGGAAGTGATCACGCGCGACAACGCGATCGTCGCCGTCGACGGCGTCGCCTTCTACCAGGTGCTCAACGCCCCGCAGGCCGCCTATCAGGTGTCGGGCCTGCAGAACGCCATTCTCAACCTCACCATGACCAACATCCGTTCGGTCATGGGTTCGATGGACCTGGACGAACTCCTGTCCAATCGCGACGCGATCAACGAGCGCCTGCTCAAGATTGTCGACGACGCGGCGAGCCCCTGGGGCATCAAGATGACCCGCGTCGAGATCAAGGACATCAATCCGCCGGCGAACCTGGTCGAATCCATGGCCCGCCAGATGATGGCCGAGCGCAACAAGCGCGCCCAGATCCTGGAAGCGGAAGGCTTGAAGCAGGCGCAGGTGCTCGAGGCGGAAGGCCGCAAGGAAGCCGCTTTCCGCGATGCCGAGGCGCGCGAGCGCGCGGCCGAGGCCGAGGCCCGCGCCACCCAGGTCGTGTCGGAGGCCATTGCCAAGGGCGATGTCCAGGCGATCAACTATTTCGTGGCGCAGAAATACACCGAGGCGCTGGCCAAGATCGGCTCCGCGCCCAACAGCAAGGTCGTGCTGATGCCGATGGAAGCGTCGTCGCTGATCGGCACGCTGGGCGGCATCGGCGAGATCGCCAAGGAAGTCTTCCGCGCCGAAGGCACCGCCGGCGCACAGCGTCTGGCCGGCCGCACCCCGCGCGTTCCGCCGGAAGGCGGCAACTGAGGCTAGTGCCAGGTTCTCGCGCCCGAGGGAGGTGACGGATGCTCGATCGGATATTTGCCGAACTCGGTCCCTGGAACTGGATGGTTCTGGGCTTCGTGCTCCTCGCGCTCGAGATCCTCGTGCCGGGCGTCTTCCTGCTCTGGATCGGCATCGCCGCGATCCTCGTCGGCGCGCTGTCGCTGCAGTTCTGGGATTGGGCCGTCTGGACCTGGCAGGTGCAGACGCTTGTCTTCCTCGCGCTGTCGCTCGTCGCCGCCTATCTCGGCAACCGCATCAACAAGGCGCGGGAGACCGACAGCGACGAACCGCTGCTCAACCGCCGCGACGCTCAGCTCGTCGGCCGCACGGCGACGCTCGAAGAGCCGATCCGCGAAGGTCGCGGCCGCATCAAGCTCGATGACACCGTTTGGAAGGTCGTCGGCCCCGACGCCCAGCCGGGCACGCGCGTGCGCGTCGTCAGCGCCACGCAGGGTGAGTTGACGGTCGAGACGATTTGAGAGCGTTCAGGCCGCGCCGATCCTCAGCAGATCGTGGAAATGGACGACGCCGACGGGCCGGTTGTCCAAGGTGACCACGAGCGCGCTGATGCTGTGATCGTTCAGCATCGCGATCGCCGTGCCGGCGAGCGTATCGGGAGCGATCGTCTTCGGCGACGTCGTCATGATATCGTCGACCGCAATGTCTCGAAGGTCGCGGTGCAAGTTTCGCGCGACGTCGCCATCGGTAACGATCCCGGCAAGCGTGCCGTCATCTTCGAGAATGCACACACAGCCGACCTTGAGCCGCGATAAAGTCATTACGGCCTCGGGCATCTTCGTCCGGCGCGTCGCTACCGGAATGCGATCGCCCGTGCGCATGATCTCGGAGACTTGCGTCAGGTTCGCACCGAGCTGCCCGCCCGGATGGAATGTGCGGAAATGGTCGGCCGTGAACCCCCTCGCCTCCAGCAGCGCCACCGCGATCGCATCGCCGATCGCGAGTTGGAGCAGCGTCGATGTCGTCGGCGCCAGGCCATGCGGGCAGGCCTCCGGCGCGCGCAGCAGGCAGAGCACTACGTCGGACTCGCGTGCGAGGGCCGAACTCTCGTTGGAAGTGATGCTGACCAATGGAATGGCGAAGCGGCGCGTGTAGGCAACGATGCCTTTCAGTTCCGCGCTCTCGCCCGACCACGACATCGCAATTACCGCATCGTCGCTCGCGATCATGCCGAGGTCGCCGTGATTTGCCTCTGCCGGATGGACGAAGAAAGCAGGCGTGCCGGTCGAGGCGAGCGTCGCGGCAATCTTGGCGCCGATATGCCCGCTCTTGCCGACGCCCGTGACGATCACGCGGCCGGTGATGGCCGAAATCTTGGCGACCGCTTCCGCGAACGGTTCGGCGAGCCCGTTGTCGAGTGCCGCCGCCAGCGCGGCCATGCCGGCCTGTTCGGTCGTGATCGTCCGCACCGCCGATCGGATCGCGGCGGAACGGTCGACGGTTTTGCGTTTCAGGCCTGCATGCATGGCGCCCGGATTACCGCGTCGTTCCGGTCCTGTCCAACGTTGTTTGAAAGCGGGCGGGCCGCTTCAACCGTCCATTAACCATCGTTGTTTACGGTTCGGTAAGCATGGCGCAACCCGCGCCGTGGCAATTTCGAGTGGTCATGCCGCGTATCCGAACCTTCTCGTCGAGACTGCTGCGCCGGCGTGCCGTGCTGCTCGCCGCGGGCGCGGCCGTTCTCCTCGTGGTTCACCCGGCAGCGGCGCAGGACCTCCGCGGCGAAGTGACGGAAGCCGATGTCCGGCGTGAGCTCGTTTCCCGCCCTTCCCCGCTCTATCCGGTGACACCGCCCACTCCGGAGAAACAGCAGGCAGCCAATCCGGCCTATGTTCCCGAAGGTCCGCGTGCCACCGAGGACGAGGAGACGCCCGAGGCGAGCACGCTCACGACGCTGTTCCCCGATCCTCCGACCGATGCCGACTCCCTGGGCGAGCCCGAAAAACCTGAGACGCCCATCGGCGTGCGGCGGCGCGAAAAGGAAGCCGAGGCCGAGGCCAAGGCCGACGAGCCGGCTGCGGAAGAAGAGGAGCCCACCGCGGCAAATCCTCGCGCCGAGAAGGTCGATGCGGAAGACGAGGAGCGGAACATCCGCGTCGAGGCGGAGAACATCCGCACGGCAGCCATCGAGACTCCCGACACCGAGGCGGAGGAAAATCCCTATGCTCCGCTCGGCCTGCGGCTCGGCACGTTCAATGTCGTCACGACCCTCGAACAGGGCGTGACCTGGACCTCGAACGCGACCTACAGTCCGGTTCCGAAACCGGCGGTGCTCTCGGAGACCACCTTGCGCCTCAACGCGGTGTCGGATTGGTCGCGACATTCGGCGAATATCAACGCCTACGGCACCTACAGGAAATCGATCGACGGCGAACCGGTCACGGACCCGTCGGCGGGTGTGGATGCGACCCTCAATCTCGACATCAGCGAGGAGCTTCGCGGAATCGGCAAGCTCGGCTATTCGCTTCGCCGCGAGGATGCGGATTCGCCAGTGGAACTTCCCGCGACTGTCACATCACGCCCGATCCGGCAGGAACTCACCGGCAGCCTCGGGCTGGAGAAGGACGTCGGTAAGTTCCGCTTCGCTGCCAGCGGGAACCTTCTCCGGCTCGACTATGGTGATGCGGAACTCGAAGGCGGCGGAACCCTCTCGCAGGAGGAGCGCAATTCAACGTTGCTCACCGGCATCCTGCGCACCGGCTACGAGATTTCTCCAGCGTTCACGCCCTTCGTCGAGCTCGAATACGGCCGCCGTATCTATGATCAGAAGGTCGACAGCGGCGGCTACCAGCGTTCGTCGGATCGCATGGCCGCGCGGCTCGGCGCGGAACTCGACCTTGGCGAGAAGCTGACGGGCGAACTGGCGCTCGGCTATGTCACCGAACAGTTCGACGACGCCGCCTTGTCGGACATTTCGGGCATGTCCACCAGCGCCGAACTGGCGTGGTCGCCCGAGCGCGGCACGACCATCGGCTTCAACGCCTCGACCGAGGTTGAAGGCACTACGACGGCGGGCGAGAGCGGCTCGATCCTCTATTCCGGGACGGTGTCGCTGAAGCGGGAGATTCGCGCCAACCTTTCCCTGGACGCATCCCTGGGAGCGTCATGGCGCGACTACGCCTCTACGGCGGACCACGATCTGACCTTGCGCGGCGAAACGTCGCTCACCTGGTGGCTCAACCGCTATGCCGGCCTGACCGGCCGCTACCGCTACGAGCAGCTCACCAGCACGCTGCCCGGCCGAGACACGACGGTCCACAACGTCTTCCTGGGTGTCAAGCTGCAGCGCTAGCAGCCCTTACCCGATCGGGGCCACCTCGGTCGAAAGCCGTTCGATCGCCGACAGGACATGCGAGTGCATATCGGGACGCCACAGGCCGAAGGCGATGTTGGCTTCGATGAACCCTTCCGGCGAACCGCAATCGAACGTCCTGCCGCGATAGTGGACGCCGTGGAACGGTTGTGATTTCGCGAGCGTCAGCATCGCGTCCGTGAGCTGGATCTCGTTGCCGGCGCCGCGTTCCTGCGTCGCGAGGATGTCGAAGATCTCCGGCTGCAGGATGTACCGGCCGTTGATGTAGAGGTTGGAGGGTGCCGTGCCGGGCTTCGGCTTCTCGACCATCCTGGTGATCTCGAAACCGCTATGCACATCGCGGCCTTTGCCGACGATGCCGTACTTATGCGCCTCGGCGGGGTCGCATTCCTGCAGGGCGATGACATTGCCGCCGGTATGTTCGTAAAGTTCGGCCATCTCCGCCATGCAGCTCTTCCGCGACTGCATGATCATGTCGGGCAAGAGCAGCGCGAACGGCTCGTCGCCGACCAGCTCGCGCGCACACCATACGGCATGGCCAAGGCCGAGCGGCTCCTGCTGCCGCGTGAAGCTGGTCGTGCCCGCGGCGGGCTGCATCGCTGCCAGCCGTTCAAGCGGCTCTGTCTTGCCGCGTTCGCGCAGCGTCGCGTTGAGCTCGAACTGGATGTCGAAATGGTCCTCGATCACCGCCTTGTTGCGTCCGGTGACGAAGATGAAATGCTCGATGCCCGCCTCGCGCGCCTCGTCCACGACGTACTGGATCACCGGCTTGTCGACGACGGTCAGCATCTCCTTGGGGATCGCCTTCGTTGCGGGAAGGAACCGCGTGCCCAGGCCCGCGACGGGAAACACAGCCTTGCGAATCTTCTTGTTGGTCACTCTTTTCCTCCGCAATGTCGGCTTTGGCCGCGCGCGACACTTTCATGCCGGAATTGAAAAATACTGAATGCCTCGGCGGTGACTAACTTCGAACCACGCTTGACGTTCCATTTCCAAAACGTCCCTATGGTAAACTGAATCCTAACCCAATTCTCCGATGAATCGGCATCCTGGATGACGATGGAGGCAAGGATGTTCATTCGCAGAACGACGATCCGCGCGGGGGTAGCCGCCCTCGCTTTGGCGCTCGGTGCGATGGCTTCGGCGGCGCCCGCATACGCCGATGCCGGTTTCAAGCGCTGGATCGCCGATTTCCGCGGCACCGCCGCGAGCGCCGGGATTTCCGGCAGCACGTTCGACCGCGCCTTTCGCGGTGTGAGCGAGCCGGATGCCGAGGTTCTGGAAAAGGCCCGCTACCAGCCCGAATTCACCGCGCCGGTGTGGGATTATTTCGACAACCGGGTCCACGAGGATTCGGTCGCCGTCGGGCGCGAGATGGCGCGCAAATACAAATCCACGCTGGACAAGATCGAAGCGCGCTTCGGCGTCGACCGCCATATCCTGCTCGCCATCTGGTCGATGGAATCGAACTATGGCGAGATCCTCAAGAACGACAAGGTGATGCGCAATGTCGTGCGCTCGCTCTCGACGCTGGCCTATGGCGACAAGAGGCGCGCCAAGTTCGCCCGCACGCAGCTGCTCGCCGCGCTCAAGATCCTGCAGCGCGGCGACATCGACGAGAGCCACCTGACCGGCTCCTGGGCCGGTGCGATGGGTCATACGCAGTTCATCCCGACGAGCTTCATCGCCTACGGCGTCGACTTCGATGGCAATGGCCGCCGCGACATCTGGAACTCCGTCCCCGACGCACTTGCCACCGCGGCGAACCTGCTCGCCAAGAACGGCTGGCGCGCCGGCCAGACCTGGGGTTATGAAGTCTCCCTTCCGCAGGGCCGCAAATTCCCCGGCGGCAAGATGTCGATCGGCAAGTGGGCCGACATCGGCGTGACGCGTGCGAACGGCAAGCCTTTCCGCAGCACGGGCGAATCGGCCGAGCTCAAGGCGCTCGACGGCCGCTCCGGCCCGGCATTCCTGGCGACGAAGAACTTCTTCGTGCTGAAGGCCTATAACAATGCCGACAAATACGCGCTTGCGGTCGGCCTTCTTGCCGACCAGATCGCCGGCTATGGCAGCCTTGTGAATGACTGGAACCGGCCGTTCACGAAGCTGACTTTCGCGGAGAAGCAGGAATTGCAGAAGCGCCTTCTTACGCTCGGCTATTACGACGGCAAGCTGGACGGCAAGATCGGCGATGGTTCCCGCCAGGCGATCAAGGCTTTCCAGGAACGCGCTGGCCTCGCCGCGGACGGTCACCCGAGCAAGGAAGTGCTGACGACGCTTCGTCAGAGGTAGTGGTGGATTTGCGGCACACAGCACTCCGGAAAACCTCGATCAGGACCATCGCGATCTTCTTCACGATCGCGGTGACCATTGCGTTTCTCGGATCGGCCGTCGCGCCCGGCTTCGCCCAGGATCGTCCGCGCTCGCTGTTCGATCTGCTTTTCCGCCCGGGCAAACCGCGCGAGGTCGAGGCACCCCGTAAGCAGCCTCGGGCGACGATCAAGCGCCGCACCCCTTCGAGAGAGGACGCCGGCGTTCCGGCTCCTGAGGCTGTCGCAAAGGCCGAGGATGCCCGCGTCGTGCTCGTCGTCGGCGACTTCCTGGCAAGCGGTCTGGCGGAGGGACTGGAAAGCGCCTACCTCGCCATTCCCAGCGTCAGGGTCGTCGCCAGGGCAAGCGGTTCGTCGGGCATCGTCCGCGACGACCATTATGACTGGCCGGCCGAGATCGGACCGATCATTGAAGCCGAGAAACCGGCCGTGGTCGTGATCATGCTCGGCGCGAACGACCGCCAGGAGATGCGCGTCGGCGACGTCCGTGAGCCCAAGCGTTCCGAGAACTGGATGAAGGAATACGAGCGGCGCGCCACCAACCTCGCCAAGGCGGTGACCGATCGCAACGTTCCGCTCGTCTGGGTCGGCATGCCGTCCTTCAAGAACTCGACCATGGCGTCGGACATGCTCGCCTACAACGATGTCTATCGCTCGGTCGCCGAGGCAGTCGGTGGCAGCTTCGTCGACATCTGGGACGGCTTCGTCGACGAAAACGGCGCGTTCGTGACCACCGGTCCGGACATCAACGGCAATCCCGTCAAATTGCGCTCCGGCGAAAACGGCATAAACCTGACCCGGCCCGGCAAGCGGAAGGTCGCCTTCTATACCGAAAAGCCCCTGGAGAAGATCCTCGGCACGGCCAAGCCGGCGCAGATCGGGGCGCTGGGGCCTAACGGCCTCGCCCCCCAGCTACCGGGAGGCGCGTCCACTCCGGCCAACATTGAGCGCACCGTTCCGATCTCTCTCACGGATCCCGAACTGGACGGCGGCCAGGAGCTTCTGGGAGCAACCTTTACCCCAGGCGCGGCCAAGTCGCAGACAGCGGCGGAGAAGCTCACGAAAGAGGGCATCGCACCGGGTCCGGTCGCGGGTAGAGCCGACGATTTCGGCAATGGCACCGCGGCGAAACCGGCAGCCGAGGTTCCTCCCGACGCCGACAAGACCACCGCGATCGCGAACTGACGCGACCGCTGGCTCTGGCACTGCCTATCGCGGCAGGACCGTGGATCCCATCAGATATTCGTCGATCGAGCGCGCCGCCTGACGGCCCTCGCGGATCGCCCACACGACAAGGGATTGGCCTCGCCGCACGTCGCCCGCCGCGAATAGCTTGTCGATGGTGGTTCGATAGTCCTTGTCGTTGGCAACCACATTGGTCGAACCGCGCGCGTCGCGCGTGAGGCCGAGCCCCTCGGCCTTGAACGCTAGCCCGTTCTCCATCGGCCCGGCAAAGCCGATCGCGATGAAGGCCAGATCGGCTCGGATGACGAACTCGGTACCGGCGATCGGCTTGCGCTTCTCGTCGACCTCGCAGCACTTCACGCCGGTCAGGACACCGTCCTCGCCGACGAACTCCAGCGTCGCAACCTGGAACTCACGCTCGGCGCCCTCCGCCTGGCTGGACGAAGTACGCATCTTGGTCGCCCAATAGGGCCAGACCGTCAGCTTGTCTTCCTTCGCGGGCGGCTGCGGGCGGATATCGAGCTGGGTGACGCGCACCGCGCCCTGGCGGAACGCCGTGCCGACGCAGTCCGACGCAGTGTCGCCGCCGCCGACGACTACGACATGCTTGCCGTTGGCGAGAATCGGATCCGCCGGCCACGCCGCCGACAGGATCGGCTCGCCGCCGACGCGCTTGTTCTGCTGCACCAGATACGGCATCGCATCGTGCACGCCAGCGAACTCGATGCCGGGGATACCGGCCGGCCGAGGCTTCTCCGAGCCGCCGCAGTAGAGCACCGCATCGTATTCCGCCGTCAGTTCGTCCAGCGACTTGTCGACGCCGACATTGACATTGCAGAAGAAGGTCACGCCCTCCCCCTGCATCTGCTCGACGCGGCGGTCGACGTAACGCTTCTCGATCTTGAAGTCGGGAATGCCGAAACGCATCAGGCCGCCGGGGCGGCTCTCGCGCTCGTAGACATGCACCTCGTGGCCGCTACGGCCGAGTTGCTGTGCGGCTGCCATGCCTGCCGGTCCCGAACCGATGATCGCGACCTTTTTGCCCGTCTTGGCCGCGGCCGGCTGGGGCACGATGTATCCGGTTTCGTACGCCTTGTCGGCAATCGCCTGCTCGATCGTCTTGATCGCGACCGGAATGTCCTCGAGGTTCAGCGTACAAGCTTCCTCGCACGGCGCCGGGCAGATGCGGCCCGTCCATTCGGGGAAGTTGTTCGTCGAATGAAGATTGCGGATCGCGCTGTCCCAGTCGCCATTGTAGACGAGGTCGTTCCAGTCCGGGATCTGGTTGTGCACCGGACATCCCGTCGGACCATGGCAATAGGGCACGCCGCAATCCATGCAGCGCGCCGCCTGTTTCTCGACCTCCGTGTCCGACATCGGCAACGTGAACTCGCGAAAATGCCGGATACGGTCGGAGGCCGGCTGGTATTTGTGCACCTGCCGGTCGATCTCGAGAAAGCCTGTTACCTTGCCCATAATCACTCTCGTGCGTCGTCTTGGGGGGTATCCCAAGGTGCCGTCACCGCGGCTGGTTTGCAATCCGAGCGCATGCGACGCGCTCCAGGAAACTCATCAAGGAAAGTCGGTCGCGGCTTACTCCGCCGCGACCCCCATCCGGCTGCGCTCCATTTCGATCAGCGCGCGGCGGTATTCGACTGGCATGACCTTCCGGAATTTCGGCCGGAACTCCGCCCAATTGTCGAGGATGTGCTTGGCGCGGGTCGAGCCCGTATAGTGCAGATGGTTGGAGATGAGCTGGTAGAGACGCTCGTCGTCGTGCCGCGTCATGTCCCCGGTCACGTCGACACGGCCCATATGGGCAATGTCGCCGCCGTGGTGATGCAGCTTCTCGAGCAGTTCGTCCTCTTCCGGCACCGGCTCCAGGTCGACCATCGCCATGTTGCAGCGCTCGGCGAAGTCGCCAGCCTCGTCGAGCACATAGGCGATGCCGCCCGACATGCCGGCTGCGAAGTTGCGTCCGGTCTTGCCAATCACAACCACGACGCCGCCGGTCATGTATTCGCAGCCGTGATCGCCCACGCCCTCGACCACCGTGACGGCGCCCGAATTGCGCACCGCGAAGCGCTCGCCCGCGACGCCGCGGAAATAGGCCTCGCCCTCGGTCGCTCCGTAGAGCACGGTGTTGCCGACGATGATCGAGTCTTCGGCGACGATCCGCGCATCGTCCGCCGGGCGAATCACGATGCGGCCGCCCGACAGGCCCTTGCCGACATAATCGTTGCCGTCGCCGACCAGTTCGAACGAGATGCCGCGCGCCAGGAAGGCGGCGAACGACTGGCCGGCGGTCCCGGTCAGCTTGACGTTGATCGTGTCGGGCCTGAGCCCCTTGTGGCCGAAGCGCCTGGCGACCTCGCCCGACAGCATCGCGCCCGCCGAGCGGTCGACGTTGCGGATAGTGGTTTCGATCGTCACCGGCTGCCGGGCGACGAGCGCCGGCTCCGCCTCCGCGATCAGCCTGCGGTCGAGAACGTCATCGATCGGATGCTTCTGGCTCTGCGTCCAGTAGGTCTCTTCCTTCGGCGCGTCCGGCTTGAAAAACACGCGCGTGAAGTCGAGCCCCTTCGCCTTCCAGTGGTCGATCACGCCCCGCTTCTCGAGCAGGTCGGATTGGCCGATGATCTGGTCGAGATGCGTGTAGCCCATCTGGGCGAGCAGTTCGCGCACTTCTTCCGCCACGTAGAAGAAGAAGTTGATGACATCCTCCGGCGTGCCCTTGAAACGCTTGCGCAGGACGGGGTCCTGCGTCGCCACCCCCACCGGGCAGGTATTGAGATGGCACTTGCGCATCATGATGCAGCCGGCCGCAATCAGCGGGGCCGTCGAGAAGCCGAACTCGTCGGCCCCGAGCAGCGCGCCGATGATGACGTCGCGGCCTGTGCGCAATCCGCCATCGACCTGCAGTGCCACGCGGCTGCGCAGCCCGTTCAGCACCAGCGTCTGATGCGTCTCGGCCAGGCCCATTTCCCAAGGCGAGCCCGCATGCTTGAGCGAGGTGAGGGGCGATGCGCCGGTCCCCCCGTCATAGCCCGAGATCGTGATGTGATCGGCGCGCGCCTTGGCGACGCCCGCCGCGACCGTTCCGACGCCCACTTCCGACACCAGCTTGACCGACACGCCGGCGGCGGGGTTGACGTTCTTCAGGTCGAAGATCAGTTGTGCCAGATCTTCGATCGAGTAGATGTCGTGGTGCGGCGGCGGCGAGATCAGGCCGACGCCGGGTGTCGAATGCCGCGTCTTTGCGATCGTGGCGTCAACCTTGTGGCCGGGCAGCTGGCCGCCCTCGCCCGGCTTGGCGCCCTGGGCGATCTTGATCTGCATCATGTCCGAGTTGACGAGATACTCCGCCGTCACGCCGAATCGTCCGGATGCGACCTGCTTGATCGCCGAGCGCTCGGGGTTCGCCGAGCCGTCCGGCAACGGCTTGTAGCGGTCCGGCTCCTCGCCGCCCTCGCCGGTGTTCGACTTGCCGCCGATCCGGTTCATGGCAATCGCCAGGGTCGTATGCGCCTCGCGCGAAATCGAGCCGAACGACATGGCGCCGGTCGCGAAACGCTTGACGATATCGGCAGCGGGCTCGACGCTGTCGAGCGGCACGGGCGCGCGGCCGGCACCTTCGGCGAGCTTGATGTCGAACAGGCCCCGGATGGTCTTCGCCCGGGCCGAAGCGCTGTCGATCTCCGCCGAATACTGCTTGAACGTCTCCCACGACTTCTTGCGCACGGCGTGCTGCAGCGTGGCCACCGCGTCGGGCGACCACATATGCGCTTCGCCACGCATCCGGTACATATATTCGCCGCCCACTTCGAGCGCGCTGCGCAGCACCGGGTTGTCGCCGAATGCATCGGCGTGACGGCTCGCCGTCTCGGTCGCGATCTCCTCCAGCCCGACGCCTTCGATCGTGGTTGCCGTGCCCGCGAAATAACGATCGACAAACTCGGACTTCAGGCCGACGGCGTCGAAGATCTGGGCGCCGCAATAGGACTGGTAGGTCGAGATGCCCATCTTGGACATGACCTTCAGGATACCCTTGCCGATCGACTTGCTGAAGCGCCCGACCAGTTCGCTGGCATCGACCTCCGGCGGAAACTCGCCCCGCTTGTGCATGTCGAGGAGGGTGTCGAACGCCAGGTAGGGATTGATCGCCTCCGCGCCATAGCCCGCGAGGCAGCAGAAATGATGCACTTCGCGCGGCTCGCCGGTCTCGATGACGAGGCCGACGGACGTACGCAACCCCTTGCGGATCAGGTGGTGATGCACCGCCGCGGTGGCCAGAAGCGAGGGAATGGCGATGCGGTCCGGCCCGACCTGCCGGTCGGACAGGATGATGATGTTGTAACCGCCGGCGACGGCCGCTTCCGAGCGCTCGCAAAGCCGCTCCAGCGCGCCGTGCATGCCGGCGGCACCCTCGGACGAGGCATAGGTGATGTCGATCGTCTTGGTGTCGAAACGATCCTCGGTGTGGCCGACGGAGCGCAGCTTCTCGAGATCGCCATTGGTCAGGATCGGCTGACGTACCTCAAGCCGCTTCCGGCGCGACGTGCCGACCAGGTCGAAGATGTTCGGCCGCGGCCCGATGAAGGACACCAGGCTCATCACCAGTTCCTCGCGGATCGGATCGATCGGCGGGTTGGTGACCTGGGCGAAGTTCTGCTTGAAATAGGTGTAGAGCAGCTTCGACTTGTCCGACATCGCCGAAATCGGCGTGTCGGTACCCATCGAGCCCACGGCTTCCTGTCCGGTGGTCGCCATCGGCGACATCAGTATCTTGGTATCTTCCTGCGTGTAGCCGAAGGCCTGCTGGCGGTCGAGCAGCGTCACGTCGCGGCGCGGCTCGCGCGGTGCCACGGGCTTCAGGTCCTCGAGGATGATCTGCGTGTTCTTCAGCCAGTCCCGGTAAGGATGCTTGGCGGCGATCTGCGACTTCACCTCGTCGTCGGAGACGATGCGGCCTTCCTGCAGGTCGATCAAGAGCATGCGGCCGGGCTGCAGCCGCCACTTCTTGACGATGTTCTTCTCGGGAACCGGCAGCACACCGGCCTCCGACGCCAGGATCACCCGGTCGTCGTCGGTGACGATGTAACGTGCAGGGCGCAGGCCGTTGCGGTCGAGCGTCGCGCCGATCTGGCGCCCGTCGGTGAACGCAACCGCGGCCGGCCCGTCCCAGGGCTCCATCAGCGCCGCGTGATACTCGTAGAAGGCCTTGCGGTCGGCGCCCATCAGCTTGTTGCCGGCCCAGGCTTCCGGGATGAGCATCATCATCGCATGCGCGAGGCTGTAGCCGCCCTGCGTCAGGAATTCGAGCGCATTGTCGAAGCAGGCCGTGTCCGACTGCCCCTCGTAGGAGATCGGCCACAGCTTCGAGATGTCGTTGCCGAACAGTTCGGAATCGACCGAAGCCTGCCGCGCCGCCATCCAGTTGACGTTGCCGCGCACCGTGTTGATCTCGCCGTTGTGGGCGACCATGCGGTACGGATGCGCCAGCTTCCACGACGGGAACGTGTTGGTCGAGAAGCGCTGGTGGACGAGGATCAGCGCGGATTTGAACTCCGGATCCGCCAAATCCTTGTAGTAGGCGCCGACCTGGTAGGCCAGGAACATACCCTTGTAGACGATCGTCCGCGAGGACAGCGACACGCAGTAAGCGCCGATGTCCTTGTTGTCGTGCTCCTGGTAGAGGCGGCCGGACACGACCTTGCGCAGGATATAGAGACGCCGCTCGTATTCGTCGTCGGATTCGACGTCGGACGGGCGCCCGAAGAAGAACTGCCGGTGGATCGGCTCCGCCGCGGCGATGTCCGGAGCCTTGGAAAGCGACGCGTTGTCGACGGGCACGTCGCGCGAGCCGATCAACGGCACACCTTCGGAGGCCGCGCTTTCCCGGATCACGTCCTCGACGTGAATTCGCGTAGCCTCGTCTCGCGGCATGAACCAGTGGCCGACTGCGTATTCGCCGGCGGGAGGCAGAGCCACGCCTTGCGAAGCCATCTCGCGGCGGAAGAACGTGTCCGGGATCTGCACGAGCACGCCCGCCCCGTCGCCCATCAGCGGATCGGCGCCGACCGCACCGCGATGCGTCAGGTTCTCGAGCATCTTCAACCCGTCGACCACGATCTGGTGCGACTTGACGTTCTTCATCTGCACGATAAAGCCGACGCCGCAGGAATCGTGCTCGTTGCGCGGGTCATAGAGGCCCATGCGGCCGGACGGCGTTTTGACGGCGCGCGCATTGCCCTGCGCACGGGCATGGAGCTCCGTCGTCAGAGATGGCGTCACGTCCGTCATCGCTTCATCCTCCTGTTCGATCGGGGAACCGGTCCCCGCGCCTTTCGCGCGCAAGGCCGGAGTGGCGCGATGATACGCCATTTCCGGCCACTTAAGCGACGATTAATATGACAGCAGTGCTGTCCTAAATTTGGTATGCCAGAAATCTTGCGGGCGCACAAGACCGAAATGCAAAAGCCGAACCTTCCGGGCGCATTTTTCATGCCCTGACCGGGGGCGTCGCGTAATATTATTTCGCGCCAACGTTGATAGCCCGCAAGCCTCCCGGTCCAGGGTCTTGGTTGCTTTCAAAGCCGGGCTTGCGCACTGCCTCGCCAATGAACATTGTCCGCCCGAAACAGCGGCAGCGGGGTGGCAATGATCTTTTCCTCCGACAATTGGTCAGGCGCTCACCCTGAGATCGCCGAGAGTCTCGTTCGGCACGCCGACGGCTTCGCGCCCGCCTACGGCTCGAGCGATCTCGACGGGTCGGTCAGCGACACGTTCGGCCGTATCTTCGAGCGAGAGGTCGCGGTCTTCTTCGTCGGCACCGGAACAGCGGCAAACTCGCTTGCCATGGCTGCCAGCAACAGGCCCGGCGGCGTCGCCTTCTGCCACACCGAAGCACACATGATCGTCGATGAATGCGGCGCGCCGGAATATTTCACCGGCGGAGCGCGGCTCTGTCCGGTCGAAGGCGCACTGGGCAAGATCGACCCGTCCGCCCTGTCCGCGGCTATCGCCCGCTATCCGGCGGAGTTCGTGCATCATGGCCAGCCGATGGCGATCTCGATCACCCAGGCGACCGAGATCGGCACCGTCTACTCGCTCGACGAGATCGAGGCGGTCGGCAAGGTCGCCCGGTCAAACGGCCTTCCGCTCCACATGGACGGCGCCCGCTTTGCCAACGCGCTCGTGGCGCTGGGCACGACGCCTGCCGAGATGACCTGGAAGCGCGGCGTCGACCTCGTCTCCTTCGGCGGCACCAAGAACGGCTGCTGGTGCGCCGAGGCGCTGGTGGTCCTCGACCCGGGGAAGGCCGCCGATATTCCCTTCCTGCGCAAGCGGGCGGCTCAGCTCTTTTCCAAGTCCCGCTTCATCTCGGCGCAGTTCGAAGCCTATTTCGAAGGAGATCTCTGGCTGGACATAGCGCGCCATTCGAATGCGATGGCGCAGAGCCTGTCGGAAGTCCTCTCCTCGTCGAATCGTATGCGGCTTGCCTGGAAGCCGGACGCCAACGAGGTCTTCGCGGTCATGCCGACGGCCCTGATGGACGACCTCACCGGCAAAGGCGCCCGCTTCTACCCCTGGGCAAGACCAGCCTCCTTCGAGGGCATGATCGGCGACGACGAAACGCTCTGCCGCTTCGTGACGAGCTTCGCGACACGCCGCGGAGATATCGACGCGTTTCGCAAACTTCTCATGTCGAAATAGATCCTGACCTGATTGTCAGGAGGTTCGCCCGCTCCGGCTGGCTCGGCGAACCGGGGTCTCCTAGACCGGTTGATGGCAAGGTGCCGTCTACCGGAATGGAGCCACACGATGTCGTCGTTCGCAGAATTCATGAGCCGTCGCGAGGCCGCGGCAGAGGCTTACAGTCGCGGCCGTTCCGACCAGGTTGAACAGCTGACGTCCGAATCCGAGCCGTCGACCTTTTTCGGCCCGGACGGCAGGGTGGTCACCGGGCGAGCCTCGATCATCGCATCCTATCGAGCAGGAGCGTCGCGTTTCGGACCGGATGGCGAGAGCCGGCTGGAAATACTTCGGTCGAGCGAAAGCGGCGACATTGCCTACTGGTGCGGCATTCAGAGGGCGATTGTGGAAATGGACGGAAAGGCGGTCGCAATGAATCTGCGCGTGACCGAACTGTTCCGGCGCGAGGACGGCGAATGGAAGCTTGTCCACCGCCACGCCGATTTTCTGAGGGACTGAAAACGAAAGCGGCGCCCGAAGGCGCCGCCATGATGTGCCGTGGAAGCCGGATTACGCGGCCGCTTTGGCCTCGATCTGCTTCGAGGGTTTGCCGACGCTCGAAATCGCGATCTTGCGGGGCTTCATCTCTTCGGGAATGTTCCGCTTGAGATCGACGTGGAGCAGGCCGTTCTTCAGCGTCGCGCCCGTTACTTCGACATGGTCGGCGAGCTGGAAGCGGCGCTCGAACGCGCGGGACGCGATACCGCGATAGAGGAGTTCAGCACCTTCATTGGCGCTCTCTTCGGCCTTCTCGCCCTTGACGGTCAGGACATTGCGATGGGCCTCGATCGAGATCTCGTTCTCGCCGAAGCCGGCGACCGCCATGGTGACGCGATAGGCGTCCTCGCCGGTGCGCTCGATATTGTAGGGCGGGTAGGTCTGGCCGCTGTCCGGCTGGCCGATCTGGTCCAGCATCGAGAAGAGACGGTCGAAACCGACCGTGGAACGATAGAGCGGCGAAAAATCAACGTGACGCATGGGTGTTCTCCCTTGAGCAACAATTCTTGCGTGGTGACAGACTCCCGGAAACCCGTATCGGCGTCTCCTGCCTGCCAGTGGCCCCTTCAGAGGCGGCCACGACCATGATTTGGGAACGAACCATTTTCATTTCAAGGGAAGTTATCGGCTCTCTGGATGAACGGCGGATGAACCGCCGCTTCGGGTCCCGTTCAGCCCGGGCACCCTAAAGTCCGGTCATGGATCAAAGATCGGAGACGGTCGGAGATCCCGGTTCGGGTGTAACGTCCCTTCCACCCGGGCTCGAATAGGCCGGAGGCGGCTTGTCCGCTTCCGGCCACTTTTTTGGTGCCGGCCAACCTGAGCCGTCCGCACGTCGCTGCCAAATCCTTTGCTTTTGATCTCGGCTCTACCTATCAAGGGCCGCTCGCCCGCGCCGCCCACCGGACTCCTCAATGACCGAACGTCTGGTCGACATACCCGAAAACCCAGTGCCCGAATGGGGCGAGGTTTCGCGCTTCACGGCGCATGACGGGCGTTCGATCCGCTACGGACGTTTCCCGGCGCAGACGCGCCCCCTCAAGGGAACGGTCGTCATTCTCGCCGGCCGTAACGAATGCATCGAGAAGTATTTCGAGACGATCCGCGATCTGTCGTCGCGCGGCTTCGGAGCCGCGATCATGGACTGGCGCGGCCAGGGCGGCTCGGAGCGGCTGATCAGGGACCCGGCGCGCGGCTATGTCGTCAGTTTCGACGATTATGTTGCCGACCTGGAGAAGTTCTTTGATGACGTCGTGCTGCCCGATTGCCGCGGCCCTTACTACGTCCTGGGCCATTCGACCGGTTCGCTGGTCGCCCTCATCGCCACTCCAAGGCTCTTCAACCGTGTCCGGCGAATGGTCCTTATTGCACCGCTGATCGAATTCGTCGGCCTGCCGGTCTCGATGACGACGCTGCGGCGGACGACGGCCTTCCTCTATAGCCTCGGCCTCGGCACCGTCTACGTGTCGGGCGGACCGCGCCCCAAGGGAGGTCATCCTTTCGCCGCGAACAAGCTCACCACCGATCTTGCCCGCTTCAGCCGCAACACGGCGCTTTTCAACGCAGCCCCGCATCTGGCGATGGGCGGGCCGACGGTCGCGTGGATCCACGCCGCCTGCGTCGCGGCCGAACGCGTTCGCGATCCGGACTTCGCGGCCAGGCTCCACGTTCCGACGCTGCTCGTCGCCGCCGGCGCCGATGAGGTCGTCTCGACGCAGGCGGTCGAGACCTTCGCACGCACCCTGCGCTCCGGCTCCGTCGTCACCATCGACGGCGCCCGTCACGAGATCCTGCAGGAGGCGGACGTCTACCGCGAACAGTTCTGGGCCGCCTTCGACGCCTTCATTCCCGGCGAGAACGCCGACGGCTGAGGCCGCTCAGTCGTTCACCAGGCGCAGCGCCTTTTCGTGCAGGACCGGATTGGCGCTGGCGAGGATATCGCCGCCGTTCTCCGCCGGGCCGCCCGTCCAGGTGGTCACCACGCCGCCCGCCTGTTCGATCAGCGGAATCAGTGCGACGATGTCATAGGATTGAAGCCCGGCATCGACCGCGATATCCGCATGCCCGGCCGCCACCATGGCGAAGGCATAACAGTCCGTGCCGTAGCGCGCGAGCCGGACCGCCCTTTCCAGCCGGTCGTAGCGCTCGCGCATCATGCCCTTGAACAGCGCCGGGGTCGTCGTGAACAGCGTCGCGTCCGAGAGATCGGACGTGGCACGCGACGCCAGCTTTCGCGGCCCGCCCGGGCCCTCATAGTAAGAGCCGTCGCCATCGGCGTAGAACAGCTCGCCGGTGAAAGGCTGCGACATCAGGCCCGCTTTCGCGTCGCCGTCGATCGTCAGACCAACTAGCGTACCCCAGACCGGAAGGCCGGAGATGAACGCGCGCGTTCCGTCGATCGGATCGATCACCCAGACGTGGCTTGCCGATGTATTTTCCGATCCATGCTCTTCGCCGAGGATGCCATGGCCGGGATACTCGGAAAGGATCAGCGCACGCAGCGCACGCTCCGCCTCGCGGTCGGCCTCGGTGACCGGATCGAACCCGCCGGCCTCCTTGTTGGAGACAGCTCCCGCGGTGCGAAACCTGGGCAGCGTCTCGGCCGCCGCAGCCTTGGCAAGCCTGCGCATGAATTCGGCGCCGACGATCATTCTGCCCCCTTTTTGCACCTGAATCCGGCGCGCGCCGGTATGCACATAAGTATGAATTATTTTTAACGGCTGCGTATTGACATTTGTGCAGCGCAACATGATTGTAACGACAGACGGGTTCGCCCGTCTATGCCCTCCTTGGGCGTTTCCTCCCTAGACTTGACCGCGTCGTGCGAACGATGCGGTCTTTTTTTCGCCTCTTCCCATGGTCGGCCCCTCTTCCTATGGCCGGCCCAAGGTCAGGCTTCTCCGACGCGCTATTCGGCCGCAAGGGCCGGGCGGCCGAAGAAATATTCGGCGAAGGCGATCAGCCGGCCGGAGAACTCGGTGAGGTCCTGGGCGAGCGCCTCGAAGCCGGCCGATTTCTCGTAGGACCGCTCGTCCATGTAGAGGCCGCGGTTGATCTCTACCTGCATCGCATGCAGGCCCCTGCCCGGCCGGCCGTAGTGCTCCGTGATGAAGCCGCCGGCATAGGGCTTGTTGTGGGCGACGGTGTAGCCCATGTCGGTGAGGATCGCGATTGCCTGCTCGGAGAGCGCGGGTGCTGCGGACGCGCCGAAGCGATCCCCGAGGATGAAGTCCGGCCGGATCCCGCTCTCGCCGACCCTGATCGAGGCGGGCATGGAGTGGCAGTCGATCAGGATCGCGCGGCCGAAACGCGAATGCGCCTGCATCAGGAGGCCGCGAAGACGATGATGGTATGGCTTGTAGAACGCGTCTATGCGCGAGATCGCTTCCGTCAGCGGCAACCTTCCCGCATAGATGTCCTGCCCCTCCCCGACGATCCGCGGAATTGTGCCGAGCCCTCCCGCGACGCGCGCCGAGCGCGCATTGGCAAACGGCGGCAGCGGTTCGGCGAACATCTTCGGATCGAGTTCCCAGGGCTCGCGGTTGACGTCGAGATAGGCACGCGGAAAGTTGGCCGAAAGCAGCGGCGCGCCGAGCGAGGCGACCCCGGCGAAGAGTTCGTCCACATAGCAGTCCTCCGACCGGCGGATGCCCGCGCGATCGAGACGAATCATCTCCATGAACCGCGCCGGGTAATGGCTACCGCTGTGCGGGGAATTGAAAACGAACGACCCCGTGATCTCCGTCGGTGAAGTCTCGGAAAAGGGCGATATCTCCGCGAAGTCCGCGCCTGCACTCATCAATGGCTGATCCGGTGGCATGCGATGAAAAAGGTTGCCGTACCGTGCCACCCGTGCGCGCGCATGTCCAGAGCGGCGGGCTTTCGCGACGCGCAAGCGTTCACTTGATCTTTACCCCGCGTCCTTCATATAGAGTTCATGGTTAACGGGCGGATTTCATTCGCCTGCCAACTGATTCGGACGGGACGATGGCACGAATTCTCCTTGCGGAAGACGATGACGACATGCGCCGCTTCCTGGTGAAGGCGCTGGAGCGGGCGGGCTACGACGTCTCCGACTTCGACAATGGCGCGTCGGCCTATGAGCGGCTGCGCGAGGAGCCGTTCTCGCTGCTCTTGACCGACATCGTGATGCCGGAGATGGACGGGATCGAACTCGCCCGCCGCGCCACCGAGATCGATCCCGACCTGAAGGTTATGTTCATCACCGGCTTCGCCGCGGTTGCCCTCAATCCCGATTCGAAAGCCCCGAAGGACGCCAAGGTCCTGTCGAAACCGTTCCATCTGCGCGACCTCGTCAACGAGGTCGAGAAGATGCTGCAGGCGGCCTGAGCCGCCGTTTTCGCACAATGGACACGCCTTCCGCGGCGTGTCGACTTCGCCGCATTTCGCTATTG
Source organism: Pseudomonadota bacterium (assembly GCA_043822005.1). Lineage (GTDB taxonomy): Bacteria > Pseudomonadota > Alphaproteobacteria > Rhizobiales > Rhizobiaceae > Mesorhizobium_A. The sequence continues at coordinate 1,850 of JBDRCE010000012.1, read as the reverse complement.
ACGCACGGCGTCTGGCATGATGTATGCGCGGCTTCGGATGGGCGTGTAGCTCAGCGGGAGAGCACTACGTTGACATCGTAGGGGTCACAGGTTCAATCCCTGTCACGCCCACCATCCGAACTCCAAGACCTTCGATCCGTGCATTCGCGACCGCTTGTCCGCGGCGCGTGAGTGCGGCCGGTCGGCCGCCGACGCCGCCGGCAGCGTGCTGCCGATGCACCTTATGTCAGCCCGCCGTCGGCGAGGATCGTCCGGCCGGTGATCCAGCCGGAATCGTCGGAGACCAGAAACGCCACGATCCCGGCGATATCGTCGGGCTGGCCGATCCGACCGAGCGGCGTTGTCGCGCGGATCTGGTCGCCGCGTTCGGCGATGATCGCCGTCGTCATGTCGGTTTCGATCACGCCGGGCGCGACTGCATTGATCGTGATCCCCTTCGGGCCCAGCTCCTTGCCGTAGCCATGCACCATGGCCGAGACGGCGGCCTTCGACGCGGCGTAGACGGTGCTCGTCGGGATCGGGCTGAAGGCGAGGCGCGACGAGACGTGGACGATCCGGCCGCCGGCCGTCATCGCGGCCGCGGCAGCCTTGGTCAGCATGATCGCGCCGAGCACGTTGGTGTCGAACATCTGCCGCACATAGGCCTCGTCGACGGCGGCCAGCGGCCTATATGGGCCGATCCCCGCCGTGTTGACGAGAATGTCCAGCCGGCCGAAGCGGTCGCTGGTTTCCCGGACCATCCGTGCCGCATCGCCATCGACGCCGATGTCGCCCTTCACCGCGAAAGCCCGCCCGCCGGCGGCCTCGATCTGGCCGACAATCGCGTCGGCCTCGGCGGTCGCCGCGCGGTAGCCGATCGCCACGGCAGCGCCATCCAGGGCAAGGCGCTGCACGACGGCGGCCCCGATTCCCCGCGATCCGCCGGCGACCAGCGCCACCTTGCCTGTCAGTCCCAGTTGGCTCATTGCAGTCTTCCTATCGCTGTTGCTTCCAAGCGCCGTCCGGAACGAGGTCGAGCGGTTTGGCGATCCAGAGGTTGCGGTCGACCGGCTTCGCCGCTGCCGCGAGAACGCGCTGTTCCAGTTCGTCGAGATAGTCGGCACGTCCGGCGTCGTCCGTGCGCGGCGCCGCATAGGCGACGAACGGCGGCTCCAGCTCATATCCCATGTATTCGAGGCCGAGATGCTGGATCTGCCACAAGACCTGCCGTTCGAGTTCGCCATAGACGGCGCCGGCGCCGAAGCGGGCGGTCGTTCCGCCCGACGTCATCGACACCATGGCCCGCCGCCCCCGGAAGACGCCGGTCTGGAACCGCAGCCCGTCGGCATAGCCGAACCCGTAGGCGAAGACGCGCTCGCCCCAGCCCTTGAGGATCGCCGGCACGCCGCCCCACCAGAGCGGAAACTGCAGGATGACGAGGTCGGCATCGGCGACGCGTCGCTGCTCGCGCGTTATGTCCGGCGCGAATGTGCCGTGGCGGGCCGCATGCGCTTGTTCGGTCTGGTAGTGGAAGACGTTTGGGTCCGCGACCGAAACGAAGTCGTGCCGTCCGGCCACCGGATTGAAGCCTTCGGCGTAGAGATCGGAGACGACCACTTCATGCCCTGCTTGGGTCAGAGCGTCCCGTGCGCGGGCGCACATGGCCGCGTTGAACGAGGCGGGTTCCGGATGAGCATAGACGATCAGAACGTTCATGCGCGCTCCAGCCCTCCTCAGAACGCGACCTTGTCGGCGCCCTTGAGCTTGAGGATGTCGCGGGCTTCTTCGGGGGTGGCGATCTCGAGCCCGAGGCTCTCCACCATCTGGCGCGCGATCGTCACCTGTTCGGCATTGCTCGCAGCCAGTCGCCC
>JBDRCE010000011.1:0-29333 GCA_043822005.1 Pseudomonadota bacterium | reverse complement strand
GTGTCAAGCTGCCTCGACCAATGTTCTCTATTTGATCTGTCTCTCCCGCGAGAATCTGCTAGTCTCCGCGACCATGAACAGCACCGATCTGACCGCGCTCGCTTTCGACACATTTGGTCTTTCTCCATCCGCCGTGGCCGGCATCATCGGCACGGCGTTGCTGGCCGGCCTTTTCCTGTTGCTCCTGTCCCTGCGCCGCGCCGGGCGTCTTCGCATGGCGATGGAGATGGAAGCGGCGCGGCGCGAGGCCTTGGCCGAGGCGCGGCTTGCGGAACTGCTCAAGGCCCAGGCGGAGATGCAGGGACGACTGGCCGCCATGTCCGACGTGTTCGGCAGGCGTCAAACCGAGCTCAACCAGACGATCAACCAGCGGCTGGACGGCCTCACCCAACGCCTCGGCACGACGATCACCGAGCAGACGCGATCGACGCATGAGAACCTGCGCCACCTGCAGGAACGGCTGGCGGTGATCGATGCGGCGCAGAACAATATCCAGTCGCTGGCCAAGGACGTGGTCGGGCTGCAGGCGATCCTGTCCAACAAGCAGACGCGCGGCGCCTTCGGCCAGTCGCGCATGGAGGCGATCGTCGCCGACGGACTTCCGATCGGGGCCTACGAGTTCCAGGCGACGCTGTCGAACGGCAGCCGGCCGGACTGCCTGATCCGGATGCCGAACGACACGCCGCCGCTGGTCATCGACGCGAAGTTTCCCCTCGAGGCGTGGAATGCGATCCGTGCCGCCGAGGCCGCGGATAATCCCGGCGACGCCCCGAAGGCCGCCGCCCAGGCCTTCCGGCGCGACGTCGAAGTGCACATCCGCGCCATCTCGGAAAAATACCTGCTGACGGGAGAGACGCAGGACACCGCCTTCATGTTCGTCCCCTCGGAATCGATCTTCGCCGAGATCCACGAGAACTTCGAGGCGCTGGTCCAGCGTGCGCACCGCGCCCGGATCGTCATCGTCTCCCCTTCGCTGCTGATGCTGTCGATCCAGGTGATCCAGTCGGTGCTCAAGGATGCGCGGATGCGCGAGCAGGCGCATCTGATCCAGGGCGAGGTAATCCGCCTGATGGAGGACCTGTCGCGCCTCGACGACCGGGTGCGCAAGCTTCAGGGACATTTCGCGCTGACGGTGAAGGACATCGACCAGATCGTCACCTCTGCCGACAAGCTCGCCAAGCGCGGCCAGAAGATCGAAGCGCTGGAGTTCGGCGGTGAAGCAGGTGGTGGTGCGGGCGACCCGGCCGCCACGGAGCCATCGGTCATTTCGCGGACCGGGCAACTCAAGCTTCGGGTGGTCGACGGCGACGAGTGAGGCCGTCGAGCGGCTTCATGTCCCCGACAAGGCCGAAATCCGCTTTTCGTCCCACTCAATGCCGAAGCCCGGGCGGTCGGCGACAATCGCCCTGCCGTCCCGTATCTCCATCGGCTCGCGCAGGATCGCATCCGCCCAATCGACATATTCGAGCCAGTGCGCGGTGGCCGAGGCAGCGAGGGCATGGGCGCTCATCTCGGGCATCAGGTGCGTCGAGACGGGTATCCCGGCAGCCGCTGCGACCCCCGCAGCCTGCAACCAGCCCGTCACGCCGCCTATCCGCGAGATATCGGGCATTGCGAGGTCGCACGCGTTCGCCTGCACCGCCTGCAGCATAGCCTCGCTGCCATTGAAGTTCTCGCCGATCTGGATGGGCATATCGAGCTCGCTGGCAAGTGCCGCAGCGCCCGAATGGTCGTCATGCCGGATCGGCTCCTCGAGCCAGTACACCGCCTTCTCCTCCAGCGCGCGTCCGCGCGCCCGGGCTTCGGCCAACGACAGCGCCTGATTGTAGTCGACCATCAAGGGTCGGTCGGTAATCGAGCGGACAACCTCAACGGCAGCGAGGTCCTCGGCGAGTGTCGGGTAGCCCAGGCGAAGTTTGATTGCTCCGAGCTCCAGTTCCAGCAATCGTTCGGCCTGCCTGCCCAACTCGGAAGGCGTCGCCAGCCCCAACCCGCGGCTGTCATAGGCGGCCACCGGCCCGGGGGTGCCGCCGAGCAGCCGCGCGACGGGCAAGCCGGCAGCTCTGCCCTGCGCGTCCCACATGGCCATATCGAGCAGGGACAACGCCATTCGGACAGTCCCGGTCACGCCGAGGAGGGCATAGCGCCGGCCGAGGCGCTGCTGCAGTTGGAGAGGCAATGCCAGGGCCCCCCTTGCCAGATCGACCGCCTCGGTTGTCGTGCCGGCGATCGACGCTGCGCCGGCCGGCGTGTAGCCGAAGACGTAAGCCCGGCCGGTAACGCCTTCTTCCATCTCAAGGTCAAGCAGGACGAGCGGCACCTTGCTGACGGTTGCGGCGCTGGTGCCGAGTGGGAAATTCAGCGGCACGTCGACGATCCTCACCCTGCATGATCCAATCGTCAGGCCGCTGCTGTCGGCAGAGCTTCTCATCGTATCCTCCTCTCCCCATCGCGCCGGTCTCGGTCACTTTGCCTGATCCTCGTCCAGACGTAGATCAGAATATCACGTGGCCTTGATCGGGGAAGCGGACTACGATTCAATGTGGCACCACCGAATGGGGAGGATACCATGGCAAAGGGTTCGATGAAGCCGGGCAAGGAAGCCCGCAAGCCTAAGAAGGACGCGAAGAAGCCGGTCGCAGCACCTGTGCCGTTCGCCAAGGTGGAGCCGGCCCGCGTCGCCAAGCCGAAGAAGGACAAGTAGGCGGGCGAACGCCGAATAGCGGGCCCGATCTTCTCGGGTCCGCCAGTTCTGGATTGGTCGGTTTCGCCGGGCGAACCCGGTCGAGGTCAGGCCGTGCGGCGGGTGCCGACGCGCGATTTGCGCGCCGCGTAGCGCGCGTCGCGACGAGCCTTCTGCTCCGCTTCGTCGGCGAGTTCGCGCGCGAGGCGCTCCCGCTCTTCGGCAATGCGAGCTTCGGCTTCGAGGCGGGCGAGTTCCTCGGCTTCCTTGCGGGCGATTTCCGCCAGACGCTCGCGTTCGGCGCTTTCGGCCGCCTCGCGGGCGAGTTTCTCCTGCCGGGCCTTCTCCCGTTCCTGGTCGCGAATGGCACGGGCGGCCAGAATGGCCTCCCGCTCCTGTCTGCGCGCGATCACCTCGGGGTCGTCTTCCGAAGGGCGCGACTTGAACCGGTCAAGCAACGCCTTCTTCGCTTCAAGGGCGGCATTGCGCCGCTCCGAGAAGTCTTTCTCTCTGTAAATTGCCACTGAGTCCGTCTCTCTTGCGTCTGCGTCGATACTCATACGCGTGCGCCGCTTACATACGCAGGAACGGCCGAAGTTCAACCCGCTGCACAACGGATTCGACAGATTTTATGCCAGCGCGGCGTTTCAGCGCGCCGCGCAAGCCCAAGGGAACGTCGGAAACCGACGGGCAACCCCTTCCGTCAGCACTCCCCGGGGCGGATGCGGCGCGCGCCTTCCGCACGCGCCACGCATTCGTTCGAAAAGGTTCGCTGGGATCCGCCGACGACGCCGCAGACGGGCGCGTATTCCTGGGTGCAGACGGTCTGGCCGCCGTCTCCCGGGCCGCTCGCTCCCGGCTGTCCACCCGGAGAGGACGCGCCCGGGCCGCCTGGGACCGCGCCTGGGCCGCCCGGGATGGTTCCCGGCTGACCCGGCGGCTGCATCTGTCCGCCGCCGCATTCGCCGTTGCGAATGACGTCGTAGCCGGCCGCGTCGGCATGGCAGGCGCTGTCGAAGGTCTGGCGGTCGTTGCCGCGACGGGCGCAGACGGGCGCGTAGATCATGGGACACGCCTGCGGGCGCTCAGGACGCGGCGGGCGCGGCTCGTCGGGATACTCCGGGCGACTGCGCCGGCATTCACCGTCTCGAATGACGTAGTAGCCCGACCGCTCGGCTTCGCACTCGTTCGGGAAGGTTCGGCGGTCGTCGCCGCGGCGTGCACAGACTGGCGCGTATTCTCGCGTGCAGTACTGCGGATCCGGCTCGACCGGTCCCTCCACCACGACGCAGCCGGCCAGGGCCGCAAGCGTCAGGATCGCGAAGTTTCGAACGATTGCCGCAACGCGCATCTGCCGGCTCCTCCAGGCTATTTCCGGCGCCAAGCCTAATCGTCCCCGTCCGATTCGTCTCCATAAAAGCGCGGCGGCGGCGAAGGGGTTGCCCGTCACGGCTACGGATCCCTATATGGCGGCAATGGCTCTCCTCTCCGTTCTCGACCTCGCCCCCGTCACCGAAGGCAGCACCGTCTCGCAATCGCTGGCGAACAGTCTCGATCTTGCGCGCCACGTCGAAGCGCTCGGCTACAAGCGATACTGGCTCGCCGAGCACCACAACATGCCGGGCATCGCGAGCGCTGCGACGTCCGTCGTCATCGCGCACATCGCCGGCGGGACATCGACGATCCGTGTCGGCGCCGGAGGCGTGATGCTGCCGAACCACTCGCCGCTGGTGATCGCCGAGCAGTTCGGCACGCTGGCCGCGCTGCATCCGGGCCGAATCGACCTCGGGCTCGGTCGCGCGCCGGGCACGGACATGCTGACGGCCCGGGCGCTGCGCCGCAATCTCGAGGCGGGCGCCGACAATTTCCCGCAGGATGTGGTCGAGCTGATCAATTATTTCGCGCCGGCTGCGCCGGACCAGCGCGTCCACGCCTATCCCGGCGAGGGGCAGCAGGTGCCGGTGTGGATCCTCGGCTCGTCCACCTATGGCGCGCAGCTCGCGGCGATGCTCGGCCTGCCTTATGCCTTCGCCTCGCATTTCGCGCCGGCAGAACTCGACCGCGCGCTCGACGTCTACCGTTCGCGCTTCGAGCCGTCGCAATTCCTCGACAAGCCCTACGTCATGCTGGGCATCAACATCACCGCCGCCGACACCGACGCCGAGGCGCGGCTGCTGTTCTCCTCGATGCAGCAGGCCTTCGTCGCGATCCGCACCAATACGCGCGGCAAGCTCAAGCCGCCGGTGGAAGGCTATTATGAAAGCCTCGACCCGATGTCGCGGGCCCTTCTCGACCAGATGCTGTCCCAGGCCGTCGTCGGCTCGCCGGACACGGTGCGGCGCGGAGTGGATGCCTTCGTGCAGCGCACAGGCGCGGACGAACTGATGGTCACCGCCCAGATCTACGATCATGCGGCTCGGAAGAAGTCCTACGAGATACTCGCCGGGGCCCACGCCGGGGTCGCGCGCGCCGCCTGAGGCCGCGCCTCCCGCATTGCCGGGAACCTTCCCGCCCTTCCCGAATTCATACCGATGCCGTCGCACGACCGCATTCTGCCGGAGAGTCGTCCGGCCTTTGGGGGAAGCGGGAAGATGAATGCCGGGAATCCGATCGAACTCGTCGTCGCCCCGGAGGCCGACGACCAAAGATGGCCGAGCCTGCGCGGGCTCGTGCTTGGCATCTTCATCATCCTGTTCTTCGCGTCGCTCTATTTTGCGCGCGAGTTCTTCATGCCCGTCATTCTCGCCTTCCTCTTCGCGCTGACGCTGACGCCGATCGTGCGCTTCCTGCGCAAACGCGGCATCCCCTCGCCGATCTCCGCGACGCTCCTGGTCTTCATCACCGCCAGCGGCATCGGCATCACCGGCTACACGCTGAGCGGGCCTGTCACCGACCTCGTCAACGAGGCGCCGAGGATCGGGTTCGAAATTCGCGAAAAGCTGTCCGAACTGCGCGGGCCGATCGACCGGCTCCTGCGCATTTCGCGCGACATCGACGAAGCGACGGACAACGTGACCGCCGCGGACACACAGCGGGTCGTCGTGCAGCAACCGGGAATCGTGTCGCGCGCGGCCGGAAACGTGCTCAGCGCGGGAACGACGGTAGCCATCACGCTGGTGCTGACGGTGTTCCTGCTTGCCTCGGGAACGCTGTTCTACGAGAAGATCATCCAGTCGTTCAGCACGCTCAGCGACAAGAAGCGGGCGCTCAGGATCGTCTATGACGTCGAAAAGGAGATCTCGCGCTATCTGCTGACGGTCGCCATCATCAACGCGGGCCTCGGAATCGCGGTTGGGCTCGGTCTCTGGGCGGTCGGCATGCCGATGCCCTTCGTCTGGGGCGCCGCGGCGGGCCTGCTCAACTTCCTGCCCTATATCGGCGCCGCGATGACGATGATCGGCGTGGCGGCGGTGTCGCTCGTGTCGTTCGAAACCCTCACCATGGCCGCCATTCCTCCGGCCTTCGTGCTGCTCTGCAATATCATCGAGGGACAGGTCGTCACGCCGATCACCGTCGGGAGACGTCTCGAGCTCAACGCCGTCGCGGTGTTCATCGCGGTGGCGTTCTGGTCATGGCTGTGGGGGTTCGCAGGCGCGCTGATCGCCGTGCCGATCCTGGTCGTCGTCAAAGTGTTCTGCGACCACTTCGACGAGTTGCGCTCGATCGGCAATTTCCTGGCCGCGCATCAGGCGGTCGAACCGACCGAACCGGTCATGGAATCGAGCTGATCAGGGCCGCGCTCGGAAAGCAGGTCGGCGTCTGCCCGTTCCTGGCCTGCCAGTCCCCGATCGAACGGCGGGTCTTGTAGCCCGGCAGGCCGTCGGCGCCGCCGACGTCATAGCCCTTGGCCTCCAGCCGTTCCTGCAATCGCGCGATGTCGGAGCGCATCAGGCCGCCGACCTTGCCCCAGGAACCGGAGAAGGTGCGGTCGCCGCTCCCGATCCTGTCGGCCGCATGGCCGACGAAGAGCGCATAGAGGTCGCTCTCGTTGTATTCCTTGAGCACGTAGAAGTTGGGCGTGACGATGAAGGCGGGTCCCGAACGGCCGGCGGGCATCAGCAGATAGCCTTCGGCCTTCGCCTCGTGCGCGGGGAACGGCTTGCTGCTGACGCGCGTGATGCCCATCGAGGCCCATTCCGAGATGCGCTTGCCCTTGTCCGGTCCTTCGAGCGCGCAGGAAACGCTTTCCGGCACGCTCACCTCGAAGCCCCAGTCGCGACCGCCCACCCAGCCGTAGTGTTTCAGATAGTTGGCGATCGAGGCGAGCGTATCCGGCGTCGAGGTCCAGATGTCGCGGATCCCGTCGCCATCCGCGTCGACCGCATGGTCGAGAAACGAGGTCGGCAGGAACTGCGGCTGGCCCATCGCGCCGGCCCATGAGGTCTTCATCATGGCTCGCGTGGCAAAGCCCTTCTCGAGGATCGTCAGCGCCGCCAGCACCTCCTTGCGGAACATGTCCCTGCGTGTCGCCATGAAGGCCTTGGTGCCAAGCACCTCGAAGGCGTCGTAGGGGATTTTCGCCGCGCCGAAGCCGGACTCGCGGCCCCAGATCGCGAGCACGACTTCGCCAGGCACGCCGTAGCGCTTCTCGACCGCGGCAAGCGTCTGTCCGACGCGTCCCGCACGCGAGCGCCCGCCCGATGTGACCGCACCGATCGTCTTCTCCGCAAAATAGGCGCCGGGCGAGCCGAATTCCGCCTGATGCTGCTTCTTCGGCGCCTTCGGCTTCTCGCCGGGCATGACGAGGTCGGGCAGCTTCAGGTTGGGCGAGACGCCATCGAAGGCCGCGTCGAAGGTCTTGCGCGAAACGCCCTGTGCCTTCGCCTCCGGCCAGAGGTCGCCGTCCAACCAGGCGCGGAACTGGTCGGAGACGGAGGCAGCGTGCGAAGGAACGGTAGACACCGCGCAGCAAAGTGCGACAGCCGCGAACCGAAGCAGAAAGGAGAGAAGGCCGTTCATCCTCTTCTTCTGCTGGCAAATCATGTCAAAACGCCGTCCGCGACTTGAGCGCCTCCGTCAGCGTGCCTTCGTCGAGATAGTCGAGCTCGCCGCCGACCGGCAGGCCATGCGCCAGCCGGGTGACCTTCACGCCGAGGCCCGCCAGTTGGTCGGTGATGTAATGCGCCGTCGTCTGGCCTTCGATCGTGGCGTTGACCGCGACGATGACCTCGCTCACGCCGCCCGCCGCCACCCGCGAGACGAGCTTGGCGATGGTCAGGTCGTCCGGACCGATCCCGTCCAGCGGCGACAGCGTACCGCCAAGCACATGGAAACGTGCGTTCTGCACGCCTGCCCGCTCCAGTGCCCAGAGATCGGAGACGTCCTCGACCACGACGATCGTGGAATCGTCGCGGCGCGGGTCTGAACAGATCATGCATGGATCGGTCGTGTCGACATTGCCGCAGATCGAGCAGACGCACACCTTGTCGACCGCATCGCTCATCGCGTGCGCCAGCGGCGCGAGCAGTTGCTCTTTCTTCTTGATCAGATGAAGCGCGGCGCGGCGGGCCGAACGCGGTCCGAGCCCCGGCACCTTGGCCAGAAGCTGGATCAGGCGCTCGATCTCGGGGCCGGCGATTCGCTTGGAGGACATGGCGCGAGACTTAACGCGGACGGCAAAAGATGCATAGTCGCACGTCCGGCACAGAGAACCGCCAATGACGGCTCATGACATCTCGATCAGGCAGACGACGCTCGCCGACCTCGACATGCTGTCGGCGCTGATCACGGCCTCCTACGCGACGCTCGACGACGGGAGCTACGATCGCGCGCAACTGACGGCTGCGATGCCCTTCATGTCGAAAGCCAATCCGAAACTGGTCGAGAGCGGCACCTATTACGTGGTCGACGCGGGTGGCATTCCCGCGGCCTGCGGCGGCTGGAGCTTCCCTGCCCCGTGGACCGGCGAGATCGTCGACGGCGTCGGCCACATCAGGCACTTCGCCACCCATCCGGATTTCAAGCGACGCGGGATCGCAGGCCGCCTCCTCGCGCATTGCCTAGCGGAAGCGCGTTCGCAAGGCGTCACCCTGATGAAAAGCCAGGCGAGCCTGCCGGGCGTCCCATTCTACGAATCGTTCGGATTCCACCGGATCGGCGAGGTCATGACGAGCGTCGCGGGCTATCCGCTGCCCGCGATCGACATGGAGCTGCGGCTCGACTAGCCGCTCAGAACGGCAGCTTCATGCCGGGCGGAATCGGCAGGCCGGCGGTCAGTTCGCGGGTCTTTTCCTGCATGATCGCCTCGACCTTGGCCTTGGCGTCGTTGTGCGCGGCGACGATCAGATCCTCGAGAATCTCGGTCTCCTCGGGCTTTGCCAGCGACGGATCGATGCGCAACGACTTCATCTCGCCCTTGCCGGTCAAGGTGACGGTGACAAGCCCGCCGCCGGACTGCCCGGAGGCTTCGACCTGGGTCAGTTCCTCCTGCATGGCCTGAAACTTGGCCTGCATCTCCTTGGCTTTGCCCATCAGTCCGAGCAGGTCTTTCATCGCAGGGGTCCTTTCTCTCAGAACTCGTCATCATCCGCGTCGAGCGCGGGCTCGATGCCGGGATCGGGCGCCGCTCCGGAAGGGGTGTCGACCTCGTCGGGTGCGTCGGGAATGCGCACGTCGATGATCCGCGCGCCCGGGAACTTCGCGAGGATCGCGGCCACGGCCGGATCGGAGCGGGCGTCGGTGAACGCCGTCTCGCGCTTGTTCGCCTCTTCCTCGCCGAGCGTCGGTCCGCCGCCCTCGCGCGCGACGGACACAATCCAGCGCCGGCCGGTCCAGGCCTGCAGTTTTGCGCCGATCTGCCCGGCAAGATCGCGCGGCGCATCGTCGGTCAGGCCGATCTGCAGATTGCCGGGTTCGATCCGGACGAGACGTACGCAACGTTTGAGGAGCGCCTTGAAGGCGACGTCGCGGTTGGAGGTCGCTAGCGCCGCGATGTCGGCGAGGGACCGCACCGGCACCGTTTCGTCTTCCACGACCGGGGCAGTAGCAGGTTGCATCGCCGGCGGCGCATCCTCGCGCTGCACCAGGCGCATCGTCTGTGCCCCGCCGGGGCCGCTGGGCATGCGCGCCTGGCCGACCGCGTTGACACCGCTGCCGTTTGGGCCGCCCGACGGGCGCGGCGAATTCGGCTGCGACCCGTTCGACGGCAGCGTATCGCCGTCGAGCATCTTCAACGCCTCGTCGAGCGTCGGCAGGCTGGCGGCATGTGCAATGCGGATCAGCACCATCTCGCCGGCCGAAACCGGCCGCGAGGCGCTATGCACCTCGGGAATACCCTTCAGGAGCATCTGCCAGGTGCGCGAGAGCACCTTGACCGATAGCTTTTCGGCGAAATCGCCGCCGCGGCGGCGCTCGTCCTCGGTCAGCGACGCGTCGGAAGCGGCCTCCGGGACGAAGCGCAGCCGCGTCACGAGATGGTTGAACTCCGCGAGATCGGTCAGCACCACCGCCGGGTCGGCGCCCGTGTCGTACTGGGCGCGGTATTCGGCAAGTGCCGCGGCGATGTCGCCCTTCATCAGATGCTCGAACAGGTCGATGACGCGGTTGCGGTCCGACAGGCCGAGCATCGAGCGTACGGCTTCGGCGGTGACATTTTCGCCTCCATGCGCGATCGCCTGGTCGAAGATCGACTGCGCGTCGCGCATCGAGCCCTCGGCCGCGCGCGCGATCATCGCCAGCGCATCGTCCTCGGCCTCGACACCTTCCAGTCCACCGATGTGGGACAGGTGCGACTTGATCAGGGCGGCGTCGATGCGGCGCAGGTCGAAGCGCTGGCAGCGCGACAGGACCGTGATCGGAACCTTGCGGATTTCGGTCGTGGCGAAGATGAACTTCACATGTGGCGGCGGCTCTTCCAGCGTCTTCAGCAGGCCGTTGAAGGCCTGCGTCGAGAGCATGTGCACCTCGTCGATGATGTAGACCTTGTAGCGCGCCGAAACCGGTGCGTAGCGCACCTGCTCGATGATCTCGCGGATGTCGTCGATGCCGGTGTGGGAGGCGGCGTCCATCTCGATCACGTCGACATGCCGGCCTTCCAGGATCGCCTGGCAGTGTTCGCCGATGGCATCCATCAGGATGGTCGGCTGGTCGATTTCAGGGGTCCTGTAGTTCAGCGCGCGAGCGAGAATGCGCGCGGTCGTCGTCTTGCCGACCCCACGCACGCCGGTCAGCATCCAGGCCTGCGCGATACGTCCCGAAGCAAAGGCATTGGTGAGCGTTCGAACCATCGGCTCCTGGCCGATGAGGCCGGAGAAATCACGCGGTCGATACTTCCGTGCCAGGACACGGTAGGCGCCGCGTTTCGCGTCGGTTCCGGCTGGGTTCATCCGCCTCGTCCGCTCCGTTCCGGTCCCTGCCTGTACAGTTCAACCCACCCGCCGCGCGCCGTCAACGACCCTGTCGCGGGGCGCGCGCATGCCGAAGCGGAGGGAAAGGCGGGAGGCTGGAACAATGACCCGTTCCTGGCTCGTTAGGGCTGCTTCCTTCCGGACCTGACCCGGTTGGCGAGTGGCTCGTCCACCACCAACCTCCCACACTGCATATCGGCAATCGGCGCACGAAATGCAAGACCGGGCTTGGTCGTAGACGAGAGCACCCCTGAAGACGGGAAACCGTTACCGAATCCTGCTCCTTTACGAATTTGACCATGAGGCAGTTGCGGCCGGCTGGGGGGCATCATAGCCTTTCGTCGAATGTGGGAGGATGCTCATGATGCCTGGCTCACGGCCGGGATTCGAGCTTGACCGCCGGCTGGATGCAGACAGCGTCCCGCTGATGTGGCTTGGCCTGTGCCAACTGAGGCTGATGGACGACCGGCGCTGGCCCTGGCTGATTCTCGTGCCGCGGCGGCCGGGCATCTTCGAGGTGCACGACCTGACGCCTCTGGATCAGGCGATGCTCACCTTCGAGACCAATCTGGTGGCGCAGGCCCTGAAGGCCGAGACCGGCTGTACCAAGATCAATACGGGCGCGTTGGGCAATGTCGTGCGGCAGTTGCACGTCCACGTCATCGCCCGGAACATCGGCGATCCCGGCTGGCCGGGCCCCGTCTGGGGCCATGGCGTCCGCGAACCCTATCGACCGGAAGACAGACATGCCTTCGCCGACCGCATGAACGCCGCGCTCGGCTCACAGACCTGACCGTGGAGCCCCATGACTTTCAGCCTCTTCGACGCGCCCTTGCGCGAACCCAGCAAGATGGTCGGCTATTCCGGCAATCTCATCGACCGCCGATCGGAGCAGAGAAGCGACGATTCGACCGCCCGCGCGCTTGAAGACCCCGCCGCGCGGTTGATGCTCATCAAGGCCGGGCGCGTCTATCTGAAGGACGGACGGGACGGCTTCGATCCTTGGTACCGGCCATTCGGCGCGGCGTCGCTGGGCGCGGTCCTCGATCAGGCGATCCTGCTTGGCTGGGACGAGCGCGGACCAGCCCTCGCCGCGCCGGCGGGACTCGACCCGGAGGAGCTTCCCAAAGGCGTCAAGGCGATCGATTTCCGGTCGGTCAACGTTCAGGGCCTGCTGAGCGAGCCCGATCTCGGCGCGGTCGCGCAGGCCGGTGCGCTGCTCGCCTGGCATGGCACCCATCGCTTCTGCGGCCGCTGCGGCCAAGAGACCGACATCCGCGCGGGCGGCTACAAGCGCGTCTGCCGCAACTGCAAGGCCGAACATTTCCCGCGCACAGATCCTGTCGCCATCATGCTGGCGATGACGCGGGAGCGCTGCCTGATGGGCCGCAGCCCGCATTTCCCGCCGGGAATGTATTCCTGCCTCGCCGGCTTCATCGAACCGGGCGAGACGATCGAGGACGCTGTGAGGCGCGAGACCTTCGAGGAGGCCGGCATCCGGCTCGGGCGCGTCGCCTACCACGCCAGCCAGCCCTGGCCCTTCCCCTATTCGCTGATGATCGGCTGCTTCGGCGAGGCGCTGAACGAGGAGATCGTCCCCGACAGGACGGAACTCGAGGACGTGCGGTGGTTCAGCCGATCGGAGACCCGCGAGATCATCGCGGGCCAGTCGCCCGAGGGCATCAAGACGCCGCCGCGCGCGGCGATCGCGAACCTGCTGATCCGGGCCTGGGCGGAGAACGGATAGCCGCGGCTCATAAACCGTCCTTGCCACGCACGGATTTTCTCGCGTGGCAAAGATCCTCAATCCGCCAGCTTCCACTCCTCGCGCGACGGGCTGCGCGGGTAGACGCCCAGGATCCGCATCTCGCGCGAGAAGAACTTGAGTTCCTCCAGCGCGAGCTTGACGTGGGGGTCTTCCGGATGGCCCTCGATGTCGGCGTAGAACAGCGTCGCCGTGAAGGCGCCGAGCTGGTAGCTCTCCAGCTTCGTCATGTTGACGCCGTTGGTGGCAAAGCCGCCCATCGCCTTGTAGAGCGCCGCCGGCACGTTGCGGACGCGGAACATGAAGGTGGTCATCATCTGTGCGTCCGGGGTCGGGCGCGCCACCCATTCCTTGTTCTTCGTCAGCACCACGAAACGCGTGACGTTGCTGGAGGAATCTTCCACATCCTCCTCGAGGATGTCGAGCCCGTAGAGCTTTGCGGCCAGGCGCGGCGCGAGCGCCGCCATCGAACGATCCTTCAGGTCGGCGATCAGCCGCGCCGCCCCCGCGGTATCCCCCGCGATCACGCCCTTCCAGCCGTTCTTGCGGATGTATTTCCGGCACTGGCCGAGCGCGTGGATATGGCTGTGCACGGTCTTGATCTCCGAGCGCGCGACGCCGGGGAGCACCATGAGCTGGAAATGGATCGGCAGGAAATACTCGCCGACGATGTGCAGCTTCGATTCCGGGAGAAGATGATGAATATCGGCGACGCGACCGGCGATCGTATTCTCGATCGGGATCATCGCCAGATCCGCCTTGCCCGACTCGACCGCGTTGAAGGCGTCCTCGAAGGTGGCGCAGGGCATCGGCTCCATCGACGGAAACATGTCGCGGCACGCCGTGTCGGAGTTCGCGCCTGGTTCCCCCTGGAAGGAGATGCGGTTGGTCTTGGGCGGCATAGGGTTCGTCCTGCTTATGCGAGCATCGCGCGAGCGCGCTCGAGATCGTCTGGCGTGTCGACGCCGAGCGGCACCGTGTCGACGATGACCGCGTCGATGCGCATCCCGGCTTCGAGAGCCCGCAACTGCTCCAGTTTCTCGCGCCGTTCAAGCGCCGATTGCGGCAGGGCGACGAAACGCGCGAGCGCGGCGCGCCGGTAGGCGTAGATGCCGACATGGTGATAGAGCGGTCCCTCACCCCACGGCGCGGTCGCGCGGGTAAAATAGAGCGCACGCAGGCGTTTCGCCGACAGCGGCGAGCCGACGATCTTGACGACGTTGGGGTTGGTCTTCTCCTCCTCCCGCGAGATCTCGACCCCCAGCGTCGCGATGTCCACGGCGGGATCGGCCAGCGGCGAGAGCGCGGCGCGAATGGAAGCGGGATCGATCGTCGGCAGGTCACCCTGCAGGTTGACGATCGTCTCGACCTTTCCGTCGGGGTCGAGCGCCGACAGCGCCTCGAAGATGCGATCGGAACCCGACTGGTGGTCCGCCCGGGTCATCGCGACCTCGAAACCGGCGCCTTCGACCGCTTTCGCCACCACGACCGAATCCGTCGCGACCACGACGCGCCCGAGCCCGGCTTCCGCCGCGCGGCGGGCGACATGGACGATCATCGGCAAGCCATTGATGTCGGCGAGCGGCTTGCCGGGCAGGCGCGTCGCCGCCAGGCGGGCGGGAATGAGGATCAGCGCATTCATCGGGCTTGGGTTTTCGATGGCGGAGGTGGCAAAACGTCTCACGGGGGAAGGCTCTTATAGGTGTTGCGATCTGTTCGCAAAAGACCTAGTTTCCGCCCGATTTTAACCGGCTCCCCAGCCGGCAGTTTCTTATAGGGACGAGGGCGGACGGCGGGCCGCTTCAGCCCGAACCGCGACGGGAGCACGGAGAGGCATGAACTCGTTCGAATTCAACAAGATCATCGGGGCGATTCTCGGCACCGTTTTCGTCGTCTTTTCGCTCAGCCTGATCTCGGATTCGCTGTTCGCGACGCATACGCCCGAGAAGGCCGGCTACGAGATCGCAGCGCTGGAAACCGAGGCGGGTGCCGGCGGCGAAGACGCCAAACCGGCCGCTCCGGAACCTGTCGGTCCGCTTCTCGCCAGTGCCGATCCGGCCGCCGGCGAGACGCTCTTCAAGCGTTGCGCGGCCTGCCACACGCCCGAGAAGGGCGGCGCCAACAAGATCGGCCCGAATCTGTGGGGCATCGTCGACCGCCCCGTGGCCTCGCACGAAGGCTATGCCTATTCGGCTGCGATGAAGGAACATGCCTCGCAGCGTCCGACCTGGGACTACGAACACCTGAGCGACTTCCTGACCAATCCGAAGGCGCTGGTGAAGGGCACCGCGATGAACTTCCCCGGCCTGAAGGCGATCGGCGATCGTGCCAACATCATCGCCTATCTGCGCACGCTGGCCGACACGCCTGCTCCGCTTCCCGCAGCCGATGCCGTTCCGGCGCCCGCCGCAGGTGCGACGACCGAGCCTGCGACCGAAACGGCCGCGCCTGCAGCTCCGGCCGCTCCGGCCGCCGAACCAACCGCTCCCGCCGCACCGGCGACACCGGCACCGGCTCAGTAACGATATTTTCAGATCGACATCACGAAAAAGCCGGGTTCAGCCCGGCTTTTTTGTTACTTTGAACGTTAGAGATGCTGGGAACCGGCGGGAGAACAGGAAGTGACGATGCGATCAGGTCTGGCCGGCGCCGTATTCGGCGCCTGTCTCGCTCTTTCCGGCGCTCAGGCGCAGGAATGGCAGACAGGCTCCGCGCTCGTGAATCCGACCAAATATGGCGCCGACTTCAAGCACTACGACTATGTGAACCCTGATGCGCCCAGGACCGGGACGATCAACCGGGCTGCAATCGGCACTTTCAACAGCTTCAACCCCTTCATCATACGTGGTGCCGCCGCCGCCGGGCTCAGTCAGTCCGGCGGGATGCTCTACGACACGCTCATGGCGCAGTCTCCCGACGAACCGGGCGTGGCGCATCCACTGATTGCGGAGGCACTGAAATATCCGGACGACTTTTCCTCGGTGACCTACCGGCTCAATGCGAATGCCAGATGGCACGACGGCACGCCGATCACGGCCGAGGACGTCGTCTGGTCGTTCGAGAAGCTGAAGGAGCTTAGCCCGCTCTACGTGCGCTACTACGCCAACGTCACGGCTGCGAAGGCGCTCAACGACCGCGAGATCGAATTCACCTTCAACCAGAAGGGCAACCGCGAACTGCCCGCCATCATCGGCGATCTCGCGGTTCTGCCGAAGCATTGGTGGGAAGGCAAGGATGCGAACGGGAAGCAGCGCGACATCGCCGAGCCGACCCTGGAACCGCCGCTCGGCTCCAGTGCATACCGGATCGAGAGCTTCAACTCCACCAAGGACGTAACGTGGCTGCGCGTCGAGGATTACTGGGCGAAGGACCTGCCCGTGAATGTCGGCCGCCACAATTTCGAACGGCAGCACTTCTCCTATTTCCTCGACGAGGCGGCCGTATGGCAAGCCTTCACCAAGGGCGGCATCAGCGATGTGCGCATCGAGAACCGCGCGAGGCGATGGGCCAACGATTACACTTTTCCCGCCTTTACCGCGGGCGACGTGATCAAGGCGGAATTGCCGGTCGAGACGGCACGTCCCATGCAGGGCTATGTGTTCAACGCGCGGCTGCCGAAGTTTTCGGACCGGCGGGTCCGGCAGGCGCTCACCCTCGCGTTCGACTTCGAAGGCCTCAACCGGACGACCTTCGAAGGACTGTACCGGCGCACCGGCAGCTATTTCGAAGGCACGGAACTCGCCTCGACGGGCCTGCCGGAGGGCAAGGAACTCGAGATCCTCAAGCAGTACGAGAAGGACCTCCCGCCGGAAGTCTTTACGCAAGAATTCAAGCTGCCCGTCTACGACACACGCGAGGCGCCACGTACTCACCTGCGCGAGGCCGCGCGCCTGCTGCAGGAGGCGGGTTGGGAACGCCGCGGCGGCAAACTGGTCGACGCCAAGACCGGAGAGCCTTTCACGATCGAATTCCTGGGTGACGACCCGTCGGACGACCGCGTCGTATTGCCTTATGTGGACAGTCTCAAGAATCTCGGCATCCAGGCCAGCCTGCGCATCGTCGATGCAGGGCAGTACGAGAACCGGAAGCGCAGCTTCAACTACGAGATGATCCTGGACGTCTTTCCCCAGTCGTCCTCTCCGGGAAACGAGCAGCGCAACTACTGGAGTTCGAAGGCCGCCGACGCTCAGGGGTCGGACAATACCGCCGGCGTCAGGAACCCCGTCGTCGACGCGCTGGTCGAGCGCGTGATCTTCACCACCGATCGGGCTGACCTCGTGGCGGCTACCCGGGCGCTCGACCGGGTTCTGCTCTGGAACTTCTACATGGTGCCGCAGTGGCACAACCCCAACCTGTGGGTCGCCTACTGGAACCGGCTCGGAAAGCCGGACAAGCAGCCGGCCTATGTCGGTCTCGACCTCGATTCGTGGTGGATCGATGCCGAGAAGGACAAGGCGTTCGCCGCGAAATATCAGGTGGGCCGCTGATGACGGCGCTCTCCCGACGCCGGTTCCTCCAGGCCGCAAGCGCGGCGGCGATCCTTCCCGCGCTACCCTCCTCGCTGTTCGCCGCAACACCTGCGGGCGTTGCCCTGCATGGCCTCTCGGCCTTCGGCGACCTGAAATATGCCACGGGCTTCAGCCATTTCGACTATGCCAACCCGGATGCCCCGGCCGGCGGGACGTTCAACTTCTCGCCGCCGAACTGGCTGTGGAACCAGAACCCGGACACGTTCAACACGCTGAACTGCCTCGTGCCAAATGGCGATGCACCGCCGCGCACGGAACTCTGCTTCGATTCGCTGATGAAGCGAGCGCTGGACGAGCCGGACGCCGTCTACGCACTGCTGGCCGAGAGCGTCACGATCCACGACGACCGCAACACGTTCGAGTTCAAGCTGCGTCCGGAGGCTCGCTTTCACGACGGCTCGCCGCTCACCGCCGAGGACGTCGCCTACACCTACAACCTGTTCAAGCAGAAGGGTCACCCGAACCTCCGCCTGCCGCTCGGGCGCATGACGGAGGCGGTGGCCGTCGACCCGCTAACCTTCAGGCTGACCTTCTCCGGCGAACAGTCCGACCGCACGATCCTGTCGGTCGTCGGCTATCCGATCGTTTCGAAGGCCTTCTTCGAGGCCAATCCGTTCGACGGATCTCAGCTGAACGCCCCGCTCGGCGCCGGCGCCTACAAGGTCGGGACATTCCGCCCCGGCCAGTTCATCGAATACGATCGCGTGCCCGACTACTGGGGCAAGGATCTCGGCGTCAACCGCGGACTCAACCATTTCGACCGCATCCGCGTCGAGTTCTACCGCGACCGACAGGCCTCGTTCGAGGCCTTCAAGAAGGGCAACGTGCTCTACCGTCAGGAGTTCACATCCCGCACCTGGGCGACCGGCTACGATTTCCCCGCGATCACGGAAGGCAAGGTCGTGAAACGCGAGTTCCCGCGCGAACTGCAGCCCTCGCTGCAGGCCTGGGCGATCAACCAGCGGCGGGAACGCTTCAAGGATGTGCGAGTGCGTGAGGCGATCGCGCTCTGCTTCGACTTCGAATGGACCAAGCGCAACCTCTTCTACGACGCCTACGAACGTTCTCATTCGCTGTTCGAGAACTCGGAGTTCGTCGCGCAGGCACTGCCGAGCGAACCGGAGATGGCGTTGCTCGATCCGCTGCGCGGACAGATCCCCGAGGAGGTCTATGGCGAGCCGGTGATGCAGCCGGTCAGCGACGGGTCGGGCCGCGACCGCAAACTGTTGCGCCGCGGCATCGAACTGCTCGCGCAGGCGGGGTGGCGCAAGCCGCAAGGCTCCGCCTTCGTCGCCAACGACAAGGGCGAACGGCTTTCGCTCGAAATCCTCGTCAACGACGAGGTGTTCATCCGCGTCGATTCGCCCTTCGTCGAGAACATGAAGACGATTGGCATCGATGCCTCGATCCGGCTGGTTGACGCCGCCCAATACACCGTGCGGCAGTCCGACTTCGACTTCGACATGATCTCGATCGCCGCCACTCTCTCCGCCACGCCTACGTACGACGATCTGGAGCAGCTCTTCCATTCCAGCTCGGCGCGGGTGTCCGGCAGCCGCAACCTGCCCGGCACGGCCGATCCCGCCGTCGACTTGCTGCTCGGAGCGGTCGCCAGGGCAGCGGACAGACCCTCCCTCGTTGCGGCGATCCGCGCGCTCGACCGGGTCTTGCGCGCGCGGCGAGACTGGATTCCAAATTGGCACGCGGCGAATCACCGGGCGGCCTACTGGAACATCTACGGCTTCAGCGAGCCGAAGCCGGATTACGGCTTCCCGGTCGAGTCGCTCTGGTGGTTCGATGCGGACAAAGCGAGGGCAATTGGCAAACTCTGACCGGATGACCGGCTATATCCGGACGAAAGGCGCCTGATGGGCGCCTATATCGCACGCCGCCTGTTGCTGATGATCCCGACGCTGCTCGGGATCCTGGCCATTTCCTTCATCCTGATCCAGTTCGCTCCCGGCGGACCGGTCGAGCAGGTCATCGCGCGGATCAGCGGCACCAGTGACGGGTCCGATCGGCTCTCCGGCGGCGGCGCCGACGCGGGCGCGCAGAACGTCGAGAGTTTCGGCTCGGAATCCTCGTCCAAATACCGTGGCGCGCAGGGGCTCGACCCCGAATTCATCAAGGAACTCGAGAAACAGTTCGGCTTCGACAAGCCGCCGCTCGAGCGGTTCGGCAAGATGATCTGGGACTACGCCCGCTTCGACTTCGGCGAGAGCTTCTTCCGCGACATCCGCGTCATCGACCTGATCCTGGAGAAGATGCCGGTGTCGATCTCGCTCGGCCTGTGG
Source organism: Pseudomonadota bacterium (assembly GCA_043822005.1). GTDB lineage: Bacteria > Pseudomonadota > Alphaproteobacteria > Rhizobiales > Rhizobiaceae > Mesorhizobium_A. Next base: position 9,717 of record JBDRCE010000011.1, on the reverse strand, counting down.
ATCACGCTGATCTCCTACCTGATCTCGATCCCGCTCGGCATCCGCAAGGCGGTCAGCGACGGATCAGCCTTCGACGTCTGGACGAGCGGCGTGGTCATCATCGGCTACGCCATTCCCGGTTTCCTGTTCGCGATCCTGCTGATGATCCTGTTCGCCGGCGGCAATTCGTTCCCGATCGGCTTCACCTCGGGCGACACCTTCTACGGCGTGCGGCTCGGCTGCGACTGCTTCCCGCTCAGGGGCCTGACCTCGGAGAACTGGGACCAGCTTGGCCTCTGGGACAAGATCGTCGACTATTTCTGGCACTTGACGCTGCCGCTGACGGCGATGGTCCTGTCCGCCTTCGCCACGACGACCTTGCTCACCAAGAACTCGTTCCTGGAGGAGATCCGCAAGCAGTATGTCGTCACCGCGCGCGCCAAGGGCCTGACCGAGCGCCAGGTTCTCTACCGCCACGTCTTCCGCAACGCGATGCTCATTGTCATCGCCGGCTTTCCGGCGGCCTTCATCTCGGTGTTCTTCACCGGCTCGCTTTTGATCGAGAACATCTTCTCGCTCGACGGGCTCGGCCTCCTGTCCTTCCAGTCGATCCTCGACCGCGATTATCCCGTCGTGTTCGCCAGTCTCTATATCTTCGGGCTGATCGGCCTGGTCACGGGACTGATCTCCGACCTCACCTACACCTGGATCGACCCGCGCATCGACTTCGAGAGGCGCGACGTCTGATGTCTGACATCGTCCACAAGACCGCCGTCGAGACCGAACGCGCCGCGCGCCGCCCCCCGGCTGTCGCCGCTCAACCAGAGGCGCTGGCAGAACTTCAAGGCCAACCGGCGCGGCTACTGGTCGTTCTGGATCTTCATGGTGCTGTTCGTACTGTCGCTGTTTTCCGAGTTCATCGCCAACGACAAGCCGGTCCTCGCCTACTACAAGGGCGAAGTGCTGGTTCCGGTGCTGGTGGACTATCCGGAAGAGAAGTTCGGCGGATTCTACGCCGTGACGGACTACCGCGATCCGGTGATCTCGGACGAGATCGAGGCCAATGGCTGGATGATCTGGCCGCCGGTCCGCTATTCCTACCGCACGGTCAACAACGACATTCCGGAAGCCGCGCCGGCCAAGCCGTCCTGGCTCTACGACAAGGAGTTCCGCTGCCAGCGCTATCCGCTGGGCGTCGACGATCCGAATTGCACGATCGGCAACTGGAATTGGCTCGGCACGGACGACCAGACCCGCGACGTGCTCGCCCGCGTCATCTACGGGTTCCGCGTGTCGGTGCTGTTCGGGCTGATCCTCACGGGCGCCTCCGCCGTCATCGGCGTGACCGCGGGCGCTGTGCAGGGCTATTTCGGTGGCTGGACCGACCTCGTGCTGCAGCGCGTCATCGAGATCTGGTCGTCGATCCCGGTCCTCTACCTGATCCTGATCATGTCCGCCGTGCTGCCGCCGGGCTTCTTCATCCTGCTCGGCATCATGCTGCTGTTCACCTGGGTCGGCTTCGTCGGTGTGGTGCGGGCCGAGTTCCTGCGCGCCCGCAACTTCGAATACGTCAACGCCGCGCGCGCGCTCGGCGTGCCGGACCGGACGATCATGTACCGTCACCTGCTTCCGAATGCGATGGTAGCGACGCTGACCTTCCTGCCATTCATCCTCAACGGCGCGATCTCGACGCTCACCTCGCTCGACTTCCTCGGCCTCGGCCTGCCGCCGGGTTCGGCGTCACTGGGTGAACTGCTTAAGCAGGGCCAGCGCAACCTCTCAGCGCCGTGGCTCGGCCTGACGGGCTTCTTCACGATCGCGCTGATGCTGTCGCTGTTGATCTTCATCGGCGAGGCGGTGCGCGACGCCTTCGATCCGCGCAAGACGTTCCGATGAGTTCGAAAACGTGGTAGAAACAGATCATATTTCTACCATTGGAGATGGGTGATGGGGATCAACATCAAGAACGAGCGGGTAGAGAAGCTGGCCAAGGAAGTTGCCGGCGAGACCGGCGAGACGCTGACCGGAGCCATTCAGGTGGCTCTGGAAGAGCGCTTGGTGCGTCTGCATCGCAACCGGGATATCGAGGAGCGCAGGCGCAGGCTCAGGGAGATCGTCGAGAGCTTCGGGCCCGTCCCGGAAGGCGTCACGAGCGACCATTCCGATCTCTATGACGAATGGGGCCTGCCGAAATGATCGTCGACGCGTCGGCCGTGCTGGCCGTGCTGCTGGAAGAGCCCGACGGACGTCGGATAGAGGATGTCATCACGACTGCCATCGACGATCTCGTCATGTCGCCGATGAACTACCTGGAAGCGGCAGTGCGTGTCGATCGACTCAAGTCCGAACACAAGTCCGAGACGTTCGACCGATTCATGGCGACCGCAGGCATCACCCTGGTCCCGATCACGGCGGATCAAGCGCTCCGCGCCCGCGAGGCCTACAAGACCTACGGCAAAGGCAATCATCCCGCCAAGCTCAACCTCGGCGACTGCTTCGCCTACGCGCTGTCCAAGGCGCGCGGCGAGCCGCTGCTGTTCAAGGGCGACGATTTTCGCCTGACCGATGTCGAGGCCGTGATTTGACCGTTCCCCTCGTCTCCATCCGGGACCTTTCGGTCGCGTTCGCGCAAGGCGGCAAGGAGACGCTCGCGGTCGACCACATCTCCTTTGACATCGGCAAGGGCGAGACCGTGGCACTCGTCGGCGAATCCGGCTCGGGCAAGTCGGTCACGGCGCTCTCGGTGCTCAAACTGCTCGCCTATCCGTCGGCCAGCCACCCGTCGGGTCAGATCCTGTTCAACAGCGTCGACCTTTTGGCCAAGGGCGAGAACGAGTTGCGCAAGGTGCGCGGCCGCGACATCACCATGATCTTCCAGGAGCCGATGACCTCGCTCAACCCGCTGCACACGATCGAGCGGCAGGTCGGAGAGGTGCTGAAGGTGCACCAGGGCATGAACGACGCACATGCCCGCGCCCGCACGCTGGAACTGCTGCACGAGGTTGGCATTCGCGACCCGGAGAAGCGGCTCGGCGCCTATCCGCATCAGCTCTCCGGCGGGCAGCGCCAGCGCGTGATGATCGCGATGGCGCTCGCCAACCAGCCGCAACTGCTGATCGCCGACGAGCCGACCACGGCGCTCGACGTGACGGTCCAGGCTCAGATCCTCGAACTGCTCGCCAGGCTCAAGGCCGAGCGCGGCATGTCGATGCTGTTCATCACCCACGACCTCGGAATCGTGCGCAAGATCGCCGACCGTATCTGCGTGATGACCCACGGCCGCATCGTGGAAACCGGGCCGACCGCGGAGGTCTTCGCCCATCCGCAGCACGAATACACCCGGCACCTGCTGGCGGCGGAACCGCGCGGCAAGCCGCCGGCCGCCGACGCGACAAGACCGGAGGTCATGCGCGGCGAACAGATCCGCGTCTGGTTCCCGATCAAGAAGGGCTTCTTCCGCAAGACGGTCGACAATGTGAAGGCGGTGGACGGCATCGACATCTCGGTGCGCGCCGGCCAGACCATCGGTATCGTCGGAGAATCTGGCTCCGGCAAGACGACGCTGGGCCTTGCGCTTGCCCGCATGATCTCGTCGAAGGGGCGGATCGATTTCGGCGGCCGCGACATCAACACCTATTCCTTCAAGCAGATGCGGCCGCTGCGGCGAGAATTGCAGATCGTCTTCCAGGACCCGTTCGGGTCGCTCAGCCCGCGCATGTCGGTCTCCGAGATCATCGAGGAAGGGCTGAAGATCCACGAGCCCGAGCAGACGCCCGCCCAGCGTGACAAGGCGGTGGTCGACGTGCTCAACGAGGTCGGGCTCGATCCCGACACCCGCTTCCGCTACCCGCACGAGTTCTCCGGCGGACAGAGGCAGCGTATCGCGATCGCCCGCGCCATTGTCCTGAAGCCGAAATTCGTCATGCTCGACGAGCCCACCTCGGCGCTCGACATGAGCGTGCAGGCGCAGGTGGTCGACCTGCTGCGCGCTTTGCAGCAGAAACACGGCCTCGCCTATCTCTTCATCAGCCACGATCTCAGGGTCGTGCGGGCGCTGGCGAACGAGGTGATCGTGATGCGCAACGGCGTCGTCGTCGAGAAGGGTCCTTCGGAACGGATCTTCGCCGCACCCGAGACCGACTATACCAAGGCGTTGATCGCCGCGGCTTTCAACATCGAGACCGCCAAGCAGCATGCAGTGAACGAGTAGGGACTTGCCCATGACAGCCAGCAAGCCGAGCGGAAAAGTCCTGCTCGCCGTCACCGGCTTCAGCCCGCATCAGTGGATGGAACTGCTGTCGTCGCGGCGAAGCGTCGTCCTCGAACCTGACGGACCCGACGATCCCGGAATCGAATACGCCGTCGTCTGGAAACAGCGGCCACGCATCCTCGAAAAGCTGCCCAATCTCAAGGCGATCTTCTCGGTCGGCGCGGGCGTCGATCATCTGTTCACCGATCCTGGCCTGCCACAGGTGCCGATCGTCCGGGTCGTGGCCGACAACCTGACGCAGTACATGACCGAATATGTCGCCTGGCGGGTGTTGGATCATCACCGGCAGGGGCGGCTCTATCGCGCCCAGCAGGCAAGGAAGATGTGGCACGAGCCGTTCCAGCCCCCCGCCGGTGAGGTTTCAGTCGGCATCATGGGTCTCGGCAACCTGGGTCGCGCCAGTGCGACGGCACTTCTGGCGCTGGGCTTCGCCGTGAACGGCTGGTCGCGCATGCCGCAGACGGTCGACGGCGTGACCTGTTTCGATGGCGAGGCCGGGCTGACGCCCTTTCTCAATGCCACCGACATCCTCGTCGTGCTCCTGCCCTATACGCCGGCGACGCATGGCATCGTCGACTATTCGGTGCTGAGCAGGCTGCGGCGCGACAACGGGCTCGGCGGCGCGTTCCTGGTCAACGCGGGGCGCGGCAAACTGCAGAAGGAGGCGGACATCCTGCTCGCGCTGGAGGACGGCACGTTGAAGGAGGCGAGCCTCGACGTGTTCGAGCAGGAGCCGCTGCCGAAGACCAGCCCGCTGTGGGATCACCCAAGGGTCTTCGTCACCCCGCACGCCGCGGCGACTTCCGATCCGGCGCATCTCGCCGGGCCGATGCTCGACCAGATGGACGCCTGTGACCGCGGCGAGCCGCTCAGGAACCTCGTCGACCGCGACGCCGGATACTGACGGTCAGGGCCGGCGGTAGCCCGTCGGCTGGCCGTAGAGATAGCCGATCCTCGATACTGCATCCGCAAGTGGTTCGAGCGCGACCGTCATCGTGTGCCCATTGGCGTGGATGATCGTCTCGGGGTCGGTCACGATCGCCACATGACCCTTCCAGAAGACAAGGTCTCCGCGCTTCAATTGTTCCGGCCCGACCGGGCCGCCAATGGTCGCAGCCTGCATGTCGGAATCGCGGAGAACCGTCTTGCCCGCCATGCGCATCGACAATTGCACGAGGCCCGAGCAGTCGATCCCGAAGGCTGTCGCTCCGCCCCAGAGATAGGGGGTATGGATCAGCCTTTCGGCAACGGCGACATAGTCCGGGTCCTGTTCCGCGGCATCCCGAAGATGGCCGGCAATGACCGCCTCGCCCGACGGCAGTACGGCGTAGTTCGTCCCCCGCCGTTCCTCGAAACCGACCACCTCGACCAGCGATCCCATCGACAGCGCAGACGTGGGGACGCTTTTCAGATCGGGCGCCGGGTAGACGAAGGTGCGGGCTGCGGTGACCAGATGGGCCGCTTTCGAAACGCCGTCGGCGAGCCCGTTCGAGCCGACATAGCCGACATATCCGTCCGAGACCGACTGGACCCAGGCAAAGCCCTCATTCTCGTCGAAGACGAGCACGTCCTGGCCGGACAGGAGCTGCGTGTCGATTCCAGCCTCCAGGCTCGCAGTGCGGCGCATGTCCAGCACCGGCACGCGGACATGGGCCGCACGACCCGCGACGAAGGAAGGCGCTTCCACTTGGCCTTCCAGTCGCTTGTCCGCGAGATCCTCGCGAAACGCGTTCAGCCGTCGGTCGAGCACGGTCAAATCGGCAACTCCTTCGCCTTGGCGATGATAACGTCGCCGAAGCGTTCGAGATAGAGCGCTCCCTCGATGGTGCGCTTCACCAGCACGTTGCGGCGATCCTCCTCGTCGCGATGACGCGAAACGAGCTTGAGAGCACCCATCGTGTCGAGTGCGCGCGTCACCACCGGCTTGGTGACGTTGAGCGCAGCGGCGAGACCCCGAACCGTATGGGGCGGAGGGTCGAGATAGACCGTGAGCAGGATCGCCAATTGCCTGTGCGACAGATCGGGCATCCCGGCGTTCACCTCTGAGAGGCACACGCCCTGCCACAGCCGCAGGGCCTGGCTGGGTCGCAGGTTGACCGCCATCGATTGGGACCTGTCCCGTTATTGTTTCGGACCCGTTCCATTAATGCCGGATCGGGCGGAAACACAAGGTGCTATGCCGGATAACGGGCCGAAATCACCTGCTCGATTGCGCGAATGGCCTGCGCCTCGCCGCCGGCGATGCCGTGCGGCCGGTCGGAGGGGTTCCAGCCGAATACGTCGAAATGCGCCCACGCCTTCGCCTTGCCGACGAAGCGCTTCAGGAAGAGTGCCGCGATGATCGACCCGGCGAAGCCGTCCGTGTTGACGTTGTTGATGTCGGCCACCTTCGACGAATACTTGCCGTCGTAGGGCATCCAGAGCGGCATGCGCCAGAGCGGGTCGGCCGCGGTGCCGGCAGCCTGCATGAGGTCAGCGGCCAGAGCCTCGTCATCGGTGAAGAAGGGCGGCAGGTCAGGTCCGAGCGCGACGCGCGCGGCGCCCGTCAGCGTCGCCATGTCGACCATCAGGTCCGGCTCTTCCTCGTCGCCATAGGCAAGCGCATCGCCAAGGATCAGGCGCCCTTCCGCGTCGGTATTGCCCACCTCGACGGTGAGGCCCTTGCGGCTGCGCAGGATGTCGCTCGGCCGGAAGGCATTGCCGGCGATCGCGTTCTCGACGACGGGCAGGATTACCCGAAGCCTAACCGGGAGCTTCGCCGCCATGACCATGTGCGCAAGGCCCATCACATTGGCAGCGCCGCCCATGTCCTTCTTCATCAGGAGCATGCTGGACGCCGGCTTGATGTCGAGACCGCCGGTGTCGAAGCAGACGCCCTTCCCGACCAGCGTCACCTTCGGGGCATCCTGACTGCCCCAGCGGATGTCGATCAGCCGCGGCGCCTGCGCGGCGGCGCGGCCCACCGCGTGGATCATCGGGAAATTCCGCGCCAGCAATTCGTCGCCCGCGATCACCGTCATCTCGGCGCCATGCGAACCGGCGAGTTTTCGCGCGGCAGTCTCGACATCGTCCGGCCCCATGTCGTTGGTCGGCGTGTTGATGAGGTCGCGCGCGAGGAACACACCCTCCGCCAGCCGCACCGCGCGCGCCCTGTCCGCGCCTACCGGCAGCGTGAAGCGGATGTCGCGATGCGGCTTGCGGCCATATGCAGTAAAGGCATAGCCCCCGAGCAGGAGTCCTAGCGCGGCATTGCCGGCATCGGCGGGCGGCGTCGCGAAATGCCAGTCGCCTTCGGGCAAGGTGCGGGCAAGGGCGCCGGCAAGCAACGGCAGATGGCCGCCTGCCTGGTCGCCAAGGCCGAACAGCGCTCCCGACACGTTTCCCTGCGCATCCGCCAGCAGAAGCGTGCGCCCCTCCTCGCCGGTAAAGGAATTTGCTTTCGCCCAGGACAGAACCGGTGCCGGGAGGCCGGACTTGTCGAGGCCGCCCTTCGCGATCAGATGGACCGGACGCGAGTTCGCGGAGAGCTCGGGAGTAAGCTTGACGGGCATATGAAGGGATCCGATCGGCGAGTTCTTAACGGCGGCGAGTCGCCATATTAACCATCCGTTAGGGTTAACGGAATATTTCTCCGGATCAGGGAGGCCGTTTCGTCGGCCGCGAAGAATCCTGCCGGAGGCCCCATGTCAGCGACCCGTTCCGCGACCCGTTTCGGACGCAAGCTCGCGACGGCGGGCGCTATCGTGATGCTGGCGGCCGCGCTCGGCGGCTGTGCCTCGAAGAGCAGCATGACCACCGGTTCGGTCAACAAGTCTTACGGCAAACCGGTCGACCAGATGTCCAACGGCGAGCTCGAAGGCGCCGCCGACCGGCTCGGCCGCGACTACGCCAGGAACCCCAAGGACAAGGCGGCGGCTCTCGCCTACTCGACCGTATTGCAGATGAACGGCCGCGCGGACCAGTCGCTTGCCGTGATGCGCAAGCTGGCGATCGCCTTGCCGACCGACCGCGAGGTGCTCGCCGCCTACGGCAAGTCGCTCGCCGCCGTCGGGCAGTTCGAACAGGCTCTCGACGCGGTGCGCCGCGCACAGACCCCGGAATATCCGGATTGGAAGCTTCTCTCGGCTGAAGCCGCGATCCTCGACCAATTGGGACAGGCGGCGAGCGCGCGCCAGCTCTATCGCAAGGCTTTGGACCTGCGCCCGGACGAGCCCACCATCCTGTCCAATCTCGGCATGTCCTACGTGCTCGAGGGAGATCTCAAGACCGCGGAGATGCACATGCGCTCGGCATCGCAGAAGGCCGGCGCGGACAGCCGCGTGCGCCAGAACCTCGCGCTCGTCGTCGGCCTCCAAGGTCGCTTCGAAGAGGCCGAATAGATCGCCCGCCAGGAGCTTTCGCCCGAGCAGGCGCAGGCCAACGTCGCCTATCTCCGCTCGATGCTCGCCCAGCAGAACGCCTGGAACGACCTGAAGGACAAGAAGGAAGCGAAGAACACCAACTGACCGTCGCGGCGCTCGCAGGCGGCCGCGCTCTCCTGCTGTCTCGTCAACCTGATCGAATGCAAACCGCCGCGAAGCCCTACGCTTCGCGGCGGTTTTGGTCTGAAAGGGCGGGGAGGCGCTCCTGATGGCTTTACCGCCTGCAGCCTACTGGCTGCTCGACTGGTTCTTGTCGCCGAAGATGCCGCGCTCGGAGATCTGGATGCCGGCGGGGCCGAGGATCACGCCGAAGAGCACCGGCAGGAAGAACAGGATCATCGGCACGGTGAGCTTCGGCGGCAGGGCGGCGGCCTTCTTCTCGGCCTCGTTCATCCGCATCTCGCGGCTTTCGTTGGCAAGCACGCGCAGCGCCGTGGCGATCGGCGTGCCGTAGCGCTCGGCCTGGATCAGCGCCTGGGCGACGCTCTTGACGCTTTCGAGCCCGGTGCGGTTGGCAAGGTTCTCATATGCCTGGCGGCGCTCCTGGAGGAAGGACAGCTCGGCCGTGGTGAGCACGAATTCCTCGGCAAGTTCGACGGACTGGGCGCCGATTTCGTCAGCGACCTTGCGCATGGCGGCTTCGATTGCCATGCCCGATTCGACGCAGATCAGCATCAGGTCCAGCGCGTCGGGCCATGCGCGCTGGATCGAGAACTTGCGCTTCGTGGCGCGGTTCGAGACATAGAGCACCGGTGCATAGAAGCCCGCGTAGGCGACGAGAATTGAGACGAATATCTTGACGAAGGTCGGCTGCTGCGGAAGTCCACCCAGCAGGAAGACATAGACCGCGGCGAGGGAGAATCCGACGAAGGGCAGTACGAGCCGGAAGAAGAGGAATTTGGTCAACGGGTTCTGGCCGCGGAACCCGGCGAGCCTGAGCTTCGTCATGGTCGATTCGTCGGCAAGCGCGCGGCGCAGGTCGAGCCTCTCGACGATATGCTTCATGCCGGTGGACTGCTCCTCGCGCAGGCCGCGGCGACGCTTGTC
>JBDRCE010000010.1:0-2115 GCA_043822005.1 Pseudomonadota bacterium | reverse complement strand
GAGCGCCCCGGCGCCCACGACCGGGTCGAGGGCGCCCAGCACCTGGACAAGGTGATCAACATCGACCAGTCGCCCATCGGGCGGACACCGCGCTCGAACCCCGCCACGTACACGGGCGTGTTCACGCTGATTCGCACCCTGATGGCGCGGACCTCGGACGCCCGGATGCGCGGCTACCAGCCAGGGCGCTTCTCGTTCAACGTCAAGGGCGGCCGCTGCGAGGCCTGCCAGGGCGACGGCGTCATCAAGATCGAGATGCACTTCCTGCCCGACGTCTACGTCACCTGCGACGTCTGCAAGGGCAAGCGCTACAACCGCGAGACGCTCGAAGTGCTGTTCAAGGGCAAGAGCATCGCCGACGTGCTCGACATGACCGTGGAAGAAGCCGCCGAATTCTTCAAGGCCGTCCCCCGCGTCCGCGAGACCTTCAAGACATTGCACCGCGTCGGCCTCGACTACATCCATGTCGGCCAGCAGGCCACCACCCTTTCCGGCGGCGAAGCCCAGCGCGTCAAACTGGCCAAGGAGCTGTCCAAGCGCGCCACCGGCCGCACGCTCTACATCCTGGACGAACCGACCACCGGCCTGCATTTCCACGACGTCAAGAAACTGCTGGAGGTGCTGCACGAGCTGGTGTCGCAGGGCAACACGGTCGTCGTCATCGAGCACAATCTCGAGGTGATCAAGACCGCCGACTGGGTCATCGACCTCGGCCCCGAAGGCGGCGACGGCGGCGGCGAAATCGTCGCCTGGGGCCCGCCGGAAGACATTGTGAAAGCGCCGCGGAGCTATACGGGGAAGTTCCTGGGACCGGTGCTGGCGAAGGCGGATGGCGGGAAGCGGAAGCGCGGAGCGAGCGAGGCGGCGGAGTAAGATTGTAAGCGAGGGCAAGAACAGTGAGCGAAGTCCTTGTCCGCATTCGGGCACTTGTAGCACGCGGCGAGGTCCGTCCGTCCCTGCATGGCTTTCGCGAGTTGGCCGCGGATGGTATTCTGCTCGACGATCTTCTGGGCGGCATCGAGTCAGCCGTTGTGATCGAAGACTATCTTGACGCAACCCGAGGGCCTACCGTTTTGGTATTGCAGAGGGATTTCACCGACCGCCCTGTCCATGTGGTTTGGGGGATTCGAAAAGACAGCATGGGGCCGGCTGTGCTTGTGACGGCGTATCGGCCCGACCCGCTGCGATGGTCGTCGAACTTTATGAAACGGAGGACGCCGTGACACGAACGAAAATCGAGTTGGTTCGCGAAGGTAAATACGCCGCCGAGGTGTCCGTCGAACTCATTGAAGAGGAAGGTGGATGGTCACCATACCTCTCGCTTGAAGACGCGAGAAAACTTGAATCGGTCAGACTCGCGTTGCGCGACGGCAACATCACCGAAGCATCGAAGTATGGCCGCGTATTCGAACTGATGCCCCTCTCCGCTTGAAGCTCGTAGGATTGGTGGAGCCTTTCGCGAAACCCATCAACTTCGTCCTGGCAAAACGACCACTGATGGGTATCGCTTTCGAGGCTGGGCATGAATGCCCGCCTCTTATGCTCCACCCATCCTACATGCCGGTGATGCCGCCCTACGCGGCGTCTGCCGGCCTCACACGCTTGGCAATCTCCGCGCCCTTCTCCCGCTCGACGACGCCGATGTCGTATTGGCCCTGCAAGCCGAGCCAGAACTGCGCACCATTGCCGAAGTAGCGGCCAAGGCGCACTGCGGTATCGGCGGTAATCGAGCGACGACCGTTGAGGATGTCCGTAACGCGGCCCGAGGGCACGCCGATATCGAGTGACAGCCGGTTGGCGCTGAGCTTGCGGGCTGTCAGCTCGCGCTTCAACAAGCGCCCGGGGTGAACGACAGGAGCCATCATGGTCACCCTTTCCTACAGCCTTGCGCCCGCGAGACGATCCGCTGCAAAGGTCTGCGTCGCGCGGATATCCTCAAGCGTCAGCCGTGGATGATCCGCAAGGATCGACTCGGGCGACATGCCCGCGCCGAGCTTGCGGAGAACCACCTCCACCGGAACACGGGTGCCACGAATAACGGGTTTGCCGCCCATTATATCTGGGTTGATGTCGATGCGTTGATGAGCCATGGCGTTCTCTTAATCACGGCGAATA
>JBDRCE010000009.1:0-36328 GCA_043822005.1 Pseudomonadota bacterium | reverse complement strand
ATCATGATCAGCCCCATGCCGTATTTCTCCTGCAGGCCAACCAGCGGGTCGAGGATCTGCTTCTGGATCGTCACGTCGAGTGCGGTGGTCGGCTCGTCGGCGATCAGGAGCTTCGGATTGCAGGCGATCGCCATCGCGATCATCACGCGCTGGCACTGGCCGCCCGACATCTGGTGGGGGTAGGACTCCAGCCGTTCGGCCGGGTCGGCGATGCCGACGAGTCGCAACAGTTCGGTCGCCCGCTCGCGGCGCTGGCCCCTGTCCATGTTCATATGCAGCTTCAGCACTTCCTCGATCTGGAAGCCCACCGTGAAGGACGGGTTGAGGCTCGCCATCGGCTCCTGGAAGATCATCGCCATGTCCTTGCCGATGATCTTGCGGCGCTCGGCGTCGTCCAGCTCGAGGAGATCGGTGCCAGCGAAGCTCATCTTGTCGGCGCTGACCTTGGCCGTCCAGGGCAGGAGGCCCATCACTGCCAGCATAGACACCGACTTGCCCGAGCCGGACTCGCCGACGATCGCCAGCACCTCGCGCTCGTCGACTTTGAGCGACACGCCGTCGACGGCCCGGAACGGGCCTTGCGCGGTGTCGAACTCGACAACGAGGTTCTCGATTTCAAGCAGTGCCATCGTCACGACCTCTTCAGCTTCGGGTCGAGCGCGTCGCGCAGGCCGTCGCCCATCAGGTTGATCGCCAGCACCGTCACCAGGATGGCGAGACCCGGCAGCGTCACCACCCACCAGGCACGCAGGATGAACTCACGGGCTTCGGCCAGCATCGTGCCCCATTCCGGCGTCGGCGGTTGCGCGCCCATGCCGAGGAAGCCGAGCGCCGCGGCGTCGAGGATCGCCGTCGAGAAGGACAGCGTCGCCTGCACGATCAGCGGCGCCATGCAGTTGGGCAGGATCGTCTTGAACATCAGCCTGAGCGGCTTCGCACCCGCGACCTTGGCGGCGACGACGTAGTCGCGGGTCTTCTCTGACATGACGGCCGCGCGCGTCAGCCGCACGAAATGCGGCTGCAGCACCAGCGCGATGGCGATCATCGCATTGATCAGGCCCGGTCCCAGCACCGCGACGAGGACGAGCGCCAGAAGCAGCGACGGGAAAGCGAGGATCACGTCCATGATGCGCATGATGAACGTGTCGGTCTTGCCGCCGACATAGCCGGCGATGACGCCGAAGAAGATGCCGACCGTCAGCGACAGCGTCGTCACGATGACGCCGATGAACAGCGAGAAGCGTGCCCCGTAGAGCAAGCGCGAGAGCAGGTCGCGGCCGACCGCGTCGGTGCCGAGCAGATAGGCCGCGCGGCCGCCCTCCTGCCAGTAGGGCGGCACGAGGATCGCGTCGCGGTACTGCTGCTGCGGCATGTGCGGCGCGAGCAGCGGCGCCAGGATCGCCACGACGACGAGGAAGACGAACACCCACAGGCCGATGACAGCGCCGCGGTTCTCGGAGAAGTAGTACCAGAATTCGGACAGGCGCTGGCCGATCGTCACCGCGTGGCGGTCGGCTTCCTGCAGGGCGTTGGGGGTGGACGTTGCCATCTTTTGCCTCTTCAGTGCCGGATGCGCGGGTTGATGAGGCCGTAGAGAAGGTCCACGATCAGGTTCACCAGCATGATGATCGAGGCGATGATCAGCAGGCCGCCCTGGATGACCGGGTAGTCGCGCTTGAACACTGAATCGACCATCCACTTCCCGATGCCCGGCCAGGAGAAGATCGACTCAGTCAGGATCGCCCCGGCGAGCATGACGCCCACCTGCAGGCCGATCGTCGTCACCACGGGGATCATCGCGTTGCGCAGCGCATGCACGCCGATGACGCGCAGCGGCGGCAGGCCCTTGGCGCGGGCGGTGCGCACGTAGTCCTCGCCCAGCACCTCCAGCATCGCCGAGCGGGTCTGCCGCGCGATCACCGCGAGCGGGATCGTGCCGAGCACGATCGTGGGCAGGATCAGGTGCGAGACCGCCGACTTGAACGCGCCCTTCTGGCCCGAGATCAGCGAGTCGATCAGCATGAAGCCGGTGACAGGCTGGAAGAAGTAGGAAAACGAGATGCGCCCGGAAACGGGCGTCCATTGCAGCACGCCGGAGAACAGGATGATGAGCAGCAGCCCCCACCAGAAGATCGGCATCGAATAGCCGATCAGCGCCGTGCCCATGACGGTCTGGTCGACGAAGGTTCCCCGTTTGACCGCGGCGATGATGCCGGCCGGTATGCCCAAAGCGACGGCGAAGATGATGGCGCAGAGCGACAGTTCCAGCGTCGCCGGAAACAGCTTCGCGAAAATCGTGAGGACGGGCTCCTTGGTCGTGAGCGAACGGCCGAAGTCGCCCGTCAGGACGTTACCAAGGTAGTCGAGATACTGGATGACGACGGGCCGGTCGTAGCCGAGCTCGTGCGAGATCTTCTCGTAGCGTTCCGGCGACATGACGCGCTCGCCTGACATCAGCTGCACCGGGTCGCCCGGCAGCAGCCGGATGAAGGCGAAGGCGACGATCGAGACGCCGATGAATGTCGGGATCAGGACGGCGAGGCGTCCGAGGAAAAAGCGCAGCATGTCCCACCCACGGTTCCGTGCCGGCATTTCGACGGGAGGGCGAAAGCCCCGCAACCCGCGCCTGCCGGCTACCACATAGCATAAGGGGGTGTCCGTCGCCGGACACCCCCCGCAGAGGTGCTATGTCAGCTTACTCGGCAATGTCGACGCCGCTGAAGGCGTGATGGCCGAGCGGGCTCATCACGTAGCCGGACACCTTCTTCGACATCGGCATCACGACGACCGAGTGGTCGAGCGTGACCCACGGGGCCTCGCGCTTGAAGACCACCTGGGCCTCCTCGTAGAGCTTCGTGCGTTCGGCCTGGTCGGTCGACAGCTTGGCGGCGTTGACGAGCTTGTCGAACTCCTCGTTGCACCACTGGGCGCGGTTGTTGCCGCCGACGGCGGCACAGCCGAGCAGGGTGTGGAGGAAGTTGTCCGGGTCGCCGTTGTCGCCAGTCCAGCCGAGGATCACCGCGCCGTCGCGGTCCTTGGCCTTCGAGCGCTCAAGATACTCGGCCCACTCATACGTCACGACCTCGGCGGTCACGCCGATGGCGGCGAGATCCGCCTGGATCACTTCCGCGGCGCGGCGCGCGTCGAGCATGTAGGGACGCGCGACCGGCATCGCCCAGACCTTCATCTTGAGGTCCTTGACGCCCGCGGCCTCGAGCGCGGCCTTGGCCGCGGCCGGGTCGTATTTGTCATCTTCGATCGCGTCGTTGTAGCCCCACATCGTCGGCGGCATCGGGTTCTTGGCGACCTGGGCGGCACCCTGGAACACGGCGTCGACGATCGCCTGCTTGTTGATCGCACCCGCGATCGCCTTGCGGACCTCGGTCTTGTCGAACGGAGGCTGCAGCGTGTTGAAGGCCAGATAGGCGACGTTGAGGCCGGCCTCTTCCATCACCTGCAGGTTGGCATCGGCCTTCATCGCGGCGACGTCGGCGGACGCCGGATACGGCATCACGTGGCATTCGCCGGCCTGGAGCTTCTGGTAGCGCACCGAGGCTTCCTTGGTGATGGCGAAGACGAGGTCGTCGATCTTTTCCTTGCCCTTCCAGTAGTCGGGATTCGCCTTGTACTGGATGCGGGCGTCGAGCTGGTAGTCGACGAACTGGAACGGACCGGTGCCGACCGGCTTCTGGTTCAGCTGTTCCTTGGTGTTGGCCTCCGCGAGCTTGTCGGCATATTCCTTGGAGACGATCGAGCCGAAATCCATGCCGAGATTGCTCAGGAACGGTGCTTCCTTCTTCTTCAGCACGAACTTGACCGTCATGTCGTCGACCTTGTCGATCGACGCGATCAGGTCGGGCATGCCCATGCCGGCGAAATACTCCCAGGCGCCACCAGTCACATACTGGTTGTACGGATTGTCGGCCTTGAGCTGGCGCTCGAAGGAGAAGATCACGTCGTCCGCGTTCATGGTGCGCGTCGGCGTGAAATAGTCGGTGGTCTGGAACTTGACGCCCGGGCGCAGCTTGAAGGTGTACTGCAGGCCGTCGTCGGAAATCTCGTAGCTTTCGGCGAGGCCGGGCTCGATTTCGGTGGTGCCAGGCTTGAACTCCACCAGGCGGTTGTAGACCGGACGCGACGAGGCGTCGAAGGTGGTGCCGGCGGTGTAGAGGGCAGGGTCAAACCCCTCCGGTGAACCTTCCGAGCAGTAGACCAGCGTCTTTGCGCTGGCCGCGCCGCTCAGGACGGTTGCAGCCAGCAACGCGGCCGCAAAACTCAGTTTCTTCATCAATGTGCTCCCTTTTTATCGTCCAAGCCCCTCTAACAGGCTCGCGAAACTCCATATAAGCATCGAATTCGGGCCATTGGAACTCCCCTTCCTATAGCGTAGGGGAATGTTGGAGAGTTGTCGGGCAAACAGTCCGGCAACGATTTTCGCGACACTTGCGCGTATCGGCGATCTCAACCTAGATACGTCCGCGAGGGCAGGGCGCGCGGTCGCCGCGGTGTCCGAAACGAATGACAAGAAAAGCTCGCCGCCCATGTGCGCGGTGATGAGGAGGGACGAGGCAATGGCGAAAGCAGCAGGCAGGAAGCCGTCGGGAAAATCGACAGGCAACGCGGCGAAGTCCGAAGCGCCCGTAAGCGGGCTGGCGGCCCGCACCAAGCCGTCCGACATGAAGAAGCCGGCGGGGAAGGTTGCCGCGGCGCCGTCGAAGAGCGCTGCCAAGCCCGCTGCCGCCAAGGCGCCCGCCGCAGTGAAGACCGCCGCCCCGGCCAAGGCCGCGACGGCACCGGCCGCCGCGAAGCCCGCTGCAGCAAAGCCGGCGGCCGCGAAGACCGCCGCTGCCGCGAAATCAGCGGTTGCGAAACCGGCTGCAAAGGCTGCGCCGGCTACGAAACCTGCCGGGTCGTCTGCCAAGGTCGCCAAGGCGCCGTCCGCCGCGAAGTCAGCGCCATCCAAGCCAGCTGCGGAAACCGCGCCCGTCGCCACGCCGGCGGCTAAACCCGCTGCCAAGGCAAAACCCGCTGGCAAGCAGACGTCCGTATCGAAGCCCTGGCTCGCGAGTTATCCCGGCATCATCCCGCCCGAGATCGGCCCTCTGGCCTACCAGTCGATCGGAGATCTCCTGGCGGACTCGGTGAAGAAATTCTCCACCCGTCCGGCCTTCACCTGCATGGACAAGACGCTGACCTATGCGCAGATCGGCGAGATGGCGCAGTCCTTCGCCGCCTTCCTCCAGTCGAAGGGGCTGCAGAAGGGAGCGCGCGTCGCGATCATGATGCCCAACGTGCTGCAATACCCGATCGTGATGATGGCGGTTCTGCGCGCGGGCTACACGGTCGTCAACGTCAACCCGCTCTACACGCCGCGCGAACTCGAGCACCAGCTCAAGGATTCCGGCGCCGAGGCGATCGTCATCCTCGAAAACTTCGCCCACACTCTGCAGGCCGTCGTCGCCAAAACCAACGTCAAGCACGTCATCGTGGCCGCGATGGGCGACCTGCTCGGTTTCAAGGGGCATATCGTCAATCTCGTCGTCCGCCGCGTGAAGAAGCTCGTGCCCGCCTGGTCGTTGCCCGGCCATGTGAAGTTCAACGACGCGCTGAAGGCTGGCAGCCGCGCCACCTTCAAGCCGGCGAAGGTCGCGCCGGACGATGTCGCCTTCCTGCAATATACCGGCGGCACGACGGGCGTTTCGAAGGGTGCGACGCTGCTCCATCGCAATGTGCTCGCCAACGTCGCCCAGAACGACGTCTGGGTGAAAACGGCCTACATCAAGCGGCCGGAGCCGGACCGGCTGGTCTATGTCTGCGCCTTGCCGCTGTACCACATCTACGCGCTGACGGTGAACGCGCTGATGGGCATGCAGCAGGGGGCGCAGAACATCCTGATCCCCAATCCGCGCGACATCCCTTCCTTTGTGAAGGACTTGCAGAAGTATCCCGTCAACATCTTCCCGGGCCTGAACACGCTGTTCAACGCGCTGCTCAACAATCCCGACTTCCAGAAGCTCGACTTCAAGCCGCTGCTGTTGACGTTCGCCGGCGGCATGGCCGCGCAGAAGGCGGTGTCCGAACGCTGGCAGAAGCTTACGGGCTGCGTCATCTCTGAAGGTTACGGCCTCTCGGAAACCTCGCCGGTGGCGACCGCCAACCGTTTCGACGCGGACGAGTTCTCCGGCACGATCGGTATCCCGATTCCTTCGACCGAGATCACGATCCGCGACGACGAAGGCAATGACCTGCCACTCGGCGACGTCGGCGAAATCTGCATCAGGGGCCCGCAGGTGATGGCAGGCTACTGGAACCGTCCCGACGAGACGGCCAAGGTGATGACGTCCGACGGCTTCTTCAAGTCGGGCGACATGGGCTTCATGGACACGCGCGGCTACATCAAGATCGTCGACCGCAAGAAGGACATGATCCTGGTCTCCGGATTCAACGTCTATCCGAACGAGATCGAGGACGTGGCAGCGATGCATCCGGGCGTGCTCGAATGCGCGGCGATCGGCGTGCCCGACGAGAAGTCGGGTGAAACGCCGAAGCTGTTCGTGGTCAAGAAGGACCCTTCGTTGACGGCGGAAGCCTTGCAGAAATATCTCCGCGAGAACTTGACCGGCTACAAGGTGCCGAAGTTCATCGAGTTCCGCACCGATCTGCCGAAGACCAACGTCGGCAAGATCCTGCGCCGCGAATTGAGGAGCTGATCGCTCCTCGTTCGGGAACGGCTCGCGGCTTTGCGCTGAGTCAAGGCGCGGCAAGCTGTCATCCGTCATCGTTTAATGATGGATGACAGGACATGGCCATGAACAGGGAGTGGCACGCGGCGCACCGCCTTCCACGCAACGCCACCTTCGAAGAACGGCTCGCATGGCACCGCGACCACGCGGAGAACTGCAACTGCCGGGAGTCACCCGAGCACATCAAGCGTGAACTCGAAAAGCGCGGCATGCTTCCGCGCCGTACGCCCGGCAAGGAAGACTGAGTCCATGCCGTCCCGCCGCACATTCATCCTGGGGGCGGTCGCCGCAGGCGTCGTGGCGGGCGGCGGGTTGGCTACAGTGTCGTTCCGGAGGTCGCTCGCAGCCGCGGAGGATCGGGTTTCCGTAGGCAGTTCCTCATTCGAGGCCAGCTACGGCACGATGGAATGGGCCGAGGCAGGCACCGGCACACCGCTCCTCATGATCCACGGCACGGGCGGCGGCTTCGACCAGGGTCTGGCTTTCGGCCGTCGCCTCAGCGCTGGCGGCTTCCGCGTCATCGCGCCCTCGCGCTTCGGCTACCTGCGCAGTGACTATCCCGACGATCCGAGTTCCGCGCGGCAGGCCGACGTTTTCGTCGAACTGCTCGACCATCTCGGCATCGACAGGATTCCGATAGTCGGCGGCTCGGCCGGCGCGTTGTCGGCGATCGAGTTCGCAATCCGACACCCCGACCGGTGCAGCGGTCTGATCGCCCTCGTGCCGGCCACCTACGCCCCGAAGCGCCCCAGTCTATGGCAGATGACCCGGTGGCAGGAGCGCCTCATGCGGGCGATGCTGGAGTGGGACTCGCTGTTCTGGGCCGCGCTGAATATCTCGCCCGACACGATGATCGGAACGATGCTGGCGACCGACCCCGCGCTCGTAGCGGCGGCTTCGGCTGACGAGAAGGCGCGCGTTCACGAGATACTGTCGATCATCCAGCCGCTCAGCTGGCGCAGCCGCGGCCTCATGAACGATGCGCGTCTCGCTTCCGATCCCGCCCCGTCGGACCTTCGCCGCATCTCGGCCCCCACGCTCGCCATTTCCGTCGAGGACGACCGTTTCGGCACCGCCGACGCGGCCCGCTACCTCGCACGCGAAGTCGCAGGCGCGCGCCTGGTCATCTATCCGCAGGGCGGCCATGTCTGGGTCGGCCACGACGAAGAGCTTTCCGCGGAAATCGGCGCCTTTGTCCGGACGCTGGGATAAGCCTCAGTTCGCGCCTGAGGCGAGGAAGGCCGGCAGGTCGGCGACCGAGCCAAGGACCGCATCCGCCCGCGCCCGTTTGAAGGTCTCCTGCGTACCGGTGCCCGACAGCACGCCGATTGAGAGCCCGCAGCCGGCATTGTGCGCCATCTCGATGTCATGTCCGTTGTCGCCGATGATCGCGACCTCCGAAGGCGACAAGCCGGTGAGGTCGCAGAAGGCGAGAACCGTGTCGGGGGCGGGTTTGGGGCGCGCCACCGCATCGTAGCCATAGGCCGCGTCGAACATGCTGGCGATGCCGAGCATCAGGATCGTCTGCTGCGCACCCGCCGTCGAATCGTTGGTGGCGACCCCCATCCGGTAGCCGCCCTGGTGCAGCGTTGCGAGCGCGTCCCTGACACCGGCGACGGCCACCGCCTTGGCGGCGCCATTGACCGCCGTGATGCCGTTGAAGCGCGTGACGATCTCCTGGCGCAGCGTCGGTTCGGTATCGGGGTACCAGAGCGCCACGACGTCGGCATTCGTGCCGGCCGCGAAGACGGAATCCGGGACGAAATGCTTCGCTTTGAAGTCGTAGCCCGCCTCCGTCATCAGTCGATCTGCCTTGTGACGGTCGCCGCCAGCCGCCTCCAGCGCCAGCATGTCGCCGATCGAGAACCATGTGCGGTCGAAATCGACGAGCGTCCCATCCTTGTCGAAGAGGATTCCCCGGATGCGTGACACGGCCTACTCCTCCGCCGTCAAGGCATGGATGTGCGCGACAAGGCCCGCCGTCGATGCGTCGCGTCCCGCGGCTGAAACCTTGCCCTCAACGACGGGCAGCAGGCCGGTGGCGAGTTCCTTGCCGAGTTCGACGCCCCATTGGTCGAAGGCGTTGATGCCGAACATGACGGCTTCCACGAACACGCGATGCTCGTAGAGCGCCACGAGGCGGCCGAGCGCGAACGGATCGAGCTTGTCGTAGACGATGGTCATCGATGGCCGATTGCCCGAAAACACCCGGTGCGGCGCGATCGTCTCCGCCTTAGCCTTGTCCATTCCCGCCTTGAGAAGCTGCGCGCGCGCTTCGTCCAGCGTCCTGCCGCGCATCAGCGCCTCGGACTGGGCGAGGCAGTTGGCGACGAGCAGGGCGTGGTGATGCGAAAGCTCCGGCTCGAATCCTTCCGCCGCCACGATGAATTCGACCGGGATCGCGTCGGTGCCCTGGTGCAGCAACTGGA
Organism: Pseudomonadota bacterium; assembly: GCA_043822005.1. Lineage (GTDB taxonomy): Bacteria > Pseudomonadota > Alphaproteobacteria > Rhizobiales > Rhizobiaceae > Mesorhizobium_A. Next base: position 27,156 of record JBDRCE010000009.1, on the reverse strand, counting down.
AGAAGGCGTGCTGGCCGTTGGTGCCGGGCTCGCCGAAGACGAACGGCCCTGTCGGCGTCGTCACGGGTTTGCCGTCGATCGTCACGCCCTTGCCGTTCGATTCCATGTCGAGCTGCTGCAGATAGGCAGGCAGTCGCAGCAGGCGCTGGTCGTAGGGGATGACGGCGCGCGCTGGATAGCCGCAGATCACGCGATGCCACCAGCCGACGAGACCGAGCATGGCGGGAAGGTTCTCGGAGATCGGCGCGGTGCGGAAATGCTCATCCATTGCGTGCGCCCCGGCGAGGAAGCGGCGGAAGTTTTCCGGGCCGATCGCGATCATGATCGGCAGGCCGATCGCCGACCATAGCGAGTAACGCCCGCCGACCCAGTCCCAGAAGCCGAACACGCGTTCCTCCGGAATACCGAAAGCGGCCGCCCTTTCGACCGCCGTCGAGACGGCGGCGAAGTGGAGCGAGGCGAGGTCGGCTCCCACGACCGACTGCACCCAGGCCTTGGCCGTCTGGGCATTGGTCATCGTCTCGATCGTCGTGAAGGTCTTGGAAGCGACGATGAAGAACGTCGTCTCCGGATCGAGCGGCTTGAGCACGTCGGAGATGTGCGCGCCATCGACATTCGAGACGAAGTGCACGCGCGGCCCGTCGTGGAATGGCGCCAGCGCCAGAACCGCCATCTGCGGGCCGAGGTCCGAGCCTCCGATGCCGATATTGACGACATCGGTGATCTGCCTGCCGGTCACGCCCTTCGTCCGGCCCGAGCGGATGCTGTCGGCGAAAGCACAAACGGCGTCGAGTACGGCGTTGACATCACCAGCCACTTTCGACCGCCCGTCCGGGACGCCCGCCGCGGCGCCGCGCAGCGCCACATGCAGGACGGCCCGGCCCTCGGTCAGGTTGATCGGCTCGCCGGCGAACATCGCCGCGCGCTTTCCTTCCAGGTCCGCCGCGGCGGCCGCCAGTTCCAGCAATGCGATGGTCCGCGCGTCGACCGCGCATTTCGACCAGTCGAGAAGAAGGTCGTCGAAGGTAAGCGAATACGCCCCGAAGCGGCCGGGGTCGGCTCGAAAGGCCGCTCGCATATCCTTCGGCGCGCCGTCGGCGCGATGGCGGCGAAGCGCCTCGATCGATTCGTGCAGTGCCGCTTTGGTCAACGTGCCCCCCGGTCTGGTGGTCTTTGCGCGCAAGCTACCTTGCCGCAGGGTGTTATTCCACTTCTCAGGCTGGCCCAATTGTCACAATAGCTGACAAGAACGTGGCTTAAGTGATTGTGCCAGCCTTGCTGACATGTTAGTTCCAGAGTAGGCTTGCCGTAGAGAGGAAGTCAGCCATGTCGTCGCGAAACGATGCCGCCATCTGGTCCGGCCTGTTCACCATATCGGCCGAATCCGGCCAGACGCTCCAGGCCCAGATCCGCCAGGCGATCGTCGCGGCCATCCTGGACAGGCAGATCGCGGCCTCCATGCCGCTGCCGTCCTGCCGGATTCTGGCCGAGAAACTCGGCGTCGCCCGCGGCACCGTGGTGCTCGCGTTCCAGCAACTGGTCGACCAGGGCTTCCTGATCGCGCGCGAGCGCCGTGGCCATTTCGTCAATCCGGAAGTGCTGGCGATGCCGGCCCGCGGTCCGCACAAGCACGCCGACAACCAAGACGGTGTGGACTGGAAGGCGCGCCGCAAGATCACCCCGAGCGAGCTTCCCAGGCCGAGCAAGCAGGGCAACTGGATCAAGTCGTCCTATCCGTTCGTCTACGGCCAGTTCGATCCCGCGCTGTTTCCGACGGCGGAATGGCGCGAATGCAACCGAATGGCGCTGGCCGTGCTCGAGATCCGCAACTGGGCGGCGGACATGGTCGACCAGGACGATCCGGCGCTGATCGAGCAGATCCAGGCACGGCTCCTGCCGCGACGCGGCATCTTCGCCAATCCCGATGAGATCATCATCACGCTGGGCGCCCAGAACGCGCTCTATATGCTTGCGACTTTGCTGATGTCGAAGGGCACGCGCGTGGCGATGGAGAACCCCGGCTATCCGGACGCGCGCAGCGTTTTCCGCCTCGCCGGCGCCGAGATCGTGCCGGTTCCGGTCGACAAGGACGGGTTGAAGGTCGGCCAGATTCCGGCCGATTGCGGCTTCGTCTTCACCACGCCCAGCCACCACTGCCCGACGATGGTGTCGCTGAGCCCGGAACGCCGCGCCCAGCTTCTCGCGGACGCGACCCGCAACAACCAGATCATCATCGAGGACGGCTATGACAGCCAGCTCGTCGACGAGGCGCCGCAGCAGGCGCTGAAGAGCATCGACCGCTCCGGGCGCGTCGTCTATGTCGGCTCGATGTCGAAGACGCTCGCCCCCGGCCTGCGCCTCGGCTACATCGTCGCCTCCGCCGACCTGATCGCGGAACTGAGGGCGCTGCGCCGCTTCATGCTGCGCCACCCGCCGGCCAACAACCAGCGCGCGGTGGCGCTGTTCCTGTCGCTTGGCCATCACGAGGCGCTGGTGCGCAAGCTCTCCGGCGCGTTCAGCGAGCGCCGCAAGCGCCTTGTCCAGGCGGTGTCGGCCTTCCTGCCCGAATGGAAGTCGTCGCCCGCAACAGGGGGCACGTCGCTCTGGCTGGAAGGACCAGCCGGCGTCAATGCTTCGGCGCTGGCCGAGATGGCAGCGACGCGCAGCGTGCTGATCGAGGCCGGCGACCGCTTCTACGACGGCGCGTCGCGACCGACGAATTTTCTGCGTCTCGGATTTTCATCGATCGCGCTCCAGCACATAGAGCCCGGAATCCGCGAACTCGCGACAGCCGCCGGCCGGCGTCCCGCCGCGGCGTGATCTGGACTATCCGGCGACGTTCTGTGGCCTAAGAATTGGACTTCCCGACATTCATCGGGCGGAGCAAGACTGGCCCTCATGTGAACGGGCGGCAGCACGGCAAGGATAAGCCGGCGCCGCGGGAAGTCGGGGAATAAGCCATGAACGCTGTCTTGCAGGAGCAGGATTCGGGCGATGCCGGCCGCATGCGCCGGTCGGGAGGACGCGAAGCGCGCCGCGCCATGCGGGCAGCGCCGCTGGCGGAGGATGTGCGGCCGATCCGGCCAGGCATGGAGGGCGGGAAATATACGCCGCTCGCTGCCCACGATCTCGAACGAATCCACGAAGCCGTCCTGACGCTCCTGGAAACCGTCGGCTTCGCCAACGCCATTCCGTCCTGCGTCGAGACCTGCACGAAAGCGGGCGCGATACCTGGCGAGGACGGCCGGCTGCGCTTCCCGCGCGCGCTGGTCGAGCACACAATCCGGATCGCCGCGCGCAACTTCACACTCCACGGTCAGGATCCGAAGCATGACATGCTCGTGCAGGGCAAGCGGGTGCATTTCGGCACCGCGGGTGCGGCCGTCCACGTGGTGGACGTCGAAAAGCGCGAATACCGCGAATCGCTTCTGCAGGACATCTACGACGCCGCGCGCATCGTCGAGACGATGGACAATATCCATTTCTTCCAGCGGCCGATGGTGCCTCGCGACGTCGTCGACCCGTTCGACATGGATCTCAACACGCTCTACGCCTGCGTGACCGGTACGACCAAGCACGTCGGCACGTCGTTCACGGTCGCCGACAATGTCGGCCCGGCGTTGGAGATGCTCTATGCGATCGCCGGCGGCGAGGAGAAGTTCCGCGCCCGGCCCTTCGTCTCCAACTCCAACTGTTTCGTCGTGCCGCCGATGAAGTTCGCCGAGGATGCCTGCGGCGTGCTCGAAGCCTGCGTGAAAGGCGGCATACCGATCCTTCTGCTCTCGGCCGGGCAGGCCGGCGCGACGGCTCCGGCCGCCATCGCCGGCGCGGTGGTCCAGGCCGTCGCCGAGGTTCTCGTCGGCCTCGTTTACGTCAACGCGCTGAAACCGGGGCATCCGTGCATCTTCGGCACCTGGCCATTCGTCTCCGACCTGCGCACCGGCGCCATGTCGGGCGGTTCGGCCGAGCAGGCGCTGCTGACGGCCGCCTGCGCCCAGATGGCGCAATTCTACGATCTTCCTGGCGGTTCCGCGGCCGGCATGGCCGATTCCAAGCTGCCCGACATCCAGTCCGGCTACGAGAAAGGCATCACCAACGTTCTGGCGGGGCTCTCCGGCCTCAACCTGATCTACGAATCGGCGGGCATGCATGCCTCGCTGCTCGGTTTCTGCCTCGAGAGCCTGATCATCGACAACGACATGCTGGGCCAGTGCCTACGCTGCGTGCGCGGCATAGACGTCAGCGACACGGCGCTGTCGGTCGACGTCATCACGGACGTCTGCATCAACGGGCCGGGCCACTATCTCGGCCACGGCCAGACGTTGAAGCTGATGCAGACGGAGTATTTCTATCCGGCGATCGCCGACCGCTTCAGCCCGAAGGAATGGAACGAGAAGGGCCGGCCGGACATCCTGCAGCGCGCGATCGCCGAGAAGAAGCGGATCCTGTCGACGGTGTTCCCGAACCACGTGCCGCGATCGCTCGACGACCAGTTGCGGGCGCGTTTCGCCAACATCCTCCTGCCGCGTTCGGCAATGGCGGCTGGCTGACGAAAGTTCGCCCTACGCCGCCATCGCCCGGGCGGAGAGGCCGAGCCTTGCCCGCGCGGCGTCGTATTCGCGGGCAAGCCGGTCGATCAGTTCGCCGGCCGGCACGATCTCCTTGACCGCGCCGATGCCCTGGCCGCAGCCCCAGATTTCCTTCCAGGCCTTGGCCGAACCGAAATCCATCTTGGACGGATCGGATTCCGGCAGATGGTCTGGGTCCATGCCGGCGTTGCGGACCGATCCCTTGAGATAGTTTCCGTGCACCCCGGTGAAGAGGTTCGAATAGACGATGTCGGCTGCGTTCGACTCCACGATCATCTGCTTGTAGGCGTCGATGGCGCGTGCCTCCGTCGTGGCGATGAAGGGCGAACCGATATAGGCCATGTCGGCACCCATCGCCTCCGCAGCGAGGATCGCCCCGCCATTGGCGATGGCGCCCGACAGGAGGAGCGGGCCGTCGAACCACTGGCGGATCTCCTGCACCAGCGCGAAGGGAGAGAGCGTGCCCGCATGCCCGCCGGCTCCGGCAGCGACGGCGATGAGCCCGTCGGCGCCCTTCTCGATCGCCTTGCGGGCGTGCCTGTCGTGGATGATGTCGTGCAGCACGATGCCGCCATAGGAATGCACCGCCTGGTTTACCTCCGGCACGGCGCCGAGCGAGGTGATGACGATCGGCACCTTGTATTTCACGCACATGGAAAGGTCGTGTTCGAGTCGCGTGTTGGACTTGTGCACGATCTGGTTGACGGCGAACGGCGCCGCCGGCCGGTCAGTGTGGGCGCGGTCGTGCGCCGCGAGGGTCTCGGTGATCTCGGCCAGCCATTCGTCGAGTTGGGCCTCGGGCCGCGCATTGAGCGCGGGGAAGGCGCCGACGATACCTGCCTTGCACTGCGCCAGCACCAGCGGCGGATGCGAGATGATGAACAGCGGCGAGCCGACAACCGGGAGTCTGAGGTTTTTTTTCAGGATCTCCGGCAGCGCCATTCTCATCTCCTCCGCAGCGATTTACGTGTGCGTAAACGTAATGCTGTCTAGCAGAACGGCCGTCGCACGCAACAGTCGCACGCTCCCTGCGTTGCTGGTGGACAACCGGCTAAGCCCGGCCCCCCCGGGAGCAGGGCAGGTTGATTGCCGCCCGGTCAAGGGTTAACGATTGCCGACAGGGCATTGCCCGCAAGGGGGACACGCCGCTTGGATCCGATCGAACAGGCGATCAGAAACGCATTCTCGAAGGGCAATCCCGAGGATCCGGCCTTCCGCGAGAAGGTTTATCGGTCGGCCAATGCCGCGCTCGAAAAGGCGCTTCAGGCGAACGCGTCGATTTCGGCCGAAGCGGCCGAGCGCCGCCGCAAGAGCCTTTTGGCCGCAGTAACGAGTATAGAATCCGAATTCGTGCCCGCTGTGGAAGCCGTGGTTCCACCGTCCTTGTCGCCGGAACCGAAGACAGTCCCGCCGGTCATGGCTCCGACTGTTTTTGCCAGGGAGTCCGACGCGCCGCCCGAGATAGAGGTGCCCGCCTCTGGGCCGGTGCGCCGCGAAGAGCCCTCGCTCTTTTCCGATCCCGTCCGGACCGGGCCTGCGCCGGCACGAGAGGAGCTGGTTTCCGACTGGCCGGCGGGCCCCTCGGTCGATCGGCCGATGCTTGCCGGAGACGCGCCTGCGGCCCAGGCGCAGGACCGTACTAGCGACCGCGTCGCGGAAAAGCCGAGGCGCAGTCGGGGGCGCTGGGGCACGGTCGCCGGGCTGTTCTCCTTCCTCATCATCGTCGGGCTGGCGATCTGGGCGGCGGCGGAATTCGGCCTGCTGAACCTCCCGGACGACGGTGCACAGCCCCAGGCCTCCGGCACGCCGCAAACCGCTCCCGGGTCGGGGACCGAGGGCGAACCGCGCAAGCCGGGCGAGGAGGAAGCGCTGGAGAACTGGATCGTCGTGTTCTCGCCCGACGATCCGACCAGTGTTGCGGCGAGGCCCGGTGCGACGGCCGAAATCGTCGAAGGCGGCGAAAAGGCGATCCGCATTTCGTCCGGGCCGTCGGGTGCTGCTGTCCGCTTCGATGTCGGCCAGGGCATCCTGGAACGGATCGCCGGCAAGCATGCGGTCTTCGATATTGTAGCCCGGACCGGCGATGGACCCGAGACGCAGATGTCGGTGACCTGCGATTTCGGTGCCCTCGGCGAGTGCGGCCGCAACCGCTACGTGGTCGGCACCCAGCGGGCGGAGTTCCTCTTCCAGATGGACGTTCCATCGGCTGCCCCCGCGGGCGCGGGCGTCATCGAGATCCAATCCGACGTCGCCAATGCGGGAAAGGCGGTCGAGATCGTGCAGATCAGGGTCAGCGTCGGGGCGCCGTGATCAGCCGGGCAGCAGTGCCTGCAGGGTTTCCAGCCTGTCGGCTTCGGCCGTCGGCTTGTCCCATCTCAGCCGCGATATCCGCGGAAACCGCATCGCCACGCCAGACCGGTGGCGGGTGGAGCGGTTGAGGCCCTCGAAGGCGATCTCCAGCACCAGTCCGCTCTTCATATCCGCGCGCACCGACCTGACCGGCCCGAACCTCTCGATCGTGTTGTCACGCACATACTTGTCGATCTGCCGCAGTTCCTCGTCGGTGAAGCCGAAATAGGCCTTGCCCACCGGCACGAGTTCCGGAACGGCCTCGTCGCCCGCCCAGACGCCGAACGTATAGTCCGAATAGAAGCTCGACCGCTTGCCGTGGCCGCGCTGCGCATACATCAGGACGGCGTCTACCGTGAACGGATCGCGCTTCCACTTGAACCACGGTCCTTTCGGCCGGCCGGGAACGTAGGGCGAATCGTGCCGTTTCAGCATCACGCCTTCGATCACGGGATGCGGCGGCGACATGCGCCTGGCGTTCAGCTCGTCCCAGCTTTCGAACGGCACCAGAGGCGACAGGTCGAAGCGCTCGGGGTCGAGCGAAGGCATCAGTGCCTCGAGCCTGGCGCGCCGTTCAGCGAAAGGAAGGGCGCGCAGATCTTCGTCGCCGACCTGCAGAAGATCGTAGCAGCGCATGAACGCGGGAAACTTCGCCGCGAGTTTCGAAGAGACGGTCTTGCGGTTGAGCCGCTGCTGCAGGTCGGAGAAGCTGCCGGTGGCCGATGGGGAGCCGACTAAAAGTTCGCCGTCGATCGCCGCCTCGAAATCCATGGCGTCGAGCAGGTCGGGGAACGCCGGCGCGACTTCGTCACCGGTGCGCGAATAGAGCCGGCGCACGCCGCCCTCGCCGGTGGCCTGGACGCGGATACCATCCCACTTCCATTCCGCCGCATATTCGGCGGGGTCTGCTATCTCCAGATCGCGATCCTCCACCGGATGCGCAAGCATGACCGGCCGGAACATGGCGAGCGCGGCCGATGTGGGCTTCTCGGCGCGGCCTTCCAGCCAGGCGAACAGCGGCAGGTAGGGCGGTTTCAGCCCGTGCCACAGTTCCTCGATCTCGTTGGCTTCCTTGCCGCCGAGGTCGGCGAGCGCCTGCTTGGCGAGGCGGGCGGAGACGCCGATGCGCAGGCCGCCCGTCGCCAGCTTGATCAGCGCAAAGCGGGCGGGAATGTCGAGGCGGTCGAGCAGGCCGGCGAAGATACGCGGCCCGTCGCTTCGGCCTGCGCGCTGGAGGATGGCGACCACTTCCGACAGGCGCGGATCGTGGCGTTCTTCTTCGTGAGATATCTCGGGCCATACCAGCGAGATGGTTTCAGCGAGATCGCCGACATAGTCGTAGGAATAGCCGAACAGCACGGGGTCCATGCGCTCGGTCACCAACGTCCGCAACGTGGCGGGCTTGACCGAAGGAATGTCGAGATCGCCGGCCAGCGCGGCGAGCGCCAGGCCCCGGTCGGGATCCGGCGTCGTCGCGAAATAGCCCACGAGCAGCGTCAGCTTGCCGTTGCGCGATGGCGTGAGCACGAGGCGGTCGAGGAGCTCGGCGAAGCGGCGCATCAATCCCCCTCGTCCTCGTAGCCGATGAGGTGCAGCGGCTGCGCGGCGATGCCGTTGAGGGCGCACCACCGGACCAGCGCCTCCTCGCGGCCATGCGTCACCCACACTTCCGAGGCGCCTGTTTCGGTGATGGTCGCGGTCAGTTCGTCCCAGTCCGAGTGATCGGACAGGATGAGCGGCAGTTCGACCCCGCGCTGCCTCGCGCGTTGGCGAATGCGCATCCAGCCCGACGCGAAGCAGGCGACCGGGTCGGGGAAGCGCCGCGCCCAGCGATCGGCAAAGGCCGAGGGCGGCCCGACCACGATCGCGCCGGCGAACTGGTCCCTGGCGCCGGTCTCGATCGTCGCCGGCGCCAGCGGCCCGAGATCGATCCCTTGCGCGACATAGTAGTCGCACAGCTTGGCCAGCGCGCCGTGAATGTAGATCGTCTCGCCGTAGCCGGCGTCGCGCAGCAGCCGGATCACGCGCTGCGCCTTGCCGAGCGCATAGGCGCCGACGAGATGCGCTCGCTCGGGAAACTGCCGGACGGAGTCCAAGAGCCGCGCGATCTCATCGGCCGGGTCGGGATGCCTGAAGACGGGTAGTCCGAACGTCGCCTCGGTGATGAAGACGTCGCAGGCGATCGGCTCGAAAGCCGCGCAGGTCGGGTCCGCGCGGCGCTTGTAGTCGCCCGAGGCGACGATCCGCATGCCGTCCTTCTCGACCGCGATCTGCGCCGAGCCGAGCACATGGCCGGCGGGATGGAAGGTGACGCGCACACCTGCGATGTCGATCGGTTCGCCGAGCGGAGCCGCCTGGGCCGAACCCGCGAAGCCCGCACCGTAGCGAAGGCCCATGATGTCGAGGGTATCGGCCGTCGCCAGCACCTTGGCGTTGCCGGGCCGCGCATGGTCGGCATGGCCGTGCGTGATCAACGCGCGCGCCACCGGCTTCACCGGATCGATGAAGAAATCGCCGGGCGGGCAGTAGAGCCCTTCGGGACGGGTGTGCAGGAGATCACGGGCACGCATCCCCTAGACATAGGCGATCCGCGCGGAGAGGGAAGCACACTCCTGTCAGGATCGGAACGGACATTCCGCTGGTTTCCCTGTCCTAGGCGACGCTCCGCAGGAGACCGGGAGCAGAAGCAGACGGGGATGATCGTGGGGGCCACTCGGACGAACTGATCGATCCCCCTTGGCGGCGTCGATGTTCTGCATTAGTTCTCGGTGCGGTGACGCAACAGACGACCATCCGCCCGCACGCTTCGCCCGTGCATCTCCCCGAACCCTTCCTTGAATGGTTCGCGCGGCGCGGCTGGGCTCCGCGCGCGCATCAGATCGACCTGCTTTCGCGCGCGCAGGCGGGAAAGTCCGTCCTGCTGATCGCGCCGACAGGTGCCGGCAAGACGCTGGCCGGCTTTCTGCCGTCGCTGGTCGATCTGACACTCCGCCCGAAGCGCAAGCCGGGCGAGGCCTTCCGCGGCATCCACACGCTCTACATCTCGCCGCTTAAGGCGCTCGCCGTCGACATCGAGCGCAATCTCGGCAAGCCGGTCGAGGAGATGCACCTGCCGGTGTCGATCGAGACGCGAACGGGCGACACGCCGACCCACAAGCGCCAGCGCCAGAAGCTCGACCCGCCGGACATCCTGCTGACGACGCCCGAGCAACTCGCCCTTCTGATCTCGACCAAGGATTCCGGACGCTTCTTTTCCGGCCTGCGCTACGTCGTGCTCGACGAACTGCACTCGCTGGTCACGTCCAAGCGCGGCCACCTCCTCGCGCTCGGCCTGGCGCGCCTGCGCCGGCTGGCGCCGAAGCTCCAGACGGTCGGCCTCTCCGCCACCGTCGCCGAACCGGACGAGTTGCGCCGCTGGCTGGTGCCGCAGTGGCCGCCGGGCGAGATGGCCGACCTGATCACAGTTGAGGGCGGCGCGAAGCCGGTGATCACCATCCTTGAGACCGAGGAGCGCATGCCCTGGGCGGGGCACTCCGCGCGCTACGCCATCCCGGCCGTCTATGACGAGATCCGAAGGCACAGGACGACGCTGCTCTTCGTCAACACCCGCAGCCAGGCCGAGATGCTGTTCCAGGAGCTTTGGCGGATCAACGAGGACGGCCTGCCGATCGCTCTGCACCACGGCTCGCTCGACGTTGCCCAGCGGCGCAAGGTGGAGAAGGCGATGGAGGCGGGGTCGCTGCGCGCCATCGTCGCGACGTCCACGCTCGACCTCGGCATCGACTGGGGCGACGTCGACCTCGTCGTCCATGTCGGCGCGCCGAAAGGGGCGAGCCGGCTCGCGCAGCGCATCGGCCGCTCCAACCACCGCATGGACGAACCGTCGCGCGCGATCCTCGTGCCCGCCAACCGCTTCGAGGTGATGGAGTGCCGCGCCGCGCTCGAAGCCAACTATCTCGGCGCGCAGGACACGCCGCCGCTGGTCGACGGTTCGCTCGACGTGCTCGCCCAGCATATCCTCGGCTGCGCCTGTGCCGAGCCGTTCCGGGCGGACGATCTATACGGGGAGATCCGCTCGGCCGCGCCCTATGCCGGGCTCGACCGCCAGACCTTCGACCAGGCGGTCGACTTCGTCGCCACCGGTGGCTACGCGCTGCGCACATACGAACGCTATGCCCGCATCCGGCTGACCAAGGATGGCACCTGGCGCATCAGCCATCCGCGCGTCGCCCAGCAGTACAGGCTCAATGTCGGCACGATCGTCGAGGCGGCCTATCTCAATGTCCGCTATGTCCGATCCGGCCGAGGTGCTGCGGGACGCGGCGGGCCGGTGCTCGGCAAGATCGAGGAAGGCTTTCTCGAGACCATCGCGCCGGGCGACACCTTCCTCTTCGCCGGAAAGGTGCTGAAGTTCGAGGGCATCCGCGAAAACGAGTGCTTCGTCTCCAACGCGGTCGGGCAGGATGCGCGAATTCCCGTCTATGCTGGAGGCAAGTTCCCGCTCTCGACCTACCTGGCCGACGAGGTGCGTGGCATCCTGGCCGATCCGAAGCGCTGGCAGAGCCTGCCCGACCAGGTGTCCGACTGGCTGCGCATCCAGCGCGACAAGTCGGTACTGCCCAGGCGCGGCGACCTGCTCGTCGAGACCTTCCCGCGCGGCAACCGTTTCTACATGGTCGCCTATCCGTTCGAAGGCCGCCCCGCGCATCAGACGCTCGGCATGCTCTTGACGCGGCGCATGGAGCGCATGGGCGTCCAGCCGCTCGGCTTCGTCGCCAGCGACTACGCGATCGCGGTATGGTCGTTGCGCGATGTCGGCGAGATGGTGGCGTCGCGGAGCATCACGCTCGCCGACCTCTTCGACGAGGATATGCTGGGCGACGATCTGGAAGCCTGGTTGGCCGAAAGCTGGCTTCTCAAGCGGACCTTTCGCAACTGCGCCGTGATCTCCGGCCTGATCGAGAAGCGCCATCCCGGGCAGGAGAAGACCGGCCGCCAGGTGACGGTCTCGGCCGACCTCATCTACGACGTGCTGCGCGCGCATGAGCCCGACCACATCCTGCTCAAGGCGACGCGGGCGGATGCCGCCACTGGCCTGCTCGACATCCACCGGCTCGCCGAAATGCTGTCGCGCGTGAAAGGTCGAATCGTGCATAAGCACCTGGAGCGGATCTCGCCGCTTGCCGTGCCGATCATGCTCGACATCGGCAAGGAACGGGTGAACGGCGGCGCGGCCGACGCGCTGCTTCAGGACACCGAGGACGATCTTATCGAAGAGGCGATGGGCGGGTGATGCTGGCGAGGAGATACGAGGCGGAGACGTTTTCCGCGGTCGCCGTGATCGCCGGCGAGGAAGCGTTCTGCGACCGGCGCGGCGCGCTGTACTTTCCCGACCACGGTCTTCTCGCCGTGTCGGACCTGCATCTCGAAAAGGGCTCCGCTTACGCCCGGCGCGGAGTCTTCCTTCCGCCCTATGACACGGCCGAAACGTTGACGAAGCTGGAAGCGGTTATCGCGGATTTCGATCCGCGCGTCGTCGTCAGCCTCGGCGACAGTTTCCACGACCGCGTCGGCTCCTCGCACATGCCGTCGATCTTCCGCGACCGGCTGGAGAAGATGATGCGCAGCCGCGACTGGCTCTGGGTCACCGGCAACCACGATCCGGATGCGCCGGAAAACCTTTCCGGAACCAGCGTCACGGAGGTCGCGCTCGGTGCATTGACCTTCCGCCACGAGCCGACCGCCGGGCAATTCGTCGGCGAGATCGCCGGCCATCTCCATCCGGGTGCCCGCGTCGTGCGGCAGGGCAAGTCGGTCCGCCGCCCCTGTTTCGCCAGCGACGGCCTGCGCATGATCATGCCGGCCTTCGGTGCGTTGACCGGCTCTCTCAACGTGCTCGACCGCGCTTACTCCGGCCTGTTCGACTGGCGGTCCTTCCGGGCGCATGTGCTGGGTGCCGAACGCGTCTACGCGCTCAATCGATCGGTCTTGTTTCCCGGTTAGGCCGTCACCAGAAACGCCGCGACCATCGTTGCCACGACGAAACCCGTCAGCGGCACGCGCATCCGGCCGAACCAGGCGGGCGCGGCGCCGCGATGGGCAGAGATACTGTCCCAAGCGCCCTGCGCGGCGAAAGCGACGGCGAGCATGGCAAACGAGCCTGGCTCGCCGAGGACGACGGCGATCCACGCCACAAGAACCGGGATGGCCGTGGCGGCGAGCGCGAGGCGTTGGTCCTTTCCGTCGGTGGCCACAGCCAGGCCGAACCGGATCCCGCCGAGGAAGGAAAGCGCCAGCGCGGCGTAGGTCTTCAGCAGCACGACGGTGTCGTCGCGCCAGACATGGTCCTGCGGGATGGAGACGAGCCACAGCGTCAGCACGACGATGGGAATGCAGCCCACCAGCGAGAGGCGAAGCGCTGGGCTTTGCAGGAGACTCTTTGGCTCGCTCTCCACCCTCAATCCCTGCGGAAGATCAGCCGGCCCATCCAGCCGGTGAGCATGGCGATCGCCACGGCAAAGAGACCGTAGAGGAAGCTCTGCTCGTGGGCGGTGCGATACACGGTCTGCTCGAATCCGGCCTTGACGATGGCGAGGCTGGACGAGGTTTCCTTCATGAACTCGCCGTTGCGGAACAGAAACGCGCGCGCCTTGTGGGTTCCGACCGGAACGTTTGGCGGCAGGTTGAGCGTTGCGCGAAAGAGCGTCTGCGACAGGAACTGAACGCCGCCGATATTCTCGCTGTAAAGGCCCACCGCAAGCTTCCGGTCGCGCAAAGCCGCGGTGAACTCGGCAATCGTTGCCGCGTCGCCGGCGCGGTCTTCCGGCTGCAGGTAGATATAGGCGGGGCCGAGCGAGAGGCGCTTGTAGCTGTCGGGGTTGGTGATGTCCTGCGGCGCGCGCGTGGTCGCGACCGAATAGGACAGGGGCACGTTGACGAAGCTCTGCGACTGGGCGTTGACCCAGACGCCGAGAATGCGCGCGCGACGCCAGATCACCAGCGGCTGCGCCGGCCCTTCGAGCACGACGATGACGTCATAGCCGCCCTGGCGACTGATCTGCGGGTCGGCATTGTCGATCGCGCCGAAGATCGTCAGATCCGCGCCGGAAAAATCCGAGGTGATTGTCACTCGGTTGGTCGACAGGCCGATCTGGATGTTCTCGGGGTGTTGTGCGGGCGCATCCTGCTGGGCAAGCGCCTGCAGAGGCGCGGCGCACAGGGCCGGCATAAAGGCCAGCATCATGCCGACGAGGAGCGCGGCGCGGCGCATTGCTAGCTCCCGTCCGGCGAGGCGATGAGATACGCACTCCCCGGGGCGGCGAACATGTCGAATGCGAGGCGCAGCGCGACCGCGAGGACGAGTGCCGCCAGCAACGCGCGCAGCTGGTCGCCGCGCAGGCGCTGGCCCATCTTCGCGCCGTATTGCGCGCCGGCGACGCCGCCGACCATCAGCAGGAAGGCGAGCACGATGTCGACCGTCTGGTTCAGCGTGGACTGCACCAGCGTCGTGTAGGCGGTGGTGAACATGATGTGGAACAGCGAGGTGCCGATAACCACATTCGTCGGCACCTTGAGGAGGTAGATCAACGCCGGCACCATGATGAAGCCGCCGCCGACGCCCATGATGGCTGCGAGGAAGCCGATCCCGGCGCCCAACCCGAGAACGGGGATCACGCTGACGAACAGCTTGGAGGCGCGGAAGCGCATCTTGAGCGGCAGGCGCAGGATCCAGTTGTGCTGCCCGGACTTCTTCAGGGCTGGAGTGCTGCCCGCGCGCGCTTGGCGGATCGCATTCAGGCTCTCGATCAGCATCAGGCCGCCGACGGTGCCGAGGAAGACCACGTAGAGCAGCGAGATCGCCAGATCGAGTTGGCCGAACGACCGCAGGATCGCGAAGACATAGGCGCCGATGGACGAGCCGACGATGCCTCCCGCAAGCAGCACGAGGCCCAGCTTGATGTCGACGGTGCCGCGCTTGAGATGCGCCAGCGTGCCCGAAAAGGAGGAGGCGATGACCTGGTTGGCGCCGGTCGCCACCGCGATCGCGGGCGGGATGTTGTAGAAAATCAGGAGCGGGGTGATCAGGAAGCCGCCGCCGACGCCGAACATGCCCGACAGGAATCCGACCGCCGCGCCCATCGCGAGAAGGACGAAAACGTTGACCGACATCTCGGCGATGGGGAGATAGATACCCACCCGTCAGACCTGACCGATTATTGACCTAAGCGCCCGTACCCGCACGCGATTTCCCGTCCCAGCGTGATAGGCTCTAGACCGGTCTTGCGCCCACATTGCGGCGAAGTCAAACCGCAATCGGCCCATCGGCGAATATTCGGCCGTCTTTCGAAAATGAAGGTTAAGCCCGACGGTTGCGCTGACTACTTCTTCGCCAACAGCGCCCGGACGAGCTCTTCCGTCACCTTGCCCGTCGGCTGCATCCCGTTGTCCTTCTGGAACCGGGTGATCGCCTCGGTCGTCTTCGCGCCCATCACGCCGTCGGCGCCGCCCGCGTCGTAGCCGTTCTTGTTCAGGATCAGCTGGATGTTGCGCACGGCCTGCTTCATATCGATGCTGGCGGTCTTCGAAGGGCTCTCCATCCAGGCATCCGGGATGGTGATGTCGTTGGACTCGAGGTCGAGTTCTTTCGGCTTCCAGAGCTCGGCCGAAGCGCGGGCGCGCTGCAGCTGCTCTGGGCGCAGCGCGTTAGCTACCTCGTCGCGCTTCTGGGCAGCGTCCTTATCGCCGTTCTTCGCCACGAGCGCGAACCATTTGTAGGACTCTTCCAGGTTCTGCGGCACACCGACGCCCTTGGCGGAAAGGATGCCGAGATTGAACTGGCTGTCCTTCACCCCGAGTTCGGCGGCCTTGGTGAACCAGCGGCCTGCGGAATCGTTATCGGTCGTGCCGTCGGCTCCCATCGCGAACAGCACCGCGAGATTGTGCATGGCGCTCGCATTGCCCTGCTCGGCGGCCATCTGGTACCAGGTCTTGGCCTTGGCGACGTCGCGGGCGACGCCGGTGCCCTTCTCGTATAAATTGCCGATGCGGTACTGCGCCGGGGCGAAACCGGCATCGGCCGCGCGCTCGTACCACTTCGCCGCTTCCGCCAGGTCCGCCTTCGTGCCGCGCCCTTCGGCGTAGCGGCCGCCGATCTCGAACAGCGCCTTCGGGTCGCCCGCCTCGGCCGCCTCCCGCAACGGCAGGGGACCGGCGTCCGCCGGAACCACGATCGGCTCGGGCGCCGGTTCCTCGGTCACCTCGGCGATCGTGTCTTCGGCGACGACCGGTTTCGCGTTGACCTGCGGCAGGGCGGCGGTCGTTTCCACGTCCGTCGCATTTCGGGCCATGTCGGGAGCCGGCGCCTGACCGTTCGGCTCCGACGGCTCGATCGTACGGGGAACCGGCGCAACTTCCGCGGTTGCCGTCGTTTCGGGCGCGGTGGCGATCGGGTCGGTGGCCGCGACCTCGGGGGCGGAGGAATCCGAGACCGCTACCGGTTCTCCCTCGGCAAGGAACGCCTTGCCGAGCTGCAGTCCGGCAAGCGCCAGCACGATGCCGCCAGCGGCCATCAGCGCGGTCTTGCGATGGTTCTTGAAGATCCGGCCAAGGCCAGACGAGGTCGCCACGCCGGTGATGTCGATCCCCTTCTTGCGGGTTTCGGCCTCCGCGGCCGCGGCCTGCGCGGCGCGCCGGGCGGCGGCGATGAAGTCGGATTTCGCCGCCTCTCCGTCGCTCGGCTGCAGCGTCTTGCTGCGCTCGTCGCGTACACGCTTCATGATCATGTTGAGATCGGGCGCACCCGAGCCGGGCTCCAGCGGCCGGTTTGCGACCTTCGGGTCGATCGGCTCGTCGATGTCGACGGCTGGTGCGGCGGGCTGGGCCGGGAGATCGTCTCCAGCAATCGCGACTGCGGCCTTCGTTGCATCTTTCCGGCCAGCGAAAGCGCGAGCCAACCCGCTCAGCATCGAGCGCTTCGACGGTGTCTCCGCCCGCGGTTCGGCGTCGATCTCACCCTCGAGCGCGGCGGAGGCGGCAGCGGCAGCGGCTTCGGCGGGCGTCCGTTTCGGGGGCAGGGGCGCATCGACCGGATACATCGGATCGAGATTGTCGGCTGGCTCGAGCGAGGGCGTCTCCGCAACCGACTTGAAGATGCGCGGCGACGGCGCACCTTTGCCGGACTCAAGCGTGCCGAGGCGATCGACGATCTTCAGCAATGTGTCATGGATCGCTTCGAAGGTGCGGGTATTTCGCTCGTCCGACCGGCGCGTCAGACTGTCGAGCGCCCGCAGATCCTGTGACAGCGCTTCGACCGCCGGCGCATCCATATTGGTCCCGGCGATCTGGCGGATCGTATTCTCGGCAACCACTCGGGCGGACTCGAGGATCGCATCGCGGCTTCCCGCAATCGACTGCTCGATCTGTTCGAGACGCGGCCCGATGTCCTCGAACTCCGGCAGGGAGGCGCGCGGTGTGCGCAAATGGTCCGAAAGGCTGGCAACCTGGCTTTCGAGGCTGCGGATCAAGCCGGGATCGATGCCCGCCACGTCGCGCGAGGATTTCTCCAGCCGGGCGGAGATATCTTCGAGGCGTGCTTCCAGACCGCTGATGGCAGCCCGGTCCTGTGGCGCGACGGACTGGTCGAACCGGCGCGACAGCTCTTCGAAGCGCGCGTCGATCGCGTCCATGAAGGCGGCGCCCTGCGGTTGGTCGAACCGCGCAGCGAGTTCCTCCAGGCGGCTTTCGAGCTCGCGGAAGATCGTCTGGCCGCGCTTCGTCGCCTCGTTCTGCGTCTGCAGCATGTCGGAGAGCGAGGAGAAGCGGCCCTCGAGTCCGCGCACGACCTTTTCGGCGTCCTGCGGCGCGAAGCCGGCATCGACCTTGTCGGCGATCGAGGCGACCTGGCGGGCGAGCTGCTCCAGCGCGGCATCGGGCATGGCAACGCGACGCGCCATCTCGTCGACGCGCAGCGACAAGATGTTGATGCGGTCGATGATCTCGCCGCTCGGCCGGTCGTCGTTCAGTTCCTCGATCTGCCGGGCGAGCGACGCGATGCGCGCCTCGATCCGCTCGAACTGCTCGATCTGCGGAACCTGCGCCTGAACGTTCAGCGACGATGCCACGATCGCGCGCGAAATCTCGTCGAGACGCTCCTCGATCAGCGAAAACGAATCCGGACCCGCGCCGTGCTGCTGGCGCGCGAACTGCTCGACAGCGCCGGCCAGCGTGCGCACCTTGTCTTCCATCGTGCGCAGCGACAGCGATTCCGGCAGGTTGTTGACCGCCTCGCTGATCTGTTCCAGCCGCGCCGTCAGCGCCTCGATGGCCGGATCCGCCCCATGCATCGCGCCGCCGGCGGAGACACGTTCCTCGAAGGCGTCGAAGCGGCGGTCGAACTCGTCCCAGCGGCGCTCCACGGCGTGGACGGACTCCTCGCGCGCCAGGCGCTCCATCGTCTCTCGCACCTGGTCGAATTCGGCCCGGAGCATACCGATGCCGCGATCGTCGCTGCGCTCGGCCAGTGCACCGATCGCGTCGGACAGGCGCTCCAGCTCGGCAGTCAGGTCGACTCCCTGCAGGCCGGCATTCGCGGTCGTATAGGTGCGCTCGATGTCCGCCCGCAGCGCCTCGAACTCGCGGTGGAGGCCGCCCGAGATCTGCTGGCGCAGTTCCTCGCGCACGCCCTGCAGTTCCGAGGCGATCCTGGAAATCGAGGCGACGCCCTCTTCCTGACGCCGGCTGTTCTCCACGGAACGGGCTAGATCCTGCATCGAAGTCTCGATGCCCGGGCGATACTGTGCGGAACGGCCGCGGGCAAGCAGGTCGTCCTGGTAGGGAGGCCGGTAGCCCGCCCGCTCCGGCGCGTAGCGATCGGCGGCGCGTAGCTGCGGCCTGGGATCGTCCTTTGACCGGTCGAGACGCGCTCCGATCGCGTCGAGCGTGCGCCCGATCTCCTCGATCGTCGAACTGGTGCGCCTCTGCCGGCCGGCGTTCAGGGACTCGAGATAGGACCGCTTGCTGCTCATGGTCGCGCCTGTTTTCAACCTCTGCCGGCGTTGCCGCCGGCGCCCCGATGAAGGCTCCTTGCGGATTCGTTAACGGCTAAGGCCTGTGCGAGGCTGGCCTCGGCGCGGTCGATTCCGCCGGTCCGGTTGACGGTGAACACGCGAGACAGGATAACCACTGTGTTCCGGTGAGCGCACATTCCTCTGGAGATGGTAAACAACGCGTTAACCAAAATTACCAAATTGCATGCGAGGTCTGCGTCAGGCGCATGGGCGATGCGTCATTGCGTCACTTGATTGGCCGGCGAACCGTCGGTATATGCTTTACGTAAACGTAAGAACGCCACATTTGACGCGCTCTTGAACTTTATCGTCAATCCGAGTGTGATTCGCCGGCCGCGGTGAAATACCTCTGTGCGTCGCATGGCGAAGTCGCCCGCCGCACTGCGAGCAACGGATACAAGAACAATGATGAAACTGGTCCTGGCGGGTGATCCCGCCGCGAATGCGTTTAATAATAGTTCCACCGGGGCGTCTTCCGAGCAGGGCGAGGATCTCGCTCGCATCGGCGACATGGCCAAGGAGTTCGGCGTTACGCTGCGCACCTTGCGCTTCTACGAGGACAAGGGGCTCCTCAATCCCAAGCGTGAAGGCACGACGCGTCTCTATACGCGCCGAGACCGGGCTCGCCTTCGCCTGATCCTGCTTGGCCGCAAGGTCGGCTTCACTCTGCGCGATGTGAAGCAGATGATTGACCTCTACGATCCCAAGGGATCCAACGCCAAGCAGCTCAAGGTCGTACTCGACAAGTCCGAGAAGCAGATGAGCAGGCTGATCAAGCAGCGTCAGGCGCTGGACGAAGCGGTCGAGGACTTGGCGCGAGTGATCGATACCGCCCGCAATACGTTGGCCAACCGCCAGCCGGTCGCCGCCAACGGCTGACCCTTCCAACCTTCAGTTCAGCGGACTACTCTGACGGCCGTCCTTCGGGGCGGCCGTTTGATTTTGCGTGCGCGGGCAAATATTGACGTTTACGCAAACGTCAATATTTGCTATAGCGACGCCAACAAGAGATCCTGCCATTCGGCTCGTTCGCCCGGTGGGACGCTGATCTGTCATTGGAGGATTTCATGCCGACTTACCGCGCGCCGGTTCAGGATACGCTTTTCGTGTTGAACGACGTGCTCGGCTACGAGCGGTATTCGAACCTGCCGGGCTTTTCCGACGCGACGCCGGATGTGCTTGAGGCGATTCTCGCCGAAGGGGCGAAGCTCGCCGAGAACGTGATGCATCCGCTGAATCGCGTCGGCGACGAAGAAGGCTGTACCCGCCACGACGACGGTTCCGTCACGACGCCGAAGGGCTTCAAGGAGGGGTTCGACGCCTACCGCGAGGGCGGCTGGCTCAGCCTCGCCATCCCGGCCGAATATGGCGGGCAGGGCCTTCCCTACACGGTGCACTCGGCCGTCGGCGAATACATGTCGTCGGCCAACATGGCGCTGATGATGTATCCGGGCCTGACCCAGGGCGCGATCGCCGCCATTCTTGCCCACGGTTCGGAAGAGCAGAAGCAGACCTACGTGCCCAAGATGGCCGAAGGCATCTGGACCGGCACGATGAACCTGACGGAGCCGCATTGCGGCACGGATCTCGGGCTGCTGCGCACCAAGGCCGTTCCGAACGGCGACGGCTCCTACGCCATTTCCGGCCAGAAGATCTTCATCTCGGCCGGCGAGCACGACATGTCCGAGAACATCATCCACCTGGTGCTCGCCCGCATCGAGGGCGCGCCGGAGGGCGTGAAGGGCATCTCGCTCTTCATCGTGCCCAAGTTCAACCTCGGCACGGATGGCTCCATCGCCGACCGCAATACGGTTTCCTGTGGCTCGCTCGAGGAGAAGATGGGCATTCACGGCAACTCGACCTGCGTCATGAACTATGACGGGGCCAGGGGCTTCCTGATCGGCGAGGCGAACGGCGGCCTCAAGGCGATGTTCGTGATGATGAACGAGGCTCGTCTCGGCGTCGGCCTCCAGGGGCTGTCGGTCTCCGAGATCGCCTACCAGAACGCCGTCGCCTACGCGAAGGAACGCATCCAGGGCCGCTCGCTGACCGGCGCCAAGGCCAAGGACAAGAAGGCCGACCCGATCATCGTCCATCCCGACATTCGCCGTAACCTGCTGACGATGAAATCGTTCAACGAGGCCGGCCGCGCGCTGATCCTCTGGACGGCGCTCAAATCCGACGTCGCGCACCGCTCCGGCGACGACAAGGAGCGTCAGGCGGCCGACGACCACATGGGCCTGATGACGCCGATCATCAAAGGTGTCTTGACCGACAAGGGCTTCGACCACGCCGTGATGGCGCAGCAGGTCTTCGGCGGTCACGGCTATATCGAAGAGCATGGCATGAGCCAGTTCGTGCGCGATGCACGCATCGCCATGATCTACGAAGGCGCCAACGGTATCCAGGCGCTCGATCTCGTCGGCCGAAAGCTCGGCCTCAATGGTGGCCGCGCAGTCCAGGCCTTCTTCAAGGAGGTCGGCGAGTTCTGCGAGACCAACCGCTCCGACGAGAAGATGGCGCCCTATACCAAGGCGTTGAAGAAGGGTCTGAACGACCTTCAGGCCGCGACCATGTGGCTGGTGCAGAACGGCGTGTCCAACCCGGACAATGCGGGCGCCGCCTCGACCGATTTTATGCATCTCTTCGGCCTCGTCGCGCTCGGCTACATGTGGGCCCAGATGGCCCGGACCGCGCAGACGAAGCTTGCCGAGGGCGCCAATGGCGCAGCATCGTTCTACGAGACGAAGCTGGTTACCGGCCGCTACTTCATGGAACGCGTCATGCCCGAGACGTCCGCTCATCTTGCCCGCATCTCGACGGGTTCCGAGACGTTGATGAAACTGCCGGCGGAGGCGTTCTAGGCGGATCGTGCCGCTTGCTTTTGTTCAAGCTTGAACTATAAAACCGTCTGCCTGGAGGAAACGCAGTGGCCGCAGATCCCGCAACCGTTCTGGACCTTCCTAAACCGCGTTGGGCGACCGACGACGTCGCCATGCTCTATGACATGGCGGCGCGCTTCCTCTCCGAGGAGATCGCCCCGCGCTACGACGAGTTCGAGAAGGCCGAGATTTTCGACCGCAAGAGCTGGACGAAAGCGGGCGAAGCCGGATTGCTCTGCGCTTCGATGCCCGAGGAATATGGCGGCTCCGGCGGAACCTTCGCGCATGAGAGCGCAATCATCGAGGCGATCAGCCATGTCGGCGTCGACGGTTTCGGCATCGCGCTGCACAACTCGATCGTCGCGCCCTATATCCTCCACTACGGCTCCGAGGAGCAGAAGAAGCGCTGGCTGCCAAGGATGGCGACCGGCGAGTTGATCGGCGCCATCGCGATGACCGAACCGGGCGCCGGGTCCGATCTGCAGGGCGTCAAGACCCGGGCCGACAAGGACGGCAACCGGTACCGCATCAACGGCTCGAAGACCTTCATCACCAACGGCCAGTTGGCAAACCTGATCATCGTCGTCACCAAGACCGATCCGTCCAAGGGCGCCAAGGGCACCTCGCTGATCGTTGTCGAGACTGATGAGGTCGAGGGTTTCGAGCGCGGCCGCAACCTCGACAAGATCGGTCTCAAGTCCAACGACACGTCGGAACTGTTCTTCAACGACGTCCGCGTGCCGACCGCCAACCTGCTCGGCCACGAGGAAGGGCAGGGCTTCGTCCAGCTTATGCAGCAATTGCCACAGGAGCGGCTCCAGATCGGCACCACCGCGATTGCTGTAATCGAGAGGGCCTTGGCGCTGACTATCGACTACGTCAAGGAGCGCAAGGCCTTCGGCAAGTCGATCCTGGAGTTCCAGAATACCCAGTTCAAGCTGGCGGAACTCAAGACGGAGGCGACCGTCGGGCGTGTCTTCTACAACAACTGCGTCGACCGCCACATCAGTGGCGGGCTGGACCCGGTGACGGCCTCGATGGCGAAATACTGGCTGTCCGATCTGCAGGGCAAGGTCGTCGATCAGTGCCTGCAGCTGTTCGGCGGTTACGGCTACATGAACGAGTATCCGATCGCCCGCATGTATCGCGACGCCCGTGTGCAGCGTATCTATGGCGGCACCAACGAGATCATGAAGGTTCTGATCGCTCGGAGCCTGTGAGGACGATATGTCGAAACACGTCGCAACGTTACGCTGGAGCCCGGACGAGGGCGACCACTTCACCCTCGGCCGCTATACGCGGGTGCATGAGATCGCCTTCGACGGCGGCACCACCGTGATGGGATCGCCTTCGCCGACAATCGTGCGCGAACCGTTCTCCAACCCCGTCGGTGTCGACCCGGAGGAGATGTTCGTCGCCTCGATCGCCTCCTGCCACATGCTGTGGTTTCTGGATTTCGCCCGACGCGCCAAGGTTGAGGTCTTGTCCTACGAGGACAATGCCGAGGGCCTTCTCGAAAAGACCGCCGACGGGCGGACCTGGATCACGAAGGTGACGCTGCGCCCAAAGGTCGAGATATCCGGCGACACCGGCGACCTCGACGCGATCCACCACCAGGCGCACGAGGCCTGTTTCATCGCCAATTCGGTAAAGACCGAGATTACCGTCGAGCCGGCCGCCTGATCCGCCAGCCGATGCAATGCCTGCCGCCGCCCGGTGCGGCGCAATGAGAAAACTGGAGCAAGGAAATGGCTGAGGTTTATGTCTACGACGCCGTCCGCACCCCGCGCGGGCGCGGCAAGAAGGACGGCTCCCTGCACGAAGTGCCGGCGGTGCGCCTGGCGGCCAAGGTTCTGGAAGCCGTGCGCGACCGCAACGAGCTCGACACCGGCACGGTCGATGACATCATCTTCGGCTGCGTCGATCCGGTCGGCGAGGCGGGCGCGGTCATCCCACGCGCCGCGACCTTCGAGGCCGGCTACGACACCAAGGCGCCCGGTATCCAGCTCTCACGCTTCTGCGCCTCGGGGCTCGACGCCATCAATCTCGGCGCCGCGAAGATCGCCGCCGGCCAGGACGAGATCGTCATCGCCGGCGGCGTCGAATCGATGTCGCGCATCGGCATGGGCATGTCGGGCGGCGCCTGGTTCATGGACCCCTCGATCGGCCTGCCGTCCTACTTCGTGCCGCAGGGTGTCTCGGCCGACGTGATTGCGACGAAATACGGCTTCTCCCGCGACGACGTCGACGCCTATGCGGTCGAGAGCCAGAAGCGCGCGGCGAAGGCCTGGGAGAAGGGCTACTTCAAGAATTCGGTCGTTCCGATCAAGGACCAGAACGGTCTGACCATCCTCGACCATGACGAGCACATGCGCCCCTCGACCGACATGCAGTCGCTCGCTTCGCTCAATCCGTCCTTCACCATCCCAGGCGAGATGGGTGGCTTCGATGCGGTTGCCATCCAGCGCTATCCGGAGCTGGAGGAGGTCAACCACGTCCACCACGCCGGCAATTCGAGCGGAATCGTCGACGGCGCCGCGGCCGTGCTGCTCGGCTCGAAGAAGGGTGGCAAGTCGATGGGTCTGAAGCCCCGCGCGCGCATCCGTGCATTCACCAACATCGGCTCCGAGCCGGCGATCATGCTGACCGGCCCGGTCGACGTGACGGAAAAGCTGCTCAAGCGCGCCAAGATGAAGATCGAGGACATCGATCTGTTCGAGCTCAATGAGGCCTTCGCCTCGGTCGTACTGCGCTTCATGCAGGCCTTCGACGTCGACCACTCGAAGATGAACGTCAACGGCGGCGCGATCGCGATGGGTCACCCGCTGGGTGCCACCGGCGCGATGATCCTCGGCACGGTCCTCGACGAGCTGGAGCGTCGTGACCTGAACACTGCCCTGGTCACGCTCTGCATCGGCGCAGGCATGGGCACCGCGACGATCATCGAGCGCGTCTGAATTCGACCCGAGGAGAACGAAAATGGCTAATTACAACAACTTCAAGGTCGAAACCGACTCCGACGGCATTGCGCTCGTCACCTGGGACATGCCCGGACGTTCGATGAACGTGTTCACCGAGGAGGTGATGCGCGAGTTAGACAAGATCGTCGACCAGGTCGCCGGCGACGCCGCGATCAAGGGCGCGGTCGTGACCTCCGGCAAGGACAGTTTCTCGGGCGGCGCCGATCTCACCATGCTGCAGCGTATGCTCGGCGTCTTCGCCAAGGAGAAGCTGAAGGACGCGGACAAGGCGACGAAGGACCTGTTCGACAATGCCGGCTACATGAGCAAGCTGTTTCGCAAGCTCGAGACCTGCGGCAAGCCCTGGGTCTCGGCGATCAACGGCACCTGCATGGGCGGTGCGTTCGAACTGTCGCTGTCCTGCCACGCCCGCGTTGCCGCCGATAGCGACAAGGTCAAGATGGCGCTGCCGGAGATCAAGGTCGGTCTCTTCCCCGGCGCCGGCGGCACCCAGCGCGTGCCGCGGCTCGCCGATACGCAGGCGGCGTTGCAGATGCTGACCTCGGGCCAGAATCTGTCGCCCGCCAAAGCCAAGTCGATGAACCTGATCACCGCGGTCGCTCCGGCCGACAAGCTGATCGACGCCGCCAAGGACCTGATCAAGGGCGGGCTGAAGCCGGTGCAGCCGTGGGACGAGAAGGGCTTCAAGCTGCCGGGCGGCCCGGTCTATTCGGCGGCGGGCGCCAACCTCTGGCCGCCGGCTATCGCCATCCTGCGCCGCGAGACCTACGGCAATTATCCGGCCGCGTCCGCTATCCTGAAATGCGTCTACGAGGGGCTGCTCGTGCCCTTCGACACGGCGCTCAGGATCGAGCAGTGCTACTTCACCGAGGTCATGCAGACCACAGAGGCGGCGATGATGATCCGCTCGCTGTTCGTGTCGCTGCAGGAACTCAACAAGGGCGCGCGCCGTCCGGAAGGCGTTCCGGAGACGAAGTTCAAGAAGATCGGCGTCCTCGGCGCCGGATTCATGGGTGCCGGCATCGCCTATGTCACCGCTCAGGCGGGCATTCCGGTCGTGCTGATCGACCGCGACGTTCCCGCGGCTGAGAAGGGCAAGGCGCACTCGGCCGGGCTGATGGACGGGCTGATCAAGAAGGGCCGCGCCACGCCCGAGAAGAAGGAGCAGTTGCTCTCGCTCATAACGGCGACCGACGACTATTCGCTGCTAGACGGCTGCGACATGATCGTCGAGGCCGTGTTCGAGGATTCCGAGATCAAGAAGGGCGTCACGGAGAAGGCCGAAGCCGTTCTCAAGCCGGCCGCGATCTTCGCCTCCAACACTTCGACCATTCCGATCACCTCGCTCGCGCTGAACTCGAAGCGACCGAAGAATTTCGTCGGCATCCACTTCTTCTCGCCCGTCGACAAGATGATGCTGGTGGAGATCATCCTCGGCAAGAAGACGGGCGACAAGGCCGTCGCCATGGCGATCGACTATGTCCGCGCCATCAAGAAGACGCCGATCGTCGTCAATGACACCCGCGGCTTCTACGTCAACCGCTGCGTGCTGCGCTACATGTCGGAGAGCTACCAGATGCTCATCGAAGGCGTGCCGCCGGCGATGATCGAGAACGCGGCAAAGATGGCCGGCATGCCGGTCGGACCGCTGGCGCTCACCGACGAGACGGCCGTCGACCTAGCCCAGAAGATCATGAAGCAGACCATCCGCGACCTCGGCGAAAAGGCCGTCGACCAGGACCAGTTCGCGCTGATCAACACGATGGTCGACACGCACGGCCGCTTCGGCCGCAAGAACGGCAAGGGCTTCTACGACTATCCGGCGAAGCCCGCGAAGAAGAAGCTCTGGCCCGGCCTCAAGGACCTCTACAAGCAGCAGGACCCGGACAAGATCGACGTCGAGGTGCTGAAGCAGCGCTTCCTCGTGACGATCGCGTTGGAAGCCGCCCGTGTGATGGAGGAAGGCATCGTCGTCGACCCGCGCGAGGCCGATGTCGGCTCGATCCTGGCGTTCGGCTTCGCCCCCTATACCGGCGGGGCGCTGTCATACATCGATGGCATGGGGGCTAAGGCCTTCGTCAAGCTCGCCAAGGATCTGCAGAAGCAGTACGGCAAGCAGTTCAAGGCGCCGAAGCTTCTCGCCGACATGGCCGACAAGGGCGAAACCTTCTACCAGCGCTTCAACCCCTACAAGGGCGAAGCGAAGAAGGCGGCTTAGCCAACAGCAACATTCCACCGGCCCGCTGCCGTCGCCGCCTCTCCTCCTCGACGAGGAGCGCGCGACGGCAGC
>JBDRCE010000008.1:0-69062 GCA_043822005.1 Pseudomonadota bacterium | reverse complement strand
AACAGGGCGTTCTCGGTGGCCGGCTCGACCTCGAACACGTCGATACCGGCGCCGGCGACCTTGCCGGACTTCAGCGCCTCGACGAGGTCGGCC
Source organism: Pseudomonadota bacterium (assembly GCA_043822005.1). Lineage (GTDB taxonomy): Bacteria > Pseudomonadota > Alphaproteobacteria > Rhizobiales > Rhizobiaceae > Mesorhizobium_A. Next base: position 68,969 of record JBDRCE010000008.1, on the reverse strand, counting down.
TCGACGATCAGCCCGCCGCGCGCGCAGTTGACGATGCGGACGCCCTTCTTGCACTTGGCGATGCTTTCCGCATTCAGGATGTTGCGCGTCTTGTCGGTGAGCGGCGTATGCAGCGTGATGAAGTCGGCACGCTTCAGGAGATCGTCGAGCTCGACTTTTTCGACGCCGATATCCTGCGCGCGCTCGGGCGTGAGGAACGGATCGAAGGCAACGACCTTCATGCGCAGACCGAGGCCGCGATCGGCGACGATGGAGCCGATATTGCCGCAACCGATGACGCCGAGCACCTTGCCGGTCACTTCGACGCCCATGAACTTCGACTTCTCCCACTTGCCCGCATGGGTGGAGGCATTCGCCTGCGGAATGTCGCGCGCCAGCGACAGCATCATGGCAATGGCGTGCTCGGCCGTCGTGATCGAATTGCCGAAGGGCGTGTTCATGACGATGACGCCCGCCGCGGTCGCAGCCGGGAGATCGACATTGTCGACGCCGATGCCGGCGCGGCCGATCACCTTGAGCCTGGTCGCGGCGTTGATCAGCTTCTCGGTGACCTTGGTCGCTGAGCGGATGGCGAGCCCGTCATACTGGCCGATGATTTCGAGCAGTTTGTCCTTGTCCTTGCCGAGATCGGGCAGGTAGTCGACCTCGACGCCGCGATCCTTGAAGATCTGCACGGCCGTGGGGGAAAGCTTGTCGGAAACGAGAACGCGGGGCATGGGGAGTTCCTTCTAGGAGGTCATTGCTAGATCGACGGCGAACCACGGGGAGGAATCGCTGCCGTTGAATCGAGTGGGTTTAGAGCGAGCGCAGGCGAGTTGAACGGTGATGAGACCGGCGCTCCGTGTACGGTAAGACGCGACACATGACAGGTCAGAAGGCTTGGGATGGCTCGCATCCAAGAGTTCAAGACTGAACGCGTGACACAGCCATTCCGGATCACGCATTCCCACCGCAGCATGTTCCATATTCGGGCCTTCGAACGCGAACGCGTCCAGCCATTCTCCAGATGAGAAGCCACCAAACCAGTCGTCAAGCGGCTCCATGGTAAATGTCAGCGTGACGTCTTGAAGCGGCTCGCAGTGAAATGCGAAGTCGAGCAGCGTACAATTCTCGACGTGCATACCATCCGGCAACTTCGGCGACACTTCAGCGTCTCGCACGGTTGAAACCTGTGCTTGTACATCGATGTCCAAGCGCACGTTTCCGAACGGAAACTGCCTACTGAACCGAAACATGGCCTCAGGCCGCGGCCTTCAGCGCCGCCTTCTGCTGGACAAAGGCCCAGTCGAGCCAAGGCAACAGCGCCTCGAGATCGGAGGTCTCGACCGTGGCGCCGCACCAGATGCGGAAGCCGACCGGCGCGTCGCGGTAGTGACCGATGTCGTAGGCGACGCCCGCCTTGTCGAGCGCCGAGACGATCGCCTTGGCGAAGGCCTCCTGCGCCTTGACGTCGAGCGAGGTAACCTCTGGATCGGTGATTGTCAGGCAGACCGAGGTGTTGGAGCGGCTCGCCGGGTCGGTCGCGAGATGACCGAGCCAGGACGAGGCCTGGACGAATCGGTCTATCACCGCCGCGTTGGCGTCGGCGCGGGCAACCAGCGCGTCGAGCCCGCCGATCCCCTTCGCCCAATGTAGCGCGTCGAGATAGTCTTCGACGCAGAGCATGGACGGCGTATTGATCGTCTCGCCCTTGAAGATGCCCTCGATCAGCTTGCCGCCGGAGGTCAGGCGGAAGATCTTCGGCAGCGGCCAGGCCGGCTTGTAGCTTTCCAGCCGTTCCACGGCGCGGGGGCTGAGGATCAGCATGCCGTGCGCGCCCTCGCCACCCAGCACCTTCTGCCAGGAGAAGGTGACGACATCGAGCTTGGCGAAATCGAGCTTCTGCGCGAACGCCGCGCTGGTCGCGTCGCAGATGGTCAGGCCGCCGCGCGCGGCCGGGATGAAGTCGCCGTTCGGCACGCGCACGCCCGAGGTCGTGCCGTTCCAGGTGAAGACGACGTCGCGGTCGAAGTCGATTTGAGAAAGGTCCGGCAGCTTGCCGTAGCCGACCTCGATCGTGCGCACGTCGGCGAGTTTGAGCTGCTTGACCACGTCGGTGACCCAGCCGGAGCCGAACGACTCCCAGGCGACCATGTCGACGCCGCGCTGGCCGAGAAGCGACCACAGCGCCATCTCGACCGCGCCGGTGTCGGAGGCGGGAACGATGCCGATGCGGTAATCTTCCGGGACTTGCAGAACCTGCCGCGTGAGCTCGATCGCGAGCGCCAGCTTGTCCTTGCCGATCTTGGCGCGGTGCGAACGGCCGAGCGCCGCGTTCACGAGCGCGTCGAGCGACCAGCCAGGTCGTTTCGCACAGGGTCCGGAGGAAAAATTGGGGTTTGCCGGGCGCATTGCCGGCGCGGAGACGGTCGTCGTCATCGTGGTCTATCCTTCCAGATAGTAAGCCCGCTCGTTGGGGAGGGGTGGCCCACGTGTGGCGATATTGGCTCGGCGCCTCGCCGTCAAGAAAAATATCGCCGCGACGACTTTTACTGTTCCCGATGCGTCATGCACGGCACACCGCCGGCGCTTTAAACGCAAGAGGCGGGCCGAAGCCCGCCTCGTTCGCTTTCGGTGGGCCGCGCCTACCAGAGAGAGTAGCGCAGGCCGACACGAACGTCGTGCTTGGACAGCCCGGGATCGCGACCCTGCACTCCCGTGGCGCCGACCGCGGCAGTTCCCGCATCCCAGCCGAACATGTCGCCCCCGGCGATGCGGGTATACTTGTAGCCGACGTCGAGTTTCAGGTTGCGGCTGATGTCGAACGCCACGCCGCCCATGAACGCATAGGTGAAGCGCCAGCTGTTCTCGCCGGGATGAACCGTCGTCGTGATCACGCCGCCGGGCGGCGGGCAGGCAACGCCGCCGACGCAGTAGGTGCGGCTGGTGAGGTCGCCCCACGACATGTGGGTCACGCCAGCGCCCGCGCCGACATAGGGGGTGAAGCCGGCATAGGTGCCGAGATCGACATAGCCGTTGGCCATCGCCGTGACCGCGGTGAAGCCGGCGCCGTCCTCCGAGCGGCAGGTCGTGCCGATATAGGCGGGATCGCCGGTCACGCAGGGGCTGGCGCTGACGGTCGTCCCGTCGAACCGGCCGGAGAAGGCGTCCAGCGTCAGGTCGCCGCGGATATATTCGTTATACTGGTAACCGACGCCAAAGCCGTAGGAGAGGTCCATGCCCAGCGCCGCGGTGTCGAAAATGGACTGGCCGTAGGTCGCGGTGATCGGATCGAACGTGCGATATTCGAAGTTTCCGTTCGCGCTGCTGCTGAACGCGTAGCCGATGTCGCCGCGCAGGTACCATCCATTGCCGACCTCGACCGGAGCATACTCTTCCGGCGTATCGATGACCATCGGCGGTTCATAGTCCGCCGCGAGGGCACCGGACGACGGCGCCAGTCCAAGGAGGACGATCGGCAGGGCGGTGCACAGGGACAGTCGCATTGGGTCCAACTCCGAAATCCCGGCCAGACCGATTCGGGTTCTGGCCTTTCTGTATTGGCCCACTGTTAACCATCTTGGTTAAATGCCGGTTAACCATGCGGCCGATCCTTGCACCTGGTGGGAAATCGGCGACCCGGCAAAGAAAAACCGCCCGGATTTCTCCGGGCGGTTCGATGATCGGGTCGGGATGATCTACTTGTAGACCGGCGGGTCGATCGGCGGTTCGTAGGCGATCGGCTCCGGCTCGTAGCAGGCGCTGCGGCCGCCGAACTGGTAGCGCAGGCCGGCGCGGCCCTCATGGATGTGGAAGCCCCTGTCGAAGCCGGGGGCGACGCCGCCGGCATATTCGAACATGCGGCCGCCCGCGACGTTGGCGTAGCGGTAGCCGACATCGAGCTGGAGGTCATTGGTCAGGCAGTAGGATGCACCCGCCATCAGCGCCCAGGCGAAGCGCCAGTTTGCCGAACCGTCGTGCACCGTCGTGATGCCGCCGGCCGTGTTGCGCAGGTCGTCCCACCTCACGTAGGCGCCACCGATACCGGCGCCGACATAGGGGGTGATGCCGTGCCAGGTACCGAACTCGGCATAGGCGTTGGCGAGAAGCAGAAGGGCACTGAAGGCCGACGTGTCGACCGACACGCAGGGGATGCCGCCGCAGGTGCCCGAGGTCTGGCCGTTGAAGTCCGCCTTGCCCATCCAGTCGATGGTGAGGTCGGTGCGCAGATATCTGCTCACCTGATAGCCGACGCCGCCGCCGACCGACCACGACGGATCGATGTGGCCGAAATCGAACGTGCCGGTGCCGGGAGGCGGGCCGTAGGTGATGTAATCGGCGCCACGGAACTTCGTCGCGTGGTAGTCGAGGTCGCCGCGGATATACCAGCCGCCGTAATCGACCGGCTCCGGCTCGGGCTGCGTGTAAACGGGCTCCGGCGTGTAGACCGGCGGCTCATACGGATCGGCTGCCAATGCCGGCACGACGCCAGCCGCCAGAAACGCGGCGCCGATCAGCGTCTTCTTCACGTGTGTGACCATATCCTTCACCCTCTCGACCCGGTAGCGCGTTGCTGGCGGATTCGCTTGATCCCGGGTTTGGATAATGAAGTGGAAAGGTTAAGGCTGGATTAACCCTGCAACTTAACCATGACTCCTGGAATAATGCTTGGGAATCAAGGCAACGTGCTCCCGCGCAAGGCGCGCGGGAGCACGTGGCAAATGGTATCGGAAAAGGCTCAGGCGGCCGTGCGGATCGCCGAAATTGCGCCGACGATGTCGTTGACGACGGTCTCGACGAGACCGCGGTCGTCGGCTTCGGCCATTACGCGGATGAGCGGCTCGGTGCCGGACGGACGGATGACGAGGCGGCCGGACTTGCCGAGGCGCGTGCGCGCTTCCTCGATCATCGCCTTGACCGGATCGCTCTCAAGCGGCTTGCCGCCAGTGAAGCGGACATTCTTCAGGACCTGCGGCACCGGCTCGAACTTGCGGCAGACCTCGCTGGCGGGCTTTCCCGCCCGCTTGATGCAGGCCAGCACCTGCAGCGCGGAGACAAGGCCGTCGCCGGTCGTGGCGAAATCGGACAGGACGATGTGGCCGGACTGCTCGCCGCCGACGTTGAAGCCGTGCGCCCGCATGTATTCGACGACATAGCGGTCGCCGACCTTGGTCCGGTGGAGCGACAGGCCGAGATCGCCGAGATAGCGCTCGAGGCCGAGATTGGACATGACGGTCGCGACCACGCCGCCGCCGGCGAGGCGCCCGCTCTCGTGCCATGACTCGGCGATCAGCGCCATGATCTGGTCGCCGTCGATCAGCGTCCCGTTCTCATCGACGATGACCATGCGATCGGCGTCGCCGTCGAGCGCGATGCCGATATCGGCGCGCACTTCGTGCACCTTCTTGGAAAGCGCCATCGGATGGGTCGAGCCGCAGTCGAGGTTGATGTTCATGCCGTTGGGCTCGGCATTGATGGTCACCACCTCGGCGCCGAGCTCCCACAGCGCCGCCGGCGCGACCTTGTAGGCGGCGCCGTTGGCGCAGTCGATCACGACGCGCATGCCGGCGAGCGACATCGAGCGCGGCAGCGTGCGCTTGGCGAACTCGATATAGCGGTCATGCACGCCGTCGATGCGTTTTGCACGGCCGAGCGTGTCGGAATCGGCGAGCGAAGCAGTCAGGTCGGTTTCGATCAGCGACTCGATCCTGAGTTCGATCTCGTCCGACAGCTTGTATCCGTCGGGACCGAACAGCTTGATGCCGTTGTCCTGGTAGGCATTGTGCGAGGCGGAGATCATCACGCCGAGATCGGCGCGAAGCGAGCGGCAGAGCATTGCGACCGCGGGCGTGGGCACCGGGCCGAGCAGGAACACGTCCATGCCGGCGGCGCAGAAGCCCGCGACCATCGCCGTTTCGAGCATGTAGCCGGAGAGGCGCGTGTCCTTGCCGATGACGACTCGATGACGATGCGAACCGCGCTGGAACGACGTTCCCGCCGCCATGCCGACCTTCATGGCGACTTCCGCCGTCATCGGAAAACTATTCGCCCGCCCCCGGATCCCGTCCGTGCCGAAATAACGCCTGGTCATGCTCGTCGACTACCCCGCCGCGATTCCCGCTTTTGACAAACTAGTGCCATATATGGGTCTGTCCTTGGCATCACTTTGTGTGATCCAGTGTTACGCTCTCCCTGAGAAGACGTGTAACCGCAATAGTCTAGCAGCCGAGAGTTAACGCATCTCTTCGACCCATTTGCGCAGCAGCGCCACCGCCTCCGGATCCGTTTGCGTGCGTCCGATCTCCGGCATCATCACACCAGCCTCGGTGCTTTCGACGCGGTAGAGAAGGATCGAGTTGTCGGGATGTCCCGGATCGATGTCGAAGGCGCGGTCGCCGCTGCCGCGACCCGCCGCCACCGGTCTCTTGCCGATGCCGATCGCGACCGGATCCTTCTCGCCCCAGGTGAGGTAGAGGCCGGAATTCGAGGCGGGGCCTTCCCTGCGGTGGCAGTGCGCGCAGTTCGTATCGAGCCAGGCGCGGGCGCGCGCCTCCGTCGGAGCGGCCGTGTCGCCCCAGACAGGCACCGACGGCGCATCGGCGGGGTCCGGCGACCCGGACAGGATGCCGGCCGCGGCCCAATGCGCGAGCTGGTTCTCCGCACCGGAGGCATAGGGGTGGTCGACATTGAGGTTGCGCGCCTTGGGTCCGAGCGGCGTGACCTCGCCGTTGAGCGCGTGGCAGCCCTTGCACTGGTTCTTGTTGGGGACGGCATAGGTGAAGGACAGCGGCGCGCCGTCTTTGCCGGTGACGGCAAGATCGACTTTCGCGCCGGCGATCTTCAGCTCCGCCTCGGTCTGCTCGGCGTTCCAGACGTAAGCCCAGGCCTGCCAGCCGCTCTCCTGCCTGACCAGAACGCGTGTCTCGATCAGCCGAACATCCTTGTCGGGCGCGCGCAGGTCGGCCGGAAAGGCGAAGGTCTTGATAAGCGCCGTGCCGACCGGGAAGTCGAATGCCTCGTCCGGGTTGTAGGTAGCAGCCTGCCCCACTGGGACATGCACGAAGCGATACTTCTCGGCGAAGTCGGTGAAGAGCGGCGTCGCAAGATGGTAGGGCACCACGCCTTCGGCCGGCACCTGCTTCCCGCCGTCGGCGAAGAAGCTGAATTCGGACAAGAGCTTCGGCGGCTTGGGCGCGAGGATGGCTTCGGAGGAGACGGCGTGAGCCGAACCGCCGCCACCGATCATGGCGGCGACCGCGAAAAGGCCAGCCGCCAGCAGCCTGCGCATGATCAAGCCCCGTTGTCCTGCGGCAGCTTCACCGGCGCCGGCTCGGGCAGCGAGCCCTTGTAGCCGGAAATGTCGGTGTCGGGAGACGTGCTCCAGGGAAGCAGCATCTGCGAGATCATCTTGAGATTGGCGAAGGTCGTGCCCTCGGCCTCGTCGATATAGACCTGATCCTCGGCGTTCACCCAGGAGAAATACTCCGGAATGCGGGTCACGCCGTCCCAGACGATGTCGGGAACCGGCGTGCCGGACACGTCGGTGATGATCTTGCCGACCTCGCCGTCCGGCGCGAAACCGCCCTCGCCATAGGTATTGCCGTGGACGAAGACGCCGCGCGGCACGAACATGTAATTGTCGTCGTCATAATCGTTCGGATAGGCCGCGATCAGGACGTGCGCCGTGCCGTTCTTGTCGAAGCGGTTGCCGAAGACATGCACGTTGCGGTTGGCCATCACCATCACGCCCATGCCCTTGGGCACGATGCCGACGATATTGCCCTTCGGCGCGAAGTTCGGCGTGTCGTTCTCCACCACGTCATTGTCGAAGACGCGCACGTCCTGTCCGCCCTGCACGGGAAGGTTCGGCAGGTCGAAGACGAGGATGCCTCCGGTGTTGTGGGTGACGGTGTTCTTGGTCACGTCCGCGCGCTTCGAGTTCTCGATCTCGATGCCGGCGACATTGTATTCGGCGCGGCTGTTGCGCACGACGATGTCCTCGCTCTGGCCGACATAGATGCCGGCGTCCGACGCGCCCGAGACGAACACGCCGTCGATCAGCACGTTTTTCGACGAGACCGGATAGACGCCGTAGGCGCCGTTTTCCGCCTTCGGCCCGCCGGTCCACACGACGGAGAGATTGCGGAAGGTGATCTGGTCGGAGCCCTTGGACTTCACGCCGTCGCCCTTGGTGTCCTCGACGGCGAAATCCTCCAGCACGACGCGGTCGGAGGTGACGAGCAGGCCTTCGCCCGCGCCGGTCTGACCCTTGAAGGACAGAATCGTCTGGCCGGCGCCGGCGCCCTGCACCTTCACGTCGTCCACGTCGAGGGACAGGCCTTCGGTGAATTCGAACCGTCCGGGCCCGATCTTCACGGTGTCGCCGGGCTGCGCCGAGATCAGCGCCTCGATCAGGCGTTCGTTGGCGCCCTCACCCGCCTCGATGGCGATGTCCGCCGCGAGCGCAGTCGAAGTGGCGAGTGCAAGGGTCAAAGAAGCAATGGGTAGAAGGCGATGCATCGTGTATAGCTCCAGGGCAATGAGCAAACGATGCGCCAAGCCCGCGCCGGGTGTCAATCGATGCGCGGGCCTTCCGAAAAGCTTGCGCTTGCCTTGACTTGGGACATGCCTTCGGGTAACCGACCCACCACATCCGGCGTGGGGGCTTCCCGCGCCGGTTGGCTTTTGGACCCCGCAGACTGACAAAAAGACGGACCGGGCGGATACGCTCGAGAGCCGACCGAACAGCGAAAGGCAGCAAAATGTTCGCAGTCATCAAAACGGGCGGCAAGCAGTATCGCGTCGCCGCCAATGATGTGTTGAAAATCGAGAAGGTCGCCGGCGAAGTCGGCGACATCGTGGAAATCGGCTTCGTGCTCGCGCATGGCGAAGGCGACAATGTGACGATCGGTGCTCCCTTCGTGGACGGCGCCGTTGTCGCGGCGGAAGTCCTTGAACAGGGCCGTGCCAAGACCGTCATCGCCTTCAAGAAGCGCCGCCGGCAGAACTCGCGCCGCAAGCGCGGCCATCGCCAGCTGCTCACCACCGTCAAGATCACCGAGATCCTGACGGGCGGTGCCAAGCCTGCGAAGAAGGCCGCCGCGAAGGCCGAGGCCAAGGCGGAAGCCACTCCGGCCGCGACCCTGTTCACCGCGCCGAAGGGCAAGGCGGACGACCTGACCGTGATCGTCGGCATCGGCCCGGTGGCCGCCGGCCAGCTCAACGAGCAGGGCATCACCACCTTCAAGCAGATCGCCAAGCTGTCGGACGCCGACATCGAGAAGATCGACGCGAACATGCCGTTCTCGGCCGACCAGATTCGTGATTGGCGCGATCAGGCGAAGGAACTGGCGAAGTAGGCCAAATCGATGTATGAGGGGCGCAACTACGCCCCTCCAAGGGTTTGAGTCGTCCCTCGGGGCGCAAAGGAGATCAAGATGGCACACAAGAAAGCTGGCGGTTCGTCGCGCAACGGTCGCGATTCCGAATCGAAGCGTCTCGGCGTGAAGAAGTTCGGCGGCGAAGCAGTCGTTTCGGGCAACATTCTCGTTCGTCAGCGCGGCACCAAGATGCATCCCGGCGTTAACGTCGGCATGGGCACGGACCATACCCTGTTTGCTACGCAAGCCGGCGCCGTCGCCTTCCAGAAAAAAGCCAATGGCCGAACCTACGTATCGGTCAACCCGATTCAGGACGCAGCGGAGTAGCCGGTTCCGCGACACACCACACCGGCGCCCCCTCCCGGGGACCGGTGTCTGGATAGTCCAGAAGCGAGAACAGGGGAGATGGGTCGCCATCTCCCCTTTTTCTTTGCCTGGAGATCCACAATGCACGTTCTCGTCACCAAGCGCCTGACGCTCCGCACGCCGACCATGCTCGACGCCGAGCAGATCGCCGCCGGCCTGTCGAACTGGAACGTGGCGCGCATGCTGACCCAGGTGCCCTACCCCTACTTCGTGAAAGACGCGGAGGAGTGGATCGAGCATGTGTCGGCGGCGCCCGAGGCCCTCGTCTACACGATCCACCGCGAGCAGCTGATCGGCGTTGTCGCCATCGAAGGCGGCGGTCCGCAGCCGCATCTCGGCTACTGGCTTTCCGAATCCGCGCACGGTCACGGCTACATGTCCGAGGCGGCGGGCGCGCTGATCGCACATGCCTTCGACACGACCTCGATCTGGGCGATCGAATCGGCGGCCATCTCCGACAATCCGGCGTCGATTCGAGTCCAGGAGAAGCTCGGCTTCGCCGTCACCGGGTTGAAGGAAGTGTATGCGCGCCCGCGCGGCGAGAGCGTGCAGACGCTGACGACACGCCTGTCGGCCGCGTCATGGCGGACCGGTCTCGGCCGGGTCGAGAAGCACGCGGCCTGAGCCGGCATCGGATGGAGAGGGAAAATGGTCATGGAACTGACAGGGGATGAATCGGAAACGCCGATCGACTGTCCGGTGCTCGTCACCGATCGGCTGGTCATGCGCCCGCCGCACATCGACGACGTGCCGGACCTGGCGAGCCTCGCCAACAATCGCAGGATAGCGGAGATGCTCGCCCGCATGCCTCATCCCTACGGCGATGCGGAGGCCCGATCGTTCATCGCGGCCTCCTCCAGGCGCCAGTACGGCTGCGTCTACGCGCTGACGCTCGGCGAGACCGGCGCCTTCATCGGCTGCGCAGGGATCAATCCGACCGACAGGGGGCTGGAACTCGGCTACTGGATCGGCGAGCCGCATTGGGGGCAGGGCTACGCGACGGAAGCCGCGCACGCGCTGGTCGACCTCGCCTTCAGGGCGACGACGATCGACGCGCTCAACGTCTCCTGCCGCGTGATCAATCCGGCTTCGCGCCGGGTGATCCACAAATGCGGCTTCCAGTATGCCGGCCAGGGCATGTTGAACTCCATCGTCGCCGGCCAGGTGCCGGTCGAGCGCTACCGTCTCGACCGGCGCACCTGGATCGGCCTGCGCGCCTGGAGTCCGGGCGAGCCGCGCCTCATGAGCGCGTGACGGTTCCAATTGTCCCTGAAACACACTAGGAGAGGCGCAATTGCGCCTCTCCCGACAGATTGAAAAGCCATGAAGTTCCTCGACCAGGCGAAAGTCTACATCAGATCCGGCGACGGCGGCGCCGGTTCGGTGTCGTTTCGCCGCGAGAAATTCATCGAGTTCGGCGGACCCGACGGCGGCGACGGCGGCCGCGGCGGCGACGTCTGGATCGAGGCGGTGAACGGCCTGAACACGCTGATCGACTACCGCTACCAGCAGCACTTCCGCGCCAAGACCGGCATGCACGGCATGGGCCGCGACCGCGCCGGCGGCAAGGCCCCCGACGTGATCCTGAAGGTGCCGGCCGGCACGCAGATCTACCAGGAAGACAACGAGACGCTGATCGCCGACCTCACCGAGGTCGGGCAGCGGTTCAAGATCGCCGAAGGCGGCAATGGCGGCTTCGGCAATGCGCATTTCAAGACGTCGACCAACCAGGCGCCGCGCCGCGCCAATCCCGGCCTGCCCGGACAGGAGATGACGATCTGGCTGAGATTGAAGCTGATCGCCGACGCCGGCATCGTCGGCCTGCCCAATGCCGGCAAGTCGACCTTCCTCGCCTCGGTGTCGGCGGCCAAGCCCAAGATCGCCGACTATCCGTTCACGACGCTTCATCCGGGCCTCGGCGTGGCCCGCGTCGACGGGCGCGAACTCGTCATCGCCGACATCCCGGGCCTGATCGAAGGCGCGCATGAGGGCGTGGGCATCGGCGACCGCTTCCTCGGCCATGTGGAACGCACCCGCGTGCTGCTGCATCTAGTCTCCGCCCAGGAGGAGAATGCCGGCAAGGCCTACAAGACGGTGCGCACCGAACTCGAGGCATACGGCGCAGGGCTGACCGACAAGCCGGAGATCCTGGCGCTGTCGCAGGTCGATACGCTCGACGCCGACGGCCGCAAGAAGAAGGCCGCGAGCCTGAAGCGGGCGGCCGGCCGCGCGCCGATCATGCTGTCGGCGGTGAGTCGCGAAGGCGTAGACGAGGTGTTGCGGGCGCTGATGTCCTATGTCGACGAGGCGAAGACGGCCGAAGAGCCACCGGCGCCGGACGACCGCTGGTCGTAACGAGAAGCTATCCCAGACACGCTCCTTTCCGGCATATCTATGATCCGCCCCCTCGCTTCCCATCGCCGCATCACCGTCAAGATCGGCTCCGCCCTCCTCGTCGACCGCTCGAAAGGCCTCAAGGCCGAGTGGCTGGCTTCGCTCGTGTCCGACATCGCCGGCCTCTGGGCGCAGGGCACGGAAGTTCTCATCGTTTCCTCCGGTGCGATCGCGCTCGGCCGCACCATTCTCGGGCTGGGCAAGCGCGTGCTGAAGCTGGAGGAGAGCCAGGCGGCCGCGGCCGTCGGCCAGATCGCGCTGTCTCGCGCCTGGTCGGAAGAACTCGCCCGCCACGGCATGAAATCCGGACAGGTCCTGCTGACTCTTGGCGATACCGAGGAGCGCCGCCGCTACCTCAATGCGCGGGCCACGATCGGCACGCTGCTGAAGCTGAAGGCAGTGCCGGTGATCAACGAGAACGACACGGTGGCGACCAGCGAGATCCGCTATGGCGACAACGACCGGCTCGCCGCGCGCGTGGCTACGATGATGGGCGGCGATCTGCTCATCCTCCTCTCCGATATCGACGGACTCTATACGGCGCCGCCGGCTCTCAATCCCGACGCGCGGCACATTGCGGTTGTCGAGCACATTACGCCCGAGATCGACGCGATGGCGGGTGCGGCGGCATCCGAACTGTCGCGCGGCGGCATGCGCACGAAGCTCGACGCCGGCAAGATCGCCACCGCCGCCGGCACCGCGATGATCATCACGCGCGGCGACCGGATGAACCCACTGGCGGCGATCGACCGCGGCGAGAAATGCACCTGGTTCGCGCCTGCTGCCAACCCGGTGCGCGGCTACAAGAGCTGGATCGCCGGCCAGCTCGAGCCGGCCGGCCGGCTGACGGTCGATGCCGGCGCGATCACGGCGCTTTTGTCCGGCAAGTCGCTGCTGCCGGCGGGCGTGAAGCTCGTCTCGGGAGATTTCTCGCGCGGCGACACGGTCGCGATCCTCGATCCCGAGGGCCGCGAGGTGGCGCGCGGGCTTGTTGCCTATGACGCCGCGGATGCCGTAAGGATCGCAGGATTGAAGACGGCCGAGATCGCCGATGCGCTCGGCTACGAGCCGCGCTCGGCGATGGTGCACCGGGACGACCTCGTGGTCGCCCGAACGGTCACAGAGCGGACGGAGGGCTAGATGCTCACGAAAGCAGAGACATCCGTACAGGACATCGCAAAGCTCATGGCGCGGATCGGCCGCGACGCGCGCGCCGCCGCCAGGCCGCTCGCCATCGCCAGCACCGACAGGAAGAACGCCGCGCTTCTTGCCATGGCCGACGCAATCGTCGCGAACGAGGGCAAGATTCTCGAGGCCAATGCGATCGACATCGCCAACGGCGTGGAAGCGAAGCTGACGCCGGCGATGATGGACCGCCTCAAGCTCGATCCGTCGCGCATCGCCGGGATTGTCGCCGGCATCCGCGAGATCGCCGAGCTCAAGGATCCCGTCGGCGAGGTGATCGCCGCCTGGGATCGTCCGAACGGTCTGAAGATCGAGCGCGTGCGCACGCCGCTCGGCGTTATCGGCGTCATCTTCGAGAGCCGGCCCAACGTGACGGCGGACGCGGGCGCGCTCTGCTTCAAGGCCGGCAACCCGGTCATCCTGCGCGCCGGCTCGGATTCGGCCAATTCCTCCGCAGCAATCGATGCTTGCCTGGTCGAGGGGTTGAAGACGCAAGGCCTACCCGAGGCCGCGATCCAGCTCGTTCCGGTGACCGACCGCGCCGCGGTGGGCGAGATGCTGAAAGGGCTCGACGGCAATCTCGACGTGATCGTGCCGCGCGGCGGAAAGAGCCTCGTCGCCCGCGTGCAGAGCGAGGCGCGCGTCCCGGTCTTCGCTCACCTCGAAGGCATCTGCCATCTCTACGTCGACAGGTCAGCCGACCTCGACATGGCGGTGAAGATCGCCGTCAACGCCAAGATGCGCCGCACAGGCATCTGCGGCGCCGCCGAGACGCTGCTGGTCGACCGCGCCGTGGCCGCGACCCATGTCGTGCCGGTCCTCGACGCGCTCTCCAAGGCCGGCTGCGAGATCCGCGCCAGCGCCGAGGTGTTGGCACTCTACCCGCAGGCAATTCCCGCCACGGAGGCCGACTGGACGACGGAATATCTCGACGCGATCATCTCGGTCGCGCTGGTGGACGGCGTCAGCGGGGCGATCGAGCATATCGAGACCCATTCCTCGCACCACACCGAGGCGATCGTCGCGGATGACCCGGCGGCGGTCGAACGGTTCTTCAGCGAGATCGATTCCGCCATCCTGCTGCACAACGCCTCGACGCAGTTCGCCGATGGCGGCGAGTTCGGCATGGGGGCCGAGATCGGCATCGCCACCGGCAAGATGCACGCGCGCGGCCCGGTCGGTGTCGAACAGCTGACCTCGTTCAAATATCGCGTCCGGGGTGCAGGACAGGTGCGGGCATAGCGCCAACGCATACACCGTGCTAGGTTGTGCACATGAGCACACAATCCGACACCGTCACCATCAGGATGCCGCGTGAGACCAAGGCCCGGCTGGAAGAACTGGCACGCCATACGCGGCGCTCCAAGTCCTTCCTCGCCGGTGAGGCGATTGCCGACTATGTCGAACGCGAACTGGCCATCGTGGAAGGCATCAAGCGCGGATTGGCCGACATTGAGGCCGGACGGACGGTCCCGCACGAAGAGGTCAAGCGCCGTATCGCTGCGACGATCGAGCGAGCGGCGAAGCGCGCAGGATGATTCGCCGCGTCGAGTGGTCGGACGACGCGGCCGATGATTTCGATCAAGCTATCGACTACATTGCCCGTGAGAGTGAGACAAATGCGCGCCATGTATCCTCGCGCATACTCGCAGCCATCGATCTGCTCGCTGAACTTCCAACCGGACGCCAGGGCCGTGTCGCCGGAACTCACGAAAAGCTGGCCCGGAACACGCCGTACATCGTCGCCTACAAGGTGACGGATAGCGTGATCTTTGTTGTGCGCATCATCCACGGCAGCCGTGATTGGCCCGAGGGCGAATGGCCAGCGGAATGACAAGCCCCGAAATTCCCGCCCACTACCTTCGCATGCCGCATGTCGAGAAGGGCATGTCGGTCGGCCTGTTCGGCGGCTCGTTCAACCCGCCGCATGCCGGCCATGTACTCGTCGCCGAGATCGCGCTGCGGCGACTTGAGCTCGACCAGCTCTGGTGGATGGTGACTCCCGGAAACCCGCTGAAGAACGGACGCGAGCTGAAGCCGCTTGCCGAGCGCATCGCGCTCTCCGAGAAAATCACGACCAATCCAAAGATCAAGGTGACCGCCTTCGAGGCGAGCCATCACGTGCGCTACACGGCCGACACGCTGGCGCTGGTCAAGGCGCATAAGCCGGGCGTCAACTTCGTCTGGATCATGGGCGCGGATTCGCTACGCGACTTCCACCGCTGGCAGCGCTGGCGCGAGATCGCGCTGACCTTTCCGATTGCCGTGATCGACAGGCCGGGTGCGACGCTGGCGTTCCTCTCGTCGAAGATGGCCAAGACCTTCGACTATGCGCGCTGTGACGAGGACGACGCGCCGCTGTTGGCCAGAATGCCGGCCCCCGCCTGGACCTTCATCCACGGACCGCGCTCGACGCTCTCCTCCACCGCGATCCGCGCGGGACACGTGCAGACTTGAACCAGTCGCGACCGTTTGCCGGTCCAGAACTCCGCCGCCGGGCCATGTCGCTTTTGGCACGGCGAAACCGCTCGGCCGGCGCCACAGTCTGATCATGACCGCAAGCGCTCCCATCAGCGACGACGCCGAGACGCCGATCATCGGCGTCGCGGGCGTCATCCTCGCCATGGCGCTGACGGCGATCGGCAACGGGCTGATGTTCGCCTATATCCCCGTCAGCCTCGGCGCCAGCGGCTATGCCCCGACCTGGGCCGGGATAATCCTGACAGGACTGTCCGCCGGAGGCATCGCGGGCTGCCTCCTGACCGCGTGGCTGGTGCGCCGCGTCGGTCATGCGCGGGCCTACATGGTGTTCTCGGCCCTAATCATCCTGTCCAACGCGCTGGTCGCGATCGGCACAAACCCCATCGTCTGGATCGCCGCGCGCGCGCTCTACGGATTTGCCATCTGCGGCATGTTCGTCGTCGCGCAGAGCTGGCTGAACGACGCCGTCGGCAACACGATCCGCGGACGCGTGATGGCGATCTTCTACGTCTGCTACATCGTCGGTCTGGGCGTCGGCTCCTACCTGATGGGCTTCCTCGACATTTCCACCGCCATCGCGCCGATCCTCGGGGTCGCCTTCACCGCGATCTCCATCCTTCCGGTCGGGCTCACTCGCCTGCGCCAGCCGCCGCCGCCGGAAGGCGCATCGGTTGCCATCGGCGAAGCCTGGCGCATCTCGCCGGTCGGCGTCGCGGGCATGCTCGCGGTTGGCGGACTGTCGATGATGATTGCCGGCTTCGCGCCGATCCATGCGACGGCCAGCGGCTACAGCCAGAAGGATGTGGCGACGCTGATGTTCGCCATGCCGCTCGGCACGCTGGTTTTCCAGATTCCCTTCGGCTGGATCTCCGACCGCACCGACCGGCGCTATGTGCTGATCGCCGCCGCGATCCTCGTCGTCATCGCGGGCGCGGCCGCGAGCCGGTTCGATGGCGGGCCGCTTCTGCTGATGATCGCGATCTACCTCGTGTGGAGCGGCGCTTCCGAATCGATCTATTCGCTCTCTTCTGCGCATGCCAACGACCGCGCCTCCAAGGAGGAATTGGTGCGCCTCTCCGGCACGATGCTGTTCCTCTGGTCGGTCTCCGGCTTCCTGGTCCCCGGCATCGGCACCGCATTGACGGCAGCCTTTGGAACGGCGTCCTTCATCCTCGTCGCGATCGTCATTGCCGCCCTGTTCTGCGTCTTCACGATCTGGCGCGTCATGCGCTCGGCGCGCGTCCCGGCGGAGGCGGCAGGCCCCTTCACGCCGCTCTCGGCCCAGACCCCTTTGCATGTTCCGTCAGCAGAAGAATAGGCGCGGCGCCGTGGCGTCTTGAAACTGTCAGGGGACTCTGCCTATCTTTACAGTGTTCGCGCGGGACGAACGCTGATTTGCAATCCCGCTGGGAAAGGAACGAAGCTGAGAACAGAACTGCGGAAGAAGGCTGAAACAATGCCTTCGCCGGCCGGGAACAGCGGCTCCATCGCCTCCCCGGCCTTGCGCACAGTCCTTGACAGTCTTGACGACTCCAAGGCCGAAAACATCATCCCCATCGACATTCACGCCAAGTCCAGCCTGGGTGACTACATGGTCATCGCCTCGGGCCGGTCGAACCGTCATGTCGCGGCCGTTGCCGACCATCTTCTCAAGGCGTTGAAAGACGCGGGTTACGGCATGGCCAAGGTCGAGGGATTGCCTGGCGCCGACTGGGTGCTGATCGATGCGGGCGACATCATCGTCCACGTCTTCCGGCCAGAGGTGCGGGAATTCTACAACCTCGAGAAGATGTGGATGACCCCGGACCTGGAGGAAGGGACGGTTCACTGAACCGTTTCTTCGGTCGTCCATGCGGATTGGAGTCCATGCCGTCGGCCGCATGAAGGCGGGCCCGGAGAGAGAACTCGCGGCGCGCTATTTCGACCGCTTCGCCAAGGCCGGCCCGGCGATCGGCCTGGAATGGGCCGGCGTGACCGAGATCGCCGAGAGCCGTGCCCAAAGTGCCATCCTGCGCAAGCAGGAAGAGGGCCGCGCGCTCGCCGCGGCATTGCAGGGTTCGGCCCTGATTCTCCTCGATGAGACCGGAAAGTCGATCGGCTCCGAAGCTTTCGCCGCGCGGATCGGCGATATGCGCGACACGGGCGCACGGTCGGTTGTCTTCGCCATCGGCGGCGCCGACGGCCACGATCCCGAACTCAGGAAAAGCGCGGCATTTGTCCTATCCTTCGGCGCGATGACCTGGCCGCACCAGATCGTGCGCGTGATGCTGGCCGAACAGCTCTACCGCGCGACGACCATCCTCTCCGGACATCCCTACCATCGCGCCTGAGCGCGCTGGTCACGCCTTACGCAGCCGCGCGGCGAAGAAGCCGTCGAGACCGGACAATTGCGGGGACTCCATCCGCAGGCCGGCGGGCGTGGTCCGCAGGAAACCTTCCGGCGTCACGAATTCGGCAATGCCCGGAACCTCCTCCGCACGGATGGGGTCGAGCACAAAGTCTGGCGTCTCGGAGAGGAACGCGCGGACCAGATCCTCGCCCTCCAGCGGGTCGAGCGAGCAGTTGGAGAACACGATCGTTCCGCCGGGCTTCAGCAGGCGGGCGGCATGGCTGAGCAAAGCGCGCTGCACCTCGGCCAGCTTGGCGATGTCGGCCTCGGTCTTGGTCCAGAGCACGTCGGGATGACGGCGCACCGTGCCGGTCGACGAGCACGGCGCATCGAGCAGGATCGCGTCGAAGAGCTCTTCCGGCTTGTAGGTCGCGAGATCGGCCGTCACCAGTTCGGCATCGAGCTTCAGCCGCGTCAGATTGCCGGTCAGGCGCTTCAGCCGGTTTGCCGATATCTCGACGGCGGTGACCCGCGCGCCGGCCAGTACCAGCTGCGCCGTCTTGCCACCGGGGGCTGCGCACAGATCGGCGACGCGCTTGCCGGCGACCGCGCCCATCAGGCGGGCCGGCAAGGCGGCGGCGGCATCCTGCACCCACCATTCTCCTTCGGCATAGCCGGGAAGGTCAGACACCGCGCGGTCGAGCTTCTCGATCCGCACCGAGCCGGTCGGCAGGACGATCCCGCCGAGACGCTCCGCCCATGCGGCGGGATCGGCCTTCACCGTGAAATCGACCGGCGACTCGATCCGATGCGCGGCCAGGATCGCCGCTGTCGCCTCGGCGCCATAGGCTTTCTCCATCCGCCGCACGAACCAGTCCGGCGCGTCGCGTGTGGCGACAAGCAGGCGCGGCAGTGCCTCGTCCTTGGCGCGGCCCGCGCCACGCAGGACCGCGTTGACCAGCGAGGCGAAGCGCTGCGTGCGCGGATCGGCCTTGGCCTGTTCGACTGCGAGGTCGACCGCCGCACTGTCGGGCACGTCGAGGAACAGCATCTGAGCCAGCGCGACATGGAGGATGTGCGACAGCGTGTGCGCGTTGCCGGGCAACGGCCGGTCCAACCGCTCGGATATCAACGCCGCGATGGTGTTGCGGTGACGCAGCGCCGAGACGAGGATGGCTCGGACCAACCCCCGGTCGCGATCGTCCAGCGCGCGGTACTGCGGGTGGCCGTGCTGTGCGTCGGTCATCCCGTCGAGCGGCGTCTTCGCTTCAACGACCGCCGCGAGCAGGCGCGTCGCGGCCAGCCGCGCGGCGAGACCCGGTACCGAATGGGCCGGGGCTCCTGCATATCTCGAAGGGCTGTTGCGGCTCGCCCGGGCAGGCCCGGTCACGACCAGTTGCCTTTGCGCGGCCCGGTCGGGTTGCGGCCCCAGGGGTTGGACTTCGGCGCCTCCGGCGCCTCGGGTGCCTGAGGAACATCCGCGGGCGGAGCACCCCACGGACCCGCCGACGGCTCGGGACGGCTCGTCGTCGGCTCCTCACGCACGGGCGCCTGCCGCGTCTTTGCGCGTGCCTGCGGCTGCGGCGCGGGCTGCGCCCGGAACTCGGCTGCCATCTGGCGCAGCGCCGCGATGCGGTTCTCCGTCGCCGGATGGGTCGAGAACAGGCTGTCCATGCGCTCGCCCGACAGCGGGTTGATGATGAACATATGCGCCGTGGCGGGCGCGCGTTCGGCGTCCGGATTATGAATCCGCTGCGCGGCACTGGCGATCTTGCCCAGCGCCGTGGCGAGCCAGTCCGGATTGCCGCAAATCTCCGCCCCGCGCCGGTCCGCCGAGTATTCGCGCGTGCGGCTTACCGCCATCTGCACCATCGCGGCGGCCAGCGGCGCGACGATCATCGCGACCAGCACGCCGACGAAGCCGAGCGGATTGTTGTTGTCGCGGTTGCCGCCGAAGAAGAAGGCGAAGTTGCCGAGCATGGAGATCGCGCCGGCCAGCGTCGCGGTGATCGTCATCGTCAGCGTGTCGCGATTCTGGATATGCGCGAGTTCGTGCGCCATGACGCCGGCGACTTCCTCGTAGCTCAGGCGCTCGAGCAGGCCGGTCGTCGCGGCGACGGCCGCGTTCTGCGGGTTGCGCCCGGTGGCAAACGCGTTCGGCTGGTTGTTCTGGATCAGGTAGACCTTCGGCATCGGCAGGCCGGCATTCTGCGACAGGCCGCGCACGATCTCGAACAGTTCCGGCGCGTTGCGCTCGTCGATCTCGACTGCGTGGTGCATGCGCAGCACCATCTTGTCCGAGTTCCAGTAGCTGAACAGGTTCATGCCCGCCGCAACCAGGAAGGCGATCATCATCCCGCCGGTTCCGCCGATCAGATAGCCGACGCCCATGAAGAGCGCGGTCATCGCGGCGAGCAGCATTGCGGTACGCATCAGGTTCATCAAGGTCTCCAATACCGGGACAGCCCCGGGGCCTATGCCCTGTTTCCGGCACGAATGTCCCTATATGATGGGTAAGCTCGAAACTCACTTCAATATTCGGATGGTTCGAATGGCCGAAGAAGCCAACTCCCCTTCCCAGCCGCGCATCCTGTCGCCTGAGGCCCAGCGGGCGCTCGCTGAGGCCGAATCGCGACGCAAAGCGGCACTCCGCAAGCCGGCGCCGCCGAAGGAAATCGGCGGGCGCGGCGGCGAGGAGCCAGTCCGCTACGGCGACTGGGAGGTGAAGGGCATCGCCACCGACTTCTGACGCGCAAGTTCGCAGATCTGCCGGGAACCGGGAGCGCACTTCAGCGTTCTCGGAAAATCCTTTCTGAAAACACGGTGCAGGTCATGCTTATTCGCCTCGGCTACGAACTCGCGCTCGACCTGCAACAGGACACGCCGGTCGTCACCGCGCTCGAAATCCATTCCGATCGCAGGCAGGACATACGGTGGGAATCAGGCTTCCTGCCTACGCCAATGGTGCCGACCGAGACCTATGCGGACGCATACGGCAACCGCTGCCGTCGTTTCGTCGCGCCGGCGGGCCGCTTCGTCATGCGCTACGACGCAATCGTCGAGGATTCGGGCAAGACCGATCCGGTGGTGCCGGATGCACAGGAAACGCCGGTCGCCGAACTGCCGACCGAGTGCATCGGCTATCTGCTCGGCAGTCGCTACTGCGAGACCGACCATCTCTCGGGCCTTGCCTGGAATCTCTTCGGCCAGACGCAGCCCGGCTGGGAGCGCGTGCAGACCATCGTCGACTACGTCCACGACAGACTGTCCTTCGGCTACGGCTACGCGCGCCCTACCCGCACGGCCGCTCAGGCGCACGAGGAGCGAGTGGGCGTATGCCGCGACTTCGCCCATCTCGCCATCGCCTTCTGCCGGGCGATGAATATTCCCGCGCGCTACGTCAACGGCTATCTCGGCGACATCAACGTGCCGGCCGACCCGGCGCCGATGGATTTCAGCGCCTGGATGGAGGCCTATGTCGGCGGCCGCTGGCATACGTTCGACCCTCGCCACAACAAGCCCCGCACGGGACGAGTGGTCGTGGCCCGTGGTCGCGACGCCACCGATGTGCCGCTCGTCCATACCTTTGGCCCGCATGGGCTCGGCAAGTTCGAGGTGTGGACCTACGAATGCAGCCAGGAAGCCGGGCAGGATGCCGCAAGTCCCGTGAGCGTGGCCGCGTAGCCCGAGCGGACTCTCTGGCCTGAAACGAGAAAGGCCTCCCGCGAGGGAGGCCTTTCCGTGTTTCGTCCGCGGGCGCGACCCTGGCAGCGAGAAAATCGCCGGCCGCGCGTCATGCACTTGTCAGGAAGGCTGCTTCCCGAAAGGACAATCCACCGAGGCCACGCGCTTGGAAACGACAACACTCGACATCGGATCACCTCCTTCCAGTTGGTTGAACACGCCGCCAATGTGGGGCGATCGCGCCCGTCACGCAAGCGAAAATCACCCGCCTATCTGGCCAGGTGACAGAAGGCCGCCACGACCTGCTCGTAGATCTGCCGCTTGAACGGCACGATCAGGTCCGGAAGTTCCTGCATCGGCTTCCACTCCCAGCGGTCGAATTCGGCCGTGTGGTCCCCCGGCGGCGGATCGATCTCGATCTCGCTTTCGTCGCCCTCGAAGCGGAAGGCGAACCATTTCTGGGTCTGACCGCGATACTTGCCCTTGAGCGCGATGCCCATCACCTCCTTCGGCAAGTCGTAGTTGAACCAGCCCGGTGCCTCGGCCAGCAGCGATACCGACTTCATGCCGGTCTCCTCGTAGAGCTCGCGGATCGCCGCCGGCAAAGGATCTTCGCCCTTGTCAATGCCGCCCTGCGGCATCTGCCAGAGGTTCGTCGCGCCCGCCATCTCGCTGTCGGGCTCGGCGATGCGCCGTCCGGCCCAAACCAGTCCGTCACGGTTCAGCACCATGATCCCGACGCAGGGGCGGTAGGGAAGCTTGTCCGGATCGATCGACTTCGTTTTCGCCATCTACCGTCCAGCCTCCGGGTCGCTT
Organism: Pseudomonadota bacterium; assembly: GCA_043822005.1. Lineage (GTDB taxonomy): Bacteria > Pseudomonadota > Alphaproteobacteria > Rhizobiales > Rhizobiaceae > Mesorhizobium_A. Next base: position 46,355 of record JBDRCE010000008.1, on the reverse strand, counting down.
GCGAGTGCCGAGACGGGCACGATCTCTATGCCGCGCTTCTTGGCTTCCGCGACCCAGGAGGTGACGGTCTCCACCGTCAGGTCGAAGGCGGAGCCGATGCCGATCGCCGAGCCTTTTGCGCGTGCCGTCGCCTCGAGCTGGTCGAGCTTCTTCAGGATGTCGCCGCGTTCACGCACGCCATCGATCATGGTGTCGGCCGCGGCGAACGGCACGCCGCTTCCGAGCGCGAGTTCGGACGCGACGCTGCGGGCGCTGGACCCGTCGTCGAGATACATCAGGCCTCGCTTGCCGAGGTCCTGCATCACCGGCGCCATCGCCTCGCGTTCAGTGACGAAGCGTCCGCCCATGTAATTCATGATGCCGGTGTAGTTCGTCGTGCGCGACAGCGCCCAGTGGAGATCATCGATGTTCTCTTCCGGGCCGGACTCGACCGTCAGCGGATTGCGTCCGGGATCGACTGCCGGATAGTCGAACGGCTCCATCGGCACCTGCATGACGATCTCGTGGCCTTTCTGCCGCGCCGTCTGCATCCAGCGCGACAGGCTGTTGCCCGCCGAGGCGAAGCCCAGCGTCACTTCCGGCGGCAGCGCGTTGATCGCGGCCTGCGTGCCCGTCTGCGATAGGCCCATCCCGCCGATGACGAGCGCGACCTTGGCCCCCCGCGAGCCCGACCAGGCCCCCGAATAGACGTCGAAGGGCCGCCTTCCGTCGGCGGCGCGGATCGGCAGCGGCCCTGTCGGGCTGTCCTCGATCAACTCGCGGACGGGCAGATGCGCGGTGCGCGGATTGCGCTCCAGCGCCGAAGGATCGCGAATGACGATAGTGCCTCCCGACGCGGCGGGGTCCGGCTGCACCTTGATGATCGCCGGACCGTCCGTCTTCGGCTTCGGCGGCGGAACGATTTTGGTCGGCTGGACTTCCACCGGAGCGGCGGCGACTTGCGGCACCGAAACCGTCTCGTGCGCCGGCATCCTCAGCCCGTTGCCCTGCATCGCGATGAAAGTCGAGGCGGCGAGCGCGGCGGCGCCGAATGCCAGTGGCCCGAGCGGAACCCTGCGCGAACGCTGGCCACGTCCGCCCGAACGGATCGGGGCCGACTGACCAAGCGGTTGCTCGATGCTGCTATTCAGGGGGTGGCTCCAGCGGCTGTCTCGAAGATATGCCGAGAAACGCCGGCCTTACGCACGAAAGGGAGCGGCCGGCGGAACCTGTCCGCCGGCCGCGCCGATCACTGGTTCATGACCGACTTGGTCGGGTCGGCCGGAAAGGCCGCGTCGGTCTTCGCGCCACGGATCAGGTCGAGCGCGTAGTTGAGCTGGATGTCATCCTTCGGATCCGGCGGCACGTAGGCGGCCGAACCGGACCCTTCCTCTCCCTCCTGCTGGCCTTTGATGTGGCCCTTCAGGTCGGATTCGCCGCGGGTGATGTCCTTGCCCTTGAGATCATCCGGCAACGGCTGCTCGACCTTGACGTCAGGCGTGATGCCCTTGCCCTAGATCGAGGCGCCTGACGGCGTGTAATAGAGCGCGGTGGTGAGCTTCAGCGCACCGTTTTCCGGCAGCGGGATGACGCTCTGCACGGACCCCTTGCCGAAGGACTGGGTGCCCAGCACCGTGGCGCGGCGGTGATCCTGCAATGCGCCGGCAACGATCTCCGACGCCGAGGCGGAGCCACCGTTGACGAGCACGATCAGCGGCTTGCCGTCGATCAGATCGCCGGGGCGGCTGTCGTAGCGCTCCGTCTTCTCGGGATCGCGGCCGCGGGTCGAGACAATCTCGCCCTTGTCGAGGAAAGCGTCGGACACGCTGATGGCCTGGTCGAGCAGGCCGCCAGGGTTCAGGCGCAGGTCGAGCACATAGCCCTTAATGCCCGCGGCCGGAGCCTTGTCGCGGATCGACTGGATGGCCGCCTGGAGATCGCCGAAGGTTTTCTCCGTGAAGGAGTTGATCTTGACGTAGCCGACATCGTTCTCGACGCGGAAGCGCACGGCGCGAACCTTGATGGTCTCGCGGATGATGGTGATCTTGATCGGCTCCGCCGCGCCTTCGCGCAGGATCGTCAGATCGATTGGCGTGTTGACCTGGCCGCGCATCTTGTCGACCGCTTCCTCGAGCGTGAGACCGCGGACTTCCTGGCCGTCGATCTGCGCGATGAGGTCGCCGGAGAGCACGCCGGCCCGGGCGGCTGGCGTATCCTCGATCGGCGAGATGACCTTGACCAGTTCGTTCTCCATCGTCACCTCGATGCCGAGGCCGCCGAACTCGCCGCGGGTCTGGACGCGCATGTCCTTCGCGGCATCCGGATTGAGATAGGAGGAATGCGGGTCAAGCGATGTGAGCATGCCGTTGATGGCGCTCTCCACCAGCTTCTTTTCCTCGGGCGGCGTCACGTACTGCGCCCGAACCCGCTCGAAAATATCGCCGAAGATTGCCAGCTGGCGATAGGTTTCGGAGGAACCGGCCGCGTTCGCGCTCGAGCCCGGCGCACCATAGACCAGGCTCATCGCGGAAGCGCCCATGAGCGCACCCGCAAACAGAAGCGAGACCTTACGAATCATTGCCTGCCCTTCCAGATCTGCGAGCCTGCCACCACGGGGCCGGATCGACGGGTTTTTGGTCCTTGCGGAACTCTATATAGAGTTCCGGCTGCGCATTCACACTGCCGACCGCGGATGCACTTGCGATCCGCGTCTCTGCCATCGCGCCCACAGGCTCTCCCGCCAATACCGGCTGACCCTGCGAAACGCTGATTCTGCCCAGCCCCGCCAGGACGACATGATAGCCGCCGCCGGCATCCAGGATCAAGAGTTGGCCATAGGAACGGAACGGACCTGCATACAAAACCGTGGCGTCGGACGGCGCAGTGACGATTGCGCCCGATTGTGTCCTTACCGTGTCTCCGAAGGCCGTGACTCCGGCTTCGTCGACGTGGCCGAACGCCCGGATCTTCCTGCCCGAGACCGGCAACGCGAGTGTCCCGAGCAATCTCGGGAACGGCGCCGATTCCACCAGCCGGTTATGCTCGGGAACCGCGCGTTCCGCGTCTCTCGCCTCGCGCCGGGCGCGTTCCTCCTCGGCAAGGCGGGCGGCCTCGGCGGCTTTGCGGGCAGCTTCGATGCCGGAGTCGAGCGAGGCGATGAGGTCCTTCAGATTGCCGGCCTTCGCCGCGAGATCGGCCGCGCGCAACTGTTCGCCCTTCAGCGTCTCTTCCGAACCCGCCTGGAGCTTCCGCTTCTCCTCAAGCAAAAGTGAAAGCTTCATGCGCCCCTCCGCCTGTTCGGTGATGGTCGCCACCAGGCGCTGCCGCTCCGACGCGATGGTCTCGCCGAGGCGGGACAATTCCTTGAGATCCGCCAGAAGCATCGCCGTCTGCTCGCGCAGTTCCGGAACGACGGCGCCAAGGAGGATCGAGCTTCTGACCGACGACAGCGCATCCTCGGGACGGACCAGAATGGCCGGCGGCGGGTTTAGGCCCATCCGCTGCAGGGCGCCCAGCACTTCGGCCAGCACCTCGCGCCGCTCGGACAGCGAGTGGCGGATGGTCGCCTGCTGGCCCTTCAAGTCGGTCAGCCGCTCCTCCATCGCCTCGACGTCTTCCGACAGTTTCTTCTCGGTCTTGGCCGCCTGGATCAGGGCGGACGTGATCGAGACGTTGTCCTTCCTCAATCTCGCGATTTCGTCCGACAGCGTTTTCTGCCGGGCATCGGACAGGCTGAGCTCGCCGGTGATGCGCTCATATTCGCTGCGCGTCTGCGCCTGACGCGATTCAAGCTCTGCCGAAGCCTCGGCGCGCGCGCCGAAGGACCCGGCGACCGAGAGCGTCACGACAAGAGCGGCGATGAGAATCGGGCGTTTCACACTAAACTCGCACCGGCGAAGCAATGGGATCGGGAAAGCCTATCGCTGCGATCCTTAAGGAACCATCAACCATAGTCCCGGCCGCCGCAGCCGCGGCCGCAATGGATGCAATGCTCCCCGCAGCGCCTTGTCCATCGCTTTTTGCGCCTTGCACATCGCGCAAAAAACTGAATCAGGTATTTTCGCGCTGGGGGACGGCGAGGAAGGCAGGAATTCACTTGGAGTTCGGACGGGGACAGGGGCCGGCCCTATGGGCTTACAAGGCTCGCGCGTACTGGCGGCGCTTCGGGCGCAGGCTGGCCGCCGGGCCGGCCTATCGCTGGCGTTTCTCCGGCCGGACGCCCGAGCGCATCCTCGTCGCGCCGCCCGACCTTCGCCTGCCCGACCCGCAAATCGCCGATGACATTTATCACGGCCGCTATCCGTTCGCCGGACAGCTGATCGAGACCGGCGGTGCATCTCCTTTCCAGGTTACCGGCGCTTCGCTCGAGTGGCAGCATGCCCTGCATGGCTTCCGCTGGCTGCGCCACATGCGCGAGGCCGGCACGGAACTCGCCTTTGCCAACGCGCGAGCCCTCGTCGCCGACTGGATCTCCATCCACGGTGGCCGCATCGCAGAGCCCGCCTGGGACCCGACCGTCACCGCCGTTCGCATCATCGCCTGGTTGCAGCACTCGACAGTGGTGCTGCAGGGCGCGGAATTCCCGTTCTACCGCTCCTATCTCAAATCGCTTGCCGCGCAGGTGCGCTACCTGCGGTTTGCCGCGCGCGACATGGCCGACGGCGAGGACCTGCTGCGCGCCCGCATCGCGCTGACCTTCGCGGCGCTGTCGCTGCCGGTGCCGGGTTCGGTCGTGCGCAACGCGACGCGGAACCTCGCGGCCGAGCTCGACCGGCAGATCCTGCCGGACGGCGGGCACGTCTCGCGCAACCCGATGGTGCTGCTCGAACTTCTGGCCGACCTCCTGCCGCTGCGCCAGACTTATGCCAACCAGGCCGAAGCCCCACCCCCGGCCCTGATGGGGGCGATCGACCGCATGCTGCCGGCATTGCGCTTCTTCCGCCACAGCGACGGCGGTCTCGCGCGCTTCAACGGCATGGGCCCGACGATCGCGGACCGGCTGGCGGCGATCCTTCGTCACGACGACACCGCCGGTGCGCCGCTTCTACACGCCCCTTATTCCGGCTACGAACGGCTCTCGATGGGCGGAACGACGGTGATCGCCGACACCGGCATGCCCCCGCCCTTCGACGTCTCCCACATGGCGCACGCCGGTTGCCTGTCCTTCGAGATGTCGTCGGCGCGCCAGCAGTATATCGTCAACTCCGGCATCGACCTGTTCGGGCCTGACGAATACCGGCCGCTCGCCCGCGCCACGGCGGCGCACTCGACCGCCACGCTCAACGACACCTCGTCGGCGCGTTTCAGCTTCTCGCCGAATGTTCATCGCCTGCTTGGCACGCCGCTCTACGGCGGTCCGGGCAAGGTGCCGTGCGAACGCCGCGACACGTCCGAGTCCCAGGGTTTCGCCGCCAGTCACGACGGCTACGTCGCGCGCTTCGGGGTCTTTCACGAGCGCGAGTTGACGCTGTCGCGCAGCGGTTCGGTCCTCGACGGCGTCGACCGCTTCTTCCGGCAGGGGGGTGCACCCGTTCGCGCCGGCAAGGACGTCGTGACGATCCGCTTCCACATCCATCCGGACACAGAACTCTACCGCGACTCGGCGGACCGCTTCGTGCTCGGTTCGGAAGGCTCCGACTACTGGGTCTTCTCCTGCGACGAAATTCTGCCGACGGTCGAGGAATCCCTTTTCTTCGCGGGCATCGCCGGCCCGCGCCGGTCGCGCCAGCTCGTCCTGACCTTCGCGCCGGCCGAGTTCGGTCTCGTCCGCTGGCGGTTCACCCGGACCCAGCTTGCGACGCGGACCTGACGCGCTCTATCGCTCGGTGAGCTTCAGTTCGATGCGCCGGTTGCGGTCGCGGGCTTCCTGCGTGTCGGCGGCGTCGAGCGGCTGGAATTCCCCGAACCCCGCCGCGACCAGCCGGTTTGCCGGAACGCCATTGGCGATCAGATACTTGACGACCGAGGTCGCGCGCCCGCTCGACAGTTCCCAGTTGTCGCGGAACCGGCCGGATCCCGACAGCTGGACGTTGTCCGTGTGCCCGTCGACGCGCAGCACCCAGTTGATCTCCGGCGGAATCTCGCGCTGCAGCTCGATGATCGCGTCCGCCAGCTTCTTCATTTCCGTCTGCCCGGCCGGGTTGATCACGTCCGAACCCGACGGGAACAGCACTTCGGACTGGAATACGAAGCGGTCGCCTACGATGCGGATGTTTTCGCGGTCGGACAGGATCTCGCGCAGCCGGCCGAAGAAGTCGGATCGGTAGCGGTTGAGCTCCTGCACGCGCTGCGCCAGCGCCACGTTGAGGCGGCGGCCGAGGTCGGCGATCTTGGTGTTGGACTCGCGGTCGCGCACCTCCGAGACTTCAAGTGCCGACTCCAGCGCGCCGATCTGCTTGCGCAGCGCCGCGATCTGCTGGTTGAGCAGCTCGACCTGCGACAGCGCGCGCTGGCTCATCTGCTTTTCGGATTCGAGCTGGCCCGACAATTCGCCGATCCTCTGGTCGGCTGCGGCCCCGGCGCCGGCGCCACGATCGAGAAGCTGCCGGAGGCGGTCGCGCTCGCTCTCGGCATCGCCGAGCGATGCGCGCAATCCTTCCAGCGAATCCTCCGCGTCCTGCACATTCGACCGCTCCAGCGCCAGAAGCTGGGTCAGCTCGTTGATCTGCGAGTTGAGCCGGTCGAGCACCTCGTCCTTGCCGGTGATCTCGCGGCTCAGCAGGAACTGGGCCAGCACGAAGACCGACAGCAGGAACATGATCGCCAGCAGCAGCGTCGACAGCGCGTCGACGAAGCCCGGCCAGTAGTCGATCGTCCGCCGCTCGCGACGGCCGCGCGCCAGGGCCATGTCAGTCGACCTTCTGCTTGTTCAGCGTCGTCGAGAGCCGCTCGAGCGTTTCGCGCAGCCGCTTCTGCTCTTCGGACTGAGCCTCGACCCAGTCGCGCATGATCTGCTGCTCGTTGCGCATGTTCTTGACCAGACCGGAGATGCCCTCGGCGAGGCTCGCCATCGCGGTTGCTACCCGCTGGTTGGATCCGCCCGATTCCTGGACCATCCGAAGACGCTCGGACAGGGCCCGGATTTCGTCCGACGAGCCCGCCTTGGACGGATCGACTGCGAAGTCCGAGCCGAGATCGGTCACGGTGGAGAGCCAGTTCTCGAGCTCGGTGTAGAAGCGCGTCTGCGCGCGCCCCGCCTGCAGGTCGAGGAAGCCGAGCACCAGCGACCCCGCAAGGCCAAACAGCGACGACGAGAAGGCGGTTCCCATGCCCGCCAGCGGCGCGGCAAGACCGGACTTCAGCGAGTTGAGCACGTCGTTGGCGTCGCCGGAGCCGGGATCGAGCGACTGGATCGTCTGGCCAATCGAGCCGATCGTACCGAGCAGGCCCCAGAACGTGCCGAGCAGGCCGAGGAACACCAGCAGGCCGATCAGGTAGCGCGAGATATCGCGGCTTTCGTCGAGTCGCGTCGCGATGGAATCGAGGATCGAGCGCATCGAATTGGTCGAGAGCGTCATCGCCGACGAACGGCTCAAGAGCGCCTTCATCGGCGCGAGCAGCACCGGCTCGGTGGCTTCGCTGCCCATCCGGAAGGAGTTGACCCAGCGGACCTCGCGGAACAGGCGGCCGACCTGGATGAAGGCGAGCAGGATGCCGACGGCGAGCACGCCGAGGATCAGCCCGTTCAGTCCGGGATTGGTGGTGAAGGCGGACGAGATCTGCCGGTAGAGGATCGCCGCCACGAAGCCGGCGATCGCCAGGAACACCAGCATGGAGAGGAGAAAGACCTGGGGAGACGAAAGCTTCTGTGGATCGTATCCGGCTGCACTGCCCAATCCGTCAAACTCGGCAGATTTGAACAATGCCATCGCCACGCCTCTGCGTTTCCGTGAACCCCATCATGTTCACGAATCTAACCGGAATTGTGACAAAATTGAAAGGCGCGTGACGGTCGACTGGCGCTGAGAAGGGGATTTCTCGGCTTCAGACGCGCGCCATGACCATGAAATCCGTCATGGCGACCAGGTGCAGCGTCGCGCCGGTGACCACGAAGGCGTGCCACACCGCGCTCTGGAAGCGCAGGTCGCGCCACACGAAGAACACCACGCCGCAGGAATAGGCCGCTCCGCCGGCTGCGATCAGCCACATCGTCGAGGTCGGCAGGACGTCCGCAAGCGAGCGCACCATGATCGCACCGCTCCATCCCATCGCGAGGTAAAAGACGATCGCGAGCCCGTCGAAACGACCGGGCAGGAAGAGCTTCACCGCCATGCCGACGACGGCACCGCCCCAGACGATCGCCATCATCGAACCGGCGACCAGCGGATCGGGAACGCTGATGAGAAACGGCGTGTAGGTTCCGGCGATCAGCAGGTAGATCGCCGCGTGGTCGGCCCGCCTCAACACCCACTTCACCGGCGAGTGCGGCCACAGATTGTAGGCGCAGGAAACGCCGAGCACGGTCAAAAGCGACGACAGATAGAAGATGAGCGAGGCATATTCGCCGGTGCCGGTCTTGCCGGCTGCGAGCGCGAGAAGTGCCGCCCCCACCGCGATCGCGATCAGGATTCCGATCGCGTGGACGACGCCGTCGGCGATCAGCTCGGCCCTCGAAGGGACCCTGAAATGGACGAAATGAGGGTGCGGCAGATGGCTCATGCAGGCATTATTGCATGCCGACATGACGGAATGGTTTCACAAATTCGCCGCTGCGCCGATGTGAAGCAGGCTCAGGTTGCCCGCGGCAGCGGCTTGCGGATCGTCTGCAGCAGGGTCTTCTGGATGATCTCGTTGCCGGCGACGATCGAGCCCTTCTCGAGCATGTCGGTGCCGCCCTCCGCGTCGGAGACGAAGCCTCCGGCCTCGCGGATCATCAGGATGCCCGCCGCCATGTCCCACGGCGAAAGACCGCTCTCCCAGAAGCCGTCGAGCCGGCCGGCTGCGACATAGGCAAGATCGAGCGCGGCCGCGCCCATGCGCCGGACACCCGCGACCTCCGCCATCACATGGCGCATCTCGACAAGGAAATTGCCGTGATGGCCCCGCCCGAGATGCGGGATGCCCGTGCCGATGACGCTGTCGGACAACTTGCGCCGCGCGCCGACGCGCAGCCGCCGGTCGTTGAGGAACGCGCCGCCGCCGCGCTCGGCGGTGTAGAGTTCGTCCATGGCCGGGTTGTAGATGACCCCGGCGACGATCTGGCCCTGTCGCTCGAGCCCGATCGACACGGCGAAGATCGGGATGCCGTGCAGGAAGTTGGTCGTTCCGTCGAGCGGATCGATGATGAAGCGATGCTGGCTGTCCGACCCTGCGACCGCGCCGCTCTCCTCCATCAGGAAGGAGTAATCCGGGCGCGAGCGGGACAGTTCCGTATGGACGATCTCCTCGGCGCGACGATCGGCCTGGCTGACGAAATCGCCTGGACCTTTCAGCGAGACCTGCAGGTTCTGCACCTCGCCGAAATCGCGCGAAAGCGAGCGACCGGCCTTCGTGGCGGCCTGAACCATGACGTTGATGATGGCTGAGCGTGGCATCGTGTGCTCCGTGGGTCGTCGGTCGGATGGCCTCTCGACCGACGACCGACGAAATGCGACCGACTTTAGTCGGCCCTGCGCATGTAGCTGATTTCGTTGGTGTCGACGAGGATCCGCTCGCCCGCTTCGATGAACGGCGGCACCAGCACGCGGATACCGTTTTCGAGTATCGCCGGCTTGTAGGACGAAGCTGCCGTCTGGCCCCTGACGACCGGGTCCGCTTCGGAGACAGTGAGCGTCACATAGTCAGGCAGCGCGATACCGATCGGCTTTTCGTCGTAGAGCTGGACCGTGACCATCATGCCGTCCTGCAGGAAGGCGGCGCGGTCGCCGACGAAGTCCTTTGCCAGTTCGAGCTGCTCGTAGGACTCGGTGTCCATGAACACGAGCGCATCGCCCTGCTCGTAGAGGAAGGAGAAATCCTTGAGCTCGAGCTGCACGCGTTCGACCGTCTCGGCCGAGCGAAAGCGCTCGTTGAGCTTGGTGCCGTTGATCAGGTTCTTGAGCTCGACCTGGTTGTAGGCGCCGCCCTTCCCCGGTTTCACGGAGTTGGTCCTCACCGCGGCCCAGAGCCCGCCCTGATGCTCGATCACGGTGCCTGGACGGATTTCATTGCCATTGATCTTGGCCATCGGGTCGTTCCGGAAGGGTTTGGGGAGTGCGGGAGCCGCCTGCTTCGGCGCCCCAAGACCACAAATCGGGGAAACAGGCAAGCCGGAGCCTATCGTAGCCGGTTGGCGCGCTCGATTGCCTGCTTCTTTTCCTCGTCGGTCAGGCCGTTCATCACGTCTTCCATGTAGTAGTCGACGAGACCGGCCCGGCGCGCCCGGATGTACCAGGCCGCCCCCTCGATCGTGTCGGGGTCGACGCCGAGCCCCTCGACATAGAGCTTCGCCAGCCTGTTCTGGGCGGCAACGTTGCCGCCCATCGCCGCGCGCCGCATCCAGCCGAAGCCGGCCTTAAGATCGCGCGGTCCGCCCTTTCCCTCGACCAGCCATGACGCAAGGTCGACCTGGGCGGTGTCGAAGTTCTGCCGCGCCGCCATGAGCAGCCACTTGCGCGCTTCGGGCAGATCCTCGGTGATGCCGCCCATGCCGTTGGCATAGATCTGGGCGACGGCATATTGCGCATCGGCCAGCCCCGACTCGGCGGCCTTCATGTAGTATTCCACCGCCTTGAGCTGGCCGGCGGGGCCGGGCTCGCGGTCGATGATGATCTGCGCCAGATTGAACTGCGCGAGCCGGTTGCCGGCATCGGCAGCCGCCTGCATCAGCTCCCGCGCGCGCTTGTCGTCGCGCTTGACCAGGCGCCCGTCGATCAGCAGGAGCGCATACTGGAACTGGGCTTCGGCAACGCCGGCGTCCGACGCCTTCGCATACCAGGCCGCGGCTTCCTTTTCGTTCTTGGGCACGCCCAGCCCGCGGGCATAGATCTCCGCGATCAGAGTCATGGCGGCCGGATCGCCCGCCTGGGCGCGCGGCAAGGCGAGCCGATAGGCAGTCAGGTACTCGCCACGCTGGTAGGCCCCGAAGACGTTGTCGGGAAGGCGCTCTCCGAAGCGGTTGGGATCGATCCCCGACGACGAAGGATCCGTCGGCTGCGCGGTTGCGGCGGACGGCGCGGCGTCGGCGGGCGGGTTGTCGACAGTCGCTGGCGCGGTGCTGGACGCGGGCGCCGAAGTGTCGGGCTTCGCCGGTTCGGCGATCGCATCGACCGACGGTCTTAGTTCCTGCGCGGGCTTCGGCTCCTCGACTGCACCGGCCGGGCAAGACGCGACCGCGAGGATCGCGCCAAGCAGCGAGACGACGACTGATTGCCTCATTCCTCGAACCTCGGCGCCGTGCGGTCGAGCAGCTCGTTCGCGCTCCGCACCGCTTCGGCAGGGGACAGGGCGCCGCCGAACACGGCGGAGGACAGCGCGACGAACTCGGCGCCGGTCGCGGCAACCGCCTCGACGGAGGCGATGTCCGACCCGCCCTGCGCGATGCAGGGCACGTTGACGATCTCGGCCCACCATTTTGCCAGATCGAGATTGCGCGGATGCGGCACCGGATCCTGATCGTAGCCGAAGCGGCCGAAGAAGATGTAGTCGGGCTGTGCCTCGCCGAGTTCGAGCGCGTCGTGCCGCGTCTTCGCTCCGCCCGCGCCGACGATCAGGCGCCCGTCATGCTTGCGCACCGCATCGCCGATCTCGGCCTTGCCGGTTTCAAGATGGATGCCGTCGGCGCCGACACGGCCCACCACGCGGCTGTCGCCCGAAATCACCACGGCCACACCACGCGCCTGAGCGGCCGGGACGATCGCCTCACAGTAATTCTGGAACTCGGTCTCCTCCATCGCATCGCCGACGAGGATCAGCGAAGCGACGTCGCCGCCCGAAAGCGCGTCGAGCACGCGGGGCGCGTCCATGCCGCCATCCTTCTTCGGATCGGCGATCAGCACGAGGCGGCAGCGGTTGGGCAGATCGTCGTCAGACATGCGGGCTCCGGATTTGCGCCCGCTATGGGCGGCGATCGTGTTTGGATTTTGGCATAGACGAGTGGACGTGCGATGGACAGCACATCTCGCCAAAGCCGCTGCGCATGGTTATTGCGGGTGGCCTCACCCGGACCGGACGATGATTCCCCTGATCTCGGACCCCACCTTCTACGCGGTCGCGATACCGGCCGTCATCCTCGTCGGCCTGTCCAAGGGCGGATTGGGCGGCGCGGCCGGGTTCATCGGCGTGCCATTGATGGCGCTCGCCACGTCCCCGGTCCAGGCGGCCGCCATCCTCCTGCCGATCCTCCTCCTGATGGACGCGGTGTCGCTCTGGACTTGGCGCGGCAACTACGACCGCAAGATCCTCGCCCAGACCATCCCCGGCTCGCTGGTGGGCATCGGCCTCGGCTGGCTCACCGCGGCGATCGTTTCTCCGGGAATCGTACGCCTGATGCTCGGCATCGTCGCCATCGTCTTCGTCGGCCGCTGGCTCTACACGCTGGCCCGCCGCACCGGCCATATCAGCCAGAAGCCGAACGCCGTGAAGGGTGCCTTCTGGGGACTGGTTTCGGGCTATACGAGCTTCGTCGCGCATGCCGGCGGGCCGCCCTTCCAGGTCTACACGCTTCCGCTGAAACTCGACCCGCGCGTGTTCACCAGCACGGGCGTCTATTTCTTCGCCTTCATGAACGTCGTGAAGCTCGTGCCCTACTTCGCCCTTGGCCAGTTCGACCGGACCAACCTGACGACCTCGCTGATCCTGATGCCGCTGGCACCGCTGGCGACGCTGGCCGGCGCGTGGGTCGTTCGGCGGATGCGGGCGGAGGTGTTCTACCCGTTTACTTACGGCATCATGGCGCTGATCGCCGCCAAACTCGTCTGGGATGGCGTATCTGCAATTCTATGATGATGACGGCCACCCGACTTTGTGATTTAGCCATCACAAAGACTGCGGGAGGAATGCATGTCGAACGCCTATGAACGGGGTCTGGATCGCAACCAGGCGAACCATCAGCCGCTGACGCCGCTGACGTATCTGGAACGCGCGGCACGCACCTATCCCGACCACGTCGCGATCATCCACGGCGACTATCGCGCGACCTATCGCGACTTCTGGCGACGCTCGCTGAAGCTGGCCGGCGCGCTTTCCGGGCGCGGCGTCGGCAAGGGCGACACCGTCACCGTCATGCTCTCCAACACGCCGCCGATGCTGGAATGCCATTTCGGCGTGCCGATGGTGAAGGCGGTGCTGCATTCGCTCAACACGCGGCTCGATGCGGCGATCATCGCCTTCCAGCTCGACCATGCCGAGACGAAGATCCTGATCGTCGACCGCGAGTTCTCCGGCGTCGTCGCCGAGGCGCTGAAGCTCGCCGCGGTCAAGCCGCTGGTGATCGACTACGACGATCCTGAGTACTCATCCGACGCGCCCTATCCGAAGGGCGCCCGCATCGGCTCGCTCGACTACGAGGCGCTCGTCGCCGAAGGCAGCGAGGATTTCGCCTGGTCGATGCCCGACGACGAGTGGGATTCAATCTCGCTCAACTACACGTCGGGAACGACGGGCAATCCGAAAGGCGTCGTCTACCACCATCGCGGCGCGGCGCTGATGGCTTATGCCAACACGATCCACGCCGGCATGGCCAAGCACGCGGTCTATCTCTGGACGCTGCCGATGTTCCACTGCAACGGCTGGTGCTTCCCGTGGACGCTCGCCATCCAGGCCGGCACCCATGTCTGCCTGCGCTGGGTGCGCGCCAAGACAATGTACGACGCCATCGCCGACCACGGCGTGACGCATCTGTGCGGCGCGCCGATCGTCATGTCGACGCTGATCAACGCGCCCGACGACCAGAAGCGCGACTTCCCCCAGACGGTCACCTTCAACACCGCCGCCGCACCGCCGCCCGAGGCCGTGCTGTCGGGCATGGCGGATGCGGGCTTTGCCGTCACGCATCTCTACGGCCTGACCGAGACTTACGGTCCGGCGGTGGTCAACGAATGGCATTCCGACTGGGATGTCCTCGACAAGGGGCCGCGCGCGGCAAAGAAGGCGCGCCAGGGCGTGCGCTATGCCGCGCTCGAAGGGCTGACCGTGCTCGACCCCGAAACGATGCAGCCGACGCCGGCCGATGGGGAGACGATCGGCGAGGTCATGTTCCGCGGCAATATCGTCATGAAGGGCTATCTGAAGAACAAGGCGGCGACCGACGAGGCCTTCGCCGGCGGCTGGTTCCATTCCGGCGACCTCGGCGTCATGCATCCCGACGGCTACATCCAGCTCAAGGACCGCTCCAAGGACATCATCATTTCGGGCGGCGAGAACATCTCCTCGATCGAGGTCGAGGACGCACTCTACAAGCATCCCGCCGTCGCCTCCTGCGGCGTCGTTGCGCGGCAGGACGAGAAATGGGGCGAAGTGCCGGTGGCCTATGTCGAGCTGAAGCCCGGCAAGTCCGCGACCGAGGCGGAGATCATCGAGCACTGCCGGGGTCTTCTGGCGCGGTTCAAGGTGCCGAAATCGATCGTCTTCGCCGAGATCCCCAAGACCTCGACCGGCAAGATCCAGAAGTTCCGCCTGCGCGACATGGCGAAGGCAGGCTGACGCCGGCCCCGGAGAGCCGGCGTCGCGAGCATCGATCAGGCTTCCGACGAGGCGACCTTGCCCCACGAGCCGAAGGCGGCCGCCGCTCCGGTCAGGAGTACTACTGCCATGGCCGTGAGCAGGACCGTATCGGCGAAGGTCGGTTTGAACACCATATCGGCGACGACGACCAGCATCACGGAGTAGTCGAACCGCGCGACTTTCAACATCCCCCTGCCGTCTTCCAGCACGGCGGGGGTGATACCCTCGCGTTCGACCGTTTTCGCCAGACGCTCGGACGTCGGCGAGAAGATCAGCACGCCGATCAGGAAGGTCGCGGCATAGCCGGCGAGCCCAATGACGATCCACAGGTCTGTGAAGCCGACCCAGAACCAGCACATTACCAACCCGAAGACGAGGGTCAGCAAGGAGGCGGGGACCATGAGTCGGATGCCGAGATAGGCAGTAAGGCGGATCGCCCGCATGGTGCCCTCCGCGTCTCCCGCCCTGTCGGCGAGCACGCCGTTGAGCATCATCGCGAAACCGCCGCCGACCCAGATCAGCGCGCAGATCACATGTCCGAACTTGACGATCGAATACCAGTCCATTTCTACACCTTGCAAAACATTGCGTGTTCCGTCGTCGGCCCTGGCCGGCGATCCGGAGAGGCGGCGACCTATCATCGGGCCGGTATCGACTTGTTGCCGCGGGGGAGGCTTGAGCGGTTACGCCTCTGATACATCGGGAGGCAGGCGCGGAATTCCTGCGCATTTCGGGCTGGCCGTTAACCGTCTGTTAGCCTTTACGGATGTTTACTGTGGGCATCCAGTGATCTGGATTCTTGCCGGGTGGTTGGAGCCACCCTGTTTGACGCCTCCCTGTTAAACTCCTGAGAGCCGCTTTCCCGCGGCTCTTTTTTTTCGGGCATAGGGCGGCGCCCCGTTAACCCTTCGTTAAACATGCGCTTGCGTTCGCGACGCGGCGGGAGCATCTTCGCCTCCTTGCCGCAAAGGGGTCGGCAGGCGGGGCCAATCGTCGAATCGACGGCTTCGGTGGGGAGTGTTCAGGGGTGCGTGACATGATCGACGCGGGTGTCGGCGGGGCCAAGACCATCAAGCTCGCGGAGCGCCGGATTTTCTCACCATCGTTCAAGCCGCTCTACAATGAAGGCATGGGGCTGGTCGAACAGACCGCCGAATATCTCGACGGCCAGGGACGGGTCGAGGCCAAGGGCCTGTCGCGCGCCGCCGCGACGCTCTACGCAGCCGAATCGATGCGCCTCACCACGCGGCTGATGCAGATCGCGTCCTGGCTGCTCTTGCAGCGCGCCGCAAATTCCGGCGAGATGACCCGCGATCAGGTCGCTTCGGAGAAATCGAAAGTGCGGCTCGACACCGCGTCGGCCCAGGACAATGCGCCTGGCTGGCAGGAGCTTCCCGAGGCCTTCTCCGCGCTTGTCCACCGGTCGCTTCAGCTCCAGGCGCTCATCCGCCGCATGGACGAAGAGATCTACGGCCGGGCCGAGACCGCGATCGCGCAGCCGCCGCGGATGTCTAATCCCGTCTCCGACCAGATCATGCTCCTGAACACCGCCTTCGCCCGCGGCTGAGCGGTCAGAGACCCGAAGCGGCGGCGATATCTCCCCACGGCAGCGCCAGGAACGCCGACAGGACGACGAGCGATAGCGTGATCTGGCGATAGTGCGCGTCGCTCGTGCGTCCGTGCGCGCGCCATCCGGCGAGCAGACCGGCGAAATAGACCGGCGTGACACCCAGTGCGATGGCGACGACCGCCACTTCGAACAGACCGGAGGTCCAGGCGGTCGCGAAGGACATCAGTTCCGAAATGAAGAACAGCGACAGGAGATTGGCGCGGATGATCGCCGACGGCAGCGGCGAGGCGAGCCAGTAGACGAGGACCGGCGGACCCGGGATCTGGGCGATGCCGGACAGGAGACCCGCCACGCCCCCGACCGCGAAAGATTTCGGTGGCGTCCGCTCGCCGGTGTAGCGCCAGCCGCGCCAGAGTGCGGCCGCGCAAAGCAGGATCGTCACGCAGATGAACCAGCGCAGCGCGACCGGATCGGCGATCGTCAGGATGTAGACGCCGACCGGGATGAACAGCATCAGCCCGACGACGGTGGGCAGAACCTCGCGCCAGATCGCGATCCTGAGCGCCGGGATGGTCACCGGAATAGTCGGCAGCGAATCGATGATCACCAGGATGGCGAAGGCAGCCTTGGGACCGTAGAGCGCACCGGCGACGGGCGCGACGATCAGCCCGGTGCCGAATCCGGAGAGGCCGCGAGCGATGCCGGCGACAAGCACCGTCACGGCGAGGATGAGAAACGGGCCGTCGAACGATGGCAGTTGCATGGGCACCCCTTCCAGCGTCCCACCTTTAGACGCCGCGGCGCCGCGGTGCACGCGCCACGTCGACAAAGTCCTTTGACACAAGTGGATGTTTCTCTTTTGTTCACTTTCCGCTGGCATGACGGCCGTGGAGCGGTAAGGTTTACGTCATGGCAGACGCGATTCGCATCATCGGCCTCGATCCGGGCCTCCGGCGCACCGGATGGGGCGTCGTCGAGAGCCAGGGCAACGCGCTGCGCTTCGTTGCCTCCGGCACGGTCACCTCGGACGAGAAGGACGACCTCGCCGCGAGGCTCTGCCAGCTGCATGACGGCATCAGCGCGGTCATCGCGCAGTTCAGCCCCGAAGAGGCGGCGGTGGAGCAGACCTTCGTCAACGCCAATCCGTCGTCGACGCTGAAGCTCGGCCAAGCGCGCGGCATCGCCATGCTGGTGCCGGCCCGCGCGGGCCTGCGGGTGGCGGAATACGCGCCGAACGCGGTGAAGAAGTCGGTGATCGGCGTCGGCCACGGAGACAAGGCACAGATCCGCATGATGGTGCGCGTGCTGTTGCCGAAGGCGACCTTCGAGGGCGACGACGCGGCCGACGCATTGGCCATCGCGATCTGCCACGCGCATCACCGGCAGAGCGTCGCCTACCGGGTCGCGGCCTTGACCTGAGACGAGGTCAGCCCGGTGTTGGCATGACCGGGACCGTTTGACGCCGGTTCAACACCCAGACCAGCAGGCCGCCGGTGATGTAGGCGACGAGGCCGTAGGCGGCTGGCGGGATGGCCATCTCGGAGTTGCCGAGCATGTGCTTCGAGAGCGCGACCGCGATCACCAGCGCGGCATTGTGCATGCCGATCGACATCGCGAGCGCGATCGCCTGCCGGTATTCGATCCGGAACAGCCGCGGGACGAAATAGCCGACCGCGAAACTGATCAGATTGAAGATGATAACGATCGTGCCGACGGTCGCTCCCCACGTCGCCACGAGGCCCCATTGGCTGGCCAGCGCGAAGATGACGACGGCAGCGAGGAACAGCATCGCCAGCATCTTGACCGGGCGCTCGAGGCGTTGTGCGAAAGCCGGATAGCGGCCCTGGATCAGCACGCCGGCCATGGCCGGGACCACCGCGATGACGAAAATCTGCGCCACCTGGCTGAATTCCAGATAGACCGTCGCCGCTTCGCCGTAGAACTGGACAAGCGCGAAGTTGGCGATGAGCGGCACCGTGACGATGGACAGGGCCGAGGTCAGCGCGGTCAACGTGATGCTGAGGGCTACGTCGCCGCGTGCGAGGTGCGTGTAGAGCGTCGCCGACGTGCCCCCGGGGCTGGCGGCCAGCAGCATCATGCCGACCGCGATCGCCGGTGGCAGGCCGGATGCGTAGGTGAGGCCGAAACAGATGATCGGCAGGATGACGATCTGGCAGACCAGTCCGATCAGCACCGCCTGCGGCTGATGCAGCACGCGGCGGAAATCGTCGAGCTTGAGCGACAGCCCGAGGCCCAGCATGATGATGCACAGGACCACCGGCAACCCGATGCTCAACGCCGCGCTCGATTGCATGTCCGCCCCTCGAGGATCTGTGGGCACAATAGTGCCGACGTGTTGAGAAACCCTCTCTCGACGAAGCGGTCGCAGATTTCCACTGTTCTTGACTTGTTCCAGCCCTCGTGCAAGGCGATGGTTCGTCCACCGGCGGCGGGAATCGTCGATGACGAGAATCGGGAGCACCCTGACGTGATCGGCAAGCTCAAAGGCGTGGTCGACGAGATCGGCGAGGACCACTGCCTCGTCGATGTCCACGGCGTCGGATACGTTGCCTACTGCTCGACGCGGACGCTTGCCGCGCTGCCCTCGCCGGGCGAAGCCGTCACGCTGCACATCGAGACCTATGTGCGGGAAGACATGATCCGCCTCTACGGGTTCGGTTCGGCGCTGGAGCGCGAGTGGTTCCTGCTCCTGCTCAACAACGTCCAGGGCGTCGGCGCCAAGGTGGCGCTGGCGATCCTGTCGACGCTCTCGCCCTCCGACCTCGCCAACGCGATCGCGCTGAAGGATATCGCGATGGTCTCGCGCGCGCCCGGCGTCGGCAAGAAGGTCGCCGAGCGCATCGTCATCGAGCTGAAGAACAAGGCGCCGGCCTTTTCCGGCGCGCCGACCGGCACGATCGGCCTGATGCAGGAACTGGGCGAAGGCGTTGCACCCGCGCCGGTCGCGGATGCCGTCTCGGCGCTGGTCAACCTTGGCTACTCGCGCGACGTGGCGGCGACTGCGGTGGCGCATGCGGTCAAGGCGGCGGGCGAAGGTGTGGATTCGGCTAAGCTGATCCGGCTCGGGCTGAAGGAACTGGCGCGGTGAATAATCAATCGACGGAAGATCGCATGACCGCCATGGAACTGCTCGCATGAGCCTCTCCCCCCGCCTCATCTCGGGCGACAAGCGCGGCGAGGACGCGGAGGGGACGCTGCGGCCGCAGACGCTGGACGAGTTCGTCGGCCAGGCGGCGGCGCGGGCCAATCTCAAGGTCTTCGTCGAGGCGGCCAGGGGGCGCGGCGAGGCGCTGGACCATGTGCTCTTCGTCGGCCCGCCGGGGCTGGGCAAGACGACGCTGGCGCAGATCATGGCGCGCGAGATGGGCGTCAACTTCCGTTCGACCTCCGGCCCGGTGATCGCCAAGGCGGGCGACCTCGCGGCGCTCCTGACCAATCTGGAGGACCGCGACGTCCTCTTCATCGACGAGATCCATAGGCTGAGCCCGGCGGTGGAAGAGATCCTCTATCCGGCGATGGAGGACTACCAGCTCGACCTGATCATCGGCGAGGGCCCGGCGGCGCGCTCGGTGAAGATCGACCTCGCGAAGTTCACGCTGGTCGCCGCGACGACGCGTCTCGGCCTGATCACCAATCCGCTGCGCGACCGGTTCGGCATTCCGGTCAGGCTCAACTTCTACACGGTCGAGGAACTGGAGCTGATCGTGCGGCGCGGTGCGCGCATCCTCGGCCTGCCCTTGACCGACGATGGCGCGCTCGAAATCGCGCGTCGCGCCCGCGGCACGCCGCGCATTGCCGGACGGCTCTTGCGGCGGGTGCGCGATTTCGCGACGGTGGCAGGCTCGGGCGAAGTGACGCGGCCGATCGCCGATGCGGCGCTGACGCGGCTCGAGGTCGACGCGCTCGGCCTCGACGCGCTCGACCGGCGCTACCTCAATATGATCGCGAAGAATTTCGGCGGCGGCCCGGTGGGCGTCGAGACGATCGCGGCCGGCCTGTCCGAGCCGCGCGACGCGATCGAGGACATCATCGAGCCCTATCTCATCCAGCAGGGCTTCCTCCAGCGCACGCCGCGCGGCCGGGTGCTGACCGCGGTCGCCTGGCGGCACCTGGGGCTGGAGGCGCCGCGCGACACGTTCGTCCAGTCGACGCTGTTCGAGGACGAGTGATCCTCAGCGGCCAAGGCCGCGGATCATCTCCATCACGTCGGGCTCGGCAGGTTTGCCGTCGAATTCCTCGACGATGCCGAAGGCGCCGCCGTAGCCCCACATCGACCAGGCGTAGCCGCGCTTTTCGGCAAGCGCGATCATGTCGCGGAAATAGGCGGCGCGGTAGCGGGCGGGCATGACGAAGCTGGTGCCGTATTCCTGGCGGATCATGCCGAACTCGCCGAGGATGATCTCGGACGCCGGAATGCCGTTCTTCGACGCCCATTGTCCGACCGTATCGAACGACTCCGCCATCGCGGCGGTGAGCTTTTCCGGCGTGTCGAGGGATGCGACCTGCTCGTCGAGATAGGACAGCAGCCCCTCCCGCCGCGCCCACGGCGCATCGCGCCGGATCGTCTCGCGGACGCGCTCGATCGCCGCGTACAGTTCCGCCCTCGGCACGGCGTCGAGCGGATAGGGCAGGCCGGTGACATGGGGGATGAAGTCGCCCGCCCAGGTCGCGCCCTGATGGGTGAGCAGGAACGGCGCGTAGGAATGAAAACTCCAGATCAGGTTGGCGTCGGGCACCATTTTCGGGTCGAGCGCGGCGAGCCCTTCGGCGGTGCCCCAGCAGCTTCCCGACAGGATCAGCGTCAGGCGGGTGGCGGAGGCGCGGGCGGCGGAGAAGATCCGCATCAGCTTGTCCTCCCAGTCGCGATGCTCGCCGCCCTCACAGCCGACGGTGGGCTCGTTCATCAGCTCGAAGGCGAGGCGTTGCGGGTCTTCCTTCGACAGAAGCCGGCCCATGTCGCGCACCAGTTCGACATAGCGGTCGAACAGCGACGCGTCCTCCATCACCTGCCCCATGCCGATGGAGCGGTTGCCGCCGGCGGGCATCAGGTGCAGGTCGACGATGACCTTCAGGCCGGCCGCGTTGGCCATGCGGGCTGATTCCAGCACCGAATCGAAGAGGTCGTCGCGCAGCGCGCCGGTCTTCTGCGACAGGAACGGCGAAGGGTCGACCGGCATGCGCACGAAGTCGAGGCCGGCCGCCTTCAGCGCCGCGAGATCCGCCTCGCTCACGGACTTGCGCCATTCGGGAAAGGGCAGGATCGCCTCGCGCTCGTCCCAGCGGCTCTCGTCGGGCCAGGTCGTCCAGATGTCGAGATTGATGCCGCGCTTGACCTGGAAGGTTGCGGCATGGGCCGGCAGCGTGAGACAGATCACGAGGGCCGCGACCACCCGCTTGATCGCCTGAGCGAGAAATGGCATCCGGTCAGCTCCGCTTCGATCCGTCTTTGTCAGGCGCCGCCGCGAAAGGAAAGTCGAATGGGGGATCATGGTGAATCGGGGCACGCGGACGAGGCGATTCCGCTGGCGGGCGTGCTGACGCCCACGGGCCACCGCCACATGGCGCGCGTCTATTTCGCCGACACGGATTTTTCCGGCGTCGTCTACCATGCCCGCTATCTCGAATTCTTCGAGCGCGGCCGCTCCGACTTTTTGCGGCTCGCCGGCGTGCACCACACCGAACTCGCCGACGGCAAGCACGGCGAGAGACTGGTTTGGGTGGTGCGCCGCATGGAGATCGATTTCAGGGGCTCGGCGAAGATCGACGACGTGCTGACCATCGACACGGTGACCGAAAACGTCTCCGGCGCGCGCATCTTCATGGCGCAGAAGATCTCGCGCGATGGCCAGGTGCTGGTCGAGGCCAAGATCGAGGCGGCGATCGTTTCGGAAAACGGCCGGCCGCGGCGGTTTCCCAAGGAATGGGTCGCGGCGTTCATGCCGCAGGGGTGAGCGGCGGGTTTCGCGGCCGGGTTTCACGCGCGCGACGTCATCCCGGGCGCCGCAGGCGACCCGGGACCCATTTTTGGTCGCGGTTAGCCGTCATGTGCCCAGATCTCGACGGCCAATGGTTCCCGGCTGGCCTCCGGCCGCCGGGATGACGTCGCGAGTGGGTGGGCGTTCGGGGTGCTTCTACGATGTGTCGAAGAGCGTCATCGCCGGGGCCGCCCTGCCCGGCGGGAGCAGGAGCGCGGCGAGCCGCCAATCGAACGTCCCGGCGCTCCCTTCGGGATGCAGCAACGCCAGCCGGCGGATCTCTCCAGCCATCGCCTGCACGATCAGCGCCAGCGCGCGCAGCGAGGCGGCGAGCGCGTAGGCGTCGGCGGGTTCGGTGCCGTAGCGGACGATCGGCTGGGCGGGCGACCAGAGCCGGCCCGCCGGATTCCATGTCGAGCCGGCGACGAACTCCCGGGCGACGGCGTCGGCCTGGCAGAGGCTCCACAGCACACAGAAGCGCACCCAGGGCGAGCAATTCACGGCGTCCTCGCCGAGATCGGCAAGCGCAAGCAGGCGGGCGACGATGCTGTAAAGCACCCTCTGCCGCCTCCCTGTCTTCGCCGTCCACGCCATCGCCGTCTCCATTCGAGCGTCGACAGTGTGGTGCATGCCGGAAAGGAGGTGGATCGAAAAAGATGGGGCGTCAGCGGGAACAAGGGGTTGGCGGAAAGAGGGGCGGAATCGATGCACGGGGAGAGGCACGGCGCTCTCCTCTCGCGGGGGGAGATAGACGTGCCGCAGAATGACCGGGATGGGGTAGGGAGTTGACTGGCAGCTTGTGGGGCAACGCATGAAGATGTCGACATGCGTGAGTGTCACACAGTTCGGTGTCCCAACATTTCGCATCTATACGCCGGGAGAAATATCGCTAAGTTGCGGTGAATTTTCGGGGCAATTTATGACACCTAAAATCGTTACGATTTTCAACAATAAGGGCGGCGTCGGCAAAACTACCTTAACTTTTCACCTGGCGCACGCACTTGGCGAGCTTGGAAAAAAGGTACTGCTTATCGACTTAGATCCCCAATGCAATTTGACGATTTTCTCCCTTCCCATGGAAGGCATTCACGATATCTGGGCGGCGGAGGACGACTTCATCGAGGACTTCGCAGCGGCAAGGACAAAAGCGTCAGCGGCGGATTTTCTCGCGATGCTTCAGAACCCGCGATCAATCCACTTCGATCTTAAGCCCACAGAAGACGGCACAGCAGAGATCGACAACTTGCCGCCGCCTATTGAGTTGGCCACGAACGTCCATCTCATACCTGGACGCCTGACGCTACACCTCTACGAGGCAAAGATAGGCGAGCGATGGAGCGGCATCTATCAAGGCGACCCGTTGGCTATTCGAACGGCAACGCGCGTGCGTCAGATGGCCCACGAATATGCGAAGATATACGGTTATGACTTGGTGATCTTCGACACGTCCCCTAGTCTCGGCGCACTAAATCGACATCTTCTAACGTTGGCGGACGGGTTTCTGATCCCATGCGCACCCGACCTATTCTCAGTTTACGGTATACGAAACATCGGCAGCGCCCTACGGCTTTGGCGCAAGCAGTTCGACACCATCTTTCAGTTGTTGTCCGATACTAAACGTGACCAGTTTCCGGATAAATTCGTCAAGCTCGTCGGCTACACGATCTACAATGCGAAGCGTTACGCCGGATTGGGCAACAACCTAGATTTAGCCACCGCTCATTATCACTATGCGGAACAGATCCCGCAGACGATCGCCAAATTCATCGACGCTGAGAACTCCTTACCCTTCAATGAAATATTGACCGGTTCAATCGGTGGAAATGCTGTCATCCACAGTCACAACACGTTTCCCAGCATGTCGCAGAAATACCATAGACCTATGTGGAAACTGCCGAACGCGCAGCTTGAAAGTGAGGACAGCAGTACAATTGGCGGCAACCGGCGCAAGTACGAAGCTACGCAAGACAGCTACCTCGCGTTTGCCAAAGACTTTCTCGGAAGGGTGGCCAAGCTTTGAGCGGAGACGCAAACGAACAGCCAGAAGCCATTGGGGTGGCAGCCGCTGAGAGGGACGCCGTAGATGCGGTGGTAGTGGCTGCCATCGAGCCATTGCCGGTTCCGACAAATGAAGACCTGGACGCAATCGTGGCGGCGTATAATGCTATGAGCCATGATCTGAAGTTGTTTATGTACGTTGTCGAGCGGCATATAGGTGAGAACCCGTCGCTCGTTGCTAACGGTCGTCACCTCGTTCACTCTTTCAAGAGCCGCCTGAAGAACCCCGATCACCTGCGAGACAAAATCATCCGCAAGGCCAGCGAGGGCAAGAGGATCACGATCAATGACTTCTGTTCGAAGGTCACGGATCTTGCGGGCGTCCGGATACTGCACCTATTCCAAGAGAACTTTTTCGAAATTGACGCCGTGATCCGCAATAAAGTCAAAGACGGTGATTGGTTTCTCGCCGAACGTCCAAGAGCTTACACTTGGGATCCAGAAGCTGCTGCCTACTTCAAGGAATTTGACCTCGACGTCTCCGAAAAGCAGACTTCTTACACAAGCATTCATTACTTGGTGAAGCCACGCGCCGACTCAAAACTGTGCTGCGAGATCCAAGTTCGCACCTTGTTCGAAGAAATTTGGGGCGAAGTCGATCACCAAATCAATTATCCCATCCCGACCGAGAACATTTCTTTGCGTGAGCAGATCAAGGTGCTTTCGAAAATTGTCGGTGCCGGCAGTCGGCTTCTGGATTCGCTGAAGCGAGTCCAGCAGGTGAACTGAAGGCGGCAACGGGGTCGATCAATGCCACGCTCTCATTGCCCCTTCGTCCCTTGTTTGATCGAACGGAGAATGCCCAGCCGACATGAACGTTGACCTTCCTTTGGCAGGAATGGGCAATGTCGACTTGTTAGAAGCTTCTCTGTTACAATGAATGAAAGACTTGGGGTCGTTCTCTGACCGAGACTTTCACGCTGCGACTGAATCCGATTCAGGCGAACAGCCTGCTGCTTCGCCGGAGCCTCTCTCGTCCCTGTGCTCTCCGATTGGAGCATTCCACTGCCCCACGGGTGTCGGGTGCCTGCCCTGCCCTCCGCTATGGCTCCGGGCGTTCGCGGCTATGAAAGGTCCACCCGGACCTTTCATTTCGCCTTTTGCGAATCGCCGGTGCCTGCGGCACCTCGGATTCTTTTCCAGGGCAGCGACAGTCCAAGGTGGTCGTCATTCCGGGGCCGCGCAGCGGAACCCGGAAACCAGAGCATCGAGCCATGAGACAGGCTGTTGCAAGCCGGAGGCGCGGAGCGGGCGAGGCAAGGATTGCATCGCCTGCGATCTGGATTCCGGGTTCCGCTGCGCGGCCCCGGAATGACGGAGGGCTGGTGCCCGGCTCATCCGCGCGTCGCCCGGCCTCCAGGGCGGGTCCCGCTGCTTCGCAGCTCCCACCCGTGAACACCCTGTCGATGATCCACCGGATCATCGCCTCGCCGCTTCGCAGCGACCGCCTGTTCACCGCTCCTTAACCATAACGGCTCATTAACAACCCAAAGGAAATCGTAGCGAATGGGCTGCGCCTTCCTTTGACCAAATTTGCTCCCGACAAGGCGCTCTCTGGCGCATTCGGGGTCATATCCAGCGGTCGCGGGTGAAATCCCGGCGATCGACACGAGACGATTGATGCGCGTGGGCTAGCCGCTGCAAGGCCCGTCTTTCTGGGACACTGACTTCATGGAAACATTGCCTCTCGCAACCTCCGGCGGCGAACTGTCGATCTGGGAACTGTTCTGGCAGGCCGGATGGGTCGTCAAGCTGGTCATGGTCGGCCTTCTGGGCGCCTCGATCTGGACCTGGGCGATCATCATCGACAAGACGATCTCCTATGGCCGCATGCGCGGCGCGCTCAACCGCTTCGAACAGGTGTTCTGGTCGGGACAGTCGCTGGAAGAACTCTACCGCACGCTGGCCGACCGAAAGACGACCGGCATGAGCGCGATCTTCGTCGCCGCCATGCGCGAATGGAAGAAGAGCTTCGAGAAGGGCGCGCGCACGCCGATGGGCCTGCAGATGCGCATCGACAAGGCGATGGACCTGGCGCTGTCGCGCGAGATGGAGCGGCTGGAAAGCCGCCTCGGCTTCCTCGCCTCGGTCGGCTCCGCCGGCCCGTTCATCGGGCTGTTCGGCACCGTCATCGGCATCATGACCTCGTTCCAGGCGATCGCCGGCTCGAAGTCGACCAGCCTCGCGGTGGTGGCGCCCGGCATCGCCGAGGCGCTGCTGGCCACCGCGATCGGCCTGCTGGCGGCCATTCCGGCCGTGCTCGCCTACAACAAGCTGTCGGCCGACGCCGGCAAGATCTCGGCCCGGATGGAAGGGTTCGCGGACGAGTTCTCCGCCATACTCTCGCGCCAGATCGATGAGAAGGTCGGCCAGAAGGCTGCCTGAGACGACGGCAAAGCCGTCGGAGACGGCTGACAGGAGAAGATCATGGCAATGTCGGTCGGATCGGCGGGCGGGCGCAGGAGCCGCAGGGGCGGACGACGCGGCCGCTCGCGCGCGCTGATGTCGGAAATCAACGTTACGCCGATGGTCGACGTGATGCTGGTGCTTTTGATCATCTTCATGGTGGCGGCGCCGCTGATGACGGTCGGCGTGCCGATCGACCTGCCGGAGACGCAGGCCAAGCCGCTCAACGCCGAAACCCAGCCGATCACCATCTCGGTCAACGAGCAGGGCCAGATCTTCCTGCAGGAGACCGAGATCCCGATCGAGGAGATCGTGCCGAAGCTCGAGGCGATCTCGAAGACCGGCTACGAGGAGCGCATCTACGTGCGCGCCGACAAGGCCTCGCAGTACGGCACGGTGATGCAGGTGATGGCCCGGATCTCGGCCGCCGGGTTCAAGAATCTCGGCCTGATCACGCTCCAGGAACAGGAGCAGTAATCCCGACATGAAGGCTGGCCTGTCCACATCGCTGGTCCTGCATGCGGCGCTGATCGCCTTCGGCCTGTTCACGCTGAAGGCGCCGTCGGCGCATGACGTGGGCGACGTGCAGGCGATACCGGTCGACATGGTGCCGATCGAAGAGCTGACGCAATTGCAGCAGGGCGACAAGAAGGCGCCGAAGGCCGAGAAGCCGGCGCCGAAGAAGACGGAACGCCCGCACACCGTGCCGGACGCGAAGACCATCGGCGAGAACGACGTCGACCTCGACGACGTGCCGAAGCCGGAAGCCTCGCCGCGCAAGATCGACACCGCGTCCGCGCCGAAGCCGGAGCCGGCCCCCAAGCCCGAACCGAAGCCGGTGGAGGCGAAGCCCGAGCCCAAGCCGGAACCGAAGCCCGTCGAGGCGAAACCTGCCCCCGCGCCCGCGCCGCCGCCGGAGAAGGTCGCCGAGGCTCCGAAGCCCGAGCCTGCGCCGACGCCCGATGCCGTCGCCGAGACGATCGCTGCGGCCGAGGAGACGCCGGCGATGGAGTTCCCCGACGAACTGCCGAAGCCCGTAGCGCGGCCCGAGCCGCCGAAGCGCGAGGTCGCCAAGGCGGAGGAGAAGAAGCCGCAGAAGCCGACCGAGGACAAGACGGCGTCGACCGAGCAGGACCTGGAATCGATCCTCGACCAGGCCAAGGCGCTGGTCTCGAAGGAAAAGCCGGCCGGCGGCGGCGCCAAGCGCTCGC
Source organism: Pseudomonadota bacterium (assembly GCA_043822005.1). Lineage (GTDB taxonomy): Bacteria > Pseudomonadota > Alphaproteobacteria > Rhizobiales > Rhizobiaceae > Mesorhizobium_A. Next base: position 18,495 of record JBDRCE010000008.1, on the reverse strand, counting down.
AGGACACCGCCTCGCTCGGCACCGACCGTCCGAGCAGCGCCCAGAAATTGTCGGCGAGCGAAATGGACGCGCTGCGCCAGCGGCTGGCCCAGTGCTGGTCGATCCCGGCCGGCGTCGACGATGCCGAACTGCTGAAAGTGTCGGTGCGCTTCCGCCTCGATCGTTCGGGCGAGCTCGAGGCGCGTCCCGAGATCATCCGTGGCGGCGCCAGCTCCGGCCCAGGCCGGACCGCCGCCGAATCCGCGGTGCGCGCGGTGTCGAAATGCGCGCCCTTCAACCTCCCCGCCGACAAGTACGAGACCTGGGCCGAAGTCGTCGTGAACTTCGATCCGAGCGACATGTTCTGATCGGACAGCAGAAGCGAGAGATGATGAAATCTATCCTCAAGCCACTGATCGTTGCGCTGGCGCTTGCCGCCGCCGCGCTCCCCGCCATGATGACGAGCGCCCGCGCGCAGCTCGAGATCGACGTCAACAAGGGCACGATCGAACCGCTGCCGATCGCGGTGACGGACTTCCTGTCAGGCAATGCGCTCGGGACCGAGATTTCCGGCATCATCATCGCCGACCTGCAGCGCTCCGGCCTGTTCGCGCCGATCGACAAGGCGGCCTTCATCGAGAAGATCTCCAATCCCGACGCGGCCCCCCGCTTCGAGGACTGGAAGGTGATCAACGCCCAGGCGCTGGTGACCGGCCGGGTGACCGAGGAGACCGACGGGCGCCTGCGCGCCGAGTTCCGCCTGTGGGACACGTTCGGCGGCCAGCAGCTCGCCGGCGAGCAGTTCTTCGCCACCAAGAGCAATTCGCGCCGCGTCGCCCACATCATCGCCGACGCGATCTACGAGCGGCTGACCGGCGAAAAGGGCTATTTCGATACGCGAATCGTCTTCGTCGACGAATCCGGCCCGCGCAACGAGCGCAAGAAGCGGCTGGCGATCATGGACCAGGACGGCGCCAATTTGCGCTACCTCTCCGACGGCCGCGAGATCGAGCTGACGCCGCGCTTCTCGCCGATCCGCCAGGAAATCACCTACATGTCCTACCCGACGAGCGGGGCGCAGCCGAGCGTCTACCTGCTGCAGATCGAGACCGGGCAGCGCGAGGCGCTGGGCGGCTCGACCGGCATGAGCTTCTCGCCGCGCTTCTCGCCGGACGGCCAGAGGGTGATCCTGAGCCTCGAGAACAGCGGCGTCTCGAACCTGTTCACGATGGACCTGCGCAACCGGCAGATGACGCGGCTGACCACCGGCAATGCGATCGACACCTCGCCGTCCTATTCGCCCGACGGCTCGCAGATCGTGTTCACCTCCGACCGCGCCGGCTCCGAGCAGATCTACGTGATGGGCGCGGACGGCTCCAACCCGAACCGCATCTCCTTCGGCGGCGGCAAGTATTCGACGCCGGTCTGGTCGCCGCGCGGCGACCTGGTCGCCTTCACCAAGCAGACCGGCGGCGAGTTCCAGATCGGCGTGATGCGCCCGGACGGCTCGGGCGAGCGGATTCTCTCGACCGGGAACCTGCAGGAGGGCCCGACCTGGGCCCCGAACGGCCGCGTCATCATGTTTTTCCGCCAGGCGCCGGGCTCCGGCGGTCCCAAGCTCTTCTCGATCGACCTGACGGGCCGCAACGAACAGCAGATCCCGACGCCCAACTTCGCCTCGGACCCGGCCTGGTCGCCGCTTCGGGAGTAGGAAAACGGCCGATAGCCGCGCTTTTGCCGCATTGCCGCCACCGCTGCGCGGCATTCTCGTCATAGGAGCAGCCAGCGACCCGAGGGGGCGGGTGACGTTTCATTAACCAAGTTCGTTGAACGGCGGTTAACCCAGACGTGGTTACTCATTGCTCAACGAAAACACTAAAATTGCGAAGGAGCCGCGCTCATGCGCCGTATCGCAGCATTCACCACCAACCCGATTGCGATCGCGATGATCGCCATGCTGGCCATCAGCGGGTGCGCCTCCAAGAAGGCTCCGAATTCCGCCGCGGACCTCGGCCTCAACGCCAATAACGCGGCGCCCGGCTCCTCGCAGGACTTCACGCTGAACGTCGGCGACCGCATCTTCTTCGACACGGACTCCTCCGTGATCCGCGCCGACGCGCAGACGACGCTGGCCAAGCAGGCGCAGTGGCTGAACCGCTACCCCAACTACAAGATCACCGTCGAAGGCCACGCCGACGAGCGCGGCACGCGCGAATACAACATCGCGCTCGGCGCCCGCCGCGCCGCCGCCACCCGCGACTACCTTGCCGCGCAGGGCGTGCCGGCGAACCGCATGCGCACCATCTCCTACGGCAAGGAAAAGCCGGTGGCGCTGTGCGATGACATCTCGTGCCAGACGCAGAACCGCCGCGCCGTGACCGTTCTGGGCGGCCAGGGAAGCTGAGACCGTCTGGAAACTCTACTCTGACGGCCATCTGATGGCGTTTTCTGCGCTTCCGGTGCTCACGGACCCAAATGTCCGCTGCGCTCCGGTTCTCGAAACCACCACCATATGACTCGCCAGAGCGAGTTTCGAGACAGTCTCCAAAGCTGGCATCCGCGCAACACTGTTGCAGAAATGTCGAGAAGCGGCCCACGTGGCCGCTTTTCGCGTCTTGGGCACCGCGATAAACAAAATTTGGCCGAACTCTCCCGGCCTATGTCCCCCGCGAGAGGCCGGAACCGACAGGTCCGGCGACGCAGCAAGTCCCATCCAGGTCGAACCGCCCATGAAATTCCTTTCCCTTCTCCTTGGCATGCTCGCCCTGCCGCTCGCAGCGGCGCCGGCGGATGCCGTCGAAGACGAGGCGATAGAAATCGTCGACGATTCTCCGTTCAAGATCTTCCCGCTCGCCTTCAGCACGCTGTCCCAGGAAATGGCCGGCGCGGCAAAGGCCGAGCCGGTCTATGAACTGGCCCAGGCGACCGATCCGCGCGTGGTCGGCCTCGAGGAGCAGATCCGCCAGCTCAACGGCCGCGTCGAGGAAATGAACTTCCAGATCCTCCAGATGCAGGAACAGATGCGCAAGATGCAGGAGGACGTCGACTTCCGCCTGCAGGAACTGGAGCAGAAGAAGTCCGACGCGGGCGGCGTGGCCCCCGCCGCCGAGCCGCGCAAGAGCGTCGCGGAGGCGCCCGCCGCGGATCTTCCGCCGCCGTCGACGCCTTCGCCGTCGGTCGCACAGGCTCCGGCCCAGGGCCCCGGCGAGCCCGAAAAGCCGCTCGGCTCCATCGTCTTCGACAAGGATGGCAACGTGGTGGGCGGGACGCTCGACCCGGCCGCCGTGAAAGAGGCGGAGGCGGCTGACGAGACGCACGCCGACACGGACGGCGAAACCGTCGCCGCGGTCTCTCCCTCGTCGAGCGATCCGAAGGAACTCTACCGCAATTCCTACGAGGCGATCCTTTCCGGCGACTACGGCACGGCGGAAGCCGGCTTCCGCGAGCACATTGCCAATTTCCCCGACGACCCGCAGACCGCCGACGCCCGCTACTGGCTCGGCGAAGCCCTGCTCGGCCAGAGCCGCTACCGCGACGCCGCCGAAGTGTTCGTCGACGCCAACCGCTCCTTCCCGAACACCCGCAAGTCGCCCGACATGCTGCTGAAGCTCGGCGTCTCGCTGTCGGCGCTGAACCAGCGCGAGGTTGCCTGCGCTACCTTCACCAAGATCAACCAGCGCTATCCGAACAGCTCCGATTCCTTCAAGGGGCGGGTGAAGCAGGAACGCGCGCTCGCGGGGTGCTGACCGCCCTTCCCGGGCTTGATCCGGCGCGCCTGTTCGCGGGCATCGACTTCGCGTCGTCGCCGGCCGTCCTCGTCGCCGTCTCCGGCGGCGGCGATTCCATCGCGCTCCTGAGCCTGCTCGCGCGCCACCTGCCCCCATCGCGGCTTGCCGCCGTCACGATCGACCACGCACTGAGGCCGGGTTCCGCCGCCGAGGCCGAGGGCGTCGGCCGGTTCTGCCGGGATCTCGGCGTCCGCCATTCGATCTCGACATGGGAAGGACCGAAGCCCGCCAGGGGCCTTTCCGCCGCCGCGCGCGACGCGCGCTACCGGCTGCTGACGAAGGCGGCGCGTGACCTTGGCGCCACGATGCTGTTTGCCGGCCATACCGAGGACGATCAGGCCGAGACGGTGACCATGCGCATGGCACGCGGCGAAGGCCGGGGCTTGCCGGCATGGCGCCGGCGACGCTGCTCGACGGCCGGCTGTGGCTGACGCGGCCGCTGCTCGGCGTCCGCCGCGAGGCTCTTCGCGACCATCTGCGCATGAACGGGATCGGCTGGGCCGACGACCCGACCAACGAGGACGCGGCCTATGAGCGGGTCCGCGTCAGGCGCCGCCTCGCGGATCCGGCCGCATTCGCCGACGCGATCCGCATCGCCGAGCGGGCCGCGCGGGAGCGGGTGCGGTTGGGCGAGGCGGCGGCCGGTCTCATCGCGACAGCCGTGAGCCCTTTGCCCGGCCTGATCCGGATCGATCCGGATGCGTTTCTCGCGACCGCCACGGCGGCCGCCGTCTACGCGCTGCGGCTGCTGCTCGCGACCGCCGGCGGGAGCGAGCACCTGCCCGACGAGACGCGGGCGGCATCCCTTCTCGGCCGGTTCGGCGAACCCGCGTTCCGCGCGTCGCTGTCGCGCACCACGCTCGAGCGGCGCAAAGGCGCGGTCTATCTGAGGCGCGAGGCGCGCGGCCTGCCGGAAGCCCACGTCGCCTTGGACGGCGAGATCTGGGACGGCAGGTTCAGGCTCGGCACTGTCGCGGGCGCAATCGTCGCGCCGCTTGGAACGAGCAATGCGGCCCGCCCGGCCAAAGCCTTCGCCGACACGCCGCCGGCGCTGGCGAGAGCAGCGCTTGCCAACTGCCCGGCGGTCTTCCACGAGGGCCAGTGTGTCACACCCCTGGGTCCGACGTCGCTGCCCGGCAGCCCGACGGCCATGCCGGTCGCGGCCCCCTTCGCACGAATCCTGCCGTCCTTCGACCTTGCCCCGGCGCGGGCGCTGTCGCGGCTGATCGGCGGCGAATTGCCGCCCCCCTCGCCTTATGCCGGCCATAGTGCGCCGCGACCTTAACCCAATGGTAGCAGCGTGCTTGGCAAGGTGTGCGGGCCTACCTATGTTAGGCGTTCAAAACCCACTCTGACCGGCGTCTTTCTGCGCGACGCCAGCGGGACACGAGATGAATCCGAATTATCGCAACCTCGCGCTCTGGGCGATCATCGCCGTTCTGCTGATCGCGTTGTTCAACCTGTTCCAGCAGAACCCGCAGCAGCGCGGCGTCTCGCGCGACGTGGCCTATTCCGAATTCCTCCAGGACGTGAACGGCGGGCGGGTGAAATCGGTGACGATCGCCGGCGACCGCATCACCGGCACCTATTCGGACAGTTCGGCCGGGTTCCAGACCTATTCGCCCGGCGACCCGACGCTCGTTCAGCGGCTGGAGGACAAGAACGTCACCATCAATGCCCGGCCGGAAAACGACGGCTCCGGCTCAATCTTCTCCATGCTGATCGGCTGGCTGCCGATGCTGCTCATCCTCGGCGTCTGGATCTTCTTTATGCGCCAGATGCAATCCGGCTCCGGTCGCGCCATGGGCTTCGGCAAGTCGAAGGCGAAGCTTTTGACCGAGGCGCACGGTCGCGTCACCTTCGCCGACGTGGCGGGCGTCGACGAGGCCAAGCAGGACCTGGAAGAGATCGTCGAGTTCCTGCGCGATCCGCAGAAGTTCCAGCGCCTCGGCGGCAAGATTCCGCGCGGCGTGCTGCTGGTCGGCCCTCCCGGCACCGGCAAGACGCTGCTGGCGCGCTCGGTCGCCGGTGAGGCCAACGTGCCCTTCTTCACCATTTCCGGCTCCGACTTCGTCGAGATGTTCGTCGGCGTCGGCGCGTCGCGCGTCCGCGACATGTTCGAGCAGGCGAAGAAGAACGCGCCCTGCATCATCTTCATCGACGAGATCGACGCGGTCGGCCGCCATCGCGGCGCCGGGCTGGGCGGCGGCAATGACGAGCGCGAGCAGACGCTGAACCAGCTGCTGGTCGAGATGGACGGGTTCGAGGCGAACGAAGGCGTCATCCTGATCGCCGCGACCAACCGTCCCGACGTGCTCGACCCCGCGCTGCTGCGGCCGGGCCGCTTCGACCGCCAGGTGGTGGTGCCGAACCCCGACATCGTCGGCCGCGAGAAGATCCTCAAGGTGCACGTGCGCAACGTGCCGCTGGCGCCGAATGTCGACCTCAAGGTGCTTGCCCGCGGCACTCCCGGCTTTTCCGGCGCGGATCTGATGAACCTCGTCAACGAATCAGCGCTGATGGCGGCGCGGCGCAACAAGCGCCTGGTCACCATGGCCGAGTTCGAGGACGCCAAGGACAAGATCATGATGGGCGCCGAGCGCCGCTCGACCGCGATGACGCAGGAAGAGAAGACCAAGACCGCCTATCACGAGGCCGGTCATGCCATCACGGCGCTCAAGGTGGCCAAGGCCGATCCGCTGCACAAGGCGACGATCATCCCGCGCGGCCGGGCGCTCGGCATGGTGATGCAGCTGCCGGAAGGCGACCGCTATTCGATCAGCTATACCTGGATGGTGTCTCGCCTGATCATCATGATGGGCGGCCGCGTCGCCGAGGAACTGAAGTTCGGCAAGGAGAACATCACCTCCGGCGCGTCGTCCGACATCCAGCAGGCGACGAAGCTCGCCCGCTCGATGGTCACGCAGTGGGGCTTCTCGGACAAGCTCGGCCGCGTCGCCTATGGCGAGAACCAGGAAGAGGTGTTCCTCGGCCATTCGGTGGCGCGCACGCAGAACGTCTCGGAGGAGACCGCCCAGATCATCGACGCCGAGGTGCGCCGCCTGATCGACGAAGCCTATGCCGAGGCGCGTGCGATCCTGACCAAATACAAGAAGCAGTGGATCGCGATTGCCGAAGGCCTGCTCGAATACGAGACGCTGTCGGGCGACGAGATCAACCAGATCATGAAGGGCGAAAAGCCCTCGCGCGACCTCGGCGACGACACCCCGCCCTCGCGCGGCTCGGCCGTGCCCAAGGCCGGCGCGACCGGCGGCAAGCGCAAGAAGGGCCCCGAGCCCGAAGGCGGCATGGAGCCGCAGCCGCAATAGCGGCGCATGCACGGAAATCGAGAGGGCGCCTTCGCGGGCGCCCTTTTCGCATGGCGGCGGCGCCGGCTGGTGGCGCGCCGCGCGCCTGCGGCGAAAATGCGTGATTTCCGTCTTGTTTCGGCAGCCATGCTTGGCTATGTGTCTGCCGCGCCTTCTGGCGCGACCACACGATCCGGAGAGGTGGCAGAGTGGTCGAATGCACCGCACTCGAAATGCGGCATGGGTGGAAGCCCATCGGGGGTTCGAATCCCTCCCTCTCCGCCAGCGACCCACTAACGAGTGGAAATCGCTAAACATTCAGGAAATACATCGACTTGCGACCGCCCGAGTGATACACATGGGTGATACACATGGCACTTTCGATGTCGCGTCCCTGGAAGCATCCGCGAACTGGCGTTTATTGGTTGCGCAAGCGCGTACCTGACGATCTGCGACCAATTGTTGCGAAGCGCGAAATTCTTCGAAGTCTCAGAACGAAAAACCCCGCAGAGGCAAAACTGCGGCATGCTGAAGCGTTGGTCGAACTCGAGACGCAGTGGAAAAATCTGCGGACTGGTCCCCTCTCTCTTACTGAACGTGAAGCTTTGGAATTCGTCGAGCCTGTCCACAATTGGTGGTACGGGCAACATCGCGACAATCCTAGTGAGCAGCGTTTCTGGCGGACAGAGTTGTTTGAGAAGCTGTGGGGCTCACCCCCTGCCGGCACCGCTCTGGTGCTCGACGGCAGTGACCAGCAGAATCCTTACTGCCACAAGATGGAGCATTGGTGTGGGGAGCAAGCTGACGCCTGCTTAAAATCGAAGGGCCTTGTGGTCGACGCAGTCGGGCGCCATCGGCTTTGTAAAGCTGTTGCAATAGCCGTCCAACGGGCGAGTCTGCGACTGGCTTCTGATATCAGCAGCCCCTTGCCCGGTTGGACGTCGCTGACGGCCATTCTATCGCCCCAGCCACACCAAGTCTCTCCGGATCCAGGCCCACGAGCCGCAGTGACTTTCGACACTCTGATAACAGGCTGGTCTAGGGAGAAGAAACCGAGCCCGAAGACGCTTTATTCATGGCAGCTTGTTGTGTCACAACTCGCCAAATTTCTAGGGCATGACGATGCCACAAGAACCACGCCAGACGACATGGTGGCCTGGAAAAACGCTCTCATTGCGCAGCTAAGTGCGAAGACCATCCGCGATGCCAAGATTGCTCCAGTCCGAGCCATCTTCCAGTGGGGAGTAAACAACCGACTGCTGGCCGAGAATCCAGCTCAGAAAATCATTCTCGATGTGAAGGGGCGAGCAGGACAAGCCAAGCGGAGCTTCAATGATGAAGAGGCGGGACTGATACTCAAGGCGGCTCTCCGCGAGGATGACGCCCTGCGTCGTTGGGTGCCATGGCTCTGTGCATATTCCGGTGCAAGAGTCGCGGAAGTCTGCCAATTGCGGGTGGAGGATGTTTTCCAGTCGGAAGGTATCTGGTGCCTCAAGCTAGATCCCCAAGCTGGCGCTCTGAAAAATGCAGGTTCAGAGCGAACGATCCCTCTTCATCCAGCGATCCTTGACACCGGCTTTCTGGCGTTCGTGAACAGAACCAAAAGCGGTCCCCTCTTTAAGGACGTGGCGCCGGATCGATTTGGTAGCCGCGGAGGAAACGGCACGAAGGTCCTAAGCCGCTGGGTTAGATCACTCGGGCTTATAGATACGCGTCTGTCGCCAAATCACTCTTGGCGTCATCGATTGAAGACCCTCGCAAGACGATATGGCTTAGCGCCCGACATCGTGAATGCGCTGACTGGCCATAATCCTGAAAGCGTGGGAGATCGCTACGGAGAATATCCTGTCACTGCGCTTGATCGCGAGCTCCGGAAAATACCCGCCCTACAGCTGAAGCCGTAATCTCTGGCGATCGTGAACTCGCATGAATCCTCGATTGCCGTATTCGCTACGTCGGACACGAGCACGTCGAGATAGCGACATTCGGCAATGACGTATGTCCACTTCCCGACATGACCTCGGAATCCAGATCCGACCGCACAAGCGGTCCCAACTGGAGACCTCAAGTGGACCATCAGACAATCAACACCCAAGGACCCGGCACTGCGCCGGCCGACCTATTACCGAACCAGGTAACCGCAGCCATCGCAGTGCCTTACAGCCATCACTCCTCGGAAAGCATCTATGCGCGACCGCTGACCTATGCGCCCCTCGTTCCGGACTTCATCCTCAGGGAGCATTACTGCGCGCTTGCCACCGACACCCGCTTTCGTGCCGCCGCCCGCCTTCTGTCTGCGCTGTGGCGCGAGGAACGCGGTCTGCCGATTGGCCACCACACCGACCCCGTCTCCGGCAAGCCCATCAAAAGCGTGAAGCTCGGGTCGAGGATCACCGAGAAGCCCGCAGCGTCCGGAGCGACCTTCGTCGAGCCGGTTATCGCCAGCTATGCCCGTCAGGCCCTCCTCTTTCGCGAACCTGGCTCGGTGTGGGAAGAGGCCCGGCTGTGGGGCAATCTGTTGTCTAGCCAGACACTCACACTCAATCTACTTGCGCCGATGGCCATCGATCTGACCTTCGCCACGCGGGTCTGGTCTCGCTTGTTGCCGGACTTCGTCCACCAGGTCACGGGCATACGCTTCGAGCACAGCCCCGGTCGCTTCGCCGAACACTACTTTGGGGACGGCACTGCTTTCGACGCCCTGATCGACATCGTCACGCCCGACGGGGAACTCGCGTTCATCGCCATTGAGGTGAAGTTCGTTGAGGACATGCTCTCGCGACCTGCAACGCACCGTCCGCGATATGACGAGACCACGCGGGAATGCGGTCTGTTCGCAGATCCCGAGAGTCTGACGCTGTTTCGGCCAGGGTTCGAACAGCTCCGCCGGGAACATGTCATGGCTCAGTTGATGGTCGACCAGGGTCTGGCCAGTCGCGGGCACTTCGTCCTCATCGGGCCCCGCCTCAACCGCCGCGTTGCCGTTGCGGCAAAGCTCTATGCGAGTGAACTGGTCGACATGACAGGCAAACAGCCGCATGTTGATGGACGCGAGCGCGTCGGCTTCCAGCCCATCACCGTCGAAGACATCCTGGACGCGATGACCGAGGTTGGTGCTGACGAGCTGGCAGGCAAGCTTGCCGCACGTTACACCGATTTTCATCGGGTCGTGCGCCATGTCCTGGAACGCTTCGCAAAGGTCCCGATTGCGGCATTTCCATCTGACAACGCCCAAGCGGCTAAGCCACAGGCCGGCAATAGGACCAAACCCGGCACTCGCAAGGCAAAGTCTCGGACCGCGAAGGGCATCGCGGCCTGATGTCATTCAGTTCGCTGATCACCCCCGCGCAGCGTCTCCAGCTGCTTCAGAACGGTATGGCCGCCCTCATCGAGGGCGGCCAGGATCCGCGCCCGGTCGTCAAGCTGGTTTGTCCTGCGCTCAACGTCACCTGGCTGCTCTCCGAAATCGATCCCGAGCAGCCGGAGATCGCCTACGGGTTACGGTTTGCTGGACGAGGAACGCCTGAGTTGGGTTATGTCGATCTTCGGCACCTCGCTCGACTTGCCGGCCGTGCCGACACGCGCATTGAGCGCGACGCAGATTTCAAGGCCGACAAGCCGATCTCAGTCTATGCCGAACGGAGCCGTGCGGCAGGCAAGATCGTCGGATGACAAGCTCCCCTGCTCCTTCAACCAATTGGCCAGCCGACGTGTTCGATCGAGCCCGCGGGGCGCTGCTCGGTCTTGCCGTGGGGGACGCGCTCGGCACCACGCTAGAATTCTCCCGGAGGGACAGCCATCCCCTCCACACCGAAATGGTTGGGGGTGGCGTCTTCAACCTGAAACCAGGGCAGTGGACCGATGACGCGGCAATGGCCCTCGCGCTCGCCGACAGCCTTATCTCCTGCCGCGGTTTCGACGTCGAGGATTTGATGCAGCGTTTCGTCCGCTGGTATCGCCACGGCGAATACAGCTGCACTGGGCGCTGCTTCGACATCGGATCGGCAACGCGCGTAGCGCTCGTGGACTATGAGCTCACCGGCGAGCCATACGCTGGCTCAACCGATCCCTACACTGCCGGCAATGGCAGTCTCATGCGCCTTGCGCCTGTTGCACTTTTCGCACTTGATGATGACCAACTCGCACTCCAAATCGCTGCCGATCAGAGCCGCACGACGCATGGGGCAAAGCCATGCATTGAAGCCTGCCAGTTCTTCGTCAGTCTTCTGCGCGCTGCCATTCTCGGCGAGAAAGACATCATCCCGGTTGCGCGCCAGCTTGGCCGCAACTACCCCGGCATTCGTCACGTAACCGACCAAAATTGGAACCAGCTCGACCGGGATGACATCGTTTCAGGTGGCTTCGTTGTCTCTACGATCGAGGCTGCACTTTGGTCCGTCGCGCGAACCCACAACTTCGAAGAAGCTCTCATCCTCGCCGTCAACCTCGGCGCGGACGCCGACACGGTCGGCGCTGTCACCGGCCAGCTGGCCGGAGCCCTGTACGGGGCTTCATCAATCCCACTGAGGTGGCGAAGACACCTCGCCTGGCAGAGCAAGATAGACGATACTGCCCGTCAGCTCCTGACGGCGTGGGTTGCGCCTACCGTACGGTGAATGCCTTAGCCTCTAATCGGCCGCTTCGGGCGCGAACCATAATGACGGTTAGGGGCCGACTCCAGACAGGCGGCTTTCGGGGATTGGTGGTGGGATAGCTGCCGTTCAACCGCGCACCGTACATGGCGCGCATGAAATGCAGTACCATTTGAGTCTACAAGGGAGCGGATTCCCGTAACACCGTACGGATCGGCATTCCTCTGCACCATTTGGGCTTGCGGAAGCTGGATGCCACAGCGTGAGCAAGTCTTTCGGACGTAGCTCGGCATCGCGCATTCTCTTTAAGCTGAACTTGCAAGACGAAGACAGAGCATCCTTTAATCACCACCATTGCCTACAAATCGATGTCCGCGGCCGTAAGCGTGAGATTGTTACGCGGAATTGCCAAAGAATCAGTTAGAGAGGCAAGATCACAAAACTTACTGAGCGAGGGGGCGGCTCGGATGCAAATATTGAACTTGCTGATCCCGGCTACGAAGCGGGTGGGAAAGACCAGTGCGCTCTGAAGAGCTCGGCCCTCGCTGGGTCCGGGACCTGGCACGTTTCCTTCCACTCAAAAGTCAGTTCGTCCTTACTGGCAACGTCCGCGATCTTCAAACGAGGCGTGTGGGCGACATGACCGCCACCGTCGGCCTGATCGACGTGCTTTCGGCGACAATGACCGATGCCGGATATTCAGACGTCGTACGCTACGATCCCGTCGAGGGGTTCAGTCTCCTCGCCAAGCCGGATGGAAGTCCAGGAGATGCGAACGGCGTTCTCGGGAGGTTAGGCCTTGCGGCTGCCAACGGCCGGGCTGCCGCCGGCGTTGACCTAGTCGGATCGGTGCTCGAACGTTTAATCGCTCTCGATGGCCCACCGATCGCACTCGTTGCCGATTTCGCTTCCCGCCTCATAGTTCGGAACGACGCTCTGTCGCCTGCCGAGCAGCAGCTATTCACCCGCGCACTTGTGCTGAGTCACCGCGCGCAGCCGCGCCCCGTGGGACCCGACAGGGCTCCCCGCTTCAACACCGTCGTGTGGGTCGTGGAGAAGGAGGGCGATCTTCCGGATTGGCTGACGATCGACAATCCTCGGATACGTCACGTTCACGTCCCGCCGCCGGATCGGCTCACGAGGCAGGCGGTGGTCGGTTCGCTGTTGAGGGCGCTGCCCGGCTTCAAGGAGGCTGCACGCGAAAAGACCGACGCGGCCGGTCGCGAACTCGTAGACTCAACGGAAGGGATGTTGCTGGTCGATCTGAACTCTGTAGTGCAACTCGCGCGGACCGAAAATGTGTCGATCGAGGACATCGGCGAGGCGGTCCGTCGGTTCAAGGTCGGTGTCACCGAAGATGCCTGGAAGAAGATCGAACGCGCCAAGATCAGGGATGGTGCCGATATCATTTCCCGCAGGGTTATCGGTCAGGACCATGCTGTCGTTCACATGCTCGACATCGTGAAGCGCGCGGCTACCGGGATAGGCAGCGAGCGTCGGGGCGGACGACCGCGGGGCATCGCCTTCCTCGCCGGGCCGACCGGCGTCGGAAAGACCGAATTGGCAAAGACTGTCACTGAACTCTTGTTTGGGGACGAAAGTGCCTACATCCGCTTTGACATGTCCGAATTCAATGCCGAGCATGCCGACCAGAGATTGATCGGCGCGCCACCCGGCTACGTGGGATACGACGTCGGAGGCGAACTGACCAACGCCGTCCGAGAAAAGCCTTTCAGCGTCGTGCTCTTCGACGAGATCGAGAAGGCACATCCCAGAATTCTCGACAAGTTCCTCCAGATTCTGGACGACGGCGTCCTCACGTCCGGCAGGGGCGAGCGCGTCTACTTTTCGGAAACCCTCATCATCTTCACCTCGAACCTCGGCATCTACTCGACCGCACCAGACGGCACGCGCACGGTGAACGTGTCTCCGGAACAACCTTTCGAGGAAGTGAGGTCACGTGTCAGAACCGAGATCGGAAACCACTTCAAGCTCGTTCTCAATCGCCCGGAAATCCTCAACCGCTTCGGCGAGAACATCATCGTTTTCGACTTCATTCGTCCGGCGGTGGCCGAGAAGATCTTCTCCTTGATGGTCGAGTCGGTTCTCAAGGATGCGAGCGCTTCCGGTCATGAAGTGACGATTTCCGATCCCGCTATGCAGGCGTTTAGACATCTCTGCATTGCGGACCTCGGCAACGGCGGTCGCGGCATACGCAATCAGATCGAAGCACATCTCATCAATCCGCTCGCACGAGCACTGTTTGACCGGACGGGCGGTGGCCCGGTTCGGATCGAGCGCGTGGAGGCCGGAAGCGTGACGACCCTCGTCCTTGAGAATGCCTGATGCAGGTGTCGATCTCGCGTGTGCATTTCCCGGTGACCGCTCTTGGCCCCGGTCGACGTGTCGGTGTGTGGTTCCAGGGATGCTCGATCCAATGCCCAGGTTGCATCTCGGTCGACACGTGGGCACCCAACCAAGGGGCTACGACTACCGAAGACCTGATTGCCCTCGTTTCCGAGTTTTCGCATGATGCCGATGGCATCACAGTATCCGGCGGGGAGCCTTTCGATCAGCCGGCGGCATTGGCCGAACTATTGACGGCCTGGCGGGCGGCATCCTCCCGGTCGATCTTCGTCTACACAGGGCGGGAAATGGAAGACGTATCGGAATGGCTTGTCGAGCACCCAGGCTTGATAGACGCTATCATGACCGGACCCTACAGATCCGATCTCCCCCAAAGACTGGCGCTCCGCGGCAGCGACAACCAGAGACTTCACGTCCTAACCGAGGTCGGCGTCGAATTGGCCGAGTACGATCGTGATGCCGGGATCGACGACCGGAAGCTCGATGTCCTGTTCGACGAAGCTGGAAACGCCTGGTTCGCGGGCGTGCCTGCCCGAGGCGAGTTCCGAAGCCTCAGGAAACTCCTCGAGAGCCAAGGTCATCACGTCGTGACATCAGATCTATCTCAAAGCCGCCAGGCATGATGCGTTTCTGCCCAAACTGTGAAACCGAACGTCCGGTCGACGAGCTCTTCTGCTCGGAGGCCGTGAACGGAAAGATTTGCGACTGGCCGCTCTCTGGACAGCCGATCAGACCCAACGGTTGGCGTCCCAAACCGACGGTTCAGCAACAGCCCGTATCGCCGCCAACCTTTTGCCCGAACGGACACCCAGTAGAACCGGGCGACTTCATATGCGCGATTTGTGGAGCTGACGTCGAAGCCTCGACAGACGGCAGAACGGACACCCAGCCCCCTCCGAGTTCGGACGATGCGGCGGGTGAGGACAATACGGCTGCAAGTGAGACCGTAGTCTCGGGGTGGAGCCTTCTTTCGCGGTTGCCCGCCACGAGCCAGGTCCGCGAGCGGTATCGCGCTGTGCATGAGACCGATGGCCGCGAAGCCAGCCTCACCCTATATGCCGATGGCAGCGAACCGGATCCTGAAGTCTACGTCGCCCTACGTTCGCTGGATCGGGCGCACGTCCCCGAAATCCTCGAAACCGGGAGATGGGAAGAGCGCGCCTACGAGGTGACCGAGGACGTAAAGGGTGGAACCCTCGCCGACCTCGGTCTCCACCTTGGCGACATGGCGCACCTCACGCGTATCGTGGAGGAGGTCGGCGGTGCACTGGCTGCAATGGCCGAATGCGGTCTCCGGCACCGCGATCTCCGTCCCAGTGCGATCCTCGTTCGCTCGCGGGAACCGCTAGATCTCGTCGTGAGCAGCTTCGGCTCGGCACAACTCTCGGATCACGACCTGGACGTCGTCTCGCCACTCGAGATCACACGCTACACAGCTCCCGAAGCGGTCGCCGGCGGAGTTGCCGCCGCAAGCGATTGGTGGAGCCTCGGCATGCTTCTCCTGGAACAGGTGACGAAGGGGGACTGCTTCGCAGGAGCGGATGACCAGACTTTCCTCATCAGCGTGCTTACAAACGGCGCACCGATTCCTGTAGGACTTCCGCCAGCACTCGATGCGCTTCTCCGAGGACTGCTTTCACTTGAGCGGCGCAAGCGATGGACCTGGCCGGAAATTCGGCGATGGCTCGATGGCGACATTCCGGAAGCACCGCCAAGCGCCCGCGATAGATCGACTCCGAGCGCACGGCTCTCGATACCGCTCGGAACAGACCGCTTCCCGACGCCCGAGCGGTTCGCACTGGCAGCAGCCCAGACCGACCGGTGGGACGAGGCACGCACACTTCTGATACGGGGAGACCTTGCGACCTGGCTGGCGGAGGCCGACCAACGATCGGAACTGCGGACGCGGGTCCGCACCATCGCGGGCCTTTCAGAGGTTTCCGAAGATTTCCGGTTGGCGCTCGCCCTCAAGGCGATGAATCCTTCGATGCCTCTCGTCGTCAGGGGCGAAATCGTCACGCCAGGGTGGCTGGTCGATCATCCCGACGAAGGATATTCGCTCATTTCGGGACCATTACCCGACCGTCTCGGTGACGATCCTGATGGAACCTGGCTCGGACGGATGAAACGCCGCGAGCAACGCGTGCGCGAACGTGCGCGGCAGTTGGAAGTCGAGCTGGACGAAAGTCTTCTCAGGGCCGCATCGCTGTCGACATCGCACAGTCGACTGTCGGCGGTCTGGGACGAGCGCCGTCGTGTTCTTCCTGACACCGATCACGCCGGACTTCTCGCCATCGTGGAGCGCAGGGTTACCGAAGACGAGGATCTCATTCTGCTTCTTGGAGCTGCGGCGAGCCAGTTCAGGGCTGCGGAGGCGATCGTCGACGAAGCGCAAGAAGCGGCCGAGCAGGCGGGCGTGAACGACTTCGACTGCGAGATAGCTCTACAACGCATCAACGAGCCTCGTCGGCAACTCCACGCAGAAATCGAACGACGCCTTGAAGGTTTCGCGAGATGCGGACGCGAACGCATCGATCAATGGGCTGACCAGTTCAGGCTCGAGAGGCGGCTGCCGTTGGCCCGGTCTCTGGCACTGCTCGCGGTGCCGCAATCTGATTGGGTGAAGCCGCCGGGTCAGGCATACGTCGCCACCTTGCTGGATTTCTACGCCCGCCGCATCACCAGCACGATCATGCGCGGCCCGCTGACAAGAATGACGGTCAGCAAGACGTCGGCCCGTATCGATCTGACGGAACTCGACAGCCCACGCCGCAAGGCATCCGAGCTTCTCGACCACATACTGCTGCGCAACGATCAGAAGATTGAGATCGACCCCCAAGCGTTCGCTGTCGATGACCGCATCGAGCGCCGTCTGCGAACCCTGCATTCGCACGCAACGCTCTACCGTCGCGACACGGGCATCGACGGGCTCTACATGGGCTTCCCGTTTTTCGTTATGCAGGAACAACGTGCCAGCGTGCGGCCCCGGATCGCTCCGGTCCTTCTTTGGCCCGTAAAGCTCGAGCCGCAGGTCGGCTCTCGCGGGCGTGTCGTGATCTCCTTTGACCGTGATCGCGAGGAGGTCCGGCTCAATCCAGCCTTCGAGACGCTTCTCGGCATCGATGCCGCTGCAAAATGGCTGGAGGTCGCCAAGGAAATCCTGCAGCGCTCGACCGTAACTACAACCGAAGTCACCGAGGCATTCGCCGAATTCGGGATAATCGATACCACTGCGCTGGAACCACTTCCTTCGAAGGATATCCGCGTCAGGCCGAACGACGACCGCATCGTCTGCGCGGCAGCGATCTTCCATCTCGGGTTCTTCGGACAGGCGGTCATGGAAGACCTCCGACAGCTGAAGGCCTTGTCGCCGATGGGAAGCAGCCTGGAAACGGCATTCCGGGTTGGTGAGCAAGTCCCGCCGCCGGAACGCCCGCAGGTCCCGGAGCGCGAGAGGTACTTCACGTCGGAGTCGGACCCGTCCCAAGAGGCCGCCGTCATGGAGGCACGTGCAGGGCGCGGATTACTCGTCGAAGGACCGCCCGGCACCGGAAAGAGCCAAACTATCGTGAACATGGTCGCGGATGCGATTGGGACTGGCCGTAGCCTGCTGGTAGTTTGCCAGAAGCAGGCTGCACTCGGTGTCGTCTTCAAGCGCCTCGAAGCCGCCGGCCTCAGCGAGCGCATCGTAATGGTCCAGGACGTCAACAAGGATCGCGAGCCAACCATCCGCGCGATCAGGGAGCAGTTGGAAGAACTGTTCCGGAATCACCGCGGCGCCGTAGGCTGGCCTCAGCAGAGATCGCAGGCCGCCGCACGCATCGAGTCCCTCGAGCGGGAGCTTGACGAGCACCATCGGGCGCTCCACGCCACGGACGAACAGACAGGACTTTCCTATCGTACGATCGTGGGAGACCTGATCGGGCTGGCAGACGAGGGGTTGGCTGTCCCGCTGCCCTCCCTGCGGCAGATGCTCGGCCGGCATGATCCCGGCACGCTCGCCTTGCTCGAAGAGAATTGCGCTCCGATGGCGCGCGTGTGGCTGCCAGCGCATTTCGAGAACAGCCCTCTCGCAAGCACCCTTCCGTTCGGCACTGACGACGGAAGCATCGAGGCGTTTGCTGAAGACGTGAAGGCTTTCGCGGCGGCCGAGATCGAACGGACGGCCGCTATAGAGAGAACTCCGGAGGCGCTCCCCGTTTCGGATCCCGTCCCTCTTGAGAACTGGACACGAAACAGCGCCGAGACCTTCAAGGGCCTCGCACCGACGGCTCGCGTGCGGCTCGCCCGCTGGATCGACTGGATGGCTGGTGCCTCGGATCGGGTACAGGGCTCACACCCGTCCCAAAAGGAATTCGCTGCGTTGGAGTATGCGCTCGCCGAGCTCCCGAAAGACGAAGCAAGCCTGAAGGCTGTCGAGGTGGCGCGAGCGATGGACGACGCATCGCTATCGAGTTGGAA
>JBDRCE010000007.1:0-57219 GCA_043822005.1 Pseudomonadota bacterium | reverse complement strand
TCACGATTGGCTTCGACTGCCAGTTCATTGGCGGCAGCATGGTCGGAGATCTGGTCGTCGCCGAGACCGAGGTCGTCAGCGCGACGAAATCGATGATGTTCATGCGCGGCGACTGCAAGGTGGGCGACCGGATCATCGCCTCGGCAAGCGGTATCTGGAAGCGGGTGGGATCAAGGCCACCCGCGGGAGAACGGACATGGACGATACCCTGAAGCCGACCCGCTTCGTCGACGCCGACAGCCCGGTCGTGCGCGCCTATGCCGAAGCCCACGCGGGCTCCGGCGACAATGTCTCAAAGGCCGTGAACCTCTACTATGCGCTCCGCGACGCCGTCTCCTACGACATGCGCGCCTTCGCGCTGGATGAGGACCGGTTCGTCGCCTCGAACGTCCTTCAATCTAGATCGGCCTTCTGCGTGCCGAAGGCGGTCGCGCTGGCAGCACTCGCCCGCGCGGTCGGTATCCCCTCGCGTATCGGCTTCGCCAATGTCCGCAACCACCTGGCTTCGCCGAAGCTGCTGGCGCTGATGGACGACGACGTCTTCTACTGGCACGCCTACACCTCGCTCTTCCTCGACGGGAAATGGGTGAAAGCGACGCCCGCGTTCGACATCCGCCTGTGCGAGCGTCATGGCGTGACACCGCTCGATTTCGACGGGCGCGAGGATTCGATCTTCCAGCCGCACGACCAGGCCGGGCGCCCTCATATGGAATATGTCGCCTTCGTCGGCGAATTCGACGACATGCCCTTTGACGGCTTCGCCGACGCCATGCTTACCCACCACCGGCGCATGCTGGAAGGGTTGGATGAAGACCGCCGGGCCGCCGGCACCACGGATTGACCGCATCAGACACGATTGGCAGGGACATGACTGAGACCACCTACATCCTCTCCGGCGCGCGCACCGCGATCGGCACTTTCGGCGGCTCATTGTCGGGCCAGGAGCCCGCGTCACTCGGCGCGGCGGTCGCCGGCGAAGCGATGAAGCGCGCCGGCATCGAGCCCTCCGAGATCGGCCACGTCGTCTACGGCAATGTCATCCCGACCGGCCCGAAGGATGCCTATCTGGCCCGCGTCGCGGCGATCAATGCCGGCATTCCGAAGGAAACCCCGGCGATGACGCTGAACCGTCTCTGCGGCTCCGGCGCGCAGGCGATCATCTCGGCGGCGCAAAACGTCATGCTGGGCGACGCCGACGTGGCGCTTGCCGGCGGCGCGGAAGTGATGAGCCGCGCTCCGCACTACGTCCAGTCCGCCCGCTTCGGCCACAAGATGGGCGACGTCAAGATGGTCGACGGCCTCACCGGTATCCTGATGGACCCGTTCGGCAACGGCATCATGGGTGTCACCGCGGAAAACGTCGCCGAGAAATACCAGATCTCCCGCGCCGACCAGGACGCGTTCGCCGTCGAAAGCCAGCGCCGCGCCGCCGCTGCGATTTCGGCCGGCCATTTCAAGTCGCAGATCCTGCCGATGGAGGTTCAGGCCGGGCGCAAGACGATGGTCTTCGACACCGACGAGCATCCGAAGCCGGACACGACGGCCGAGACGCTCGCCGGGCTGAAGCCGGCCTTCAGGAAGGACGGCGTCGTCACGGCCGGCAATGCGTCAGGCATCAATGACGGTGCCGGCGCGGTCGTCCTCGCGTCCGGATCCTACGTCAAGCGCACTGGCGCTTCGCCGCTCGGCCGGATCGTCGCCTATGCGCATTCGGGAGTCGAACCCGGCCTGATGGGCATCGGTCCCGTTCCCGCGGTGCGGGCGCTGATCGATCGCGCCGGCCTGAAGCTGACCGATTTCGACGTGATCGAATCGAACGAAGCCTTCGCCTCGCAGGCCTTGGCGGTCAACCGCGAGCTCGGCCTCGATCCGGCCAAGGTCAACCCCGATGGCGGCGCCATCGCGCTCGGCCATCCGGTCGGCGCCACCGGGGTGATCCTGACCGTCAAGGCGCTCTACGACCTGCATCGCACCGGCGGCCGCTACGGCATGATCACCATGTGCATCGGCGGCGGCCAGGGCATCGCGCTGGCCGTCGAGCGGGTCTGATCCAGGCAGCCTCTGGAACTCCCGGTCCTCTTCATGCGAGATGAGCCGGGAGGAATCGCATGGCCAATCCGCTCTATGACGCTCTTGTCCTGCCGCATCGCGGCGGGACGAAGACCTTTCTCGACCTCGACGGCAAGGGACGCCTCACCTTCGGCGACTTCGCCGACCTCGTCGGGCGCATCGCGGCGGTTCTGGTCGCGCATGGGGTGAGGCCCGGCGATCGGGTGGCGGTGCAGGCGCCCAAGACCCCGGAGACGCTCGCGGTCTATCTCGCCTGTCAGCAGGTCGGCGCCGTGTTCCTGCCGCTCAACACGGCCTACACGCCCTCCGAGATCGAGTTTTTCCTGACCGACGCCGCGCCACGTCTCTTCGTCTGCGACGACGCGGCGAAGGAAGGCTACGCGGGCCTCGTGACAAAGCTCCGTATCGGCCTGCTGACGATCTCGGCCGAGCGCGGCGGCAGCCTGCCCGCGCAGGCGGCGACGGCCTCGCCACTGGCGGAAGTCGTCGAGCGCGGCCCCGACGACCTTGCGGCGATCCTCTACACCTCCGGCACCACCGGCCGCTCCAAGGGTGCGATGCTCAGCCACGACAATCTGCTGTCGAACACCCTGGCACTCGTCGACATCTGGCGCTTCACCGGCGACGACGTGCTGGTCCACGCGCTGCCGATCTACCATACGCACGGCCTCTTCGTGGCCTGCAACATCATGCTCAAGGTTGGCGGCACGATGATCTTCCACGCCGCCTTCAACCCCGACGCGGTGCTGGACGCGATCCCGCGTGCGACAACGCTGATGGGCGTGCCGACCTTTTACACGCGGCTTCTGGCCTCTCCCCGGCTGACGAAAGACCACGTCGCCAACATGCGCCTCTTCATCTCCGGCAGCGCGCCGCTGCTGGCCGAGACCCATGTCGAGTTCGAGGCGCGCACCGGCCACCGCATCCTCGAGCGCTACGGCATGACCGAGACGTCGATGACCACCTCCAACCCCTACGAGGGCGAGCGGCGCGCCGGCGCCGTCGGCTTCCCGCTGCCAGGCGTCAGCGTCCGCGTCGCCACTACCGAGGGCAAGGTCCTGCCGCAGGGCGAGATCGGCATCCTGGAAGTGAAAGGTCCGAACGTCTTCAAGGGCTACTGGAACCTGCCCGAGAAGACGGCGGCCGAGTTCCGCCCCGGCGGCTGGTTCATCACCGGGGACATGTCGATGATCGACGCCGACGGCTACGTCCACATCGTCGGCCGGCAGAAGGACCTGATCATCGCGGGCGGGCTCAACATCTACCCGAAGGAGATCGAGGAAGTCATTGACGCGATCGACGGCGTCGTCGAGACGGCCGTCGTCGGCGTGCCGCATCCCGACATGGGCGAGGCGGCTGTCGCGGTGATCGTGGCCAAGCCCGGCCTCGATCTGGAAGCGGTGAAGGCCGCCGTCGGCGAGAAGCTGGCACGGTTCAAGCATCCCCGGCGATACGAAATCGTCTCCGAGCTTCCACGCAACACGATGGGCAAGGTGCAGAAATCGCAATTGCGCGACGCCTACAAGGACAGTTTCACGCCCTGACCGATGGACCCATGGACCAACGGATGCGTCACCGAGACGGCTTGCGGCGCACGACCCTGCCGTGGTGACGTGGGCAATAGACAGAGTGTCAATAGATGCGCGCGGCGAGCGGAAATTTCCCCGATTTCGGGCTGACGGAGGACCAGCGCCGCGAGGCGGTGCTCGGCCATTACTACGAATGGCCGGGCATGGACGGTCCGCGTGGCGAGATCTGGGCCTACACCTCCCGCTACGCCTATTTCCCCGGCGAGGAGGTCGATCTCCGCGTCAGTTCCACTGCCCCGACCTTCCGCCTCGACATCGTCCGCGACGGCGGTGAGGAACGGCACGTGCTGACCCGCGACAACATCCCCGCGCGCTGGCAGGACACGCCCGACCAGTGCTCGGTCGAGGGCTGCGGCTGGGACACCACTTTCGCCTTTCGCATCCCCGAGGAATGGCCATCCGGCGCTTATCGCATCACCTTGAGCACCGAGGGCCGCGACGGGAAGCCGATCACCTCTCACCACCTGTTCATCGTCAAGCCTAGGCCGGGCAAGTGGCCGGGCCGCGTACTGCATGTCGCCGCGACCGGCACCTGGCACGCCTACAACACCTGGGGCGGATCGAACCACTATCAGGGCATCACCGGCCCGAACCGGGACCAGTTCGCAACAACCGTGAGCAACCAGCGTCCCTGGTGCCGGGGCTTCGTCGTCCTGCCGCCCGACGCGCCGCGCGTGCCGCTCGACTTCGCCACACCGATCGCCACCGTGCCGCGCTACCCGCATATGGAATGGGCCTACGCCACCGGCCATTCGAAGAAATATGCCTCGTCCGGCTGGGCCAGCTACGACAGCCACTTCTTCCGCTGGGCCGAGCGCGCAGGATACAAAGTCGACCTGATCGGCCAGCACGAGCTGCACTATGAGCCCGAGATTCTCGACGGCTACGACTGCGCCGCCTTCGTCGGCCACGACGAATACTGGACCTGGGAAATGCGCGACACGGTCGACGCCTGGGTCGCGCGCGGCGGGGGCGCGGCGCGCTTCGCCGGCAATTTCATGTGGCAGACGCGCTTCGAGGACGAGGGCCGCAAGCAGGTCTGCTACAAATACAAGGCGCGCGCGGACGACCCCGCCTACCTCCCGGGCGGCGACGTCACCCGCGCGACCAACTCCTGGGAAGCCCCCGAAATCGGCCGGCCGGGCGTTACCACCTTCGGCCTCAACGCCGCCAAGGGCGTCTATACCGGCTGGGGCGGCTGCGCCCCGCGTGGTGCCCGCGGCTTCCCGATCTACCGCCCGGAGCACTGGGCGTTCAAAGGCACCGGCATCTACTACGGCGACCTGCTGGGCGCCGAAGGCGGCGTCTATGGCTACGAGGTCGACGGTCTCGACCACGAGATCCGCGGCGGCCTGCCCTGGCCCACCCCCGAAAGCGGCGCGCCCGACGGGCTCTCGATCCTCGCCGTCGGCCTGGCCAGCCAGGTCGAGGAGAGCGCCGACCTTCCCGCCAGCGCCCGCTTCCTCGCCGACGAGGACGGCCGCTTCATCGCCGAAACGCTCTATGGCTCGCCCAGCGACGAGAACCTCGACAAGGTCAAACGCTCCAACGGCATGATCGTCAACTTCCCCAAGGGCGACGGCGAGGTCTTCCACGCCGGCTCGTGCGAATGGGTCGCTGGCCTTCTCCGCAAGGATGCGATGGTCGAGAAGGTAACGGCCAACGTGATCGACAGATATCTCGGAAAGACAT
The DNA here is from genome assembly GCA_043822005.1 of Pseudomonadota bacterium. Lineage (GTDB taxonomy): Bacteria > Pseudomonadota > Alphaproteobacteria > Rhizobiales > Rhizobiaceae > Mesorhizobium_A. Next base: position 51,868 of record JBDRCE010000007.1, on the reverse strand, counting down.
GACCATGAATCAGACCGTTGCCGTCGGCGCGAACCGCGCGCCCTCCCATCTCTTCTATGTCACGCGCCTGCGCCGGCCGCTGGTCGACCGCGCCGAAGGCATCTACCTTTGGACGCAGGACGGCCGCCGCTTCATCGACGGCTCCTCCGGCCCGGTCGCGGTCAACCTCGGCTATTCCAATCGCCACGTCCTCGACGCGATGAAGGCGCAGATGGAGAAGACTACCTTCGCTTATCGCCTCCATTTCGAGAATGAGCCGGCCGAGGACCTCGCCCGCGACATCGCCGGTCGCATGCCCAACCAGCTCGACCGCATCTTCTTCGTCTCGGGCGGCTCCGAAGCGGTCGAAGCCTGCATCAAGCTCGCACGCCAATGGGCGGTCGCGACTGGCCAGCCCAAGCGCTGGAAGGTCATCGGCCGCATGCCTTCCTACCATGGCGGCACGCTGGGCGCGTTGACGGTCACCCACGACGCGATGCTCACCGGCCACTTCGAGGAGCAGATGAAGGCGATGCCCTCGATCCCCGCGCCGACCGCCTATCGCGACCGCGACAACCTGACGATGGAGCAGCGCGGCGTGAAATATGCCGACATGCTGGAGGACAAGATCCTGGCCGAAGGGCCGGAGAGCGTCGTCGCCTTCATCATGGAGCCGATCGGCGGCGCGGCCACCAACGCGCTGGTCGCGCCCGACAGCTACTATCCGCGCATCCGCGAGATCTGCGACAAATACGGCATCCTGCTGATCCACGACGAGGTGATGAGCGGCGTCGCGCGGACCGGCAAATTCCTCGGCGGCGACCACTGGAACTGCATGCCAGACATCGTCTCGCTGTCGAAAGGCATCGGCTCTGGCTACATGCCGCTCGGCGCCATGTGCGCGCCGATGCGCATCGTCAAGCCGGTGCTCGACATGGGCGGCTTCGCGCATGGCCACACCTATGCCGGCAACCCGCTCGCCTGCGCGGCGGGCCTTGCCGTGATGCAGGAGATCGACCGGCTGGGGCTGGTCGACAACGCGGCGGCGCGTGGGCAGGATCTCATCGCCGGGCTGCAGTCGCTCGCCGACCGCTTCCCCTTCATCGGCGACGTGCGCGGCAAGGGTCTGATGACGGCGATCGAGTTCGTCGCTGACAAGACCACGATGAAGAACCTGCCGCCCGAGATCACTATCGGCCAGCGCGTCCTCGACCTCGCCTACGAGCGCGGCCTGATCGTCTATTTCCGCCGCGTCAAGGGCGGCGTGCAGGGCGACTGCATCATGGTCGCCCCGCCGCTGATCGTCACCCGCGAGCAGATCGGCGAGATTGTCTCGATCCTGGGCGATGCCATCGCGGCGGCGGCGCGCGAGTTCGGCCTGCCGGTGAACGCGTGAGCACAAGCGGTCTGACCATCCGCGGCGCCACGCCCGATGACGCTCCGGCCATTCATCGCGCGATCCTCGCCATGGGCGAACTGCTCGGAACGGCAAACAAGATCGCCAGCACGCCGGACATCCTCGCCCGCGAAGGCCTGGCGCCCGGCCGCGCCTTCGAGGGCCTGGTGGCCGAGGTCGACGGCCAGTTCGCCGGCATGTGCCTCTACCTCCCGGTCTTCTCGACCTGGCTCGGCCGCCCCGGAATCTATGTGCAGGATCTCTATATCGACGATCGCTTCCGCGGCATGAAGATCGGCGAGGCGCTGATCCGGCGCGTCGCCCGCATCGGCCGCGCGCGCGGCGCCAGCCACCTTCGGCTCGCAGTCGACCTCGACAATACCAGGGCGCAGGCCTTCTACGAACGCCTCGGCGTGACGCACTATGCCGACGACCGCATCCACGCCGCCTATGGCGAAGCGTTCGACCGACTGAGCGAAGGGGACGAGCGATGAAAACCTTCTACGCGGCAGAGCAGAAGAAGCACGATCCGAAGGCGTTCCTCTCCTCCGGCGCGCCGCAGCCCAACCCGGAGCAGCCCGAGCGCGTCGAGCGCCTGCTTGCCGGCGCGAGAGCTGCCGGCTGCGAGATCGTCCGTCCGAAGGACCACGGCCTCGGTCCCATCGCCGCCGTCCACACCCCCGAATATCTCGATTTCCTCGCCAACATCTATCCGCGCTGGCGCCGCATCGAGGGTGCCTCCGAGGAGGTGATCCCCAACATCCACCCGATCGCGCGCAACGGTGCCTATCCGGCCTCCGCCGTCGGCCAGGCCGGCTACCACATGGCCGATACGGCCTGCCCGATCTCGGCCGAGACCTGGGAAAGCGTGCAGTGGAGCGCCTGGAGCGCGGTCGAGGCGGTGGACGCGGTCATGGCCGGCGAGCCTTCCGCCTATGCGCTCTGCCGCCCGCCCGGCCACCACGCCTTTGCCGACGTCGCGGGCGGCTTCTGCTTCGTCAACAATTCGGCGGTTGCCGCGCAGCACCTGCGCCGGACCGCGTCCCGCGTGGCGATCCTCGACGTCGACCTGCACCACGGCAATGGCACGCAGGGCATCTTCTACAACCGGGCCGACGTGATGACCGTCTCGCTCCATGCCGACCCGGTGCGCTTCTACCCGTTCTTCTGGGGCCATGCCGACGAGCGCGGCGAAGGCCCGGGCCTCGGCTACAATCTGAACCTGCCACTCCCCCGCAAGACCGCCGACGCTGGCTTCCTCGAAGCGCTCGACGCCGGCCTCAAACGCATCCGTGCCTTCGCCCCCGACGCGCTTGTGGTGGCGCTCGGCCTCGACGCCTTCGAGGGCGATCCGTTCGGCGGGCTGTCGGTCTCGACACCCGGCTTCGCCCGCATCGCCGAAAAGATCGCGGCGCTCAGGCTGCCCACCGTCATCGTCCAGGAGGGCGGCTATCTCTGCGACGAGCTCGGCGACAACCTGACGTCGTTCCTGACCGGATTCGGATCGAGCTAGTTCGCCGCGATCGTCTCCAGCGCCGCGCGCAGTGCTGCGTTCAGCGGCTTCGGCCGCCGCGTCTGCCGGTCGACATAGACGTGGATGAAGAACCCTTCGGCGGCCGCGACATCCTCTTCGCTGCGGAACAGCCCGACCTCGTAGCGCACCGACGAGGAGCCGATCTGCGCCACGCGTATTCCGGCCGCCACGATGTCGGGAAAGGCGAGCTCGCCGAAATAGCGGCAGCCGGTCTCGACGACGAGGCCGATCTGGTCGCCGCCGTGGATGTCGAGCACCCTGTTCTCGATCAGCCAGCCGTTCACCGCCGTGTCGAACAGAGAATAGTGGACCACATTGTTCATGTGCCCGTAGAGGTCGTTGTCCATCCAGCGGGTAGTGATCGTCCGGAAGGCGCGATAGGCGCGGCGCTCGGAGGGAACGGGACGGCCGGCCATCACCAGGCCGCCTTGTAGATCGTCAGCGCGTCGGCCTCGCCGACCGCGCGCGGATTGTTGACCAGAAGCCGCTGCTGTTTCATCGCGTCGGACGCCATCTTGGCGAGATGCTCCTCGCCGATGCCGACCTCGCGCAGTTTCGTCTGCATGCCGAGCTTCTTCGACAGCGTCGCGAGCTCCTCGATGAAGGCGGCGCACCTGCCCTGCGCGCCCTCCTCGGCGGCCAGCCGCGGAAACGCGTCCGCGGCGATCTCGGCATAGAGATACGCCGCATCGGGCGCATTGAAGCGCAATACGTGCGGCAGGACGAGCGCGTTGGACAGTCCGTGCGGCACATGGAACGTGCCGCCGATTGGGTAGGCGAGCGCGTGCACCGCCGCGACCGGCGAATTGGCGAAGGCCTGGCCCGCGAGCATCGAGCCCAAGAGCATCGCGCCCCGCGCCTCGACGTCCTTGCCGTTGAACACGGCGGTTTCGATATTGGCGCCCAGCAGTCGCAGCGCCTGCTTCGCCAGCATCTTAGAGAGCGGGTTGTTGTTGGCGCTCTTGGAGGCATAGGCCTCGATCGCATGCACCATCGCGTCCACGCCCGTGGCGGCGGTGATCGCCGCCGGCAGGCCGAGCGTCAGGTCCGCGTCGAGCACGGCGACGTCCGGCAGGATCACCGGCGACGAGACGCCGCGCTTTTCTTCCTCGCCAACGGTGATGATCGACACCGGAGTGACCTCCGATCCTGTCCCGGCCGTGGTGGGAACCAGCGCCAGCGGCAGGCGGGGGCCTTTGGCCTGCGCCACGCCCCACGCTCCGTCGAGATCCTCGCCCGAACCGAGAAGCAGGGCGGCGAGCTTCGCCACATCGAGCGACGATCCTCCGCCGAAGCCGGCGACACCCGTCACTCCGGCCGCCCTGCCGGCCTCGACCGCCCTCATCAGCGTCGCGCGCGACGGGTCGGCCTCGACCTCGTCGAAGACCGTGACGGCAACGCCGGCCTGTTCGAGCGAAGCGATCGCCGGATCGGCGAGGCCGAGCCTACGCAGACCGGGATCCGTCACCAACAATACCCTCGGACCGAGTCTCCGCCCTGCGATCTCGCCGAAACGCCGCGACGAACCCGCCTCGAAGACGATCGACGGCGTTGTGTTGAAGACGAACGGGGTCATGCTGTTTCCTCCACGGTCCCGCGATGGCAGGGGCCGCGCATGGCTCGCACAGGAACGCGCCGGTTTTCAAGTCCGGGGCGATTGGATAGCAAGGCCCAGGGACGGCCCTTTGACAGATTCACATGGATGGGACGACCCGTCCGGCCATCTCTTGTTCGCCGGCTTGTTCGAGATCGGCTGGCGGTCGCGATTATCGGCTTGAAAGCGGTCGCTTGAGATTGACTCTTGGACTTTTTGGAGTCCGTCGCTTGACGCGAGTCGCCAGTCGTGGAATTTCTGCAAATCAGCGAAGCAACAGACTGCTTCGCTGACCAGTTGGCGAAAGGCGGACCTATGTCCGCTCTGCCGAAATAGCGTGTGTTCGCGGAGTTGGACAACGCGCCGGGCGACCGGCGTGATCGGGAAGTCGTGCGCGGCGGGGCACGGCATCCATCTTCCTCGGTGCCTCGGGAGCGTCGGGGGAGAGCAGTTTTGGCACGCGCCGGGAACGGCCGGGGGCATGACGATAGCAATTCTGGATGGCGCGATCCGCCATCCCCACGGAGCGAATCCGGAACCACTGACTGGCTGGTCGACACCATGTCTCGACCGGTTGAACGGCCCTCTCACACGAAGCGCGCTCTCGCGCTCGATGCGCGAATTGTGCGCCAGCGTCGGGGCCGAGCAGTTCTGTTTCGCCGACCTGTCGCGCAGTCACGCCGAAGAGCCGCCGAAGGTCCTCTCATCGAACTGGACCTTCGATGCGATCGAGATCATCGGCACGGCCTCCATCGAACTCCTGCATCAGAGCCCGTTCGCGGTTCCGCTCGGCGAGAGCCCACTCGCCTTCGAAACTGCCAATCCGGACCGCACGCCTCGGGTCGTAGACGAGACCATCGCGCTGCGCCTGCTCGAGTTCGGCCATGCCGAGATCTTCCTGCTGAAGCTCCGCTCGGGTCTGCGTCGCAGCGTCTGCATGTTCTCCGCTTCTGTCGTCGGCAGGATCAGGCGCGAAATGCTGCCGAGAGCGCATGTCGCCACCAATTACCTGATGGCGCACTACTGTCAGAACGCCGGCGACGCCACCAGCGATCCGCTTTCCGAGCGCGAGCGCGAGTGCCTGTTCTGGGTCTCGGAAGGCAAGACCACCGAGGACATCGCGCTGATCCTCGGCGTGTCGGCGAACACGGTGAACAAATACATCGTCAGCTCCATCCAGAAGCTCTCGGCCGGCAACCGGACGATGGCAGTAGCGATCGCCATGCGCTGCGGGGTCATCTGATGACCCTTGAGCCGATCGATATCGCCCGGCATGCGATCGGCATCGACGAACCGCGTCCTCTCTCCGAGATATCGCGCCTCGCGAGGATGGCCTCGGCGGGCGTGATTCCGGAAGCTATACGCAAGTGCCGCCGGCTGGCTCCTGCGATCGGCGCTTCCGGCTTCGCGCTGTTCTTCGCCGGAGGAGGTGTCGGGAAGGCAAGGCTGCTGCCCTGTTTCGACGAAGCCTTTCCGAGCAGGTCCCCTGTCTCGGCGACCTTGATCGCCAACGGCGCGGACAGTCTCAGCCAACATGCGATGGGTTCATGCCTGCCGGGATTCTGGACCATGTCCGACTCCGCCGCGGCTCCCGATCATTCCTTTTTCGTCCGGCTTCCGGAAATCCTGGACGACAGGCGCGGGATCGTGCTGCCGGTTTCCGCGGATCCCGTCTACACAGGCGTGTTCGTCTTCACCGGTCCCGACCTGCGCTTCGCGCAGGAGGCGATCTACGATCTCCACCGGAACTGTTTCGAGATGTTCCTCGGCATCGCGCAGCTCAAGTCGACCAGCGCCTCCAGTGCGTCGTCGATCTCGAAGCGCGAACTCGAATGCCTGAAACTGACGGCCGCCGGCCGCACCAGCGAGGACATCGCGCGCATCCTGGGTCTCTCGATCCACACCGCGAACCAGTATCTGACGACGGCCGCTTCCAAGCTCGATGCGGTGAACCGCACCCACGCCGTCGCCAAGGCGATCCGGCTCGGCCTGATCGAATAGCCCCTTTCAGGCGACCCGCTGTTCCCCTCCGGGCACGGCGGTCTTGCGGATGCGCGCATATTCCAGCGAATCCTCGAGCCGGCGCGTATTCACCATCGGGTCGGAATCGGGCGCATCGAACGACACGTAGTTCACTTCGATCCCCGCGTGCTCGTCGGTCAACGTCAGCGAGAAGTAGACCGTCGCGCCTTGCGAGCGGAGCTCGAGATCCAGCACGATCCTCGGCGGCGACGCCCAGGCCACATGTGCCTCGCCGCCATGGCCGAGCCTCAGGGTGCCCGGCATGAAATACAGCTCGGCCGCCGAATCCACGATGTCCGAAATGTTGCCGAAACGCTCCATGCGGATGAACGCGATGTAGTCGACGACGTCGACCATACGCAGCTCGCTCACCACCTCCTGGATGGCGCTGGCGACCAGGGCTTCCCGCGACGATGTGTGTGGCTGACGGATCATGCTGGCCTTGGGCTGGGCGATTTCTTCGCCGCGTTCGCGTAGATGATGCGGATCAGTTCGGCCACAGCCTGGTAGAACTGCGACGGGATGACACTATCGACCGAAACTTGACTGTACATGGAGCGGGCGAGCGCCACTTCCTCGAAGACCGGAATGTTGTGCTCCTTGGCGATCTCGCGGATCTTGAGCGCGACCAGATCCTGCCCCTTCGCCACCACGACCGGGGCGCTGTCCTTGCTGCGATCGTAGCGCAGGGCGATCGAGAAGTGGGTCGGATTGGCGATGACGAGCGTCGCCTGCGGCACGTTCGCCATCATCCGGTTGCGTGCGCGGTCACGCTGCAGCGAACGGATGCGCGCCTTGACGATCGGATCGCCTTCCTGCTGCTTGTGCTCGTCTTTCACCTCCTGCTTGGTCATGCGCAGGTTCGAGCGCCACTGGAAGCGCGACCAGATCAGATCGGCGATCGCGATCAGCGCCATGATCATGGTGACGGTCACCAGCATCTCCGACGCGATGTCGAGCATCACGGGCGCGAAGGTCGTCGGGTTGGTCGCCATGCCGTCGAGCAGTCGGGTCGGTGTGTCGCGCAGGACGAAGACGACGAAGGCGGTGGCGAAGACGACCTTTGCCACCGATTTCACGAATTCCGACAGGCCCTGCGCGCCGAACATCCGCTTCCAGCCGGCCATCGGCGAGATCCGCGACAGTTTCGGCGTGATGCGGTCGACGGCGAATTGCGGCGGCGTCTGCAGGATCGCGCCGGCCAGGCCGAACACCATCATCATCGCGAAGATGACGACCAGCGCACGCGCTATCTCCATGAAAACCAGCTGCGACAGGCCGATCGCATCGGCATTGTTGCCGAGCAGCCAGTCGTCCGGCTTTTCCAGAAACGTGGCGAGGAACTCGCCGAGCCGGACGGCCGTACCATAGGCGAAGAAGAACACGAACAGCAGGATCGCGACAAAGGACGCGAACAGCGGCGTCTCCCTGGAGAACGGCGTCTGGCCCTTGTCGAGACTGTCACGGATCTTCTTCTCCGTGGCCTCTTCTGTCTTGCTGTCCTTGTCCTCTGAATCCGCCATGGAAGCGATGTCCGATCAAGCCGAGCCGTTCCGGGCTCAGGCGGCTTCCTGTGCCTGGGGCAGCTGCAGGGAACCTTCGCCGGACAGCCGGATCGCGGTCGACGCGATGAGCTTGCGCGCCTTGTTGATGTCGGTCGCGGACACATTGCCCGGGTCCGCCTTCAGCTCCGCCTCGATCATGCGGCGGGCACGCGCGCCCTGCGCCGACAGGATGGCTTCGGTCAGCTCCTCCGAGGCGCCGCGCAGGGCCAGTGTGACGACGTCGGCCGCGAAACCGTCGAAAAGCGTCACGCGAGCCTTCTGGTCGAGCAGGGCGATGTCCTCGAAGGCGAAGAGCTGCGCGCGGATCGCGTCGAGATTCGATGCTCCGGCCGACGCGAGGTCTTCCATCACGTCGTCGAGCTGAGACTTGTCCAGCTCGTTGAGCACGCTTGCGACGCGTATCTGGCTGCCGGAGGCGGATTTGCCGGAATCGTCTTCGATGAGCGCGGTGCGCAATTGCGCCTCCATGAGCGCGACCGCGGCCGGCGATGCGGGGTTGAGTGCCAGCATGCGCTTCACGATCTCGCCGCGGACGGGCTTGTCGAGGACGATCATCACCTGGGCGGCGAAGGATGGCGCGAAATTGGAAAGCGCGAAGGCGGCTGCCTGCGGATGCTCGTTCATCAGGAATGCGCCGACCCGCGCCGGCTCGATCTTCTCAAGCTGCGGCCAGACCGGCTGCTCCTCATCGACCTGGGTCTGCGCAGGTCCATTGCCCATCAGCGCCGTCATTTCCTCCGGCGTCAGCGTTTCGCTGAAGATCGTGTCCATCGTGGCGGCGGAATCGAGCAGGCCCGCGCCTTCGGCGAACTCGGTCTCGAATTCGGCGACGATCTTCTCGAGTTCGGACTGGGGAATGGTCCGCAATTCGCGTGCGCCTTCCATCAGCGCCCGCAACTCGTCCTGCTTGAAGAACTTGAGCAGGCGGCCGGCGGCCGGCTTGCCCAGCGCCACGAGAATAGCGGCGGCCTTCTGGGTTCGCGTCAGGTGGACGATTTCCGACGTGCCGGTCATTCGCCGTCCCTAGGACTTCGCCGCGGTGATGATCTCGGTCAGCTTCACGCCGAACCGGGACGGATCGCTTTCCAGCACGGTGATCTCGCCGCGTGCGATCTTGCGCCCGTTCACGACCACGTCCACCGGCTCGCCGATCCTGCGGTTCAGGCTGACGGTCGATCCCTTCTGCAGCGCCAGCAGTTCGGACACCGGCATTTCCGCGCTGCCGAGGACGATCTGGAGCTCCACCGGGATGTTCATGATGATGTTCGAATTCGCAGGAGCGGCACCACCTTGCGCGGCGGCGGCGGGAGCCGAAGCGCGGGCGCCCGGAGAAGCGGACGCCGGCTTGTCGTCTTCCTTGAGGACGCCGCGAAGCTCCTCGATCGCCTTGCTCAGTTCGTCCTCGCCGTCCGCCAGCGTCTTGGCCGTTGCTTCGCTCATCGTCTCTCTCCGTCGCCTCCCCGCCGCTCAGTGCGGCAGGAGGTTTTTCATCAGATCCGCTTCGGGATCGAAAGGCTGCTTGATCCGCACCGTATAGTGCCCGCCGAGCCTGCCGAACTCGCAGACGAACAGCGTCTTGTCCTTCGATGCGAGCCGGGTTTCTCCCGGTGCCTCGACGGGCATCTCCAGCACCTGTCCCTCGAACAGCGATGCGACCTCGCCGAGCGTCAGCGTTCCCATCGGGATCGACGCCTGCACCGCCACCTTGGACCGCATGATCTCGCCGCCGAAATGCGCTTGCCATTCCCCGGACCCCGGCTGCTGCGCATCTTCGGCGCCACGCGGGGAAAGCACTATGCGCTGGGGCATGGTCACGCAGAGCCGGCCCGAACCGCCCTCGTTGAAGATGCGGTAGATGAGCCGAGCCGCCGGTCCGTCGCGATGCACCTGCTTGCGCCGGTCCTCTCCGGCGATCGGACGCGACAGCGGAAAGCGGACATTGAGCGCCCGCGTGCCCGATCCGTTGAGCGACTGCGCGATGCACTGAAACACCATGCCGCTTATGTCGAGTTCCATCGCCGAGAGCGCGCGATCGAACGCGACCACCGGAGCGTCGGATCCGGCTCCGAAGAAAAGCGCGGTGAACAGCGACACCGCCGCCGCGTCCATCGACATCAGCAGCGCATCGGGCGAATTCGCCGACGACGCGACGGTCAGCGGCTCGTTGTTGCTCTCTTTGAGAAAGACCTGCGAGATTCGCCCGAGTTCGACGCTCTCGAGTTCGATCTGCAGCAAGGACGGCACGAGTTCCGCGAGCGCCTTGGCCATTGGCGGCAGGGCACGCTCGCCCAGCGCCTTGGCGGCTGCCGTCACCCGGTCGGGTTCCGCGGTCTCGCCGACGAGCCGCTCCACGAGCAGGTTGCGCAGCGCGGCGGGCGATCCTGGAGCGATGCCGAGCGAAGTCATCGGATCACGCCGCCTTCTTCTCGGCGCCGCCGTTCAACGTGCTCTGCTCGACGGCATCGATCGACGGACGGTCGTGAGAGGAGATCGTCTTGCGGCCGAACTCGATGGCGACCTGCGGCAGCGACCCGTTCATGTAGGCGAGCAGCGTCTGCTTGACGATCACATAGAGGCGCATGTTCTTCTCGCGGACGGTCTTAATCTTGTTCGCGATCGGACCGGCGACGCAATAGGACATGAAGATGCCGAGGAATGTCCCGACCAGCGCCGCGCCGATGAGCCCGCCGAGGATTTCCGGCGACTGGTCCAGCGCGCCCATCGCCTTGACGACGCCCAGCACCGCCGCGCAGATGCCGATGGCCGGGAAACCGTCGCTCATCTGGTTGAGCGCCTGATAGGCCTTCAGCTTGTCATGCTTGATGGTCTGGATTTCCTCGTCCATCAGCGCCTCGATCTCGTGGCTCTTGGCGTTGCCGATGATGATCAGGCGGCAGTAGTCGCAGATGAAATACAGCAGCCCTTTGTTCTTGAGGATCGACGGATAGGCCTGGAACAGGGCCGACTCCTCCGGATTGTCGATGTGGGCTTCCACCTCGTTGCGCGACTTGGTGCGAAGCTCGCGCATCAGGCTGTGCAGCACGCCGAGCACCTCGAGGTAGTCCTGCTCCTTCGGCACCGCCTGCTTGAAGGCTTCGAGGACGCCCTTGCCGGTGTCCTTGACGGTCTTCATCGAGTTGGCGACGAGGAACGTGCCGAAGGCCGCGCCGCAGATGATCACGACTTCCCACGGCTGGATGAGCACCTCGATGTGGCCGCCCATCGCCATGAATCCGCCGAGCACGCACCCGAGCGTCACGATCAACCCGATGATGATTCCCACCGCAACCTGCCTTCGCTGTTTCAGCAAAGGATGCGTAGCCCCCCTGCCTTGTGTGAGGCTTGAATGGATGCGTGGAGGCAGACCGGCTCGATTCAGCTTCACGCAAGGAAGTTGCGCTATTGCTACAGGCTGGCAAGCCACGCGAAGGATCCGCGCTTGATCAACACCTATGTGAGCTACCAGCTGATCGCGAAGGACATCGGCAAGTCGCTGGACCGTGTCCAGGACCAGCCCGTCGTCGAACGCGAGACCGAATACTACCTCGAGAACATCACGCAGGTTAAGTCGATCAAGGAGTTCATGGCCGACGACCGGCTCTTCCGCTATGCGATGAAAGCCCACGGCCTGGAGGACATGGCCTACGCCAAGGCCTTCATGGTGAAGGCCCTGGAAGGCGGCATCGAGGAAGAGGACTCCTTCGCAAACACGCTGAGCGACAAGCGCTACAAGGAGTTCGTCGATACCTTCAACTTCGCCGCCTATGGCGAGACCGCGACGGTCTTCACCAAGGCGCAGCAGGGGACGGTGGACAAATACCTGCGACAGACTCTCGAACAGGACGCTGGCGACCAGAACGAAGGTGTCCGTCTTGCGCTCTATTTCGAACGCAACGCCTCCTCGATCACCAATGCCTACCAGATCCTGGCTGACCCGGCGCTGAAGGAGGTTGTCTTCACGGCGCTCGGCCTGCCCGACTCCTTCGGCAATGCCGACATCGACAAACAGGCGGCACTGATCGAGGATCGGATCGATCTCGAGGACTTCCAGGATTCCGAACTCCTGGGCGAATTCATCACCCGCTTCACCACGCTGTGGGAGATCGACAATCCCACCACCACGGCGGCCTCGCTGGTCACCACGCTCTTCACCCAGCCCGAATACGGCATCTCGACGGACCTCCTGCTGACGATGCAGAAGATGAGAGTCTACTGACATGCAGGATTCGCTCTACGTCGCCCTGTCGTCGCAGATCGCGCTCGAGCGGCGCCTCAACACCATCGCCGACAACGTCGCGAACGCCGGCACGGTTGGCTTCCGGGCCACGCAGATCAAGTTCGAGGACGTGCTGAGCGGCACCGGCCCGGAAGCAACCGCTTTCGTGTCCACCGGCGGCACCTATCTCTCGCAGGCCAAGGGAGGCTTCCGTGCCACCGAGAACCCCTTCGACTTCGCCGTGCGGGGCGACGCCTGGTTCGCGCTGGACACGCCGGCCGGGCAGGTCATGACCAGGGACGGCCGCTTTTCCATGCTCCAGACCGGGCAGATCGTCTCGGTCGAAGGCTATCCGGTGCTCGACGCCTCCGGAACCGCGCTGCAGCTCGATCCGGCCGCCGGTGCGCCCGTGGTCAGCTCCGACGGCTTCATCCGCCAGGATGGCCAACAGGTCGGTGCATTCGGACTCTTCAGCTTCGAACCGGGGGAGAACTTCACCCGCTTCGCCAATTCCGGCGTGCTGGCGAACGGCTCGCAGCAGCCGGTGGTCGACCGCGCGGACACTGGCGTTCTCCAGGGCTTCGTCGAGGACTCCAACGTCAATCCGGTCCTGGAGATGACGCGGCTCATCATGGTCCAGCGCGCCTTCGAGAGCGCGGGTTCGGCGATGAAGCAGACCGAGCAGACGTTCGCCGACGCCGTGAAGACGCTCGGCAGCCGCTGAGATCTGAACCGCGATGACACTCGACTCCCCCACGCCCCCCGGACAGAACCGGCTCCTGGCGCTCGAACAGGCGATGGCCCGCTTCGCCGCCCCCGACGCGCTCATGCGCATGGGCGGCCGGGTGGTCGAGGTGTCCGCAACTCACTACCGTGTGCGGGGCCTGTCCCGCAAAGCCTGCATCGGCGACGTCGTCGAGCACGACGGGCCGAAGGGACGCCGCGCCGGCGAAATCGTGCGCGTGACGCCTGATGATGTCCTTGTCTCGCCCTTCGAGACCACCGCCGATCTCGCGATCGACACGCCGGTGTTCAATTGCGGGCCGCTGATCGTGCGTCCGGACAGTTCCTGGCGCGGCCGCGTCGTCAACGCTCTGGGCCGCCCGATCGATGGCGGGCCGCAGCTTGCCCAGGGCGAGAGACACGCTTCCGGTCATGCCGCCAACGCGATGACCCGCCAGCGGGTCGACGCTCCCTTCAAGACGGGCGTGCGCGTGATCGACATCTTCACGCCGCTCTGCTTCGGACAGCGCATGGGCGTATTCGCCGGCTCCGGCGTCGGCAAGTCGACGCTGCTCGCGATGCTGGCGGCAGCGGATGCCTTCGACACCGCGGTCGTCTCGCTGGTTGGCGAGCGCGGCCGCGAAGTGCGTGAATTCCTTGAGGACACCGTCGGCCCGAAGAACATGGCCAAGACCGTGGCAGTCGTCTCGACCAGCGACGAGAGCGCGATGATGCGCCGGCGCGCGCCCGCGACCGCCATGAGCGTCGCCGAGTATTTCCGCGACCGGGGCGACCGCGTCCTGCTGATCGTCGATTCCGTCACCCGCTTTGCGCACGCGCTGCGCGAGGTGGCGACATCTGCCGGGGAGCCTCCGATCGCACGAGGCTATCCGGCCTCGGTCTTTACCGAACTGCCGAAACTGCTGGAACGGGCCGGCCCCGGCACAACCGGAGAGACCGGCTCGATAACGGCGATCATTTCCGTCCTCGTCGACGGCGACGACCATAACGATCCGATCGCCGACAGCGTCCGCGGCATCCTCGACGGCCATGTCGTCCTCGACCGCTCGATCGCCGAACAGGGACGCTTCCCCGCCGTCAATCCCCTCGCGTCGATCTCCAGACTGTCCGGGCGGGCCTGGACCGATGACGAGAAGACACTGGTGACCCGGCTCAAGGCGATGATCTCCCGCTACGAGGAGACGCGGGATATCCGGCTTCTCGGTGCCTATTCGGCGGGGTCGGACATCGATCTCGACGTTGCGGTCAAGCAGGTGCCGCTCATCTACGAAGCGCTCGGACAATCGCCGGCCGATCCGCGCACCAGGGACCCGTTCGGGGACCTCGCACGTCATCTGAAGTCAAGGGAAGCGCCAAATGGCCAGCAAGCAGCCTGACCGGACGGGGATTCGTAAGGCCGGCCTGACCGGCGCGTTTCGCCGGTTCTCCTGGAAGCGCGCGCCCACAGCTCAGGCGGCTGCGCGGCGCAGCCGATTCGGCTTTTCCCGCAGCTATTCGCGCGGCGATCTCGTCCTCTTTGCCTCCGGCATCGTTCTCAGCGGCTTTTGCGCCTTCTTCCCCTGGTACGTCTTCTTCAATCAGGACCAGTTCGGCATCCGCGCGGTGAAGCTGGAGAACATTCCCTCGAGCGGACGGACGCCGAGAGGCGCGATCCCAGCCGACCGCGCCGCGTCCGAACAGGCGGCGCGCGACAGCCGCGAGACCGACCTCGACACGTTCACCACCGGCACCACCCCCCCGACAAGCAGCGAAGACGACGGTCCCCGCACCGTCGAACAGCCCTTCCCGGCTCCCGTGCCGGAATTCGAACTCGTCCACGTCGCCAACGGACGCGCGATGATTCAGGACGACCAGGGCCTCTATGTCGTCCAGCGCGGCTCGCTGCTGCCCGACAACAGCCGGGTCGCGAAGATCGAGAAGCGCAACGGCAGCTGGGTGCTGGTCACCACGGCCGACCGGGTGCTGGAAATCGCCAACTAGACCCTCGTTCCATCGGCGGCCCGCGCGCAGGCCGACCCCCTCGCAAGGTCCGCGCAAGTCACGTCTCCTATCGTCGTTTTCACTCGCCAGAGAAACGTCGCAGGGAACCGTTGATGGTTCAGTCAGTGCAACTGTTCCAGCTTGCCTCCTTCCAGGCGGATTGGTTGTCTGCGCGCCAGTCGGCGCTCACGAGCAACATCGCCAATGCCAACACGCCCGGCTACCGCGCCGTCGACGTCACACCGTTCGAGAAGGTCCTGAAGACGAGCACCTCCGCCGTCTCCGTAACCAATCCGGGACACGTTGCGATCGGTGGTACGGATGCGGGTTTCGGCACGCAGGCGCGCACCCAGGCTTCGGCCCTGCCCTCTGGCAACAGCGTGCAGGTCGAGGACGAGCTGATCAAGTCGAACGAGGTCCGGCAGGCATTCGAGCTGAATACCGCGATCGTCAAATCCTTCCATCGCATGTTCCTGATGACGGCGAAGTGAGGCGGCCATGGATCCACTGACAACCTCGCTGCGCATCGCCGCCTCCGGCCTCACCGCCCAGTCCGAGCGGCTGCGCGTCGTCGCGGAAAACCTGGCGAACGCGCAGTCGACCGCGAACTCCGCGCAGGAAGACCCCTATGTCCGCAAGACCATCAGTTTCGGCTCGCTGATCGACCGCCAGAGCGGCGCGTCCTTTGTCGCCGTGGCCTCGCGCTCGACCGATCCCGCGGAATTTCCGATGGAATACATGCCCGGGCACCAGGCGGCCGACGAAAAGGGCTACGTCAAGATGCCGAACGTCAACATGCTGGTTGAGATGGCCGACATGCGCGAGGCAAACCGGTCCTACGAGGCCAATCTCCAGACCATCAAACAGGCACGCGAGCTCATCTCGATGACCATCGACCTGCTGAGGACCCAGTCATGATCAGCGGCATATCCCCGATCGGCGGCGCTGGCGCGAGCAGCCTCTTCGAAAGTCCGGCAAAGGTCGGCGAAGCGGGGTCGACGCTGGATTTCGGGGCCTCGCTCGCCAAGGCGCTCTCCAACGCCGCCAGCAGCGCCATCGGCACTCTCCAGAACGCCGACCAGGTGTCGATGAAGGCGCTGCAGGGCGGCGACGTCACCACCCGCGAAGTCGTCGATTCCGTGATGAGCGCCGAGCGTTCGCTCCAGACCGCCATCGCCATCCGCGACAAGATCGTCACCGCCTATCTCGAAGTCAGCCGTATGGCGATCTGAGGAGTAAAGAGTATGAGAGCACTCGCCATAGCCGCGACGGGCATGAATGCCCAGCAGACCAACCTCGAGGTCATCGCCAACAACATCGCCAACATCAACACGACGGGCTTCAAGCGCGCGCGGGCGGAATTCTCCGACCTGCTCTACCAGGTCGAACGGCTGGCGGGTGTGCCGAACCAGGCCAACGCCTCCGTCGTTCCCGAAGGCGCCCATATCGGCCTCGGCGTCAAGACGGCCGCCATCCGCAACCTGCACATCCAGGGATCGCTGACCAGCACCGGCAACAAATACGACCTCGCCCTGGTCGGCTCCGGCATGTTCCAGATCGAGGGACCGAACGGCGAAACGCTCTACACGCGCGCCGGCGCCTTCAACACCAACGCCACAGGCCAGCTTGTCACCATCGACGGCAATCCGGTCATGCCGTCGATCACCGTTCCGTCCGATGCGGTGGAAGTCATCGTCAACAAGTCGGGACAGGTCTTCGCCAGGATCGACGGTCAGGCCGCCGTCCAGGAACTCGGACAGCTCACGCTCGCCACCTTCGCCAACGAGGCGGGTCTTGCCCCTCTCGGCGACAACCTGTTCGGCGAGACGGAGGCCTCCGGCCCGGCAATCGTCGGCGTCGCCGGAGACCCCGGCTTCGGCACGATCGAGCAGGGCTACCTCGAAAACTCCAACGTCGATCCCGTCAAGGAGATCACCGACATGATCTCGGCCCAGCGCGCCTACGAGATGAACTCGAAGGTCATCAAGGCGGCCGACGAAATGGCCGCCACCATCTCGCAGGCGAGATGATGGCAATTCGGCGGCTCGCGACATTCCTCGCAGGCGCGGCGGCGGCCATCCTCTGGCTGCCGGCGGTGGCGCCTGCCGCGGATATGGCGGTCGTCGCCACCCGCATCGTCTATCCCGGCGAAACCGTCAGTGCCGACACGCTCGACCAGGTGGCGCTGCGGCCCAATGCGCGCGTCACCTCGCCGTTCGTCCAGGAGATCGAGGAAGCCGACGGCAAGGTGGCGAAACGCACGATCCTTCCCGGCAAGCTCATTCCGCTCAGTTCCCTGCGCGATCCCTATCTCGTCGAAGCCGGCCAGGCAGTGACCGTCATCTTCCAGCAGGACGGCCTGACGATCCAGGCGACCGCCGTTCCGCTCCAGCCCGGCAGTCTCGGCGACGTTCTGCGCCTGCGCAACGCCGACAGCGGCAAGGTCTTCACCGGCATCGTCATGGCCAACGGCACGATCAGGGTCGGCGGATGAGACGGTTCGTGTTCGCCATCGCCATCGCCGCTCACATCGCGGCACCCGCCGCCGCCGCGGATCTCTCCGATCCGGTGGTCATTGCACCTTCGGGCGCGGCCGCCTCGGATGGCTATATCCACGACACGCCCGCCGCGAAGTCGGTCCGCTTCGCGTCGAACGGCGGACCGTCGGCGCTGCCTTCGCTTGGCGCTCCCTCGCGCATCAAGGACATCGCCACCCTCCAGAGCTCGCGCGACAATCAGCTGATCGGCTACGGCCTCGTCATCGGCCTGCAAGGGTCGGGCGACAACCTGCGCAGCGCCCCCTTCACCGACCAGTCCATCCGCGCCATGCTGCAGAACCTCGGCATTTCGCTGCAAGGCGGCCAGGCGCGGGCGAAGAACGTCGCCGCCGTGATCGTCACCGCCAACATGCCTGCCTTCGTCCAGTCTGGGGCCCGCATCGACGTGACCGTCTCCTCGCTCGGCGACGCAACTTCGCTGACCGGCGGCACGCTGGTGATGACGCCGCTTCGCGCGCCCGACGGCGAGATCTATGCCGTCGCGCAAGGGCCGGTGATCGTGTCGGGCTTTGCCGCGCAGGGACAGGCCGAGACCGTCTCGAAAGGCGTGCCGACGTCCGGCCGCGTTCCCGGCGGCGCGATCGTCGAGCGCGAGGTTCCGACGCAGTTCGGCCAGGATACCGTCCTGACGCTGCAACTGCGTAACCCCGACTTCTCGACAGCGGTGCGCATCACCGATGCCATCAACGAATACGGCACGAACCGCTTCGGCAAGCGCGTCGCCAGCGAACAGGATGCCAGGACCATCATGGTCAAGCGGCCGGACGGAATCTCCTCCGCCCGTTTCATCGCCGAACTGGAGAACCTGCTGGTCGAAACCGATTCTCCGGCCAAGGTCGTCATCGACGAGCGCACCGGCACCATCGTCATCGGACAGGCGGTCAGGATCTCCAAGGTGGCAATCAGCTACGGCGCGCTCACGGTCCGCATCACCGAGATGCCGAAGGTCGTGCAGCCCGAGCCATTCTCGAACGGCGAGACGGCGGTGGAACCGTCGACCGTCGTCGATGCGACGCAGGACGGCGGCGAGGTCGCGATGATCGATGGCCCGGACCTCGAGACCCTCGTCGCCGGCCTCAACCGTATCGGCGTGAAGCCCGACGGCATCATCGCCATCCTCCAGGGAATCAAGTCCGCCGGCGCGCTGCAGGCGGATCTGGTGCTGCAATAGGAATGCCGCAATGAAAGCGCGAACGATCGAGATCAGAATTCCGAGACTGGCCGCGACGATCCTGGCCTGCGCGGCCACCGCCGTGATCATCTCGGGCGTTCCGGGCGCGACGCAGTCGCAGCCTGCCCAGGCCATCAACTCCGCCGACGAGATCGAAAAGTTCTGCGGCAACATAGCCGACGCCGCCCGCGACCGGCGCTACGCGATCCAGGCCCGCGAGCTGGAAGTGCTCAAGGTCGACATCGACCAGCGCGTCAAGCAGCTCGAAGAGAAGCGAGCCGAATACGAGAAATGGATGAAGCTCCGCCAGGACTTCATGGACAAGGCGACGGAGAACGTCGTCCTGATCTATGCGCGCATGCGCCCTGACGCGGCCGCCGAACGCCTCTCGGAGATGGATCCGGCGCTTGCCGCCGCCATCATGCTCAAGCTGCAGGTCAAGCAGTCGGGCCTCATCATGAACGAAATGGAACGTGTAGTCGCCGCCAAGCTCACGGGCATCATGTCGAGCGCGGCGCGAAAGGAAGACCCGTCGTGAAGCGCATTATTCTGATGACAGGCCTTTCCCTTGGACTGGCCGGCTGCGGCACGAACCTGGCAGAAGTGAACATCCCCCCGGTGATGTCGGCCGTCGGCACCGGTCTCGATGCCAACCCGCGCTCCAACTACTACTATCCCAAGGCACCGGCGAAGCCGGTCGCCGGCAATTCGCTGTGGGATGATCGGCAGAGCAACCTCTTCACCGATGCCCGCGCGCTCTCCGTCGGCGATGTCATGACCGTGTTCATATCGATCAACGACAAGGCCAAGTTCTCCAACGAGTCCGAGCGCAGCCGGCAGGCATCGCGCAACTTCGGCATCTCCGGCGACTACGACATCAACGGCATCCAGACGGGAACCGCGCAGGCCGGTTTCGACATCGGCTCCACCTCGACCAGCACGGGCAACGGCCAGACCGCGCGCTCCGAAGCCTTGAGCCTGTCCGTTGCGGCGCTGGTCACCGATGTCCTGCCCAACGGCAATCTGATCATCAGCGGCACGCAGGAAGTGCGCGTCAACGCCGAGCTGCGCGTGCTGACGATCGCGGGCATCGTCAGGCCGACCGACATCGGCGCGAACAACACGATCTCCTACGAGCGGATCGCCGAGGCCCGCATCTCCTACGGCGGACGCGGTCGCCTGACCGAGGTCCAGCAACCGCCCTACGGGCACCAGATCCTCGACCAGGTTCTGCCTTTCTAGGGCGATCAATCATGGCCAAGGCCGTCGCAACCGTCGAAAAACAGGAAGGCGCCCCCTCCAAGGGGCCGTCATTCGTTGTTCAGATCGCGGTTCTCCTTGTCCTGACCCTGGTGGCGGCCGCCGCGGGCTATTTCTCCGGCGGAATGCTCAAGGGCGAAACCGCCGCCGCCGCTCCGGCCGCCGCGGCGCCCGCCAGCGGCCACGCCGCGAAGCCGGAGGGCGGCCATGGCGAGGCCGGCGAGGCGGAGGATCCCGCGGCGGCCGACCTCGCGCGCGGCGTGCTGAACATGCCCGCGATCACCACCAACCTCGCCGCGCCCAGCGACACATGGATACGCGTCGAACTGGCGGCGGTCTTCGAAGGCGAGGCCGATCCGACGATCGCCGACACGATTCACCAGGACATTCTGGCCTATCTGCGCACGGTGAAGCTGCACCAGGTGGAAGGCGCGAGCGGCTTCCTGCATCTCAAGGACGATATCCGGGAGCGTTCGCGCATCCGCGGCGAGGGCAAGGTGAAAGACGTTCTCATCCGGACGATCGTCTTCGAATGAAACGCCTCACGCTCACGCTTGCCGCTCTCGCCGCCCTCACGGTCGGCGCCGCTGCCCAGACCATCGACCTCGGCCAGATCACCCGCGGCGCCGATGGCCAGACCGTCGGCACGATCATCCAGCTCTTCGGCCTCTTGACCGTGCTCTCGGTCGCGCCCGGCATCCTCATCATGGTGACGAGCTTCACCCGCTTCGTCATCGCCTTCTCGATCCTGAGAACCGGCATCGGCCTGCAGACCACGCCGGCGAACTTCATCCTGATCAGCCTGGCGCTGTTCATGACCTTCTATGTCATGGCGCCGACCTTCGACCGCGCCTGGCAGGATGGCGTGCAGCCGCTGATGAACAACCAGATCAACGAGCAGCAGGCCTTCGAGCGCATTTCCGAACCGTTCCGGGCTTTCATGCTCGACAATGTCAGGGAGAAAGATTTCGACCTCTTCGCCGATCTCGCCCGCGAGCGCGGCCAGAACGTCGTCGAAGGCCAGGCGGTCGACCTGCGCATCCTCGTCCCCGCCTTCATGATCTCCGAGATCCGGCGCGGCTTCGAGATCGGCTTCCTGATCGTTCTGCCGTTTCTCGTCATCGATCTGATCGTCGCCACCATCACCATGTCGATGGGCATGATGATGCTGCCGCCCACGGTGATCTCGCTGCCGTTCAAGATCCTGTTCTTCGTCCTGATCGACGGATGGAACCTGCTCGTCGGCAGCCTCGTGCGCTCCTTTTCCTGATCGTTAACCATGCTCCTTACCGGTTTGGTAGAAGAGCGCGCGCTATGACAGTCCCACGCATGACGGACTGATCATCTCCAAGAGTGATCCCAGGCATGATGCCGCCCCGTCATACCGGATAGCCCGGTATGTCCCTGTATCCTGTACAAAGTTAGGGGCGTTTTCCCATGTCAAGCATTAACACCAATTCGTCCGCCATGATCGCGCTGCAGTCTCTGGCTGCGACCAACAAGGCGCTCGACACCACGCAGTCGCGCATCTCGACCGGCTACCGTGTCGCCGAAGCGTCCGACAACGCCGCCTACTGGTCGATCGCGACGACCATGCGTTCCGACAACAAGGCACTCTCGACCGTTCAGGACGCACTCGGTCTTGGCGCGTCCAAGGTCGACACCGCCTACACGGGCATGAACAAGGCGATCGAAACCGTCAACGAGATCAAGGTGAAGATTGTCTCGGCCGTCGGCGCGACGGAAAACGACAAAGCCAAGATCCAGACCGAAATCGGCGCGCTGCAGTCGCAGCTGCAGGCCTACTCGGACGCCGCGTCGTTCTCCGGCTCGAACTACCTGTCGGTCGACTCGACGTTGGCAACCGTTGCCGGCACCGCCGACGATGCCAAGGTCGTCTCGGCATTCAACCGCTCCGCCGCTGGCACCGCTTCGGTCTCGACGATCGACATCGACGTCGACAGCCTGAAACTCTACGAAGCCTACGCGACTGCCACGAACGTCCAGAGCGGCATTCTCGACGGCCTCCGTCTCGGCACCTCGGGCGCTCGCGACAACACGGCCGTTGCGGCTACCGGCGGCACCGTTGCCGCCACCGACGGCTACGCGGTCTCCTCGCTGACCGTCGTCGGCTTCAACGACGCTCAGCTCGGTCAGATGCTGACGGCCGTCGAAGGCGCCCTGGCTGAAATGACGGACGCTGCGACGACCCTCGGCGCTACCAAGAGCCGTATCGACCTCCAGAAGGAGTTCACCACGAGCCTCATGGACTCGATCGAGCGTGGCGTCGGCCAGCTCGTCGATGCCGACATGACCGAGGAGTCCTCGCGCCTCTCGGCCCTGCAGACCCAGCAGCAGCTCGGCATCCAGGCGCTGTCGATCGCCAATTCCAACTCGCAGAACATCCTGTCGCTCTTCCGCTAAGCCGCGACCGACAGTTCTGAACCTGGGCCGCGCTCCGCAAGGAGCGCGGCCTTCGCGTTTCCGGCCCCAGGCGTCCAGCTGATTCGCGGCCGCAAGCTTCGCGCAAGCCCCAGCCCCGTTTTTCCCCTCGCGGCCCACATTGGTTAGCGCGGGTTTTCGCATTTAACCGTGCGTTAACCCTATCCGGCTACCAATGATTAACCGTAGCCAACAGCGTAGTGCATTTTTGAGGGGGCTGTAGAGGTGACATCGATATTGACCAATGCGTCGGCAATGACCGCGCTGCAGTCTCTAGCTGCAACCAACAAGGCGATGGAGTCGACACAGTCGCGGATATCGACGGGGTTGAGGGTCGCGGAAGCCGCTGACAACGCGGCTTACTGGTCGATCGCGACCACCATGAAATCCGACAACAAGGCGCTCTCCTCCATCCAGGATTCGCTCGGTCTGGGCGCAAGCCGCATCGACACCGCCTACACCGCGATCAACAGCGTCGTCGGCATCGTCGACGACATCAAGCAGAAGCTGGTGTCCGCGATCGGAGCTTCGGAAAACGACAAGGCAAAGATCCAGTCGGAAATCTCCGAGTTGCAGAAGCAGCTGAAATTCTCGGCCGATGCCGCGACCTTCAGTGGCGCCAACTGGCTCTCGGTCGATTCGAGCGTCGCAAACGGCAATCCTTCCGCCGGCGTGCACGCCGACGCCAAGATCGTCTCCGCCTTCAACCGCAGCTCGGCCGGCGATGTGACGCTCGGCACCATCGACATCGATGTCCAGAACGTCAAATTGTTCGATGCCGCGGCCCTCACGAACGAGAATCAGGGCATCGTCGAAGGTCTGAGACTGGGCACGTCGGGCGACCGCGACGACACCGCCACGACCGCGGTGGCGGGAACGCTTGCAGCGACCGACGGCTACTCCGTCTACACGCTCACCGTCGAAGGCTTCCTGGACACCCAGATCGAGCAGATGCTGACGGTCGCGGACACGACGCTTGCCGAACTGACCGACGCCGCGACCGTCATCGGCGCGGCCAAGTCCCGCATCGACATGCAGAAGAGCTTCACGACCAGCCTCATGGACTCGATCGAGCGTGGCGTCGGCCAGCTGGTCGATGCCGACATGAACAAGGAGTCGACCAGGCTTCAAGCTCTTCAGGTCCAGCAGCAGCTCGGCATCCAGGCGCTCTCGATCGCCAACAGCAGTGCGCAGAACGTTCTCGCACTCTTCAAGTGATGAATTAGTAGCTCAAATTAGAGAGCTGAATTGAAAGGGCCGCGCTGATGTCGCGGCCCTTTCAATTTTCGCACAAGCTTCGCCCTCTAGGCTGCCTGACAGACGGTGTTCCGAGGAGCTGACATTCCGTGCCCGAACAGATCCAGCGAATCATAGATAACCTCCAGGCCATGGGAGCGCGCCGGCTCTCGATCATGGGCGCGGTCGCCGCCCTTGTCGTCTCGGTGGTCGTGACCGGATCGATCTGGCTCAATCGCCCGTCCTACGAAACGCTCTATGTCGGCCTCGATCGTTCCGACGTGAATCAGATCGGCATCGTGCTCGGTGATGTCGGCATTCCCTTCGACGTCGCCTCCGACGGAACCGCGGTGATGGTCCCCGTCGGCAAGACCGGGCAGGCGCGCATGCTGCTCGCCGAAAAGGGCCTGCCGACCAGCACCAACGCGGGCTACGAACTGTTCGACAATGTCGGCTCGCTCGGCCTCACCTCGTTCATGCAGGAAGTGACCAAGGTCCGGGCGCTGGAAGGCGAGATCGCGCGAACCATCCAGTCGATCGCCGGCATCAAGGCCGCCCGCGTTCACATCGTCATGGGCGAACAGGGCAATTTCCGCCAGGCGCAGCGCCAGCCGTCGGCGTCCGTCGTCATCCGCACGGCCGGGCTCGACGCCGCCCGCAGCGCCGCGTCGATCCGCTACCTCGTCGCAGCCGCCGTGCCCGGCCTTGCCGCGGAGAACGTGACCATCCTCGATTCCGACGGCACCCTGCTCGCCGCCGGCGACGACCCGGCAAACAACACCGCGACGCGCTCGATCGGCGTGGAGCGTACCGTCGAAAACCAGATCCAGGACTCGATCCACCGCGCCCTTTCGCCCTATCTCGGACCGGACAATTTCCGCACCAGCGTCAACGCTGTCGTGAACACCGACACGCGACAGACCGAGGAAACCATCTTCGACCCGGAATCGCGCGTCGAGCGGTCGATCCAGGTCGTCAAGGAAGCCAACCAGAACAACCAGAGCCAGTCGACCGCTCCGACCTCGGTCGACCAGAACCTCCCCAACGAAGGTGCTCCGGGCGCAAGCGGCCCCTCCTCCACCGAAAAGAACGACCGTAAGGAGGAAGTCACCAATTACGAGATCAACTCGAAGCGCATCGCGACCGTCAGCAACGGCTATTCCGTCACCCGCCTGTCGATCGCCATCGTGGTCAACGAAGCGCGCATCAAGGCCGTCCTCGGCGAGAACTCGGCCCCCGAAAAGATCCAGGAGCGTCTGGCCGCGATTCGCGAGATGGTCGCGACCGCCGCCGGCTTCTCCGAGACCCGCGGCGACGCGATCAGCGTCAACGCAGTGGAATTCATCGACGGGATCGACGGCGAGGCGATCGCCGGGCCGGGCTTCCTCGAAGCGGCGAGCCAGCACACCGGCTCGCTCATCAATTCGGCCGCCTTCGTCCTCGTCGTGTTCCTTGTGGTCTGGTTCGGCCTGCGTCCGCTCACGGCGGCACTCCAGGCAAACCCGGCCGCCCCGCAGAGCTTCGAGGACATGCAGCGCGCCCTGCCCGGCGCTGCGGAGAATCTCCAGATCGCCGGCGGCGCTATGTCAGCCGACGGCGCGGCGCTAGTCGCCTCCCCGGCCGGTCGTTCCAACGTCAACCCGATCGACGAGCTGCGCAACAAGCTGAAGCCGGCCCCGCAGGACCGTCTCGCGCGGATGCTCGAGCTGAATGAGGAGCGCACGGCGCATATCCTGCGCAAATGGGCCCATCAGGAGGCAAGCTGATGGCGCTTGCGATCGCCGACTTCCTGCCGGACTTCGCTCCGCCGCCGCGCCCTGCCCCGGCGGCGGTAATCCTGCCGATGCGCAACGAGCCGCCGGCGCCCGCTCCCCATCCGCAGCCGCAACCGGCCCCGGTCGACGTCGACGCGATCGTGGCGGATGCGGTCGCAAAGGCCGAGGCCGATCTCGGCCGCCGCCTGGAAGCGCTCTACGAGGAACGCGCGGCGGAAGACCGGGCGAGCCACGAGGAGGAGATGGCGGCGCTGCGCGCCACGCTCGCGGTGGAACTCGCAGGCAAGACAGCCGCCGCTTTGTCTTCTCTCGAAGCCAAGACGATCGATGAGGCGACAGCGGTCTGCGCGCGTATTCTCAGCCAGATCGTCGATGAGGACGTGCGCTCGCGCGCGGTGGCGGCGCTCGCCGGCAGCGTCCGCGGCGCAGTCAGCGACGCCGATACGATCCGCATCCGGGTGAGCGGTCCTCAATCCCTGTTCATGCCCTTCGCGGCGGCGATGGGCGACCACGCGCGCCATCTCGAATTCACCGAGTCCGAATCGTACGACCTGACGGTCTCTCTCGACGAGACGCTGTTTGAGACGCGGCTCGCCGAATGGTCGTCCGCCTTGATGGGAGCAGTCGGTTGAGCACGGCCGAGCACGCGGAACCCAAGCACGAGATAATAATCATCCGCCGTGGCGGCCATGACGACCATGACGATCATCATGGCGGCGCCTGGAAGATCGCCTTCGCCGACTTCATGACGGCGATGATGTGCTTCTTCCTGGTCATGTGGCTGATCAACGCCGCCAACGAAGAAACCAAGGCGGCGGTCGCGAGCTATTTCAACCCGATCAAACTGACCGACAAGAACGCCAGCCGACGGGGTCTCGACGAAGAGGGGCAGGGCTCGACCTCCGCCCAGACCCAGGCGCAGAGCGAGACCGACCCGGCCGCGTCGATCAGCGGCGTCGGCGCCGCCGAAACCGGCAACATGAAGCAGAACGAGGCGAGCCAGTCGGCCGACTCGGACAAATACACCGACGAGCATCTGTTCTCGAACCCATATGCCGTGCTCGCCGAGATCGCGGCGGAGACCGGCAACCTTCAGAACCTGAGCGAGAAAGGCGACGGCGGCGCCCAGCTCTCCGGGCCGGCGACCGGCGCCTCGGGCGGCGAGTCGTTCCGCGACCCCTTCGCCCCGGACTTCTGGTCGCAGCAGATCATTCCGGGGGTCGATTCTCCTCCGACCGAAGAGAGCGCCCTTTCCGAACCGGGCGACGCGCAGAAGCCGGCCGGTTCGGCCGAGGTCGCGGAGCAGAAGGCGGCAACCCTCGAAGCGGCGAAGGCGCCGGAACCGGCCGCCGAGAAAGCCGAAGCCAAGGCAGAAAAGCAGCCTGAAGCGCCCGTCGACCCTGAGAAGCCTTCGAAGGCGGTCGAGGCGGAGGCGGCGAAGATCCGTGACGAGATCGCTCAGGCGCTCGGCGCGAACGACAAACTGGCGGAGGGCCTGACTGTCGAGGCGACGGCCGAGGGCGTGATCATTTCCGTGACGGACCAGCTCGATTTCGGCATGTTCGAGATCGGCTCCGCGGTTCCCCGGCGCGACCTCGTCGTCGCGATGGAGAAGATCGGCAACATCCTCTCGGAGAGGAAAGGGAATATCCACGTCAACGGCCACACCGACGGCCGTCCGTTCGCCGGCGGCAAGTATGACAACTGGCGGCTGTCCACCGCGCGCGCCCACTCTGCCTACTACATGCTGGTGCGCTCCGGCCTTGAGGAGAAGCGGCTGACCGAGGTGGCCGGCTTTGCCGACCGCAAGCTCAAGGAGCCTGCCGATCCGCTCGCCGCTTCCAACCGTCGCATCGAGATCCTGCTGGAGACCGCCGGATGAAACGGCTCTGCCGGGCCATAGCGTTCGGCGCATCGCTGTCGGCCACGCCGTTCGCGGCCGGGCAGGCGCATGCGTCGCTGGACACGTTCCAGATGGTCCGCTCGCTGCAGCTGGTCCAGGACCGCATCGCCGGCGGCGATCATGCGGCCCTGCCGATGCAGCAGAAGCTGCTGCAGATGATCGACAGGAAGCTGCGCGAGTCCGGACCGCAGGACTTCGCGGACCGCAAGAACATCGAGGCCCTTCTCATCTACGCCATGAGCGGCGGCAATCCGATCACGGTCGAGGTTGCCATCGCCCGCCTCAAGCAGGACGAGGCGACGAAGCCGCTGACCGACGGCGTCCGCTCCTACATCCGCGGCGATCTCAAGTCGGCGATGGCCCTGCTCCACTCGATCGACCCGCGCACGCTCGCCGGCGACCTCGGGTCGTTTCTCGCCCTCATCAAGGGCTCGATGGCCGGGACCGACGAACCGAGGCTGGCATTGGCCTATCTCGACACCGCGCGTCTTCTGGCCCCGGGAACCCTCGTCGAAGAAGCGGCGCTGCGGCGTTCGCTTCCTCTCGCTGCCCGCCTCGGCGATACCGATCGCTTCCTGCGCGCCTCGAACCAGTATGTGCGCCGGTTCCTCCGCTCCCCCTATGCGACCCAGTACGCCGACGAACTCGTCGAGGGGATCGTCGCGCTCTACGCCTCGCTCGATCTCCATGTCATCGAGAACACGATCGCGGAGATGAGCCAGGAGCACCAGAGGGTGATCTATCTGCGGCTCGCCCGCACCGCCGCGATCGAAGGTCTGCGCGAACTCTCCGATTTCGCTGCGAAGAAGGCCGCCGAGTTCGAGAACGTCGCCACCGGCGACACCGATCCGCGTGCCATTCTCTATTCCAATCTCTCGGAGATCACCTCGGAGAATGGGGCTGAAATCCTCGCGCGGCTCAAAACGATCGATCGTGCGAAGCTCGCCGGGCCCGACAGGCAATTGCTGGATGCGGCGATCTCGGTCGCGATCGGGATCATGTCTCCGGGCGATCAGAAGCCACCGCGGCCCATCGAGGTGTCGGCCCCGGCGCCCCAGCCTGATGCTCCGGCCCCGGCCCCCACGGCGGCCGAGCCCGAGCCGCCCATGGCGACCGACATAGCCGCCGCGCATCCTGAGCCGGTGTCCGTCAGGACATCGCAAGCGGACGCGTCCGGTCGGGCCGACCGGCCCGAAACAAGGCCGACCATGGCCGCCTTGCCGGTCGAGGCGGCGGCTTCGCCGGAAGATTCGTTGCCGATCGTCGACGAGACGCGCCGCAAGCTGGAGGAAATCGACAAGATGCTCGCAGGGGCCAAATGACCAGCACCGTGTCCGCGTCCAGGCTGGCGATCGCCGATCCGCGTCCCCAGGCCAGCAAGGATGGATCGAAGGGACAGTCCGACTTCCAGGATGCCTTCCGCACCGTCGGCGCCGAGCGGCGAAGCGGCACGGCCGTCGCCGTGCAGGCCATGGCTGTTCCATCCAAGGGTCTCTCGCGCCAGTTGGAGGGTCTCGCGGAAGGAGGCTTGCGTCTTTCCGGCACCGCGGCCGAGGCCTCCGTGGACATGGCGGCGCAACTGCATCAACCCGCCGAAGCAACCGTTCCGAGGGGCCGTCCGGCAGCGGGCCAGCCGAGCCTCGTCGAAGGCGACCTCGACCGGCCAAGCAAGTCCGGCGCGACGAAGCAGGTCAAGGTGGAAGCCTCCGCCCGCGCCCCGAAGACCGACCTGCCTGAGGGCGGCATCACCGAGCCATCCGACGATATAAAGCCGACGGAGCCGGAGGCCGCTGGCGGCGACGCCGCGGAGGTCGAGACGGAGACCGGCCTCGCCGACGACACGCCGGAATGGAAGCCTCGCGCCCCCAGGACGGCCGGCGAGGATGTCGTGCCCGCCATTGCCCTGCTGCAGGACGCGCTTCGGATCCCGCGTCAGCAGACGCGGGCGGCTGCGGAGGAAACACCAGCACCTGCGCCGTCGCCGGCCCTCGACACGTCGCGCGACGATGCGCGGATCGACGATGCCGAGGCAACTGCAAGGTCCAGCGCTCCGAAGAGCGCCGTGGCCTCTCTTGCGGCGGCATCGCCTCCTCCGCCCGAGGCGCCGACGGGAAGCAAGGCCGAGACCGCGACCATGGCCGCTCCGCGAGAGGTGCCGGTTCCCTCCACTCCGTCGCCGACCATTGAGCGAATGGCGGTTGGAACCATTACCGCCCCGCCTGCCCAGCCGAACCCGCGCGGCCAAGGCGTCGACAGGACGAACACCCGCGCGAGCGACGGCACCGCCGCCGCAACATCCGCGGCCCGCACCCTGTCTTCCGCCACCAACGCGCAGTCGCCGACCGAAACGGCGGCAGCCGCCCCACCGGCCGAGACAGCCGACAGGACACCGCCGCCCCGCGATCCCGTCGAACCCGAAGCGAAGGACGACGGCAGGAACCCCGGCGCGTCGGATTCCCGGTCCGGCGATACAGCCCGTCCCGGGCCCAACGGCGTGACGGCGGTTTCCGCACAGTCCGCCCAGGCCGCTTCGCCCGCGACCCCGGCCGCCGCGATCATCGCTACGGTTCGCGCAGAAGGCTCCTGGGCCGCCTATTTCCGCGACACCCAGCCGGGCGCGCCGGCGCAGCTCAAATCTCTGAAAATACAGCTCAATCCGGTTGAACTCGGAGCGGTGACCGCGCACCTGCGGATCAAGGACGACACCGTCACCGTCGAACTCTCCGCCGAGACGGCCGACGCACAGCGGCAGCTCGCCTCCGACGCGGACACGATCGTGAAATCGCTGCGGGCGCTCGGGCTCGATGTCGATCGCGTGACCGTTCAGGTCGCGGGCCGGTCCGACGCTCAGCCTCAGCCGGAGCCGAACGGACAGTCGCGTCAACAGGGTTTCGCGGCGGACGGCGGCGCTGGCGGAGCGCGCGAGCAGGGCAGCGGCTCGCGGCGGGAGCAACATCAATCCGGCGGACAGAACACGCACGTGGCAGGCCCGCCGGGTGCCGTTCCGAACGGGAGTTCATCGGCACGCTACATCTAGCCGTCAGACCCGTCCGATCGCCTCGAAAGGCCTTTTGGCCGGCCGTTCGAATCAATCGGCGATTGCTACGGAAAATATGGTTAACGACTGGTTAACGACCGCTCCGGAAACGGCTGCGGGCGATACCCTAATTATGGTTAACAAGAATTCGCGGGTGTTCGCGATTCCCCCCTGCGGTTACCCCTTTTCAACAGAAGTGGGGCTTCTGATTCGTGGGGCGGGCAATGATCGTGATCGTGGACGAGCGCGAGCTTGTAAAAGGCGGATTCAGTTCGCTTTTCAGCCGCGAAGGAATAGCCAGCGCAGGCTTCCTTCCGAACGAGTTCAACGAGTGGGTCGACACCGCCGCGCAGAGCGATCTGAAGTCGGTTTCGGCGGTGCTGATCGGAGAGTGCGGGTCGCACGATCTCTCGCCCCGCCGCATCCGCGACCGGACCTGTGCACCCGTCATCGCACTCAGCGAACAGCACTCGCTGGAGAACACGCTCAGGTTGTTCGAGTCCGGCGTTGACGACGTCATCCGCAAGCCGGTCCACATCCGCGAGATCCTCGCCCGTGTCTGCGCCATCCGGCGTCGCGGCGCCGAAGACGCGAGCTACGCCGAAGTCGGGCCGATGCGGATCTACATGGACGGGCGCGACCCGGAGATCGGCGGCGCACCGCTCCCCCTGCCGCGCCGCGAGCGTCGCATCCTCGAATATCTGGCGAGCAATTCCGGCCGCCGGGTGACCAAGGCTCAGGTCTTCAACGCGATCTACGGCGTGTTCGACGAGGACGTCGAGGAGAACGTGGTCGAGAGCCATATTTCGAAACTGCGCAAGAAGCTGCGCGAGAAGATGGGCTTCGACCCGATCGAGTCGAAGCGATTCCTGGGATACCGCCTCGCCACCCAACCCGCCTGACCGGCGCCGGACGGCTTCGCGCAAGTCGCGGGCTGTAGGCTCATCCTCAGCGGCACTATATCCGAGGAGTAACGGAATGAGCCTTTACGGAATGATGCGGACCGGCGTTTCGGGCATGGCAGCCCAGTCGAACCGCCTGTCGACGACTGCCGACAACATCGCCAATTCCAGCACCAATGGCTACAAGCGCTCCAAGGCGGAGTTCTCGAGCCTCGTGCTCCCCAGCACGCCCGGCAACTATAATTCCGGCGGCGTGACCACCTCGATCCGATACGCCATCACCGACCAGGGCTCGCTTCAGTACACCACGTCGATCTCCGATCTCGCGGTCAGCGGCAACGGCATGTTCGTCGTCCAGGACGCGTCGGGCAATTCCTTCATGACGCGCGCGGGATCCTTCGTTCCCAACGGTGAGGGCCAGCTCGTCAACGCGGCCGGCTACATCCTGATGGGCTACGACGCCTCGAACGGCATCCCGACGGCGACCGCCAACGGCTTCGAAGGCCTGATTCCGGTCAGCCTGTCGCAGAACGAATTGAACGCGACACCGTCGACGCAGGGTTCGATGTCGCTCAACCTTCCGGCCAACGCGACGGCTGTCCTCGCCGCCAATCTGCCATCGGCAAATGCCGCGTCGGCCGAATACACGGCCAAGTCGTCCTTGCAGGTCTATGACGATCTCGGTGGCCAGGTCGTGCTTGACGTCTATTACACCAAGACGGCCGCCGACACCTGGGAAGTGGCCGTCTACAACAAGGCCGATGCCAGCGCGACCGGCGGATTCCCCTACAGCTCCGCCGCGCTTGCGACGCAGACGCTCACCTTCGATCCGACCACGGGCGAGTATACCGGCGCGAGCGCCACCGACATCACACTGACGATCCCGGATGGTCAGTCCTTCACTCTCGACCTGGAGAACGCAACGCAGCTCAAGGCCGACTACACGTTGTTCGACTCCTGGTCGAACGGCAATGCGCCGAGCTCGATCGAGCAGATCAACATCGACGGCGACGGCGTCCTCTATGCCCAGTACGGCGACGGCACCACGAAGGCGCTCTATCGCATTCCGCTCGCGACGACGCGAAGCGACGACATGCTGACCGTGCTGCCCGGAAACGTCTACCGCCCCAGCAACGAGTCGGGCTCGGTGCTCGTCGGCTTCCCTGAGGACGGCACATTCGGTTCGGTCGTGTCGGGCGCACTCGAGAATTCGAATGTCGATATCGCCGAGGAACTCACCAGCATGATCGAGGCCCAGCGCAGCTACACCGCGAATTCCAAGGTATTCCAGACGGGCGCCGACCTGATGGACATCCTTGTGAACCTCAAGCGATAGCGGAACGTCTGCCGGGGGGCAGGACTAGGGGATGTCGCTTACCACCGCACTCAATATTGCGAAGCAGTCGCTGCTGGCGACCTCGCGGCAGACTGCGGTCGTCTCGCAGAACGTCACCAACGCGGGCAACTCGGATTACGTCCGTCGCAATGCCGTCATCTCCAGCGAGGCACCCGGCGCACGGGTCGTCGTCATTCAGCGGGCAGCCAGCGAGGCGCTGTTCCGCGCCAACCTGTCGGCTGTGTCCTCATACGAAGGCCAGGGCACCATCCGTTCCAGCATCGATACGCTCGCCCAGGCGGTGAACGGCGTCGACAACGCCAACTCCCCGGCAAATGCGCTTGGATCGCTCTACGAGGCGATCCAACTCTATTCCAACAACCCTGCGAACGCCTCTCTCGGCGAAAGTGCTATCGAGGCCGCCAGGCAGGTGGTGCGCTCGCTCAATGACGGCACGGCCGCCGTCAACGCCCAGCGCACCAATGCCGACATGCAGATTTCGGTCGCGGTCGATGAGCTGAACGGCCTCCTCAAGGACTTCGAGACCGCCAACAGCGCGATCGTCGCCGGCACGCAGACCGGTCGCGACGTATCCGACCAGCTCGACCGGCGCGACTCGATCCTGAAGCAGATCGCGCAATATGTACCGGTGTCGACGATCACGCGCGAAAACAACGACATGGTGCTCACCACCGCGTCGGGCGCGATCCTCTTCGAGACATCGCCGAGGACGGTGACGTTCCAGCCGAAGCCCGGCTACGACGCGACGACCGTCGGCAATTCCGTTTACATCGACGGCGTTCCGCTGCAGGCCGGGTCCGGCGGCGACACGGACGCGTCCGGCCGGATCGCCGCCTATCTTCAGCTGCGCGACACGATCGCACCCAACGTTCAGGCACAGCTCGACGAGGTCGCCCGCGGCCTGGTCATGGCCTTCGCTGAAACCGACCAGACGGGCGGCGCGGCCCCTGCCCTCGCCGGCCTCTTCACCTGGAACGGCGGACCGGCACTGCCGGCCACCGGTGTCGTTTCCCCGGGCCTGGCCGGATCGCTCTCGGTCAACGCCGCGATGGACTCGCAGCAGGGTGGCAATCCGACCGTGCTGCGCGACGGTGGCGCCAACGGCGCGGTCTATGTCGGCAATACCGGCGGCAACGCTTCCTATGCGGATCTGCTGATCGAATACTCCGCCAATCTCGACGTCTCGACGACCTTCGACCCGGCTGCAGGCGCCGGAACGAACGCCAGCGTCATGGACTATTCCTCCGACATCATCAGCTGGCTGGAGAACCTGCGCCAGCAGGCGACCAAGGCCGAAGAGAACAAGCAGGCGCTCGTGGTCCGCACCGCCGAAGCGCTGTCGAATGACACCGGCGTTAACATGGACCAGGAGCTGTCGCTCCTGCTCGAACTCGAGCACTCGTATGACGCGTCCGCCCGCCTCATCAAGGCAGTCGACGAGATGCTGGCCAACCTCATTGCGATGGTGAGGTAACGATGAAATCCTCCTACGTCTCCTCGACTGCGATCAGCCAGGCGCTACGCTATTCGATGATGAAGATGCAGTCCGAGCTCGTCTCGGCGCAGAAGGAGAGCACCACCTTGCGCGTGGCCGACGTCGGCCTGGCGCTCGGTGCGCGCACCGGCGAGACCGTGTCGCTTGCACGCGACGTCTCGCGGCTGAACGGCATCGTCGATTCCAATGCGCTGGTTTCATCGCGGCTGTCATCGACCCAGAGCATCCTGTCTCAATTGACGGAGCGCGCGGAGACACTCCGGTCGACACTTTCGGCCGCCGCTTCGGGCAGCGTCGAGCGCGGCGTCGTCCAGGCCGACGGAGCCGCGATGCTCGGATTGCTCACCTCGACGCTCAACACCAGCATCAACGGCCAGTACCTGTTCGCCGGCATCAACACCGACGTGAAGCCGGTAGCGGATTTCAGCGATCCTGCGTCCGCGAACAAAGTCGCTTTCGATACAGCCTTCCAGGCCTATTTCGGGTTCACCCAGACCGACGCGGCCGCCGCCACGATCACCTCGACGCAGATGGACGACTTCCTCACCAATGTCGTCGAGCCGCAATTCCTCGGCGCTGGCTGGGACACGAACTGGTCGAGCGCCACCGACGAGGCGATCGTTTCGCGCATTGCCCTCAACGAAACCACCGAGACCTCGGTCAGCGCCAATATCACCGGCATCCGCAAGCTGGCGATGGTGGCCGCCATCACGAGCGAACTCATGCAAGGGCCGCTGAATACCGGCGCAATGACTGCGCTGAGCGAACGCGCGCTGACTCTGGTGAACGAGGGCATCGCGGAAGTGACCGCCCAGCAGACCATGACCGGTGTCACCCAGCAGCGCGTGACCAGCGCGTCGGAACGCATCGAGACCCAGGTCAACCTCTTCGAGCAGACGATCAGCGACTTGGAGAGCGTCGACCCCTACGAGGCGGCCACGAGGGTTTCCGCGCTCACCTCGCAGATCGAGACGGCCTACGCGCTCACCTCGCGCATCCAGCAACTGAGCCTGCTCAATTTCATGAGCTGAAACTGAACTCGGGGATCATTTCGGGAAACGACCTAGCATGTATCAATTTTCCTACGCCGACATCCAGACCGACTCCATCGCCGAGGCGAAGGATCGTGAACGGCAAGTGCTTGATCGCTCGATCGAATTGCTCGTCGAAGCGCAGCAGGCCGGGGTCGATTCCTTCAAGTCGATCGAGGCGATCCATTTTGTCCACAAGGTCTGGACAGCCCTTCTCGACGACCTCGCCAATCCCGAGAACGAGCTGCCCAAGGAACTCAGGGCAAATCTCATCTCGATCGGTCTGTGGGTCCTCCGCGAGGCCGAAAGCGTCCGTCAGGGCAGCTCGAACAATTTCGATGGGCTGATCGAGATTTCGCAGATCATAAGAGATGGACTGCAATGAGAAACACGCTGAGGATCTCCCTGAAACCGAACGAGAAGATCTACATCAACGGTGCCGTCGTCAGGGTCGACCGCAAGGTTTCGATCGAGTTCCTCAACGACGTGCAGTTCCTCCTCGAAACCCACGTCATGCAACCCGAGAATGCCTCGACCCCGTTGCGCCAGCTCTATTTCATCGCCCAGATCATTCTCATGACGCCCGGCGCGGCCGATGAGGCGCGCGCCATGTTCAAGAAATCCCTCTCGCTGCTTCTCGCCAGCTTCGAGGACGGCGGCATCCTCGCGGAACTGAAGGAAATCGACCGCTTCGTCGGCGAGGGACAGATCTACGAGGCCCTGAGGGCGATCAGATCGCTCTATTCGCTCGAGGCCGAGATTCTCGCCGCCGGAACACCGCACCGGCCGCACCAGCAACAGGAACTCGCGGCGGCAGGAGCAGCATGATGTATGTCTCCAATACCTCCTCTAACAACTCGCAGACGGCCTCGGCCACCCCGACCGCTCAGACCGTCGACTATCAGTCGTTTCTGAAGCTCCTCGTCGCCGAGATGAAGAACCAGGATCCGACCAGCCCGATGGAATCGACGGACTACGTCGCCCAGCTTGCCACCTTCAGCCAGGTCGAACAGTCCGTGCAGGTGAATTCGAAGCTCGAGCAGCTGCTCCAGTCGTCGCAGCTCTCCCAGGCAAGCTCGATCATCGGCCGCACGGTTACCTCGGCGGATGGGACGATCACCGGCAAGGTTTCGGAAGTCCGTCTCTATACCGACGGCATCATCGCGGTTCTGGAGAACGGCAAGGAAGTCCCGATGCTTCCGGGCGTCAAGATCAGCTAGCTCCGATGAACGAGGCCGACGCGCTCGATATCGTCCAGGCCGCGATCTGGACCGTGCTGGTGGCCTCGGCTCCCGCCGTCGCCGCCGCGATGCTGGTCGGCATCGGTATCGCGCTGCTCCAGGCGCTCACCCAGGTCCAGGAAATCACGCTGACCTTCGTCCCGAAGATCGTCGCGATCCTGCTCGCCCTGCTCCTGACCGGACCCTTCATCGGCGCGCAGATCTACGCGTTCTCCGAAGTCGTGTTCCAGCGGATCCAGACCGGCTTCTGAAGTCCTGGAGACTGTTTCGAAATTCGCTCTGGCGAGTCATATGGTGGTGGTTTCGAGAACCGGAGCGCAGCGGACATTTGGTCCGTGAGCACCGGAAGCGCAGAAAAACGCCGCCAGATGGCCGCCAGAGTAGAATTTCCAAACAGTCTCTCAGGCCACGTTCGCACAAGTTTGGACCACTAGTCTGGGCGGCGCGCCATTCGTCGGCGCGCGCGAGGACTGCCTTTGGCCCTGATCGAGACACTTCCCCGGCTCGCCAACGCCCGCAACGGCCGCGACGTGGGATTCGCGATCGGCATCGTGGCGATCCTGTGCATCCTGTTCCTGCCGATCCCGCCCTTCCTGATCGACATCGGGCTCGCCTTCTCGATCGCGCTGTCCGTGCTCATCCTGATGGTCGCGCTGTGGATCCAGCGGCCGCTCGACTTCTCGTCCTTCCCGACGATCCTGCTGATCGCGACCATGCTGCGCCTGTCGCTCAACATCGCGACGACGCGCGTGATCCTGTCGCACGGCAACGAGGGCACCAACGCCGCCGGCTACGTCATCGGCGGTTTCTCGTCGCTGGTGATGAGCGGCGACTTCGTCATCGGCATCATCGTCTTCTCGATCCTGCTGATCGTGAACTTCATCGTCATCACCAAGGGCTCGACCCGCATCGCCGAGGTCGGCGCGCGCTTCACCCTCGACGCCATCCCCGGCAAGCAGATGTCGATCGACGCCGATCTCTCCGCCGGCTTGATCAACGAGAAGGAGGCCCAGTCGCGCCGGCGCGAACTCGAGGAGGAATCCTCCTTCTTCGGCTCCATGGACGGCGCGTCGAAATTCGTGCGCGGCGATGCGATTGCTGGCCTGATCATCACCGGCGTCAACATCGTCGGCGGCATCGTCATCGGCTATGCGCGCCACAACATGGATCTCGGCGAAGCCGCCGAAGTCTTCGTCAAATTGTCGGTCGGCGACGGTCTGGTGACGCAGATCCCGGCGCTGATCGTCTCGCTCGCCGCGGGCCTGCTCGTGTCGAAGGGCGGCACCCGCGGCTCCACCGACCAGGCGGTCATGGGTCAGCTCTCGGCCTATCCCCGCGCGCTCTATGTCGCCGCCCTGCTGCTGACGATCCTGTCGCTGCTGCCGGGGCTGCCGATGCTGCCCTTCCTGTCGCTTGCCCTTCTCCTCGGCCTCGTCGGCTATGTCATCCCGATGCGCCAGAACAGGCGCGACGCCCACGCCGCCTCGCTCGAGAAGCAGAAGGAGGAGCAGAAGCAGGAGGACGAGCGCAACTCGGTCAAGGAATCGCTCAAGACCTCCGAGATCGAGCTGCTGATCGGCAAGCAGCTCTCGACCAAGCTCGTCACCGGCCACCAGGAACTCGCGTTCCGGATGGGCAAGATGCGCAAGAAGTTCGCGCAGCAATACGGGTTCGTCGTCCCCGAGGTGAAGCTCACCGACGATTTCTCCATCCCCGGCAAGGCCTACCAGATCCGCATGCACGGCACCGTGGTCGCCGAGAACCAGATGCGCGTCGGCGAGTTGATGGTGCTTCTCGGCGCCAAGGAGGCTCCCGAGATGCCGGGCGAGGAGGTGCGCGAGCCGGCCTTCGGCATGCGCGCCTATTCCGTGCACGAGATGTTCGCCGACGACCTGAAGCGCGACGGCTACACCTACGCCGACAACATGTCCGTGCTGCTCACGCACCTGTCGGAAGTGATCCGCAACAACCTGCCGCAGCTTCTGTCCTACAAGGACATGAAGGCGCTGATCGACCGCCAGGACCCGGAATACAAGAAGCTCGCCGAAGACATCTGCACCACCCACATCTCCTATCCCGGTCTGCAGGCGGTCCTGAAGCTCTTGCTCGCCGAGCGCGTCTCGATCCGCAACCTCCACCTCATCATCGAGGCGATCGCCGAGATTGCGCCGCATGTGCGCCGCACCGAGCAGATCGTCGAGCATGTCCGCATCCGCATGTCGCAGCAGATCTGCGGCGACCTCTCCGACGGCGGCGTCCTCAAGGTGCTCCGCCTCGGCAACCGCTGGGACCTCGTCCTCCACCAGAGCTTGAAGCGCGACGGCAAGGGCGAGATCCGCGAGTTCGACATCGACCCGCGCCTGCTGGAGGAATTCGGCCAGGAGGCCGGCAAGGCGATCCGCAAGCTCATCGACACCGGCGAGCGCTTCGCCATCGTCACCGCCCCGGATGCGCGTCCCTACGTGCGCATGATCATCGAGCGGCTCTATCCGACGCTCCCCGTCCTTAGCCACGTCGAGATCGCCAAGGGTGTCGAGATACGGGTGCTGGGCTCGGTCTCGTGACCGCGACGCTTCCCGACTTCGTCATCGCGGCGTTCATCACGTTCTGCCGCGTCGGCGGCTGCTTCATGGTGATGCCCGGTCTGTCGAGCGCCCGCGTTCCCCTGCAGATCAGGCTGTTCGTCGCCGTCGCCGCGACGTTCGCGCTGCTCATCAACATGTCGGACGAGGTGATCCCCCACACGCGGCAGCAGCCGGCAGGTCTCGTCGTCCTGGTCATCTCCGAAACGCTGATCGGCGGCCTCATCGGCTTGATGGCGCGGTTCTACGTGCTGGCGCTGCAGTTCACCGCCAGCTCGATCTCGATGATGATCGGCTTCAACGGCGGCATGGGCCACGCCATCGAGGAAGCGGAGCCGCAGGCGACGCTCGCCTCGCTGATCTCCTTCTCGGCCCTTCTGGTCCTGTTCGTCCTCAATTTCCACCACGAGATCATCAAGGCGATCGTCCTCTCCTACCGGCTGGCACCGCTTGACGCGTTCTACAATCCGCAGTCCGGGCTGGTCGATCTGACCGACACGCTGTCCGAGGCATTCATGGTGATGCTGCGGCTGGGCAGCCCGTTCCTCGCCTATTCGCTTCTGGTCAACCTCGCCATCGGCTTCGTCAACAAGCTGACGCCGCAGATCCCGGTCTACTTCATCTCCCTGCCCTTCGTGATCACCGGCGGCATGATCCTCCTCTATTTCGGCGCGCCGGTTCTCCTGTCCCTCTTCGCCGACGGCTTCGTCAGCGTGACGGTGGGGCGCTGACGCATGGCCGGCCGCAGCGATCGCCTGAAACAACTCGTCGAGCTCCAGAAAAAGGTGACGGAGATCCACGAGATGCGTCGGGCAAACTATCTTGCCAGGGCCGCTGCTGCCGACCGCGAGGCGAAGGAGATCCTCGAGGCGCGTGGCGAGGGCTCCATGTCGGACATGTCCCCCGAAGTCTATTCGCGCTTCGTCGAGCGGGCGATCGCACGCGGCCGCGAGAACGAGGCGCTGGCGAAGGCGGAGGGATTGAAGGTCGCTGCCGAAACCGCCCGCACCAACATCATCGAACGCTCATGGCGCGAAGCCTTGCGCGAGGAAGAGCGCAAGGCCGAGGAGCGCGCGGCGCTCGATGCCGTCGAGCAGCGCCTCGCGCTGAACAGACCAGGCTGAGGTTCAGCGGCACAAGCCTGCCACAAGTTTTCTGGTTCACATTCCCTCCCGACGAAGCAGCAAGGAGCGGAGGCTTGGCCAACGCCGTCATCGACGCCCTGGGCGCAGCAGCAGGCACGCAGCCGCAGGTATCCGTGGACACTTCGGAGACCCGAGTCGAACGCCTGGCACGTCTGCACGCAGCGGCGGACGCGCGCAGCGCTGCCGCGCTCGCCTCCAGCCGTGCCGCCGCCAATGCGGTTCCGGAATCGTTTCGCAAGTTCGAGGGCATGGTCCTGCAGACCTTCATCCAGTCGATGCTGCCGCAGGACGCCGAGGCGGTCTACGGCAGCGGGCTGGCCGGCGACATGTGGAAGTCCTTCATGGCGACCGAGATCGCCAACCAGATGGCCAAGGCCGGCGGCATCGGCATCGCCGACCGGGTTCTGGGCGCGCACTATATGGCCGGCGAGAAAAAGGTGCCGGTCACCGGTCTCCCCGGCGCAGGGGAAAAGTCGGGCCTTGCCGAGCAGCAGCTGCTGTCTGCCGGGCTGGTACAGGAAATGCAGCGGAGCATGATGAAGTCGCTCGGCGAGGATCTGGCGGCCACCGGCCGCTCGAGCGCCGATTGACCTCGATGATCGGGTAAGACGATGAGCGATACGACTTTCTACAGCCCCAACCTGCCCCAGATCGCCTCGAACGGCCCCGACCGGCCGGTCCAGGCGAGCGTCGGCTCGATCTCGGCGATCATCGGACGCATCGAGGAGGCAATCGAAACCGAGACCGCCTCGATCAGGTCCGACCCGAAGTTCGACATCCGCACGTCGAATGCCAGGAAGAGCCGCTACCTCTACGAACTGAACCGCGCCATCAAGGGCATCTCCGTGCGTGACTTCGCCGAGATCCACCGCGACGCGATCGCGCGGCTGAAGACGAAGCTGGTTGCCAACGAGGCCGTGATCCTCGCGCATCTGAGCGCGGTGACGGAGGTCGCCGGGCTCATCCAGTCGGCGATCGAGCGCGCCGAGACCGACGGAACCTACTCGACCAACGCCTTCCAGCGGGCCTGACCGGGATGATAAAATTCATCGTCGCGGCTGTCTGGGTCGTCGTCGTCACGGTAGGGTCGATCTTCTTCGCCTTCTCCTCGACCGGCGACAAGCCCGGGGAGGCTGAAAAGCCTGCCGCCTTCTTCGGCGGGCTCGACTATGTGAAGACCGACGTGATCTCGGTTCCGATCGTCAAGGGCGGCGAGGTCGCCGGCTATTTCATCGCCAGGTTCGTCTACACGGCCGAGCCGGCGCGCATCGCCCAGCTCAGCGTGCCGATGCAGGCGATCATCACCGACGAGTTCTTCACCTACCTCTATTCAAACCCGCTGATGGACTTCACCCGCGGCGACCGCATCGACGTCGACGCCTTCCGCGGTGGCCTGCGCGACAGCCTCAACAAGCGGATCGGCGAGGAATTCGTCCACGAGGTCATGCTGGAACAGGTGGACTACCTGTCCAAGCAGGAGATCCGCGACAACGCCATGAAGCGGCGGGCGCCGCCGAAGGCAAAGCAGCTGCCGGAGTCGCCTAAACCGTCCAGCCACTGACCACGGCGCTTCGAAATGCTCTAGCTGAAGTTCGGCTTGCGCTTCTCCAGGAACGCGTTCAGCCCTTCCATCGCATCCGGTCCGCTCTGCGACAGCGCAGCACTCAGGCTCTCGGCGTAGAGCCCGTCGCCGCGGCTCATGTCGTCGATCCGCGCGATCGAATGGATGACCAGGTAGTTGACCAGCGAGGCGTTGGACGCGATGTCCCGCGCCAGCGCGATCGCCCTGCCGAGCCCCTCGCCCTCGCCCACCAGGTAATGTGCGAGCCCAAGCCGATAGCCTTCCTCGGCCTCGTAGACCCGCCCCGTCAGCATCATCTCCGTCATCCGGTCGGGACCGAGAATGCGGCCGATGCGCACCGTGGCGCCGCCGCCGACGAAGATGCCGCGCTTGCCTTCGGGAAGCTGGAACCGCGCGCTGGGTTCGGCCACCCGCACATGGCAGGACGCCGCGATCTCCAGCCCGCCGCCGATGACAGACCCCGACATCGCCGCCACGACCGGCAACCCGCCAAACTGGATCATGTCCATCAGCTGGTGCCAACGCCGCGAATGCTTCAGCACCTCAGTCGGCTCGCGCTTCGACTGCTCGCCAAGGTCAAGGCCGGCCGAGAAATGGCCACCGGCTCCCGTGATGACCACCGCGCGGACGCTCTTCGGCGGATCCGCGAAGAAGGCGCGCAGGCCGTCCGCAACGGCGTCGTTGATCGCATTGCGCTTTTCCGCCCGGTCGAACGTCAGCACGGCGATGTCGCCGGTCACTTCGACCTCGACGGGTCCGGTCCGGTCCGGAAGGCGGGACCGGGTGCTGGCGATTGCGGACATGGCTACCTGCGATTTGGCTGGTGACTTCTATTTTGTTCTATACCATAACAATATCGGCTGGTTCAATCCGACGCATTGGTCCAGTGACGGAGCCACGCATTGATCCTTGGCGATTTCCCAGCCGTTCTGCACTATTCTTGGGCGACGCAGGTGCGATTCGAGGCAGATCGGATGAGTTTCGGCCGCCACCGGACCGACGGAACGCCCACCGGCCCAGTGTATCGCGCCGGGACCCTTTCGAACGAGGCGCCATGACCGCAGATATCAAGCCGGGT
The DNA here is from genome assembly GCA_043822005.1 of Pseudomonadota bacterium. Lineage (GTDB taxonomy): Bacteria > Pseudomonadota > Alphaproteobacteria > Rhizobiales > Rhizobiaceae > Mesorhizobium_A. Next base: position 9,043 of record JBDRCE010000007.1, on the reverse strand, counting down.
TCCCGCCGCCGCGGCACTTCCGAGACTTCGGCCGAACTGCCGGACAAGGAAAGCATCATCGGCTACAAGCTGCGCAGGGCGCAGTTGCTCGTATTCCAGGATTTCATCCAGACCTTCGCCAAGATGAAGGTTCGGCCGGCCGAGTTCTCGGTCCTAGCGATGATCGCGCGCACGCCCGGCCTCAAGCAGACCGAGATCGCCGAGGCGCTGGGCATCAAGCGCGCGAACTTCGTCGCCCTGATGGACGGGCTGGAGACGCGGGGCCTCGCCGACCGGCGCAAGGGCGATATCGACCGGCGCTCCCACTCGCTGCATCTGACGCCCGAAGGCGAGCGCTTCGTCAGGAAGATGATCGCAACCTGGAACGAGCACGAGAACCGCATGATCGAGCGCCTCGGCGGAGCGCAGGACCGCGACCACCTGATCGAACTGCTCGACAGGTTGCTGGCGGGCGAGCCGTCGCCGGACGAGTGAACACTACCCCTTGAGCGCGGTGACGACCTCGTCCGGGATCGCATAGCCCTTGATCCGCTCAGCATTGTCCGGATCCTTGCCCGCCCACACCCTGGTCTCGCGCGCCTCGATCGCCAGCGCCTCGCCCTTGTAGACACGGTGCTGGATGTCGAACGACGAGCGCCGGATCTCGGTCGCCTGAGTCTCGATGCGGATCACGTCGCCGTAGCGCGACGGGATGATGAACTTGGCGCCGGTATCCACCATCGGGATTCCGACGATGCCGAAATGCTTCGTCCAGGCGATCTTCTTCATCCCGATCGCCTTTTCGAGCAGATAGGCGGTCGATGCGTCGAACATCGCAAAGTAGCGCGGGTAGAACACGATGCCGGCGGCGTCGCAGTCGCCCCACTCGATCTCGACGTCGCGGCTGTTGACGAGCATCCTATGCCGCCTCCACGTTCTCGACCAGGATCGCGATGCCCTGCCCGCCGCCGATGCAGGCCGACGCGATGCCGTAGCGCAGGCCCGAGCGCTTCAACTCGCGCGCCACGGTGGTCGTGATGCGCACGCCGGTGGCGCCCAGCGGATGGCCGATGGCGATCGCGCCGCCATTGACGTTGGTCTTGTCCTCGTCGAGCCCGAGCTCGCGGATACAGGCCATGATCTGCGCGCCGAACGCCTCGTTGATTTCGATCCGGTCGATATCGTCGAGCGTCAGCCCCGTCTCGTCGAGCAGCGCGCGGATCGCCGGCACCGGCCCGATGCCCATGATGTGCGGCGGCACGCCCACGGTCGCCGCGGCCACGATGCGCGCCAGCGGCGCCTTGCCTGTCTTGCGCGCCGCGTCCAGCGACCCGACCAGCGCCGCCGCCGCGCCGTCCACCACGGCCGACGAATTGCCGCCCGTCTGCACGCCGCCGAAGGCAGGCCTGATCTTCGCCAGCGCCTCATAGGGCGACGGGCGAACGTGACTGTCCTTGGTCACGTTCTCCACGCCGCGCGGCAGTTTTATCCCACGCGCATTGTAGCCCTCCTGCTCGAACGCCTCGCTCGTCACCGCCACGATCTCGCCGTCGATGAACCCGTCGGCCTGCGCCTTCAGCGCCCGGTTGAACGAACGCTCCGCGAACCGGTCCACTTCTTCTCGGGAGATCTGGTAGTCCCGCGCCAGGTTCTCGGCCGTGTCGCCCATCGTGCAGGACACCGCCGGATCGAGCAGCGCCTCCCACAGGAAATCTTTGAACGCCACCTGCCCCATCTTGAAGCCGTTGCGGTGGGTATAGGCCGCGACCGGATTGCGGCTCATCGATTCCGCGCCGACGCACAGCGCCACCTCGACCCGGTCGAGCGACACCATGTCGGCCGCCTGCACCAGCACCTCGATGCCCGTGCCGCAGATGCGCTGCACCAGATGCGCCGGCCGCTCCAGCGGCACGCCGGCATAGAGGCCGATATGGCGCGGCGTCATGTAGGCGTCGAAGGAGGCCTGCGCCATCGAGCCCGCGATCGTCGTGCCGACGTCCTTGGGATCGATGCCCGTCTTCTCCAGCACCGCGCGCGCGGCCTTGATGCCGAGATCGATCGGCGAGATGTCGGCAAAGGCGCCGGTATAGTCGACGAAGGGCGTGCGCACGCCATCGATCAGCCAGGCGTCCTCGAACCGGTAGCGGAGGCCCTTTTCGGCGGTGGCGGTCATTTGTTCTTCCTTGCGACGAGAACGTGGGATGGTGGGGGCTCAGCGTAGAGATATTCGACCAGGCTCGCACGCGCGGCCATTACGGCGCGCTGGTTGATCGATCCCTTGTCGGTGATCTCGCCCTTGTCGATCGCCGGCGGCGTATCGAGGATCAGGGCGCGCGCGACAAAGGAGGCGCTGCCCGTCGCGGTCTTCGCCAGCGCGTCGAGCCTCTCCTGGAACAGCGCCCGCAGCACCGGGCTGTCCGCCAGGTCCGGCTCCAGGGCCACGGCCAGGTCCGGCGCGAGCTTGCGCGCCGCATCCACGTCGAGGAACAGCATCGCGCCGATATGGTTGCGGTCGAGCCCGGTCAGCACCGCCTCCCGCACGTAAGGCGCGAAGGCGCGGATGATCGCGCCTTTGACCGAAGCGAGGTTCACCCAGGTTCCGGTGTTGAGCTTGAAGTCCTCCGACACGCGCCCGTCGAACAAAAGCCCGCGGTTGACGTCCTGCGGATCGACGAACTTCAGCGCGTCGCCGATCATGTAGTAGCCTTCGTCGTCGAAGCACTCGGCGGTCTTGTCCGGCTGGCGCCAGTAGCCCGGCGTCACGTTCGGCCCGCGCAGGCGCACCTCCATCTTGTCGCCGTTCGGCACCAGCTTCAGCTCCAGCCCCGGCGCCGGCAGGCCCACCTCGCCCGCGCGCTCGACCGCCCAGGTCGTGGTGAAGGCAAAGGGCGCGGTTTCCGTCGCGCCATAGCCGGTGATGATCATGATCCGCTCGCCGGTGGCCTCCCGCGCGATGCGGTCGAGCCCGTCCCAGACATGCTGGGACAGTCCGGCACCGGCATATTGCATCAGGTTCAGCCGCGAGAAGAACGTCTTGCGCAGCCGCTCGTTGCGCTCGAAATGGTCGAGCAGCATTTCGTAGCCCTTCGGCACGTTGAAGTAGAGCGTCGGCGCGATCTCCTCCAGGTTGCGCACCGTCTTCAGGATGCCGGCCGGCGTCGGCGCGCCGTCGTCGATGTAGAGCGTGCCGCCATTGTGCAGCGTGATGCCGAAATTGTGGTTGCCGCCCGCCGTATGGTTCCACGGCAGCCAGTCCACCATCACCGGCGGCTGGTCCTTCAGGAAAGCGAGCGCCGACGTGATCATGACCTGGTTGCAGGTCATCATCCTCTGCGTGTTGATCACCGCCTTGGGCATTCCGGTCGAGCCGGAGGTGAACAGGAATTTCGACACCGTGTCGGGGGTCACGGCCGCATCAGCCGCGTCGACCGCGGAGGTGGCGACCGTTGCGGCGGCGCATTCGAACATCACCGTCGGCAGGTCGGACACGGGGTCGCGCGCGGTCAAAAGCGTCATGTCAGGTGCCAGGATCGCCCTGAGCGCGTTCTCGTAAGGCTGACCCTCGGCGACGAAGACCATCCCGGGTGTCAGCAAGCCGACGAGATAGCGCAGCTTCTGGTGGTCGGACGAGACAAGCGAATAGGCCGGCGAGACCGGCGCGATCGGAATGCCGGCCATCATCGCGGCCAGCGCCAGCAGCCCGTGTTCCATCGAATTGCCCGACAGGACCATCAGCGGCCGTTCGGCCGAGAGGCCGTGGTCGATGAGAAACTGGGCCAGCGACCTGGCTTTCGCCAGCGCCTGCGCATAGGTGATCCGGCGCCATTCGCCGTCCGGCCCGCGGTCAGCCAGGAACACGGTGTCCGGCCGCTCCCGTGCCCAGCGGACAAGGCTGTCGGTCATCGACCGCGGATAGTCGCCCAGCGCCGCGCGCGGCGAGACCAGAATCGTCCCGTCCTCCCGCCGCGCCAGATCGGCGGCCAGGTCGCCCATCATCACCGGCCTCATGCCCGGCACGTCAACCAGCGGCATTCTGCTCCTCCCGGATACTGTTATTCTTCATAACAATATCGGCAGCATCGTTCAAGCGCCATGAACCCTCTCGGACGCGTCTGGATATATGGTTCGTCGCCGATCTCGAGAAGGGCTTCCTACGGCCGCAGGCCCAGCATCGCACGCGCCTCGGCTGGCGAGGCAACCGCGCGCCCCGCTTTCCTCGCGCAATCCGCCAGCGCCTCGATCAGCTGGCCATTGCCGGTCGCGCGGGTTCCGTCGGGCAGGTAGAACGTGTCCTCCAGCCCCGTCCGCAGCATGCCGCCAAGCTCGGCGGCGCGCTGGTGCACCGGCCAGATCTCGCTGCGGCCGATCAGCGTCGCCTGCCAGCGCGCACCCTCGATCCGGTAGTTCTGCAGCAGCTCGAGCAGCGCCCCGTCGACCGGCATCCCCGAGGCGACGCCCATGACGAAGTTGTACTGCGCCGACAGCGCCATCCCGTTCGCCACATACATGCCGACCGAGCGCACGATGCCGGTGTCGAAGCACTCGAATTCCGGCAGCGCGCCGGCCTCCGCCATCCCATCGAGAAAGGCCTTCACCTTCTCCACCGGATTGTCGAACAGCATCGGCGGCCAGGCCCACGTCCCGTCGGCCTTGATCTTCAGATAGTTCAGGCTTCCCGCATTGCACGCCGCGATCTCCGGCCGCGCCGCGCTTATGCAGGCGAGCGGACCCGAAATGTCCTTGCCGACCGTCCCCGTCGTCTGGTTGATGATGATGCCGGGACAGGCCTGCCGGATCGCCTCGCAGACCGCCACCGCCACGTCCGGCTCCCAGCTCGGCAGGTGTCCCCTGCCGGCGCCCTGCTGCCGAAAATGCACATGGATGATCGAAGCACCCGCGTCATAGGCCTCGCGTGCCGAGGCCGCGCATTGCTCGGGAGTGACCGGAATCGCGTTCTGCGACGGGTCGGTCAGCACGCCGTTCAGCGCACAGGTAAGAATTGCCCTATCCATGGTCCGGTTCGATCTCCGCGATCAGCTGCCCCGCCGCCACCTGCGCGCCTTCGGCGACATGGATCGCCGTGACGACACCGTCGATCGCCGCGTGCAGCGCATTCTCCATCTTCATCGCCTCCACCATCGCGACCATCCCGCCGGCCTTCACCGCCTGGCCTGCAACGACGCCAACTGCGCGCACCACGCCCGAGACCGGCGCCACGATGCGGCGCGGATCCTTCGGCGCCGGCGGACGCACCAGGGGGTCGGGCTCGTGGAAGACGAACACTTTCCCGTCGCGGTCCAGATGAACGTCGCGGCCGGCAAATAGAACGCCCACCCGCCTCGACACGCCATCGACGGTGAATTCCAGCCGATCCTCCCGCACCGATGCCTGCTCGACCGCGATGTCCTCGCCACCTACGCTCACCCCGGCCAAACGCCCGCGCTCGAGATGCACCACCGCTTCCCCCCGCTCGTCGCCGCGGGCCAGCGTGATCGGGCAATGCGCCCTGCCGCTCGAGCGGAACCAGCTGCCGCCGTCCCGCATCGCCACCACGACCGCAGCAATCGCGAAGTCGAACGCCGTCGGCCTCGGTGCGTCGAGAATGCCGGCTTCCTCCGCGATCCAGCTGTCGATCAGCCCGGTGGTCATCTCCCCCGCGCCAAACGCCTCGCTCGCCAGAAGGTCGATCAGGAATTCCCTGTTGGTGGCGATGCCGACCGCCGTCGCGCGCAGCGCCGCCACGAGCCGCGCAATCGCTTCCGCCCGGTCGGCGCCGTGCGCGATCACCTTGGCGACCATCGGGTCGTAGAAGGGCGTCACGACGCCGCCTTCCGCCACGCCGCTGTCGATGCGGATACCGTCCCCCTCCGCCGGCCGCCAGCGCAGGATCCGCCCGCTCTGCGGCCGGAAGCCGTCATACGGATCCTCCGCGTAGAGCCGCGCCTCGATGGCGTGGCCGGTGAGACCGACATCGTCCTGCCCGACCGGCAGCCGCTCGCCTGCCGCCACCCGCAACTGCCATTCGACCAGGTCGAAGCCGGTCACCATCTCGGTCACCGGATGCTCGACCTGCAGCCGCGTGTTCATTTCGAGGAAATGGTAGGTCCCGTCCTGCGCGACGATGAACTCGACCGTGCCCGCGCCTTCATACCCAACCGCCTTGGCCGCGCGCACCGCGTCCGCCCCCATCGCCAGCCTCAGCGCTGGCGTGACGAAGGGCGACGGCGCCTCCTCGACGATCTTTTGGTGCCGGCGCTGCGCCGAGCAGTCGCGCTCGCCGAGATGGATCGTGTTGCCGTGCCGGTCGGCGAAGACCTGGATCTCGATGTGCCGCGCGTCCGTGATCAGCTTCTCGATCAGCACCGACGCGTCGCCGAAGGCATTCTGCGCCTCGCGCCTGGCGCTCTCGAGTGCCGCCGCGAAATCGCCCGCCCGCTCGACCCTGCGCATACCTCGCCCGCCGCCGCCCGCCGCCGCCTTGATCAGCACCGGATAGCCGATGCGCGCGGCCTCCCGCGAAAGCGTTTCGGCCGACTGGTCCTCGCCCTCGTAGCCCGGCACCACCGGCACGCCGGCCTCGGCCATCAGCCGCTTGGCCCGCGCCTTGTCGCCCATCGCGTGGATCGCCGCGGCCGGCGGCCCGACGAAGACCAGCCCCGCCACCGCGCAAGCTTCCGCGAACCCGGCGTTCTCGGACAGGAACCCGTAGCCCGGATGCACCGCATCGGCGCCAGCCTTGCGCGCCGCCTCGATGACGGCCTCTGCGTTCAGATAGGACTCCGCCGGCAACGCTCCGCCGATCCGCACCGCGCTGTCCGCCATTTTCATATGCGGCGCGTCCGCGTCGGCGTCGCTGTAGACCGCCACCGTCGCGATCCCCATGCGCTTGGCCGTGCGCATGATCCGGCAGGCGATCTCGCCGCGATTGGCGATCAGCAGCGTGCGGATTGCGCTCATGGCTTCGCCGCCCACGCCGGCCTGCGCTTCTCCAGGAACGCCGCGGTCCCCTCCGCGCCCTCGGCGCTGGTCAGCGCCGCCGAAAACACCTCCGCCGCGCGGCCGATCATCGCTCCGGTCGGCGCCAGCCGCGCCTCGCGCAACAGCGCCTTCGTCGCCGCCAGCGCTCCCGGCGCGCAGCGCAGGATTTTTCCGACGCACGCTTCCACGGCGCGGTCGATGTCGTCCGTCACCTCATGCGCCAGCCCGAGCGACAGCGCTTCGTCCGCCTCGACGAACCCGCCGACGACGGCCAGACGCTTGGTCTGGCCGTAGCCGATGCGCTCGATCAACAGCGGCAGGATCTGCGCCGGCACCACGCCGAGGCTCGTCTCCGGCAGGCCGAACCGCGCCGCCCGCGCCACGATCGTCACGTCCGACACGCAGGCGAGCCCGAAGCCCCCGCCGAGCGCCACGCCTTCCACCGCAGCGACCACCGCGATGCCGGTGCTAGCATAGGCGACGCACATCTCGCCGAATTCGCGGTTGACGGCGGCGAACGGATCGCGCCCCCCGGCCTTCGGCTCCGAGCGCGCCTTCGCCATGTCGGAAATGTCGCCGCCGGCGCAGAACGTCCCGCCCGCGCCGCGCAGCACGATCGCGCGCACCGTGCCGCCTGCTTCCGCGGCCGCGAGCGCTGCCCTCAGTTCGCGCGCCATGCCGATCGACATGGCGTTCTTCACCGCCGGCCGGTTCAGCGTCAGCGACAGCACGCCGTCCCGCTCCTCGGCGAGGATGGTCTCGTAGTCCGCCATCAGTGCGACTTCGCCGCCTTGTTGCTGGTGCCGGGCAGCGTGCCCTCCAGCTTGCAGATGATCGACAGCATCACCTCGTCCGCGCCGCCGCCGATCGACACCAGCCGCGTGTCGCGATAGGCCCGGCTCACGGGATTGTCGAACGTGTAGCCCATGCCGCCCCAGTACTGCAGGCAGGTATCGGTGAGTTCACGCGCTAGCCGGCCGGTCTTCAGCTTCGCCATCGAGGCCAGCTTGGTCACGTCCTTGCCCGAGACATACTGCTCGATCGCGCTCCACGTCAGCGCCCGCAGCAGCTCCACCTCGGTACGCAGCTCCGCCAGCCGGTAATGGACCATCTGGTTGTCGAGCACCGACTTCCCGAAAACCTGCCGGTCGCGGGTATAGTCGATCGTCAGGTCGATCAGCCTGTCGAACCCCTTGAGCGAGCTGGCGCAGGCATAAAGCCGCTCCTCCTGGAACTGCAGCATCTGCATGGTGAAGCCGAAGCCTTCCTGGCCGATGATGTTTTCCTGCGGCACGCGCACCTCGTCGAAGAACAGCTGCGCCGTGTCCGACGAGTTCATGCCGATCTTCCTGATCTTTTGACGGGTGATGCCCTTGGCGTCCATCGGCACCGCGATCAGCGACTTGTTTTTGTGCACCGGCCCGTCCGACGTGTTGGCGAGCAGGCAGCACCAGTCGGCCTTCATGCCGTTGGTGATCCACATCTTGGTGCCGGAGATGACATAGTCGCCGCCATCCTTGCGCGCCGTGGTCTTCACCGCCGCGACGTCCGAACCGCCACCCGGCTCCGACACGCCCAGGCAGCCGACCACGTCGCCGGCGATCGCCGGAGCAAGGAAATTGCGCTTCACATGGTCGGATCCGAAGCGGTTCATCGCCGGTGTGCACATGTCGGTATGGACGCCGATCGCCATCGGAACCCCGCCGCAGGTCACCAGGCCGAGTTCCTCGGCCATCACCATCGAATAGGAGAAGTCGAGCCCGAGACCGCCGAACTCGGGATCGTATTTGATCCCCAGCAGGCCCAGATCGCCGAGCTTCTTGAACAGGTCGTGCGACGGAAACCCCTCCGCCGCCTCCCATTCCTCGACATGCGGATTGATCTCGTTCTCGACGAACTTCGCCACCGTCCGGCGGAGCGATTCGTGTTCGGTGGTGAACTTCATAGTGATCCTCCCTTTCCTTCTCCCCGTTCACGGGGAGAAGGTGGCCCGAAGGGCCGGATGAGGGGCGGCGCCTTGGTCCTGCAATGTTGTCGCGGGGCCCGACCCGCAGAGCCGCGGCACCACCCCCAAAACGGGGAGAGG
>JBDRCE010000006.1:0-3462 GCA_043822005.1 Pseudomonadota bacterium | reverse complement strand
AGCGGCCGGCCGGCCGGGCCGTAGTGACGCCGCTGCAGGTACGCCACCATCACCTGGTGGAAGCGCAGGTTGCGCCGGCGGCAGTTCAACTCGAAGATCCGGGTGAACTCGTCGATGGTGGGATCGACCACCGGAATCTTGGAGGGGATGCGCCGGAGGAAGGCTTCGTCGGCGAGGGAATCAGGTTCCAGGTTCGTCGCGAAGACGATGAGCATGTCGAACGGCACCTGGAACTTCTTGCCGGTGTGCAGCGTGAGATAGTCGACCCGGCTCTCGAGCGGCACGATCCACCTGTTGAGGAGGTCCTGCGGGCGGATGCGCTGGCGGCCGAAGTCGTCGACGAGAAAGACGCCGCCGTTGGCCTTCAGCTGAATCGGCGCCTCGTAGAACTTCGCAATCGGGTTGAACGTGAGGTCCAGCATGTCGAGCGTCAGCTCGCCGCCCACCATCACGACGGGGCGCCGGATGCGGACCCAGCGGTCGTCGCGCGGAGCCGCCGCGATCACGCTCGATGTGACGGGGTCGGCCTCCAGTGAATCGTGGGCGATCGGATCGAATACCGTGATGATGTGGCCGTCCACCTCGATCGCGTGCGGTATGTACATGTCGCCGCCGAGCGTCCGGCCCAGGCCTTCGGCGATCACGGTCTTCCCGTTCCCGGGCGGTCCGTACAGAAACACGGCCTTTCCCGCGTTCAGCGCGGGCCCCAGCTGCTCGAGCACGGACTCGCTGACGACGAGGTGGGAGAATCCGTGCCGGAGGCGTTCGCGATCCATGTAGCGTCGCGCCGCCGTCATCGCGGACATCTGCGAGACGTAACTGGCCAGCGGCACCGGCGCCGGACCGACGTACTGGCTGGCGTCGAGATATTGACGTGCGCGAGCCCGGCCGGCGTCGGTCAGCGCGTAGCGGTACCCGGCGGCGCTCGAGCCCGTCGACCCTCGCACTTCGGCCAGCCGTTCGGCGCGGATCCGCTCAATCAGCGGCTCGAGAATCGTGAACGGCAACCGCAGACGAACGGCGAGGGTCAGCCCTGTCGCTTCCCCGCCGTAGAGCGTCTTCACGATCAGGTGATCGAGCTGATCCGCGCCGAGCCCGGTGTCGCCTAGCGACGTCGGAACGGGCGGCACGGGCGCCGTGGTCGGCACGTCGAAGAGCGAGCGTTCCACGGCGCTCATTTCTGCGCCATGGGGACGAGCACCTGAATGAACTTGATGGCCGCGGGCCCAATCGTGACCACCCAGATCGCCGGGAAGATGCAGAACACGAGCGGAAACACCATCTTGACGCCGGTCTTCGCCGCCGCCTCCTCAGCGCGCTGCCGCCGCTTGGTGCGGACGGTGTCGGAGTGGACGCGCAGCGACTGCGCCACGCTGGTGCCGAACTTGTCGGTCTGCACGAGCATCGCCACGAGCGACGCGATGTCGTCCACGCCCGTGCGATCGGCGAGGTTCCTGAGCGCCTCCACGCGGGCCTTGCCGGCGCGCAGCTCGAAGTTGATCAGCCGCAGTTCGTCCGACAGATCCGGATGCGCGAAGTCGAGCTCGTCCCCCACTCGCTGAATGGCCTGATCCAGACCAAGGCCGGCTTCCACGCTCACCACCAGGAGGTCGAGCGCGTCGGGCAGCCCGATCCGAATCCGATGCTGTCGCCGCTTCGCCAGGCGCCCGAGCGCCATGCTCGGCAGCAGATAGCCGAGGCCGCACGCGGCCAGCGCCATCAGCAGGTTGGGGCGAAAGACAATCGGCGACGCCAGCAGCGCGAACGCGACGAGGGCGCAGCCGAGCCGGATGCCGAAAAAGACCGCGACCGCTTCGTGGCTGCGGTAGCCCGCCATCGTCAGCTTCCGCTGCAGCTTGCCCATCTCCGCGTGCGACTGCGGCGCCGCCCGGCCGATCTTCTTGAGCGTGTCGATGACGGCGCGGCTGTACGCGGGATCGTCGGCAGGCTGCTTGACGCGCTCGCCGGTCAGTACCTCGCCGAGACGTCGCTCGATGGTCGCCGCGTCGCCCGACAACAGGGCCATCGCGCCCGCCGCAATCAGCAGCGACGCGAAGAGGAACGCGAGGAGCGGAAGCAGCAGCACCACGTCTACACCTCGATCTTGATCACCTGACGAATCCACAGGAAGCCGACGGTCTGCATCACGATCGCGCCCATCAACATCGTCTGCCCCATGCGCTCGTGGAAGAGCGTCTGCATGTGCTCGGGGTTGATGAACGACAGCGCGACGGCGAGCGCCGCCGGCAGCGCCACAAGCACGTAGCCGGTGAAGCGCCCATGCGCGGTGTGCACACGGACCTGCCGTCGAATCTTGAAACGCTCGCGGACGACGTGCGCCAGGTTGTCGAGGATTTCGGACAGATTGCCGCCGGTATCGCGCTGGATGAGGACCGCCGTCACGAAGAACCGCACATCGAGAATCGCGATGCGCGCGGCCATGTCGTTCAGCGCATCGCGCAGCGGGAGACCGAAGTTCTGCTGATCGAACGTCTTCCTGAACTCCGGGCCGACTGGTTCGGGCATTTCCTCCGCGACCATGCCGAGCGCCGTCTGGAACGCGTGCCCCGCCCGAATGGCCCGCGCCATCAGATCGAGCGCCTCGGGGAAGTGCTCCTCAAACTGCTTCAGGCGAGACGATCGGCGGTGGATCAGCCAGGCGACCGGCGCCACGCCCGCAAACAGCGCGGCAAGCGGAGGCGCCCACGGCTGGCGCACGAGCACCGCGGCGATCCCGGCGGCGGCCGCGGCGACGACCAGGCTCGCGATCACGATCGCACTCGGCGTCGTCCGCGCGCCGGACTGGTCGATGAGCCGCGCGAGTCGCGATCCCGTGGCCGTGCGGGAGACGAGGCGATCGAACGCCGGCAGCGGGCCTTCGAGCGCGTGCTTCAGGACGGTGTCGTCGCCTGCGTTCGGCTCGGGGGACGCCGTGTCGGTCGCCACCTCGCGGAGTCGGCGGTCGAGGCGCCGCGCAGCCAGCATGCCCGGCACGTGTGCCACGGCGGCGTATCCGCCAAGGATGGCTCCGGCCACCAGCAGGAAGACGGCAATCGGCAGGAACATCACCGCACCTCGGTTACGCCTGCGAACATGTCCGCCGGCAGATGGATGCCGGAGGCCTTCAGGCGCTCGCAGCACTTCGGGCGCACGCCGGTGGCGCGGAACCGGCCGATGACCTTCCCGTCCTGCGTGACGCCCACCTTCTCGAACAGGAAGATCTCCTGCATCGTGATGACGTCGCCTTCCATCCCCGTGATTTCGGAGATGCTCGTGATCTTTCTGGAGCCGTCGCTGAGGCGCGTCTGCTGCACGACGAGCTGAATGGCCGACGCCATCTGCTGGCGCATGGCGCGCTCGGGCAGATTTGTCGCGCCCATCGCGATCATGGTTTCGATGCGGGCCAGCGCATCCCGCGGCGTATTCGCATGCACGGTCGTCAGCGATCCGTCATGGCCCGTG
>JBDRCE010000005.1:0-138510 GCA_043822005.1 Pseudomonadota bacterium | reverse complement strand
GACCGCGTCCGGCCTCGTCGGTGCCCGCCACCGGCCAAACGCCGCGCCGGCGCGAACGCTGCTCCACGCTGAAGTCGGGCTTCACCGGGATGTCGAAAAGAAGCGGAGAATCGGGACGCGGGCGAGCCATGTTGCGGCGCGACACGCACCGCGCCCCATTCTCCGCAAGGCCATCCCGTCGGGGCGGGGGAGACCGGTAAGGCGCCGTCCGAGGCGAGCGGGGGGAAAGCGACGGACGGGAAGGGGTGGGGACAAAAAGCCCCGCGCTACAGCAGCATCAACTGCTCCGCCTGGCCGTTGGGTGCCTTGAACAGGTCGGTGCGCAGAGAGCGTTTCTCGGTGTTGAGGCCGAGCCGCCTAGCGGTCATCTCGAAGCGCCGCCCGATCTGCCAGGCATAGGGGCCGGTGCCCTTCATCCGCTTGCCCCACTCCGCATCGTAATCCTTGCCGTCGCGCATCGAGCGGATCAGCGCCATCACGTGCCGGTAGCGGTCGGGATAGTGGCGCAGCAGCCATTCCTTGAACACCGGGCTTACCTCAAGCGGCAGTCGCAGGACGATGTAGCCGGCCTCCTTCGCGCCGGCATGCGCGACCGATTCGAGGATACGCTCGATCTCATGGTCGGTCAGGCCAGGCACGATCGGCGCGACCATCGCCGAGACGGGAATGCCGGCTTCAGACAGAGTGCGCAGCGTCTCTAGCCGGCGCGATGGCGTCGCGGCCCTCGGCTCCATCGTCCGCGACAGCTTCGCGTCGAGCGTGGTGACTGACAGTGCCACCTTGGCCAGCCCCTTCTCGGCCATGCGCGACAGGATGTCGGCGTCACGCATCACCAGCGCCGATTTGGTCACAATGCCGACCGGGTGGTTGAAGGCCTCGAGCACTTCGAGGATCTCGCGCATGATGCGCCACTTCTTCTCGATTGGCTGATAGGGGTCGGTGTTGGTGCCGATGGCGATCGTGCGCGGCTGGTAGCCCTCCTTCGACAGTTCCCTTTCCAGCAGCCGTGCAGCGTCCGGTTTGGCGAACAGTTTCGTCTCGAAGTCGAGCCCGGCCGAAAGGCCCATATAGGCATGCGTCGGACGGGCGAAGCAGTAGACGCAGCCATGCTCGCAGCCGCGATAAGGGTTGATCGAGCGGTCGAAGGAGATGTCGGGCGACTCGTTGCGCGTGATGATCGCGCGCGGCTTTTCCACCTGCACCTCGGTCTTGAACGCGGGCAGGTCATCGAGCGAACTCCAGCCGTCGTCGAAGACGTGACGCGCCAGCGCCTCGTAGCGGCCGGACGGGTTGATGCCCGATGCGCGGCCGCGGCGGCGGTCGTCCCCGACCCGCATCCCGCTCTGGTCGATGATGGCATTGGCCATCGCAGCCCTTCCCTCTGTGAAGGCTGCAAGATCGGCGCTGCGGATTTGTTCCATGGCTGCGTTTCCCGGACCTGGGTGACGGTGCGAATCGTCTGTTCGATGAAACTATTCCTATTTTCGAAATTAGAACAAAGCAAGAACTAATGCATGTGCGCCGCACAACTGGCCTTTGAGCCGGCTTTACGCTAAGCGAGCCGGATGCTCACGGTGCTGATCGAGACGCACAATGACGAGGAGGGGCTCGCGCGCACGCTCGGCTCGCTGGTGGCGGGCTCGGTGGAAGGCGTCGTGCGCGAGGTGATGGTCCACGACCGGGGCTCGACCGACCACACGACACTGGTGGCGGACCATGCCGGTTGCTCGATGATCGGGGAGGGCGATCTGCCGGCCCGACTGCGGCACGCCCGCGGTGACTGGCTGCTGCTGCTCGAACCCGGCTCGCGCCTGACCGAGGGCTGGACCGAGGCGGTGATGCTTCACATGACGAGCATGACCATGCCGGCGCGCTTCACCCGCTCGCGCATCGGCCGGCCGCGCTTCCTGGCACGCTTCTTTTCGACCAGGCGTCCGTTCGCCGACGGCCTGCTGATTTCCAAGCGCCAGGCGCTCGGCTTGCTGAAAGGGGCGTCGGATCTGGCACCGGTCGCGCGCGTCTCGACCAAGCGGATCGCCGCCGAGATCATCCCGTCGCCGAAGCGCGCCTGATCAGGTCTTTGCGCCCCGCCGCAGATGCTCGTCGAGCCGCGGCATGATCTCCACGAAGTTACAGGGCATGTGGCGGTAGTCGAGCTGCGGCTGGATGATGCCGTCCCAGGCGTCCTTGCACGCACCAGGCGAGCCGGGCAGCACGAAGACGAAGGTGGCGTTGACGACGCCTCCCGTCGCCCGCGACTGGATCGTAGACGTGCCGATCTTGTCGTAGGAGATGCGGTGGAAAACCTCCGAAAACCCGTCCATGCGTTTCTCGAAGATCGGCTCGAGCGCCTCCGGCGTCACGTCGCGGCCGGTGAAGCCGGTGCCGCCGGTCGTGATGACCACGTCGATGCGCTCGTCCTTCGACCACGACAGCACCTTGTCGGCGATCAGCGCCTTGTCGTCGGTGACGATCGCCCGGTCCACGAGCCTATGGCCGGCTTGCGTGACGCGGTCGGCGAGCGTCTGGCCGGACTTGTCGTCGGCGAGCGTCCGCGTATCGGAGACGGTCAAAACGGCGATGCCGACCGGAATGAAGGGGCGCGTCTCGTCGATGCGGCTCATGGGGCGTCATCCTGTGTGTTGCGTGTCGCTGCGACGAACCAGCCCGGTTTGCGCTTGCGAATCTCGCTCGCCGCCCGCTTGGCGAGATTGCCGCTCTCGAACAGGCCGAAGCAGGTCGCGCCGGAGCCGGACATGCGCACGAAATTCGCGCCGGCCTTCTTCAGCGCGGAAAGCGCGCCGTTGATGGAGGGCTCCAGCGTGCGGGCCGGCACCTCCAGGTCGTTGCGGGTGGTCTCCAGCCAGTTGCAGAGCGTGTGGAAGTCGAAGTGGCCGGGCAGCGGGGGCAAGGGCGCGCTGTCGCGGCTGGTGAGCGCGGCGAAGACTGCAGCCGTCGACACGCCGACGCCGGGATTGACCAGCACGATGCCGAGGCTTGGGAAGCCGTCGACCGGGGAAATCTCGTCGCCGATGCCGCGCGCGAGCAGCGGCCGGGCGGCGAGGCACATCGGCACGTCGGCGCCGAGGCCGATGCCTACCCGCGCCAGGCGTTCGCGGTCCGTCGGGAGGTGCCAGAGGGCGGCGAGGCCGCGCATCACCGCCGCCGCGTCGCTCGATCCGCCGCCGACGCCCGATGCGACCGGCAGGTTCTTTTCGAGCGCGATCGATATGGGTTCGCTGCGGCCGAATTCGGCGCGCATGGCCTTCAGCGCGCGCAGCACGAGATTGCCGTCGTCCGCCGGAAGCCCGGCGGCATAGGGACCGGCCATCTCGAACCGATCCTCGGTCGACGGAGAAATGGTCACGCGGTCGCCGAAGCGGGTGAATGCGACGAGGCTGTCGATGAGATGATAGCCATCCGCCCGGCGACCGGTCACATGCAGCGCAAGATTGATCTTCGTCGGCGCGAGGACGACCGTCTGTTCATCCATGAATGGCGCGATCAGTCCTTCGCGACGCGGTATTCGCCGGTCACCGGGTCCTTGACCAGCGTGCCGACCGCCTTGGTCTTGGCTTCCTGTTCGGCGCGGCGCAGACGTGCGGACACGCGCTCCGCCTCACGGATGAAGGCGCGATAGCCGACATAGGCCACGATGCCCACGACGACGAGCAATATCAGCTGTGGCATGTCCTTGGCGCCTCCTCAGCGCAGACAAAATCCAGTCAAAGCCCGGCGGTGATGCCGGCTCATTCTTACAGTCTATGCCTCTTTCGCGGCATATCAAAGACCGAACCGCGCCCAGATCGCGCGCTGTTCGGCGGCGTCCGCGACCCCCATCGCCGCCGAGGCCGCAAGATCCGCTGCGTCGCTCTGTCCTGCGGCGAACAACCCCGAGCCGATCATCCCGATCCTGCGTCCGAGCAGGCCGCGCTGCGGCGAGATCAGCTTCAGCCGGACCTTGTCACCGTAGCGTGCGCGCAGGAAGCCGCGCATGTCGCCCAGTGCATCGACGAGACCGAGCGCCAGTCCGCGCTTGCCCGACCAGAACAGGCCGGTGAAAAGCTCCGGATCGTCGGCGAGCTTGACGCCGCGGCGATCCTTGACGAGTTCGATGAACGTGTCGTGGACCTCGAGCTGCAGCGCCTTCAGCCGCTCGACATCCTCGGGCCGCTCCTCGCGGAAGGGGTCCAGCACCGCCTTGTTCTTGCCGGCGGTATGCACGCGACGCTCGACGCCGATCTTCTTCAAGAGGTCCTGAAAGCCGAAGGATGCCGACACGACGCCGATCGAGCCGACGATTGAGGACGGGTCGGCGATGATCTCGTCACCGGCGACCGCGATCATATAGCCGCCGGAAGCCGCAACATCCTCGACGAAGACCAGCACGCGCTTGTTCTTCTCCTCCGCCAGGTCGCGGATGCGTTGGTAGATCAGCCGCGACTGTACGGGCGAGCCGCCCGGCGAGTTGATCGAGATTGCGACCGCCGGCGCATTCTTGAAGGCGAATGCCTTCTCGATGACACCGGCCGTCGAGGCGAGCGAGAGCGTGGGCCTCAGCTGTCCGCCGCCGGCCATGATCGCGCCCTGCAGGCGGATGACGGGGATCGTCACCACGTCGGAACGTAGGGAAGAAGGCAGCAGGCGTTTGAGAAAGCTGAGCACTGGCGGGGGAACTCCGGTTTTCTCCGATGTAGGGAGCGCCCGCAAAAGCGCAATGCCGGGAAAAGCCGAGCCTCAGCGCTCGAACAGCCCGATTGCTCCGTTGACGATCCCGTCGGCGCGAGCGGTGAGCCCGTGGCCGACGGCTTCGTGCAGGAACAGTGGCGGCAGCAGCGATAGTCTTGCCCGGGAGCCGCGCTTGCCGCGCACGACGACGCGGATCGCCGCCGCGCCGGGTCGCGGATGCACGGCCACGATTTCCGCTCCGCCCAGCCGGCCCTCGAAGGCGGACAGGATGTGCGGCAGCGACACCGGCCGCGCGATGATCGCGATGTGGCCGCCTGGCTTCACGATCGCCGCCGCCGTCCTGATCCACGCCTCGACCAGGCCGTCGCGCATCACATGCGCCGTGCGACGCAGATCGTCCTTGGTGGCGCGGTCCTCCGGCGCGTTGAACGGCGGGTTCATGATCGCGAAGTCGAACGCGTTGTCGGTCAGGCCGGCGGCCACCCGCTCGCGCCCCGTCAGTTCGACGTCGGCGGCAAGGATGTCAGCGCGGCCGGCGATCGCGGCGTTCTCCGCCATGTCGAGCGTCAGGCGCGCCGCCTCGATCATGCGCGGCTCCCGTTCGACCAGCGTGGCGCGCGCCTGCGGGCATCTGGCGAGCACCGCGAGCCCGGCAGCCCCGGCGCCAGCCCCGAGATCGGCGAGCGTCCCAGCAAAGCCCGACGGCACGGCCGCTGCCAGCACCAGCGCGTCCATGCCCGCCCGGTGGCCGTCGTCCGGCTGCACGAGATGGAAGGCGCCGCGGTGGAACGCGTCGATGCTGTAGCCGGCGGGAAGGTCGGATCGCCCCACTTCGGTCAGCCGTTGCGGATCTCGTCCGCGACGCCGGCATCGGTGAGCAGCGCGCGGGCCTCGTCCAGCCGCTCCGCGTCCACCATCACCCGCCGCGCCAGGATGCCGAGCGAGCCTTCGGCGACCGACATGTTCTGCTCGGCGACGAAATGGACGATGCCGGCATCGCGCAGCAGCGCCTCGATAAAGGAGATCAGCACGGCATCGTTGGTGCGGACGAGTTCGATCATGGCCAAGGGTGGCAGGTGGGCGATGCGAGGTAAAGGGCCGGGCTTCACTTCAGTTCCGAGCGACGGTAGGTCGCGATGCGCTCGACGAGGTCGACCGGCACCGGCCGATCCAAGGGAAACTGGATCGTGCCCTTCTCGTTGACCTTGTAGGGCTTGAGCTCTTCTCGAAAGGCGGCGACGAGTTCCTTTCCGGCAGGATAGAGCGACCAGTGCTTCTTCCAGCCCGCGAAGAACAGCGCGGTGCCGCCGGGCAGCCTGTAGGCCGGGATCTGGTAGGAGATGATTTCTTCGGCGTCCGGAAGCGCCCGGCGGAGCGCCTGCCTCACGATCCGGAGCACCTCGCGGGCGGCTTCGGGCTGCGCGGCGAGGTAAGCGTCGACATTAGCGGGCTTCGTCATGGCGTCCTCCCCTGGTCAGTTCTGGCGCAGCGGCGAGCGGGTTGCAATCGCATCGGGCGCATGGTGCATCGGGTCATGATCGACCTTTCCGCCTATCTCGGCCTCTTCTCCATCGCCTTCGTCGCGGCGACGATCCTGCCGGCCCAGTCGGAGGCGGCGCTGGTGGCCCTTCTGGTCGCCGGCGCGCAAGATCCGGTCCTGCTGGTCGCGGTGGCGAGCCTCGGCAACACGCTGGGCGCGATGGTGAACTGGGCGCTGGGGCGAGGGGTGAACCGCTTCTCCGGCCGCCGCTGGTTTCCGCTCACGCCGGCGCAGCTCGATCGCGCCACGGCCTGGTATCGCCGCTGGGGACGCTGGAGCCTGCTCCTGAGCTGGGCGCCGATCGGCGGCGACGCGCTCACGGTCGCCGCCGGCGTGCTGCGCGAGCCGCTGTGGAGTTTCACGCTTCTCGTTGGCCTGGCCAAGACAGTGCGCTATGTGGTCCTCGCGGCGGCGACGATGAACATTGTGTAGAGCGATGCGGCGCGTTCCGCGCCAATTCGCCACTTGCCCGGGGGAGCGCAGTCGCCCTAGGGTCGACTGAAGAGATGCCGGGGCAACCGGCCCGAGACGGGAGTACGTCAGTGGGTGTTGTTGTATCGCTCGACGAAGGCAAGAAGAGCGCGTCGGTCAAACCGCTCGTCGACCTGACGGCCGCCGACATGGCGCGGGTGAACGAACTCATCCTCTCGAAAGCCGGCTCGAACGTCGAGATGATTCCCGAAATCGCCAACCATCTCATTTCCTCCGGCGGCAAGCGGCTGCGGCCGATGCTCACCCTCTCCGCCGCGCAGATGTTCGGCTATTCGGGCGACGCTCACGTCAAGCTCGCGACCAGCGTCGAGTTCCTGCACACGGCAACCCTGCTTCATGACGACGTGGTCGACGAGAGCGATCTGCGTCGCGGCAGGAAGACGGCGCGGATGATCTGGGGCAACCAGGCGAGCGTGCTCGTCGGCGACTTCCTGCTCGGCCAGGCGTTCCGCATGATGGTCGAGGTCGGTTCCATCGACGCCCTCGACATCCTCTCGACCGCGGCCGCCGTCATCGCCGAGGGCGAGGTCTGGCAGCTTTCCGCTGCGAAGAACCTCGAAACGACCGAGGACGAATATCTGCAGGTAATCAAGGCCAAGACCGCGGCGCTGTTTTCCGCTGCCGCAGAGGTCGGTCCGGTGATCGCCGGCGCCACGCGGGCCGAGCGCAATGCGCTCCGCTCCTACGGCACCAATCTCGGACTCGCCTTCCAGTTGGTCGACGACGCGCTCGACTATGGCGGCAATTCCAAGGACCTCGGCAAGAACACCGGCGACGATTTCCGCGAGGGCAAGGTCACGCTGCCGGTGATCCTCGCCTATCGGCGCGGGACGGCGCCGGAGCGCGAGTTCTGGAAGCGCTCCATCGAGGAGGGCGTCTCAGGCGAAGCCGAGCTGGAGAAGGCCACCGGTCTGATGATTCGCCACGGCGCGATCGCCGATACGGTCGGACGTGCGCGCCATTTCGGCGACATCGCCCGCGATGCGATCGCCCCTCTCAAGTCCACTCCGCAGAAGCAGGCGCTGCTGGAAGTCATCGATTTCTGCATCAGCCGGGTCGTTTGAGCGCCGCCGCGCTACCGCATTGTGATGGGCCGCATGTTGAAGCCTGTTCGCAAAAAGGCCATGCTTGCGTGTGATTTGTGCCAAGCTTGATATTGCGCGCTGAAAGGTCGTCGATGCGGATGAGAAAGTTGGGCTGGCTCGCCACCGTGGCGCTGGCCGCCTTCGTCGGTTCTGCCGCCGCGTCGGCGTCCGGGCAGGCCGAACCTGAGCCGCTGGCCGTGACGTCGTTTTCGGGCGCCTACCTCGCCGGTCGCGCCGCCGAATCGGACAACGATCTGGACGCGGCGATCGAATATTACAAGCGCGCGCTGGTCTCCGAGCCGGACAGCGAACCCTTGCAGCAGAGCATCATGCTCGCGCTGATCGCCAACGGCCAGTTCGACGAAGCGCTTCCCTTTGCCGACCGGCTGAAGACCGTGCCGGACGTCGAGCGTTTCTCTCGCGTTGCGCTTGCGGTCGATGCCCTGCGCAAGAAGGACTATCCGCAGGCCGAGTTCATGCTGAAGCTCACCCTGTCGTCGGATCTCGACAAGCTGATCGCCGGGGTGATGACCGCCTGGTCGAAGGCGGGCGCGGGCGATGCCAGGGGCGCGATCGATTCGCTCGGCAAGTTGGAGGGGCCGCAATGGTACGGCCTCTTCCTCAACATCCACCGTTCGCTGATCGCCGATTTCGCCGGTCTGAAGGACGAGGCCGAGAAGGCCTATGACGAGACCGCCGTGGCGCGCTCGGCTGCCGACGTCGCGCCCGAAGCCTATGTTCGTCTGATCGAGGCCTATTCGGGCTTCCTCGCCCGCAAGGGTGACACGGCCAAGGCGCTCGACGTGCTGCGCCGCGTCGACGAGTTCTCGCCGTCGCGCCCCTCGACGGCGGCGCTGCGCCGCGAGATCGTCGGCGGACGTCCGATTCCGCAGCTCGCGCCCACCCCACAGGAAGGCGCCGCTGAACTTCTGCTCGGTGTGGGCAGCGCGCTGAACCGTGGCGGCGGCGAGGCCTTTGTCCGCCTCTACCTCCAATTCGCCCGAGCTTTGTCCCCGAAGAACGACGCGGTCCTGATCCAGCTCGGCGCGGTGGCCGAACAGCAGCAGAAACTGGAGGAGGCTATAGGTTTCTACGAGCAGGTCTCGCCGAAATCGCCGATGAAGCGGATCTCCGAGCTGCAGCTGGCCCTCAACTTCGCCGAACTGAAGCGCACCGACGAGGCCGTGTCGCACCTGTCGAAGCTGGTCGAGCAGGAGCCGACCGACATGCGCGCCTATCTCGCGCTCGGCGGTACCTATGCCGGTGAGGAGAAGTTCAAGGAGGCCGCCGAGGTTTACGACCGCGCGGTGGCGCAGTTGAAGAACCCCGGCAAATCCGACTGGAGCGTGTTCTACCAGCGCGGCATCGCCTACGAGCGGCTGAAAGAATGGCCGAAGGCCGAGCCGAACTTCAAGAAGGCGCTGGAACTGTTCCCGAACCAGCCGCAGGTGCTGAACTATCTCGGCTACTCGTGGATCGACATGAACATGAACCTCGAGGAGGGCCTCGAGATGATCAGGAAGGCCGTGGATCTGCGGCCGTCCGACGGCTTCATCATCGATTCCCTAGGCTGGGGCTATTACCGCCTCGGCCGCTATGAGGAGGCGGTGACCGAACTCGAGCGCGCCGTCGCGCTCCAGCCGGCCGATCCGGTACTCAACGACCATCTGGGCGATGCCTACTGGCGCGTCGGACGCAGGCTGGAAGCCACCTTCCAGTGGCACCATGCCCGCGATCTGAAGCCCGATCCGGATGTGCTCGCCAAGGTTCTGGAGAAACTCGCGAAAGGTCTGCCGGACGAGAAGCCGCGGGCGATGGCGAGCCTTTCGACGGATGTGGCCTCGGCCGCCACCGACGCGACTCCCGCCGACGCGCCGAAAGTCGATGCCCCGCCGGCGGCGGAAGGGCCCAAGCAGGCCGGCGCGGCGGCTTCGGTTCAGGGGGAATCCTACAAGGTGGGTCCCGGCCAGTCGCTGTGGTCGATCGCGGTCGATCTTCTCGGCTCAGGATCGCGTTACGAGGAGATTCTCGACCTCAACCCTTCGCTTGGCCGCAATCCGAACCTGATCTATCCCGGCCAGGAACTGAAGCTGCCCTGATCTGACGTCAGTTGCCCCCTCATCCGGCCGCTTCGCGGCCACCTTCCCCCCGAGGGGGGAAGAGGGCAACGGCGTCTCACGTCTCCTCTCCCCTTGGGGGGAGAGGTCCGCCGAGCGAAGCGGAGGCGGGGTGAGGGGGACGCGACGTATCAGTTGCTGATGCCATAACGCGGCTTGACGGGGCAGGCGACCCAGGCGCCGGCCTCGCGCTTGCTGCAGGTGAGCCTGAGCTTCGACAGGCGCCGTTCGTTCGGGTTTTCCTTGACGCAGATGCAGTTCGCCTCCGACATGCGCAGAACGTCGCAGCCGGGCGTGACGCAGAGATAGCCGGTCACCTCGTCGCGCTCGTTGAAGCCGCTGTCACGGCCGGACGGGAATACCTGCGCCGAAGCGGCCGTGGCGCCCGCCATGAGGCCGAGCGCGAGCAGGAGGACGGTCGGGATCGGTTGGCGGGAACGGGTCATCTAGGTCTCCTTCATATCGGTGCAGGCATAGCGCAGCGTCGCGCGCCGCGCCTCGTTCGGATTGATCTCACGGCTGGAACGTCCGGCGCACGCTGTCTCATTCGCCGTCGATCACATTCGCGCGACCGGGCGAGCTTGACCCCCTGTCGTGTCGGGAATAGGACGGCGCCGACCCTTTTCGCCTGAGAGAGGCTACCCTTGACCGCACATTCGCCGGCGAGCCAGCGCCCGGCCCATATGGATCCGACGCGTTCGTTCCAGGGCCTCATCCTGACACTGCACGACTACTGGGCGCGCTACGGCTGTCTGGTGCTGCAGCCCTATGACATGGAGGTCGGCGCCGGCACGTTCCATCCGGCCACGACGCTGCGCGCGCTCGGGCCCAAGCCCTGGAACGCCGCCTATGTCCAACCCTCGCGCCGGCCGAAGGACGGCCGCTACGGCGAGAACCCGAACCGGCTGCAGCACTACTACCAGTATCAGGTGATCCTGAAGCCCAACCCGCCCAACCTGCAGGAGCTTTACCTCGGCTCGCTCGCCGCGATCGGCGTCGACCCGCTCTTGCACGATCTGCGCTTCGTCGAGGACGACTGGGAGAGCCCGACGCTGGGCGCCTGGGGGCTCGGCTGGGAATGCTGGTGCGACGGCATGGAAGTGTCGCAGTTCACCTATTTCCAGCAGGTCTGCGGCATCGAATGCGCGCCGGTGTCGGGCGAACTGACTTACGGCCTCGAGCGGCTGGCGATGTATGTCCAGAACGTCGACAACGTCTACGACCTGAACTTCAACGGGCTGGAGGGCGACGAGAAGGTCACCTACGGCCAGGTCTTCCTCCAGGCCGAGCAGGAATATTCGCGCCACAATTTTGAATATGCCAACACCGAGGTGTTGTTCCGCCATTTCGAGGACGCAGAGCGCGAATGCCAGGCGCTGCTCGCCGCCGGCGCGCCGCTGGCCGGTTCGAACAATGCCATCCATCGCATGGTCTTCCCGGCCTACGACCAGTGCATCAAGGCGAGCCACGCCTTCAACCTGCTCGACGCGCGCGGCGTGATCTCGGTCACCGAGCGCCAGAGCTACATTCTGCGCGTGCGCAACCTGGCGAAAGCCTGCGGCGAGGCCTTCCTGCTGACCGAGGCGGGCGGGCAGGGGAGCCTGGCGGCCTGACCATGGCGCGCAAAGCCCTCACCATCGTCCCGCCGGGGAAGCCGCTCGTCGGCCGCGCCTCGCCACCGGGCTCGAAGTCCATCACCAACCGCGCGCTTTTGCTCGCGGGCCTGGCGAAGGGCGCGAGCCGGCTGACCGGCGCGCTGAAGAGCGACGACACGCGCTACATGGCAGATGCGCTCCGCGCGATGGGCGTCGCCGTCGCCGAGCCGGACGCTACGAGTTTCGTGGTGGAAAGTGCCGGCACGCTGAAGGCGCCCGAAAAGCCGCTCTTCCTCGGCAATGCCGGCACCGCGACGCGCTTCCTGACGGCAGCGGCTGCATTGGTGAATGGAACGGTCGTGATCGACGGCGACGAACACATGCGCAAGCGTCCGATCGGCCCGCTGGTGGAGGCCATGCGGGCGCTCGGCATCGACGTCTCGGCGCCGACCGGCTGCCCGCCGGTGACCGTGCGCGGCACGGGCAGCTTCGAGGCGGAGAAGATTCTGATCGACGGCGGCCTGTCGAGCCAATACGTCTCGGCACTGCTGATGATGGCCGCCGGCGGCCGCAAGCCCGTAATCGTCGAACTGACCGGCGAGCATATCGGCGCACTCGGCTATATCGACCTGACGACGGCCGCCATGACCGCCTTCGGTGCGAAGGTGGAACGGCTGGACCCGATCCGCTGGCGGGTCGAGCCGACCGGCTACCGGGCGACCGACTATCTCATCGAACCCGATGCCTCGGCCGCGACCTACTTGTGGGCGGCCGAAGTGCTGACCGGCGGCACGATCGACCTCGGCGTGCCCGCGCGCGACTTCTCGCAGCCCGACGCCATGTCGCACGAACTGATCGCGGCCTTCCCGCGCATGCCATCCGAGATCGACGGCTCGCAGATGCAGGACGCGGTGCCGACGCTCGCCGTGCTCGCCGCCTTCAACGAGGCGCCGGTGCGCTTCACCGGCATCGAGAATCTGCGCGTCAAGGAATGCGACCGCATCCGTGCGCTCTCGACGGGCCTGAACGCGATCCGGCCGGGCCTCGCGACCGAGGAAGGCGACGATCTGGTCGTCGCCTCCGATCCGTCGCTGTCGGGCTCGACGCCCGCTCGCATCGACACCTTCGCCGACCATCGCATCGCCATGAGCTTCGCGCTTGCGGGGCTAAAACTTTCCGACATCACCATCCTCGACCCCGACTGCGTGGCAAAAACGTTCCCGGCCTACTGGGACACGCTGGCCGCGCTCGGGGTCTCGTACAAGGCCTGACCCATGCCGGATCTTCTGCTCGAACTCCGCTCCGAGGAAATCCCTGCCCGCATGCAGCGCAAGGCCGCGGGCGACCTGAAGAAGATGATCACGGACGGTCTGGTCGAGGCGGGTCTCACCTATGAGGCCGCCCGCGAATACTGGACGCCCCGCCGTCTGACGCTCGACATCCGCGGCGTTACCGCGCGCTCCAAGGACGTGCGCGAGGAGATCAAGGGACCTTCGACCAAGGCGCCGGAACAGGCGGTCCAGGGCTTCCTGCGCAAGGCGGGGCTCTCGGATGTGTCGGAAGCGCATGTCCATTCCGATCCGAAGAAGGGCGACTTCTACGTCGCGCACATCTCGAAGCCCGGCCGCGCGGCCGAAGAGGTCATCGCCGAGCTGGTGCCGGCGACCATCCGCGCCTTCCCGTGGTCGAAGTCGATGCGCTGGGGCAAGGCCTCGGCGAAGCCCGGCGCGCTGCGCTGGGTGCGGCCGTTGCAGTCGATCGTCTGCACCTTCGGCCCGGAGACCGAAGAGCCGGTGGTGGTGCCGTTCGAGGTCGACGGCATCGTCTCGGGCAACGTCACCTACGGCCACCGTTTCCATGCGCCGGGCGCGATCACAGTCCGCCGGTTCGAGGACTATGTGGCGAAGCTGGAAGCGGCCAAGGTTGTGCTCGATGCCGAGCGCCGCAAGCAGATCATCCGCGCCGATGCACAGAACCTCGCTTTCGCCGCCGGGCTCGAACTGGTCGAGGACGAGGGACTGCTGGAAGAGGTGTCTGGCCTCGTCGAATGGCCGGTCGTGCTGATGGGCCAGTTCGAGGAGGATTACCTGCAGATCCCCGCCGAGGTGATCCGGCTGACCATTCGCGCCAACCAGAAGTGTTTTGTCACGCGGCCGGCCGGCAGCGCCGACGTGCTCTCCAACCGCTTCCTGCTCACTGCCAACATCGAGGCCTCCGACGGCGGCGCCGACATCGCGCGCGGCAACGGCAAGGTGGTACGCGCGCGCCTGTCGGACGCGCTCTATTTCTGGAGTACGGACCAGGCCAACCTGCCGGACCTCGACCTGTTGAAGGACAGTGCCGAGAAGTTCGGGCTGGACTTGAAGAAGCCGCTCGACCAGCGCATGGCCCGGCTCGACCATTTGGGCGTCACCTTCCACGCCAAGCTCGGGACGCAAGGCGAGCGGGTGGAGCGCATCGCGCGGCTTGCGGAGGAGATTGCGGACCAGCTTTCGAAGCAGCCGAACTTCTTTGACGGAAGACACTTGTCGTCTGACGACCTTGCCGCGGAACAGCAGGCATTGAGGCAGCGCGCCCGCCGCGCGGCGGTGCTGGCCAAGGCCGACCTGCAGACCGAAGTCGTCGGCGAGTTCCCTGAACTCCAGGGCGCGATGGGGCGGAAATACGCCCTTCTGCAGGGCGAGGATGCCTCGGTCGCTGCCGCTCTGGAGGAACACTACAAGCCGCAGGGGCCTTCGGACACCATTCCCACCGATCCGGTGTCGATCGCGGTGGCGCTCGCCGACAAGCTGGATACGCTGGTTGGCTTCTGGGCGATCGACGAGAAGCCAACGGGGAGTAAGGATCCCTATGCGCTGCGGCGGGCGGCGCTCGGGGTGGTGCGGATACTGGTGGAGAATGGAGTGCGGCTGGGGCTTGGATCTGCTCTGACATCAGCATTCGGCAGACTAAGCCGGCAAGGCTACTGGGCACACAATCCAGAAGATCCGGCGACTGATAGAACGTTTAACTCCCGCGATGGGAACGAAGGTGAACGGCGCGGGTATTGGACCCAAGTGTCTTGGACGGAAGATCGGATCCGGAACCTCCGGACCGACCTCCTCACCTTCTTCCACGACCGCCTGAAGGTCTACCTCCGCGACAAGGGTGCGCGGCATGATCTAATCGACGCGGTGCTGGCCGCAAATGCTGCCGGCCCTTTTTTAGCCAAGCTGTTAGCAAAGGAGCGCACCTCGGCCGCTTTTAAAGAACTGGCTAAGGCCGGGAAGGATATGACGGGGTATGAGGAGTTGTTTGAGGGCTACGCGTTAGAGAGTTTAGATCTCCAGCAGCTTTCTAGGCTTTCATACAACGACGACCTCCTCGCCATCGTCCGCCGCGTGGAAGCGCTCGGCGCGCTTCTTTCCACCGAAGAAGGCAAAAACCTGCTCGCCGGCACCAAACGCGCGGCGAACATTTTGGCCGCCGAGGAGAAGAAGGGAACGGCCGTCGCCGACGAGGTCAACCTTGCGCTGTTCCGCCATCCGTCGGAGACGGTTCTGTTCGACGCGGTGAATCACGCCGAGAAAGCCGCGGCGGAAGCGATTGAACGCCAAGACTTTTCCGCCGCCATGCTGGCGCTTAGCGCACTGCGTGAACCGGTTGATTCATTCTTCGAAGACGTTCTCGTGAATGATGAGGATCACGCCGTGCGGGCAAACCGTCTGGCGCTGCTCGCCCGCATCCGCGCTGCCACCGGCCAGGTCGCCGACTTCTCGAAGATCGCTGGGTAAGCCTCCCGCCCGGGGCCTACTGGATGTCCCTGAGGGGGGCCATGCCCTTGGGCGGCGGCGGGGGCGGCGCGATTTCAGGCTCTGGTGCGTCGGGCGACCTTTGCGGCTCCGGGTCCGGCTTCGGGTTCTCCGGGCGCGCCGAAGCCTGCTCGGGCGCGCTCGGCGGCGGAGCCGACGGCACGCCGCTCGCGAAGACGTCGCCGGAGATGCCGCCGCGGATCACCATCGGCGAGAAATTCGGCGCGCGCTTCTGCGGCTTCTTCGGCTCGATGGCCGCGACCTTGAAATACTCCACCTCCGTCTCGCCCATGGCGATGACCGAAGCGCTGACTTTGGTCTGCTTACTCGACGCCTTCAATTCGGCGGGAACGGGCGGCGGATAGTGCAGCGCGATCTGCGGCGCGGGCGGAGCACTTTTTGCCTCGGCGCCGTTCAGTGTTCCGGACAGCGGGGCAGGATAGTGCAACGCGGCCAGCACCGGCTGTGCCGTGCCCGGCGCTTCAGCGATCTTGGGTTCGGCGCCGCCGAGATAGACGAAGGACGGCGACACGGCCTCTTCCCGCGCCGGCAGCGTCACGAAGGACGATGCGGACGCGCCGGTCGAGGCAATCGCCCCGGCGAAAATGGCAACGCAGTACAAACGCATCAACGAACCGGCTTCCGGGAAGGCAGCTACGCGAAGCTAGGCTACGCGGGTTAATTTGATGTGACGTTGAGGAATTGCCCAATACTTTAACGATTGACGCATCGCGCGCCGGCATGTTTCTGCGCGATCGAACGAGGACTGATCAGGCACGTGGCGACGACGATCCCGGCACAGGCGGCGCTCGATCGCGCCGCCACGGCGCTCGAAGCGGGCGAACTCGTCGCGATCCCGACCGAGACCGTCTATGGCCTCGCCGCCGACGCCACCAATGGCGAGGCGGTCGCCCGCATCTTCGAGGCCAAAGGCCGGCCGCGCTTCAATCCGCTTATCGCCCATGTCGACGGGTTCGCAATGGCCGAACGGATCGGCCGTTTCGATCCACCGTCGCGCCGGCTGGCCGAGCGGTTCTGGCCCGGTCCCCTGACGCTGGTGCTGCCGCTGGCGTCCGGCAGCCCGGTCCATCCGCTCGTCACCGCCGGGCTCGACACAGTCGCCATCCGCATGCCGCGGGGCTTTGCCAGCGGCCTCATTGCCCGGCTCGGGAGGCCGCTCGCCGCGCCCAGCGCCAATTCCTCGGGCAAGGTCAGTTGCACGACGGCCGAGGCCGTCGAGGCGGATCTCGGCCGGCGCATTGGCCTGATCGTCGACGGAGGGGCGACCCCGGTGGGGCTCGAATCCACCATCCTCAAGGTCGAAGATGGCTGCCCGGTGCTGCTGCGCCCCGGCGGCGTCACGGTCGAGGAGATCGAGGCCTTTCTGGGCATGACCGTCGCGCGCTCGTCCGGAGGTGCCATCCAGGCGCCCGGCATGCTCGCCTCGCATTACGCGCCGGCCGCGTCCGTCAGGCTCGATGTCGAGGAGGTGCGCGCCGGCGAGGCGCTGTTGGCCTTCGGTCCGATCCGTGCTGCGCATGCCGACCGCGCCGTCGCGATGCTGAACCTGTCCGAGACAGGTGACCTGCGAGAGGCAGCCGCCAACCTGTTTTCGCACCTGCAGGCGCTCGACCGCACCAACGTCCGCGCCATTGCCGTCGAGCCTGTGCCGCGCCACGGCCTGGGCGAGGCAATCAATGACCGGCTGGCACGGGCGGCGGCACCGCGTGACAAGCCGCTTGCCGAGAACTAGCTTCTGCCCATGACCTCCCCAACCGATGCCGCCGCCGCCGAATCCCATCTCGACCGCTTTGCGGCGATCGTCGGGCCGGCGCACGCGCTTCGCACCGAGATCGACATCGCCGCTTATGTCACCGAACCGCGTGGCCGGTTTGGCGGCAGGACGAGCCTGGTGCTGCGGCCGGGCAGCGTCGCCGAGGTCAGCGCCATTCTCAAACTCGCGTCGGAAACCGGGACGCCTGTCGTGCCTCAGGGCGGCAATACCGGCCTGGTCGGCGGCCAGATGCCGGACGGATCGGGCCGCGAGATCGTGCTTTCGCTGTCCCGTCTCAACCGTATCCGCGAGATCGACCTGCAATCGAACACGGTGACCGCCGAGGCGGGCGTCATCCTGCATGCGCTGCGCGAGGCGGCCGATGGCGTCGACCGCCTGTTCCCGCTGTCGCTTGCCTCCCAGGGATCATGCCAGATCGGCGGCAACCTCTCGTCCAACGCCGGCGGGGTGGGCGCGCTCGCCTACGGCGTTGCGCGGGACCTCTGCCTGGGCCTCGAAGTGGTCCTGCCCACCGGCGAGGTGCTCGACGATCTGCGCAAGCTGAAGAAGGACAATACCGGCTACGACCTGAAGGATCTGTTCGTCGGTGCGGAGGGCACGCTCGGCGTCATCACCGCCGCCGTGCTGAAGCTCTATCCGAAGCCGAAGGGCAGGGAGGTGGCGTGGACCGCGGTCGAGGCGCCGGAGCAGGCGCTCGCTCTCTACGGCCTGGCTTCCGCCAAGGCGGGGCCTTCGTTAACGGCGTTCGAACTGATATCGGAGCGCACGCTGGCCTTCGTCCTGCGGCACATTCCCGGCTCCGTCGCTCCCCTGGCGCCGGCCGCGCCGTGGAACGTGCTTCTCGAGATTTCGTCCGGCCGCTCGGCGGAAGATGCGCAGAGCCTCATGCAGGACATCCTGTCCGAGGCCTACGAAGCCGGAACGCTGGCGGATGCGGCGATGGCGGCGAGCCTGGCCCAGGCGGACACCTTCTGGCACCTGCGCGAGAGCATGTCGGATGCCCAGAAGCCGGAGGGCGGGTCGATCAAGCACGATATCTCGATTCCCGTCGCCTCGATTCCCCGCTTCATCCGCGAGGCGGGCGAGGCGGTGGCCTCGGTCGAGCCCGCCGCGCGCGTCGTCTGCTTCGGCCACATGGGCGACGGCAACCTGCATTACAACGTCTCGCAGCCGGAGGGAGCCGACCCCGCGACCTTCCTCCTGCTCTATCCCGCGATGAACCGAGCCGTGCACGATGTCGTGCGTGCCTTGAACGGCTCCATTTCGGCCGAGCATGGCATCGGCAGCATGAAGCGCGATGAACTGATCGCCACCGCGCCGCCGATCGCGATCGATCTGATGCGCCGCGTCAAGCGCGCCTTCGACCCTGCCGGAATCATGAACCCGGGCAAGGTGATCTGACCGGCCGGACGTGTGACCAAATTCTTGTCGGTGGTCGCAAAGCGATAACCATTCGCGGGATTCAGAACAAATTTAACCGAACTTCTAAGGCCGCCGGTAAGGGGCCGCGCCTAGTCTCTGCGCATAACGAGCGGGGAAAACCCGCCGTCGAGAACCGGAAACGGGCTCTCGGGAGCAAACAGGGAATTGGCGATGAAGAATATTCATCTGAAGCCGGTCTGGGCCGGCCAGGAATTGCGGCTGGACCCGTTCCGGCTGCCGCAGGTCGTCAGCTACGCGACCCGCGACGACCAGGGTGACGTGACCTTCTCCATCGACCACCGCGGCGTCGTCGTGCGCCGGGTTCTTGAAATGAGCGGCCTGCCGGTGACGCTGGTCATGCCGGCGCAGTCCTTCCGCGGCATCGCCGCGCGCGCCATCGAGGATGGCGAGGGAAATGTCACGGTGACGCTCGAACTGATGCACAACGATCCGGCGCTGTCGGTGCCGCTTCTGGTGGCGCACGACCTCGAGGATGTCGCCGCCGACTGGCGCGCCTGGTCCGAGGCATATCGCTTGCCGATGCTGCTGTTCGAGGCGGACGGCGTAGCCCGCAATCTCGAGGAATCGCTCGGCGCGGTGCGTAAGGGCGAACCCCGCCTGCGCCGCAAGCGTGCCACCTCGGCGCCCCGCCGGCCTCGCTTCCTTGCCCGCCGCAAGCAGGGTGACCTTGGCCTGCGGCTCGTCGTCGCCGGCGAAGAGATCATCGCGCCGGAGTGAGACGTCTCAGAACCACGGCCGGATGGTGGGCCAGACGGCGCCGCCGAGAAGGCCGAGGAAGATCAGCCAGCCCACGGTATTGTTCGATCTGAACAGGCGCAGGCATTGGTCGGGGTCGTTGATGTCCAGCGACTTCACCTGCCGCGCCATATGCGCGCCGGCCGCCAGTAGGCCGGCCAGCGCCGGCATCGGCACTTCCGCCAGCGCGAAGGCCCAGGCGAACAGGATCAGCGCCACGCTGTAGAGGCCCACAAGCCAGTAGACCGTCTTGTCGCCGAACAACCGTGCCGTCGAGCGCACGCCGACGATCGCGTCGTCTTCCTTGTCCTGGTGCGCATAGAGCGTGTCGTAGCCGATCACCCACAGGATGGAACCGGCATAGAGCAGGAGCGCCGGCGGATCGATTTCGCCGAACTCGGCCGCCCACCCCATCAGCGCGCCCCAGGAAAACGCGAGTCCGAGGACGAACTGCGGCCAGGAAGTGACCCGTTTCGCGAACGGATAAACCGCCACGACGGCCAGCGAGGCGATGCCGAGCAGGATCGCGAAGGAGTTGAACTGGACGAGCACGACCAGGCCGAGAAGCGCCTGGGCGATGACGAAGATCCAGGCCTGGCGGCGCGTCACCTGGCCCGACGGCAAGGGACGCGAGCGCGTCCGCTCCACCTGGCCGTCGATGTCTTCGTCGACGATGTCGTTGTAGGTGCAGCCAGCCCCCCGCATCGCGATCGCACCGAGGAGGAAGAGGATCAGGTGCGACGGCGAAGGCAGCAGCGTCGACAACGGCTCGGTAGCGGTCGCATAGGCGCTGGCCGCAAGGGCGGCCGACCACATGCACGGCCACAGCAACAGTTGCCAGCCGATCGGCCGGTCCCATCGGGCCAGCTGCGCATAGGGCCATACGGCGCGTGGCAAAAGCTTGTAGACCCAATGCCCGGACGGCGCGTCGGCGACGCGGCCCTGGATGCCTTTTGTCTGCACGGTTTCCATGCCCGGTGAGTGGCAGGGCCGCGCTTGGCCGTCAAGCATGCGGAGCGCCGCAGCCCCCGAACTCAAAGCGTTTGCGAATCCGGGACCGCGCCGCTAGGGAGGGATTGCTCACTCGGGGACGGATTGATGCCGGGACGGACATTTCTTGCCGCCTTCTTGCTTGCTCTGGTAGCGTTGCCAGCAGTGGCGGCCGAAGCGCACGGGCTGCCCGGGGGCGAGATGTCGCTGCTCTGGGCGCTGCCCTTCGCCGGCATCCTTCTCTCGATCGCCACCGGCCCGCTGCTCTATGCGCATTTCTGGGAGCATCACTACGGCAAGCTCAGCGCGCTGTGGGCGGCGCTTGTCATCGTGCCGATGGCGTTGGCCTTCGGCCCGATGGCCGCCGCCGAAGCCGTCGCGCACACGATGCTGCTCGAATACATCTCCTTCATCATCCTGCTGTTTGCCCTGTTCACCATCGCCGGCGGGATCTGGATCAGCGGCAACATCCACGGCACGCCCGCGATGAACGCGATCCTGCTCGCCATCGGCATGGTGCTGGCTTCGATCGTCGGTACCACGGGCGCGTCGATGATCATGATCAGGCCGCTGATCCGCGCCAATGACAACCGGCCGTTCAACGTCCATGTCGTCATCTTCTTCATCTTCCTGGTCTCGAACATCGGCGGCTCGCTCACACCGCTCGGTGACCCGCCGCTCTTCGTCGGCTTCCTGCGCGGCGTCGATTTCTTCTGGACGACGCAACACCTGATCTGGGAGACGCTGTTCGTCGGCGGGCTGGTGCTGGCCGTCTTCGTCGCGATTGACCTCTGGCTTCACGTTCGCGAGGAGGGCTTGCCGAAGATCAAGGACCCGACGCCCGATACGCCGGTGCGGATCTTCGGCGTCTTCAATTTCGTCCTGTTGGGCGGCGTGATCGGCGCGATCCTGCTCTCCGCATCCTGGAAGCCAGGCGTCGCCTTCACGCTGCTCAACGTGCCGGTGGAACTGCAGAACCTGGTGCGGGACGTCCTCATCCTCGCGCTCGCCATCGTCTCTATGGTGACGACGAAACGGCAGTACCGCATCGCCAACGGCTTCTCCTGGGGGCCGATCAAGGAGGTCGCCAAGCTCTTCGCCGGCATCTTCATCTGCATTATTCCGGTGATCGCGATCCTGAAGGCAGGCATGGACGGCGCGCTCGCGCCGCTCGTCTCGCTCGTCACCAGCGCGGACGGCACGCCGAACGAGCTCGCCTATTTCTGGATGACAGGCTTCCTCTCGTCCTTCCTCGACAACGCGCCGACCTATCTCGTCTTCTTCGAACTCGCGGGCGGCGATCCGCAGACGCTGATGACCAGCCTCGGCCTGACCTTGACGGCGATCTCGGCCGGCGCGGTCTTCATGGGCGCCAACACCTATATCGGCAACGCGCCCAACTTCATGGTCTATGCGATCGCGCGCGAGCAGGGCGTCAACATGCCGAGCTTCTTCGGCTACATGCTGTGGTCGGGCGCGGTGCTGATCCCCACCTTCCTGATCGCGGGATTCCTCTTCTTCGGATGATGTCTTGATGAACGTTCTTCTTATCGGCTCTGGCGGGCGCGAACATGCGCTGGCCTGGAAGCTCTCGCAGTCGCCGCTGCTGAAGGCATTCTACGCCGCGCCCGGCAATCCGGGCATCGCCGAGGTCGCGACCTGCGTACCGCTCGACGTGACCGACCACACTGCGGTGGCCGACTATTGCGCGGAGAAGACGATCGATCTCGTCGTCGTCGGCCCCGAGGCGCCGCTGGTCGCAGGTATCGCCGATCATCTGCGGGAGGCCGGCATCAAGGTCTTCGGCCCGTCCGCCGCGGCCGCCGAGCTCGAAGGCTCGAAGGGCTTCACCAAGGATCTCTGCGCCGAATATGGCATTCCGACAGCTGCCTTCGGCCGGTTCGACAACGCGGCGGACGCCAGCGCCTATGTGCGTGGCGTCGGCGCGCCCATCGTGGTCAAGGCCGACGGGCTCGCGGCCGGCAAGGGTGTCACCGTCGCGATGACAGTCGAGGAAGCGCTGGCCGCGATCGACGACTGCTTTTCCGGCAGCTTCGGCGTGGCCGGCGAGGAGGTCGTCGTCGAGGAGTTCCTGACCGGCGAGGAAGTCAGCGCCTTCTATCTCTGCGACGGCAGGACGGCGCTGCCCTTCGGTTCCGCGCAGGACCACAAGCGCGTCGGCGAGGGCGATACCGGGCCGAATACCGGCGGCATGGGCGCCTATTCGCCCGCACCGGCGATGACGGCGGAGATCGAAGCGAAGGTGATGGCCGAGATAATCGAGCCGACCCTTCGCGGCATGGCGGCGATGGGACGGCCCTTCTCCGGCGTGCTCTTCGCCGGCCTGATGCTGACCGCCGATGGACCCAAGCTGATCGAATACAATGTCCGCTTCGGCGACCCCGAGACGCAGGTGCTGATGATGCGCCTTAGGGACGACCTGCTCGTGCTGCTCTCCGCCGCCGCCGACGGGCAATTGGCACATACGTCGGCGCGCTGGCGCGACGAGGCGGCGCTGACCGTCGTCTTCGCCGCCGAGGGCTATCCGGCCAGTCCGCGCAAGGGCACCGAGATCAGGGGGCTGGATGCTGCCGCGAAGGATGGTGCCCGCATCTTCCACGCCGGCACCGCTCTCGATGGTGGGCGGTTGGTGGCGAATGGCGGCCGGGTGCTCAACGTCACCGCGACCGGCCGGACTGTCGCCGAGGCGGCAGCGAAGGCCTATGCGGCCGTGGATGCCATCGACTGGCCGGGCGGCTTCTGCCGCCGTGACATCGGCTGGCGGGCGATTGCGCGGGAGCGGGGATAGCCTCTACTTCGCACCGCGCCTGATCGAGCCGGTCATGATCTTGGCGTCCGACAGCGCGATCAGGTGCAGCGCGAAGGCCTGGTCTTTCGCGAATCGCTCGATGATCTCCTGCCGCGAGTTCGGCCGTTCTTCCCATTCGTCGAGATGGACCTCGCAGGCCGCCGGACCCATCCGGTCGGCGCAGTCGACGAAGCGCTTGGCGAAGTCCGGCGATCCGTCCCCGCGCTCCGCCAACGGCGCAAGCGCCGCGGCGGCGATGACGCCACCGGCGAGTAGGATCGGCAGGGTTTTCAAGGCGGGACTCCGGACGGATGCGAAGCTCCGGAGATGGCAAGCACTTGGTTAAGAAAATGCAAACAGGATGCTGAAAATCCGGTGCTTCTGACGATCCGTCAGCCGAAATAGCCGGTCATCGGATTGCGCGCCGGGGCTGTCGGAAGCGTCCCCTCCGTCCGCCGCTTCTCGTAATGCGCAAGCGAGCATTTCGCCGAACACAACACGCCACGATCGGTGTAGTAGGCCGGACCGTGGCTGATTTCGCCTTCGTGGTAGGCGAATTCCTCAGTCCCGAACGGCAGGCCGCATTCGATGCAGGCGAATTTTTCGGGGCGTGCAAGCATGGTCGGATCAGGTCTCGCTACTTAAGCGCGCCCGCGGTGGACGGTGCGAAGCAGCCTAGGACAATCAGCGCAGATAGTCACGGTTCTCGATGATCACCCAGCGGCCGTCGTCCTGGACGACCCGGTAGGTTTCGCGCTCCTGCTCGGCCAGAACCCGACCGTCGCTGAAATGGAACTTCATCGAATAGGATGCGTCGAAGGACGCGACGCCGTCCTCGTAACCGCGGAACCACAATTGGTAACGCACGACCTCCACTGCATCGAGCCGCTTGAACAGCTTTCGCCGTGCCGCCTCGATTTCCCGAAAACGCCGCACCTTCTTGCCGACAAACTGGCGTGCATTCGGCGACCACTGATCGAGATAGGCGTCGATATCCAGCATCGTCCAGGCGTTGAAAAGGTCATGGATCGGTTGCTGCATCGGCGTGAAGTCGCGCGCCACCTCCGGCAGCGCAGCGGCTCGCGTCGTGGCGTGCGACGCTTCGACTTCGGCCTGCGCGACAACGGGCGGAGCAGCCGCGCCGCTTCGTGCGAAGACGAACTCGCCCA
Organism: Pseudomonadota bacterium; assembly: GCA_043822005.1. Lineage (GTDB taxonomy): Bacteria > Pseudomonadota > Alphaproteobacteria > Rhizobiales > Rhizobiaceae > Mesorhizobium_A. The sequence goes on along the minus strand of JBDRCE010000005.1, from coordinate 114,260 downwards.
GCGCATGGCCGGGAAGCGCGCCGAACGTCGGCGTCTGCACGTTGTTGCTGGCCCTGGGCAGGAGATAGGCCGAGAGCTCAGGGAAGGTGATGGTGTTGTCACCGTCCAGATCCGCCTGGCCGGTTTCCGTCGCTTCGAGGAAGTAGTGCGCGAACCAGGACAGTCCGTTGGGTCCGCCGTCGAGCACCTGCTGGTCGGGACCGCCTGCCGCAATGAACTGCCGCGCCTGGCGCGTCGTGATCTGCTCGATGTAATCCGGTCTATTATTTTCGAAAGCGCGCACGCCGCGCAGGATGCCGATGGATCCGCCGTAACAGGCGTTGAGCACGAAGAGCTGGTGTCTCACCCCGGTCATGGTCTGCGAGATAGAGCGGAGTTCCTCCATGCCGATCATCCCGCCGACGCCCGTCGCCCCGCTCGGCACGAGGTAACCGAGTTCCTGGTCGCCGATCTTTTCCGTCGAACCGTGGCCGCCGAAGAAGACGAGCAGCCGGTCCTTGTCGGTCAGGTCGCGCGCGGCGGTGTGGAGTTCGTTCAGGATCTGCTCGCGGCTCGCATTCTGGTCGAGGAGAAGCCGTACGTCATAACCCTGTCCGCGCAGGAAATCGGCGACGCGGCGCGCATCCGCCACCGCAAAGGACAAGTCGGGGAACCCTCCGCCGCCGTATCTGTCGATGCCGACGACGATTGCGCGGCTCGTCGCGAAATCCCGGGCCGACACCGAACCGGCGCCGAACTGGCACCAGCAGATGCACAGCAGCGCCAGGAATGTGCGAGCAATTCGCGCCGCGAACGGCACCGTCGTCGCTCCTCTGCGAGATCAAAGTAGAATTCTGCTCCAATGGGACCGCAGAGTCCATTCGGTACGGTTTGACGTTCTCGTCGGAACGCAATAGGCGAATGCAACCGTCAAGCAGCATTCCGGGAGGTCCAGATGTATCGCGCGCCCGTCGAGGAGATCGCGTTCACCCTCAAACATGTGGTGGGGCTCGACAAGGGGATCGAGGAAGGCCGCTTCGGCGACCTCTCCTCCGACCTTGTCGACGCCGTGCTGCAGGAAGCGGGCCGCTTCGCATCGGACGAAATCGCCCCGCTCGGGCTCGCTGGCGACCGCCAGGGCGCGCGCTTCAAGGATGGCGAGGTGACGATGCCGGACGGCTGGCGCGACCTCTACCATCGCTGGATCGAAGGCGGCTGGAATGCGCTCTCAGGACCAGTCAACTTTGGCGGCCAGGGCCTGCCGATGATGCTTGGGACCGCCACGATGGAGATGTGGAACTCCGGCTCCGTCGCCTTCGGCCTCGGCCCGACGCTGACGCAGGGTGCGGTCGAGGCGCTCGACAAGCACGGTTCCGATGAACTGAAGGCGATCTATCTAGAAAAGCTCGTCTCCGGGGAGTGGATGGGGACGATGAACCTGACCGAGCCGCAGGCGGGGTCAGACCTCAACGCGTTGCGTGCCCGCGCCGTGCCGGTGGGCGACGGCACCTACCGCATCTTCGGCCAGAAGATCTTCATCACCTATGGCGAGCACGATTTCACCGACAACATCATCCATCTGGTGCTTGCGCGCCTGCCCGATGCGCCTGCCGGCACGCGGGGCATCTCGCTCTTCCTCGTGCCGAAGTTCATTCCCGACGCCAGCGGCAAGCCGGGACGCCGCAACGACGCATTCTGCCATTCGATCGAGCACAAGCTCGGCATCCACGCCTCGCCCACCTGCACCATGATCTATGGCGACGGCCGCGCCGAGGGCGAACCTGGTGCGATCGGGTGGCTGGTCGGCGAGGAGAACCGCGGGCTCGCCTGCATGTTCACGATGATGAACAACGCCCGCCTCGCGGTCGGCATTGAGGGCGTGGCGGTCGCCGAGGCCGCCTACCAGAAGGCGCTGGCCTATGCCAACGAGCGCCGGCAGGGCCGGGCGCCGGGCTACACCGGCGAGGGCATGAGCCCGATCGCCGCCCATCCGGACGTCAAGCGCAACCTCTTGACGATGAAGGCGCTGACCCAGGCCGCCCGCGCCATCGCCTATTCCTGCGCGCACGCGCTCGACATGGCGCATTCGTCGGAGGGCGCCGACGCGACCTTCTGGCAGGAGCGCGCCAACCTGTTGACCCCGATCGCCAAGGCGTTCTCGACCGACATCGGTGTCGAGGCCGCCTCCATCGGCGTGCAGATCCATGGCGGCATGGGCTTCATCGAGGAGACGGGTGCGGCCGTTCTCTACCGCGATGCGCGCATCGCCCCGATCTACGAGGGCACCAACGGCATCCAGGCGATCGACCTCGTCACCCGCAAGCTGCCGCAGTCAGGCGGCGAGCATGTCCACGCCTACATCGCCGAGCTCAAGGCCGATGCCGAGGCGTTGCGCAATTCCAACCTGCCGGGCCTCGGCCGCGCGGCCGACCGGCTGGACGCAGCGCTCGCCGACCACGAAGGCGCGACCCGCTTCCTCCAGAAAGCCTTGGCCGACGGCAAGATGGCGGAAGCGCTGTCCGGCGCGACGCCCTATCTCAGGCTGTTCGGCCTCGCCTCCGGCGGCGCCTATCTGGCGCGCGGCGCGGTCGCAGGCCGCGATGTCGCCCGCGTGTCGCTGGCGCGCTTCTTTGCGGAAAACCTGATCTCGGAATGCGCCGCGCTGCGCGACCGGGTCGAAAACGGGGCGGAGAGCCTGGAAGCGGCCGCGGCCGCGCTGGCGAGTTGAGGGGATCATGAGCGAACATATCGTTGTCGAGCGCCACGGCGCGGTCCAGACCATCCGGATGAACCGTCCGGACAAGAAGAACGCCATCACGCCCGCCATGTACGGCGCGATGGCGAAGGCGCTGACCGAGGGCGATGCCGATCCGGCCGTCCGCTGCCACGTCATCCTCGGCGTGCCGGGCGCCTTCTCGGCCGGGAACGACATGGCCGATTTCATGGTCATCGCCATGGGCGGCGAGGGCGGCACGGAGGTTTTCGATTTCCTCGTCGCGCTCGCCCGCTCGGCGAAGCCGATCGTCTCGGCCGCCGACGGCATCGCGGTCGGTATCGGCACCACCATCCATTTCCACTGCGACATGACCTTCGCCACGCCGCGCACCATGTTCCACACGCCCTTCGTCGATCTTGGCATCGTGCCCGAAGCCGGCTCGACGCTGATCGCGCCGGCGCTTCTGGGCACGCAGCAGTCCTTCGCGCTCTTGGCGCTCGGCGAGCCTTTCTCGGCCGAGCGGGCCAAGGCGGCTGGCCTGATCTATGAGGTCGTGGCGGAGGAAGAACTGGAGAGCCGCGCGATGGCCGCGGCAGCAACCATCGCCGACAAGCCGCCGGAAGCGCTGCGCATCTCGCGCGACCTGATGCGCGGCGATCGCGACGCGCTGGTCGAACGGATCAAGGAGGAAGGGCGGCTGTTCACCGCGCGGCTGAAGTCCGACGAGACGAAGCAGGCGCTGATGGCGTTTATGGCGAGGAAAAAGGGGTAGAGACTGCGGGAGGGGGGGATTGGAACAAGATGCCCGGATTGTGCTCCAAATCCCCACGTCTGCAATGGGGTGGGAAGCGGACTAGCGGGTTTCGTGGAGCAGCGCGCGATCGCGGCCATTCCTTTGGCATGCGCTGAAACAGAATTATCGCTTCCGTTTCAGCCGTTTGGAGCGTCGGCAAACCGGACGAAGCGACCAATCCGTGCTCGTTTGACGAAACGAATATGCGACGTCGCCTAAGGGCGACTAAGGATGGCTAGCTAACGCCACAAGTGCCGTCGCAATACTCTGCATTCAGAAACTCAACCTGTTTTTGCGCATATATAGATGGCAGCTTTTCGAGGTTCTTCAACCAACGACAGGCTTCTTCAGTCCCTCTTGTTTCCATAATCAAAGCAAATGTCGTCAGCCAACCCCACGAGGTCAGTACGCCATGCTTCAAGACGTATTGTCGTGCGTTTTCCTTATTTGATAATTGTCTCAACCAAGGAATACCATATCTGGAAAATACATCCAAGATCTTGACCGCAGCAGGCTCAATATCTCCGGTCGCTGGTACATACAAATCGTCCCATCTTTCACGCTTTTCCCAGGCATCTCGATCTCTTGATCTTATATGAGCATTCATCAGATTGAGAAAAGTTTCGCAAACAACCAATTGATCATGATTTCGTTCGGGTTCCATCCGCTTTTTGATTTCTCGAATCCTGCTCCAATTCACACTGAACATCGGCATGACGTTATATTCGCCCCACCTTTGCGCAACGTGGATTTCGAGATATATATTCCAATTCTTCTCAGTTGATTTCAGGTAATACAGCTTTCCTGCCTTCGGCTCAGAAAAGCCAAAACCTGCAATCTCACGGTAAATTTCGTCGCAAATCCGGTCGCGGATTTCCTTCGATGTTGGTTTTTCTGTTGTCATTAGCTGAAATCTGACATCTCTGAGGGAATTTCTGGTTTCTTTCTACGATTTATCAAACCTTGCCTCAGGGTAAGGAATTCTACGAAACAATCCAACACCAATTACCTATCCAAACATCGCCACGGAGCACCGCGACCGATTTGATTTCGAAACACCAACCAATGTCCAATTTGGGCTCGAAGCTGCCCTTGACGGTTCGTTCAGCGCGGACTTCTAGAAGGTGAGTTCTGAAACAGAATCAGAGTATTCTGTCTCAAGGAGCATGTGGCCGCTTCCGAGCAAGGGCGGGCGCCATACGAACGACCGATATGGGGTCGTAGGCAGACTCTCTAAAGCGGTCGCTCCGCTTGCGCCCCGCTCACGGGTAGATCCGCGCCTTTTCCCAGCCGCCGCCCTTGAGCGTTAAGACCACCCGGTCGCGCAGTCGGAACGGCCTGTCGTGCCAGACCTCGATCTGTGTCGGCAGGATACGCAAGCCTGACCAGTAGACGGGCGCGGGATGTCGCCGAACGGATAGCGGGCGGCGCGAGGCCGTCCGCGTTCGCCTTGTGTCCTATTCGCCTTTCGCCGCGAGGAAATCCGCCACGTCGAGCAGGATGAACTCGTTGTTGGCGGCCTTGCCGATCTCGCGTCCGCCCGAGAAGGGCAGGTTGTTGTCGTTGGCCACCATGATGTGCGTGTCGTCGACGCGCATCACGTCCTCGATCGTGAAGAAGGGGAAGGTGAGCTTGCCCGCGGCCGCATTCGGCCCGACGATTGCAGCGATGGCCTTGTTGTCCGGATCCTGGATGTCCATCAGGTTGATCGTGCCGATGCGGGTGATGAAACCGTCGTCGCTGATCTTGGCCGTGTCGACCAGCACGATGTTCTTGACCTTGGCCGGCAGCGGATAGCAGGCCGACTTGTCGTCGCTCCTGCATTCGAGGCTGGCATTGCCTTCGCCGTTGTCGCGTTCGATGACGAGCGCGCGGGTGTCGTCGATGAAGTTGAAGTCGCCGATCGCGGTGGCTCCCTCGGCGAGCTGGAACTTGTAGCTGGTGCCGGTCCAGTCGCGCTTGGCGGTGTCGAAGGTGATGACGCGCAGGAACGAACCTTCCGGCTTGCCGTCCTCGCCGAGCAGCGGCTTTTCCAGCATGCCCCAGAGCAGGTTGGTGCCGGGCTGCAGCGCCATGCCCTCGTAGCCGCCGGAACGCTGGACGCGGAAATCCTTGCCCGGAACGGCCGGGACGACGACGCCGGGCGTGTCGGGGCCCTTCAGCGCCTGGCCGTCGAGCATCGTCTGGTGGACGGACAACACGCGGCCGTCGAGCGAGGCGCGGATGACGAAGGGGCCGAACTCGTCGCCGAGCCAGATCTCGTCGTTGAGGAACTGGATGCTCTCGGGATCGAAATCGGCGCCGGTGAGATAGCGGCTCTCGGTGCCTTCATAGGCGATGCGGAACGGCACCTTGCGGTCGGAATCGCGAAGGAAAACCGTCTCCAGCCGCTCGACCTTGCCGGTGGCGAAGTCCGGCTTCATGCGGTGGAAGAACAGCATCGCGTCGGGGCTGTTCGCCTTCGAGCCGAAACCGTTGTCGGTGAGCGTATACACGCTGCCGTCGGCGGCGCGGTTCATCGAAAAGCCCGACATGCCCTGCATCGGCTGGCCGAGGAAGGGCAGCGAGATGCCGGTCGGGTGCTTGCCGTAGTTGGCGCCGACGTCGCCCATCACGCTCATCGGCTTCTCGTTGCGCGCCGGCCCGGTGAACTTGCCGGAGATCCACGCGTCGCGCGGGGCGTCCGCCGGCGGCGCGACCATCGTCATCGCCGGGAGATAGGCATGGCCGGCGAGCTTGGCGGGGAACACCTGTTCGGCCTGCGCCGTCGAGGCGACGGCGATGAGGGCGACAGAGGCGAGTAGCGATCGGATCATGGGTCGGGCTCCTTCGGAGGAATGGAAACCCGGCCGGACTATCTGTCCACCATGACAGGACCTCTACGGTTGAATGACGGATTGACGATGCGTGCTGCGGACCACGGGGAAAAGCCTGTTCTCTACCAAGTGAAAAGGTCGGTGATCTCTACAGCCCTGCCGCCTTGCGCAGCGCCTGGTTCATGCGCCGCTGCCACCCCGCGCCGCCTGCTTTAAAGGCATCGATCACATCGGCGTCGACCCGCAAGGAGATCGCCTTTTTCGGATTGGCCGCAGGTGGGCGTCCCTTGCGGACGAGTGCCCCATTTGCATGTTGGTCCGCGCTCTGGAACCACGCGTCCGTCAATTCCGGCGCATCGTCCGGATCAATCCAGCCAGGCTGCGAACCGTGCTTGCTCTCGCTCATTGGCTTTCCTCATCGAGATGACATGCCTTGCATCGCCGCGGGCAGTCCACACGAGCACGACCATGCGTCCGTCGAGATGACCTGCGGTGATGACGCGTTCCTCGCCGTAGTCTATCCGATCATCGATCCTGTCGTAGGTTCGGCCGCGAAAAACCTCGTCCGCCCGTGCGAAATCGAGACCCCGTTCAAACAGTGTCTTGGCTCGCTTTGCCGGGTCGAACGAAATCTCCATAAATGTATATACGAAAACTCCATTTCGCAAGTTCGATCACGGATATAGCCGCGTCTTGTCCCAGGCGCCGTCCTTGAGCGTGAAGACGACACGATCGTGCAGGCGGAACGGCCTGTCGTGCCAGAACTCGATCTGCTGCGGTAGGATGCGGAAGCCCGACCAGTGCGGCGGGCGCGGAATGTCGCCGATCGGATGGCGGGCAGTGTATTCCGCGACCGCCTTCTCCAGCGCGAAGCGGCCTTCCAGCGGACGCGACTGCTTGGACGCCCAGGCGCCGATCCGGCTGCCGCGGGGTCGGCTTGCATAATATTCGTCCGCCTCGGCATCGCTGACGATCTCGACCGGTCCGCGCACGCGCACCTGACGGCGCAGGCTCTTCCAGTGGAAGCACATCGCCGCCTTCATCGAGCCGAGGATTTCGCGACCCTTGGCGCTCTCGAAATTGGTGTAGAAGACGAAACCGCGCTCATCGTAACCCTTGAGCAGCACCATGCGCACGTCGGGCAGTCCGTCGGCGTCGACGGTTGCGAGCGCAAGCGCGTTCGGGTCGTTGATCTCGCTCTTCGTCGCGTCCGCAAGCCACTCGCCGAACAGGCGCAGCGGCTCCTCGGCGAGCGTGAAGTCACCGTCTGTTAACCCTGTCGCGCCCATACTTCCATCCTGCGAGGTATTCGTCGGGGAGATTGCGCATTGTCGCGCGCAGCGCAAGCCGCAGAACGGGGAACGAAGGGGGCCAGGGGCGGGCTCGCGACCGTTTGCGCTCTCGCGGCCTGTGCCGGGCTTGCCGGATGCGGCGGTGGCATGAGCCTCTCCAAGGTCGAGACCGATCCGACGATTCTCACCAGTTCGGTCGACGCTTCCTACGAAGCGCTCAAGACGTCGCAGACGATTTCCGACCAGGTGACCATTCGCAACGCCGTCTCGTCGGCGAACCTCGAGGAACTGGGCGGCAAGCCGCTCGCCTGGGCCAATGCGGAAACCCGGTCGCAGGGATCGATTTCGAACATCGTCGAGATGCGCAAGAAGGACGTGCTCTGCCGCAGGTTCCGCACCTCCCGCGAAAGCTTCGACGGCGTGTCGATTTATGCGGGCGAGGCCTGCCTCGGTCGCGACGGCGCGTGGTATATGCGCGCATTCTCGCAAAGCTGACGCGGGCGGTCTGGAATTTCTTCCTAGACTCGCTCATATACGGGACAACTCTGTCCATTCTGGAATTGGCTCGACATGCGCAATCCCTACGACGTTCTGGGCGTTGCCAAGACCGCTTCGCCCAAGGAGATCAAGGCCGCGTTCCGCAAGCTCGCCAAGCAGCATCATCCGGACCAGAATCCGGACGATCCAAAGGCGAAGGACCGTTTCGCCGCCCTCAACCAGGCCTACGAGATCCTCGGTGACGAGAAGCACCGGGGCGAGTTCGACCGCGGCGAGATCGACGCCGAGGGCAAGCCGCGTTTCGCCGGCTACGAGAGTGCCGGCGCCGACCCGTTCGGCGGTGCGCGCAGGACCGGCCAGGGACCGGGCGGAGCCCGATTCGAGTTCCGTTCGACCGGAGGGCCGGGCGCAGGTGCCGGTTTCGGTGGTGCGGGCGATATTTTCAGTGATCTGTTCGGCTCGACGTTCAGCCGCGGAGAGGCGGACTTCGGATCCCGCGGCGCGCAGTCGCCGGACATGAAGGTCAATCTCGACATCACGATCGAGGAGGCCGCCACCGGGATCCGTAAGACGACGTTGTTTCCGGACGGCCGCAAGGTCGGCGTGCAGCTTCCAGCCTATGTCGAGGACGGCCAGGAGATCAGGATCAAGGGCGAAGGTGTGTTACTGCCCACCGGTGGGCGCGGCGATGCCGTGGTGAAGATTCGCCTCCGCCGCCACCCGCGCTACACGCTCGACGGCCGCGACCTTCGCGTCGACCTGCCGGTCAGCCTGCATGACGCCGTGCTCGGCGCCAAGCTGCCGGTCGAGACGCTCGGCGGTCGTGTCGCCGTAACGGTGCCGCCGTGGTCGAGCTCGGACCGTGTCCTGCGCATCAAGGGCCGCGGCTTACCGACCAAGACCGGCGACAAGGCCGACCTCTACGTCCATGTGCGCGTCATGCTACCGGAGGGCGGCGACCGCGAGCTGGAGGCCCTGATGAAGAAGCGCGACGCTTGAAGCCGGTCCACCGCTGTGCGATAGCCAGCGCAAAATGACGGTGGCACAGGGAGATAGCGACATGGCGGCTGGACAGGGCCTGATGGCCGGCAAGCGCGGCCTGATCATGGGCGTTGCCAACAACAGGTCGATCGCCTGGGGCATCGCCAAGGCCTGTGCGGCACAGGGCGCCGAACTCGCCTTCACCTATCAGGGCGATGCCTTGAAGAAGCGGGTCGAGCCGCTCGCTGCCGAAATCGGCGCGCATCTCTGCGGCCATTGCGACGTCACCGACCTTGCCACGATGGACGCCTGCTTTGCCGATCTCGAGGCCAAATGGGGCAAGCTCGACTTCCTCGTCCACGCGATCGGATTTTCGGACAAGGACGAGCTGACCGGTCGCTACGTCGATACAACGCAGGCGAACTTCAACCGCACCATGGACATCTCTGTCTATTCCTTCACGGCTGCCGCCCAGCGCGCCGAGAAGCTGATGACCGATGGCGGCTCCATGCTCACGATGACCTATTACGGCGCCGAAAAGGTCATGCCGAACTACAACGTCATGGGCGTGGCGAAGGCCGCGCTCGAGGCGAGCGTTCAGTATCTCGCCGTCGACCTCGGCCCGAAGAACATCCGCGTGAATGCGATCTCGGCCGGCCCGATCAAGACGCTGGCCGCGTCCGGGATCGGCGACTTCCGCTATATCCTCAAGTGGAACGAGTATAACGCGCCGCTGCGCCGGACCGTGACCATCGAGGAGGTCGGCGACACGGGCATGTATCTTCTGTCGGATCTGTCGCGCGGCATGACCGGCGAAGTCCTCCACGTCGATTCCGGCTACCATGTCGTCGGCATGAAGGCGGTCGACGCGCCCGACATCTCGACCGTCTGACCGGTTCCAGATCCTCCGAAGAGGCAACGGCATGTCCCGGCCGATCTACATCGCGCGCCACGGCCAGACCGCATGGAACGCCACCGCCCGCGTCCAGGGCCAGGCGGAAGCCGACCTGAACGAGACCGGCCGGCGCCAGGCGGCCGTGAACGGGCGGACGCTGTCGCGTCTCGTCCCCGATCCGTCCGGGTTCCGCTTCATCGCCAGCCCGATGCGGCGCACGCGTGAGACGATGGAGATCATTCGCGAGACGATGGGCCTGCCGCGCGACGGCTACGAGCTCGAACCGCGCATCGTCGAAGTCCATTTCGGCGACTGGCAGGGTTTCACCTTCGCCGAACTGGAAGCGGCCAATCCGGGCTCGACGGCCACGCGCGATCTGGACAAGTGGAATTTCGTGCCGCCGGGACTGGGGGCGGAGAGCTACGCCATCCTCGCGCAGCGCATCCGGCCCTGGATTTCGGAGTTGCAAGGTCCAGTCATCGTTGTCACCCATGGGGGGGTGATCCGCTCGCTCTTCCACAGCCTCAACGGGCTGCCGGATCGTGACGCGGCGATGATGGACGTGGCGCAGGACCGCATCCTCGAGGTCCGCGGCGGCCGGATCGAGTGGGTCTGACCCGTCTGCCTATTCCGGAATGATCTGCAGAACGATCTTCTCGCCCTTGATCTCGTCATAGGAGATCATGACTTCCATGCCTTCGGCATAGTCTTCGACGACGAATTCCTCAGACAGCTTGAAGGAGTCGCCACCCTTGAGGGTCAGCGTCATGGTCGACTTGTCGATTTTCGCGATCGTGCCTTCGGCATTGGCGGCATAAGCGGCCGAAGCGAAAAGAAGAAGTGCGCCCAGTGCCCCGGAAATGGCTTTCATGCGTTCCTCGGTTCTGATTTGGCGCCGCTTGAGCCTGGCGCGGATGATGGATGCATGAGCAAACAGCTAAGCGGCGAATGTGTCAAAAGTTAAATTCAGAAGCCTGCATCTGCCCGTGCCGCGTTTGACCGGTGCGTAAAACGCCAATAGAAGGCAGCCCAGACCGGCTCTGGCCGGCGGGGCTCTCGGCATGTCGCACAACACGTTCGGCCATCTTTTCCGCGTCACGACCTGGGGCGAAAGCCACGGTCCCGCGCTGGGCTGCGTTGTCGATGGCTGCCCGCCGGGAATTCGCTTCAAACTCGCCGACATCCAGCGCGACCTCGACCGTCGGCGGCCGGGAAAATCCCGTTTCGTCACCCAGCGCCGCGAACCGGACGAGGTGAGAATCCTCTCCGGCGTGGTGACGGACGCCGACGGCGAAACGATGATCACCACCGGGGCACCGGTCTCGATGATGATCGAGAATGTCGACCAGCGGTCGAAGGACTATGGCGACATTGCCCAACAATACCGTCCGGGCCATGCGGACTACACCTACGACCAGAAATACGGGGTGAGGGACTATCGCGGTGGTGGTCGCTCCTCCGCGCGGGAAACCGCGGCGCGCGTTGCCGCGGGCGCTCTCGCCCGCCTCGTCGTCCCCGGCGTCTCGGTGCGCGGCGCGCTGGTGGCGATGGGCGAGAAGGACATCGATCGCGCCAACTGGAACTGGAACTTCGTCGAAGACCCGGAAAATCCGTTCTTCACGCCCGATCCGGCTTCGGTGCCGATGTTCACCGACTATCTCGACGGCATCCGCAAGGCCGGCTCCTCGGTCGGCGCGGTCATCGAAATCGTCGCCGAGGGCGTGCCCGCCGGCCTCGGCGCGCCGCTCTACGCCAAGCTCGACCAGGACATTGCCGGACATCTGATGTCGATCAACGCCGTCAAGGGCGTCGAGATCGGCGAAGGCTTCGCCGCGGCCCGGCTGACCGGCGAACAGAATGCCGACGAGATGCGCATGGGCAATGACGGCAAGCCCGTTTTCCTGTCCAACCACGCCGGCGGCATACTCGGCGGCATTTCCACCGGCCAACCGATCGTCGCCCGCTTCGCCGTCAAGCCGACCTCGTCCATCCTAACGCCGCGCAAATCCATTGACGCCGCCGGTCGCGACGTAGACGTGATGACGAAGGGTCGCCACGACCCCTGCGTCGGCATCCGTGCCGTGCCGATCGGCGAGGCGATGGTCGCCTGCGCCATCGCCGATCACTATCTGCGTCATCGGGGGCAGACAGGGCGGTGAATGGTCAATGGTGAATAGTGAATGGCATGTCACTGACATTCGTGCGAATGCCGCTTCAGCTTGCCGCCAAGATCCTTTGCTCATCACCCGATCCCAGCCTATCTGACATTCACCATTCACCATTCACCATTCACCATTCACCATTCACCATTCACCATTCACCGGACTTCAGATGCCCTACGACCAGAAACGTATCGTTGAAGCCCTCCGCGCCTTCGAGCGCGGCGAGATCGTGGTCGTCATGGACGACGACGGGCGCGAGAACGAAGGCGACCTGATCGTCGCGGCCGTCCATTGCACGCCAGAGAAGATGGCCTTCATCGTTCGCCACACCTCCGGCATCGTCTGCGCGCCGATGCCGCGCGAGGAGGCGAAGCGGCTGAATCTGCAGCCGATGGTCGCCGACAATGACAGCGCACACACGACCGCATTCACGGTCTCTGTCGATTTCAAGCATGGCACGACCACCGGCATTTCCGCCGACGACCGCACGCTGACGGTGCGCAACCTCGCCAATGGCAATGTCGGCGCGAGCGATTTCGTCCGGCCGGGCCATGTCTTCCCGCTGATTTCGCGCGAAGGCGGCGTGCTGATGCGCTCGGGCCATACCGAGGCCGCGGTCGACCTTTGCCGTCTGGCCAATCTGCCCCCGGTCGGCGTCATCAGCGAACTGGTCAACGACAACGGCACCGTGATGCGTGGGCCGGAGGTGGCGGCGTTCGCCGAGAAGAACGGGCTGAAGCAGATTTCAGTCGCCGACCTGATCGGCTACCGCCAGCGCAAGGAGACCCTGATCGAATGCGTCGGCAGTTTCGACATAGAAACTGCGGGCGGCCGTGCGCAGGCCCACGCCTACACGCTGCCGTGGGACCCGATGCAGCATCTCGCAGTGGTCTTCGGCGACATCCGGGACGGTGAGAATGTTCCGGTCCGTCTGCATCCCGAAAACGTCGTCGCCGACGTGTTCGGCGGCTCGAGCCGGCTCGACGCGATCATGAAACTCATGGCGGAGCAAAAGCGCGGCGTCATCGTCTATTTGCGCGAAGGTTCGGTCGGTGTGGCCCACCAGGCCCGCAACCGTCCGGTGGCTACCGAAACGGAAACCCATACCGAGGCGCTGCGTCGCGAGAGCGAATGGCGCGAGATCGGGCTGGGTGCCCAGATCCTCAAGCATCTGGGCATTTCCTCGATCATCCTGCTCTCGTCGCGCGAGCGCCATTATGTCGGCCTCGAAGGCTTCGGCATCAAGATCGCCAGGACGGAGATCGTCTAGCGATGGCCAAGCCGGGCGCGTCGTTCTATATGATGCAGCGATGACCACCCGCCTCTACAGCCATCCGATCCATCTCGAACATCTGACCCCGCCGGGACACCCGGAGCGGCCGGATCGGCTGCGCGCGATCGCGAAAGTCCTCGAGCACGAGGCCTTCGCCACGCTCGACCGGGTGCAGTCGCCGATGGGCGATCCGGAGGCAATACTGCTTGCGCATCCCCGGCACTATCTCGACCGGATCGAAGCCGCTATTCCCGAGACCGGGATGGCACGTATCGATGCCGACACCTCGGTCAGTCCGAAGAGCTGGGAGGCGGCACTGACGGGCGTCGGCGCTGCCTGCGCGGCCGTTGACGATGTCTTTGAGGGCAGGGCGGCCAACGTTTTCGTCGCGGCCCGTCCGCCCGGACATCACGCCGAGAAGATCAAGGCGATGGGCTTCTGCCTGTTCAACAATGCCGCGATCGCCGCCCGCCATGCGCAGAAGGCGCACGGCGCCGAGCGCGTCGCGATTGTCGACTGGGACGTGCACCACGGTAACGGCACGCAGGACATCTTCTGGACCGATCCGTCGGTGCTCTACTGCTCGACACATCAGATGCCCCTCTATCCCGGGACGGGCGCGAAGGACGAGACAGGGGTTGGCAACATCGTCAACGCGCCGCTGGCGCCAGACACCGACGGCGAAGTCTTTCGTGACGCCTTCGAGAGCTGCATCCTGCCGGCGCTCGACGCCTTCCGGCCGGACCTGATCATCATCTCCGCCGGCTTCGACGCGCATCACCGCGACCCGCTCGCCGAGATCAATCTCGTCGAGGACGATTTCTCCTGGGCGACCGGCAAGCTGATGGATCGGGCGGCGCGCTTTTCGTCCAACCGGCTTGTCAGCCTGCTGGAGGGTGGCTACGACCTCCAGGGTCTGGCGCTGTCCGTGGCCGCTCATGTCGGCCGCCTGATGAAGGGTTGACCCATGGCCGATGAAGCCAATGACGACATCAAGGCAATGAGCTTCGAGCAGGCGCTGGAGGCACTGGAGCGTATCGTCGAGAATCTGGAACGCGGCGACGTGCCGCTCGACCAGTCGATCCGCATCTACGAGCGCGGTGAAGCCCTGAAGGCGCATTGCGACCGGCTGCTTAAGGCCGCTGAAGACAAGGTCGAGAAGATCCGCCTGACCCGCGACGGCAAGCCCGCCGGCGTCGAGCCGCTGGACGGGGCCTGATCGCTCCGTCCGTCAGACGAACGAGTCGGTATGATGGCGGCTCAGCTCGTGATGCGCGGGCTGTTGATGACCTTCATGAACAGCGCTTCCATCGCTTCGGATATGCCCTCCGTCGGGCTCACCTCGAAATAGAGGCCCGGCGATGCGCACTGCGACATTTTCGTGCCGATCTCGTTGCTGAAGGGTGCGATCCAGGTCTTGTACCAGCCGTTGGTCGGCAGCGGCAGATAGGTGGTGTAGAGCGCCGCGATGCGGATACCGCGCGCTTTCAGCTGGTCGCAGACTTTCAGATCGATCGGCTCCTGGCACCGGCCGCCGGTCGTCTTTTTGGTGCAGGTGCTCGGCTTGTAGCTGTCGCCGACACCGTCGGAGACGAAGAACACCACCTTCTGGCGGTTGGCCGCGTCCTTGCCGGAGCCCGGGTTGTCGATCTTCTCGTTGAGCGAAGCGAAGGTCTTGTCGAAGTTCGTCTGTTGGTCGTTGTCGTAGTTCTGATTCGGGATCGTCATCAGATCGACCTGGTTCGCCTTGCCCTTGGCCTTGCTCATGTTGGACGTTGGCGATGTCAGTTCCTTCAGCCCCAGCGCGGTGGCGTCCTTTCCGAACGTGTAGAGCCCCATCCTGAACTGGTCGGAGTGGACGCGCACTTCCTCAGCCTTGACGAAAAGCTGCTCAGTGGCCTGTCTTACGACGTCGATGCGCATCGTCACGTTCAGCTTTTTGGCGAGCTTGTAGTAGTTATTGGGGTTCGACAGGTCGTGGCAGGCGAATGCGCAGCTGTCGGACGTGTTGGCGACCATCGTCGCGACGTCTCCCGGCGTGGCCGCAACGCCCATCGAAGGGGAGTTGTCGAGGAGCATGTAGAAGTCGATGTAGGGCGCGGTCTGGATGGAGGCCTTTACGGAGCCGTCGACCGGAAGGGAATCCTCGCCGACGAGGCGCATGAAGTTCATAGGTACATGCGCCTTGAAGTCGACCACGGCGACGATTTCGGAGCCCTTCTGGGAAAAGGATGCGGATAGCTCATCGAGCGTGAAGCCGCCCTTGCCCATGATATAGGCTCGGAAGAGATTCAGCGCGTCCTCCTTGGCGTCCTGTTCCGTCCAGTCCGCGTCGAATACGCCGCCGTTCTTGTAGGTCGGGGAGCCTCGCGAAACGGCGCCGAGCGCGGCGGCGTCCGCAGCGCCGTTGAGCAGGGAGCGGATGCGCAAGGCTTCCGCATAGTCGACCGCGATGCCGATACTGCCGATCAGCGGCAGCGCCATGATCGACAACATCATCGCATAGCTGCCGGAACGGCTCGCCAGGAATTTCCGAAACAGGGACATCGCCATTACCCGCGGCTGAATATCCGACCAACATAGACTGCGCGGGTAAATCTTTGCCCAAGGACGATGGTGAACGCGGGCCTAACGCACGAAGTCAGCCACGGCTTGGCGTGTTCCGGCTCCTGCGACTATATTGGCCTCCCAGGAGCGACAGTCGAATGAGCTATTTCCCCGTCCGAGATCCCGAGCCTGGAGATGACTTCTCCTGCAATGCGATCGAACTGATGGTCATTCCCAACGCCAAGGACATTGGCGGGTTCGAAGTGCGGCGCGCGCTGCCGACCGCAAGGCGCCGGCTCGTCGGTCCGTTCATTTTCTTCGACCGCATGGGGCCGGCGATCCTGCGGGCGGGTCAGGCGATGGACGTGCGCCCGCACCCGCATATCGGCCTGTCGACGGTCACCTACCTTTTCGACGGCCGCATCCGCCATCGCGATTCGCTCGGCACCGAGATGGTCATCGCGCCGGGCGACGTGAACCTGATGACGGCGGGGCGCGGCATCGTCCATTCGGAGCGCACGCCGGAAGAACTCCGCGGTGCACCGATGTCGATCTCCGGCCTGCAGACATGGCTCGCACTGCCGGACGGCAAGGAGGAGATCGCGCCCGAATTCGCCAACACGGCCAAGGCGCACCTGCCTGATTTCGACGAGGACGGTGTCACCGGCTCGGTGGTGATCGGCGCCTTCCATGGCCTGGCCTCGCCGGTGAAGGCCTATTCAGACACGTTATACGCCTCGCTGCGACTCGATCCGGGCGCGCGGGTGCAGATACCGGCTGACGCCGAGGAACGCGCGATCTACGTGCTCGAAGGCTCGGTGATCATCGCCGGCGACAGGTTTCCCTCCGATCGGCTGCTGGTCTTCCGTCCCGGCGACGAGATTGTCGTTTCTTCCGGGACCGGCGCGCACTTCATGCTGTTCGGCGGCGCTTCGCTCGGCTCTCCCCGTCACATCTGGTGGAATTTCGTCTCATCATCGAAGGAGCGTATCGAGCAGGCCAAGGAGGAATGGCGGACGGCGAAATTTGACATCGTTCCAGGCGACGAGGAGGAATACATACCGTTGCCCGCGGGATAGTGTGCGACGCCGGTTCACGTTTACTTTTCGGGCCGCACTGCCTATGTCGGCTGCAATACAGGATAGAGAAGCCGGACAATCTTGCCCTCACCGTCCACGCCACTCCTCGACAAGGTCCGCATCCCGGCGGACCTGCGCAAGCTCTCTGAGGCGGATCTACCGCAGCTGGCCGGCGAATTGCGCGAGGAACTGATCGACGCCGTCTCGCAGACCGGCGGCCACCTCGGCGCCGGCCTCGGCGTCGTGGAACTGACCGTCGCGCTCCACTACGTCTTCAACACGCCGGACGACCGCATCATCTGGGACGTCGGCCATCAGGCCTACCCGCACAAGATCCTGACCGGCCGGCGCGACCGCATTCGCACGCTGAGGGCCGAAGATGGGCTGTCGGGCTTCACCAAGCGCGCCGAAAGCGAATACGACCCGTTCGGCGCCGCGCATTCGTCGACCTCGATCTCGGCCGGCCTCGGCATGGCGGTCGCGCGCGACCTCAAGGGTGGCAAGAACAGCGTCATCGCGGTGATCGGCGACGGCGCGATGTCCGCCGGCATGGCCTACGAGGCGATGAACAATGCCGGCGCGCTCGACGCCCGCCTCATCGTCATCCTCAACGACAACGACATGTCGATCGCTCCCCCGACCGGGGCTATGAGCGCCTACCTTGCTCGTCTCGCCTCCGGGCGTGCCTATCTCGGCCTGCGCGACATCGGCAAGAAGCTGACATCGTATCTCGGCAAGCGCGCCGACCGCGCCATCACCCGCGCCGTCGAGCATGCGCGCGGCTACGTCACCGGCGGGACGATGTTCGAGGAACTCGGCTTCTATCACATCGGACCGATCGACGGGCACAACCTGGAACACCTGATCCCGGTGCTGAAGAACGTCCGCGACAATGGCGACGGGCCGGTGCTGATCCACGTCATCACCAAGAAGGGCAAGGGCTACGCCCCGGCCGAGGCTGCGTCCGATAAATACCACGGTGTCAACAAGTTCGACGTCATCACCGGCGCGCAGGCCAAGGCTCCGGCCAACGCGCCAGCCTACACCAAAGTCTTCGCCGAAAGCCTGATCGAGGAAGCGCTGCGCGACGAGAAGATCGTCGCCATCACGGCGGCGATGCCTTCCGGCACCGGCCTCGACCTGTTCGGCGAGGCGTTTCCGACGCGCACCTTCGACGTCGGCATCGCCGAGCAGCACGCCGTCACCTTCGCGGCCGGTCTGGCGACCGAAGGATTCAAGCCGTTCGCGGCGATCTATTCGACCTTCCTGCAGCGCGCCTACGATCAGGTCGTCCACGACGTCGCGATCCAGAAGCTGCCGGTGCGTTTTCCCATTGACCGCGCTGGCTATGTCGGCGCCGACGGTCCGACCCATTGCGGCGCCTTTGATGTCGGCTTCCTCGCGTCGCTGCCGGGGTTCGTGGTGATGGCCGCCGCTGACGAGGCGGAATTGCGCCACATGGTCCGCACCGCCGCCGAATACGACGATGGCCCGATCTCCTTCCGCTACCCGCGCGGCAACGGTGTCGGCGTCGAGATGCCCGCGCGAGGCTCGTTCCTGGAGATCGGCAAGGGACGGATCGTCCGCGAGGGAACCAAGGTTGCGCTGCTCTCGTTCGGCACGCGGCTGGCCGATTGCATTCTCGCGGCGGAGGAACTGGACGCCGCCGGCCTGTCCACGACAGTTGCCGATGCCCGCTTCGCCAAGCCGCTCGACCACGATCTCCTGCGGCGGCTGGCGCGCGAACACGAAGTGCTGATCACCGTTGAAGAGGGGGCGGTCGGCGGCTTCGGCAGCCAGGTGCTGCAGTTCCTCGCGACGGAAGGGCTGCTCGACAACGGGCTCAAGGTCCGCCCGCTCTGCCTGCCGGACGAGTTCACCGACCATGCCAGGCCCGAGAAGATGTATGCCGAGGCGGGGCTCGACGCCGCTGGCATCGTGCGGACCGTGTTCGCAACGCTCCATCGCGAGATCCGCGCCGCCCGCGCCTGAACGCTCGGCGCCGCGCTTGAATCACTGCATCAACCGCATGAATCGGATTGGTGGCTTCGTCGCATAACGCTCTGTTTACGCTGCGGTTTGGCGTTTCCCTAACCCTGTCCCTTGGCCGTTTCTCAATCGGCTGCTGGTAAGACGTCTTCCCGGGACAGGGAGTGCACGACCATGAGAACCTCGATCGCCGCGACGCTCGCGCTGGCTGCCGCCTTGACGCCGGCTCTGGCCGAGCAGCGCTACGACCGCCGGCTGGAAGCGGCCGCGATCCGCATCGTCGCCGCGAAGATGGGCGACCTGCGCGGCGGCTTCGACCTCGACGAGCGGCCGGTGTTTGTCGCTCCCATAGCCGCGGCGCCCTCGACACAACTTTCGGCCGGCGCCGATGGTTCGACCGGCTCGGTCAACGCCGGATCCGGCGGCTACAGATCCTTCTGAAATCTTCCTCCCGCTTGCTTTCAGCGGTCCTACCCGTCAAGGAAACGGGATGTCCGCCGCAAACCCCGCAACCCGCCAGCGTCTCGACGAGCTTCTCGTCGGTCGCGGTCTGTTTCAGACCCGCTCGCGGGCGCGCGACGCAATCGAGCGCGGCACGGTCGCCGTGTCCGGCAAGGTCGAGACCAAGCCGGGCAGGGTAGTCGAACAGGGGGCGGAAATAGTGGTCGACGACCCGGCGCGCGACTACGTCTCGCGTTCGGCGCTCAAGCTCGTCGCCGCCCTCGACCATTTCGCGCTCGACGTGAGGGGAGCTGCCGCCCTCGACGTCGGCGCGTCGACCGGTGGCTTCACGCAGGTGCTGCTCGAACGCGGCGCTGCCTCCGTCATTGCCCTTGACGTTGGGCGCGACCAGTTGCACGGGACGCTGCGCGCCGATCCGCGCGTGCTTGTCATCGAAGGGCTCAATGCCCGCGATCTGACCATCGACCATCTCGGCGGAGTCCGGCCACGGATCATCGTCGCCGATGTCAGCTTCATTTCGCTGAAGCTCGCGCTTCCTCCGGCGCTCGCGCTTGCCGCGCCGGGCGCTTCGGCAGCACTCCTCGTAAAGCCGCAGTTCGAGGCTGGCCGCGAGGCGATCGGCAAGGGCGGGCTGCTGCGCGATCAAGCGCTTGGACCGAGGATCGCTGAAGACCTGTCGGCCTGGCTCGACGTCCAACCCGGCTGGCGTTCGCTCGGCGTCATCCCGTCGCCTATCGAAGGCGGCGACAGCAATCGTGAATTTCTGCTCGGCGGGAAGAGAGACCGATGAACGTGCGGCTCCTCATCGACAGTCTTGGCAGCCATGGCGACGGCATTGCGCGCACCGAGCGTGGCCAGGTCTTCGTGCCGTTCACCCTGCCGGGGGAGATCGTCAACGCAGCGGTCGAGCGCGACCGGGGAACGCTGATGGCAGTCGTTGAGCCATCGCCGCTCAGGGTCGAGCCGCCGTGCCGGCATTTCGGCACCTGTGGCGGCTGCTCGCTCCAGCATATGGAGGCGGCGGCCTATCGCGCCTTCAAGGCCGAGCGGGTCGCGACGGCTCTGAAGCGCGAGCGCATCGAGATCGATCTGGAGCAGCTGGTTTCGTGCGCGCCTGACAGCCGCCGCCGTGTCGTGTTGAGCGCGCGAAAGACGGCCGGCGGCATGCTGCTCGGCTATCATCGCATGCAGTCTTCCGAGATCGTCGATATCGAGGAATGCCGCATCGCGCTGCCGGCGATCGTGGCGGCGCTCCCGATGCTGCGGAATCTCGCCGCGCTTGCCTGTCGGACGGCAACTCCGTTCCATCTCACAGTGACATCCACGGACAACGGTCTCGACGTAGCCTTCGCCGACTCGGGCACGCTGGCGGACGCAGGCCGCCGTGAAGCCGCCGCGTTCGCATTGCGCGAGCGCGTCGCGCGCCTTTCCGTCGACGGCGAGGTCCTTGTCGAGGCACGCAAGCCGGCAGTTCGCTTCGGCACGGCCGAGGTCACCCCACCCCCGGGCGGCTTCCTGCAGGCGGTCGCATCGGCGGAGGAGGCTATGGCGTCTCTGGTCGTAGGGCACCTGGCCAAGTCGAAGCGCGTCGCCGATCTGTTCAGCGGCTCGGGAGCCTTCGCGCTGCGCCTCGCGCGGCTCTGCGAGGTTCATGCGGTGGAGGGCGAAGCGGCCGCGCTCGCCGCACTCGACCGGGGTTTCCGATTCGCAAGCGGCCTCAAGCGCGTCACCACGGAAAGGCGTGATCTCTTCCGTCGTCCGCTCACCTTCAAGGACCTTGAAGCCTTCGACGGCATCGTCTTCGACCCGCCGCGCGCCGGGGCGGAGGATCAGTCATGCCAGATAGCGCGGTCGGGCATACCGAAAGTGGCCGCTGTCTCCTGCAACCCGGGGACGCTTGCGCGCGACCTGCGCATCCTCATCGACGGCGGCTACGAACTGGTCAGCGTGACACCCGTTGACCAGTTTCTCTGGTCGCCCCATGTCGAGGCCGTCGCGCTTCTGGAAAGACCGCGGAAACGGCGGTGAGCGCCGTCAGGCGTCCACCAGCAATCTGTCGACGTATTCCGGCACCATCTTTGCCGCTGGGCCCCTTATCACCTCGTTGAACATTTGCGTGTTGTCCGAGACGTCGAGATTGATTTCGACGGTGCGCGCGCCATTTGCGCTCGCCTCCTCGACGAACTGCGCGGCCGGATAGACGTTGCCCGACGTTCCGATGGCGACGAACAGGTCAGCTTTCGCGAGCGCGCGATAGATCCGGTCCATTTGGTAGGGCATCTCGCTGAACCAGACGATGTCCGGTCGCATCTGCCCGACCGTCTCGCAGTGCGGGCAACGCGAATAGGTCGACATGTCCGCCTTCCACGCGCCGCGCAGCCCGCAGGCACCGCACAGCGCCGAATTCAGTTCACCATGCATGTGGATGAGCTTTCGCGAACCGGCCGATTCGTGCAGGTCGTCGACGTTCTGGGTGACCAGCAGGAAGTCGCCGCGCCAGGCGCCTTCGAGGCGCGCGAGCGCATGGTGCGCCGCGTTTGGCAGCGTGTCGCGAAGCTGTCGCCGCCGCTTGTTGTAGAAATCGTGAACCTTGACCGGATTGTGGGCGAACCCCTCGGGCGTCGCCACCTCGCGATGATCGACCTTCGCCCACAGGCCGTTCTTGTCGCGGAACGTCTCCAGTCCGGACTCGACGGAAATCCCGGCGCCGGTGAGGATGACGATGGAGGAGGTTGGATCGAAGTCCAAGATGTTCACGCCTTCGTCCCGCCGACCGTCATCTGGTTCATGCGCAGATGCGGCTGGCCGACGCCGACCGGCACGCCCTGGCCGGCCTTGCCGCACATGCCGATGCCGGTGTCGAGCTTCATGTCGTTGCCGACCATCGCCACGCGGTGCATGGCGTCGGGTCCGTTGCCGATCAGCATTGCGCCCTTGATCGGCTGGGTCACCTTGCCGTCCTCGATCATGTAGGCCTCGGTGCAGCCGAACACGAACTTGCCCGACGTGATGTCCACCTGCCCGCCGCCGAAGGAGACAGCGTAGATGCCCTTCTTCACCGAAGCGATGATCTCCTCCGGCGCCATGTCGCCGGCGGTCATGTAGGTGTTGGTCATGCGCGGCATCGGCTGGTGGGCGTAGCCTTCGCGCCGGCCGTTGCCGGTCGGCTGCATGCCCATCAGCCGCGCGTTCTGGCGGTCCTGCATGTAGCCGACCAGTCTGCCGTCCTCGATCAGCACGTTGTAGGCCGAAGGAGTGCCTTCGTCGTCGATGGTCAGCGAGCCGCGCCGCTCCATGATCGTGCCGTCGTCGACGATGGTCACGCCCTTAGCCGCCACCTGCTGGCCCAGCAGTCCGGCGAAGGCGGATGTCTTCTTGCGGTTGAAATCGCCCTCCAGCCCGTGCCCGACAGCCTCGTGCAGCATCACGCCCGGCCAGCCGGAGGACAAGACGATGTCGAAGGTTCCGGCAGGGGCGGGGACGGCCGCCAGATTGACGAGGGCCTGCCGTAGCGCCTCGTCGGCGCCATCCTTCCACGCGCCCTCGGCGATGAATTCGTCAAAGCTCTTGCGGCCACCCATGCCGTAGGAGCCGGTTTCCTGCCGGTCGCCCTCGCCGACCATGACCTGGACGCTCATGCGTACCAGCGGACGGATGTCGCGCGCAACCTGGCCGTCGGCGCGTAGAATCTCGACATGCTGCCAGGAGGCGGTGAGCGACGCGGTCACCTGCCTGACCCGCGGATCGCGGCCGCGCAGATAGGCATCGATCTCCTGCAGGATCTTCGCCTTGGCCTCGAAGGCGGGCTGCTCGATTGGGTTGGCCTCGCCGTAGAGATGACGATTCGTCTTCGCCGGCCCCTCGGCAAGCGTGCCGGAATAGCCGGCCTTGACCGCCGAAACCGCATCGGCCGCGCGCCGCAGTGCTGCGCCCGAAAGCTCGCTCGAATGCGCGTAGCCGGTCGCCTCGCCGGCCACGGCGCGCAGGCCGAAACCCTGGTCGGTGGAGAAATTGGCCGTCTTCAGCCGGCCATTGTCGAACATCAGCGCCTCGGACTGGCTCTGCTCGAGGAACAGCTCGCCGTCGTCCGCGCCGGTGATCGTATCGCGCACGAGACGCCGGATCTCGTCGTCGGAGATGTCGAACTGGTCGAGAAGGCTGTCCATCTGTGAGTCCCAATATGTTGGCTTCACGCCAGCATATAGGCACCACCTGTCATCGCAGCAATCGGAAGCTACTCGACGGATTCCTTGATGTCGCCGACGAAGGAATCCCAGGTCGCCAACTGCGCCTCGAGGTTCGCCCGTGTGATCCCGCCCTTGAAGTCGATGTCCATCCTGAAGTTGGACCCGTCCTTTTCGAAGGCCTTGATCCAGCGGTATTTCGCGTTCCAGTCGTTCGCCTTCTCCACCGAATACTCGTCGGAATAGCCTGCCGATAGCTGGATCGAGCGGCAGTTCACGGCCTCCTTGCAGCCGTAGAACCAGACAACGTATTTAAGGCCCTGCACCCGACCGCTGATCATTGGATCGCCGGACGAATCCTTCTCCAACGCGGCCGAGCCGAAGCCTTTGGCCAGCTCCAGGACGAGCTCGGGGTCGGCGATGGTGTAGACCTCCGCCTGTTCCTGCGCGGTTGCAGAAACGCTGAAAGACATGACTAAAACAGCGCCAACCGCGCCAAGGATGCGAGAGAATTGCATCGACCGAAGCCCCCAACCGGACGTATCGGGCAGGGACTATCCGTCAGACCACGGCCGAACGCAAGATCAGGCGACGCTTACGGAAGCGCGGCGAATCCTTCGGCGAATCCCGACAGGTCCACCGGGATGCCGATGCCTTCCTCGGGGGCCTGGAAGACGATGAACACGGCCGCCTTGCCGTTCTTGAACGTCTCGAGAAGCTGCTTCTCGAGGATGACCTCGGCATAGCATCCATCTTCGAAGCATCGCGCGAAATAGGCGCGGCCGATATCCTTGCCGTCGACATAGAGGCCGAGCCCGTTCGGCAGGAGCACGCCGAGCGGCGTCAAGACCCGCAGGATCTCGGCCTTGTTGTCGGCGGTGCGGAACACGACGACGGAAAGGCCCATCTCCGGCCGCTCTTCCGCGACCACGTTCTGCATCATCGCGCATTGCTCGGCCGTAGCGCCGGCCGGAGTGGAGCAGACCATCGACCAGGCCCCATGCGTGCCCTTCACGGTTTCCTTCTGCTGCGCCAAGGCGGGCGTCCATGCCGCCGCGCAGCACCACAGGAGTGCAGTCAGTATAGTGCGACGGATCATTGTGAACTCCGTGACGAATCAGGCAAAGCTACCTTGCCAGGCCCGGCATTTCAAAGCCGACGGGTCCGCACGTTCCTGAAGCCCGTCGCAAACATGCTCTCAATGGCAAATCCGCCGGAATTGCGGCTTGCCCCGCGGAAGTGGGGGACGCGGCGAATCCGCTGGATGGCGGGCAATTTTCGACGCGCTTTCAGGCATTTCCGCAAGGCCGGCACGCCGCGCGCAAAAATGCCGCACGCGGCGGACAATGGCTTTCTTGCGGTCGGATTGAGAGTATGGTTTTAACGGCGCCAACGTGGGACCCTGCCCGTTGCGCTCGGGTCTGGACGGAACGTTGCGGGAGACGATCGTCGTGATGAAGAGATTTATAGGCAGCCTCACGGCAATTTCGGCCTCGCTGGCCGCCGGCTCGGCTTTTGCCGCGCAGCCCGAGCCTTGGCAGACCCGGTTCCAGCCTGCGGCGACCGCCGTCATGGAGCAGGTCACCTGGTTCGAGCAATATACGCTCTGGTTCATCATCCCGATCTCGGTGTTCGTGCTGATTCTCCTGGCGATCGTCATCGTTCGCTTCCGCGCAAGCGTGAATCCTCAGCCTTCGCGCACCAGCCACAATACGCTGATCGAAGTGATCTGGACCGTCGGGCCGGTCGTCGTTCTGCTCTTTATCGCGGTTCCTTCCTTCCAGCTTCTGACAGCGCAGTATACGCCGCCGGAAGACCCGGCCCTGACCGTCAAGGCGACGGGCAATCAGTGGAACTGGGATTATGAGTACCAGGTCGAGGAGCCGCTGAGCTTCAACTCGGCCATGCTGCAGGAAAACGCGCGCCAGGTGGCGGGCAAGGAAGACAAGGCAATCTATCCGCGCCTTCTCGCGGTCGACAACGAGGTCGTTGTGCCGGTCAATTCGACCGTGCGCGTTCTCGTCACCGCGACCGACGTGATTCATGCCTTCGCCATGCCTGCCTTCGGCATCAAGACCGACGCCGTGCCCGGCCGCGTCAACGAGATCTGGTTCAAAGCCACGAAGGAAGGCCTTTACTACGGCCAGTGCTCGGAACTCTGCGGCAAGGACCACGCCTTCATGCCGATCGCGATCCGCGTCGTCACGCAGGACCAGTACTCGACGTGGCTGACGGCCGCGAAGGCCGATCTGCCGGGCGCCAACCGCGCCCTGATGGCAGCGGTCGACACGAACAAGAAGGTTGCCGACGCGGGCGAGTGAGCCCTTGCGTCGCGATACTCGGAACGAACGGAGCGGACACATGGCAGGCGCTGCAGCTCACGACGATCACGGCCACGCGCACGGTGCACCTACCGGTTTCGCCCGGCGCTGGCTGTTTTCGACCAACCACAAGGACATCGGGACGCTCTACCTGATCTTCGCGATCATCGCGGGCATCATCGGCGGCTTCCTCTCGGTGATGATGCGCTGGGAGCTCGCCGAGCCGGGCATCCAGATCTTCACCGGTCTGGCCGAGATGGTCTACGGTTTCGAGGGCGATGCCGCGATCGACGGCGGCAAGCACATGTATAACGTGTTCACGACCGGCCACGCGCTGATCATGATCTTCTTCATGGTCATGCCCGCGCTGATTGGCGGCTTCGCCAACTGGATGGTGCCGATCATGATCGGCGCGCCCGATATGGCGTTCCCGCGCATGAACAACATCTCGTTCTGGCTGCTTCCGCCGGCCTTCATCCTGCTCCTGATCTCGATGTTCGTGCCTGGCCCGACCGGCGGCTTCGGCGTCGGCGGCGGCTGGACCCTCTATCCGCCATTGTCGACATCGGGTCAGCCCGGCCCCGCCATGGACCTCGCAATCCTCTCGGTCCATATCGCAGGCGCCTCGTCGATCCTCGGCGCGATCAACTTCATCACCACGATCTTCAACATGCGCGCTCCGGGCATGACGCTGCACAAGATGCCGCTGTTCGCCTGGTCGGTGCTGATCACCGCCTTCCTGCTGCTCCTGTCGCTTCCGGTTCTCGCCGGCGGCATCACGATGCTCCTGACCGACCGCAACTTCGGCACCGCCTTCTTCGCGCCTGACTTCGGCGGCGACCCGATCCTGTTCCAGCACCTGTTCTGGTTCTTCGGCCATCCCGAGGTCTACATCCTGATCCTGCCGGGCTTCGGCATCGTCAGCCACATCGTTTCGACCTTCTCGAGGAAGCCGATCTTCGGCTACCTCGGAATGGCCTATGCGATGGTCGCGATCGGCGCCGTGGGCTTCATCGTGTGGGCGCACCACATGTATACGACCGGCATCGCGCTCAATACGCAGCGCTACTTCGTCTTTGCCACGATGGTCATCGCGGTGCCGACAGGTGTGAAGATCTTCTCCTGGATCGCGACGATGTGGGGCGGTTCGATCTCGATGCGCACGCCGATGCTGTGGGCGATCGGGTTCATCTTCCTGTTCACCATCGGCGGCGTCACCGGCGTCCAGCTGGCGAACGCGGGTCTCGACCGAGCCATGCACGACACCTACTACGTCGTGGCGCACTTCCACTACGTGCTGTCGCTCGGCGCCGTGTTTGCGATCTTCGCGGGCTGGTACTACTGGTTCCCGAAGATGACCGGATACATGTATTCGCCGTTCATCGCGCGCGCCCACTTCTGGATCACGTTCATCGGCGTGAACCTGGTGTTCTTCCCGCAGCACTTCCTGGGTCTGGCCGGCATGCCGCGCCGCTACATCGACTATCCGGACGCGTTCGCGGGCTGGAACGAGGTTTCGTCCTACGGCTCCTATCTGTCGGCCTTCGGCGTGCTGGTGTTCCTCTACGGCGTGTTCGAAGCCTTCTCCAAGAAGCGCATCGCCGGCGCGAACCCCTGGGGCGAAGGCGCGACCACGCTCGAGTGGCAGCTGCCGTCGCCTCCTCCCTACCACCAGTGGGAGCAGCTGCCGAAGATCAAGTGATCGGCAGAAAGCCAAAGCAAACCGCCGGGTTCCGGCGGTTTCGCCCTTTGAGAACTGGAACGGACGCCTGAATGGCTGTTGTTGAGAATATCGGCCGGGAAGAGATACGCCTCTCCGAGGCGACCGCTCGCGACTATTTTGCGCTTCTGAAGCCGCGGGTGATGTCGCTCGTCGTCTTCACCGCGATCGTCGGTCTGGTGGCGGCGCCCGGCGCGATGAACCCGTTCATCGCCATTATCGCGATCGTCGCCATCGCCGTCGGCGCTGGCGCGTCCGGCGCGCTCAACATGTGGTACGACGCCGACATCGACTACGTCATGTCCCGCACCTCGAAGCGTCCGGTTCCGCTTGGCCGCGTGCTGCCCGGCGAGGCGCTGGCATTCGGTCTGGTCCTCTCGGCGCTCTCGGTCCTGACGCTCGGCGTGCTGGTGAACTGGCTGTCGGCGTCGCTTCTCGCCTTCACGATCTTCTTCTACGCGGTCATCTATACGATGTGGCTCAAGCGCTCGACGCCGCAGAACATCGTCATCGGCGGTGCCGCCGGGGCGATCCCGCCGGTGATCGGCTGGGCGGCTGCGACGGGCACGGTCAGCCTCGAAAGCGTCATCCTGTTCCTGGTCATCTTCCTGTGGACCCCGCCCCATTTCTGGGCGCTCGCGCTGTTCAAGGCGGGCGACTACGGCCGCGCCGGCATCCCGATGATGCCTAACGTGGCGGGCGAACTGTCCACCCGGCGCCAGATGTTCTTCTACGCGCTGATCCTCGCGCCGCTGGCGGTGCTGCCAGCCGTGCTCGGCTACGTCTCCTGGGGCTACGGCATCGCCGCGGCCGTGCTCGGCGCCGGCTTTGTCTGGAAGACCTGGGCGGTTCTTGCCATGTCGTCCGATGACAAGGTTATGAAGCCGGCCAAGCAACTGTTCGCCTATTCCATCGTCTACCTGTTCCTGATCTTCACGGCCTACCTTCTCGACGTCGTCGCGTGGCGGCTGCTGGCCTCGGTCGGAGCATGAGCATGGACGACAATCTGGTCACGATGAGCCCGGCCCAGAAGAAGGCGCAACGCAGCCGCAACATCGCCATCGGTGTCGCGCTCGCGGTGCTCGTCGTGCTTTTCTACGTCGCGACGATCGTCAAATTCGGCCCCTCCATTCTCGACAGGCCGCTGTGATGAGCGAGCCGGGTCTCGACAAGGATATGAAGCGCGAACGGTCCAACCGCGTGATCGCGGCCGCGTCCTTCGCCTTCGTCGCCGGCATGGTGGGAATGGCCTATGCGGCGGTTCCGCTCTACGCGATGTTCTGCCAGATGACCGGCTATGGCGGCACGACGCAGCGCGTTGAGCAGTATTCCGACAAGATCCTCGAACGGAAGATCACCGTCCGATTCGACGCGAATGTTTCCGGCGGGCTGCCTTGGGACTTCCAGCCCGTGCAGCGTGACGTGACCATGCGCATTGGCGAGACGACGCAGATCGCCTACCGCGCGGAGAACCAGTTCAATGTGCCGACCGCCGGCCGCGCGAGCTTCAACGTGACGCCCGAACTGGCCGGTTCCTATTTCAACAAGGTCGAGTGCTTCTGTTTCACCGACACGACGTTGAAGCCTGGCGAAAAACTCGACATGCCGGTCGTCTTCTACGTCGATCCGGAAATCGCGAACGTGCCGGAACTCGCACATCTGAAGACTATAACCCTGTCCTACACCTTCTTCCCGATCGACGTTGCCAAGCCCGTTGCTGTTGCGCCGACCGGGAAAGATGCTAGGACCGACACCAAGACGCAAACGACGGAAATCGGGGGCTGAGATGGCCGACGCGCACGCTAAACCGCAACACGACTACCACATCATCGATCCGAGCCCCTGGCCGTTCATCGGCGCCACCGGCGCGCTCATCATGGCGATCGGCGGCGTGGCCTGGATGCAGTCGCTGAAGAATGGTTCGCTGCACCTTCTGGGTGTCGAGCTCGCCGGCGCCAACTACTGGATCTTCGCAATCGGCCTCGCGATTGTGCTCTACACGATGTTCGGCTGGTGGTCGGACACGATCAAGGAAGCGCATGAGGGGCACCACACCCGCGTGGTGTCGCTGCATCTGCGCTACGGCATGATTATGTTCATCGCCTCGGAGGTGATGTTCTTCGTCGCCTGGTTCTGGGCCTTCTTCGACGCCAGCCTGTTCCCGAACGAGGCGTCGCAAGTGGCTCGCGAGGCATTCACCGGCGGAGTATGGCCGCCGAAGAGCATCGAGGTGCTCGATCCCTTCCACCTGCCGCTCTACAACACGATCATCCTGCTGCTGTCCGGCACGACCGTGACGTGGGCGCACCATGCGCTGCTGCACGATGACCGCAAGGGCCTTGTCTGGGGCCTGACGATCACCGTCGCGCTCGGTGTGCTGTTCTCGATGGTGCAGGCCTACGAGTACATCCACGCGCCGTTCGCCTTCAAGGATTCGATCTACGGCGCCACCTTTTTCATGGCGACAGGTTTCCATGGCTTCCACGTGATCATCGGCACCATCTTCCTGTTCGTCTGCCTGATCCGCGCCATGCGCGGCGACTTCACGCCGAAGCAGCATTTCGGCTTCGAGGCAGCCGCCTGGTACTGGCACTTCGTCGACGTGGTCTGGCTGTTCCTGTTCGCCTGCGTCTATGTGTGGGCCTCCAGCGGCGCGACGATTGCCGCCGGACACTGAAATCCAGAGCCAAAAGCGCTTGCGACGGCCGCCTTCGGGCGGCCGTTTCTATTTTCGCCACGGAATGGTGCGATCGCTCGCCAATGCGTGCCCCGTGCTTCACTATTGCCATTGTTTGTCTCGCGAGCCCGGCATCCGCTTGGTCCGAAACAGTCGATCTCGTTCGCGTCGACAAGTCCGACCGCATTCTCGAGTTGATATCCAATGGGAAGGTCGTTGGCCGCTACCCCATCGCGCTTGGAGGTAACCCAGTCGGCCACAAGGGCGAAGAGGGCGACGAGCGGACGCCCGTCGGACGGTATGTCCTCGACTGGCGCAATCCAGAGAGCGGCTACCACCGCTCGATCCACATCTCCTATCCGAACGCCCAAGACCGGGCGGCTGCGGCATTCCGAGGCGTCGACCCGGGCGGGATGATCATGATACATGGCCAACCGAACGGCTTTGGCTGGTGGTCTTGGTTCCTGCAGAACTTTGACTGGACCGATGGATGCATCGCCGTCGAGAACGATCACATGGACGAAATCTGGCAGCTTGTAGCCAACGGGACTGCGATCGAGATCGCCGAATGAGCGACGACCAGGCTCACTATCCGCCCGTAGAACCGTTCGGCGCCGGCTTTCGCGGCCGTTGCCCGCGCTGCGGCGAGGGCAGACTCTTTAACGGCTACATCTCGGTCAAGCCACGCTGCAGCGTCTGCGGCCTCGATTACGACTTCGCCGATTCCGCGGATGGCCCGGCTGTCTTCGTGATGCTGATCATCGGGTTCATAGTGGTCGGCCTCGCGCTGTGGGTCGAAGTGTCCTACGGCCCGCCGCTGTGGCTCCATTTCCTGCTGTGGATACCGCTGACGCTGATCCTCTGCCTGCCGACGCTGCGCTGGTTGAAGGGCATCATGATCGCGCTGCAATATTCGAACAAGGCCGAGCAGGGTCGGCTGGACCGCCCGGAATGACGGGTTCGGCGGTAGGTCGCGATCCTGCCCGAGGCTTTCCCTGGGTCTTGTCGATCGTCACGCTGGTCGCGCTCGCCATCCTGCTTGCGCTCGGCACCTGGCAGGTGCAGCGGCTTGCCTGGAAGGAAGCGCTGATCGCCACCATCGAGAGCCGGGTGACGGCAGCACCGTTGCCGCTGGCCGAAGTCGAAAGGGTTGCCGCGTCCGGGGGCGACGTCGAATACCAGCCGGTCGCGACTTCGGGCACATACCTGCACGCGAAGGAGCAGTTCTTCTTCGCGACGCATGACGGCCAGTCCGGCTGGTTCGTCTACACGCCCCTTCAGATGGCGGACGGCCGCGCGGTTTTCGTCAATCGCGGCTTCGTGCCCTATGACCGCAAGGCGGCCTCGACGCGTGCGGACGGCCAGATGACCGGCACGGTCGCCGTCTCCGGTCTGACGCGCACGGCGCCCGTCGAAAAGCCGTCCTGGCTGGTTCCAGACAACCAACCGGCCGAGAACGTGTTCTACTGGAAGGATTTCGCGGCGATGACCGCAAATGCCGGACTAGATCCGGCAGCCGTGGTGCCGTTCTTCATCGACGCCGAGAAATCCGACGTTCCCGGCGGCTATCCGGTCGGCGGCGTGACCATCATCGAACTGCCGAACAGTCACCTGCAGTATGCCGTGACCTGGTATGGGCTCGCGGCCGCGCTCCTCGGCGTCTACATCGCCATGCTGCTGCGCCGTGGAAGGGCTCCGTCGGACCTCCGCACTTGACAGCGCATGACCGTCGCCCCCATGTCCCGGGCTTGCACGAACGCGGGATTCCGATGCTCGAACGACGCCACAAGCCGCCGCTGACGATCCGCCTGTGCGGCCCGCGCGGATTCTGCGCAGGTGTCGACCGGGCGATCCAGATCGTCGTGCTGGCGCTGAAGAAATATGGCGCGCCGGTCTATGTGCGCCACGAGATCGTTCACAATCGTTATGTCGTCGAAGGGCTGCAGAGCCTCGGCGCGGTCTTCATCGAAGAACTGAACGAAATCCCGGACGAGCACCGGCAATCTCCGGTCGTCTTCTCCGCGCACGGCGTGCCGAAGTCGGTTCCGGCGGATGCGGTCGCCCGCAACCTGTTCTATCTCGACGCCACCTGTCCGCTGGTCTCCAAGGTGCACAAGCAGGCGATGCGCCACCAGCGGCTCGGCCGCCACGTACTGCTGATCGGCCATGCCGGTCATCCGGAAGTGATCGGCACGATGGGTCAGTTGCCCGAAGGCGCCGTCACGCTGATCGAGACGGAGGCCGAGGCGCGCGCGTTCAATGCGCCGGAAGGTATCGAACTCGGTTTCGTCACGCAGACGACACTGTCGGTCGCCGATACGGCCGGTGTCATCCGCGCATTGGAGGCGAAGTTCCCCGACATCAAGGCGCCGGCGGCCGAGTCGATCTGCTACGCCACCACCAACCGCCAGGAGGCGGTACAGGCCGCGGCACCGGGGGCGGACCTCTTCCTCGTCGTTGGCGCACCGAATTCCTCCAATTCCAAGCGCCTCGTCGAAGTGGCGGAGCGCGCGGGTGCGAAGCGGTCGCTCCTCGTGCAGCGCGCGTCGGAAATCCCGTGGGAGGAGATCGGCGACATCGCCATACTGGGCCTGTCGGCGGGGGCGTCGGCGCCCGAAATCATCGTCGACGAGATCGTCGCGGCCTTCAAGCAACGGTTCGACGCGACGGTGGAACTGGCGGTGACTGCGGAAGAGACCGAGAATTTCCCCGTCATGCGCGCGATCCGCGACGTCGAACTGACAGCGGCCGACATGGCATTCGTCAACGGCGCTGCGTGAGGACATTGTTCTAGATGGCTGTCTTTACCGACATCACCGAGACGGAGCTTGGAGCGTTCCTGGCGGAATACGACCTCTCTGAACTGCGCTCCTATCGCGGCATCGCCGAAGGGTCGGAGAACTCGAACTTCGTGCTGCACACCGGCAAGGGCGAGTTCATCCTGACGCTCTACGAGAAGCGGGTCGATGAAGCCGACCTGCCGTTCTTTCTCGGTCTGATGCAGCATCTGGCGCTGAAGGGTATCTCTTGTCCCTTGCCGGTGGCGCGACGTGACGGCTCGCTGATCGGCCGCCTCGCGGGGCGGCCGGCGGCGATCATCACCTTTCTCGAGGGCATCTGGCCGCGCCGGCCGACGGTGCCGCAATGCCGCGAGGTCGGCAAGGCACTCGCCGGCATGCATCTCGCCAGCGCCGATTTCACCATCGCGCGTCCCAACGCGCTGTCGGTCGACGGCTGGCGCAAGCTGTGGGCCGGTGCGCGGGAGCGCTCGGGCGAGGTCGATGGCAGCCTCAAGGCCGATATCGATTCGGATTTCGAGCTGTACGCGACTGCCTGGCCGAAGGGGCTGCCGGCCGGCGTGATCCACGCGGACCTCTTTCCGGACAACGTCTTCTTCCTCGACAGCAAGCTGTCCGGGCTGATCGATTTCTATTTCGCCTGCAACGACTTCTACGCTTACGACGTCGCCACCTGCCTCAACGCCTGGTGCTTCGAGAAGGACGGTGCCTTTAACATCACCAAGGGCTCAGCGCTTCTGTCGGGCTACGAAAGCGTCCGTCCGCTGACCCCTGCCGAGAAGGACGCGCTGCCGATCTTGGCCAGGGGCTCCGCGCTGCGCTTCACGCTGACGCGGCTGTACGACTGGCTCACCATCCCCGACGGCGCGCTGGTACAGAAGCGCGATCCGACCGAATTCGTCCGTCGCTGGCGCTTCCACCGCCACGTGGCGTCCGCATCCGAATACGGACTGATCCCTGCATGAAGACGATCGAGATCTTCACCGACGGCGCCTGCTCCGGCAATCCCGGTCCGGGTGGTTGGGGCGCGATATTGCGCTTCAACGGCACGACGAGGGAGCTGTCGGGTGGCGAGGCCGACACGACCAACAACCGCATGGAACTGATGGCGGCGATCGAGGCCCTTAACGCGCTCAAGGAGCCGTGCGAGGTCCTGATGCACACCGACAGCAAATATGTGATGGACGGCATTTCCGGCTGGATCCACGGCTGGAAGCGCCGTGGCTGGAAGACCGCCGACAACAAGCCGGTGAAGAATGTCGAGCTCTGGCAGAAGCTCGACGAGGCCAATCGCCGCCACAAGGTCAAATGGCACTGGGTCAAGGGTCACGCCGGCCACGACGAGAACGAGCGCGCCGACGAACTCGCCCGCCTGGGCATGGCACCGTTCAAGGGCAATTCGAAGACGGCCGATCCGATCGTCTCCGCCGCCAGGACGCCGCGGCTGATGGGCAATTCGGTCCGCAAGAGCTGATCCGGATCTTGTCGGATCCGGATCGGGATATTGTCAGAGCTGCTCGAGAATGCGCGCCGCCCCCGAAATCTCGGCCTTGCCGGCAGCTTCCTCGATGTTGAGCGTCTTCACCACGCCGTCCTCGACGATCATCGAGAAGCGCTTGAGGCGGGTGCCCATGCCGGCTTTCGACAGGTCAGCGTCGAGCCCCGTCGCCTTGGCGAAGTCGGCGCTGCCGTCGGCGAGGAAGGTGATCTTGCCTTCGCCGCCGCTCGCCTTCGCCCACGCATTCATGACGTGATGGTCGTTGACCGAGACGACGGCGATCGCGTCCGCGCCCTTGGCGAGGATCGCATCGTGGTTCTCGATGAAGCCCGGCAGGTGATTCATGCTGCACGTCGGCGTGAATGCGCCCGGCACCCCGAACAGAACCACCTTCTTGCCGGCGAAGAAATCGCCCGTGTTCACATTCGCCGCGCCATCGGACGTCATGGTTTTCAGCGTGGCGTCGGGAATCTTGTCTCCGGGGGCGATGGTCATGTGTGCTCCGATTGGGATTGGTGATCTTGCGGGACGTTGAAGGGCGGAGATAAGTCCCTGGACGGATTTGTCCAGACCTCATGGCATGCGAGCTTGGCCTTCGACCGACTTGTCGTCCGCGACAAGCGTGAAGTCCAGCACAGTCCCAGACGCGGACCCCTCCGGGCGGCTCAGCACCGGGATGCGGAATGCGCGTTGTCCACCGATCGTTTCCAGAATCGGAACACCGAACTCCCAGCCCTTCGGTGTCACCACGAACAGCTCGCCTCCGGCGGCGCTGTTCGGCAGTGCCGCATCCGCAAGCAGCGAGGCGCCTTCATCGCGGGTGCCGGCCAGGCCGAACTCCGACGATGCGGGCGAGGGGAGGCGGTTGAAGCCCTCCGCGATGGCAGGATCGGCTTCGCCGGCTTCTCCGCCTGGGGTGACAGAGAGCCGCGCCTGGACAGGCACGCAAATCTCCTTGCAGATGCCCAGAAGCACATCCGCGTCGATCGCCGTGAATTTCTCCGGATCTTCGACCTGGAACGTGACCGGAAGGGCGACGGACTGGACGTAGCCGATCGAGACCTCATCGCCTTCCTGGAAACGGACAGGCGCCGGGAAGGAAAGCTCCGCGCTCCTGACGTTCATGCTTGCCGATACGTCGACCTGGGGGGCGATGCCGGCGTTGCCGGGGTCCTTCCAATAGGTCTTCCATCCGGGCTCGAGGTCGATCTGCAGCACGCCTCGCATCAGCCCGTCGGCGTCGGCGGCATCCGCCGTCACCAGACGCAGGCGCGCACCGTCCGTCTCGAACCAGTCGCTCGACGCGGCCTGCGAAAAGCCAGGCATGGCGACGATCGCGAGCGGGAGGATGAAGCGCTTCATGGCTGGCTTCATGCCCCCGCGGCTTGCCGGCCGCAACCGGTTGTCCCGTCCACGTCATCAGTTTTAGGTGAACGCGCCCCATGGGGTGCTTCAAATTGGCCGAAACTCTATCTTTCGTGCCGGGAAAAATCGCGTTACGCTTTTGCCATGGACATCTTGCGCCATAAGCGGAAATCGCACGGCGGCGGTTTCCTCAACGACCAGTTCCTCATCGCCATGCCGGGCATGAAGGACGAGCGGTTCTCGCGCACCGTGATCTATGTCTGCGCGCACAGCGAGGAAGGTGCGATGGGCCTGATCATCAACCAGGCCCAGCAGATGCGCTTCCCGGACCTTCTCGTCCAGCTCGGCATCATGGACGAGACCAGCGCCATCCGCCTGCCGCCGAAGATGCGCGACTTCCAGGTCCGCCATGGCGGGCCGGTCGACCGCAGCCGCGGCTTCGTGCTGCACACGGACGACTACCGCGTCGATTCCTCGCTGCCGGTGGCTGAGGATATCTGCCTGACGGCGACCGTCGACATCCTGCGCGCCATTTCGAAGGGCAGGGGGCCGCGCCGGGCTCTGATGGCGCTCGGCTATTCCGGTTGGGGAGCAGGGCAGTTGGAGAGCGAGATCATCGACAATGGCTGGCTGACCTGCCCGGCCGATCCGGACCTGCTCTTCGATTCGGATATGGATCGGAAATACGGCCGCGTCCTCGCCGCGATCGGCATCGACGAATCCCGCCTCAGCCACTTTGCCGGTCACGCCTGAGCGGTCGC
This sequence comes from Pseudomonadota bacterium, assembly GCA_043822005.1. Lineage (GTDB taxonomy): Bacteria > Pseudomonadota > Alphaproteobacteria > Rhizobiales > Rhizobiaceae > Mesorhizobium_A. Next base: position 77,454 of record JBDRCE010000005.1, on the reverse strand, counting down.
GAACTGCTCCTTCAAGAGCTTGACCGCGTTTTCGGCCGTCATTGGAGACCCGAAGGCGAAGCTCTGGACGTATTCGCAGCCCATCTGCCGCAACAGCAATGCCGAAGCTTCGTCCGGCACGCCCTCCGCCACGACCGACAGGCCGAGATCGTGAGCCATGTTCACCATCGAGCGCAGCAGTACGTTCTTCTTCGGGCTTGAATCGTCGACGAAGCTCTTGTCGATCTTGATCGTGTCGAAGGGGAAGCGCGTGAGATAGGCCAGCGACGAATAGCCCGTCCCGAAATCGTCGAGCGACAATCCGATCCCGAGCTGTTTCAGCTTGGTCAGCACATGCGCGGACTGTTCGGGATTGTCCATCACGAGCGATTCCGTCAGTTCCAGCCGCAGGCACCGCGGCTTGAGGCTCGAGCGAGCCAGAACCGACCGGACGTCGGAGACGAGGTCTCGACGCAGCAGTTGCCGGCTCGACAGGTTCACCGACACAGAGATCGGGTTCTCTCCGGAAAACTTCTGCCAGCCGGCGAGGTCGTCGGCGGCCTGCTGCATGGCAAACAGGCCGAGCTGGACGATCAGCCCGCAGCTCTCCGCGATCGGGATGAACTCGGACGGCGGGATGACGCCGCGACGCGGATGCTCCCACCGCAGCAGCGCCTCGAAGCCGGCCACGGTGCGGTCTTCCAGTCGGACGATCGGCTGGTAGGCGAGGCGGAACTCGTTGCGTTCGACAGCGCGCCTAAGGTCGGATTCGAACTGCAGCCGGTCGCTTCCGAATGAACGGAAGGCCGGGCGGAACGGCTCGACGCGGTCGCCACCGAAGCGCTTCGCCTGATGCATGGCGAGCTCGGCATCCTTGAGCATGTCCTCGGCGGAGTTCTGTGTCGATGTCCAGGAGATCAAGCCGATCGAGGCGGTCAGCACGATCTCCCGCTTCGCAAAGGTGATCGGCGCGCTGACCGCATGCTTGATGGCATCGGCGACCGCGGCGATCCGTGTCGGATCCTGTTCCGACAGCAGCATCAGCGCGAACTGGTCGCCCGCGACCCGCGACAGGGTATCGTTGGGTTTCAGCAGCCGATGCAGTCGCCTGGCGATCGTCAGCAGGATCGTATCTCCCGCCGACAAGCCAAGGCCGACATTGACCTGCTTGAAACGGTCGATGTCGATCGCGAAGACCGAGGGGCGCACACTCTCCGTCGACTTGGCGATCGAAACGACGCCTTCCAGGCGGTTCAGGAACAGCTCACGGTTCGGCAGGCCGGTCAGGTTGTCGTGGATCGCGTCGTGGAGCAGGCGTTCCTCGGCCTTCTTCTGCTCGGTGACGTCGACGAGCGTGCCGACACAGCGGATGATCTCGCCGTCCGAGCCGATCACTGGGCGGGCCCTCAGCGAATACCAGTGATAGTGGCCGTCGGCGCCGCGCAGCCGGAAGCTCTGCTGGATACGGCCGCGCCTGTGCTCGAGCACGACGTCGAGGGTCGTCCGGAACGTGTCGCGGTCGTCCGGATGCAGCGCCGGCAGCCAGTTGCGCGCCGCCCCGTTGAGGCTGCCGGGCGGGAGGCCGAGCGGATCGGACACGTCGGGACGCGTCACGACGCGGTCGCGCAGCACGTCCCAGTCCCAGACGATGTCGCCGGAGCCGGTTATCGCCAGCGCCTGCCGCTCCATGTCGGAGAAGAGACCCTGGTTCAGTCCGCCGCCGGCAAACGCGTGCTGCATGACGGTGAAGCCGATCAGGAGGATGATGAGAATGAGGCCGCCGCCCAGTGCCGGCTGGACGATGTCGTTGTTGAGCATACCCGTCACAGCCAGCCAGGAACCCGCCAGCCAGACGAGAACCATCAGCCAGCTCGGGATCAGCATGATGGCGCGATCGTAGCCGTTAGCCGCGAGATAGGCGATCAAGCCGATGCCGATGATCGCCGTCGCGGCAAAGGACAGCCGGGCGATACCGGCGGCGATCGCCGGGTCGAAGATCGCCACGCCGGCGATCAGGGCGAGCCCGAAGATCCAGGCTAGCGCGCCGTAGCTGAAATGGTCGTGCCAGCGGTTGAGGTTGAGGTAGGCGAACAGGAAGACGACGAAGGTGGCGGCCAGCGACACCTCGGCGCCCGCGCGCCAGATCTGCTCGTTGCCCGGACCGATCTCGATGACCTTGTTCAGAAAGCCGAAATCGATGCTGATATAGGCCAGCACCGCCCAGGCGAGCGCGGCGGTGGCCGGAAACATCGACGTCCCCTTGACCACGAAAAGGATGGTCAGGAACAGCGCCAGCAGGCCCGAGATGCCGATGACGATGCCGCGGAACAGCGTGTACGAGTTGACCGAATCCTTGTAGGCGTCCGGCTGCCAGAGATAGACCTGCGGCAGCGAAGGCGCGGCGAGTTCCGCCACGAAGGTGACGACCGAACCCGGATTGATCGTGACCAGGAAGATGTCCGAGTCCGGGCTCTCCTCCCGATCGAGCGCGAAGCCTTCCGACGGGGTGATCGAGACGATGCGGTTGGAACCGAGGTCCGGCCACATGAGGCCTGATCCCGCCAGTCTGAAATGCGGCGCGACGATCAGCCGGTCGAGCTGCTGTTCGGAATTGTTGGCCAGCGCGAACACGCCCCAGTCTCCCGAGGACCGCGGGCTGGAGGCCTCGACCTCGATGCGGCGCACGATGCCGTCGGCGCCGGGCGCTGTCGACACCTGGAACGTGTCGCCCTGGTTTCGGTAGATCTCGACGGCTTTGGACAGGTCGAGCGCGATGTCGTCGCGCGAAATGTCGATGAGCTCTACCGCGGCTGCCGGCAGCGCTACGAGAAACGCGATCAGGACTGCCAGAAACGGCGCGAACGCAAAACTCCGGCCGATCCTGGTCACAAGCTGCTAGCCCTGTTCCTGTCCTTGCCCGCCGTCTCCGGCAATGAGCGCATAAAGAAGGTGATCCTGCCAGGCGCCATTGATTCGCAGGTAGGAGCGCAGAAGTCCTTCCTGTCGGAATCCGGCTTTTTCAAGCACTCGGATCGAACGATCGTTGCTGGGAATACAGGCAGCCTCGATCCGGTGCAACCTGAGCGTCTCGAAACCGAACTTGACGACCAGCAGGACTGCCTCGTGCATGAAGCCCTTGCCGGCATGATTGACCCCCATCCAGTAGCCGATCTGCCCCGACTGTGCGACGCCGTGGCGAATGTTGCCCAGAGTGATGCCGCCGGCAAGATTGCCGGTGGATTTCTCGAAGATGAGGAAGGGCATGCCGCTGCCCTGGGTGATCTCTTCGCGGTATCGCCGCATCCTTTGCCGCCAGGCGGGACGGTCCAGTTCGTCGCTGGCCCACTTGGGCTCCCACGGCGCGAGGAACTGCTCGCTTTCGTGACGCACCGCGGCCCATTGGGCATAGTCGGACATGACCGGTGGTCGCAGGGAGACCTTCTGCCCGATGAGTGCCGGCAAGGGCTGACGGAAGAAGGGCAGCGCGAACATCGTGTTCGCGGCCGGTCAGACGGCGATCTTCCGCATCAGCGGAGCAGGGCCGGCGAGCGTCTCGCGGATTGCGTCGTAGGGCGCGAGACCTCCGATCGGGCCGATGCCGGCCACGGTCGGCGTGCTGGAGAACAGGCGCGAAGAGAGGTCGGTCAGCCGTTCGGTGGTGATCTTCGAGAGGCGGTCGAGCAACTCTTCCATCGTGATCGGCTGGCCGTAGAGCATGATCTGGCGTGCGATCTGCGAGGCGCGGCTCGCGGCGCTCTCGCGCGACATCATCAACCCGGCGCGGTACTGGGCCCGCGCGCGATTGAGCTCCTCCATGGAGACGTTTTCTCCGGCCCTTCGCAGTTCATCCATGATCACTGGCACGAGTTCGGCGATATCAGATTGGCCTGTGGCCGCGTGGACGCCGAAAATGCCCGTATCCGAGAATCCCCAATGAAACGCATAGACCGAATAACAGAGGCCGCGCTTCTCGCGCACTTCCTGGAACAGCCGGCTCGACATGCCGCCGCCGAGGATCATGGAGAGCAGCTGCGAGGTGTAGAAATCGCGCGCATGGTAGGCCCGGCCTTCGAACCCGAGGATAATCTGCGCATCCTGGAGGTCGCGCAGTTCGCGGAAATCGCCGCCGGTATAGGAGGCGACGAGGGCGGGCTTGCTCGTGCAGGTCGGACGGAATCCGCCCAGATGCTTCTCCACGAGGCGGACGAACTCGTCATGCTTGACCGCGCCGGCTGCGACCACGACCATCCGGTCCGCAGCGTACTGACGTTCCATGAAGTCGCGGATATTGGCCGAGGTGAAGGATTCAACTGTCGTCGGAGTGCCGAGGATCGAGCGGCCGATCGTCTGGTTGCGGAAGGCGCTTTCGGTGAACCGGTCGAAGACGATGTCGTCGGGCGTGTCGTGCGCGGCGCCGATCTCCTGCAGGATGACGTGCTGCTCGCGTTCGAGCTCCTCCGGGTCGAAGGATGAATCGTTCAGGATGTCGGCGAGGATGTCGATCGCCAGAGGCACGTCGTCCTCCAGAACGCGGGCATAGAACGATGTCGTCTCGACGCTGGTCGCGGCATTGATCTCGCCGCCCACATTCTCGATCTCGGATGCGATCTGCCAGGCCGAGCGGCGGGACGTGCCCTTGAAGGCCATGTGCTCGAGCAGGTGCGCCATGCCATGCTCGTCGTTGCGCTCGTCGCGCGCTCCTGACCTGACCCAGACGCCGAGCGCTACGGTTTCGATATGGGGTAGGGTTTCGGTCGCAACCGTCAGGCCGTTCGACAGACGGCTTACCTCAACACCCATGCGCACTTCACTCCCTAAACGCGCTCCGCGGCGGCCCTCGACCGGGCGGAGACGTAGTCTTCTATCATTTTCAGGTCCGAGGGAAGAACCTTGTAATTTTCACGTCGCGACATCAGGTCCGACAGCCAGTCCGGCAAAGCGGGGCTGATACCTGTAGCCGACTTGACCGCGTCGGGAAATTTGGCCGGATGGGCAGTGGCCAGAACCACCATCGGCGACGACCCGGCGACGGTTCCTGCGACCTGCACCCCGATCGCGCTGTGCGGGTCGAGCAGGTAGGAGTTGTGCGACAGGATCCGCTTGATCGTCGCCGCGGTCTCCTCGACCGTCGAGCGGCCGGCGTCGAATTCAGCGCGGATCGCAGCAAGATGACCGGCCTCGATCGTGAACGCGCCGGATTGCTTCAGCCGGTCCATGTAGCCGCGAACGGCGGCCGCATCGCGCCCGGCCGCCTCGAAGAGAAGGCGCTCGAAGTTGGACGACACCTGGATGTCCATCGACGGAGAAGTGGTCGGCATGACGCCGCGTGTCTCGTAGCTGCCGGTTTCGAGCGTCCGCGTGAGGATGTCGTTGTCGTTGGTGGCGATCACCAGCCGGTCAACCGGCAGGCCCATGCGCTTGGCCGCGTATCCGGCGAAGATATCGCCGAAATTGCCGGTGGGCACCGTGAACGAAACCGTCCTGTCCGGCGCTCCGAGCGAGATCGCGGAGGAGAAGTAATAGACGATCTGGGCCATGATCCGGCCCCAGTTGATTGAGTTGACGCCCGACAGCATCGTGCGATCACGGAAGGCGTGGTCGTTGAACATGCCCTTCACCAGCGCCTGGCAATCGTCGAAATTGCCTTCGACGGCGATGGCGTGGACGTTCGCTTCGGTCGACGTCGTCATCTGGCGCTGTTGGACGGGCGAGACCCGGCCATGCGGGAAGAGGATGAAGATGTCGGTCCGGTCGCGGCCGGCGAACGCGTCGATCGCAGCGCCCCCGGTGTCGCCCGACGTCGCGCCGACGATGGTCGCCCGCTGGCCGCGCTCGGCCAGCACATGGTCCATCAGCCGTGCGAGCAACTGCATCGCCACGTCCTTGAAGGCGAGCGTCGGACCGTGGAACAGCTCGAGCAGATAGCTTTGGGGACCATGCTGGACGATCGGGCAGACAGCGTCATGCCGGAAGGTGGAGTAAGCCTCGTGCACGATTTGCGAAAACGTCGCCTCTTCGATCTCGCCGTCGACGAAAGGCGTCAGCAGCCGGATCGCGAGGTCGGGATAGGACAGTCCCCGCATGGCGCGTATCTCGGCTGGCGAGAATTGCGGCCAGGATTGCGGAAGGTAGAGACCGCCGTCGCGTGCGAGCCCTGCAAGCAGCGCGTCCGAGAAACCGAGGATGGGCGCCTCGCCTCGCGTGCTGACATAGTTCATCTGCTGGAGTCCGTCGCCTTTGCGTTCGATGCCGATGTGCCCCGAAAAACCGCCGCAATCCGGGTCGCATTCTGAAACCGGCGTTGGTATAGAGGGCCGCGTCGCGTGAGGAAAGTGCAGTACATGCAGTTAGCTTCGTTCAGTGGCCGTTTTCTCGGCCAGATTGCGGTCGTGGGCTTTATGCTGGTCGCCGCCGGTTGCCAGTCAAGCGACACCGCGGGACTTCTGAACCTCGGCGGCAACCGCGAGCCGCCCAAGGAAAAGGTGGCGCTGAACGAATTGCGTGCCTTCTGTCCGCGCGTGATGTTGCGCGACGGCACAGCCTATTACGACAGCTATACGAAGGACGGGAAGGACAAGGACGGCAACGCCGACCCGAAGAAGATCATCTACCAGGCCTCGATCGGTGACGTGACGCGGTCCTGCAGCTACGGCCCCGGTACGATAACGGTGAATGTTGCCGCCGCCGGCCGCGTCGTTCCCGGCCCCGCGGGGAAGGACGGCTCCGTCAATCTGCCGATCCGCATCGCGGCGATGCGCGGCGAAGAGGTGCTCTACACGCAACTCCACCAGTACCCGGTCACGATCTCCACCTTTGGCGGAGCCGCGCAGTTCGTCTTCAACGATCCGAACGTGACCTTCCCGACGCCCCCCGACAGCAAGGTCGTCGTCTATGTCGGGTTCGACCAGGGACCGGAAAAGAAGCCGAAGCCGAAGACCAACTGATCCGCCTGGCCTATTCCGCCCACTCCGACAGTGCATCCAGAACCGCCTGCAGATCGGCGTGGCGGCGGATGACGGTTTCCGCACCGGCCTCCATCAGCCGGTCGGCATGGCCCGGATAGCTGTGCGATGCGCCGGTGAAGCCGATGACGCGCATGCCGGCCGCGCGGGCGGCGTGCACGCCGTGAACGGAATCCTCGATAACGAACGTATGCGCCGGAGCGGCGTTCATCGCCTTCGCGGCATGGATGAAGACGTCCGGCGCGGGCTTCGGCCGGGCATCGGGAATTGCGCGCGCCGAGAATATGTGGTCGCCGAACAACGGCCTCAGCCCGGTCTTGGTCAGCATCATCTCCAGCCGGTCGGGCGTCGAATTCGAGCAGATGCAGCGCGGCGCCTGGACGCGGGCGACAGCCTCGCGCGCGCCGTCGATGCCGCGAACTTCCTTGGCGAGCCGGTTGTCGAGCAGCTTGCGCTCTTCGTCGATCAGCGAGGCCTGGAGCGGGATCGCGGAGAGTTTCTCGACCTCCAGCAGGATGTCGTGGAAGGTCAGGCCTGCGAAGCGTTCCGCCACTTCCTCCGCTTCGATCGGGAATCCGGCCCGCGTGATCAGTTCGGCGTCGACGCGCGCGGCGATCACTTCGGAATCGACGAGCACGCCGTCGCAATCGAAGATGACGAGATCTGGCTGGGGCATGGAACGGTCCTGGAGGGAAGGGAGAAGGGCGCGGCGAATACACCAAACCGGGCGCCGCGGCAAATCGGCGGGCCAAGTCGCTCACTTCATTAAATATTTACGCGAAGCGGTAACCATAACGGCAGGTAAACGTAACGCGTATCGTGAGTGTGCCGATGTCCGCTATTCGTCTTGTCGACGATCTTTCCGCTGTTTCCCCCCGCGCCGATTGGCTCGATACGATCCTGAAGGGGGATTGCGTCGCGGCCCTCGAACGCCTGCCGGAGAAGTCGGTCGACGTGGTCTTCGCCGACCCGCCCTACAACCTCCAGCTCGACGGCGACCTGCACCGACCGGACCAGTCGAAGGTGAACGCCGTGGACGACGCCTGGGACCAGTTCGAGAGCTTCGAGACCTATGACGCCTTCACCCGCGCCTGGCTCATGGCGGCGCGCCGCGTGTTGAAGCCCAACGGCACCATCTGGGTGATCGGCTCCTACCACAACATCTTCCGCGTCGGCGCCAAGCTGCAGGATCTCGGCTTCTGGATCCTGAACGACGTGATCTGGCGGAAGACCAATCCGATGCCGAACTTCCGCGGCCGCCGCTTCCAGAACGCGCACGAGACGCTGATCTGGGCGTCGCGCGACCAGTCGGCCAAGGGCTACACGTTCAACTACGACGCCATGAAGGCGGCCAACGACGACGTCCAGATGCGCACCGACTGGCTGTTCCCGATCTGCACCGGCGGCGAGCGGCTGAAGGACGACAACGGCGACAAGGTCCATCCGACGCAGAAGCCGGAGGCTCTGCTGGCGCGTATCCTGATGTCTTCGACCAAGCTGGGCGACGTGGTGCTCGATCCGTTCTTCGGCTCCGGCACCACGGGGGCAGTCGCCAAGCGTCTCGGCCGTCACTTCGTCGGCGTCGAGCGCGAGCAGTCCTATATCGACGCGGCAACGGCGCGCATCGATGCCGTCGTACCGTTCGACGGCATCGAACTGGCGGGCATGACATCCAAGCGCGCCGAGCCGCGTGTCGCTTTCGGCAGTCTGGTCGAGGCAGGGCTGATCGCGCCCGGCGCCGAACTGTCCGACGCGCGCCGCCGCTGGAGGGCGCAGGTGCGCGCCGACGGCACGCTCGCCATCGGCCGCGACGCGGGCTCGATCCACCGCCTCGGCGCGATGGTGCAGGGGCTCGACGCCTGCAACGGCTGGACTTTCTGGCACGTCGAAAAGGAAGGACGCCTCGCCCCGATCGACGAACTGCGCCGCATCATGCGCGACCAGATGGCGGCGGTGGGGGCTTGAGCGACGGCCATTCCGGTATTACCTTGACGAGAGGCAGGTAATACCGGAGTTTCAGATGGCCACCACGGTGACATCAAAAGGGCAGGTGACGATCCCGAAGCAGGTAAGGGATATGCTCGGAATCGTTCCGGGAAGCCGGGTCGATTTCCGTCGTGCGTCCGATGGTAGTGTGGTGATCGTTCCACTCGACGCCAAGCGCAATGCCGATCGCTTCGAGCGTTTTCGGGGCCATGCCGGTCCGGGCCTGAGCACCGACGAGATCATGGCAATGACGCGCGGCGATTGAATGACGTTCGTCGACACAAACGTCATTCTCGATCTCGTCACCGATGATCCCGCGTGGGGAGGATGGTCATCGGATCAGTTGCGGTTGGCGAGCCGGTCCGGATCGCTTCTCATCAATGATGTAGTTTATGCCGAACTCGCGGCACGCTATGATAGCATCGAAAATCTCGATGAGATGGTGAAGGGAACGGCTCTGGAACTCGTTCAGATCCCGCGCGCCGCGCTCTTCGGCGCAGGCAAGGCATTTCATCGCTACCGGCAGTCAGGGGGCTCACGAACCGGGGTGCTGCCAGACTTCTTCATCGGAGCGCATGCTGAAGATCTGCGTATCCCCCTTCTGACGAGGGACGCTGCGCGGTTCCGCACCTACTTCCCAGCCGTGCAACTCATCACTCCTCAGTGAACGCCTAAGCGCCTCAAATCCGCTTCCAGCTTCTCGGCGCCTTCGAACAACACCGCCTGCCAGCCGGCGTCGATGGCGCCCTTCACGTTCTTGGCGCTGTCGTCGATGAACAGGCTGGCCGACGGATCGAGGCCGAAATCCGCCGCGTGGCGATCGTAGATGGCCTTTTCGGGTTTGATCAGCCCGATTTCGCCCGACACCGTCACGCCGCGCGGCCGGTCGAGGAAAGGGAATTTTGCCCGCGCCTCGGAAAATGTGTCGGCGGCGAAGTTTGTGAGCATCGTCACGTCGCGCCCGTCCTCGATGAGGCCGAGCATGAGTGCGACCGTGTCCTCGTAGTGGTGCGGCACCATCTCGTGCCAATGCCGCCGGAAGGCGCGGATGTTGTCGGCCTCGTCCGGATAGCGCTCGATCAGCAGTGCTTCCGCGTCTCCCCACGCGCGGCCGCGATCCTGCTCGATGTTCCACTCGGAGGTGCAGACGTTCTCGAAGAACCAACGCCGCCGCGTCTCGTCCGGGATCAGGCGGCTGAAGGGCAGGTCGGGATCGTAGTGGATCAGCACCTTGCCGATGTCGAAGACGATATGGCGGATGTCGGTCATGCAGGTCTCCGGCGCGGTTTCTGGGTCGCGCCCTCTATCGCAGCCTCGATCACCTTTTTCATGACGGTAGGCAGCGCTTCGCTGTGGATTTCGCCGGGCTTCGACCACCAGTGGCCAGCCGGAGGCGGTGCGTCGACATAGGCGATGAACACCGACAGTTCGAGCTCGAAATGAGTGAATACATGGGAGATGGAGCCTTTCGCCCGCCAGTTGGCGCGGAAAGGGGCGGCCTCGACTTCGGTCGCCCCGTCGATCCGCGCGGTCCAGGCGGTGCCCGGAACTTCGGCCATGCCGCCGAGCAGACCCTTGTCGGGCCGCTTGCGCAGGAGCACGGCGCCGTCGCGGCGAACGGCCACGAAGGCCGCGCCGACGCGCTTCGGCTTCTCCTTCTTCGCCGCCTTGACCGGGTAGAACTCCGGATCGCCCGCTTTCAGCGCGGCGCACCCGTCCCTCAGCGGGCAGAGCACACAGGCCGGGCGCTTCGGCGTGCAGATCGTCGCGCCAAGATCCATCATGCCTTGAGCGAAGTCGCCCGGCCGGCTTTCCGGGACGGCGGAGGTGACGAAAGCGCCGATCTCGGGTTTCGCTTCCGGCAGCGGCGTGCGGATGGCGCGGTAGCGGGTGACGACTCGCTCCACATTGCCGTCGACTACCGCCGCAGGTCGGTCGAAGGCAATCGCGGCGATGGCGGCGGCCGTGTAGGCACCGATGCCGGGAAGGGCGCGCAGGCCCGCCTCGGTATCCGGAAAGCGCCCGCCATGCTCGGCAACGACCGCGTCGGCGCACTTCTTGAGGTTGCGCGCGCGCGAGTAATAGCCGAGCCCCGCCCAGGCCTTCATCACATCATCGACCGGCGCCGCGGCGAGTTCCCCGACCGTCGGCCATTTCTCCACGAAGCTGCGGAAATAGGGCCGAACCGCCGAAACCGTGGTCTGCTGCAGCATGATTTCGGACAGCCAGACGAGATACGGGTCCTGCCGCTCTCCCGACGCGACCTTCGACGGCGGCATTCGCCACGGCAGGTCGCGGGCGTGGCGATCGTACCAGTCGAGCAAAAGCGCGGCGAAGCCTGCACGCATTCCTGCCTGGGTCTTGTCTGGACTTTGGGATGTCATCGAGTGGCGGGTTGGTGTAGTTGTCCGGTACGACATGGGGCGGTTCGCCGCGACTGGTTCATGACAGGCAAATCCTCATCGGGCAACGCACGGCCGGTCGGCGATCTCGCGACGGCGATCCTTGATCCCGTCCTGCGGCGCAAGGCCGGCATATCGACGGGTCTCGTCCAGTCGTGGGAAGAGATAGTGGGCCCGCGCCTCGCCGACAGCACCCGTCCGGAAAAGATCCTCTGGCCGCGCCGGGCCGGCGAGGACGATCCGTTCGAGCCCGCGACGCTGGTCGTGGCCTGCGAGGGTGCCGCCGCGCTGCACCTTCAGCACCAGACCGGCGAGATCATCGCCCGCATCAACGCCTTTCTGGGCTTCGCGGCGATCGGAAGGGTGCGCATCCTGCAGAAGCCGGTCGCCGCCCACAAGCCGCCGAAACGCCGCCCGCGCGAACTGACGCGCGACGAGGCGTCGGGCATCGCCACATCGGTCGCCGGCATCGAGGACGAGGCCTTGCGCGCCTCGCTGGAGAAACTCGGCCGCGCGGTTGCCGCCGAACGCGGCCGGCGATAGCGTGTTCGTGAACGAAACGCCGGCAATCGGAATAGGCAGGCGGGCAATCTTGCCATAATTGGCGTGCTAAGCGGCATCTGCTAGTCGCTTATCCGCATTCTCTCGGCAACAGGTGATTCACATGAGCTTTTCGATGCGTCGCAGGGACGTTCTTCTTTCGCTGGGCGCGGTGTCCGCGATGGCGTTGCTCGCAGCTTGCAGTGACGATGCGCCAAAGCCGGCCGAACACCCCGCCACCCCGGCCGCGCCGACCGCGTCGGCTCCGGCATCGCAGGGCACCGTCGACATGGCGAAGCTCGTGGAGCCCGGCGTCCTGCCCGAAATGATGCTCGGCAAAGCCGACGCGCCGGTGACCATTGTCGAGTATGCGTCGATGACCTGCCCGCACTGCGCGACGTTCCATGCGACGACGCTGCCCGAAATCAAGACCAAGTATATCGACACGGGCAAGGCGCGGATGATCTTCCGCGAATTCCCGTTCGATCCGCGCGCCGAGGCCGGCTTCATGCTCGCCCGCTGCTCCGAGGACAAGTATTTCGCCATGGTCGACGTGCTGTTCAAGCAGCAGAGCAACTGGGCACGGGCAGAAGACGCGCAGGCCGCGCTCCTGCAAATCTCCAAGCTGGCGGGTTTTTCACAGGAGTCCTTCACGGCCTGCTTGACCAACCAGAAGCTTCTGGAGGACATCAGAGCGGTGCGTACGCGTGGCGCCGACGAGTTCAAGGTCGATTCCACCCCGACCTTCTTCATCAATGGCGACAAATATGCGGGAGCCTTAACGGTTGGCGAACTGTCCGCCATCATCGACGCCAAGCTCTGACGCGCTTTCGGGTGCGCGCTTTGCCGCGCCCGCGCGCCGGGACGAACGCTGATGCGGTTCTCCCGGCTGCGTCTCCTCGGCTTCAAGTCCTTCGTCGAACCGTCCGAATTCGTCATCGAGAGCGGGCTGACCGGCATTGTCGGCCCGAACGGCTGCGGCAAGTCGAACCTCGTCGAGGCGCTGCGCTGGGTGATGGGCGAGAGTTCCTACAAGAACATGCGCGCGTCCGGCATGGACGACGTCATCTTCTCGGGCTCGGCCACGCGCCCTTCGCGCAATACCGCCGAAGTCACGCTCTTCCTCGACAATTCCGACCGCAAGGCGCCCGCCGCCTACAATGACGGCGACGAATTGCAGATCTCGCGCCGCATCGAGCGCGAGGCGGGGTCCAACTACCGCATCAACGGCAAGGAGGCGCGCGCCAAGGACGTGCAGCTTCTGTTCGCCGACCAGTCGACAGGCGCGCGTTCGCCCTCGATGGTGGGGCAGGGGCGCATCGGCGAGCTGATCCAGGCCAAACCCCAGGCCCGCCGCGCGCTTCTCGAGGAGGCGGCGGGCATTTCCGGCCTGCACACCCGCCGCCACGAGGCCGAGCTTCGGCTCCGCGCGGCGGAGCAGAACCTCGAGCGGTTGGAGGATGTGGTCGGCGAACTGGAGAGCCAGATCGAAAGCCTGAAGCGCCAGGCCCGCCAGGCCTCGCGGTTCAAGTCGCTGTCGGCCGACATCCGCCAGGCGGAGGCGACGCTCCTGCATCTGCGCTGGACGCTCGCCAAGGCGCAGGAGGCCGAGGCGCAGAGCGCGCTGTCGGCGGCGACCAACATCGTTGCCGAACGCGCCAACCAGCAGATGGCGGCGGCGAAGGACCAGGCGGTCGGCGCGCATCATCTGCCGGGCCTGCGCGAGGAGGAAGCGAAGGCCGCCGCGGCGCTCCAGCGCCTGACCATCGCGAAGACCCAGGTCGAGGAAGAGGCGCAGCGCATCCGCGCGCGGCACTCCGAGCTCGAGAAGCGCATCGCCCAGTTCGACGCCGACATTGCCCGCGAACAGCAGATGGTGCGCGACAACGCCGACATCCTGAAGCGCCTGGCCGACGAGGACGCGGCCCTGAAGGCCGAAGACGAAGGCTCGGTCGACCGCGAGCGCGAGAAGCGCGCCGCGTTCGAGGAAGCCTCGACCCGGCTGACCCTGTCGGAAGGCGCGCTGAGCAAACTCACCTCCGAGCGGGCCGAGGCCTCCGCCCAGCGCACCCAGGCCGAGCGGGCGCTGCGCGATGGCGCCGAGCGCCGCGACCGGCTCGACCGCCAGCTTGCCGAAACCGACCGCGAAATGGCCGATATCGCCGCGAGGCTCGCCGGCCTGCCGGACCCGGCGGAGAAGCAGCGGCTTGTGGAACAGGCGAGCGAAGTCGTCTCGATCGCCGAAGCCGCCACGATCGCGGCGGAGAAGGCCGTCGAGGCCGCGCGGTCCCGGGAAGCGGCGGCCCGCCCGGCGCTGCAGGCGGCGCGCGCCGAGCTTGCCCGCATCGAGACCGAGGCGCGCACGCTGGCCAGGATGCTCAACGCCCAGTCGGGCGGCCTCTTCCCGGCGGTGGTCGAGCAGATCAGGGTCGAGAAGGGCTTCGAGACGGCGCTGGGCGCAGCGCTCGGCGACGATCTCGACGCGGCGCTCGACAGGTCCGCTCCGGTGCACTGGGCGGCGGATGTCGCGGGCACAGGCGCCGATCCGGCGCTGCCGCCCGGCGCGCGTCCGTTGTCCGAGGTGGTGCGGGCACCGTCGCAGCTCGCCCGCCGCCTGGCCCAGGTGGGCATCGTCGAGGCGGCCGACGGACCTCGACTGCAGAAAGAGCTTGCCACGGGCCAGCGGCTGGTGACGAGGAACGGCGCGCTGTGGCGCTGGGACGGGCTGACCGCGAGCGCCGACGCGCCGACGGCGGCAGCGCTCAGGCTCGCGCAGAAGAACCGGCTGGCCGAGCTCGAGGCCGAGGCGACCACCGCGACGGTCGGGGCGCGGGCCGCCGAGGCCGCGCAGGCTGAAGCCGAGGCCGCGACGAAAGCCGCTGTCGAGACCGAGCGCAAGGCCCGCGACGACGGACGCGCCGCGCAGCGAAGCCTTGGCGAGGCGAGGGATGCGCTGGCGAAGGCCGAGGCCGCCGCCGGGCAGCTCTCCGCGCGCCGTTCCGCGCTGGAAGCGTCGCGCGCCCGGATCGTCGAAAGCCGCGACGAGGCGGCCGGAGCCTTCGCCGAGGCCGAGCGGGCGCTGGCGGCTGCGCCCGACCTGCGCGACCTCCAGTCCGGCCTCGACCGGATGTCCGCCGACGTGGCGCAGGACCGGGCAGCACTTGCCGATGCGCGCGCGGCGCATGAAGGCCTGAAGCGCGAGGCCGAGGCCCGCCGCCGGCGGCTTGAGGCGATCGCAGCGGAGAGCCGGAACTGGATCTCCCGAGCCGAGAACGCCGACCGCCAGATCGAGGCGCTCGGTGCCCGCCGCGCCGAGACGGCGACAGAGTTCGCAGCACTTGCCGAGGCGCCGGACGAACTCGACCAGCGCCGCAGGGCGCTTCTGTCGGAAATCTCCAAAGCCGAGCAGGTGCGCAAGGAAGCGGCCGTCCGGCTGCAGGACGCGGAGAACCGCCAGTCGGCGCTGGACAAGGCGGCGACCGGGGCGATCCAGGCACTGTCGGAAGCCCGCGAAGCCCGCGCCCGCGCCGAGGAGCGGCTCGCCGCTGCCGACGAACGCCGCCGCGAGACCGAGGCGCGTATCCAGGAGGCGATCGGCGTGGCGCCGCATCTGGTGCTGAAACACACCGGGTTGGAGGCGGACACCGACCTGCCCGACATGGGCGAGATCGAGCGCCGATTGGAACGGCTGAAGATCGAGCGCGAGCGGCTGGGCGCGGTCAACCTGCGCGCCGAGGAGGAGCAGAAGGAACTTTCGGAGCGGCTGGAGCTCATCGTCTCCGAGCGCGAGGACATCGTCGAGGCGATCAAGAAGCTGCGCCAAGGCATTCAGGCGCTGAACCGCGAGGGCCGCGAACGGCTGCTCGCTGCCTTCGAAGTGGTCAATGCGCAGTTCCAGAGGCTGTTCACGCATCTATTCGGCGGGGGCACGGCCGAGCTGCAGCTGATCGAATCCGAAGATCCGCTGGAGGCGGGGCTGGAGATCCTGGCGCGTCCGCCCGGCAAGAAGCCGCAGACCATGACGCTGCTCTCCGGCGGCGAGCAGGCGCTGACCGCGATGGCGCTGATCTTCGCCGTGTTCCTCACTAACCCCGCGCCGATCTGCGTGCTCGACGAGGTCGACGCGCCGCTCGACGACCACAATGTCGAGCGCTTCTGCAACCTGATGGACGAGATGGCGGCTTCGACCGACACGCGCTTCGTCGTCATCACCCACAACCCGATCACCATGGCGCGGATGAACCGGCTGTTCGGCGTGACGATGGCGGAACAGGGCGTCAGCCAGCTCGTCTCGGTGGACCTGCAGACGGCCGAGCTGATCCGCGAGGCGAGCTGAGGCCCGGGACACGGTCGAGTCATATTCGGCTGCGATCCTGCGCGCCGGCCTGCACCGCCGTGAAGATCAAGGAAGCCATTGTGAAGCCGATCATCCTCGCCGCCCCCATCCTCCTGTTCGCCGCCGGATTAACGCCGGCCGACGAACGTGCACCCACGGCGGAGGAACGCGTCCGCGTCGAGGCGGCGCTGAGGGCCGACGGCTACACCGCCTGGAGCGAAATCCGGCTCGATGACGGCCGCGCGTGGGAGGTGGACGACGCGGTCGACGCCGAAGGCCGCGAATGGGATCTCGAACTGGAGGTCCAGTCACTGGTGATTTCGAAGAAGGACGACTGAGGGCTCGTCCCTATTTCCGTCGGGCAAGTGGCGGGTAAGTGCCGGGGACAGTTTACTTTTTTCCGCAGAAAGGCGCCGCCCGGGCAAGGGCTGCGCGGGCGGAAAGAAAGTAAACTGTCCCCTGTCGCGTCACGACGTGTCGTGCCGCTCCATCGCCTCGAAGGCGAAATAGTGCAGGTCGCGCAGGACGTCGTCGACCTCGTGTTCGCGCCGCGGGGAGCCGGGGCGGCGAAGGCCCCAGGCACGGCCGGGGCGCAGCGGAGAGAGGCGGTGGAGGCGGCCCGGACCTTGGCGGCTCAGCGCAAGCGCCGCGTCGCGGCGGGCGCGCCAGCGGGCGAAGCGTCTAGCCTGGCCCGGCAGGTCATCGAGGGCGCGGGCGAGGGCTTCAAGGCGCAGGCGAATGTATCCGGCATCGATGGGATCGTCCGGCGAAGGCTCGCGCCGGGGCGCGACCGGGAAGAGCGGTGTCCAGCCGGGAATGGATATGCGTGGCACGCCGGACGTGCGGATGTGGAACGGCGGCGCGGTCGGATCCGGCAGCGGGTCGAGGAGAGGGAAGGAGAGTCTGCGCGGCGGGACGGTCGGGGCGGCGGGCGTTTCGACCGCCGCGGCGGGCGCGAGGGCCAGGCCGAGGCAGATCGGGGTGTGCACGAGGAGCGGTCCGCGCTTCGGCTGGAGCGGCGGCAGCGCGGGTGCTGCCGCGACCATGTCGCGGGCGACGACGATGATCAGCCGCCGCATGGCGGCTTCCGCCGGGCGCAGCAGGCGATAGACGGCGCGGTGGAGATGGCGGGGGAGGGTAAGCGCTGGGGACAGATACCCCTCACCAGGTTCGGCTAACGCCTCGGCTTCGCCTCGCCGAGCCGAACCATCCTCTCCCTCAAGGGGCGAGGAAGACGCGCACCGCGCCATGACGCACAGCATGTCGACGATGCGGCCGAGCAGCCTGACATTCCGTTCGATCACAAGCTGCCAGTCGATCACCGCCGCCTCCTTTCGCGCAGGAGACACTGTCGGGCGGATGCGAGGGAGGTGGATGAAAAATTGAACGCCGGATCGTGGGTGGTGAATGGAAAGAGGCAGTTGCGGGGAAAGGACCTAGCCGGCGCAGAAAATCGGTCCACGGGGGTCACAGCGCTTCACCCGCCCCCTGCGCACCGTCATTCCGGGGCCGCGTAGCGGAACCCGGAATCCAGTTCGCGGATGCTGGCGATTGTGTCCCGCGCGGGTGCTGCCTGCGTGCCCTACTTCGATCGCGAGCGACAGTCCGCCGCCTCCAGGGCCGGCGCTCTGGATTCCGGGTTCCGCTGCGCGGCCCCGGAATGACGACCGCGAAGGACGGGCGAGACGAGTGGACCGGAAGGACCACGCGAACGCGGTGAAGCGGGCGCAGGGCTCCGCGGCGAGGCAGTTCCCGGGGCGGGTCCCGGTGCCCGCGACACCTCGTTCGGCGCCTTTCGTCATGCCGTCGGCATGACGAACTCGCCTACGCTGAACCGGGCTCTCACCCCTTTGGAAGCACGTCCGGAGCTTCCGATCAGGCTTTCTCGGACCAAACAGCCAGTTCGTTGCCGGCGGGGTCGGCGAAGTGGAAGCGGCGGCCGCCGGGGAAGGGGAAGATCGGCCGGAGGATCGTTGCGCCGGAAGCTTCGACCGCCGCGAATGTCTCGTCGAGGTTTTCGGAATAGAGCACGGGAAGGGGCTTGGCCGGGGCCTCGGCCTTGTCGCCCTGGAAGCCGCCTTCCAGCCCCTCGTCGAAGGCGGCGTAGGTCGGTCCGTAGTCGGTGAATGACCAGCCGAAGACGGAGGCGTAGAAGGCCTTGACGCTGTCCATCGATCCGCCGGCGGCGGACAGTTCGAGATAGTCGAGCTTTCCGGTCTTGCGCATGGCATACTCCTTACGATGTTCTTGGTATGTTCTAATATCCGTGCATGGCCGCCGCAAGCCGAATCTTCGGCGGGTCGGACGACGCATCTGGAACCAGGCCGGGAACATGCCGTTGTCGACCCGATGATCCATGACACCCAATCCCCAACACTTAGGTTTCGTTGCATGCTGGCGGGCCTGCTCGCGCTGGCATTGACCGGCTCCGTGCCTGCCGCGCTGAGCGCGGAGGACGTACCAGTGCCGCAGCCGCGGCCGGCCCAGGCCGGCGATCCGTCCGATGGCTCGCCTGACGGAACGGACGTGATACCGAGCGAGAAGGGTGCGAACGCCAAGGAAGGCGCGAAGGACGAGGCCGGCCTGCCGGACGCCGGCGAGGCGCCGAAGCCCGAGCCGCGCCCTTATCGGCCGGGAGAGGCGAAGGGAGAGGACGAGCCCCCAGCAAATGCCGGCAAGGCTGAGTCTTCACCGAAGCCTCAGGCGAGGCCCGACCGGCCGGGGAAGGACGAGGTCCCGACCGATGCCGCCAAGGTGGCGCCGTCGCTGATGCCGCCGCCGCGTCCGGCGACGATGCCGGCGGACGAGATCGGCTGCCGGACGCGGCTGAGGGAACTGGGCGTGACGTTCGAAGAGCAGCCGCAACTTGCCGACGCCAGCGGATGTTCGGTCGAGTGGCCGGTGTCCGTGTCGGCGCTGTCGAAGGAGGTGAAGCTCGAACCCGCCGCCGTGATGACCTGCGCCACCGCATTGCGCGCGGCGGAGTTCGTGCGCGACCATATCGGGCCCAAGGCAACCGCGATCCTCGGCTCGCCGCTGGTTTCGATCCGGCAGGATTCCGCCTATGTCTGCCGGCCGCGCAACGGCACGACAAAGCTCTCCGAACATGCTTTCGGCAATGCGCTCGACATCGGCGCGTTCACGCTGAAGGACGGCAGGACGGTCGTCGTCGGCTCGGCGACGAAGCGGGAGGAGGGCGAGTTCATGCTGGCCGTGCGGCTCGCCGCCTGCGGGCCGTTCACCACCGTGCTCGGCCCGGGATCGGATGCCGATCATGCGTCGCACTTCCATTTCGACCTCGCCAAGCGTCGTCCAGGCTCGACGTTCTGCCAGTGACGCCGCATTTCGGCCGCAGGCGTGAAGCCGGCCACTGAGCATTCCTTTACGATTGCCGCCTATCCTTGCCGGCCGAGGGGCAGGACAGGGAAACCCGATCATGGGATCGATCGCACGCGGCATCGCGGCGGCGACTTTGCTTGGCGCTGTGACCGCCATCCTCGCCGCCTGCTCGTCCGACGTCCTGCGTCCGGACATCGACGTCACGCCGACGGCGGCCCTGGTCGCGCCTGCGCCTATCGCGACAGTGCCGGCTGAGCCGCTGGCCGAACCGTTCGAGCAGGCCGTCGCCGAACCCGCCATGACCGCGCCGGACATGACCGACCCCGACATGACCGATCCGGACATGACGCAGCCGGCGATGACCGAACCGTCCATGACCGATCCGGATGTGACGCAACCCGCTCCGGTCTATGCCGCCCAGGTTCCGGCGTCCTCGATGTCGGTCCTGCCGCCGCCGCCGCTCGACGATATAGAGGAGCCGCGCGTGATCCAGGCGGCGATCACGCCCGGACCGGGACTGCAGCGGCTGGTTCCGAACAACCCCTACATGAACCAGGAGCCGGAATACCGCGACCGCAACGCGGTTCCGGGTGCGATGCCGCAGAGCGAGGCCGACTGCCGGCGCGAGCTGAAGCGCATCGGCGCGACCTACCAGGACCTGCCGCCGATCGGCGACGGCAACTATTGCGGCATCGACTATCCGGTGAAGCTGGCGCAGCTGTCGGGCGGTATCGCCATCAAGCCGGCGGCGACGCTGTCCTGCCAGATGGCGCTGCAGGTGGCGAAGTGGACCAAGCACGAGCTGGGACCCTCGACGCGACGGCGCTATTTCACCGGCGTCAAGGCGATCCACCAGGCGTCGAGCTATTCCTGCCGCAAGATCCGCGGCTCGCGCACCATGTCGGAACATTCGAAGGGCAACGCGCTCGACATCATGCGCATCGAGCTCGACAGCGGCAAGAAGATCGGCGTCAGGAAGCCGGGCTTCTTCGCCTTCCGCGAAAAGGGCCTTTTGAACAACGTCCGCGCCGACGCCTGCGGCTATTTCTCCACCGTGCTCGGCCCTGGCTACGACCGCGACCACAAGGACCATTTCCACTTCGACATCGCCAAGCGCCGCAACGGCCACAAGGCCTGCCGCTGAGAGTTCGGTCGGGTAGACTCCTGCAGCTTCCGCTGAACCCGGCCCGAATTCCCGCCGACGGCGTAACGCGAGGACCACCCGAAATGCTTGTCGTGTGCCCCTAGGGGCCGGGGGAAGCGGCGGCCGATGGCAATTCACCACAGTGCTCGGCCCGGGATCGGACGCGGACCACGCGTCGCACTTCCATGTCGATCTCGCCAAGCGCCGTCCGGTTCGCTGTTCTGCCAGTAACGGCGCCGCATTTCGGGCGCATTAGCACCGGGTGTCGGTAGTGTCTCAGTTTGAAATCTGAATGGGTAGGCGCATCCGCATAGGCGTTGTCGCCTATCGGCCCGAACTCCTATATGCTTAGCGGGAAGCATGGAGAAAGTTAATGTCGCCCCGTGGTCGCGCGCTATTCGATAGCTACGTCGCCAATCAGTTGAAGGACCCCGCCTTTGTGGGGTTGAGCATGGGTAGCCATGCATTCAATCTCACCAGCGCGGCTGGGGATGCCCACATTCCATCATCCGAGATCATCGAAGAGGTCGGCACGCTAATCCAAGCCCTCAGCTTAGCCAAAGGAGCCAAGCCATAAATGCCAACCGGACCTAAAGGCCAGAAGCGCCCCGCCGACGTGATTGGCAATGCCGTCCGCGTCATGCGCATTGCGACCGGCGAGGAAGCCGACGACGTCATTGACGACGGGAAAGATCCGGCTGCGAAGGCACTCGGCGCGAAGGGCGGCAGGAAGCGCGCCGAGAACATGACGCCAGAGCGGCGCGCCGAGATAGCGCGAAAAGCGGCGCAAAGTCGCTGGGGAAAGTAGTGCACCGCGTCCTGTAGATTGATGCTTGCACATTGCCCGTGCACAGACTAGTGAAGCGATGTCTGTGCACGAGGTGAACCCATGACTGATTCTGATAAAAAGATAGTTCGCGCCAAGCAGGGGGCTGCGGCGCGGTGGTCCGATGAGACCGTCCGATTTTCGATCGATGAAGGTGAAGTCGAGTTCGGGGAACTCACGTTCCGGTGCGCGGTTCTGGACGACGAATCCAGGGTCATCAACGGCACCGAGTTCATGCGAGTCATGGGGATCTATCGCAGCGGTGCACTTTCCACACGCCGATCCGACGACGATGAAATCTATCTCCCGCTCCACTTGGCATTCAAGAACCTACGGCCGTTCATCTTGGAAGACCACGATTTGGTGGAGGCCCTTCGCGAGCCAATCCGCTATCGGAGTGTGAAGGGCAGCATTGCGGAGGGAATCCCGGCCCAGGTTCTCCGCCGAATTTGCAGTGTCTGGGTCCGTGCACGAGCAGCAGGCGTGCTTGGGGCATCTCAGCGAAATGTTGCAGATAAAGCAGAGGCACTTCTTAACGCGCTAGCAGATGTTGCGATCATCGCGCTTATTGATGAGGCAACCGGCTATCAAAAACGCCGTGCACATAACGAACTTCAAAAGATTCTCAGCGCATATATTGCCGTTGAACTTTTACCGTGGCAGCGTCGGTTCCCCATTTCATACTATGAGCAGATATACCGTGTAATGGGATGGCCCTATGATGCGTCAACTACTAAGAGGACTGCA
This sequence comes from Pseudomonadota bacterium, assembly GCA_043822005.1. GTDB lineage: Bacteria > Pseudomonadota > Alphaproteobacteria > Rhizobiales > Rhizobiaceae > Mesorhizobium_A. The sequence goes on along the minus strand of JBDRCE010000005.1, from coordinate 55,193 downwards.
TATATTGGGAAACTTACAAACAAGCTCATTTATGAGAAGTTGCCCCCCGGCGTCCTTCCTCAGTTGCGCCGCAAAAACCCCGCCGATGCAGCCACTAAAAGGAGGAAGCATAAGCATTTTCAGTTTTTGACCGACGAAATTGGGAATGTGCACCTGGCTAACCAGATCACCGCCGTGACGACGCTGCTTCGGGCCACCCCCAAAGGAAATTGGCGGTTTTTCGAGACTTTGTTCAACAACGCATACCCGCCTCCGCAGGGAGACTTGTTCGCGGGTCTCGACGTCGAGCGTCTTCTAGATGAAAAATGATGCTTAACACTAAGCATAAAAGTTCACATATTAGGGGCATGAACAAGCTGCCCCTGAAAACCCGCGTCCAAATCCTCTCCATGCTCTGCGAGGGATCGTCCATGCGGTCGATCTCCCGCGTTGCTGACGTATCGATCAACACCGTTTCGAAGCTGCTGGTCGACGCGGGCAAGTTCTGCGCTGATCTATATGACCGCGAAGTCCGCAACGTGAAGGCTTCCCGCATTCAGTGCGATGAAATCTGGTCGTTCACCGGAGCGAAGCAGAAGAACGTTCCGACCATGAAGAATGTGGTCGAAGGCGCTGGCGACACATGGACCTGGACCGCGCTCGACAGCGACAGCAAGCTTATCGTCTCGTGGCTAGTCGGCGGTCGTGACGGCGAATACGCGATGGCATTCATGGACGACGTGAAGGACCGCCTTGCGAACCGCGTGCAGCTCACGGCGGACGGCCACAAGGCTTACCTCAATGCGGTCGAGGAAGCCTTCGGGGCGGACATCGACTACGCGATGCTGATCAAGATTTACGGCGAGCCGGAAGGCAAGCGCGGGACCGCAGAGCGCCGCTACAGCCCGGCCGAATGCACCGGCATCAAGAAGACCCGGATCGAAGGCAACCCCGACCCGGCGCACGTCTCGACGTCGCATGTGGAGCGCCAGAACCTGACGATGCCCATGCAGATGCGCCGCTTTACCCGCCTGACGAATGCGTTCTCCAAGAAGTTCGAGAACCACGTTCACATGGTCGCACTCTATACGGTTTGGTATAACTTCATCCGCGTTCACAAGACGCTGAAAATGTCGCCCGCAATGGCCGCTGGCGTTTCGCAGACACTCTGGTCGATGGAAGAGCTTTGCCAGATGATGGATGCAGTTGCGCCCAAGCCCGGGCCGCGCGGGCCTTACAAGAAGCGGGCATAAGCGGGGCAGCCTCGCGAAATGTTCGAGTGCAAGGATTCCGTTCGGCGACGGTTCCTGTTAGATTCAAATTATGGTGCAAAACACTTCCCACGCGGTCATGGCGCAGCGATACGAGCCGATGGATTCGGCTGACGATTTTCCTACGCCACCGTGGGCAACGCGAGCGCTCTGTGAGTATATCTTAGAGACGAAAGCGCTCCGGGAAATGACATGTCTCGAACCGGCTGCGGGCAGAGGCTACATGTCGAAGCCTCTCCAAGAATATTTCCACTCTGTCCAATCGTCAGATGCCTATCGCTACGGGTATGAGCAGGTTCGGGACTTTCTAACGTATCCATTCGAAGCCCTCTCGCATGACTGGGTTATTACCAACCCGCCGTTTCGCCTCGCGGAGGAATTTGTCGATCGCGCATTGATTGTCGCAAGGCGCGGCGTCGCCATACTGGCCCGCACAGTCTTCTTGGAAAGTGTGGGACGATACGAGGGCATTTTCCGGGATCGGCCGCCGACCACATTCGCTCAATTTTCCGAGCGCGTCCCTATGATAAAAGGCCGCGTTGACCCGAAAGCCACGACGGCGACTGGGTACGCGTGGTTCATCTGGGAGAAGGGCGCCGTTCCAAACCACCCGCGACTTACTTGGGTGCCGCCCTGCCGTAGATCCTTGGAGCGCGACGGCGATTATTCATCGCGATCGTAACGCTCTATTCCCATCTTCAATTCTTTCAGCGCGGTATTCACGTCCCCAACTCCTAGCGCTGCTAGCGCCTTGTCGACAAAGGCACGCAATCGACGCCCCTTCACGCCAGGTGCCCCCTTTGCCGGCAACTCGCTCGTGGGCGCTGCTTCTGACGTTCCATATTTGCCTTCAAGGGCTTCAGCCACTCTCGCCTGGTTCTCACCAAAGTATGCCGCGATGTCGTGATGCTTATCGCCGCGTACCGCCATGCCAATAATGATCTTGGCGTCTCTTGTCGTGATCGACATTCGCTTCCTCCCTCAGATCAGCAACTATAGCGAGTGAGATTGGGCGCGGCGAGTCTGCCGGCAAAATTTCAAACTGAGACACTACCAGGCTCCGCGTCTCATTGCTTCGGTTGCTACAGTTTCATTACCATCGCCAGTCGCCATGATGATTGACATGAGCGGCGAACGTGAGTGCAGCGCGGAAATGCCTTCCAGACTGTTGTAGCTTGGCATCCGATAGTCGATGAAGGCGCAGTCGAACGCGCGTGTTTCGCAGACTGCCACCGTGTCTTCGACAGTACTGGCTTCCAGACATTCGAAGCGAAAACCCGCGTGAGACAGCGCGCGCCTGACCTGCCGACGGTCGCCGGCCTCATCACCGGCGATGAGAATGGACAGCGGTGCGGACGAATTGACAACTCTGCGTTGACTCATTGCATGCCCCCAGCTAGCTCAGTATGGCAGAGAACGAAATATGATAATGATCAAAACTGCTCACATATCCAAATATTTGTGTTGTCTTTCCGAATATTTTCGGAACCAGCGTGGAGATGTATGAAATGTAATCAGAAGAACATAAGTATTTATATATAATAACGTTTCTTCGAGAAGCTGGTGATGACGGAATTTCGTCTGACCTTCAAAAGAACGAAATTTGCTTTTGACAGGGTGATGTCTCAGATCCAGACTGCTATGTCTTATCTGGTAAGATGCAATTAAGGATTGTATCCTGTGGACGGAAAAAGGCTGTGGTTGCAGTATTGTCCGAGGCCGATTTCATCGGTGAAAATTTTCTGGCGGGACAGACGAACCGAAAAGCGACAGATACCCCGATAGCCGTTTGCAAGATCACCCGGCTGGACAAAGGAACTTTTGAGCGAACGCTGTTGTCGGAGCCCACGCTGTCGGCCCTTTTCCTGGCCCGGGTTCTGCGTCGAAACATCCTGCTGGAGGAGGAACTCGTCGACCAATTGTTCGATTCCAGCGAAAAGCGCCTCGCCAGAGTTCTTCTCCGACTGGCGGGCGAGCGCAGCGATGGCGGCGTGTACGCAGCTATTGGAAAGGTCAGCCAGGAGACGCTGGCGCAGATGATCGGAACGACACGTTCCCGAGTGAGCTTCTTCATGAACCGGTTCAGAAAGAACGGCCTCCTCGAATACAACGGGCATATTCTCTTATACGCCGCATTGATCAGACAAATCCTGGACGATTAGGAGCGGAAATAGAGAAATGCAGGCCGATATCTATTTCGGCTCGAGTATAAAAGTTTTCGTGCGAACGCGCCTGCCTCGGAGGGGAGGATGCAGTCACGACGCCCGAAAGGGAAATCGCAACTCACCGTTGCGGTGGTGGTCTGCATCGGCTTTCCGTCCCGAAGGCGGGCGATGTCGACTTCGAGCCCATCATGCGTGAGCTCGTCGTCCTCGCAAGCACGCTGCGAGGGGGCGGCCGATACGTACCCCACCACTTCCTTGGCCAACACGGATATCCTAGCCTCCCTCTTTGGCAGGAGCGGCCATGGCGCGAAGACGGGTATCGGCAAGGCGTGCGGTCGCCGGCACGGCGCTCGTCGTGGCGGTGTGGGCGTTTGTCGCCTATCTCGCCGCGCCTTTCGTCTGGTCGGAACTGGAAAGCGGCAGTCCGCCGCGCGCCATGCTGACGACGACACCGCTCGGCATTCCCGGCGATCCGCTGAATTTCGGACTGGTCGGCAGCGAGGCCGAGATCGTTGCCGCCTTCCACGCCATCGGCTGGCGCCCGGCGGATTCGATCACGCTGAAATCGGCGGTCGAGATCGGCCTCAGCGTGGTTCTCGACCGGCCTTATCCGGACGCGCCGGTGAGCAATCTCGTCTACGAAGGCCGCCGGCAGGACCTCGCCTTCGAGAAGGAGGACGGGAAAAGTGCCGGCCGGCGCCATCACGCGCGGCTGTGGAAGGTGGAAACGGACGGAGCCGACGACCGGCCGCTGTGGCTCGGCACCGTCAGCTACGACCGCGACGCCGGCCTGTCGCACGACACGCTGCAGATCACCCACCATATCGCGCCCGACCTCGACGCGGAGCGGGACGCGCTGATCGGCGGTTTCGATACGGCGGGGCTGCTGGCGGGCAGCTATCCGGTCGACGGTGTCGGCCCGACGCAGGACGGCCGCAACGGCGGCGGCGACCGGTATTTTACGGATGGCAAGGCGCGGGTCGGGGTGCTGAAGGAGCGGTGAGGCGCCGCGCAGGATGTCGCTTCCCCCGGCCCTCCGCTATTGCTCCGGGCGTTCGCGCCCTTGGGAAGGTCCACTGGACCTTCCCATTCGCCTGCGGCGAACCGGGCGCTCACCCTCAGGCGGCGATGGCGGCTTCCGCGGCTTCCGACCTGCGGGCGGCGACGAGCGCCCTGGTCCACCAGACGACCTGGTCGAGCATGTCGCCGGCGGCCTGCTTGAGGTGGTCGTACTCCTCGAGCTTCTTCTGGCCCTGCATCACCGGCAGCATGTCGGCCCAGACGATATGGACACCGGTCCTAACCGGCGCCATCTGCGTCTCGATCGCCACCAGGCGAAGCTGCTCCACCGCGCGCGCGCCGCCGACGCCGCCATAGCCGACGAAGCCGACCGCCTTCTTGTTCCACTCGGTGTAGGCGTAGTCGATCGCGTTCTTGAGCACGGCCGTCGGCCCATGGTTGTATTCGGCCGCGGTGAAGACGAAGCCGTCGAAGCCGGCGACCTTCTTCTGCCATTTCTGTGCGATCTCGCTCTGCGAGGGCGCCCAGGCGGGCGACGCCGGCTCGTTGAAGAACGGCAGCGGGAAGTCGCGCAGGTCGATCAGTTCGACCTCGATGTCGCCGCGTGCCTTGGCGATCTCATAGATCCAGTTGGCGGGCTTGTCGGCGAAACGGCCCTCGCGGGTGCTGCCGATGACGATTCCAATCTTGGGCTTGGACATGGTATGCTCTCCTGAAGAATTCTGGTATCTTTCTGATACCGACACTACATAAGAAAGCGGCAGAGTCGCGCAAGGAGGCACTTCCGTGAAACCAGGTCACATATTCCCCACCGAGGACTGCCGGGCGGTCAGCGAGGTGCTCTCACGCGTGGGCGACAAATGGACCGTTCTGGTTGTCCAGTATCTCGGCTCGGGACCGATGCGCTTCTCCGAACTGAAGCGCTCGATCGGCGGCATTTCGCAGAAGATGCTGACCACCACGCTGCGCGGCCTGGAGCGCGACGGTTTCGTCACACGCACTGTGTTTCCAACGATTCCACCGCGTGTGGACTATGAATTGACCGAGCTCGGGCAGGAATTGCTGACACCCGTCAGGGCGCTTGGCGACTGGGCGCGCAACAACATCATCCGCATCCGCGAGGCGCGCGAACGCTTCGACGTGACCAGCGTCTGACGCAACTCCCCGTGGAAAAATGTCGCTTGGCGAACATGGTTGATAAAGCGTAAATTCCCGATCGTTCAACGGTCTGTCTACAGGATGGAAACCGAGGCGATGAAGGAATACGGTTACAACCTCGACCAGAAGACGGTGAAGGCGCTGTCGGTGCTGACCCCGTGGAGGACAGCCGCCGCGATCGCCCTGGACTGGGCGGTCATCGCCGCGGCAATCGCCTTCTCGGAATGGATGCAGACTGTCTGGGCGCTGGTGCTCGCCTGGGTGGTCATTGGCGGGCGCATGCATGCGATGGGCGTGCTGATCCACGAATTCGCCCACTACCGTTTCATCTCGAACAAGAAAGTGTCCGAGTGGGTGGGCGACCTTCTGCTAGCCTGGCCGGTGTTCACCTTCGTCGACGGCTACCGCAAGAACCACCTTGCGCACCACCGCTACACGAACACCGAGAAGGACCCCGACTGGCGCATCAAGCTCGGCACGCGGCACTTCACCTTCCCGCAGACCTGGCAATACGCGATCATGAACCTGCTCGGCTATCTGGTGGGCATTTCCTCCTATCGCGACATGAAATCGCTGATCACGCGGTTGTCGGACGACGAGGGGAGGTCGAAGACCTATCAGCTCAAGCGCTTCGGCTACTACATTGCGATGGCGTTCGTGTTCTCCGTGACCGGCACGTGGTACGAGTTCGCGGTCTACTGGATGGTGCCGTTCTTCACCTTCTTCCTGCTGTTCCTCTATGTCCGCTCGGTCGCCGAGCATTTCGGCTCGATGGACTATGATACCGAACTGGGCTCCTCGCGCACGGTCTATCCCTATCAGTGGGAGCGCGCCTTCTTCGCTCCGCACAATGTGAACTACCACCTCGACCACCATCTCTATCCGAGCGTGCCGTTCTACAACGCGCCGAAACTCCACGCGGCGCTGATGGCGGATCCGGAGTTCGCGGCAGGCGCCCACATCACGCGCGGCTATACGACCGGGCTGGTGCGCGAATGCCTGGCGCCCGCGCCGACAAAGACGGCGGGCGCGCCGCAGGCCCAGGTCAGCCGGCCGGCGCCGGCGGAATAGGCTGGACCTGGTACTGGTCTAAATCACTCGGGCGGGATGCGCGTCGGTCTGCGCTGGTCGTCGAGCGCGACCATGACGAAGTCGGCGTGGGTGACCTTCTCCATCACGTCGGAGAGGTAGCGCTGCGCCCAGGCTTCGAGCGACAGCGTCATCGAGGTGCGGCCGACGCGGGTGATGTCGGCATAGATCGACAGCGTGTCGCCGACCTTCATCGGCTTGGCGAAGATCATCTTCTCGACCGCCACGGTGACGACGCGGCCCTTGGCGCGTTCGGCGGCACGGATGCCGCAGGCAAGGTCCATCTGCGCCATGACCCAGCCGCCGAAGATGTCGCCGGCGGCATTGGTGTCGGCCGGCATGGCCAGCGTGCGCAGCACCAGTTCGCCCGCGGGTTTCGCCTCGGTATCGGCCATCGTCATCCTCTCCCTGCACTTCGGACCTATTCGCCGTGCTGGTGGCAGTCAACAGGTCGCAGTCACCGCCGGCCCAACCGGCCAATTTTGCTATCGTCGCGCCGGTCATAATCCGCTATTGGGCGCTCACGCTGGGAGTCGGAGAGGTACAGATGACCAAGTGGGTGTTTTCGTTCGGGGACGGTCGTGCCGAGGGCAAGGCCGGCGACAAGAACCTGCTCGGCGGCAAGGGCGCGAACCTCGCGGAAATGTCGTCGCTCGGCCTGCCGGTGCCGCCCGGCTTCACCGTCACCACCGAAGTCTGCACGCATTACTATGCTAACGGCCGTTCCTATCCGGCGGAGCTGAAGGGGCAGGTCGAGGCAGCACTTGCCGAGATCGGCCGCATCACCGGGAAGGCCTTCGGCGACCCGGAGCGCCTGCTCTTGGTCTCCGTCCGGTCCGGAGCCCGCGCGTCCATGCCCGGCATGATGGATACCGTCCTCAACCTCGGACTGAACGACGAGACCGTCGAGGCGCTGGGGCGCGATTCGGGCGACGAGCGCTTCGCCTGGGATAGCTACCGCCGCTTCATCCAGATGTTCTGCGACGTGGTGCTGGAGCTCGACCACGAGGTGTTCGAGGAGATCCTGGAAGAGGAGAAGGACCGCAAGGGCTACGAACTCGACACGGAGTTTTCGGCCGGCGAATTGCGCCACCTCGTCGCGCTCTACAAGGACAAGGTCGCGACCGAATTGGGCAAGCCCTTCCCGCAGGACCCGCACGAGCAGCTGTGGGCCGCGATCGGCGCCGTGTTCTCCTCGTGGATGAACGCGCGCGCCATCACCTACCGCCGCCTGCACAACATTCCCGAAGCATGGGGCACCGCCGTCAACGTTCAATCCATGGTGTTCGGCAACATGGGCGAGACGTCGGCCACCGGTGTTGCCTTCACCCGCAATCCCTCGACCGGCGAAAAGGCGCTCTACGGCGAGTTCCTGGTCAATGCTCAGGGCGAGGACGTCGTCGCCGGCATCCGCACGCCGCAGAACATCACCGAGGCGGCCCGCATCGGCGCCGGCTCCGACAAGCCGTCGCTCGAAAAGGTGATGCCCGACGCCTACCGCGAATTCGTGTCGATCTCGCAGCGCCTGGAACAGCACTACCGCGACATGCAGGATCTCGAGTTCACCATCGAGCGCGGCAGATTGTGGATGCTGCAGACCCGCTCGGGCAAACGCACCGCCAAGGCGGCCCTCAAGATCGCCGTCGAGATGGCGGCCGAAGGCCTGATCTCGAAGGAGGAGGCGGTCGCCCGCATCGACCCGTCCTCGCTCGACCAGCTTCTGCACCCGACGATCGACCCCAAGGCCAAGCGCGAGGTGATCGGCTCGGGCCTGCCGGCTTCGCCCGGTGCCGCCACCGGCGAGATCGTCTTCACCTCCGACGAGGCCGAGGAAGCGCGCAAGGCCGGGCGCAAGGTGATCCTGGTGCGCGTCGAGACGAGCCCCGAGGACATTCACGGCATGCACGCCGCCGAAGGGATTCTCACCACCCGCGGCGGAATGACCAGCCACGCCGCGGTGGTGGCGCGCGGCATGGGCAAGCCCTGCGTCTCGGGCGCCGGCGGCCTGCGCGTCGACCCGAAGAAGGGCACGCTGATGGCGATGGGCGTGACGCTGACCAAAGGCGAGATGATCACCATCGACGGCGGCACCGGCCAGGTCCTGAAGGGCCAGGTGGCGATGCTGCAGCCGGAACTGTCGGGCGATTTCGCCCAGATCATGGAATGGGCCGACGCGACGCGGCGCATGAAGGTGCGCACCAATGCCGAGACGCCGGCCGACGCGCGCATGGCGCGCTCCTTCGGCGCGGAGGGCATCGGGCTGTGCCGCACCGAGCACATGTTCTTCGACGGCGACCGGATCGTCGCCATGCGCGAAATGATCCTGGCCGACACCGAGGCCGGCCGCCGCGCCGCACTCGCCAAGCTGCTGCCGATGCAGCGCTCCGACTTCGTCGAGCTGTTCGAGATCATGGCGGGCCTGCCCGTCACCATCCGCCTGCTCGACCCGCCGCTGCACGAGTTCCTGCCCAAGACCGAAGAGGAGATCGCCGAGGTGGCGGCGTCGATGGGCGTCTCGGCCGAGAAGCTGCGCCACCGCACCGAGGCGCTGCACGAGTTCAACCCGATGCTCGGCCATCGCGGCTGCCGCCTGGCGGTGAGCTATCCCGAGATCGCCGAGATGCAATCGCGCGCCATCTTCGAGGCGGCCGTGGAAGCCGCGAAGACGACCGGCGCCGCCGTCGTGCCCGAGATCATGGTGCCGCTGGTCGGCCTCAAGACCGAGCTCGACTTCGTCAAAATGAGGATCGACGCGGCCGCGAAGGAGGTCATGGCCGAGACCGGCGTGACGATCGACTATCTCACCGGCACGATGATCGAGCTGCCGCGCGCGGCGCTTCGTGCGCATGTTATCGCCGAGACGGCGGAATTCTTCTCCTTCGGCACCAACGACCTGACGCAGACGACCTTCGGCATCAGCCGAGACGACGCGTCCAGCTTTCTGGAAACCTACCGGCACAAGGGCCTGATCGAGCAGGACCCGTTCGTCTCGCTCGACATCGACGGCGTCGGCGAACTGGTGCGCATTGCCACTGAGAAGGGCCGCGCGACGCGGCCGGACATCAAGCTCGGCATCTGCGGCGAACAAGGCGGCGACCCGGCCTCGATCACGTTCTGCGAGGAAGTCGGGCTCGACTATGTCTCGTGCTCGCCTTTCCGCGTGCCGATCGCGAGACTGGCCGCGGCGCAGGCGGCAGTGAGGAAGCGGTAGCCACGCTCCGCAGTGGAACGGCGCGACGCATGCGCCGTCCCGCCCGGCCGAAACCGTGCCGGCCGCCAGCCGAACAACAGGGACCATGACCGTGAGCGAACCGACCGTGGCGGAAGCCACCGACCTGATCTACGCCTCGCTGCAGGCCGACAATGCCGACCTCGACGCCCATATCGCGACGCTGAAGGCCGCACTTGCGCGCGCGGGGCTCAAGGAGGCGGTGTTCGACCCCGCCCGCCTCCCGCAGGGCAACCGGGCGGGCCGCAAGCTGATGCAGTCCTACTTTCGCCAGCGCGGGGTGGCGGTGGCGTTCGAAAAGGGGTGAGGGGCTCCTTGCTCCCCGACTGACCTTGGCCGCTTCATCGAGCGGCGACGGACGCGTTATCCGAAAGCTCGTTTCTCGGATAACACTTGCGAAACCCGGTAAAACGAGGTGTTATCCGAAAATTCTGCTTTTCGGATAACTGCGATGAAATGGCTCGATCATGCCACCCAAACCGTCTTCGCCGACCTGAACCAGCGGGTTCTCGACGCCGCATTCGACGCTGATTATCCCGAGAATGGCAGCTTTTCCAGGCGCACCATCAAGGGCCGTGACTACTGGTATTACACCGGCTACGAACCGCTGAGCGGCACGAAGATCCGGAAATATGTCGGACCAGCCGCCGATGCGGCGATCACCGCGCGCGCGGAGGCGTTTGGCAGGATCAAGGTGGCGCTACGCGCCCGTCTCGATGCGGTTCGCATGCTGAGAGCGGCAGGGCTGCCCGCTCCGGACGGGCTGACCGGGGCGGTCGTCGAAAAGCTCGGCAAGGCCGGCTTCTTCCGCTTGCGCGGAGTGTTGGTCGGCACGGTCGCCTTCCAGACCTATCCCGGCCTCGTCGGCGCACGGCCCGACGGCTATCTGCAGACCGGCGACGTCGATCTCGCGCAGGACCACGGCATTTCGGTCGGCATCGACGAGAGCGTGAACGACATCCTGGGGCGCCTGCAGGAGGTGGACGCGTCGTTCCGTGAGGTGCCGACGATGGCCGACCGGACGCGGGCGTCGATGTTTCGCAATGCCGGCGGCTTCCAGGTCGAGTTTCTCGTCCCCAATCGGGGTTCGGACGATCACGCGGGAAAACTCACGGCGATGCCGGCGCTTGGCGGCGCGGCGGCCCAACCCCTGCGCTATCTCGATTTCCTAATTCGCAATCCGGTCCGTTCGGTCCTGCTGCATGGCGGCGGCGTCGCCGTCAACGTGCCGGCACCGGAGCGCTACGCGATCCACAAGCTGATCGTCGCGACGCAGCGCCAAAACCGCGAAAAGAGCGCCAAGGACATTGGCCAGGCCGGCTTTTTGATCGAGGCGATGAGCCGGTTCCGCAAGCTGGACCTGGCCGACATGTGGATCGAAGCCTGGCAGCGCGGCCCGAAATGGCGCGAGGCGCTGACGCGGGGCAGGGACCTGCTGCCGTCGGAGGCGAGCAAGCCGCTCGCGGAGGCCGTTGCGGGGTCCGCGGGGGAGTTCGGAGTCAGGGCCGAGGATGTGGGGATGGGGGGATAGGCCGGGGCGTCATAAGTTCGGCGCTGCGACTTGGCGCAGAAGCGCGACGAGCGCACCGGCCATTTCATGGAGGTCAAGCGGAGCGAAGGCCCGTTCAAGGGCGTCGCCAGGGAGCCGGACGGGCGCGACACGCCGAACGCGTGATGGCGCAACTCGACCTTTTCGGCAACACCGACCCGCAGGGCGCGAACGGCACCGCGTGAGCGCAGGCCGCCGCGTTCACCCCGCCTCGATCGTCACCCGGTCCGGATAGAACGCGCCATGATCGCGGATGGCGGCCATCTCGTCGAACGGCGTCTCGTAGGCCCACATGGCGTTGTCGCCGCGGGCGCCGGCGACGTTCCAGTAGGAGGCCTGGCCCTTGTAGGGGCAGTGGGTGGAATGCGCGGTCCTTGCGAGCTTCGAGAAGTCGATGTCGGAAAAAGGGATGTAGAGGACCGGCGGGTAGGGGGCCTCGGCCAGCTTCAGCGCCTGCGCGCTGCGCGCGACGACGGCGCCGCCGGCCGTGACGATGACCGTGCCGGGATAGGGCTCGACGCTGATCGACTTGCCCGGATTGCGGGCGAAGCCCGGCGAGGGGTTGGGCATCTCTGCTCCTCATGATGATTGCTGCCGTCATCTTGCGGCCGCCGCGAATTTGCCGCAAGGCGGGCGGAGATCACGCCTGCTCGACCTCCCGGATATGTCCTTGTGAAACGCGCTCTTCTCGCCGCAGCCGTGGCGCTCCTCGTCCTCGGACCGTCGGCGGCCGCCTCGCTGGTGGAGCCGCAGCTTCATCTTGCAGCCTCCGCGGGCGGCGGGCGGCGCGTGGCGCTGACGCTCGACGCCTGCGGCGGCGCCACCGACAGGCGCATCCTCGACGCTCTGGTGGAGAACGCCATTCCGGCGACGATCTTCGTCACCGCGCGCTGGCTAAAGCGCAATCCCGACGCGGTGCGGCTCTTCATCGACCATCCGGACCTGTTCGAGGTGGAGAACCATGGCGCGCGCCATGTGCCGGCGGTCGACGAGGCGGCGAGCATCTACGGGCTCGCGGCGGCGGGCTCGACGGCGGCGGTGGCCGCCGAGGTGGAGGGCGGCGCCAGCGGCATGACCGCGCTCGGACTGCCGAAACCGCGCTGGTTCCGAGGCGCGGCCGCGAAATACACGCCGTCCTCGATCGCGGAGATCCGCAGGATGGGCTATCGCGTCGCCGGCTACTCGCTCAATGCCGACCAGGGCGCGATGCTGGGGGCGGCCTCGGTGGCGAAGCGGGTCGCCGCCGCGAAGGACGGCGACGTCATCATCGCGCATGTCAACCAGCCGACGCGCCCGGCAGGCGAGGGGCTCGTGCGCGGCCTGCTGCGGCTGAAGGCAGAGGGCGCGACCTTCGTGCGGCTGGCCGACGTGGCCGAAACCGGGACGGACGGCACGGCCTCGCCGTGAGGAGAGAGGTGAGTAGCGCCCCCTCACCCGGCTCGGCTCCGCCTCGCCACCCTCTCCCCGGGGGGAGAGGGGGTCGCGGATGTCGGCGCCGGTCCTTCTCCCCTTGGGGAGAAGGTGGCCGCGCAGCGGCCGGATGAGGGGGCTGCCGCGAGTGCCTTGTGAAAGGTGTCAGGCGGCGCGCAGGCCTTCCTTGTGGACCAGGGCCTCGGTGTCGGCGAGCGCCTTTTCGAACCGGTCGAACAGCTCGTTCAGCTCCGCTTCCGAGATGATCATCGGCGGGCAGAAGGCGATCGTGTCGCCGATGGCGCGGACGATCGCGCCGTGGCCCTCGGCGAAGCGGGCAAGGGCCGGGCCGACGCCCTTCTTGCCGTCGAAGGAACGCTTCGTCTTCTTGTCGGCGATGAGTTCGACGCCGCCGACGAGGCCGGAATAGCGCACCTCGCCGACCAGCGGGTGGTCCCTGACGGCTTCGAGGCGGCTGGCGAAGAGCGGCGAGATCGCACGCACCTTTCCGACGATGTCGCGCTTCTGGTAGATCTCGATCGCCTTGGCGCCCACCGCGCAGCCGAGCGGATGGCCGCCATAGGTGAAGCCGTGGCCGAACGTGCCGATCTGGCGCGAATGGTCGACATAGGCCTGGTAGATGTCTTCGGGCACGAGGACGGCGCCGAGCGGCACGTAGGCCGAGGTCAGCTGCTTGGCGACGGAGATGGTGGTGGGCACCATGTCGTGCGTCTGGCAGCCCCACCAATTGCCGGTGCGGCCAAAGCCGTTGATGACCTCGTCGTCGATCATGATGATGTCGTGCTCGTCGAGGACTTCCTTTATGGCAGGATAATAGCCGGCGGGCGGGACGATGACGCCGCCGGCGCCCATGACCGGCTCGGCGATCATCGCCGCGATCGTGTCGGGGCCTTCGCGCTCGATGAGATCGCGCAGCGACTGGACGATGCGCGCCAGGAACTCGGCCTCGCTCTCACCCTCCTTGCCGAAGCGCCAGTAGTGCGGGCAGTCGGTGTGGACGACGCGGTCGACGGGCAGATCCCAGCCGATGTGGTTGTAGGGCAGGCCGGTCAACGAGGCAGCCATGATGGTGACGCCGTGATAGGCCTTCTGGCGCGAGATGATCTTCTTCTTGTTCGGCCGGCCGAGCGCGTTGTTCATGTACCAGGCGAGCTTGACCTGGGTGTCGTTGGCCTCGGAACCGGACGACGTGTAGAACACTTTCGAGATCGGGATCGGGGCGATCTCCTTGAGCTTCTCGGCCAGCTCGATCGCCGGCTCCATGCCCTTGGCCCCGAACAGGTGCGAGTAGGACAGCGTGCGCATCTGCTCGGTCGCCGCCTCGATCAACTCCTCGTCGCCGTAGCCCAGGCCCGTGCACCACAGGCCCGCCATGCCCTCGATATAGGCCTTGCCTTGCGTGTCGTAGACATAGACGCCCTTGCCGCGCTGGATGACCGTCGGGCCGATCTCGCGCAGCCGGTGGATCGGCGTGTAGGGGTGCAACAGGGCTTCGACGTCGCGCGCCTGGACGTTGGTGAGCGGGGCGTTCATGGGCGGTCTCCGGAGGTTCGGGCGGAGACTAGCGGAGATTTTGCAGTGCGGTAACCCCGCGCGCCGGCTGGACCAAAGGCATTCCTCCAGCTGGCGTCCGGCCCCCGTCACATGCCGAGGCCGACCACGATCGACAGGCAGGCTGGACCGGTTCCACCACGAGCGGCGAATTACCTATCGACCCGGCACCCGGCAGCACCTTGCGGAAGCTGAAATGTTGGTTGTCACCCCGGAGAAATTATACGCCACGCAACCGGTGGTCCATTGCGTCAAAACCACTGCTGCATAGGAGGAGAAGCAATTCGTGCTGACCCTGGTGTAGCCGGCGGCACAGAACGGGGGTGAAAAGCCGCCACTGTAACCATGGCTCAATTGACCGACGTTCGCGCCGGTATCGTAGCAAGATAGAGGAGTGCGCATGGGCGGCATGTAATATCCGACGATGTCGATCACGTAGTGAACGGACGTGCTCGAATAGACGCCGAGTTCGAATACGCATCCTGGACAGCCCTCGACGATAAGGTCTGCGCTCGCCCCGGAGCTTCCCGCGTTGACCCAAACCGAATTGCCCGTCTGATAGGGGATTCCATATCTGAACATCTTGAAAACGCCAGCGCCCGTCGGCGACTGCAACGTGACGCTCACGGCGTAGGCGGGGGTATAGTAATTGATTCCGCAATTCGTCGAACCGGTGCCGTTCGAATAGGTGCCGGTTCCACCCTGAGATGTATAGTTGGCGACGTCCTCGACGTAGAGGCCTCGCGTTCCCACCAGGGGCGAGCCGATGACGCGCGAGTCGGCTATGCGGCATCGGCCGTTGGGAAGAGGTGTGTAGACCAGATCGTTCGAATAGCTGCCCAGCGTCTGTGGCGCGACCGATCCGTTGCCTATGGCCTTTTTTTCAGGCGGGACAGGATTTGCGATGTCGCCGCCGGTCAGCGCGATGGGCACTTCGTCGACCGATCGCGCGGTGGTGGCCCTCAGGACGTTTTCGGCGCTGGCGGCCGTGACGGCCTTGGTCAGTATCCTCGCCCATCGGGCGCCGCCGCCGCCCGGACGGCTGTCGGCGGCGGATTGCCACTTCGCTATGAGATCCCTGGCGATCGCAGCACGCTGGGAGGTCGACAGAATCGGTTGCGGCGGCGTCGACATCTGCGAGGGTGGGTTCGTTGGAGGCGATCCGACAGTCGTCTGCGCTATGGCCGCAATATTGAACGAGACAGTTGCTAACGCGGCAAAGCAAAGTGCAAGAAGGCGCGACATATGAATCTACCCCGTTTCAGGCCGATCCAATATCTTACGCCGCGGCAGGTTTGAAAAGCTGAATTATTGACTGGTCATGGCCCTCTCAGGCGGCGATCGCCGGCATCCGCTCCATGACGCTGGACCAGGAGCGGGCGAGTGCCGCGATCGGGTTCCTGCTTTCGGCCACCGTCTCGATGCGGGTGCTGATGCCGTCCTCGCCGAGGATCACCAGGACGAGTTCGCGTTCGCCCCTCTCGCCGAGGCTGATGACCGCGACGCGGCTGCAATCGGCAATCGCCGCCGTCGGCATGGTGAAGAGAAGAGCGCCGCCGGTCGCCTTCGCCGCGGCACCCGCCGCTTCGTCGAAACCGGTTTTCACGTCTTCCAGATCGAGCGCGAATTCCAGCTCGACCATCTCGAGCGAGTGGGTGACGGGGGCTGGCGCCTGGGCCACATGCGTTTCCATGTGAGTCTCGTTCCTCAAAGTCCGCCCGTCGCGAGCTATCCCGGCGAGAATGGCCGCAATGTGGCGGATGCGGCGCTGTGCGAGGTTGACGGAAAGTCATTCCGGCGGCACTGGACAAGCGCTTCGCGCCACACGAAATTCGCGCGGACATTTCCGGGAGGATTCTGATGCTTGGACTGATGCAGGAGTGGCCGCTGGTCTGCCACAAGTTGATCGATCACGCCGCGCGGCAGCACGGTCACCGCGAGATCGTGTCGCGCTCGGTCGAAGGGCCGATCGTGCGCACGACCTACAAGGACCTGCGCGAGCGCGCGCTGAAAGTGGCGCAACGCCTGCAGCGCGACGGTTTCAAGCGCTCCGACCGCATCGGCACGCTTGCCTGGAACAGCGGCAACCATCTCGAGGCCTGGTTCGGCATCATGGGCATGGGCGGCATCTACCACACGCTCAACCCGCGCCTGTTTCCCGAACAGCTTGTCTGGATCATGAACCACGCCGAGGACCAGGCGCTGTTCGTCGACCTCACCTTCATGCCGCTGGTCGAGAAGATCGCGCCGATGGTGAAGTCGCTGAAGAAGGTGATCGTGCTGACCGACAAGGCGCACATGCCGGCCACAGCGCTGCCCAACGTCGTCGCCTACGAGGAATGGCTGACGGAGGCCGACGGCGACTTCCACTGGGTCAACGTCGCCGAGGCCGACGCCTGCGGCATGTGCTACACCTCCGGCACGACCGGCGACCCGAAGGGCGTGCTCTACTCGCACCGCTCCAACGTCATCCACGCGATGATGGCGGCGATGCCGGACGCGATGGGCATCTCGTCGCGCGACGTGATCCTGCCGGTGGTGCCGATGTTCCATGCCAACGCCTGGGGTCTCGGCCAGAGCGCGCCGATGATCGGCGCGAAGATGGTCATGCCCGGCGGCAAGATGGACGGCGCCTCGATCTACGAGCTGCTCGATACCGAGAAGGTGACCTTCTCGGCGGCGGTGCCGACGGTCTGGCTGATGCTGCTGCAGCATCTGGAGGCGAACAATCTGTCGCTGCCCCACCTCAACAAGGTTGTCATCGGCGGTTCGGCCTGCCCGCGCGCCATTACCGAGAAGTTCGAGAAGAACTACGGAGTCCAGGTGATCCATGCCTGGGGCATGACCGAGATGAGCCCGCTCGGCTCGTTGTGCACGATGAAGCCGGAATACCAGGACTTCACGGGCGATGCGCTGCTGGACGTCAAGCAGACCCAGGGCTGGGCGCCCTTCGGCGTCGAGATGAAGGTGACCGACGACCACGACCGCGAGCTGCCCTGGGACGGCAAGACCTTCGGCCGCCTCAAGGTGCGCGGGCCGGCGGTGGCCAAGGGCTATTACGGCGGCGCGGGCAAGGATCAGTTCGACGCGGAGGGCTGGTTCGACACGGGCGACGTCGCCCACATCAACACCAACGGCTACATGCAGATCACCGACCGCTCGAAGGACGTGATCAAGTCCGGCGGCGAGTGGATCTCCTCGATCGAGCTGGAGAACCTGGCGGTGGGCCACCCCGACATCGCGGAAGCCGCCGTGATCGGCATCGCGCACCCGAAATGGGACGAGCGGCCCCTGCTGGTCGTCGTCAGGAAGGCCGGCAAGGAAACGACCAAGGAGCAGATCCTCGCCTATATGGACGGCAAGATCGCCAAATGGTGGATGCCCGATGACGTCGTCTTCGTCGACGAAATTCCGCATACGGCCACCGGCAAGATCCAGAAGATCACGCTGCGCAACCAGTTCAAGGAATACAAGCTGCCGGCGTAAGCGGCATCGGTGCGGGGCCGGGGACTTTGAGTTCCCGGCCAAATCGGCATAAGTGACCGCCGACATTCATTTCAGGGGACCGGCGGTCACATGGCGGCAGTCGTCGAACGGCGCATTTCGCACGCGGCCCGCTGGTCGCGGCGCCTGGCATCCTTCGCCGCCGTGCTGTTCGTCATGTCGGGGCTCGGCCACAGGTTCGGCCTTATCGACACCATCTCGTTCTTCTGGCTGCTCGGCATCGTCGGATCGCTCGCCATCGCAGCGCTCGGCTGTGCCGCCTTCGGCTTTTACCGCCTGTGGACGCGCGGCGACCGGGGCGGGCGCGATTCGGCCGCGGGAGCGCTGATCGCACTCGTGGTCGCCGCACCCTTCCTCCTCTCCGCCTGGAAAGGCGTGACGCTGCCGTCGCTGACCGACGTCTCGACCGACGTGGTCAATCCGCCGCAACTGCGGCTGGCGGCGGCGCAGCGCCAGGGCGCCATGAACCCGGTCGCGCCGCCGACGCCGCAGGACGCCGAACTGCAGCTCGAGACCTATCCGGGGGTGATCGGCCGCCGCTACGAGGTGGCGCCCGACCTGGTCGTCCAGGCGATCGTCAAGCTGGCGAAGGACCGCGGCTGGACCGTGCGCGGCGATCCGCAACTGGCCGAGGGGCAGAGCGAACTCACCATCGAGATCGTCGCCTATACGTTCTTCGTCGGCTTCCCGGTGGATGTGGCGGTGCGGGTCACCGACGAGGATGCCGCGGTCTATGTCGACATGCGCTCGGTGTCGCGCTGGGGCAGGCACGACCTCGGCGACAATGCGCAGCGGATCGAGCGTTTTCTCGCGGATCTGGACGCGGCGGTGAAGGGCGAGCCGGTGGCGGGGTAGGGGGCCTAGAGTTGCCTCGCGGCTGCCGGCGGCCACTCTGAAAAGGAGAAGACCAAGCGTATCAAATAAGCATTCATGGCTGCCGCATGCTCGTGGCTGAGAAAACTCACCTCCACCGGTTCACGACCCACAGCGCACCCCATGAGCCGAGCAGCGTGATGAGCATCATCGCGGCGAGGCCGACGGACATCGCGAAACCTCCCGTGGCCGCCAGCGAGCCTCTCACATCCATGAGCATGAGGAGCGGCAGCAGGAGGAATTCGCCGACCTGGACGGCCACAAGCGCGCCGACGATCGAGACGACGACGTTCAGGATCCAGCCGAGCACGCCGCGTTTCTTCGTCCAGGCCTCGTGGATCCCGACAGCCAGCGCGGCGAGGAGAAATGCCAGGGCGATCGTCATCGCCCCGCCGACGCTCGACAACGGAATCGCGCCGCTCGCCTGAAGAAGCAGGACGCCGATCACGGCAATCGGCACGATGTACTTCATGAGGTTCGCCCCCTGTCGTACTGGCGGTGGCCTGAGTTCTTACGTCCGCCTCGAGGTGAGCATAACAAGCCGGCTTTCGGTTAGATAGCGACCGAAATGCACAGACGTGGAAGCGGCGGACTCTGTCTATCCGGAACAAGGCTGCCTGCCGACTGTCGCTACGACGCAGTCGGCTCAGGGAGCTTGCCGCGAAGGCCTAGGCCGCCCGGTAGACGCCGTCGATCGACACGTCCGCCTCGGCGATCGCGGCGCCTTTGGCGACGAGGTCCTCGATATGCGCGAGGACGGAGAGGCCGGCCGCGCCGTGCAGCCGCGGATCGGTGTCGCGGTAGATCGCCCTGACCATATCGGGGATGGTGCGGTCGCCGCCGCGCAGCCGTTCCAGGATCGCGCGCTCGCGCATCTTGCGGTGGGCCTTGAGGCCGCGCAGGAAGGGCAGCGGCTTGCGCAGCGGACCGCCATGGCCGGGCAGGTAGAGCCGGTCGTCGCGCGCCAAAAGCCGGTCGAGCGAGGCCATGTAGTCGGACATCGATCCGTCCGGCGGTGCGACGATCGAGGTCGACCAGGCCATCACATGGTCGCCGGAGAAGAGGACGCCTGTCCCCTCCAGGCCGAAGGACATGTGGTTGGCGGCGTGGCCCGGCGTGAAGACGCCCTGGATCGCCCAGCCGTCGCCCTTTACGACATCGCCGTCCGACAGGTGCACATCGGGTGTGAAATCGAGGTCGCCGCTGGCGTCGAGCGGATTGATCTCGCCGATGCGCAGCGGCCGCGCCGAGCGGTGCGGGCCCTCGGCGACGACGACAGCACCCGTCTGATGCTTCAGCCGGGCCGTCAGCGGCGAGTGGTCGCGATGCGTATGGGTGACGAAGATGTGGCTGACCGGCCGGCCAGCGATCGCGCGCCCAAGTGCCTCTAAATGCGCGTCATCTTCGGGGCCGGGGTCGACGATGGCCAGCGTTTCGGTGCCGACGAGATAGGTGTTCGTGCCGTGGAAGGTGAAGGCGCTGGGGTTGTTGACGGTCAGCCGGGACACGCCCTCGGCCACCGGAACGGCGGATCCGTAGGCCGGGTCGAAGGCGGTCTGGAACTCGATGGCCATGGGCAATACGTCCTGGGATGAGCGGGCCGTGGAGGGGCGAAAGCGGTTGCCGCATAACATGGAAGCCAATATACCGAAACCCGGATGAGGACCGGCCGCAGCGCGGCCGCTGTGTGAGGGAAACAACGAATGTCCAATGCAATTGTGATGCGTCCGCTCGTCAGCCTGGCCCTGCCGCAGAGCGGCATTGCGCGGCTTGTCGCGCAGGCGGCCCTCGTCGTCGCGGGAACGCTGATCCTGACGCTTTCGGCCAAGACCAAGGTCGTGCTCGGCCCCGTCGACCTGTCGCTGCAGACGCTGGCCGTGCTGATGATCGCCGCCACGTTCGGCTTCCGTCTCGGGCTGGCGACGCTGCTGCTCTACATGGCCGAAGGCGCGGCGGGCTTCCCCGTGTTCCAGGGCACGCCGGAGAAGGGCATCGGCATCGCCTATATGTTGGGCTCCACCGGCGGCTATCTCGCCGGCTTCGTCGCCATGGCCGCGATCGTCGGCTGGGCGGTGGACCGCGGCTTCGACCGCAACCCCTTCAAGCTCTTCGGCGCGATGCTGGTCGCGGAAGCCGTGATGATGGCGATGGGCTTTGCCTGGCTGGCGGCGCTGATCGGCGCCGACAAGGCCTGGACCTTCGGCGTGGCACCCTTCATCGTCGCCGATCTGATCAAGGTGGCGCTCGCTTCGGCGCTGGTGCCGGCGATCTGGTCGCTCTTCGCCGGTTTCGCCGCAAGCAAGTGAAACAACGCCGGGGATCGTTCCACCGCCGCGTTGCGCCTCGTTCGCCGATTCACTATAAGGCCGCCATCACTCTGGCGGCCTGCCGGATTGGGGCGTAGCCAAGTGGTAAGGCAGCGGTTTTTGGTACCGCCATTCCCTGGTTCGAATCCAGGCGCCCCAGCCATCCTCTGCGACATGTGCCCGCCGGAAACGTCTCGCTCTCGCGACGGGAAAGGCTGCGCGTGACCGTTCGGGTGGCTATCCTTGCCTGCGTCTACAATGGCGAGCGCTTTCTTGCCGAGCAGTTCGCCTCGCTCGGGCGCCAGACGGTGCCGGACATCGACCTGTGGATTTCCGACGACGGTTCGACCGACGGGTCGCTCGGCGTCCTCGGCGAGATCGGAGCCGAGTGGCGCAAGGGCGCCTTCACCATCCTGCGCGGGCCGGGGCAGGGATTTGCCGAGAATTTCCGCTCGCTGATGGTCAACGAGGACATCGCGGCCGACTACTACGCCTTCTGCGACCAGGACGATATCTGGGCGCCGGACAAGCTGGAGGCGGCGATCGCCTGGCTGTCGCGCCAGCCGGCGGACAGGCCGGCGCTCTACGGCGGCCGCACCCGCACCGTCGACATCGAAGGCAGGCCGGTCGGCCTGTCGCCGCTGTTTGCCGAGCCGCCCTCGTTCAGGAACGCGATCGTGCAGTCGATCGCCGGCGGCAACACGATGGTGATGAACCGCGCCGCGCGCGACCTGATGGCGGAAGCCTCGCGCCGCAGCGGCTTCGTGAGCCACGACTGGTGGTGCTACATGATGGTGACCGGGGCGGGCGGGAATTTTCTCTATTCGCCGGAGCCGCGCGTTGACTACCGCCAGCATGTCGGCAACCTCGTCGGCTCGAATGACGGGCTGCGGGCGAGGCTGGGTCGTACCGGTTTCCTGCTCGGCGGCGGCTTCGCGCGCTGGACCGACCGCAACCTCGCCGGCCTGCAGGCATGCCGGGACCTTTTGACCGACGATGCGAGGGACGTGCTCGACCGGTTCGCGGCGCTGCGCACGATGTGGCTGCCGCGACGGCTGATCGAGCTTCACCGCAGCGGTATCCACCGCCAGACCTGGAAGGGGCAGGCGAGCCTTTACCTGGCGTCGGCCATCAACCGGCTTTGACTTTTCTGCACGTGGATCGAATTCGCGGTCCGCGCTGAAGATGTCGCGCCCGAGTGGGACGATTCAGCCAACAGAGTCATGCACTTCGGTAAGGCAAGATCGTAGCCTGCGGCGCGACCGCCGGCTCGAACGATCAACGGGTTCGCCGGGCTGGACGATTCTCAGCGCAACGAACGCGGAGAAAGCCATGGCCGACCAGACCCCCACCCTGAACATGCCCTACATCATGCCGTCGCAGGCGCAGAAGCACGTGACCCACAACCAGGCGCTCGAGATTCTCGACGCGGTGGTGCAGCTTTCCGCCCTGTCGCGGACCGTGTCGGCCCCGCCCGGATCGCCGGCAGAGGGCGACCGCTACATCGTCGGCGCGGCACCCTCCGGAGCCTGGAGCGGCCATGCGGGGAAGATCGCGGTGTCGCGCCCGGGCGGCTGGGCGCTGATCCCGGCGCTGGCAGGCTGGATCGCCTGGATCGACGACGAGGAAACGCTGGCGGTCTTCGACGGATCCGGCTGGGTGGACGCGATAGCCGCCGGCCTGAACCCGGCGGGGCTGGTCGGCGTCAACGCGACCGCCGACACGGGCAACCGCCTCGCCGTCGCGAGCCCGGCGAGCCTGTTCAGCCATGACGGCGACGACCATCGGCTGAAGATCAACAAGGCGGCGGCGGGCGACACGGCTTCGGTTCTGTTCCAGACCGGCTTTTCCGGCCGGGCCGAATTCGGCCTCGCCGGCGCGGACGATTTCTCGGTGAAGGTGTCGCCGGACGGCAGCGCCTGGACCGAGGCGCTGGCGGTGGATGCCGCGACGGGCCTTGCCACGGTTGCCGACGATCCGGTCGACGATCTCGGCATCGCGACCCGGCAATACGCGATGTCGAGGCAGGGCGACACGATGACGGGTACTCTTCAGGTGCACGGCATCTCTCATGTCCCACAGGCGGGGCCCTCGGGCACGTTCGTCCACTTCTCCAACCAGGGAAACTCGACGCGCATACTCTATGACAACTACAACACCTCCGCGGGCGGTGCGAACGTCACCTTCCGCAAGGCGCGCGGCACGGGCGCTTCGCCGTCGGCACTCGCGGCGGGCGACCAGCTGCTGAACCTCGCGACGTTCGGCTACGGGGCGAGCGGCTATAGCGCCGGCACGCGGGGCGGTTTTGTCGTCGACGCAACGCAGGCATGGACAGACACGGCACAGGGAACCCAGATGTATTTCTTCGCCTGCACGGCAGGCGGCACGGCCAACGTCACCATGCTTCGGCTGGTCGACGGCCACGTTCGCCTTGGCGACAGCGCGGGCGTAGACCTGCAGATGGGTGGCGCGAACACGATCGTCACCGCCGACCGCCATTTCGTGCTGCGCTCCTATACGGTGGCAGGGCTGCCGTCGCCGGCTCTGCCGGGGCAGATGATCTACGTCTCCGACGGCAGCGCGAACCGTCGCATGGCCGTGTCGGACGGGACGAACTGGCGGTGGCCGGATGGGGCGGTGGTGTCGTGACGGTTTCGACATGAGCGGCCGCGCCGCGGCTGGGAAAGGCTGACCCGGCGCGGCGCCGCAGCCAGGCTGTTGCCGCAGCCCTGGCCATCGCGCCTGACGCGGCCGGCATGCTAGACTACGGCGTTCAATTCTGCCGTCGTGACGGGCCGTTGCCATGCTGCTGAAAGGTGGTCGCACACTCATAGTCCGAGACATGGGCGGGTTCATCATCCACGCCAACATGCCGGGATGGCTGATACCCAGGACCCGCGACCACGGGCACGGCCCCCTAGCGATGATCGTCGAATCGATCCTTCATCCCGGCCGCCTCATCGCCATGCACGAGCACCGAAACGACGAGATCGTCTCGTGGGTGCCCGATGGCGTCATGCGCCACGACGACAAGGCGACGGGGCCGCTCGTGATCGACGCGAGGCATCTGATGGTGATGAACGCCGGCCGCAGCTTCTGGCATTCGGAAGAGACGCTGCCCAGCGACCCGCCGCTGCGCATGCTTCAGATATTCGTCCGGCCGCGCGAGGCCGATCTCGATCCAGGAATTCAGCACGGGCCGATCGGCCCGGCTTCCGCGAACACCTGGCGGCACTTGTTCGGACCGGAAGGCGGCGATGCTCCCTTCTTCGTTCGCAACGCGGTCGATTTCTTCGACATCCGGCTGGATCAGGGTGCGTCGGCGGAGTTCCCGGCTATGGAAGGGTGCGATCTCTACTTCTACGTCTTCAGCGGCCGGATCGCAGCCGGCGACCACTCCTTCGCCGAAGGAGAGCAAGGATTGCTGCTGGGCGGCGGACGTCTGCCGCTGGAGGCGAAAGCGGCCTCGGTGGTGGTGGCCTTTCTTGTCGATCCGGCGGCGACGGTCACGCGCAAGGGCACGGTCGGGGACAATCCGAAGATTCCCCCGGCCTTTGCCGTGCGCGCGGTGAAGAAGCTAGCCCCGCTGCGGAGACTGTGGCGCGGCAAGTAGGCGCGCGACGACAGCATCGGTGCTGTCGCGCCAGTCTGGCGCGGTCCAGCCGAAGGTTTCGGCGAACTTCGCACTCGACAGGCGGGAGTTGGCCGGCCGGCGCGCCCGAGTCGGATAGTCGGCGGCCGGGATATCCTTCACCCGGGCGGACGGGCCGCCATTGGCGTGGCTCGCCTCGAAGATGCGGCGGGCAAAGCCGCTCCAATTCGTGGTGCCGCTGCCGGCGAGGTGGAAGATGCCGTAGACGTCGTCGCGACCCGACACGAGTTGCGGCGCGATATGGAGGATGGCGTCGGCGATGTCGAGCGCCGAGGTCGGGTTGCCATGCTGGTCGGCGACGACGGTGAGCTCCTCGCGGCTTGCGGCCACACGCAGCATGGTGCGCAGGAAGTTCGCGCCGAACGGACTGTAGACCCAGGCCGTGCGCAGGATCGTATGGCGCGGGCCGGCGGCGGCGACCGCCTGCTCGCCTGCCAGCTTGGACGCACCGTAGACGCCGATCGGGCCGGTCGGATCGGTCTCGACATAGTCGCCGTCCTTGGCGCCGTCGAAGACATAGTCGGTGGACAGGTGGATCACCGGGACGCCGAGCGATTGCGCCGCCGCCGCGACGGCTCCGGCTCCGGCCCCGTTCACCGCATGCGCGAGCTCAGGTTCGTCCTCGGCGCGGTCGACCGCGGTATAGGCTGCGGCGGAGACGACCAGATCGGGTCGGGCGGCCTTCAGGGCGGGGGCCACAGAGGAGGAGGTCGCGAGGTCGAGGTCGGGACGTCCGACGAGGACGATCTCGACGTCCGCACGGCCGCTGCCCCGTTCCCTGAGACTTTGCGCGACCTGGCCGTCACGTCCGGTGACGGCGATTCTCACTCGGCAGCCTTCCTGGCTTCGCCGAGTCGCTGGCCGGCATATTTCTCGGCCCGGATCGGACCCCACCACCAGTCGTTGGCGAGATACCAGTCGATGGTGCGCGACAGCCCGCTCTCGAAGTTCTCCTGCGGCACCCAGCCGAGCTCGCGCTCGATCTTGGAGGCGTCGATCGCATAGCGGCGGTCATGGCCGGGACGGTCGGTGACGAAGGTGATGAGGTCGCGGTAGCGACGGCCCTTGGACCGCGGCTTCTTCCTGTCGAGGATGTCGCAGATCGTCTCGACGACAGAGAGGTTCGTCTTCTCCGAACGGCCGCCGACATTGTAGCTCTCGCCGTTGACGCCCTTGGTCGCGATCAGCGCCAGCGCGCGCGCGTGGTCCTCGACATAGAGCCAGTCGCGCACGTTTTCGCCCTTGCCGTAGATCGGAAGCGGCTTCTCGTCGAGCGCGTTGAGGATGACCAGCGGGATCAGCTTCTCGGGGAAGTGGAACGGGCCATAATTGTTGGAGCAGTTGGAGAGCACGACCGGCAGGCCGTAGGTCTCGTGCCAGGCGCGGACGAGATGATCCGACGCGGCTTTCGAGGCCGAATAGGGCGAGGACGGCGCGTAGGGCGTCTCCTCGGTGAAGATGCCGCTGTCGAAGGGCAAGTCGCCGAAGACCTCGTCGGTCGAGATATGGTGGAAGCGGAATCGCTCCTTCTTCGCGCCCGAAAGGCCGCGGTAATATTCGAGCGCGGCGTTCAGCATCCTGAACGTGCCGATGACATTGGTCTCGATGAAGGCCGACGGGCTGTCGATCGAGCGGTCGACATGGCTTTCGGCGGCAAGATGCATCACCACGTCGATGTCGTCGCGCCTCAGGATATCGAGGATCGAGGCGTCGTCGCAGATGTCCTTCTGCTCGAAGCGGTAATTGTGCTGGTTCTCGATCGACCTGAGCGAGGCGAGATTGCCGGCATAGGTCAGCTTGTCGACATTGGTGACGTTGTTCGACAGGTCGGAGCAGATGTGCCGGCAGACCGCCGATCCGATGAAGCCGGCGCCGCCGGTGACGAGGAAGTTCATGCCGGATACCTCAGCTCATTCGAAAAGATCCGCGTCCGCCAGGAGCGGCGCGGCCTTGTCCTTGTCCGAAAGAATGTAGCCCGCCTCAAAGGACGGCCATTCGATGCCGATCGCCGGATCGTCGAAGCGAAGCGACCGGTCGTGGTCCTTCGAATAGACCTCGGTGACCTTGTAGAGGACCTCAGTGTCGGGGACGAGGGTGACGAAGCCGTGGGCAAAGCCCTTGGGAACGAGGATCTGGTTCCACCGCTCGGCCGAAACTTCGAGCGCCTCCCATTGGCCGAAGGTCGGCGAGGAGCGCCTGATGTCAACGACGACGTCGAGGATCGCGCCGCGCGTCACGCGCACCAGCTTGTCCTGCGCGAAGGGCGGCAGCTGGTAGTGCAGACCGCGCAGCACGCCCGCGGCCGCCGAATAGGAGTGGTTGTCCTGGACGAAAACGAGGTCCACGCCGTGCGCCTTCAGCGCCGCGGCGTTGTATGTCTCCGAAAAGAACCCGCGATTGTCGCCATGCTTCTTCGGCAGGATCTCGAGTATGCCCCCGAGCTCGAACGTCCTGACTTCAACCATCATGCTTCCGTTATTTCGGCGACCCGGCGCCTGAGATAGGTCGCGTATTCATTTTTGCCGAGCTTTGCGGCACGAGCAAGGACCCGCTCGGGCGAGATCCAGCCCTTTTCGACCCCGATCTCTTCGGGGCATGCGATCTTGATGCCCTGGCGATGCTCGATCGTGCGCACGAAGGAGGAGGCCTCGTGCAGGCTGTCATGCGTGCCGGTGTCGAGCCAGGCATAGCCGCGGCCGAGCTGGTGCACGTGCAGGGTGCCGCGTTCGAGATAGACGTTGTTGACCGTGGTGATCTCGAGTTCGCCGCGCGCCGACGGCTTGATCGATCTCGCGATGTCGACCACCTCGTTGTCGTAGAAGTAGAGGCCGGTGACGGCCCAGTTCGACTTCGGATTGGCCGGCTTTTCCTCGATCGTCTGCGCCTGCCCGGTCGCCTTGTCGAAGGAAACGACGCCGTAGCGCTGCGGATCCTCGACATGATAGGCGAAGACCGAGGCGCCGGCGGTGCGCGTCGCCGCCTGCTGGCAGAGCGCCGACAGGCCCTCGCCGAAATAGATGTTGTCGCCGAGGATCATCGCGACATTGTCGTCGCCGACGAAATCGGCGCCGATGATGAAGGCCTCGGCCAGGCCGTTTGGCTGCGGCTGCTCGGCATAGGACAGGGCGAGGCCGAATTCGCCGCCGTCGCCGAGAAGATCACGGAAAACAGGCAGGTCGCGCGGCGTCGAAATGATCAATATCTCGCGGATGCCGGCGAGCATGAGAACGCTCAGCGGATAATAGATCATCGGCTTGTCGTAGATCGGCAGGATCTGCTTCGAGACGGCCAGGGTGAGCGGATACAGTCGTGTGCCGCTTCCGCCTGCAAGGATGATGCCCTTCATCGGTGACTTTCTATGCCCAATTGAAGATGGTTTACGAAATATCCCTGCCCCGGGGGCGACCTATCACGAGGGCGCGCGCACAGTCCATACCGTTTTGCTCCGCGGGCATGTCCATCCGGCCAGGAAGACACGGCGCGGCCAGCCTCGCGCAAGTCGGGCGCGATAGGCTGTCGACCATCGCACTTCCTGCGCGGAGCCAAGGTCATGAGTCTTTTCGGATCGCTGCGGACCAGCTACACGCCCCCGGCCGTACCGGCGAGCCGCCTTCCTACGGTGTCGGACGCTTCCTCGGACGACGGCAAAGGCAATGGCGGCAACGAGTTCCTCTCGCTGATCGATGGTGGCGCGACCTCGCCGGACGGCTCTTCGACCGGCAACCCCTCCGTCTATTCGACGCTCTCGCCCGAGGCGGCCTACCGCGTCTCGTTGATCGGCAGTCTGCTGGACGGCGGCAATGGCGGCGGCGCGGGCGGCGACATCGCGGACGATGTCACCGTCGACAATCCGCTCGTCGAGGCCACGAGCGATCTCGAGGCGGGGGCGACGGCAGGCTACGACGCCTCCGGGAGCGAGGAGGTGACGAACGACCTTCAGAGCACCGCTGCCGACAACACCTTGCCCAAGGTGGACGACGGCAACGATGACGAGGTCGAAAATCCGATCGCCGAGGTCGGCGGCGTCACCAACGCGCTGCCCAAGATGGATGCTCCGCCCGCGTGAATTCAAGAATGAGTTCGCTTGGACGCGGCCGGCTCTAGAGAATCCGAGCGACCGTGGTCGCGGAGACCGTCTTTCCGGAGACCGAACGGCCGATCTTAATCTTCACCATCTTCGGCAGGCTACCCTGCTTGGTGAATGACGAGATGAAGGTCAACCCATCCTCGGAATAGCTGAAGTCGAGGCTGTCGAACCTGTCGAGGATGATGATCGTCGATTTCGTCTCCGCGGCGGCCTCTTCCGGCCGGCGCATCGACATGGTCTGCACCAGGCGCGGGGCATCGCCCTGGGTATCGATGTGGATGTCGATGTCGCGCAGCGCCAGCGAATAGAAGCCCTGGCGCGTCACCCCGGCAAACCGCATCTGCGTGGCGCGACCCTCGAACCGCTTGTCTTCCTCGTCCACGTTCTCCGGCAGTTTGGCGGATTTCGCCCCCGACAGCGTCCGTTCCAGATGCGAGAGCGCGCCTTCCAGCTCCGCCTTGACGAGCACCTGCTCGCGCAGTTTCGCGACCGACCGCAACTGACTGAACACGCCGGCCATCATCGCCGCCATCACCGCGACCACGGACAGCGCGACGAGCACTTCGATCAGAACGAAGCCGTCCCGCGATGGGGCCCGCCTCGTCATGGCGGAACCACCACCGGCGGATTGCTGATGAAGGTCTGGTAGCTGTATCCCGGCCCGTCGGCGCCGCGCGGCCAGACCGTGGCGGAAATTGCAAGCAGCGGCCGGGCGTGGCTGTCGCGCATGGCGCGGGCGACGATCTTCCACGGCTCGCCCGAGGCGAGTTCGCCGGTGAACTCCCCCTCGTCCCGGAGATCGGGAAATTCCTTTTCGGCCAGCTCGGTGTAGACGAGGCCGGCCGCCTGAATGTCGGAGGCGCGCACCAGCGTGGCGGCGCTTTGCGAGATCGTCTGCATCGAGACGCCGAGCGCGACCGCGAGGATCGCGAAGGCGACGATCGTCTCGACGAGGATGAAGCCGCCTTGCCGTTCGGATGCCGGGGCGATCATTGCGATGTCCCCACGCGCAGGCGCGGCAGGCCGGTGAGCCAGTTCACCTCGACCCGCGCCTCGGTGCCGGCGCCGTTGCGCAGCAGGATTTCGGCGCCGGAGGACGAGCCGTCCGGCCGGAAGACGAGATAGTAGGTCGAACCGTCGGGCGAGACGAACTCGGAGCCGGCGATCATGCGGATCTCCTGGTCGTCCGGCAGCTGGATCGGCCGCGCGCCCGCCGGGTAGATGTATTGCTTGGCTCCGGCGTTGATCGAAAACAGCGTGTTGCGCCCCTTCAGGATCGCGTCGCTGCGGGCCCTAAACAGCATGGATTGCAGCGTTTCGGCGCTCATCAGCGGCGTGATGCGGTTTTCGCGCCGCGCGAGCGTCGTGCCGACGGAGCCGAGCACGACGGCGAGTATGGCGAAGGTGACGAGGAATTCGACAAGCGTGAACCCCGCCTCTCCCTCGCGATCCTGCTGGCTCGCCACGGGGGTCATCGGATCGCCATCTCGTTGATGGAGAGCAGCGTCGTCATCACCGAAATGACGAGGCTGCCGACCAGACCGCCGAGAATGATGGTCATCGCCGGCGTGAGCATCGCCAGCGCCCGGCTGATGGTGCGCTGCATCTGCACCTGGGTCATGTTGCCGGAGCGGCCCATCATGGTCGCGAGATTGTTCGATTCCTCGCCGAGCCGCACCAGCGAGAGGATCGAATCCGGAAAGGCGTCGGACGATTTGAGCGCCTGCCAGATCGGCTCGCCCGAGGCGACGCGCAGGCGCGCCTGCAACAGCTTGGCCTTGTGTCCGGCCGACGGTGCGGTGTCGGCGGCGAGGTTCATCGCGTCGAGCATCGGCACGCCGTTGCCGAGCAAAAGCGACATCGTGTTGAGGTAACGCTCGCGTGTGGCGCTGCGCACGATGCCGGAGACGATCGGGATGCGCGCGGCGAAGTCCATCATCCGCGCCTTTGTGGCCGGCCGCTGGAAGAACACCGCGAGCAGAAGGACGAGTCCGCCGAGGCAGGCGAGGATGAGGAAGCCGAACTGCTTGATCGTCTCGCCGACGCCGCCAAGCGCCCGCACGATGAAGGGCGGCTCGGCGCCGGCATTGGTGAAGATCGGCTCCAGGGCCGGCACCAGATAGAGCGACAGGACGAGCAGCGCGCCGACCATGATGAGCAGGAGAAAGGCCGGATAGATCATCGCCTCGGTGATCTCGGACTTGCGCTTGGCCCTGAGCGCATGCGTCTTGGAGAGTTCCGAGACGACGATGTCGAGCCGCCCGCTGCTCTCGCCGCTGGCCACCAGCGCAACCACGTCGGGCGGCATGTTGGGCTGGCTGGCGAAGGCTTCGGCGACCGACTTGCCCTCGGTGATCTGCGAATGGATCGCCTGGATCCGCGCCTTCTGGCCCTTGTTCGTCTCGGCGTCCGCCACTGCCTTCAGCGCGATGTCGACATTGAAGCCGGAGCCGATGATAACCGACAGTTCGCTGAGGAAGTGGGTGAGGTCGAGCTTCGGCTGGAACAGGCCGAAAAACGACTGGGAACTCGGGGTGGCGGCCGATCCGTCGACCTGCTTGAGCTCGTAGGGGATCTTGCCGGCCTGGGAAAGCTGGCGCACCGCGTCCGCCCGGTCCACGGCCATGAGATAGCCGCTGTCGTGCCCGCCCGACTGGGCGTAGGCGCGGAACCTGAAGCGCGAGGTCGCCGTCACGGCCGGTCACCTCGCGCGCGGGTCTGGTGGCAGGCGGACGTCGCGGTCATTGCACGATCTCGTCGGCGAGGTCCGCGGTCAGCTCGAGGCTCAGCACGCGCTGCACCTCCTCGCGGCTGGTGACGCCGTCGGCGACCAGGCGGCCGGCCTGCGCCGACATGGTGACGTAGCCGTTGGCCATGGCGCTCGCCTGCAACTGCTCCTCGCCTGCGCCGCGGCTGATCATCGACGCGATCTCGGGCGTTACGTCGAGGATCTCGTAAGTGACGGTGCGGCCGGAATAGCCGCTGCCGCGGCACGTGTCGCAGGTGGCGTAGTGGCCGTTCACCGGCTGGGCGGGAACGCCGTGGCATTTGGGGCAGAGCCTGCGCACGAGGCGCTGGGCGGCGACGGCGCGAATGGTGGCGCCGATCAGGTAGCCGTCGATGCCCATGTCGAGAAGGCGGGTCAGCGCGCCGGCGGCGCTGTTGGTGTGCAGCGTCGAGAACACCAGATGGCCGGTGAGCGACGCCTGGATGGCGATCTGGGCGGTCTCGGCATCGCGGATTTCGCCGATGAGGATCACGTCGGGATCCTGGCGCAGCACCGATCTGAGCGCACGCGCGAAGGTCAGGTCGATCGCCGGATCGACCTGCAATTGCGTGATGCCCTCGAGCCGGTATTCGACCGGGTCCTCGACGGTGAAGATCTTGACGTCGTCGGGGTCGCGCTCCTTCAGCAGCGAATAGAGCGTCGTCGTCTTGCCGCTGCCGGTCGGCCCGGTGATCAGCACGATGCCGTTCGGGATATGGGCGAGTTCCTTGAACTTGGCGATCGCGTCCCGGCTGAAGCCGAGCGCGTTGAGCGACAGCGCGACGCCGGACTTGTCGAGGATGCGCAGCACGAAGGTCTCGCCGTGGACGCTGGGCAGGACGGAGACACGCAGGTCGATCTCCTGGCCGCGCACGGTGACGCGCATGCGCCCGTCCTGCGGCATGCGCCGCTCGGCGATGTTGAGGCGCGACAGGATCTTGATGCGTGTTGCGATGCCGGCATGCATCGATTTCGGCGCGGTCTCGGCGACGCTGAGCAGGCCGTCGCAGCGGAAGCGGATGCGCAGATGGTCGATCGTCGGCTCGACATGGATGTCGGTCGCGCCGCGGTCGACCGCTTGCTGGATGATGTTGGCGACGAAGCGGATGACAGGCGCCTCGCGGGCAAAATCGCGCAGGCGCTCGATGTCGTCGGTGTCGGTCAGGTCGTCGTCGGTCACCATCGACAGGCTGTCGGTGGCGTCGAGCTTCGTCTCTTTCAGGGTGCGCAGGCGCTCGGCGATCGCGCTGCGCGGAAAGATCCTGAGCTCGGGCTCGCAGTCGAATTGGTAGCGCAGCACGTCGAGCGCGGAACGCGCGAACGGATCGGCGGCGGCGACGAGGATTCGGTCTTCTACGAAGGCGATCGGCAGCACATGGTTCGCCTCGAGGAAACTCATCCCGACGCTGCGGACGAGCGCCATATCGACGTCTTCGGGCACTGTCGGCAGGGCCGGAACGCCGAGGAAGGCCGACAGATGCTGGGCGAGGTCGATCTCGCGTAGCAGGCCCAGTTCGATGAAGACGGTGTCCGCCGAATGGCCCGTAGAGCCATGCGCATTGCGCGCCCGCTTTACGGATTCGGCCGTGATGATCCTGTTGTCCGCGAGCCAGGACAGGAAATCGGCGAAGGTCGGATATTCCTCAAGTCTCATCGGACGTTCACTCATTGCCCACGCTCACTCCGGTCCGGCGGCGAGCGCCGCGGACACGCCGGCACCGAAAATCATACTGCAATCGACGTCGCCCGCGAAGTCGCTTTCCCCCTCGGGCAGGAATTCGGGATTGGCGGTCCGCTCGACGATGTCGTAGGCGCCGTTCTCGTTCTCGCTGGCCGTCACCACGGCGCCCGAATAGCCGCCCATAGCACCGTCGACGGTGCGCACCTCGACCTCGATGCGGTAGGTCTTCGCCCCGTCCTCCTCCTCGGCGAGGATGAATGGAAAGCTCGGCGACGGTGAGGAGGGCAGCACCTTAGACAGACGCGTCGAGATGCGCGGCCCGACGATGGTCTCGCCGGTATTGTGCACCGAAAAGATCTCGGCGAGCGCCTGGACCGGTTTTGCGCGGAAGCCGGTGAAGTCGTAGAGTTCTTCGACGGCCTCGAACGGTTTGAGCTTCATCCCGCCGGCGACGCGGTCGCCCGTGTCGGCCGCCGGCGCGACGGGCGGAGGGGCTGGACCGCCGGCCGGATCGCGCTCGCCTTCGAGCGGCGGCTTGGTGCGGTAGGCGATGACCGCCTCGGCGAGTTCGGTGACGTCGCCGGTCGGAAAATCGAGCGCCCGGAACCCCGCCGTCAGCAACTCGACCGGCGCGTTATTGATGCCGATCAGGCCGCGCTGGTCCTGGATGCGCGCCTCGATCAGGTAGCGCGTGTCGCGACAGCGCAGAGGTTCCGAGCGGACCTTGATCTCCTCGTTGCGCGGTTCGAGCGGCGGCGAGGCGAGTTCGCGGGCGATGACCGTCACCAGCCCGTCGGCAATGCTCTCCAGGCGCTCCTGCTGCAGCCTGTTGGACGCGACCAGGAAATCCGTCCGCGCGCCGAGGACGAGCGGCGCGATGATCGCGGTGACCGCGAGCAGGAACAAGAGCACCATCAGCAGGGCGAAGCCCGCCTGGTCGTCGTCCCGCGGGGCGGGAGGGGAGGGCCGGTTCATTGGCCCGAGCTGACCTCGGGATAGAGGTCGAACGACATGCTCTGCCCGCCGCGCTCGATCGTGATCGACTGCGTGTCGATCTTGCCGACCTTCCACCCTTGCAGGACATCGCCGACCAGCACCCAGACCGGCTCGGGGGTCTCCTCGAGCTGAAGCAGCGCTTTCATGTCGGCCACGCCGGACGAACTCACACCGATCAGCCGAATGGTCGGCGCGGGAAGCTCCTGCACCTCGGGCTGCTCGATGACGGCGGCGACCGGCTCGGCAGGCAAGTCGGGTGGCGCGGGCGGTTGCCAGGGCCGGCGGCTCCTGTCGAACAGCGGCCGCGAATAGGCCTGCACCGGACTCATCTGCGAGAAGTCGAGCACTTCGCCGAGGTCGGGCTGGGCGGCGAGATTGCCGTTCGCACGGCCGGCGTCGCGCGGTGTCGCGATCGCGCCGGAGCCGGCAGGCCGCTGGAAGACGGTCCACGCCACCGGCCATATGACGAGATTGGCCGCCACGACCGCGACGAGCCTGAGGGCGGCGCTCATTGCGTCGCCCCCGTTGCGGGAGCGGCGGCGGGAGCCGGGACCGCGGCGGCAGCCAGGGGCGGCAGGGCGCCGTAGAACTGCACCCTCAGCACGAGTTCGGTCGGACCGTCCGTCACGCTTTGCGAATCGAGCGTCGAATGCAACTGCGCCTGACGGATGATGAGATAGGGCTTGGCCGCCTCGATCGCGAAGATCGTGCCCTGGATGCCTTCGTTGGGTCCGGAGATGTCGGCGCGCAGGCCGGCGAAGCGCATCCCCTTCTGCTGCAGCGCGGGCGCGTTGCCGACCGACATGATAGAGACGCCGTTCTGTCGCGCGACACCGTCGAGCCAGGTCTGGAGGTCGGCCTGGATGACGGAATCGCTGGCTCCGCTGAGGAATTCCGGCCGGTCGTTGTCGGCGATAGCGGCCTTGGCCGACTTCTCCATCATCGGCTTCAGCGCCAGCACCGCCTGCATGCGGCCGAGATTCTCGCGCTGCTCGCGAACCGCCTCGCGGCTGGCATAGACGGACGAGACGGCGGCGACTGTCAGCAGCCCGGCGCCAGCGATGCTGCCCGCCAGCAGTCCGATCGCCACGAGACGCCGCGTCCCCGGCCTGGCGTTGAGGATCCGGGTGAGACTATCCATCGCCGTTCTCCACCTTCATGGCGATGGAGAAGCGCTCGCCCTCCTGGTTCACGACCCGGACGACAGGCTCCATGAAAGTCGGAGCACTGAACAGCGGAGAGGATTCGAGCAGCGGGATCAGCGAGGCGGCCGACGCGGAGAAGCCGGCGAAGCGCACCATGTCGCCGCTGACGCTGATCTCGGTGAGCCAGGTGTGGTCGGGGATCGCGCGCGACATTTCCTCGACGATGCGCACGACCGGAACCGTGCCCTTCTTTTCGTCACGCACGGCACCGATCTGGGCGATCTTGGCATCGCGCGCGGACAGCACCGCCCGAAGCTCGCGCACCTGGCTCTCGGCCGCCTCGAGCTGGGCTGCAACCTGAGCGCCGGCGACCGAATAGCGCCAATGAGCCGCGCCGAACAGGGCGACAAGTCCGGCGGCGGCGGTTGCAAGGCCGATCGAGACCGTCCGCTCGGAAAGCCGCGTCGCGGCCGAGGCGCCGAGCACGTCCCTCAGGCTCACGGTATCCACTGGATAGAGTTCGCCGGCATCCGAAAGCGAGATCGAAGCGACGCGCCAGCCTCCCGCGCGCAAGCCCTCGACCACGGGTACCAGCGCCGATTTGCGCACCGTATAGTAGGAACTGTCCCTGATCCGTTCGTCGAACCGGGTGGCGAGGACGAAGAAGTCGCCAGGATTGAACGGAGTGGCTGATTGGAGATCGAGCAGGGCCATCGCCGTCATCCGGCTGCGCGGCAAGCGAATCGCAGCAAGTGGGCGTTTCAGATAGCGCTCGGGCTCGATCACGATTGCCACCGCTGCCTTGCGCCGCCGTCCGCCCGTGAGCGTCAGCAGCAGGGGCACGATCTGCGACGGCTCGGCGGCGAGATGCGGCGCTCCGCCGCCAACCGAAATCTCGGCGCCGGACCTGACGAGGCGAACGGTCGCTTCCGCGACGGGCGCCTGCGGACGGACACGCGGCCCGAAGGCCTTGCTGAGTTCGTCCGGCCACCACGTCATCAGATCCGACAGGAAGTTGGCCAACGACATTACTCTGGACCTTTATCAGCGCCTGCGGGGTCTATATCCCCAAAATACGCTAGACGGAACCGGTTCCAGACTTGTGCGGCCAAACTGTGATGGTACTGGGACGCTCGGCGTTGACCCGCGGCAACGGATACTGTCGCATCTTTGCCGCTCGAACTGTGAATTGCTGCATAGATTAACCGCGGTTCAGGAGTTTTCTTGCCTTGCCGGACCTTTTGTGGCTTGGTGAGAGAAGGGGGAGATCGGCAAATGGCTCCTACGGCCGGTTCGATCATACAGATCGAATACTCTTTCCCCGCCAATATTGTGTTTCTGTTGTTGTGGCAGAGTAGTGCTCGGGCATGATTAAGTAGGCCGATAATGTATCGAGTGCTGGTCCTAGTCGTTCTGGTCGCCCTGCTGGCCAGTTGCGCGTCGAACTCCAAGGACGGCGTGTTCTCCTCTTTGATGACCAATCTCGACGACAACGGCCGGCCGCTGCCGCCGGAGGGTTCGGGCGTGTCGCGCCGGCTGACCGGCGGCGACGGAGAGAGCTTCAACGGGGTGAGCGACACCGGCAGCGGCCAGTTCGTCTCGGGCCGGGCTCCCTACACCGCCGAGACCAACAAGTCGGGACAGACCGAATACCGCCTGAACCTGGTCGATGCCCCGATAGCGGCGGCGGTCAAGAACGTGCTCGGCGACATCCTCGGCCTCAACTACACGATCGATCCGCGGGTCCGGGGTTCAATTACGCTGCAGACGAGCGCGCCCGTCAATCGCAACACGCTGGTCGACATCCTCGAGACGACGCTGGCCGCGAACGGCGTTGCGATCGTCAAGCAATCGGGCACCTACAACATCGTGCCGCTCTCCGAAGCTCTGGCGAACACGCCCTCCGTCAGCGTGCCGTCGGTTGCCAGCCGCACACCGGGCCTCAAGATCCAGGTGGTGGAGCTGCAATACATCTCCGCCGAGGAGATGCGCACCATTCTCGCACCGATCAGCCGCGAAGGGTCGGTCCTGCGCGTCGACAATGCGCGAAACTACATCATGATCGCCGGCACCAATCCCGACCTCAGCGCCATGCGCGAGGCGATCCAGGTGTTCGACGTCGACTGGATGAAGGGCATGTCGGTCGCGCTCCACCCGCTGAAGACCTCGCGCCCCGACGCAGTGGCGAAGGAACTCGAGACGATCTTCCGCGCGCAGGAGGGGCCCGGCACCAACCTGATCAAGTTCGTGCCCAACGAGAGGCTGAATTCCGTCCTCGTCATCACGTCGCGGCCGCAGTACCTCGCCCGCGCCGAAGGCTGGATCCGCCAGCTCGACCGGCTGGCAAGCACCAGCGAGGAGCAGCTGTTCGTCTACCCGATCCAGAACCGCTCGGCGGACGAGATGGCCAAAGTTCTGCAGTCGGTGCTTTCCGGGAAGTCCGGCGATCCACTCGAAAGCACGCCCTCCGTGTCGCCCGACCTGCAGACCGAACTGGTGGCGAGCGAGCCGGCCAATCCGACGGAACCGCCGGCGTCCGATTCCTTCTCGGGCAAGGCGGGAACGCCATCCGTCGTTGCCGATGTCGAGAACAACGCACTGCTGATCTCGACCACCGCCCGCAACTACGAGAAGATCGAGCGCATCCTGCAACAGATCGATGTCCTGCCGACCCAGGTCATGCTCGAGGCGATCATCGCCGAGGTGACGCTGACGGACGAACTCAAATTCGGCGTGCGCTGGTTCTTCGAGAACGGCGATTTCAGCATCGGCTTTTCCGATCTCACAAGCGGCGGTACCGGAAAGTCGTTCCCCGGCCTCGGGTGGAGCTTCGCTTCGACCAATCTCGAAGTCACGCTCAACGCGCTGTCGAGCGTGACCAACGTCAAGGTGATCTCGTCGCCGACGCTGATGGCGCTGAACAACCAGAAGGCGACGCTGCAGATCGGCGACCAGGTGCCGATCGTCACGCGCACGTCGACTGGCGTCGACAATCCGGACGCGCCGATCGTGAGCACCATCACGCTGAAGGACACCGGCATCATCCTCAACGTGACGCCGCGCGTGAATGCATCGGGACGCGTGCTCCTCGATATCGAGCAGGAGGCGAGCAACGTCGTCAGGACGACGACATCCGGCATCGATTCGCCGACCATCCAGCAGCGTAAGGTCCAGACCCGCGTGGCCGTGAACGACGGCGAATCGCTGATCATCGGCGGGCTGATCCAGGAGCGCAACTCGAAGCAGAAGGGGCAGGTTCCGATCCTCGGCGAGATTCCCGTGATCGGCAACGCGTTCAAGAACAAGACCGACACGATCGAGCGCACCGAACTCGTGATTTTCATCCGGCCGAAGGTCGTGCGCAACGTCAGCGAGGCCCGTTCGGTCAATGACGAGTTCCGCAAGCGCCTTGATTTCGGCGCCAGCGAAACGCCGGGCAACCGCATCAAGCGCGACCTGAAGCGCCTGCAATAGGCCGGCATCCCGATGCCTGGTCCCGAGATCGCGTTCGCGGCCGCGCTCCTGGCCGTCCTCGTGGCGATCACCGTCGTCGACCTTCGCACGCTGATCATTCCGGACACCCTGAACGTGGTTCTCGCAGCCCTGGGGCTCGGCTGGGCCTGGTTCGCCGCCGGCGGGCCTCCTCTGGTGCAGATCGCCTTCGCCGCCGGGCTCTTCGTCCTCTTCTGGCTGATGCGGGCGGGATTTCTCGCCGTTCGAAAAGTGGCTGGCCTCGGCCTCGGCGACGTCAAGATGGCTGGTGCCTGCGCGCTGTGGTTCAGCCCGTGGAACCTGCCGCTGTTCCTTTTTTTGACCGCAATCTCCGCGCTCCTCTACGTCGCCTTGCGGGCGAGTGTGACCGGTCGGCTTGACAGGAGCGCCAGAGTTCCGTTCGGTCCGTTCCTCGGATTCGGCCTGTTCGCAACCTGGCTGATCGAGCGGTCGGACATCCCGACCTTCATTCCGGATAGGGGGTTCTGATGCGTGCAGGATCGTTTCTCTCGCGGCGGCTAGAGAAGCCACAGGCGACCGACGGGCAGGACGGGTTCACACTCGTCGAGCTGCTGGTGGTGCTTGCCATCATCGCCCTGATCGCCGGGCTCGCAGCACCCCAGGTGCTGCGCTATCTGGGCTCCGCCCGTTCGGATGCGGCCCAGGCGCAGATCAGGAATATCGAGAGCGCGCTGGAACTGTTCTACATCGACAATCTGCGCCGGCCGACCAACGAGGAGGGCCTGGCGGTTCTCAACGAGCCGACGCCGGAGCTGCAGGCACGCTGGAACGGCCCCTACCTCAAGAACGCGGGTTCGCTGAAGGATCCCTGGGGCAATTCGTACATCTACCGGGTGACCGACAGCGGCGTGGAGATCATCTCCTACGGTCGCGACGCCAAGGCCGGCGGCACCGGCGAGGATCGGGACATTTCCAACCGCTGACGCAAACGGCAAGGCACCGGTCGCGACGCGGTTGCCTGACACGCCTTGACCGTTGCACGCTATGGAGGCGGGCTCGCACGAGACCGCGCAGACGATGAAATTCCTGCACGAGGCCCTTGGCGATATCGGCTCGGCGCTCAGCAAGCGCCGCATCTGGTTCGCGCTGGCCAGCGAAGACATATCGGACCAGCACCGGCGCACCTCGCTCGGACCGTTCTGGCTGCTAATCAACTACCTGGTCTTTGTCGGCACCTTCGTCTTCATCATGGGCCGCAGCGAGGGAATTCCGAACTACACGGCCTATGTCGCGCTCGGCCTGCTGGTCTGGTTCTACATCATGGAGACGATGAACTCGGGCGTAGGCCTTTTCGTGCGCGAGGAATCGTTCATCAAGGGAACCACGCTGCCGCTCTCGCTCTATGTCTTTCGCAT
Organism: Pseudomonadota bacterium; assembly: GCA_043822005.1. Lineage (GTDB taxonomy): Bacteria > Pseudomonadota > Alphaproteobacteria > Rhizobiales > Rhizobiaceae > Mesorhizobium_A. The sequence goes on along the minus strand of JBDRCE010000005.1, from coordinate 14,872 downwards.
GACGATGCAGGCGCTGATGCGGGCCGGCTATGCGGCGCTCGGATGCGCGGTGCTACTGGCGGTAAGCGGCGCGGACCTCAGCTGGTACTGGCTCTGGTCGGCGGCCGCGATCGTTCTGATCGTCTTCGTCACGCCCGCCGCGATCATGATCTTCGCGTTTCTCGGCGCCTATTTTCCCGACAGCCAGTTCATCGTCCAGAACCTGACCCGGGTGGGCATGTTCCTCACGCCTGTCTTCTGGGCGCACACCTCCGTCGGCGATCTCAGCGTCAGGGGCATTTTCTACTACTGGAACCCGTTCACCTATTTCCTCGAGATCGTGCGGGTGCCGATCCTGTCGGCCGACGCGCCGCTGCGCTCGTTTGCGCTCTGCATCGCGATTTCGTGCGCGGCGTGGCTTCTGGCGCTGGTCCTGCTCGGACGCCTGCGCCGCCAGGTCGTCTTCATGCTGTGAGCGGTGGCTCTGGCTTCGCCGAACCGCTGTGATAGGTTCGGTGTCGTCACGGCCCCGCATTCCTGAACGCAGGATGAACGGCCCGTTTCACCTTCGTTCAGAGGGATTCTCGTAGAAGCGGCGGAACGGAGTGAGGAGTTCCGGATTTCTCCCGCGGAATACCGTTCGAAAGGAACATTGCAATGATCAGGTCGATCGCACTTTCAGCTGTGATGGCCGCAACTCTGGCAGGAGCGGCCCCGGCATTTGCCCAGGGCGGCGCCGTCAGCGGAGGAGCGACATGCTCTTCAGACAGCTTAGACTGCAACCCGCGCCCGCGCGGCATTCCGGGCGCGTCCCACGCGGTTCCCGACGATCCGGGATACTACCGGCCCGATCCCAGGCCAAGGCCCCCGCGTCCGCCACATCCGCCCTATTATCCCGGCCCGCCTCCCGGCTACTACCGTCCGGTGCCGCCGCCGTATTACTATTATCATGAGGACCGGATCAGCTGCAGCGAGGCGCGCAGCATCGTCCGCTCGGAAGGATTCCGAAACGTCAAGGCGATCGATTGCGAAGGCCGGCAGTACCAGTTCCGCGCCACCTATCGCGGGCGCCGGGTGATCGTCATCGTCAGCTCGCGCAGCGGCGACATTCTCGACGTCAGGTACCGCTGAACGCGTCCAGTTCCGCCGGCCGCCGCCCTATCCGGAGCGGCGGCCGGCGTACGTTCCTGCGACGTTGCCATCGGCGGCATCGCCTGCTAACCCCTGCAGCGACGAGCAGGCCGCCCAAGAGATGGTTTCGATCCGCGCCGAAAATCTGACCCTGACCTACCGGCTGCGCCGCCGCCTGTCGCTGGCCCGCAACACGATGCCCTTGCCGCATGGCGGCAGGATCGAGGGCAGCGGGCGCATCCAGCATGTCCGCGCGCTCGATGGCGTCAGTTTCGCGCTCGAGGCCGGAGACCGTCTCGGCCTGATCGGCGGCAACGGCGCCGGCAAGACGACGCTTCTGAAGATTCTCTACGGCATCTTCGAGCCGACCGGCGGCGCCGTCGACGTCAAGGGCAGGGCGGATGCGCTGTTCAACATCAATCTCGGCTTCCGCCGCGAGGCGACCGGACGACGCAACATCGTGCTGCGCGGACTGATCAACGGCTGGACCGACGAGCAGATTTCGGCACGCATGGACGACATCGTCGCCTTCAGCGAACTCGGCGATTTCATCGACATGCCGATGAAGGCCTACAGCCAGGGCATGGCGGCGCGTCTCGCCTTTTCCGTCGCCACCAGCCTCGATCCCGAAATCCTGCTGATGGACGAGTGGATCGGCGCGGGCGATCCGGAATTCCAGGCGAAGGCGCGCCGGCGGATGTCGGAAATGGCCGAGAAGGCCGGCATCATCGTGCTCGCCAGCCATAACCACCAGCTGCTCAGGCGGTTCTGCAACAAGGTGCTGAAGCTTGACCACGGCAAGGTGGAGCATTTCGGCCCGGCGGAGGAGTATTTCTCCGGCGAAAAGGAAGACCAATGATCGGCGTCTACGGCGCGGACGGCTTCATCGGCCGACACCTGGTCCGCCGGCTGATCGGACACGGCAGCCAGGTGCGCGCCGTCTCGCGGCGCTTCGACCGCGATTTTTCCGACGAGATCGAGGACAGGGCCGACATTGTCGCCGCCGACCTCTCCCAGCCGCTGGCGATGGCCTCGTCGCTGCAGGACGTGAACACGGTCGTGCAGCTGATGTCGAGCTCCAGTCCGGGCCTGAGGAACGACCATGCCGTGGCCGACATCGCCGAAAACGTCGTACCGCATGTCGAATTCCTGGAGAATTGCCTGAGCGCGGGCGTGAAGCGCTACGTCTTCATCTCGTCGGGCGGGACGGTCTACGGGCCCAATGCCCCAGTGCCGACGCCGGAAACGGCGCCGACGAACCCGATCAGCTCGCACGGGCTGACCAAGCTCGTCGTCGAGAAATACATCCAGATGCACGGCCACGTGGACGGGCTGGAATATGTCATCCTGCGCGTCGCCAACCCGTACGGACCCGGGCAGACCTTCCGCAAGGGCCAGGGCCTGGTGCCCGCCATCATCGACCGCTGGCAGAAGAAGCAGCCCGTGCGCATCTTCGGCGACGGCGCGGCCAGGCGCGACTATATCTTCATCGACGACGTGATCGACGCGATCGAAGCGGCGACGGCAATGCCGGGCCGGCCGCAGATGATCCTCAATGTCGGCAGCGGCGAGACGCGCTCGGTCAACGAGGTGGTCGAGGCGATCGAGGCGGCGACCGGCACCGCGCTGAAGCGCGAATATGTCGAGGCGCGCTCGACCGACGTGGATATCGCCTGCCTCGACATCACGCGGGCGCGCGAGGCGCTGAACTGGGCGCCGCGGACGGAGTTTCGCCAGGGGATGGAAAAGACCGTCGCGCAGTTCCTGGCGCAGTCGGCGAAGTTCGGCGGCAGATGAAACGCCGCCCGGCATGGCCGGGCGGCGTGACAAAGCGTCCCCTATCCCGCTCAGCAATAGGCCGGTGAAGCGGTGCAGGTGTCCTGAACGAGCTTGCCGATATTTCCCGCGCCGTAGGCACCGTAAGCCGCATTCGGGAACTCGGCGTTCTGCCCGAAGTAAGATGCGCCCTGAACGTTCACGCCGACGGTCGTGTAGCCCCAGCTGGTTACCGCCGAGACGACGTTTTGCGATGAGAACATGCCAAGCGAGGCAGCTCCGGTGATACCCGGCGTAGTACCGAAATTGGACAGCCAAGGACCGCCAGAAGACCCACCCGTCATCGCGGAACCAAGCTGGTAGTTCTTCAATATCTTGGCATTGGTGCCTGTCGATTGGATATACTTGGCAAACGAGCTGCCCCTAAGCATATGCTCCCCATTGTCGATTGCGACCGGATACCCGAGCTGTGTCAAGTCAGATATCCAATGGTTGCCAAACGCTGGCGACAGAACAAACCCCCACGCGTTCCAACCATAGTTGTAGAAACCGCCGAGTATCTGGCCTGCGTATTGACCACTACGGGTCGCTAGCGTCACGGTCGCGATGTCATTGTTGCAGATCACGCCAGTGACGGAGCAGGTGTCAGTCCCGTTGACATAGGGAGTAGGGACCCGCCACGACAATCCGGAGAAATAACTCCAAGGGCCAGACGCACCCGCGTTTGCCGGATACCACCTCACCTCGTCGGCAAAGCCACCGGCCCCCTCGCCGTAGTTGTGGACACAGTGCGCAGCAGTAACGAGTACTCCACGCTTGATCAGCGAGGCCGTGCATACGAACCAGCTCGATCCAAAGCGCACCCATAGCTTTCCGGTGAAACGGAAGGGCTTGCTGGTGACCGGAACCCACTGGGTAATCGTGCCTGGCCCCGGCGGACCTGATACCGCTACCCGAGAGATGGTATAGGGCCATTTCTCCGGGGCAGAGCCGTAGGCCTGCCCGTCAACGGCCGGTGGAGCCGACGTTCCGGGGCTGTTTGAGGGCTGCGGCGTTCCTGTCGTCGTGTCGTAAGGCATTCGATCAGGCGTCGTGAGTGGAAGCCGGCTTAATCCTGGTCCCGAGGGTTCTCTTGACGAGGATACCGAATTGGGTCCAGCAGCCATCGTGCCTGCCACCAGGCCGCTGCTCCCATTCCCGATTTGTGCGTAGCCTACGGCGGGAAGCGCGACCGACAGGGCTGCCACCATCAGATGGGTACGAATGAAGAATCTCGTTCCGATTGTCATTCAGAAAACTCCCTCCGGCTTGCCTAGTATCGATCACAGAATAGAATAGATACGCCGGACAGCCAAGAGAAAAGCACCGAGATAACCAAAGGGAGAGATATAAGTATAGCCGATACGCGGCATTTGTATAGGAATAAAACAATTTACGTTAAGGCGCGTCGAGAGGGAATTTCAACTAGGCGGTAACTGATATCTGAAACTATTAAGATGACAACATTCGCGATGACGAACCCAGATATGGGTGCGCTCCGAAAATCGATAAATCTAGCGAGAATAAATAGACATGGGGCTTGCCAGAGATACAGTGAATAGGAAATTCTCCCTAAATATCGTGCGGGAGGTGATCCAAAGATGGTGGATGCAAAAGGTGAAAAAATAGCAGAAATCAAAATAGCGCCGGAGAAGGCGAGATACTGGGGCGCGTTCCACATCGAATATATCAATTGGGCATTAAGAGGCTGAAGATCTGTACCAAAAACATTGGAGACAAGACGAGGGAATAGGAACGGTAAAGCGACCAGAGAAATAATGAACAGCAGGTTTGAACTTCGATCGGTAAGCGATAGCGGCAAATAGGAAACGAGAGTCCCCAAGACGAAAAAGCATAGTGCATTCGTAAAGATTCGCATGCTCGAGATAGGCGAAATAAGATCCGGCCATATCGACATTAAAATAATGAGCAATACGAATAGTAAAACTAGAAATATTCTAGAAATGTATCCGACTATCCAGAAGATGCAGAATATCCCGTAGTACTGGAATTCGACAGGTATCGTCCAGAAAGGACCGACGCCGCGAATGAGGAGGTAGTGATAGATTAGATTACTATCATTTACAGGGTATCCCGTCTTCAACGACGGCACAATCAAGCTGACCACGAACGCCAGCGTCACCATGAAGTAGAAGAGTGGAAGGACACGGGCCGCGCGCCGACGAGCGAAATTGCCGATCTCGGATAGTGTTGGCTCACGATCTCCATACAAATAGCCCATGAGATAGCCGGACAGGACGAAGAACAGCATCACGCCGATCTGGCCGCCGCCATGTCCGAATGAGCCACCGGCTATGCCGGATATAAGGGAGTAGTGGGACAGGAATACGAGGTACGCAGCGAACCCTCGAAGTCCGTCAAGCGCTGGTATGTGCATCTTGGTTGGCACTATCGGTTGGAATCGCGCGCCAGGTCGGAAGCTTGCTTCCGATGAAGTCTTCCACGCCTCTGATCGTATCATCGAACATCGTCACGAACTCGGAACGCACGTCGGCTGGCATAGACGCGCGATGTCCCTCGAAGACGATACCACCCAATACCGCAGGCGGCAGCAACTGGTAGAAGTTCTCGTCGATGCCAAGATGGCGAGAGAGTGTCGTAAGAACCTGGTAGGGCGCACTGCGGAACCGATCGAACATGACAATACACATCTGTTGACGTGAAAAGAACCGAAGCCAGTTCTCTATGTTCTTCGAGTAATTCGTCTGGTCGTAAAATTGCGGCATCCGCGCCATCGCCAATAGCTCGTCGGTGCCAACTAGGCGAATATCGCGTTGCTGCAACAGAAGATGCATCTTCAAAGCCGACCACATCCGATCAGCCGGGTCGCGCAGGGAGTAGAAAATACGAACTTCCGGCGCCATTTCGCGAAGGGCGGACAGTTCAACGTCGCCGAGTGTTGCATACTCTGGAGTAATCTCGCCTACCTTGAATTTGTTCTGGCGATAGAAATGCCCGTCGTTGAACACGCGCGAATAGTGGACGACCGAACCAGGATTGGAGCGATCGAACTTGTTCCAGAAGTGCATTTCTTTCCCTCGTGGAAAGTAAATATTCGGATGCATGGACAGGCGCTTAAAGAGCCAAGTCGTACCCGCTTTCTGGGCTCCGATGCCAAGAAAATTCAGCATGTTAGTCCTTATAGGTCCGAAGTCTTATTTAATCCGACGAACGGATTCGCAGATGTAACTGATGACCCACCGGTTAGGGGCCGACAGCTTAGTCGTCAAGTTCCCAAAGTCGCCAGATACCCAGCCACCTTGTCGCCTTCCGCCTCCCAGGTCGCGACCTTGGCCCGCTTCATGCCCGCCTTGGCGAGCGATGCGCGCAGGGCCTCGTCGTCGAGGAGCCGGTTGATGGCGTCTGCTATCGCTTCGACCGACATATCGCAATAGAGCGCTTCGTCGCGGGAGAGCAGCCAGTTGGCGTTTGGCGTGTCGTTGATCACCATCGGACAGCCGCAGGCGGCGACCTCGAGCGGCAGCAGCGAGAGATTGGTCGCCGAGAGAACCAGCGCCACGTCGCACTGGGAGTAGAGGTCGGGCAGCTGCTCGACCGCGACCGTTCCGGCGTTGAGGTGAGGGAAGGGGATCGCGTATTCGCTGACATCCCATCCCGCGAATATCACCGCGGCGTCGGGCCTGGCCTTGCAGACGCGATCGAGTGCCAGCAGGCCCATCTCGAAACTGCGGCGCGGCGTGACCGGACGGGCGTAGAAGAAGATGTGTTTGGTCGGGTTGTCGCGCCGGCCCATCGGCCGGTAGAATTCGCTGTCGCAGCCGAAGGAGAAGGCGAAGGTCTTCATCCCGTAATCCGCGGCCAGTTTTTCGGCCAGCCATGTCCCCGCGGTAATGCCCGTGAGGCCCAGCCTGTAGGTGTTCTCGGCAAAGGCGTATTCGCTGCCCTGGGCGTAGAAATAGGGCTCGAAGTCCTGCACGAAATAGAGACGCTCCAGCGTGTCGCGGTATTTCGCCACCCAGTAGGCGGTCTGCCAGCCGGTCGCGACGAGGAAATGGCACGGCTCGATCGACTTGACGCCGATCGACACGGTGATCCCCTCGACGCTGAATGCCTTGGAGAATGCTTCCTGCGCCTCGGCTGCATTAGCCCAGCGATGCGGCTCGACGATGACCACGTGCTGGTTGGGAAAGCCGCGCGTGCGCAGCAGATCCATCATGCGCACGATGTTGATATGTCCGCCCGACGACGCCTGGAAATCGGGGATAAGCCATGTCATCGAGCGTTCGGGCACGTTCTGCGGAGTGATCTTCATCCCGTAGCCCTGCTCCTCGCCGAGGATGAAGCCGTAGAAGCCGATCACGTCGCGCTTGCCCTGAACGGCGGCTTGCGTCTTCCTGGCGCCATAGGTCAGCGCCTTGGCAAGCGCGACGCGCAGCCCGTCGCGCTGTGCTACGCGCCGGAAACGGGAGATGTTCTCTCTCAGCATGCCGTTCCCGTCCTATTTTGCGTGGAGCCGGCGGTCGCGCGACAGCGCCCGCTCGTGCCGCCGCGTGAACCGGGGCCGCTTGGTGCCGAGATAGTAGCCGATCTGCCGCGCCAGATTGTCGAGCGGCCGCATCAGCGTGGCGACGGGTGCCTGCCGGATCCAGCCGTTGCGCCAGGCAAGGATCAGGTCGCGCCCGCTGGTGCGCCAGGTCTGGCGCAGCGCATTGCCCTTTGTCGCGCCAAGTTCGTAGCCGAACAGCTCGTTGAGCGCGCGCGCCTCGTCATAGCTGCGCTGCAGCCGCTCCCACGGCGTGTAATCGTGCGAATGGTAGACGATCGAATCGTGGGCGTAGGCCTTTGCATGGCCGGCCTCGACGGCCTGCTTCGCCCAGAGCTGATCCTCGGCGAAGTCGACCTCCGGATAGGGCAGGGCCTGCCATACCGACTTGCGCATGCACGACGAATTGTCCGAGTAGAAGTGGTAGACCTGCCGCAGGCCCTGGTTGCGGACATATTCGCGCGCATCGGTGATGCGCACCTTCGGCCAGTTCCGCAGGCCCTCGAAATGGGTTTCGAGCTCCCAGCGGGTGAACGGCGTGGCGGTTTCGTAGGCGAGGTGGCGGCCGAAGACGCCGGCGACGGCTTCGTCTTCGCGCAGCGGCCGGATCAGTTCGCGCAGCCAGAACTCGTTGGCGGGGGCGGCGTCATGGGTGAGGAACGCGCAGTATTCTCCGCGCGAAAGTTCCGCGCCCAGATTGCGCGTCTTGCCGTGGCCGAAGCTGGAAGGCTCGATCTCGACGATACGGAAGCGCGGGTCGTCGGCGGGAACAGCCTCCTTCGATCCATCACTGGACCCGGAATCGATGACGATCACCTCGAAAGGCGCGTCCAGATCCTGCTTCTGAAGCATGTCCAGCACCCGGCGGAAATGGGGCAGACCATTCTTGACCGGTATTATAACCGAAACCAGCGGTTGTTGCACGCGTCGTTATCCCGAACTCGACCCGCCGACGCGGGAAGGTCATGCTGCACTGCCCCCCAATCACGGGTAAAGCCTTCGCTCCGTGCTGACAAGGCGCGTTTCGCACATGCGTGATCGCGCCCGCGCCGTTGAACCTTTCGCGAATCCGTTGCATCACCGGCTTGAGGGGCCGAAGGGTCCGGTATCACGAAGGGCTTTTCATTGCTCGCGCGGCTGACGGAAGCATCGATCGCCACGATTGGCCTGGTTGTCCTGTCCCCGATAATCCTCGCGGCCGCGATTGGGGTGAGGGCGACGTCTCCGGGGCCGGCCCTTCTGGCGCAGCACCGTGTCGGCCGCAACCAGGCGCCGTTCCGCTGCCTGAAGCTGAGGACGATGTGGAAGGATACGCGCGCCGTGCCGACGCACGAAGCCTCGGCGGGGGCGGTGACGCCGCTTGGACGTTTCCTCAGGCGCACCAAACTCGACGAACTGCCGCAGCTCTGGAACGTGCTGAGGGGCGAGATGAGCTTCGTCGGACCACGGCCCTGCCTGTTGACGCAGGAGGCGCTGATCTCGGCGCGCCGCCGGCGCGGCGTCTACGCGCTGCGGCCGGGGATCACCGGGCTCGCCCAGGTGCGAGGCGTCGACATGAGCGACCCGGAGCGCCTGGCCGCGATCGACGCCGAATATCTGGCGAGGCGCAGCCTGCTCCTCGACGTGAAGATACTTCTCGCCACGCTCGTTCCCGGCTTAAGCGCGCCCTGATCGGGCGGCCAGCCGCTCCAGTCCGACGAGGCTGTCCGGGTCAGGCACCCATCCCTCGGCGATCAGCGAGGCCGGATCGCAGGTCTGCGACGCGGCAAGGCCGGCCCAGGCGTCGCCGCGCCGCGCAAGCGCGGCACCTGCCTTCAGCAGCGCCTCCGGCAGGGAGAAAAGGCCGGCGCGGCGGCCAAGCCCTCGTCGGAACGCGGCGACGATCTCAGGCACGGTAACGGGACCGAGATCGGCCGCGAGATAGGTCGCCCGGGCAGGGCCGGGGATCGTCAAAAGCGTGGCCACGGCGCGCGCCGCCGCTTCGGCCGAGATCAGCGAGCGGCGGCCGCCGAGCCCGGCCAGCGGCAGCGGCGCCGGCGTCCTCGCCAGACGCAGCAGCAGGCCGAGATTGCCGCGCATGCCTGCGCCATAGACCGGCGGCAGGCGCAGCACGAGGGGGAGGAAGCCCGGCCGCGCGGCGGCGAGCACGGCAAGCTCGCCATTGCGCTTGGAGCGGCCATAGGGATGGGTCGGCGCCGGCACGGTGTCGTCGCCGATGGCGATGTCGATGCCCGGATCCGCGACCGCGCGGATCGAGGACAGGTAGACGAAGCGCGCGACGCCTTCTTCCGCCGCCGCCGCCGCCAGCCGCTCCGGCAGGACCGCATTGCTCGATTCCAGGCCTTGCGCGTCGGACGGTCCGTCGTTGTTTTGCGCCGCGCAGTGGACGATTGCCGCGAGCCCGCGCACGGCCTCGCGAAACCTGGCTGGCGAAGCGTCCGCCGGCGGCAGGAGAGCAGTGTCGGACCCAGACGGAGGCGTGCGTGAGAAGACTGATATCTCGAAGCCGGCGTCGGCGAGGTGCCTGCGGATATGGCCGCCGAGAAAACCGCTTGCGCCGGTGACGCCGACCTTGAAGGCGGCCGGGCGCGCTGCCGTTCGGTCCGGGCCGCCGCTCAGGTCGCGACCTTGAGCGGAACAACGTCCTCGGCGACAGGACCCTTGTCGTCTATGGTCCGGTAGAGCCGGCCGAGACCGACCACCGCTGCGTCCTTGTCGTTGCGGTCGAGGCTGTCGCGCAGTTCCGACAGGGCGCGGCGGATCTCCTGCCAGCCGAACAGGCCGGTCTTGAGGCCGAACAGGCTGTTCACGTCGAGCGAAACGAGCAGCTCGCCTTCGGCGCAGAGCGTCTCGTGCAGCTTTTCGCCGGGCCGCACGCCGGTGAATTTGATCTTGATGTCCTGGTGAGGCTGCTTGCCGGCGAGCCGGATCATCGTCTCGGCAACGGTCAGGATCGACACCGGCTGGCCCATGTCGAGCATGTAAATGCCGAAATTGTCGATGTCGCGCCGCGTCGCGGACTCCGCCGCCGCCATGATGACGAGGTCGACGGCCTCGCCCATCGTCATGAAATAGCGGGTCATCTCCCTGTCGGTGATCGTGACGGGGCCCCCCGCCATGATCTGCCTTTCGAAGATGGTTGCGACGGAGCCGTCGCTGCCGAAGACATTGCCGAAGCGGACCGACATGTAGATCGGCTTCGGACCGGTGTCGCGTGCCCTGACGCGCTCCGAGAAATGCAGCGCATTGACGATCTGTTCGGCGCCGCGCTTGGTCAGGCCGAGCATCGAGGACGGGTCCGCCGCCTTGTCGCTGGAGATCAGCACGAAATGCGGCACCTTGCATTCCGCCGCGACCTCGGCGCAGACCTGTGTGCCGAACACGTTGGTCTTGATCGCCGAGACCCAGTTGTCCTCGAGCAGCGGCACGTGCTTGAGCGCGGCGGCGTGGAAGATGATGTCCGGCTTGAACTCAGACACGATGCGCGTGAACTGCACCTTGTCGGTGACGTCTACGATGCGGCAGGAGAGCCGCGCGTGGTCGGCCTGCGAGACCGACTGCTGGAGCTGGAACACGCCGAACTCGGACTGGTCGGCGACGAGAACTGCCTCGCAGCCGAGCTCGAGCGACCGCCGGACGAGATTGCGCCCGATCGAACCCGCCCCGCCCGTCACCAGGACGCGCTTTCCGTCGATGAAGGCGCGGATGCGCTCGAGGTCCGTCGGCACCGCCGGCCGGCGCAGGATCGTTTCCATCTCGACGGTCCGCAGCACGATTGCCGCGCCGCCGCGAAACTTCGAGAAACCGGAGAACTGCAGCACCTCGATGCCGGCCCTGCGGGCGACGCGCACGAGTTCGGAAAACTTGTTGAGTTCAGTCTGTCCGCCACTGCCGAAGATCAGGAGATCGACCCGCTTCGTATCCTTGGCGTAGTCCTCGATGATGCCCGACACGTCAGGCCAGACCGCGACAACGGGGACGCCGCGAATCTGGTCGCCCGGATTGACGCCGACTTCGGTCGCCACCAGCCCGACGATCTGGGTCTTTTCCTTCTCCGTGTTGGTGAAGCGGATGATGTGGTCCGCATCTTCGAGCTGGCCGACGAACAGCGCGCGGCGATGCCCGGGCCGGTGGTCGTTGCGCCTGCCGCCGATCTGCCAGCCGGTGCCCTCGCGCAGGTAGCGATAGAGCAGGCGCGGCGCCGCAATCAGAGTGAAGGTGACAAGGAAGAAGACGATGAACTGGCGCTCGTTGAGACCGGTCATCGGAGCAAGCCGACGCGCGACCTGTGCCGTCAGGTAGAGGGTGACCGTCAGGATGCCGCAGTTGCTGATGATGTTGAAGAAATCGGGTGTCGAGGCGAAGCGCCAGACGGTTCCATAGAGGCCGCCGAAGCGGAACAGGAAATGGCTGAATATGCCAACGGCCGCCCATACGGTGAGGCCCGCCCAGCCGAAGGGGTCGAAGGAGAGATTGGACAAGGAAAGGGACAGGGCAAGCGGCACCGAGAGGAGCACCATGACGATATCCATCGCGATGATGAGCGCGCGCCGTAAACGCGGTTGCAACTGCAGTGCTGACGATACCAGATGGTTCACGCGTGATGTCCCTGATGCGCAACCCTAGGGTAGTGCGATCGCCTTATCCATATTCTCTTGCGTCTTTTCCGCAAAGTTCCAATCCCCGAATCCGCCCCGACGAAAAACCCCCGTTCCCTTTTTGCCACAGTCATTTTGCGGCGGCTCCGCGTCAGGCGGCGGCCGGTGCCGACGGATTCGTGACCCGGCTGCCATCAGCGAGCAGGACATAACGCGGCGTTCCCGACGGACCGAACACGAGATAGGCCGTCGTCATCATGCAGTATAGAAAGAGCGCATCGACGATGTCATGTCCGAAACTGATATTGACCGCACCGTTGACGAGGTAGGTCGCGCAGAGCGTGACCATCAGTGCGTAGCCGATTTGCCCGATTTCGTCTTTTTTACTGCGCCCTGCCACCCAGAGCGGAACGAAAAACATCGCGATGACTGCCGCCAGGCCGAAGATACCCGAGCGCATCAGGGCATTGAGCGCGAGGTTGTGGGCATGGGAGAAAGTGATTTCCTTCTCGCCGCGTTCGCTCGCCGCTGCATGAAGCGCGCGCCGCGCATGCGCAGGTCCCTGGCCGAAAACCGGCTTCTGTTCGATCAACTCGATCGCCGCGCTCCACACGCGAATTCGCTGACCGAGGGAGTTGTCGTAGTTGCCGGCGTCCACCTTCTCGAAGTCTCTGACCAGGTTCATGACCCTGTTCTGGACGGTCGAATAGCCGAGGGAGGCGACGACGACGGCGGCCACCGCGGCCGCCAGAGCGGTCCTGCGCGTGAACATCGCTTTCGGAACGAAGCCGAGCAGCCAGACCAGCAGCAGAGGGGATAGCAGGAGAATCGGCCACAGGCTGCGCATGCCGGACAGAATGAGCGCGACAGCGGCAAAAAGCGCCGCGCCGCCGGCGATCCTGCGCATATGGTCTTGGCGGTAGATTACGATCGCGACACAGAAACCGAACAGGACCGCAGAGACCAGCGCAAACGGACCCGAATTGCCCGCCAGGCCTTCGGCGCGTGGGTAACCGCCGATGAATACCTCGATGAGCGCGAACAGGCCGACGCCGTAGGCGCCGCCAGTCGAGCCGTATTCGACCCATCGCAAGACGTCGGGCCTTGGGGTCAGCGACAGCCGTCCGAAAAGGATCGGGAAGGCGACGAAGGGCAGGTTAGCCACCATCCCCTCGAGCAGATCAGCCGGCCCGGAATAGTTGACGAGCGTTGCGAGCGCCTCCGCCGCGAAATAGGCGAGAAAGCTCGCCCCGATCAGACGAACAGCGCGCTCCTTCGGCAGGGCGATCAGCCCAAGCGACAGGCGCCAGAGGCCAAGCACGAGCGCGCTGGAATAGAGGAAGCTGACCAGACTGCCGGCGACACCGCCGCCGCCGATGACGACCGCGGTGAACCAGCGGTTGTTCTCGTCGAGTGTTGGCCTGCGAAAAGGTGGCAAGAAGGTTCCGATCGACTGGTTGATCACTTGGCAGGTATCATCTGCCGTCGCGGCGATGCAACCTAGATGCTGCATTGCGGAACCGCCAGTCGTTCACAAGACGTTTCGCGGCGAAATCCGCCGCTCGCCGCTCGCGGATAACGCAACGTGACAGATTCGAGAGAATATTTTTCCAAGGAAGGCTGAGACGACGCGGATTCATATGTTGTCGACTTAGACCGAAACCGTTAGAAGCCGCCGAAATGCGTGGCGCCCGCGATCGCGGCGCGGCACCTCCCCTGAAGCAGCGACGGCGTGCGCCGCTCCGCCACCGCGAGCGAAGCTGCCGATACGGGCCGCATCCGGCCGACGATCGAGAAGCAGGCGACAATGACCGCACACATGACTCATCTGCAGAGGCTGGAGGCGGAATCGATCCACATCTTCCGCGAAGTCGCCGCCACGTTCTCGAAGCCGGTGATGCTCTATTCGGTCGGCAAGGATTCGTCGGTGATGCTTCATCTGGCGATGAAGGCTTTCTATCCGGCGAAGCCGCCTTTTCCGTTCCTGCATGTCGACACACGCTGGAAGTTCCGCGAGATGATCGAGTTCCGCGACGAGATGGCGGCGAAGCTGGGCTTCGACCTGCTCGTCCATATCAATCCGGAGGGGATCGAGAAGGACATCGGCCCGTTCACGCACGGATCGAACGTCCACACCCACATCATGAAGACGGTTGGCCTGCGCCAGGCGCTCGACAAGTACGGCTTCGACGCGGCCTTCGGCGGCGCCCGCCGAGACGAGGAAAAGAGCCGCGCCAAGGAACGCATCTTCTCCTTCCGTACCGCACAGCACAGCTGGGATCCGAAGAACCAGCGCCCGGAGATGTGGAAGATCTACAACACCCGTGTCGCGCCGGGCGAGTCGATCCGGGTCTTCCCGCTGTCGAACTGGACCGAACTCGACATCTGGCAGTACATCCTGCAGGAAAACATTCCGATCGTGCCGCTCTATTTCGCCAAGGAGCGGCCGATCGTCGAGCGCGACGGCATGCTGATCCTCAAGGACGACGACCGCATGGAACTGCGCGACGGCGAGGCGGTCGAGGATCGCCTGGTGCGCTTCCGCACGCTGGGCTGCTATCCGCTGACCGGGGCGATCGATTCCGACGCGGCCTCGCTCGAGGAGATCGTCCAGGAGATGCTGATCGCCCGCACCTCGGAGCGCCAGGGCAGGGCCATCGACAAGGACGAGGCCGGCTCGATGGAGAAGAAGAAGCGGGAAGGGTATTTCTGAGATGGAGCACGTGGCACCCAAGCCCGCCGCCGCCAGCGCGGTCCATGCCTTCCTGCACGAGCAGGAGAACAAGGAACTGCTGCGGTTCCTGACCTGCGGCTCGGTCGACGA
>JBDRCE010000004.1:0-125872 GCA_043822005.1 Pseudomonadota bacterium | reverse complement strand
CAGCGGAGAGGCGAGGATCGCCTATCAGGTGGTCGGCCACGGCGCGCTCGACCTCGTGCTGATCCCGGGCTTTCCGTCCAACCTCGAAATCCTGTGGGAAGATCCGGACTACAGCCGGCTGGTCAAGCGGCTGTCGGCGTTTTCCCGGCTGATCCTGTTCCAGCCGCGCGGTTCGGGCCTGAGCGACGGCGTCGACCCGCGCGCGCTGCCCGATCCGCGGGCGCGGGTGGACGATATCCGCGCCGTCATGGACGCCGCCGGCTGCGGCCGGGCCGCACTCTTCGGTGCTTCGGACGGCGCAGCGCAGGCGCTGTCCTTCGCCGCGACCTGCCCCGAGCGGACACGGGCGCTGGTGCTCTTCGGCTTTCCGGAGGCCGCGACGGACGCGAAACGGCCGCGCGCGACTGTCGAGACGGCCGAGGCCTCGTGGGGCACGGGGGCGGGGCTCGCGCGGCTGGCGCCTGGCCGGGCCGACGACCGGGCGTTCGCCGACTGGTGGGGGCGGCTGGAACGCCTGTCGGCAAGCCCGACGGCCGCCGCCGCCCAGGCGCGGATGAGTGCTGCGACCGACGTGCGCGACCTTTTGCCGGCCGTCGCCGCGCCTGCGCTTCTGCTGCACCGGACGGACGACGCCTATGTCAGGGTCGAGGCCAGCCGGCAGCTCGCGCGGGACCTGAAGGATGCGCGGCTGGTGGAACTGCCGGGTCGCGACCATCCGGTCTGGCTGGGCGATGTCGACGGTGTCGCGGACCTGGCCGAGGAGTTCCTGACGGGCGAGCGGTCCGTGGCGCACGGGGATCGCGTTCTGGCGGTGCTGCTGGTGGCGCGCGTGGTCGGCACGTCCGGCGGCCTCGCCGCGGCGGTGGCGAGCCGGCATCTCGAGGAACGCGTGGCGCTGTTCCGCGAGGCGCTGCCCCGCATCGTGGCCCGGCACGGCGGCTACGGCCGGTGGTCCGGCGCGGACCGGATCGATGCCCGCTTCAACGGCGCGTCGCGCGCGGCGAGCTGCGCCGTGGCGCTGAGGGAAACCGCGGCCGCGCTCGGCCTTTCGATCGCACAGGGCCTTCATGTCGGCGAGATCGACATGGCGCTGGAGCTGCTGTCGGGCGAGGCGCTTGATATAGCCGACAGGATCGCCGCCTCGACCCGGCACGCCGACATCCTTCTGTCGAAGCTGGCGAGCGAGCTCGTGTCGGGATCGGGACTGCAGTTCCGCGACCGCGGCAGCATCGCGGTCGAGGGGCTGCGCGAGCCGCTGGCGATCGTCGCGCTGGCGAGCGAGCGGCATCTCGAGCCGTTGAGCCGCGGCAAGGCGCGCCCGGCGGATCTCGGGGTGCTCAGTGCGAGGGAGCGCGAAGTGCTTGGGCTCGTCGCCGGCGGGCTCAGCAACCCGCATATCGCGGTGCAGCTGGGCTTGAGCGAACACACGGTGAAGCGCCACGTCGCCAACATCCTGCTCAAGCTCGACATGCCGACGCGGGCGGCGGCCGCCGGACTGGTGGCCCGCAGCGCGGCGCAGTGAGGGATTGGCCCGATCGGGCCATTGGCGGCATGGCGCTTTCGGTGGAAGCGGCGGCCGGCGGGAACGACTAGGCTCTGTGCATCAGATCGAAACCGCCCCCGCATCGCCACCCGGCGCAACCGCGGCACGGTTCAAGGACCAGGAGGACGCCATGCTTGCCAAGACGAATCCGGTGACCGGCGCTGCGATCAAGCGCGCCATCGAAGCGCGCGACGGCCGCGCGCTGGCATCGTTCTACGCCGACAACGCGGTGACACGGATCGTCGACCGCAACAACCCGCCGAGCAAGCCGCGCGAGATCAAGGGGCGCGGCGCGATCTCGACCTTCTGGGACGACATCTGCAGCCGCACCATGACGCACAAGGTCGACGTGACGCTGGCCGACGGCGACCAGATGGCCTTCACCCAGGCCTGCACCTATCCGGACGGAGCCAAGGTCTTCTGCATCGCGCTGCTCAAGCTGGAGAACGGGCAGATCGTCGACCAGACGGTCGTCCAGGCCTGGGACGAGTAGTCCGGCAGAGCAGGAATTTTCGGCAGTCCATGAGGATGGTCCGGGGCGCCATGAGGCGGCCCGGAAGCGGTAGCGGCGCGCCCGTGCCGGACAAGCGCGCGACAACACCAACGGGAAAGGACTGAACCATGTTGATCGACAACGCGAAATTGGCGGAACTGAAAAACTTCGGCAAACCCGACGAGGTGCGCGAGTTTCCCAAGGGCCGCCTGGAACTGATCAAGGTCGGCGGCGCCACGATCGGCCGCGGCGTGTTCGAGCCGGGCTGGCGCTGGGCGACATCGGTGCAGCCGCTCGCCAAGACGAAAAGCTGCGAGGCGCCGCACTTCCAGTATCACGTGGCGGGCGTGCTGCGGATCAAGATGGACGACGGCTCGGAATTCGACTGCAAGCCAGGCGACGTGTCGCTCCTGCCGAGCGGGCATGACGCCTGGACGGTCGGCGACGAGCCGGCGGTGGTCGTCGATTTCCAGGGCATGATCGACTACGCGACCGCGGGCCATTCGCACGGATGACGGCCGCGCAACAACGGCGACACCGACGAAGCTTGCCGGTGTCGCCGCCGACAACCGGACACCGACGCGGAGCGAGGACCATGACGACGCTGTTTCACGAGGGCAATCGCCAGCTGCAGGACCAGTTCGCCAGCCGCGGCATCGCCGACCGGCTGGAGAGCTTCGCCCGCACCGAGTTCTCGGCCGACGACGCGGCCTTCATCGAGAGCATGCCCTATTGCTTCCTCGCCACCGCCGACGCCGAGGGCCGGCCGGACTGCTCGTTCAAGGGCGGCATGCCGGGCTTCGTGCGTGTCACCGGCCCGAGCGAACTGGCGTTTCCGGATTATGACGGCAACGGCATGTTCAAGAGTCTCGGCAACATCCTCGTCAATCCCGGCGTTGGCCTCCTGTTCATCGCCATGCATGGCAGGGCGCGGCGCCTGCGCGTCAACGGCCGGGCAAGCGTGAGCCGCGACGACCCGCTGCTCGCCGGGACGGTGGGGGCGCAGCTGATCGTGCGCGTCGCCGTGCGGGCGATCTTCCCCAACTGCCCGCGCTACGTGCCGTCGATGGAGCTGGTCGAGCCCTCGGTCTATGCGCCGAGGCCCGGCTGCGAGCCGCCCGAGCCGGCATGGAAGGAGTTCGACGCGTTCAAGGACGTCGTCCCCCCGCGCCAGCCGACGTTCAGGGGGTAAGTGCGACGACGTGAGGGGCGGTGGGCGGCGGACGGGATTGCGGTTCCAGCCGATGACCGAGGTTTCGTGAACCGAAAGGCCCGGCCGAGGGGTTTGGGCGCGGGCGGCCGATACCGCCTTGCTTCGGACACCATTGAAGCCTATATGACTTCTATCGATCTTGCTTGTTGAACTTACTTTCTGGCGCGAAAGCGCGGTCTGCGATCTTCCTCTCTCAATATCGATCTGAACCGTTTGACGTGCACTCGCGCGGCAAGCAACTAACCACGACCGATGATAAGGAAATCGTCATGACCACTGGAACCGTAAAGTTCTTCAACTCCACCAAGGGCTTCGGCTTCATCACCCCGGACACCGGCGGTGCGGACGTTTTCGTCCACATCTCCGCTGTCGAGCGGGCCGGCATGCGCACCATCGCGGAAGGCCAGAAGATCTCGTTCGAGGTCGTCAAGGACAACCGCTCGGGCAAGAGCGCTGCCGAGAACCTGCAGGCCGCGTAAGCAGCCGATGAGTTTCATCTTCGATCCGCGACCACGGATGTACCGGCGCGGATCGTCGAGATGAAGAGGAGAGGTCGGGCCAACGCCCGGCCTTTTTGCTTTTCCGCCACGGACAAGGAAATGGCGACATGAGCGACATTACCCAGCACAACCTGTTCAAGCCGCCGGCCCGGTCGAAGGCCGAATCCAAGGCGCAGACGACCGACAACACCGCGCGGGCGATCATCGGCGACGAAGCCGAGCGCCGCGAGGCGAAGACCGCGAAACTGCGCCAGGCGCGCCTCGAAAGCGAAGCGAGGGCAGCGGCCGAGCCGGCGCCCGTCAAGGCGCCTAAGGCGAAGAAGGCGGCGAAGGCGAAATAGCCGGGAGGCACCCGCCCGGTCCTCCTGCCGGCAAGCCGCCGCGACGCGGCGCATTTGGCCGTCGCAGGAAGATGCAGACGTGGGTTGTGTCCAGGGCCGCGCGCGCCTATATATGGCATATCGATCTTGTTGTTCGAACTTTGTTTCTGGCGCCCGCGCCGACTGCGATCTTCCGGTTTCAACATCGATGCGAACCGTCCGCCTCCGTGCGGATGCAACGTCCAGCGACCGATTGAAAGGAAATCGTCATGGCTACAGGCACCGTAAAATTCTTCAACTCCACCAAGGGCTTCGGCTTCATCGCCCCGGATGACGGCGGCACCGACGTGTTCGTTCACGTTTCGGCCGTCGAGCGCGCCGGCATGCGCACGATCGTCGAGGGCCAGAAGCTCTCGTTCGACGTCGTCAAGGACAACCGCTCGGGCAAGAGCGCGGCGGAAAACCTCCAGGCGGCGTAAGCTTTCGCTGATCCGCGGCGAAACCGGCGCGGACGGAGACATCGGAAGGCCGGGCGACGCCCGGCCTTTTTCGTTCAGGCATTGGACAGGAGAACGACATGAGCAAGGACATCAGGCAGAACCCGTTCCGCGCCGTCGGCTCGCGGGCCGAATCGAAGGCGCAGACCACCGACCATGCCTTCCGCGCCATCGTCAGCGCCGACGCCAAGCGCCGTGACGCCGTGACCGCCAAGCTGCGCCAGGCGCGGATGGAGCAGGAAGCCAGGGCCGCCGCCGAGGCGCCGGCCGAGCCCGCGCCCAAGGCGAAGAGGGTGGCGAAGGCGAAGTAGCCCCGCCGGAACAGTCGCCATCACCCGCACCACCCGCAAGGCCGCCGGTCCGGCGGCAGGACGAGCTTGCCAAGGCAGCGTGTCCACACGACCAGACGCTTCCTCGTCATTTGTCCTGAATCAATGCCGCGCACGATGCGCCGCGTAGGTTTGGCATAATAGCGGTGTGGAGCGGTCGTAGACCCGATCCTGCGGCGCTCGCCGATCCGGGAAGGAATTCGCCATGAAGGGTTTTGTCGACGACATCGAAGACCTGACGGAAGAGAACTCGAACTTCCGACGCGTGCTCTATACGGCCAAGAAGATGCAGCTGGTCGTCATGGCCCTGAAGCCGGGCGAGGACATCGGCGAAGAGGTCCACAAGGATCGCGACCAGTTCTTCCGGCTGGAGGAGGGCACCGGCGAGATTTCGATCGACGGCACCGTCAGCAAGATCAAGAGCGGGACCGCGATGATCGTTCCCGCCGGCGCGCGCCACAACATCAAGAACACCGGCGACAAGCCCATGAAGCTCTACACCGTCTACGCCCCGCCCAACCACGCCGACGGAACAGTGCACGCCACGAAGGCAGCTGCCGAGGCATCGAAAGAGCACTTCGACGGCAAGACGACCGAGTAGTTATCGGTCCGGGACTTGCGCGATGAAGGCGTGACGGGGCGCGGCGTCGGGCTGCGCCTGATCGTCGGCCTTGAGGCGGACAAACCCACTGCGCGGATCGGCAAGGCGATCCGGCTGCTAAACGCGCTCGGCTGTTCCGTCGAGATCGCGCCGCCGCCAGGCGGGGCGGCAGCCACTACCCGGCCATTGCTCGCGACGCTCGAGAATGAGAAAGTGGCTCGGCCCGCATGGCCGAGGCGAATGGGGGATGACTATCCTCCTCACCCGACTGGCGAGTGGCTCGGCCGGGCAGTGCGCGGCCCGGGCCGAGTAGCGACAAACCCATCGAATTGCGGACAAGAGGTTCAACCAAGCGAGGGGTGCCGACATGTCGAGGCTGGTTGCAGGCGCCGCGCTGGCGGCTCTGATGGTCGCGCCGGCACTGGCGCAGGAGGCGTGCCCGGCGGCGGGCGAGATCGTCGAACTGAGCCGGCTCGTGCTGGAGAAGCGGACGGAGCTGCCACCGCTGCAGGCGCGAGGGTTCGGCGCCGATGCGGCATATCTCACGCTGCGCTATGCCCCGATCGAGGGCGAGGCGGCCAGGACCTTCGTCGATGGCCTGATGGGTCAGGATATCCGCGGCTTCAACGACCTCGCCTTCGCCTTCCTGGTCGCCACAGAGGGCATGGCGCCGGCCTATGCCGCGCTCGGCAACGACGCCGCGCTGGAGGCGCAGATCGGCACGCCGTCGGGCGCGCGCGCCACCGTCGTCTTCGATACGCCGCAGAGCCTGCTCGACGGCTTCGCCAAGCTCAGGGACGAGGGCGCGAAGGGGCCGCCACGCGCCATCTATGCCGGGCTGCTCGATCTGCCGGACGAGGTCAAGAAGGCGGTCGCCGCGCTGGCCGAGGAGCGCGGCCACATCGCGATCGCCGGCGCGGTCTATGCAACGATGCAGGACAAGAAGGCCTGGCCCGACTACCTGGCCCGGATACCCAGCCCCGACCTCGCGCAAGTCATCGGCAATATGTGGCAGGTGCTGCCGGCCTTCGTCGGCAATGCCCCGCTGCCCTCGCCGGACGCCAGCAGCCAGAAGACCTGGGCGGACATGTACGAGGTCCTGATGCATGCGGCGTTGCAGCCCGAGGCGGAGTTCATCAACCCCTACTTCAACCAGACCGGCTTGATCGACGGCGCGCTCACCGCAGGACGGGCGCTGCGCAGCGCGGTCGAGGCCGGCACGATCGCGCGCGACGGCACGATGGATGCGGGTTGGCTCCTCGCCTACCGCGCGATCCTCGGGATGGGCGGCCGCTTCGCCGAGGAGATCGACCGCGCGCTCCGTGGCCTCGACGTCGGCCGGCGCCCGCTGCGGCAGACGGCGGCCGAGACGATGGACTGGATCATCGCGGTCGATGCGCTCATGCCCTACCTGATGTGGGAAACCGAGGAACTGCCAGCGACGCCGCATGCGCCGGGCGGCACGCTGGAGGGCGAGTGGCCGATCTGGCAGGAACTGGCGGTTGCGGCGCGCACGGCGCCGGCCGCGATCGAAACCGGAGGCGACGAGCGCCGGGCCGCGATTGCGGCCGAGATCATCCATGCAATGGGGGCGAACGACGCGCTGCGCGTCCTGATCGCGGAGATGCCGCCGACCATCACCAGCGTCGGGATGGCTGAGGACTTCGCAAGGCGCCTCGACCGGCGGTGCGCGTCGTACCTGTGGCACCCGGCCGAGTCGGTCGTGCTGGCGGGGGCGTCGATCTACAAGTTCGATGACGCGGGCGCAAATTTCACGCTGGAAGCGGCACCGGCGGAGCCCGCGGGGAACGACAAGGCGGTCAAGAACTAGATTGGTCCTCCTGATCTGCTTGTGGACGATGCGAGCGTCAACCCGGCAGACCGAGTTGCTTTCGCAGGCTCTTGTCGAATGCGGATGCGGGGACGAAGCGGCGCAGGAGACCGACCTGGCGCGCCGTTTTTCCAGCCGCATAGCGTCTCTTCGGCGCGGCATCGGTCGCGGCCGCCAGAACGGCCTTGGCTACCACGTCGGGCGCATCGCCTTTTTCCATCGCTTTGCGCACTGCCACATTCATGCCGGCGCGCGCGGAGTCATAGATACCCAGCAACTGATCCGGCGTGGCGAGATTCTCTTCGAATGAGGTGCGGGTGTAAGCGGGCTCGACCAATGCCACGCGAATTCCAAAGGGGCGCAGTTCGTGGTCGATCGATTCCGAATAGCCTTCAACAGCGTGCTTGGTCGACGAATAGATCGCGAAATAGGGGGCTGGGATGAATCCCTGCACCGAGCTTATATTGACGATCCTGCCCTTCCCCTGGCGTCGCATTATCGGCAACACCGCATTGGTCACGCGGAAAACGCCGAAAACGTTTACGTCGAACAGCCTCTGAGCCTGGGCAATCGACGACTCCTCCGCGCCACCAAGCAGTCCCACGCCAGCGTTGTTAACAAGCAGATCGATGCGCCCGGCCATGGCCAACACGTCATCCATCAGTTTCGCCACCGACGCGCCATCGGTCACGTCGCAGGTCAGCATGGTGATGCCGTCGGATCTTTCGCCGACCGCACGGCGGCTGGTTCCGAATACCCGAAAGCCGGCGTCCTGCAAGGCTTTAGCCGTTACGAGCCCGATACCGGAGGATGCCCCCGTCACCAGGGCAACGCCAAGATTTGTCTTACTCATGGGATCACACCCTTCGTTTTGTTGGATTATGTTTCAGAACGTCCGGCCTGTCCGTCAGGCCAGCGTCGGAACAGCGCGCTGGCATTAACCCCTCCGAAGCCGAAGCCGTTGGCGATCGCGTAGTCCATCTCCAACGGCCGAGCCTCGTTTGCGACGAAGTCGATCCCGTCACTGGCCGGATCAGGCACGTTCAGATTGAGCGTCGGAGGCGCCACCTGGTCCCTGAGCGCCAGGATCGCGAAGATGGCGCCAATCCCGCCGGCAGCGCCGAGCAGGTGCCCAGTCGCCGATTTCGTGGCGCTGACAGCAATCGCGAAATCGCGCCCGAACACGCTCTTGATCGCTTCCATCTCGCCCAGATCGCCGATCGGCGTCGAGGTCGCATGCGCATTGAGATGACGAACCTCGCGCGGCGATATTCCCGCCTGAGCGATAGCGATCTCCATCGCTCGTCGCGCTCCGTCACCGTCCTCGGGGCCGGAGGTGACATGATGAGCGTCCGCGGTCGTGCCGTAGCCGACGAGCTCGGCGAGCGGCTTTGCACCGCGCGCAAGCGCGTGGCTCAATTCCTCGATGACCGGGATGCCGGCAC
Organism: Pseudomonadota bacterium; assembly: GCA_043822005.1. Taxonomy (GTDB): domain Bacteria; phylum Pseudomonadota; class Alphaproteobacteria; order Rhizobiales; family Rhizobiaceae; genus Mesorhizobium_A. The sequence goes on along the minus strand of JBDRCE010000004.1, from coordinate 117,100 downwards.
CTTCGCCCATGACAAAGCCGTCCCGCGATATGTCGAAAGGTCGCGAGGCCTCGTCGGGGCGATGATTGAAAGAGGTTGAAAGCGAGCGTGCGGCGGCGAAACCGCCGAGGCTGACGATGTTCATGCACGCTTCCGTGCCACCGCATACTGCGATGTCGGCTTCATCGGCGCGGATAAGGCGAGCCGCATCGCCTATCGCCTGGATTCCGGCAGCGCACGCGGTCACCGGCGCGCCCAGCGGCCCTTTGAACCCGTGGCGGATCGAGATGTGGCCCGCCGCGAGGTTCACCAGGAAGGACGGTACCGTGAACGGCGACAGGCGGCGTACTCCCCGCGTATCCACCGTGCGTACAGCTTCGGTGATGGCGGGGAATCCACCAACGCCCGAAGCAATGATCGTGGCCGTGCGCAGGTGTTCCGTTTCCGGGCCAGGCTTCCATTTTGCCTGCGCAAGTGCTTCTTCTGCCGCCGCGAGCGCGAAGACGATAAACCTGTCCACCTTGCGCTGGTCCTTCGGTGCCAGAACGGCATCCGGATCGAAGCCGGCTTCCGGGTCGTCTCTTGGCGAGGGAACGACGCCGCCAACCTTCGCTGGCAAGTCCCCGACCATATCGTCCGAGAGCCTTCTGATGCCCGAGCGGCCGGCCAGGAGACGCGCCCAGGACGCTTCGACCCCCGAGGCGAGCGGCGTGACCGCTCCAAGACCCGTGACAACAATCCGTCGCATCTATTCCACTTTCAATTTGAGTCTGCCCAACGGCGCCGCCCAGGCTCTCAAGCGGTGACGGTTTCGCGAACCTGTTCGGTCGCCGCTTCCAGAAAGCCCTGGGCGAGACCGGGGTCGTTGACGGCCCGCGAGAGAAGCACCGCACCGACCATTGTCGAGAGAATCGCCATCGCTTTCCCGCCGGGCTCCTCGCCTTCGGCCGCGCCGAGCCAACTGTCGAGCATCTCAAGGTATTCCCTGATCCCGGCTTCGAATGACGCCTTCACATCGGGGCCTTGCCTGGCAGCATCCGAGCCGAGCGCCACGACCGGGCAGCCGTCCATCTTTTCTCCGCGATGCACCATGCTCAGGTAAAACGCGATCACCGCGCCAACCGGGTCTTCGCGATTGGCCGCGGCCGCAACCGACCATCGCTGGATTGCGCTTTCCATCGCCCGCCTGGACGCCTGCGCAGCCAGATTCTCCTTTGACGCGAATTGCTTGTAGAAGGCGCCCTGGGTCAGACCGGCACCCTTCATCAAATCCTTGAGGCCGATGCCGTCGAACCCGCGCTCCCGAAAAAGGCGGCTAGCCACGTTGATGACGGTTTCGCGGTTTTCCGCAGCCTGGGTGCGACTTACGCGCATCGTCAGCCTCCAAATTAGAGTTCGTTTGTAATCTATATAGAAGATAGAAGTCGAACGCAATCTAAAAAAGAGACGTGCCAATGGCAAATCGGAAGGTCGCGGAAGCGCAACCGCGACCCCTAGCGTTTTCAGCGCATTAGCCGCCATGCGCGCCGTCGCATGTGGGGGCCCGCCTGAAGGCGCCTGTCGCTAGCCGGGGTGGTTCCCAGCACAATAGGAAAATATCCCTAATTATATACTTGACGTAGTAGACCCGATCTGCGATAAGCGGATCAAGGAGTTACACCGATGGACATCACTGCCCCGATCTACACCGACGCCAACGTGGCTCGCGAACACCTCGAAGCCATCCATTGGCCGAACGGTCCGCAGTGCCCTCATTGCGGCAACTGCGATGAAACCCGCATCACCAAGATGCAGGGCAAGTCCACACGTCCAGGCGTCTACAATTGCAACGAGTGCCGCAAGCCGTTCTCGGTGACGGTCGGCACCGTGTTCGAACGCTCGCATATCCCGCTCAACAAGTGGGTTCTTGCGTCGCACCTTTTGGCCGCATCGAAGAAGGGCATGTCCGCGCACCAACTGCACCGTATGCTGGGCGTCACCTACAAGACCGCGTGGTTCATGGCACACCGCATCCGCGAGGCGATGAAGGAAGACGTGAAGTCCGCCGGTCCTATTGGCGGCGCCGGCAAGACTGTTGAAGCCGACGAAACCTACATCGGCCAGCGTGAGACGCCGCGCAAGCCGTCAGCGGCTCGTCAGGGGCGCCCCTATCTCAAGACTGGCGGAGGATCGCAGAAGCGTATCGTCGTCGGGCTGGTCGAGCGTGGCGGCAAGGCCCGCATGTTCCATTTGAACGACGCCAACGCCGCAACCGTTCGCGAAGTGCTGGTCCGCAACGTGGACCGTTCCTCGACGCTCTATACCGACTCGTCGCGCCTCTACACCCGCACCGGCGAGGAATACGCCACGCACCGCACGACCAATCACGCGAAGGGCGAATACGCACGCCGCGAAGGCGACGTTGTGGTTCACTCCAATACGATTGAAGGCGTGTTCTCGGTGTTCAAGCGCGGCATGGTCGGTGTTTACCAGCATTGCGGCGAAGCTCACTTGCACCGCTACCTTGCCGAGTTCGATTTCCGCTACAATCGCCGCACGGCGTTGAAGATCACGGACGCCGAACGCGCCGAGGATCTACTTCGCATGGCCCGCGATAAGCGCCTTACCTATCGGCGGATTGGTGAAGCCGGTCACGCCTAAGCAGAAGGCGCGACGATTGTTGTGGAAACGAAAGAAGTCCGACCTGTGAATCGTTGGGGAAACGAGGAAAGACCCTTGCACCCAGTGTTCCGTATCCGTTCGAATGCAAACGGCGGCGAATCGCAAGTTCGCCGCCGTCACTGCAACCAAGCCACAGGACGGCTCGGCACATGGAAACGTTCACCAAACTAACTTTCGCGGTGGGTCCGTCAAGCCGTCCTGTGGCAAATCACAGGAGAATGACACTTGGCGAACTTGCTCGTCACCTATGACCTGAACGGACATGACCCCACTCACAAGAAGATGGATGACCATCTGAAAGCGCTGGGACCAACGTTCGTGCGGGGCCGGGTTCTTGAGACGGTCTGGTATGTTGCGGGTCCAACAAACGCAACTCTGCTGCGGGAATATATCCAGCGCATCCTGAGCCAAAACGACCTTCTGATTGTGGCTGAGGTAACAGGCGTAGCATGGACGAAACTCCTTGTGGATAGCGCCCAGTTCAAAGCGACGTTCGAACGCAATCAGCGTCGATTGGCAGCCTGATCCTTCAAGCTATCGCGGGGCTTGCCCTTTGATTGCTTCTCACCCTTCCCGGGCTTCGGCTCGGGAGGGGTTTTCAACAGGCGACGAAGAACCTCGTCGCCCTTTTCCTGGTCTTTGTCTTTGGAGGGTTCTGACATGGATGATCAGCCTATCAAGCGCCTTTTCGACTGCCCTGACATAGCGCGGGAAGTCGGCTTCCTCATGATGCAATCCGCCAACCTGGAAATCTGGCTGGTTCCGGTTCTGTCGAAAATAACTGACGAAGTTACCGCCAGAGCCATCATTCGGAAGATCGACAATATCAGCGCCAAACTTTCCATCCTCTTTGAGATCGCCGAAAACCGACCCGACGATGATCTTGCTAGGCGCATCGCATCTATCCGCGATGATGTTGAAAAGGCGGTCGCGTACCGCAATAGCCTCGCACACAGCCTTTTCGCCTTCGACGGTGACGACCTCCATTTAGTCCGTAATGTCGTTAGCGACAGACGCGGCAAACCAAAATTCGAACCATTGGACCCAAGTGAAATTCGCCGCCACGCCGAAAACATAAGCAAAGCAATATCCACTATCTTGGGATCTGAAGGGAAGTCTCTGAACCTCCTTGTTCCGAGGCCCCCTCCAAAGCGCGCATAGCGCGGTAGGCTTTTTCCAGCCAATCGGCGGACGGCACGGCCCCGTATGGGGCCGACAAATCGCATTCATCGTAGCCCGCATGAACCATCGCGGGCGTGATCCTGACACCCTCGTCTTCTTTGGCCGGCCTGTCGGCGCGAATCATAGGAAAATATCCTCCTACGTCAAGTATATAATTAGGAAAATATCCCTTGACACCGTGACGGTGGTCTGGTAGGTTTTCAGCATCGTCGGAAGTGTGTCCCTCAAGCTCTCTTAGAGCGGACGCCCCGGCGATTTGCTTTTCCGACATAGCTGGGGGAATGAATGGGCCGCGGCATCAGCGAGGCGCGGTGGCTTGCCGCGCGCGAGCTCTCGGAGGGCGAACCGCCAACCCGGGTGAGGGTGGCGGCCGTGCTGGGCGTCGACAACTCCCACGTCTATTCCCGCTCCGCCGCCGAGGGCTGGAGGACGATCGACCACCGCAACCAGGAGATCCGCGGCCTCTATCGCGAGGTCCAGACGATCGCCGCGGCGCTGTCGGGACGCGAGCCGCCGGAGGAATCCGGGGATCGGCCGCCGCCGGCCAGTGCGAAGGCGGACCCGGAGGCGATGTCGGGCATGTCGACGGAGCTGGAGGCGGCGGGGCTGAACCCGCCGGCCGGGGACGGCGCGGTTCGCGGCGGTCCTGCCGGCGAGCCCGCGATTGCCGTGCCCGAATGGGACAAGCTCGATCCGGTCGAGCTTCTGGCCAATGCCAGCGGCTTCGTCGCGCGGCAGGTCGGCCGGCTGATCGCCAATGCCGACCGGCGCGGCGGGCGGCTCGACAAGGCGCAGGTCGACGGGCTGGCCGCGCTCGCCAAGATGATGGACCGCTGGGAGGTGCTGGCGGCCGAACGCGCGAAGGCCAACAAGAAGAAAAAGAATGAAAACCTCCGCGAGATCCTCCGCAAGATCGACGACAAGATCATCGAACTGGCTGAGGAAGAGGCTCGAAGGCTTCTCCGATGCGAACGTAGACGCCGCCTGGGCCGCCGAGGTCGCGGCCGAATGGATCTCGCGGACGAGGCATCCGCAGTATCCGCTGTGGCGGAGGGATCCGGACGCGCCTGAAACCTGGCTGGTCGTCGGCGGGCGCGGGGCGGGCAAGACGCTGCTCGGCGCCGAATGGGTCAACGGGCTGGCGCGCGGCTTTTCGCCTTTCTCGCCGGGGCCGACATACGGGAGCATCGCACTGGTGGGCGAGAGCATCGCAGACGTGCGCGAGGTGATGATCGAGGGACCGTCGGGGATCAGGACGATCGCGCGCGAGACGCGGCCGCGCTTCGAGGCGAGCCGGCGCCGGCTGGTGTGGGACGAGACGGGCGCGGTGGCGCAGATGTTCTCGTCGGAGGATCCCGAAAGCCTGCGCGGGCCGCAATTCGACGCGGCCTGGTGCGATGAGTTCGCCAAGTGGAAGAACCTGCAGGCGACCTGGGACATGCTGCAGTTCGGGTTGCGGCTGGGCGACCCGCTGCAGCTGGTCACCACGACGCCGAGGCCGGTGAAGCTGTTGAAGCAGCTGATGGCGCATGAGCGGGTGCATGTGACGCGGATGCGGACGGCCGACAACGCGGCGAACCTCGCGGCCGGCTTCCTCGCGGCAGTGAAGGAGCGCTACGGCGGCACGCGGCTCGGCCGGCAGGAGCTCGACGGCGAGCTGATCGAGGACCGCGAGGACGCGCTGTGGAGCCGCGCCAAGATCGAGGCGGAGATTGCGCCGGCGGGGGAACTGAGGCGCATCGTCGTGGCGGTCGACCCGCCGGCCTCGGCGCGCAAGAGTTCCGACGCCTGTGGCATCGTCGCGGTCGGGCTGGAGGCGGACGGGCGCGCCGTGGTGCTGGCGGACGCGAGCGCGGCCGGCCTGTCGCCGGTCGCCTGGGCGGGCAGGGCGGTGGCGCTCTACCATCGCCTGGGCGCCGACTGCATTGTCGCCGAAACCAACCAGGGCGGCGACATGGTGGCCGCGGTGATCGCGCAGGTGGACGCGAGCGTTCCGGTCAAGCCGGTGCGCGCCAGCCGGGGCAAGTGGCTGCGCGCCGAGCCGGTGGCGGCGCTCTATGCGCAAGGGCGGGTGCGGCACGCGGAGAGCTTCGCGGCGCTTGAGGACGAGATGTGCGACTTCGGCCCGGACGGGCTCGCCAACGGCCGCTCGCCGGACCGGGTCGACGCGCTGGTGTGGGCGGTGGCCGAGCTGATGCTGCGGCGGCAGGTGGAGCCGAGGGTCAGGGGGCTGGGGTAGGGGAGTAGGGGAGTAGGGGAGTAGGGGAGTAGGCAGTAGGCAGTAGGCAGTAGGCAGTAGGCGAAGCCTTCCTTTGCCCACCTGGTTGCCGCCATGCTGTAGACGCCGGCGGGTGCTGAGGACACGCCTCCCTACTCCCTCAACAATTCAAAGGAGGAGCCTCGATGGCTTGGACCTGGCCGTTCGCCGGGCGCGGACGTGTGCGCCTTGAGGAGAGGCGCGAGAAGAAGGCCGCGAGCGGCTTCGTGGCGCTGCACATGCAGGGCGAGGCGGCGTGGACGCGGCGCGATTATGCGGGGCTGGCGCGGCAGGGCTACATGCTGAACCCGGTCGCGCATCGCTGCGTGCGGCTGGTGGCGGAAGCGGCGGCGAGCGCGCCGCTGGTGCTCTATCAGGGCGGGCAGGAGCTCGAGCGGCATCCAGCGCTGGAGCTTCTGGCGAAACCGAACCCGCGCCAGACGGGGGCCGGCTTCATGGAAGCGCTGGCGGGCCACCTGCTGATCGCCGGCAATGCCTATGTCGAGATGGTGGAGGCCGGCGAGGCCGCGCGCGAACTGCACCTCCTGCGACCGGACCGCGTGAGCGTGGTGGAGGACGCCGACGGCTGGCCGGCGGCGCTCGACTATCGCACGGGCAAGGCACGGCGGCGGATCGCGCTCGGCGACGAGGCGGGCGCGCTGCATCTGACGCTGTTCCACCCGCTCGACGACCATTACGGCTTCGCCCCGCTGGAGGCGGCGCTGATGGCGCTGGACACCCACAACGCGGCGGGGCGCTGGAACAAGGCGCTGCTCGACAATTCCGCTCGGCCTTCCGGCGCGCTCGTCTATGCGCCGAAGGAGGGTGGCAACATGACCGACGAGCAGTTCGACCGGCTGAAGGTCGAGCTCGAACAGGGCTATTCGGGCGCCACGCACGCCGGCCGGCCGATGCTGCTCGAAGGCGGGCTCGACTGGAAGGCGATGGGCCTGACGCCGAAGGACATGGACTTCATAGAGGCGAAGAACGCGGCGAGCCGCGACATCGCGCTCGCCTTCGGCGTGCCGCCGATGCTGCTCGGCATTCCGGGCGACAACACCTACGCCAACTACCAGGAGGCGAACCGTGCCTTCTACCGCCTGACCGTGCTGCCGATGCTGGGCAGGGTCGCCGCCGCGCTGTCGGCCTTCCTGTCCGTCCGCTTCGGCGAGGAGCTGCGCATCTGGTACGACCCGGACGGGATCGAAGGCCTGTCGGTGGAGCGCGAGGCGCTGTGGCGGAGGCTTCAGGCGGCCGACTTCATCACCGACGACGAGAAGCGCGAGGCGGTGGGGTATGGGAAGAGGGGAGTGGGGCAGTAGGCAGTAGGCAGTAGGCAGTAGGCAGTAGGGAAGAATGTCCCTCCTTACCCGCCGCCGGTGTGCCTGGCCGGCCGAGCCGACTACTGCCTACTGCCTAAGCCCTACTGCCCTCCCGAAGGGATTTTCCAACATGACAGACCTCTCTCACGCCGCCTGGCTCTGGGCGGCGAAGGCCCTCGGCGCGGTCGCGGGCTCGGCGATCTCGATCGCCTACATCCTGCCGCGAGGCCGCCGCGAGGCAGCGATCCGCTTTGCCGTCGGCGTCGTCGCCGGCCTCGCCTTCGGCGGCGCCGCGGGCATCAAGCTCGCCGCAGAGCTCGAGATCTCCGACCGGTTGGGACCGGTCGAGACCATGATGATGGGCTCGACCGCGGCGAGCCTGTGCGCCTGGTGGGCGGTGGGCTTCGTCTCGCGAACGCTGGCCAAGAAGCCGGCGGACAAGCCGAAGCACTGACCTCGGTCGAGGGTTCGGCCTCGCCTTAGACGCCGACGAAGGTTCGGCAAACGACAATCACAAGGAGAGTGAGATGACGGTGGAGCCTGTGTGGCGCCGCGTCGAGCGCAAGTTCGCGGGCGTAACGATCGAGGATGTCGAGGCCGACGGCGCCTTCTCGGGTTACGCCAGCCTGTTCGGCAAGGTGGACCTGGCGCGCGACGCGGTCGAGCCCGGCGCTTTCCGCAAGACGCTGAGGCATCGCGGGCCGGAAAGCGTGCGCATGCTGTTCCAGCACGATCCGAACCAGCCGATCGGAAGATGGACGCAGATCCGCGAGGACGCGCGCGGCCTGTTCGTGCGCGGCAGGCTGACGCCCGGCGTGGCCCGCGCGCAAGAGGTGCTGCGCCTGATGCGCGCCGGTGCGCTGGACGGGCTGTCGATCGGCTTCCGCACGGTGCGGGCGAGGAAGGATGCCGGCACCGGCGTTCGCCGCATCCTCGAGGCGGATCTGTGGGAAATCTCGGTCGTGACTTTTCCGATGCTGCCGGAGGCGCGGATCGACCGGGTGAAGGGAACGGGTCCGGCGGGCATGACGCGCCTGCGCCAGGACATCGCGCGCCTGCTGCGGGGCGAAGCCGCGGCGATGAATGAGGCAAGGCTGGCGGAGCGGTTCCGCCGGACTGCGCAGACACTCCAGCAAGAAGAGGACAGGATCGCATGACCCACGACACGATTGCTCCCGAAACGAAGGGCGCGGACATTTCGGACGCTTTCGGCGAGTTCATGAGCGCCTTCGAGGCGTTTCGCGACGCCAACGACGAGCGCATCGCGCAGATCGAGACCCGCTTCGGCGAGGACGCTGTGACCGCCGAGAAGGTGGATCGCATCAGCCGTGCGATGGACGAGCAGAAGCGGGCGGTGGACCAGCTGCTGCTCAGGAAGGCGCGCCCGGCACTGGGCCGCGAAGCGGGTGGCGCACGCGTCGCAAGCGAACACAAGGAGGCCTTCGAGGCCTATGTGCGGCGCGGCGACGAGCGCGCGCTGCAGGCGGTGGACATGAAGGCGATGTCCTACGGCTCCGGCCCCGACGGCGGCTATCTGGTGCCGGAAGAGACGGAGAGCGAGATCGGCAAGCGGCTGTCGAGCCTGTCGCCGATCCGCTCCATCGCCTCGGTGCGCCAGGTGTCGACCGCCGTGCTGAAGAAGCCCTTCGCGGTCTCAGGCCCGGCCTCCGGCTGGGTGGCGGAGACCGCATCGCGGCCGCAGACCAATACGGCGACGCTGTCCGAACTGTCGTTCCCGGCGATGGAGATCTACGCCATGCCGGCGGCGACCGCCTCGCTGCTCGAGGACAGCGCCGTCGATCTCGACCAGTGGATCGCCAGCGAAGTCGAAGCCGCGTTCGCCGAGCAGGAGGGCACCGCCTTCGTCACCGGCGACGGCACCAACAAGCCGAAAGGGTTCCTCGACTACACGGCTGTGGCCGACGGCTCCTGGTCGTGGGGTAATCTCGGCTACATCGCCACCGGCGTCGACGGCGCGCTGCCCGCGTCCAACCCCTCCGACAAGCTGATTGACCTGATCTATTCGCTTCGGGCGGGCTACCGGCAGAACGCCTCGTTCGTCATGAACAGGAAGACCCAGGCCTCGATCCGCAAGCTGAAGGACGCGGACGGCAACTATCTGTGGCAGCCGCCGGCGGGACCGGGCGCGCGCGCCATGCTGATGGGCTTCCCGCTGGTGGAGGCTGAGGACGTGCCGGACGCGGCGACGGATTCGCTGTCGATCGCCTTCGGCGATTTCGGCCGCGGCTATCTCGTGGTCGACCGCACCGGCGTGCGCGTGCTGCGCGATCCCTACTCCGCCAAGCCCTACGTGCTGTTCTACACCACCAAGCGGGTCGGCGGCGGGGTGCAGGACTTCAACGCGATTAAGCTCATGAAGTTTGGCGTGGCATAAGCCGACGCCGTTTCCTTCTCCCCGTTCACGGGGAGAAGGTGCCCGAAGGGCGGATGAGGGGCCGCATACTCTTTCGAGTGCTGGCGCTGCCCCTCACTGTCCTGCCGGACATCTCTCCCCGTGAACGGGGAGAGAGACGCGGCTTCCGCGGCTTCGCCCTTCCTCAACTTCTGGAGCCATCATGACACTTTATCGAACCGTGGATCCCGCGGGCGAGCCGGTGACGCTTGCCGAGGCGAAGGCGCAGCTGCGCGTCGCGCACGACAGCGAGGACGCGCTGATTTCCGGACTGATGAAGGCGGCGCGGGCGGAGGTGGAGGCGCAGACGGGCATGGCGCTGATCGACCAGTCCTGGCGGCTGGCGATGGATCGCTGGCCGCATGACGGACTGGTGAGGCTGCGCCGGCATCCGGTGAAGGAGATTCTGTCCGTCACGGTCTATGGCGAGGAGGGCGAAGCGGCGGTGCTGGACCCTGCGAGCTACGAGGCGGATCTTGTCAGCAGGCCGGCGCGGCTGCACTTCACCTCGCCGCCGGCGCCGGAGCGCCGGCTGAACGGGATCGAGGTCGATTTCACCGCCGGTTTCGGCGAGGCGGGAACCGACGTGCCCGACCAGTTGAAGCGAGCCGTGCTGGTGCTGGTCGCGCACTGGTACGAGTTCCGCGCCAGCTACGGGGCGCAGGACCAGCCGGTGTCGATCCCGCCCGGTTTCGACCGGCTGATCGCCGGCTACCGGACGGGACGGCTGTGATGCGGATCGATCCCGGCGAGATGCGCACCGAATTGGTGCTCGAACAGGCGGTGCCGACGCCGGACGGCGCCGGCGGCTTCGCCGAGACCTGGACCGAGATCGCGGTCGTGTTCGCGCGGCTGCAGCCCATCATCGTGCGGGAGAGATTCGGTGCGGACCAGACGCTGGAGGAGGTGACGCATCGCGTCACGATCCGCCAACGGCCCGACGTCGCGAGCGGCATGCGCTTCGTGCTGGGGGATCGGGTTCTGCCGATCCTGACCGTGCACGACCCGGACGAAACGGGCCGCTACCTGATCTGCCGCACCAGGGAGCAGGGCCGATGAACGTGACCTTGCGGATGACCGCCGAAGGCCTGATCCGCGCGTTGCGCGGCCGCGTCCATGGGCTGGCGGAGGACGCCGAGGCAAGGTACGGTCGCAAGGTCGCCCGTCCTGCTCCGCGCAAGGCACCGCGCGCTAATGCTCGCAGGCGAACCGAGGGGAGGGATCGCGATGACGTCGCCGGCCGTTGACCTGCAGAGAGCGATTCATTCGCTTTTGACGGCGGACGCCGGGCTCGTCGCCAAGCTCGGCGGGCAGAAGGTGTTCGACGCCACGCCGCCCAACGCCGCCTTTCCCTATGTCAGCTTCGGACGCACCTCGATCTACGACTGGAGCACCGGCACCGAGAGCGGCACGGAGCAGCTGTTCACGGTGCATGTCTGGTCGAAGGCGAAGGGCAAGACCGAGACGCTGGAGATCATGGAGACGATCCGCCAACTGATCGATGCCGCGCCGAAAGAGCTGGATGGTCATACGCTGGTCAATATGACGCTCGAATTCGCCGAGGCCCGCTACGACGAGGACTTGTCGGTGCACCACGGCCTGCTGCGCTTTCGCGCGGTGACGGAGCCGTCGGGGTAGTTTCTAGTCCTCATTGAACGATGGGGCGCACTCGCGCTGCGTTTGCGCGCGTCCCCCTCATCCGGCCGCTGCGCGGCCACCTTCTCCCCCGAGGGGAGAAGAGGAAGTTCGTGCCTGCAGCCGCCTCTTCCCTTGCGGGACAAGGCGCCAACGGCGCGGCTCGTTCCCTTCTCCCCTCGGGGAGAAGGTGGCCGCGTAGCGGCCGGATGAGGGGGCTCGAAGGCACGGCAGCCGTGCCCCATGTTTTTCCATATCAGAGAGGAGACCTTCATGGTCGCACAGAAGGGTAAGGACCTGCTGCTCAAGCTCGACCAGAGCGGGGCGGGCAGCTTCGTCACGGTGGCGGGACTGCGGACGAAGCGGCTCGCGTTCAACAGCGAGACGGTGGACGTGACCGATTCCGAGAGCGCCGGGCGCTGGCGCGAACTGCTGGCCGGCTCTGGCGTGCAGCGCGCGGCGCTATCGGGCTCCGGTATCTTCAAGGACCAGGCCTCGGACGAGGCGATCCGCAGCGCGTTCTTTGCGGGAGCCATCCGCGACTGGCAGGCAGTGGTGCCCGACTTCGGCACCGTGGAGGGGCCGTTCCAGATCACCTCGCTCGAATATACCGGCGCGCATGACGGCGAAGTGACCTTCGAGGTCGCGCTCGAATCGGCGGGCCTCGTCGGCTTCGAGGCGCTGGCATGAGCGCGAACCGGCACCGCGGCGAAATTTCCGCGAGCTTCGACGGCAAGCCCTACAAGCTGTGCCTGACGCTCGGCGCGCTGGCCGAGCTGGAGGACGCGTTCGCAGCCGAGGATCTCGGCGCGCTGGTGGCGCGGTTTGGCGGCGGCAGGCTTTCCGCGTCGGACATCATCCGTATCCTCGCCGCAGGCCTGCGCGGCGCGGGCAACACGGTGAGCGATGACGAGGTGCGCCAGATGCGCTGCGACGACGGGGCGGCCGGCTTCGCGCGCGTCGTTGCCGACCTTTTGACCGCGACGTTCGGCGCCGCGAGGCCGACGCAGGACCCTTGACGGCCGCAGCGGGCCCGCCGGCCTTTCCCTGGGACCAGGCGATGAGGCTGGGCCTCGGCCTGCTGCGGCTTTCTCCCGAGGCGTTCTGGGCAATGACGCCGCGCGAACTGGATTTTGCCGCACGCGCGATGGTTCCGGCGCGACCGCAGCCGCCGGCAAGGCCAGCGCTCGCCGCGCTGATGCGGCAGTTTCCCGATCAGGAAGGACGATAGGATGGATGAGGACGTGACCGTCACGGTGCGCGCGGACACCGCGCCGTTTGCCGCCGCGCTGACTGAGCTCGACGAACTGGCCAACGCGTTCGGGTCGCAGCTGACCGGGGCGCTGAAGGCTGCCGTGATCGGCGGCAAGGAGCTGGACGACATCCTGCGCCGCGTCGCGCTGAACCTCGCCGGAATGGCGCTGAACCAGGGCCTGGCACCGCTGCAATCGCTGTTCGGCTCGTTCTTCTCGGGGATTCTGGGCGGCATCTTGCCCTTCGAAAAGGGCGGCGTGCCGGGACGTGTGACGCCCTTCGCGGCCGGCGGGGTAGTGGCCGCGCCGACCTATTTCGGCATGCCCGGCGGGCTCGGCCTGATGGGCGAGGCGGGCGCCGAGGCGATCCTGCCTCTGCGGCGCGGCGCCGACGGGAGCCTCGGCGTCGCGACGGGCGGGCAGGGGGCGGCGCCGACGATCGTGTTCAACGTGACGACGCCGGACGCCGCCTCGTTCAGAAAGTCGGAGGCGCAGGTCGCCGGGATGATTGCGCGGGTGGCGTCGCGGGGGTCGAGGACGATGTGAGGGGAGTACGGGAGTAGGGCAGTAGGGCAGTAGGCAGTAGGCAGTAGGGGGCCCTTCCTGTGACGTCTGTTGCCTGTGCATTAGCGTGCCAGCTCCACTCCCTTACTCCCTTTGTCCCACTGCCTACTGCCTACTGCCTCAGCAATAGGATCCATACCCATGACCGAGTTTTCCACCTTCCATGACGTCGTCTTCCCGATCGCCATCTCCTTCGGCGCGACGGGCGGGCCGGAGCGGCGTAACGAGATCGTCGAGCTGATGTCGGGTCGCGAGACGCGCAATGCGCGGTTCTCGCAGTCGCGCCGGCGCTACGATGCCGGGACGGGCCTGCGCTCTGTCGACGATCTCTACGACGTGCTGGCCTTCTTCGAGGCCAGGCGCGGCTCGCTGCACGCGTTCCGCTTCAGCGACCCGTTCGACAGGACATCGGGCCGGCCGGAGGCGCAGCCTTCGCCACTTGATCAGCAGATTGGAACCGGCGACGGGGCGACGACGACGTTCCAGCTGGTCAAGACCTATGGCACGGGTGCGGACGCCCATGTCCGGCCGGTGACGAAGCCGGTGGCGGGGAGCGTGCGTGTTTCCATCGACGGGGTCGAGGCGGTCGAGGGCGAGGACTTCACGGTCGACGCGGCGACGGGGATCGTAACCTTTCTCGCTGGCCATGTTCCGGCAATCGGTGCCGTGGTGACGGCGGGCTTCGCCTTCCATGTGCCGGTGCGTTTCGACACGGAGCGGATCGAGGCAAGCCTGGCGAGCTTTCGCGCCGGCGCGGTGCCGTCCATTCCGCTGGTCGAGGTGATCGCATGAGCGGATTCTCCGAGGACTTTCTCGCGCATCTGGCGCGCGACGTCACGACGCTCTGCCATTGCTGGACAGTGGCCAGGACGGACGGCGTCGTGTTCGGCTTCACCGATCACGACCGGGCGCTTTTGGTCGACGGCGTCTCCTGCGAGCCGCAGACCGGCATGACGGCCAGCGAGGCGCGCGACGCGATCGGATTGGCGGGCGATGCGACGGACATCGAGGGCGCGCTGGCGTCGGACGCGATCAGCGAAGCGGACATCGCCGCCGGCCGCTATGACGGCGCTGTGGTGACGACGCGGCTGGTCAACTGGCGCGAGCCCAGCCAGCACGCCGTGCTCCGCACCGCCACGGTGGGCAAGATCACCCGCGGCGACGGCGCCTTCCGCGTCGAGCTGAACGGACCGGCCGCGGCACTGGAGAAACGCGTCGGGCGGCACTATCGCCGCGCCTGCGACGCGAAGCTGGGCGACGCGCGCTGCGGCTTCGACCTGACGCAGGCGGGGTTTCACGGCGCCGGCACGGCGACGGAGCGGCACGGCGGCGAGGTCGAGGTGGCGGGGCTGGGCGCGTTCGCGGCGGGCTGGCTCGCATTGGGCGAGCTGACCTGGACGAGCGGAGCGTCGGCGGGCCGCACGGCGCGGATCGCGGCGCACCGCAAGGACGGCGCGCTCGTGCTGTTGACACTGGACGAGGGCGCGGACGGCGTTGCGGCGGGCGATGCGTTCACGCTCGTCGCCGGCTGCGACAAGCGCTTCGAAACCTGTCGAGAAAAGTTCGCCAACCGACTCAATTTCCGCGGCTTTCCGCACATGCCGGGCAACGACGCGGCCTATGCCTATGTGACCGACGGCGTCGAGTTCGACGGCGGGGCGCTGGTGCCATGACGACGGCGGAGCGGATCGTCGCCGAAGCGAGAACCTGGCTCGGCACGCCCTACCGTCACCAGGGCTCGCGCAAAGGCGTCGGCTGCGATTGCCTGGGTCTCGTGCGCGGCGTCTGGCGCGAAATCTATGGCGAGGACGCCGAGGCGCCCGGACCCTATGCCGCCGACTGGGCCGAGACGGGCGAGGGCGACCCGCTGATGGCGGCGGCGCGGCGGCATTGCCGCGAGAAGGCGGGGTCGGGCGTCGAGGCTGGCGACCTGCTGCTCTTCCGCATCCGGCCCAGGTTGCCGGCGAGGCATTGCGGCATCGCGCTGACGCCAGACCGGTTTCTCCATGCCTATCAGGGACATGCGGTGGTTTCCTCGCCGCTCGACCCACACTGGCGCCGCAGGCTGTGCGGCGTGTTCTCCTTCCCCGAACGCTGAGGCTGACATGGCCACTCTGATCCTGCAGGCTGCCGGGGCCTTTCTCGGCGGCTTTCTCGGCACGACGGGCGCGGCCGTGCTGGGCGCGGCCGGATCGATGGCGGGCTACCTGATCGACCGGGCGCTGATCAACTCGACGCTGCACCGGAAGGGGCCGCGGTTGGACGCCATGCGGCCCTTCACCGGCGAGGAGGGCGCGGCGATGGCCCGCGTCTGGGGCGCGGCGCGCGTGAGCGGCACGCTGATCTGGGCGACGCGCTTCGAGGAGGCGAGCCACACCGAGCGCGAGGGCTTCAAGGGCGGCGCGCGCACGACGACCTATTCCTATTTCGCCAACGCGGCCTTCGGGCTGTGCGAGGGCGAGATCGCCGGCATCCGACGCATCTGGGCCGACGGGCGCGAGGTGGACCTGAGCGAGGTCGAGATCCGGATCTTCCGCGGCGGCGAATTGCAGATGCCCGACACGCTGATCGAGGCGAAGCAGGGCGAGGGCAACAGCCCGGCCTATCGCGGCACGGCCTATGCGGTGCTGGAGCGCTTTCCGATCGGCGATTACGGCAACCGGATCCCGCAGCTGCAGTTCGAGGTGCTGCGGCCGATCGGCGGCTTTGGCGACCGGCTGAAGGCGGTGGCGCTGATCCCGGGCGCGACGATGCATGGGCTTGCGACCGACCGCGTGACCCGGACGATCCGGCGCGGCGAGACGGAGACGCTGAACCGCCACGTGCTGTTCGGCGAAACCGACCTCGACGCCTCGCTGGACGAACTGGCGATGCTCGCTCCCAATCTCAAGCGTGTCGCGCTGGTGGTGACCTGGTTCGGCGACGATCTGCGGGCGGGAGAGTGCGCGATCTACCCGGCGGTGACCGCGACGGAGACCGCGCTCGTCGGAACGGGCTGGAGCGTGAATGGCGTCACGGCGGGCGCGGCGCGCACCGTGTCGCAGCACGGCGGGGGTGCTGCCTATGGCGGCACGCCGTCGGACCGCTCGGTCGTGCAGGCGATCGCGGCGATCAAGGCACGCGGCTGGGAGGTCACGCTCTACCCCTTCGTGATGATGGACGTGCCCGCCGGCAACGGCCTGCCCGACCCGCATGGCGGCGAAGAGCAGGCGGCCTATCCCTGGCGCGGGCGGATCTCGTGCTTTCCCGGACCCGGCCAGCCGGGCAGCGCCGACGTGACGGCCGCGGCCCGTGCGCAGGTGGAGGCCTTCTGCGGCGACGCGGAGGCGGGCGACTTCGCCGCCGCCGCTGACACGGTGAGCTTCACCGGCGATCCCGAGGACTGGGGCTACCGGCGCATGGTGCTGCACTATGCGCATCTGGCGGAGCTGGCGGGCGGGGTCGATGCGTTCCTGATCGGATCGGAACTGCGCGGGATGACGACGCTGCGCGACGGGTCGAACGCCTTTCCCTTTGTCGAGCAATTGGTGGATCTCGCGTCGGAGGTCCGTGCTGTGCTGCTGCCGGCGACGAAGATCACCTATGGCGCCGACTGGAGCGAGTATTTCGGCCACCATCCGACCGGCGGCGAAGTGTTCTTCCACCTCGACCCGCTCTGGGCGAGCGACGACATCGACGCGGTCGGCATCGACAATTACATGCCGCTGTCGGACTGGCGCGACGAGGATTTTTCCGGCGGCAGTCCGGACGGCTTCGCCTCGCCCTACGACCGCGACGGCCTGCGGCGCGGCATCGCGTCCGGCGAGGGGTTCGACTGGTTCTACGCCGACGCCGAGGCGCGGCGGGCCCGCATGCGCACCCCGATCACCGATGGGCTGGCCGGCAAGGACTGGATCTTTCGCTACAAGGATTTGAAGGCCTGGTGGGCGAATGAGCATTTCGACCGGCTCAGCGGCGCGGAGAGCGCGACGCCGACGGCGTGGGTGCCGCAATCAAAACCGTTGTGGCTGACGGAGCTCGGCTGCGCGGCGGTGGACAAGGGACCGAACCAGCCGAACGCCTTCCCCGACCCGAAATCGTCGGAGAACGCTCTGCCCTGGTTTTCCAACGGCGGACGCTCGGATCTGGCGCAGCGGCGCTTCCTCGAAGCGCATCTGGCGCACTGGACGCCGGGCGGCGAGGAGTTCGAGGACGCCGACAATCCGTTCTCGGAAATCTATGGCGGGCGGATGGTCGATCCGGGGCGGATCTACGCCTGGGCCTGGGACGCGCGGCCGTTTCCGGCCTTTCCGCTTGAGCGCGACGAGTGGCGCGACGGCGGGAACTGGCTGTTCGGCCACTGGCTGAACGGCAGGTTGGGCTCGGTCGAGATTTCGGATCTCATCGAGGCGATTTCGCTGGCCTGCGGGCTGGAGGCAGATGCACAAGACGCCGACGGCATGGTGGCGGGCTATGTGCTGGCGCAGCCGGGGACGGGGCGTGAGGCGCTGTCGCCGCTCGCCGAGCTGTTCGATCTCGCCTTCGATGCGTCGGGCGAGACGCCGCGATTCTCGACCATCGGCGCGTCGGCCGGCGCCGCGCTTGCCATCGGCGATCCGGTGTCGGCGGGCGAGGGGCGTCCGGCGATCGAACTGGTTCGGCCGCCGGACCTGGAGCTTCCGACTGAGGCACTGCTGGGCTTCGGCGACCCGCTGGACGACTACCAGTCAGGCGCGGCGCGGGCCGTGCGCGACGGCGGGCAGAACGTCGCCAGTCTCGACCTGCCCGGCGCGATGGAGGCGGGGCAGGCCGAGGCGCTCGCCGCCGACTGGCTGCGCCGGGCGTGGACGGGGCGCGAGACGGCGCGCTTTGCCGTGCCCGCAAGGCAGCGGGCACCGAGACCGGGGAGCCTGGTGTCGCTGCCGGGGCGTGCCGACGGCGAATTCGTGGTGAGCGCGATCGAGGAGGGGCTGATGCGCCGGATCGAGGCGCGGCGCATCCTGCGCCTGCCGCCGACGCCCGACCGGGCGCGGCTGCCGGCGAAGCGCGCGCGAGGCGCTGCTCAGCCGGGAGCGCCGCTGGCGCTGTTCCTCGACCTGCCGCTGGCCGGCGGCGAGGCGGTGCATCAGCGGTTCAAGATCGCGGCCTATGCAAGACCCTGGGTGTCGCAGCAGGTCTACTGCTCACCGGCCGGGACCGGCTTCGAGCTGCGCACGACGCTGACCCGGCGCGCGAGCGTGGGCGAACTGGCGCAGGCACTGCCGCCGGGCGTGGAGGGTCGGCTGGACGAGTTCGGCGCGCTTGTCGTGGGGCTCTATGCGGGCGCGCTGTCGAGCGTGCCGCTGGCGCAGATGCTGAACGGCGCCAATGTGCTGGCGGTTCGCTCCAACGCCGGAAGTTGGGAGATCGTGCAATTTGCCGAAGCCGACGAGATCGAGCCGGGCGTCTGGCGGCTGACGCGGCTGCTGCGCGGCCAGCTCGGCACCAATGACGCGGCCGCGGCCGGCGCGGCGGCGGGCGCCGATGTCGTGCTGCTCGACGCCGCCGCGCAGGCGACGGGCCTGCGCGAGGGCGAAGCGGGGCTGGAGCTGATGTGGCGAGTGGCGCCGGCCGGCCGCGATTTCGGCGAGGACCATACCGTGACCGAGGCGCATGCCGGCGGCGTGCGCGCCAGCTTGCCGCTGTCGCCGGTGCATCTGAGCGCTACGAGGCAGGCGGACGGCGCCTTCGCCTTCGACTGGATCAGGCGCGGGCGCATCGATGCGGACAGCTGGCAGGGCGTCGAGATCCCGCAGGACGAACTGGTCGAGAGCTACGTGCTGCGCATCGGCGCGCCGGGCGGGGCGACGGTCAGGCAGGTCACCGTGGGAACGGCGTCATGGACCTATGTGGCGGCGAGCCTCGCCGCCGACTTCCCGGTGCTGCCGCCAGAACTCGAACTCGATCTGCGCCAGATCGGTCGCGCGGGCGAGGGCATCGCCGGCCGGCTGGTCTTTGCCACCGGCGGCTGAGCCGCCGTCGGACACCGGATCCGGCGGCGGGCCGGATCGGGCGAACCCTTTCGAACAATCAATCCAATGAAGGAGACGAACATGACGACCGCGAAACCCTGGTACCTCTCGCGCACGATCTGGGCCTCGATCGTGGCCGTGCTGTCCGGCGGCGCCGGCTTCCTCGGCATCCCGATCGGCGGAACCGACAACGCCGCGCTGACCGACGCCGTGCTGCAGCTTGTCACGGCGGTGGCCGGGCTGGTGGCGATTTTCGGGAGGCTGGGGGCGAAGGATCGGATTGGGTGAGGGGGCGGAGCAAAGTATGTTCCGTATCGAACAAAACACGAACATACTGATTGACTCTTGTGGCGTCTGCCTTCAACATATCTGTTGACTTCCACAGATGTGTTGAAGGCGCTAGGCTATGAATTCAGCCGAGCTGATGAAGCTGCTTCGCAGGCACGGCTGCACTTTCGAGACCCACAGAGGCGGGAGCGGTCATCAGACCGTGCGCCGCGGAGACCGGAAAACGGTCATGCCGGTTCATGGTGGAAGCAAGGAGCTTGGCAGGGGACTGGTCAACAAGATCCTCAAGGATCTCGGAATTAAGTGAGTAGCGATGTACTACGAAACCCTCCTCACGATGGACGAGACGGACGGCGGCGCTCCGATGTGGCTGGTGACCGTGCCGGCGTTCCCGGAGATCACCACGTTCGGCGATACCGAAGCCGACGCCAGTGTGAACGGGCTCAAGGCCATCGAGGAGGCGGTCGGCGCGCGGATGTCGGACGGCGAGGATGTTCCCGCTCCACTCGCGACATGTCAGGGCTCGCGCTGTGTCGAGATTTCGGCCCTTACCTACCTGAAGATCGCTCTCTACACGATCTGCCGTGCAAAAGCGGTGACGCGGGCCGAGTTGGCCCGGCGGCTGGGGTGGCACCGTGAGCAGGTCGACAGGCTGTTCCGCCTGGACCACAAGTCGCAGCTGGATCAACTGGAGATGGCATTCAAGGCGGTCGGAGAGACGATCCGCTTCTCCATGCCTCATCCGGCGCAAGCGGCATAGGTTCGAATCGTCGTGGCGAAAGGATCGGTCGCCCCCCATTCATTCCCCGTTCAGCCGATCTGCGCTAGAACGCACTCCATGAACATTTTCCTCACCCTCAGGCGCGCTATGATCGCGCTGCTCATCTCGGCCCCTGCGGCGTTTGCCGCGCCGGTGGCTGCGCCCCTCGATGCGCCTGCGCTGGTCCAGCCGGTCGCCGCCAACTGCAACGCTATCGCGCAGCAGATGGCGGCGCAATATGGCGGCAAGGCGCGCGCGACGCTGCAGAACCGCGGCGGCCAGCAGGTCTGCGTCGTCGTCATCGTGGTGCAGGGCAAGAACGGCCAGCGCGGAGAGCGCATCGAAGTGGTCGTGCCGGCGAATTGAAACTGTCTTTCCGGCGGTGGCCGAATGGGCGCCGCCCGGCTAGACGGTCCGAGGGGATGCCAGAGGGGGTCGAATGCGAATTCTCGTCGTCGAGGATGACAAGGAGCTGAACCGTCAGCTCGCCGAGGCGCTGGTCGATGCCGGCTATGTCGTCGACCGCGCCTATGATGGCGAGGAGGGGCATTTCCTCGGCGACACCGAGCCCTATGACGCGGTGGTGCTCGACATCGGCCTGCCGCAGATGGACGGAATCTCCGTGATGGAGAAATGGCGCCGCGACGGGCGCAAGATGCCGGTGCTGATGCTGACGGCGCGCGACCGCTGGAGCGACAAGGTCGCCGGGATCGACGCGGGCGCCGACGACTATGTGACCAAGCCGTTCCATATCGAGGAAGTGCTGGCGCGCATAAGGGCGCTGATCCGCCGCGCCGCGGGGCATGCCTCGTCCGAACTGGTCTGCGGGCCGGTGAGGCTCGACACGGCGGCCTCCAAGGCCGACGTCGACGGCAAGCCGCTGAAGCTCACCTCGCACGAATTCCGCCTGCTTGCCTACCTGATGCACCATGCCGGCAAGGTCGTGTCGCGGACGGAACTGGTCGAGCACCTCTACGACCAGGATTTCGACCGCGATTCCAACACGATCGAGGTCTTCGTCGGGCGCCTGCGCAAGAAGATGGGCATCGACATGATCGAAACCGTGCGCGGCATGGGCTACCGCCTGCGCGAGCCCGATGCGTGAGCGGGCCAATCCCAGGCACTGATCTTGCGAAAGCGCGGGGCGGCCGATGAACTGGCTGCCGAAATCGCTCGCCGCGCGCGTCATCACGTTTTCGACCATCTGGGCGATCGTGGCGCTGGTGGTGATCGCCACCGTCGTCTCGGCCCTGTTCAGAGATGCTTCCGAACGCGGCTTCGACAGCCTGCTCTCCGCCAATCTGTTCAACCTGGTGGCTTCGGTGGGTGCGGCCGAGGACGGCCAGCTGACCGGCGCGCCGGAGCTCGGCGACGAGCGCTACCTGACGCCCGATTCCGGCTGGTACTGGTCGGTCGAACCGCAATCGGCCGGTCTGACGGGCGAACAGCGCTCGACCTCGCTGCAGGCGACGATTCCGGCCCCTCCGGTCGCCGAAGTGCCCTTTGGGGCCGGCTTCCAGCGCCGCTACACGACGACCGGCCCGAACGGCCAGACCCTCGCCGTGCTCGAGACCGAAGTGGTGCTGGGTGCCCCCGACCGCATCGCGCGCTACCGCGTGATGGGCAATCTCGATGATCTCAATGCCGAGATCGCCTTTTTCAATCAGCAGCTCTACACCTATCTGGCGCTGTTCGGCGCCGGCATGATCGCTATCAACGCCGCCGCGATCTGGCTGGGGCTGAGGCCGCTCGGGCGGGTGCGCGAGGCGCTGTCGAGCGTGCGCGAGGGCACGGCGAAGCGGCTGGACGGAACTTTCCCGGCCGAGATCGAGCCGCTCGCCAACGAGACCAACGCGCTGATCGAGAACAACCGCCGCATCCTGGAGCGCTCGCGCACGCAGGTCGGCAACCTCGCGCATTCGCTGAAGACGCCGCTTGCCGTGCTCACCAACGAGGGCCGGGCGATCGGCGGCGCCAAGGGCCGGCTGATCTCCGAGCAGACAGGCGCGATGAAGCAGCAGATCGACCACTATCTGCAGCGCGCGCGGATCGCCGCGCAGCGCGAGAGCGTCGTCTTCCGCGCGCCGGTGGTTCCGGTGCTGGAGCGGATGACGCGGGTCATGGCCAAGCTCAATCCGAAGATCGATGTCGCCTTCGAGCATGCCGGTGACGACATCGTGTTCGCCGGCGAGCGCGAGGATCTCGAGGAAATCGCTGGAAACCTGCTCGAGAACGCGATGAAATGGGGCAGGGCCCAGGTGGCGGTGACGCTTGCCGCGGACGATGCGGGCGAGAGTTTCGTCATGGCGATCGAGGACGACGGGCCGGGAATTCCCGAGGAGCAGGCGCGCGAGGCGCTGAAGCGGGGCCGGCGGCTGGACGAATCGAAACCGGGGACCGGACTGGGTCTCGCCATCGTTTCGGACCTGGTCGCCGAATACGGCGGCACGCTCAGGCTCGAGCGGTCGGAACTCGGAGGGCTCCGCGCCGTTGTGCAACTGCGAAAAGCTGCATGACAGCGGAACAAAATTAGGCCAAACAAAGTCCCTAGGGGCTTCCGTAACTTCCGCGTTTGGCCGTGGATGCATCAGGACCGGATGGAAATGAGAAGATCGGCAGTCATAGTCGCCGTGGCCCTGGCGCTGGGCGGATGCGCGACGACCAATCCCGGCGCGTCGGGCGTCGCCGGCTTTGCCGGCCAGCCGACGCGACCTTCCGCGCAGCCGGCGGGCCAGGCGATCATCAAGGCTATGGCCGGCGGGCTGGTCGGCGGCAATGCCGGCGCGGGCCTGTCGAGCAGCGAGAAGGTGCAGGCGCTCGAGGCCGAATATCGCGCGCTCGAGTATTCGCCGGTCGGCCAGAAAGTGACGTGGGGCGACAGAGCCTCCGGACGCTTCGGCGAGGTTGTCGCGGCGCAGCCCTATCGTGTCGGCTCGCAGGATTGCCGCCAGTATACGCACACGGTCAGCGTCGGCACGGCGCAGAACATCGCCAGGGGCACGGCCTGCCGCAACCCGGACGGAAGCTGGACGCCGCTGACCTGAACGACCGGCCCATTGACGCAAATCAAGGGCGCGGGGGCCTTCCGCCTGCAATAGGACACCATCGCCGGCCACAACCGGCAATAAGCCGCATCCCGCCGCTGTTGGCAGAGATAGAGGCGGCGTCTAAATGGTGCCCATGTTGTTCTGGATCGCCGCAGCAGCGCTGACGCTCGCCGCCTCACTGGCGGTGCTGGTGCCGTTGACGCGCCGGACCGCGGACGCCGAGCCAACCGGCCGCCACGATATCGAGGTCTATCGCGACCAGTTGCAGGAGGTCGAGCGCGACGCCGCGCGCGGCGTCATCGAGGCTTCGCAGGCGGAGCAGGCGAAGGTCGAGATCGCGCGCAGGCTGCTGAAAGCCGATTCGGACGGGCAGGCGGCGCGCAAGGTGGGTTCGGGCGGTGTCGTGCGTCTGGCAGGCCTCGCCGGCGTGTTGCTGGTCCCGCTCGTCAGCTGGGGCCTCTACAGTGCGATCGGCACTCCCGGCGTGCCCGGCGAGCCCCTGGCGCAGCGCATGGCGCGCAATCCCGCGGAAAGCAGCGTCGACGAACTCATCGCGCGCGCGGAAAAGCACT
The DNA here is from genome assembly GCA_043822005.1 of Pseudomonadota bacterium. Taxonomy (GTDB): domain Bacteria; phylum Pseudomonadota; class Alphaproteobacteria; order Rhizobiales; family Rhizobiaceae; genus Mesorhizobium_A. The sequence continues at coordinate 93,177 of JBDRCE010000004.1, read as the reverse complement.
TGGCCGACAATCCGGACGACGCGCGCGGCTGGGAGGTTCTCGGGCCGGTCTACATGCGCCAGCAACGCTTTGCCGATGCGGCGACCGCCTGGCGCAACGCCATCCGCATAGCGGGATCGAATGCGCAGCGCGAAAGCGCGCTGGGCGAGGCGATCGCGGCGGCTGCCGGCGGGGTGGTGACGCAGGACGCGCGCGCGGCCTTCGAGCGCGCACTGGCGCAGGACCCGAACGAGCCGAAGGCCCGCTTCCTCTTGGCGAGCGGACTGGCGCAGGAAGGCAAGCTCGCCGAAGCCGCCGACGCCTGGCAAAAGATGAAGCTGGCGCTTGCTGCGGATTCGCCCTGGCACGAGCCGGTCGACCGGGCGATCGCTGAGGCGCGGGCGAGGCTCGAGGCGCCGGTCGCAAAAGGCCCGACCGCAGACGACGTGACCGCCGCGCAGGAGATGATGCCGGAAGACCGGCGCCAGATGATCGAGGGCATGGTCGCCGGGCTCGACGAAAAGCTGCGCGCCAATCCCGACGACCTGGAAGGATGGCAGCGCCTCATACGTTCATATGTGGTGCTGGGCCGGGCCGACGATGCGAAGGCCGCGCTCGGACGCGCCCTTGCCGGGCTCGAAGGCGACAACAGGACGAAGGTGAGCCAGTTCGCGGCGGACCTTGGCGTGAAGGTGGACGGATGACCAGAAAGCAGAAGCGGCTGACTGTGATCGCGGGAGCCCTGGTGTTCCTGGGCGGCGCGACGGCGCTGACCTTCTACGCGCTCGGCCAGCGCACTTCCTATTTCTACATGCCGAGCGACCTTGCCGAAAAGCCGGTCGAGCCCGGCCAGCGCATCCGCCTCGGCGGCCTGGTGGAGAAGGGGTCGATCCAGCGCGGGCAGGGGACCGAGGTCGAGTTCGCCGTGACCGACCAGGAAAAGACGATCAAGGTCGTCTATAACGGGCTGTTGCCGGACCTCTTCCGCGAAGAGCAGGGGGTGATCACGGAGGGCGCCTTCGATCCGGCGGGCACGTTCGTCGCCGACAGCGTGCTTGCCAAGCACGACGAGAATTACATGCCGAAGGAAGTTGCCGACAGCCTGAAGGAAAAGGGCGTCTGGCAGGAAAAAAGCGGGGGCTGAGCAGACATGGTCGAGATCGGACATTTCGCCCTCGTTCTCGCCTTCGCGCTCAGCCTGGTGCAGGCGGCGCTGCCCTTCATCGGCGCGCGGACGCGCCAGGACCGGTTGATGGCGGTGGGCGGACCGGTGGCGCTCACGGCTTTCGCGATGACGGCGCTCGCCTTCCTGTCGCTGGCCTCGGCCTATGTGCAATCGGATTTCTCCGTGCTGAACGTGTGGGAAAACTCCCATTCGGCAAAGCCGCTCCTCTACAAGATCACCGGCACCTGGGGGAACCACGAGGGCTCGATGCTGCTCTGGGTGCTGATCCTCACCTTCTTCGGTGCCCTGGTCGCCGCCTTCGGGCGCAACCTGCCTACGGTACTCAAGGCCGACGTGATCGCCGTGCAGGGCCTGATCGGCGCGGCGTTCTTCCTGTTCGTGCTGTCAACCTCCAACCCCTTCGTGCGGCTTTCGCCCGCTCCGATCGAGGGTCGTGACCTCAATCCGGTGTTGCAGGACGTCGGCCTCGCCATCCATCCGCCGCTGCTCTATCTCGGCTATGTCGGCTTCTCCGTCTGCTTTTCCTTCGCCGTCGCGGCGCTGATCGAAGGCCGCATCGACGCCGCCTGGGCGCGCTGGGTGCGGCCGTGGACGCTGGCCGCCTGGATCTTCCTCACCGGCGGCATCGCGATGGGCTCCTACTGGGCCTACTACGAACTCGGCTGGGGCGGGTTCTGGTTCTGGGATCCGGTGGAGAACGCCTCCTTCATGCCGTGGCTCGCCGGCACGGCGCTCCTGCACTCGGCGATCGTAATGGAGCGGCGCGAGGCGCTGAAGATCTGGACGATCCTGCTCGCGCTGCTGGCGTTTTCGCTATCGCTGCTCGGTACCTTCCTGGTGCGGTCCGGCGTGCTGACCTCGGTGCACGCCTTCGCCACCGATCCGACGCGCGGCGTCTTCATCCTGGCGCTGCTCGCCTTCTTCGTCGGCGGTTCGCTGTCGCTGTTCGCCTTCCGGGCGCAATCCTTGCAGCCGGGCGGCCTGTTCCAGCCGATCTCGCGCGAGGGCGCGCTGGTGCTGAACAACCTGTTCCTGACGACGGCCACCGCGACGGTCTTCGTCGGCACGCTCTATCCGCTGGCGCTGGAGGCGCTGACCGGCGAGAAGATCTCGGTCGGCGCGCCGTTCTTCAACCTGACCTTCGGCGCGCTGATGGTGCCGCTTTTGATCGCCATGCCGTTCGGACCGCTGCTGGCCTGGAAGCGCGGCGATCTCGCTGCCGCCGGACAGCGGCTCTACGCGGCGGCGGCGGGCGCCCTGCTTGTCGGGCTGGTGGCGGTCTCCTTCGTCGATGGGGTCACCGCGTTCGCGGCCGTCGGCTTCGGACTGGCCGCCTGGCTGCTGATCGGCGCCGTGACCGACCTCGTCCTGCGGGCGGGCATCGGCAGCGTCGCACCTGCAGTGGCACTGCGCCGTTTCGCCGGCCTGCCGCGTTCCGTGTTTGGCACGGCCCTTGCGCATTTCGGCCTGGGACTGACCGCGCTCGGCATCGTCAGCGTCTCGGCGCTGCAGACGGAGCGGATCGTCGCGATGAAGCCGGGCGATACGGCGGAAATCTCCGGCTATGTGCTGACATATGACCGGATGGAGCCGGTGCGCGGACCGAACTATACCGAGGATCGCGCGTTTTTCGGCCTGGCGACGGCAGGCGGACGCGATCTCGGCGAGGTGATTTCCTCCAAACGCATCTACACCGCGCGCCAGATGCCGACCACGGAAGCCGGTATCGCCACGCGCGGCCTGAGCCAGATCTATGTGTCGCTCGGCGACCCGGCTGCCAATGGCGGAACCGTCGTGCGGATCTGGTGGAAGCCGCTGGTGACGCTGATCTGGATCGGCGCGCTGGTGATGATGGCGGGCGGGACGATGTCGCTCGCCGACCGGCGACTGCGCATTGGCGCGCCCGCGCGGCGCAAGGTCAGGCCGGCGACGGCGGGAGTGCCCGCCGAATGAGGCTGCCGCGCGTTCTTGCCCTGATACTCGGCCTGTTCCTGGCGATTCAGGCCGTTGGAGCGCTTGCCGTCACGCCCGACGAGGTGCTGGCCGATCCGGCGCTGGAAGCCCGCGCCCGGGCGATTTCGGCCGGCCTGCGCTGCATGATCTGCCAGAACCAGTCGATCGACGAATCGGACGCCGCGCTCGCCAAGGACCTGCGCGTGCTGGTGCGCCAGCGGCTGGTCGCGGGCGATTCGGACGAAGAAGTGATCGCCTACGTCGTCTCGCGTTATGGCGAGTTCGTGCTGCTGAAGCCCGAGTTCAACTGGCGCAATGCGCTTTTGTGGGGAACGCCGGTGCTGCTGCTACTGGTGGGTGGGGGCTACATCCTGGTCGCATCGAGGCGCCGCAGGCAGGCCGATACTCAGTTGCTGACCGACGAGGAAAAGACGGCGCTTGCCGATGCGCTGCGGCGCGAAACCTAGAGCATTTCCGGCGAATATCGGGTCACTCTGCCGGGTGAATTCGCGCCAAATCCTTCGGTCTTCGGTCTTCGGACTTCGGTCTTCGGTCTTCGGACTTGGCCGTGCCACCAGCTCGACCGCGCCGAAGACCTCGAACTTGGCCCGAATTCCCTTCGGCAGAGTGACCCGATATTCGCCGGAAATCCTCTAGACCGCCTCCCAACATTACCAAACTTTCATTCTCCGGAAAGAACGCCGTAATGTGAGGCTCCCTATCTCTCATGTCCGAAGGTGCGCAGTGCGCATCGGGAATTTCTGAAAAGGACATGATCGAGATGACCACTTCCAACGCTTCCAGTTCCACGAGAAAGCGCCTTCTGGCCGCTGCTGCCTCGCTCGCAATCGCGGGTGCGATCGGTTTGGGCGCGGTCACCAGCGTGACTGTTCCCGTCTTCGCCGAGGCGGTGCGCGTCGATGCCCCCCAGGCGCCCGGCTTCGCCGATGTGGTCGAGAAAGTGTCGCCCGCCGTGGTGAGCGTCCGCGTCAAGTCGCGCGTCGAGCCAGCGTCTGACAACAATCCGGGCTCTCTCTTCGAAGGCCCCGGCGGCATGTTCGGCGGCCCCGGCTTCGACCAGCTTCCCGACGACCATCCGCTCAAGCGCTTCTTCCGCGAGTTCCGTGGCGAAGGCCCGGGCGCCGAAGGTCCCCGCTCGGAGCGTCGCCAGGAGCGGCAGCAGCGCCGCACGGAGCGGATGCGCCCGTCCTCGCAGGGCTCCGGCTTCTTCATCTCCGAAGATGGCTTCCTCGTCACCAACGACCATGTCGTGCGTGACGGCGCCGAATATACGGTGGTGATGGACAATGGCGACGAGCTGGACGCCAAGCTGGTCGGCACCGACGAGCGCACCGACCTCGCCGTGCTGAAGGTCGATGCGGACCGCAAGTTCACCTACGTGTCCTTCGCCGACGACTCGAAGATCAGGGTCGGCGACTGGGTCGTGGCCGTTGGCAATCCGTTCGGCCTCGGCGGAACCGTGACCGCTGGCATCGTCTCGGCCCGCGGCCGCGACATCGGCGCCGGCCCCTATGACGACTTCATCCAGATCGACGCGGCGGTGAACCGCGGCAATTCCGGCGGCCCGGCCTTCAACCTCAACGGCGAGGTGGTGGGCATCAACACGGCGATCTTCTCGCCGTCGGGCGGCAATGTCGGCATCGCCTTCGCCATCCCCGCCTCGACCGCCAAGGACGTCGTCGCCAAGCTGATGGACGGCGGTTCCATCCAGCGCGGCTGGCTCGGCGTCCAGATCCAGCCGGTCACCGACGAGATCGCCGAATCGATCGGCCTCGACAAGCCGCGCGGTGCGCTGGTGAGCGAGGCGCAGGCGGACGGTCCTGCCAAGGAGGTCGGCATCGCGGCCGGCGACGTGATCGTCTCGGTCGACAAGAAGCCGGTCGCCTCGCCGCGCGAACTCGCCCGGCTGATCGGCAACATCGATCCCGGCAAGTCGGTGGCCGTCGAGGTGTGGCGCGACGGCAAGGCGCAGACCTTCGACGTCAAGCTCGGCACCCTGCCGGGCGCGAAGGACCGCGCCGACGCCACCCCCGACAAAGCGACGCCCGAGACCGGCACGCTGGAAGGCTTCGGCCTGACCGTGACCAAGGCCGAGGATGGCAAGGGTCTCGTCGTGACCAATGTCGATGCCGACAGCGAGGCCGCCGACCGCGGCATCCAGGCGGGCGACGTGATCACCGCGGTGAACTCGAAGGAGGTCGCCAGCGCGGCCGATGTCGAGAAGGCGGTTGAGGAGGCCTCGAAGGCCGGCCGCAAGGCGGTGCTCTTCCAGGTGATGCGTGACCAGACCAACCGCTTCGTCGCCCTGCCCGTCGCGCGCGGCTGATGAATCCAGGAGCCGGCCGCTGTCAGTTGCGGCCGGCTTCGCGGACAGGTGCGGGCCGTTCGACTCTCGCGCCGGCTACGGCGGGCTCCCCCCAATCGCCCGCCGTCAGCTTTTTCGGCGGTCCTGTTTTCCCGACAGATCGCCTATATGAGATCCAATGAAGATTCTGGTGATCGAGGACGACCGCGAGGCGGCGGAGTATCTGGAGCGGGCTTTGATCGAGGCCGGCCACACCGCCCATGTCGCGCGTGACGGCGAAACCGGCTTCAGCCTTGCCGATTCCGGCGAATACGACATCCTCGTCATCGACCGCATGCTGCCGCGCCGCGACGGGCTCTCGGTGATCGCGGGACTAAGGGCGCGGGGCAACGAGACGCCTGTCCTGATCCTCTCGGCGCTCGGCGAGGTCGACGACCGGGTGACCGGCCTGCGCGCCGGCGGCGACGACTACCTGACCAAACCCTATGCCTTCTCGGAACTGCTCGCCCGTGTCGAGGTGCTGAAGCGCCGCGCGAGCGTGCGCGACAGCGAGACCACCTACCGCGCCGGCGATCTGGAGCTCGACCGCCTGGCTCACGCGGTGAAGCGCGCGGGCAAGGAGATCGCGCTGCAGCCGCGCGAATTCCGTCTGCTCGAATACCTGATGCGCCACGCCGGGCAGGTGGTCACCCGCACGATGCTGCTCGAAAACGTCTGGGACTATCACTTCGATCCGCAAACCAACGTCATCGATGTGCATGTCTCGCGGCTGCGCTCGAAGATCGAGAAGGGTTTCGACAAGCCGCTGCTCCACACGGTGCGCGGCGCTGGCTACATGCTCAAGGCCTGAGATGCCGCGTCTTCCCGCGATCTTCCGCACCACCGCGGCCCGGCTGTCGGCGCTCTACCTGCTGCTGTTCGCGGCGTCGGCCTTGGTGCTCGTCGTCTACATGACGTCGCTGTCGACGCGCATGCTGACCGACCAGACGCGCGAGACGATCCTCGAGGAAGTGCTGAGCCTGTCGCGCTCCTATGAGGCCGGGGGGCTCTCGCGCCTCGTGCGCGTCGTCGCGCAGCGCTCCCGCCAGCCGGGCGCCTATCTCTATCTGCTGACCGATCCGAACGGCCGTCCTCTCACCGGAAATGTGGAAAGCCTGGAACCCGGCGTGCTGGAAACCGACGGCTGGACAGAGCGGCCGTTCTCCTATCGGCGCTACGGCGAAGGTGCCGCGACGGCGCCGGTGACTGACGGCCACAAGGCGATCGCGCAGGTCGTGCGCCTGCCCAACACCATGATCGTACTGGTCGGCCGTGATCTCGGCGAGCCGGAGCAGTTCCGCCTCGTCGTGCGCCGCGCTTTGACGGCCGCTCTTGCGCTGATGGGCATCGGCGCCTTCGTCATCTGGTTCTTCGTCGGCCGCCAGGCGCTGCACCGCATCGACAGCATTTCCGAAGCGAGCCGGCGCATCATGGGCGGCGACCTTTCGGGCCGCCTGCCGGTGACCGGCTCGGGCGACGAGTTCGACCGGCTATCGGAGAATCTGAACGGGATGCTGGCGCGCATCGGCGCGCTGAACGACGGACTGAAGCAGGTGTCCGACAACATAGCGCACGACCTGAAGACGCCGCTGACGCGCCTGCGCAATCGTGTCGAGGCGACGCTGGCCGGCGCGCACACCGAAGCCGAATACCGCGAGGCGCTGGAGGGGGCGATCGCCGAGTCGGACCAGCTTATCCGGACGTTCAACGCGATCCTGATGATCTCGCGCCTGGAGGCGGGCTATTCGGCCGAGGCGACGAGCGAGGTCGACCTCGCGGCCATCATGCGCGACGTGGTGGAACTCTACGAGCCGGCGGCGGAGGAGGCCGGCGTGATGCTGACCGCCGAAGATTGCGCCGAGGCAAAGGTGATCGGCAATCGCGAACTGATCGGCCAGGCGCTGTCCAACATCGTCGACAATGCGATCAAGTATTCCGCCGGCGCCGAGGGTGGCGCCAAGGTGACGGTGTCGATCGTCAGGGCGCCCGGAAATATCCGCCTCGGCGTCGCCGACAACGGGCCGGGCATTCCGCCCGAGGATCGCGTCCAGGCGACGGAACGCTTCGTGCGGCTGGAGAAAAGCCGGTCGCAGCCGGGATCGGGCCTGGGCTTGAGCCTTGCCAAGGCGGTGATGACGTTCCACGGTGGCACGCTGGAACTGTCCGGGAAGGAGCCAGGATTACTCGTCGAGATGGTGTTTCCGCGTCAGGGGGGATGATGGCGAAGGCAGCGGCCGCGAAAGAGGCGGCAGGGGAGCGGAACTGGTTTGGCGCGCGTCCGGCGCGGCTTCAGCCGCTCGACGCGAGCGCGGCGAAGGCAGAACTGGCCGAACTGATCTCGAATGCCGACGCGGCCGGCCTCGAAGGCCTTGTGGCCGACCTCGCGGCGGGCGGCGTGACAGTCGACTTCCTCGCCGCCGTGCTCGACCTCTCGCCCTTCCTGCGCGATTGCATGCGCCGGGCCCCGCAGATCCTCGATCACCTGCGCTCGGTGACCGCCCCTGCGCGTATCGACGCGGTCCTCGAGGCGATCGAGGCGCTCGGCCGCGATCCCGATATCGCCGAGGCGCGGCTGATGGCCGAGCTCAGGCGGCACAAGACGGAAGCGCATGCGCTGATCGCGCTGTGTGACCTGGCGCGGGTGTTCGATGCGCAGACGACGGTGCGACGCCTGAGCCGGCTCGCCGACGCGGCGATCGGCGCGGCTGTGTCTTACCTGCTGCGCGACGCCCACGGCCAGGGCAGGATCGCCCTGCCTGTCCCCTCCGATCCGACGAAAGGATCCGGCTGGATCCTGCTTGCGATGGGCAAGCTCGGCGCGCACGAGCTCAATTTTTCTTCCGACATCGACCTGATTTCGTTCTTCGATCCGCAGGCGGAGGCGATCACCGACCCCTACGAGGCGAACGAGCTGTTCGCCCGGCTGACGCGGCGGCTGGTGCGCATCCTCCAGGACCGTACCGAGGACGGCTACGTCTTCCGCACCGATCTGCGCCTGCGGCCCGATCCCGGATCGACGCCGCTGGCGATCCCGGTCGGCGCGGCACTGCACTACTACGAGAGCCGCGGCCAGAACTGGGAGCGCGCGGCGATGATCAAGGCGCGGCCGGTGGCAGGCGATCTCGATGCGGGACAAGCCTTCCTCGCCGAGCTGAAGCCCTATGTCTGGCGCAGGTATATGGACTTCGCGGCGATCGCCGACGTCCACTCGATCAAGCGCCAGATCCACGCGCACAAGGGGCACGGCGAGATCGCGGTGAAGGGCCACAACGTCAAGCTCGGACGAGGCGGCATCCGCGAGATCGAGTTCTTCGTCCAGACCCAGCAACTGATTGCCGGCGGCCGCTTCCAGGAACTGCGCGGCCGCGAGACCATCGCGATGCTGGGCGAGCTTTGCGCGCGTGGCTGGATCTCGCCCGAGGAACGCGACGCGCTGGCGAAACAATACTGGTTCCTGCGGGATGTCGAACACGCGATCCAGATGGTGGCGGACGAGCAGACCCACCTGCTGCCCGAGGACGACGAAGGCCTGGAGCGGATCGCGCATATGCGCGGCTATCGCGACGCAGATGCGTTCGCGGCCGATTTCCGCGCCTCCCTGCAGGTGGTGGAGAAGCACTACGCGGCCCTGTTCGAATCCGCGCCGGAACTGTCGGCGGGGGTGGGCAATCTCGTTTTCACCGGGGACGTCGACGATCCGGACACGCTGCAGACACTGTCGCAGCTGGGCTTTGAGCGCCCCAGCGACATCTGCCGCGTCATCCGCACCTGGCATTTCGGGCGCTATCGCGCGACGCAGTCGGCCGAAGCGCGTGAGCGCCTGACGGAACTGATACCGGCGCTGCTGCAGGCCTTCGGCAACACCCGCCGCGCCGACGAGGCGCTGATGCGTTTCGACGCCTTCCTGGCCGGCCTGCCGGCGGGGATCCAGCTCTTCTCGCTGCTCCAGTCCAACCCGGCGCTCTTGAACCTGCTGGCTTTGATCATGGGCGCGGCGCCGCGCCTCGCCGCGATCATCACCAGGCGCGCTCATGTCTTCGATGGCCTGCTCGATCCCATGCTGATGGCGGAACTGCCCGACCGGCGCTACCTGGCCGGCCGGCTCCAGGCCTTCCTCGAAGGCGTGACCGTGCATGAGGAGATCCTAGACCGGCTGCGCATCTTCGCGGCCGAGCAGAAGTTTCTCATTGGCGTCAGGCTACTCACTGGCGCGATCGATGCGGTGCGGGCCGGCAAGGCCTTCTCCGACCTCGCCGACCTCACCATCGGCGCGGCACTGGAGGCCGTGCGCGACGAGTTCGCCGTCCGGCATGGACGCGTGGCCGGCGACCGCGTGGCGCTGCTCGGCATGGGCAAGCTCGGCTCGCGGGAGCTGACCGCGGGCTCGGACGTCGACATGATCCTGCTCTATGACCACTCGGAGACGGCGGAGGAATCCGACGGCGAAAAGCCGCTGGCTCCGGCGCTCTACTTCACGCGGCTGACGCAGCGGCTGATCGCGGCGGTGTCGGCGCCGACGACGGAGGGGGTTCTCTACGAGATCGACCTGCGGCTGCGGCCTTCCGGCAACAAGGGACCGGTCGCGACCCACATCGCCGCCTTCCGCAAATACCAGCGCGAGGACGCCGAGACCTGGGAACATATGGCGCTGACCCGGGCGCGGGTGATTGCCGGCGACGCCGACTTCGCCGGCCTGATCGAGGCGGACGTGGCCGGCATACTGGACCTGCCCCGCGCCTTTGCCGATGTCGCGCGCGAGGCACGGCAGATGCGGGCGATGATCGAGAAGGAGAAACCGCCGGCCGACGAGTGGGACCTCAAGCTCGCGCTAGGCGGGCTGATCGACCTCGAGTTCATCGCACAGGTCGCGTCGCTGACCGGCCGGGTGGATGAAGCGGGCAGGGCGACCGCCACGGCCGATGTCCTGCGCCATCTCGCGGACGATTTCGCCGATCTGCAGGTGCGAGGCGAACTCTTCGAGGCGCATCGCCTCTACACCACACTGATGCAGATCATGCGGCTCTGCCTGACGGGAAATCTCGATCCAGCCGATATTCCGCCCGGATTGTCCGACCTGCTCATCCGCAGCGCGGACGCGCCCGACCTCAACGTCCTGCGCGCGCTGTTGAAGGACACGACCAGGAACGTTCGAAAGCTGTTCGACGTTCTCCTGGGTCAAAAATCCGCATCGCGGTGATGGAAATGACATGATCCGGTCCCCATGTGGAGATCGAACCCGAGAAGTGGAGAAGATCATGAAGAAGACGGTTCTGGCCTGGGCCTTCGTCGCGTTTGCCGGGGCTGTCGGAGCGACCGCATCGCAGGCGGCGACGGATGACAAGCTCTTCGAGCGCCTCGACGCGGACAAGAGCGGCGATATCTCCTTCGAGGAATTCGTCGCCGGGATCAAAGGCCGGCTTGAAAATGCGGACAAGGACGGCGACGGCAAGCTGACGGTGGGGGAAATCTCAGCCACCTTCAAAGGGCCGAAGGCGAGCCAACAGGCTGAGGCGCTCGTCGCTCGGTTCGATACCGACAAGGACGGCACCATCACGCTCGCCGACGTCGAAGCGCGAAGGAAGCAGCGCTTTGCCGAACTCGATGCCGATACGGACGGCAAGCTGGTCAAGGAAGAGATGCGGAGCCGCGCGTCGGCAAAAGGCGATCGGCCAAAGCCGACTGCGCAGTAAGACGGCCGCGACTAGGTCGCCGGCCGCTTGAAATCAGGCGGCTTTTCTTGACGGTTGTGCCGCCGCCTTTGTCCTCACCGGGATCCGTACCGAGACGATGGTGCCGACGCCCTCGGTCGAGCGGATCTTGAGCGCACCGCCGTGAAGCTGGGCGAGCGAGCGCGAGATCGCCAGGCCGAGGCCGGAGCCGGTATGGCTCTTGGTGAGCTGGTTCTCGACCTGCTCGAAGGGCTTGCCCAGTTTCTTGAGCGCCTCCTGCGGGATGCCGCAGCCATTGTCCTCGATCGTCAGGATGACGGCGCCGGACGTCTTGCGGGCACGCACCGCGATCTTTCCGCCCTGGCCCGTAAACTTGACGGCGTTCGACAAGAGGTTGATGGCGATCTGCTTGATCGCCCGGCGATCGGCGTTGAGCGTCAGCGAGTCGGCGATGCTGGTCTCCACGGTGATCGATTTCTGCGCCGCCTGCAGCGAGATCACCCGGACCGTCTCGCGCACCAGGGGGCAGAGGTCGATTTCCTCGCGGTCGATCGAGAAGCGGCCTGCCTCGATCTTCGACATGTCGAGGATGTCGTTGATGACGCCCAGCAGATAGTTGCCGCTGCCGTGGATGTCGCGAACATATTCCGTATAGCGCTCGGAGCCGAGCGGCCCGAAAAGCCCCGACTGCATCAGTTCCGAGAAGCCGATGATCGCATTCAGCGGCGTGCGCAGTTCGTGCGACATGTTGGCGAGGAACTCGGACTTGGCGCGGTTGGCGGCTTCCGCGCGCTCCGTCTCGCGCATGCACTTCCTGTTGAGGTCGGCGAGTTCGCGGGCACGGTCTTCTTCGGCCTTTCGCGCGACGGAGAGGTCGTGGATCGTCGCCATGAGCCGGCGCTCGCTGTCGACGAGCTTTTCCTGATGCTGCTTGATCTGCGTGATGTCGGCACCGACCGACACCGTGCCGCCGTCACGCGTGACCAGTTCGTTGACCTGCACCCAGCGTCCGTCCTTGAACTGCCGCTCATAGGTCACCGCGCCGTGACGGCCATTGCCGTTCGCCAGCCGCCGCTCGGACGCGAAGGCGGTCATCCGCTCCTCGATCACGCCGCGCGGCGTTCCCGGTTCGATATCGTCGTCGGTCAGGCCGGCCTGCTCCTGGAAGCGGGTGTTGCACATCACAAGGCGACCGTTCGCGTCCCAGAGGACGAATGTCTCCGAGATGTTCTCGATCGCCGTGCGGAGCCGCGCATCCGCCTCCTCCGACTGCATGGCGAGGTGATACTGCTCGGTGACGTCGATCGCGATGCCGAGCAGATGGACGTCCGGCGCGTCCGGATCGATGATCTGTGCGCGGGCGCGGACCCACACCCACTGGCCGTTTGCATGGCGCATGCGGAAAACCTGGTCGATCTGGTCGACCTCGCGCGCCGCCAGAGCCTTCGCGACCGTAAACAGGTCGCCATCCTCCTCGTGGATGATCTCGTTGACCTCGCCGAAGGAGAGCATGGCGTTGCTGGGCTCGTAGCCCAGCATCTCGTACATCGAGCGCGACCAGAACATGCGCCCGCGGCCCATGTCCCAGTCCCAAAGTCCGCAGCGTCCGCGCAGCAGCGCGGAATCGATGCGCTGATGCGCTTCCGAGTAGATCCTGTCGGCCGACTGCGCCCGCGCGGCCTGCGCGAAATAGGCGTAGAGGATGACGATCAACACGCTCGAGGTGAGCACGAACAGCGTCACGTTGAGCGAAACGAGTTTGCGCCAGTCGGCGAACACGGTGTCGGTGGAGACCATCGCGACAGCCGCATGCTTGCGGTCCGAGGTCAGGTCGACCGCGGCGAACCAGCGCTGGCTGCCGATCGCGACCTCCATCACGCCGGCGCGGGCGCCGAACATGAACAACGGCTGACCGCCGTCGATCTGGCTTTCGAGCCAACGGCCTTCCCAACCGATGTCGCGGGGTGCCGCCGCGGTGACGCGGAAACGTTCGTCGGTGACCAGAAGCACATGGCTTCGCTCGAGGTTGCCGATCTGCGCGGAAGCGTCGAGGGCCCGCCGATCAGCGTCGACGGGGGACGCGGCGAGTTCGACGCTGAGCGTGCTGGCGATCTGCGAAGCCGCCAGCGCCGCCATCGAGCGGGCGTCCCGCTCGATGTCGTCGCGAAGCGCCAGAAGCGAAAGCGCTCTGGTCGCCGCCACGACGATGAGGAAGATGACGATCAGCGCCGGAATGGACCGGCGCAGATATGGTTCGGCCGCCAGCAGGCGCTTGTATGCCGGCGCGGCGACGATGCCGGCGCCGTTGCCGATCTTCGTTCCTTCGCCGCCCCGTCCGCCGGCAAAAAAACGCCCACCAGTCGCCCCCCAGGCGCCTGTCTTTCCCATTGAAGGGCCCCGCAAAATTGTTTTTCTGGCTATACTTCGGAAACGCCGCACATCCGAATCGCCATATAAGAATCAAAGGTGATTCGGCTTGTCCAGAGGCTCGTTCAGGAATTCTTCACGAATTCCGGAATGAGAGCAAAAAAGGGCAAAAGGAGCAGGATTTCAGGCGAGTGTTCGCTCGACGATGTCACGCAGATCGGCCGAAAGCGTCGAAACGGCCTTGATCCGCGACAGGGTGGCGCGCGCGTGTTCCCTGCGACCGTCTTCCAGCGACCTCCAGGAGCGGAAAGCTGTCGCAAGCCGCGCCGAAAGCTGCGGGTTCTTCGGATCGACCGACAGAGCGATCTCGGCCAGCAACTCGTAGCCGGCGCCGTCGGCCCGGTGGAAGCCTGTCTGGTTCGCGGTCGTGTAGGTGCCGATCAGCGCGCGCACCCGGTTCGGGTTGCCGAGCGAGAACGCCGGATGCGTCATCAGCGCGCGAACGCGGTCGACGGCGCCATCGCCGGGCGCCATCGCCTGAATCTGGAACCATTTGTCCATGACCAGCGGATCGCTGCCGAATCTCGCCTCGAAATGCGCGAGCGCCTCGGCCGCCTCGGCGGACTCCGGATGGCGCATCGACAGGACGGAGAGGGCTGCCGCTCGGTCGGTCATGTTGCCGGCGTCTCGGTATTGACGCGAGGCATGGTCCGCTTGGCCGGACGCGAGCGTAACATAGTCGAGCATCGCGTTGCGCAGCGCGCGCCGTCCGGCGCTCGCCGCGTCGGGCGAATAGGGCCCGTTGTCCGCGAGGCTGCCATAGGCAGCGCGGAAAGCCTCGTCGTTTGCCACCGCAATCGTGGCCGCGAGCGTGTTGCGTGCGGCCAGGATCGCGTCCGGATCGATCTTCGAGCCGATTTCGCGGGCGATGTCGGCTTCCGCGGGCAAGGTCAGCGCCAGCGCCTTGTAGGCCGGCTCCAGCGCCTGGCTTCGCACCGTCTCGAGGCAGATCTGGGCAAGATCCCCAGAGATCTTTGGCTTCTTTCCGCCGCGGATGGCCGCCGCCGCCTCGATCAGCGTGCCGGTCATCAGCCCGGTCAGCGCCTGCCAGCGCGAGTACAAATCGCTGTCGTTGCGGGCAAGAAGCATACGTTCCGGCAGCGGCTGGTCGAAGGCGATCGTCACCGGCGCGGAGAAACCGCGGTTGAGCGAGATGGCCGGGCGCTCGGCCAATCCCTCGAAGCGGATGACCTGCCTGCGCTTCTTCAGGTGAATGACGCCGTCCTCGACGGTGGCGCCGCTGACTGACGAACATGCGATGTCGTTGCCGTCCGCGCCGACGAGGCCGAAGGCGAGCGGGATGTGCATCGCCTTCTTGCGGCTTTCGCCGGGGGTGGGCGGAACCGATTGCTCGATCTCCAGCGTCAGCGCCGCAGCATTCGGGTCGTGCGTCGCCGAGACCATCAGGTTCGGTGTGCCGGCCTGGTGATACCAGAGCGAGAACTGCGACAGGTCGCGTCCCGAGACGTCCTCGAACACCTTGATGAAGTCCTCGATCGTCGCCGCGTCGCCGTCGTGCCGTTCGAAATAGAGGTCCATGCCGCGCCGGAAATCCTCATGTCCGAGGATGGTGCGGATCATGCCGACGACTTCGGCGCCCTTCTCGTAGACGGTGGCCGTGTAGAAATTGTTGATCTCGCGGTAGCGGCGCGGGCGGACCGGGTGCGCCAGCGGACCCTGGTCTTCGGGGAACTGGTGCGCGCGCAGCGTCCGCACGTCGGCGATGCGCTCGACGGCGCGGGAGCGTTCGTCCGCCGAGAATTCGTGATCGCGGAAGACGGTCAGACCTTCCTTCAGGCAGAGCTGGAACCAGTCGCGGCAAGTGATTCTGTTGCCTGTCCAATTGTGGAAATACTCGTGCGCGATGATCGCTTCGATATTGGCGAAATCGGCGTCCGTCGCGGTTTCCTGGTCGGCCAGCACATATTTGTCGTTGAAGATGTTGAGACCCTTGTTCTCCATCGCGCCCATGTTGAAGTCGGACACGGCGACGATGTTGAAGACGTCGAGGTCGTATTCGCGGCCGAAGGTCTCCTCGTCCCAGCGCATCGAGCGCCTGAGCGCGTCCATCGCATAGGCAGCGCGGTCCTGCTTGCCGTGCTCGACGAAGATGCCGAGGCGCACCTCGCGCCCGGAACGGGTGACGAAGGCATCGGACACTTCGGCGAGGTCGCCGGCCACCAGCGCGAAAAGATAGGAGGGCTTCGGGTGCGGATCGAACCATTCGGCGAAATGCCAACCGTCCGCAAGCTCGCCGGTTGCGCCGGGATTGCCGTTGGCGAGCAGCAGCGGCGCTTCCTCGCGCCGCGCCTCGATTCGCACCGAATAGACCGAGAGGACGTCGGGCCGGTCGAGGAAATAGGTGATCCGGCGGAAGCCCTCCGCCTCGCACTGGGTGCAGTAGTTTCCGCTCGAGCGGTAGAGACCCATCAGCGCCGTGTTGGCGGATGGCGCGGTCTCGGTCTCGATCGTCAGCTGGAAGGTTCGGCCGCGCGGCGGTTTGTGCAGGGTGAGCCGCTGACCGGTCGCCTCGTAGCTTCCGGCTTCAAGCGACTCGCCGTCGATCGCGACGGCAAGGAGGGCAATTCCGTCGCCGTCGAGCACGAGCGGCGTCGAAGGCGCAACGCCTGCCCGCCGCTCGATCGTCAGTTCCGCGATCACGCGCGTGCGGTCTGGATCGAGCCGGAAGATCAGCGATGTCCGTGGAATGAGCCAGTCGCTCGGGCGATAATCCTCGAGCCTGAACACCTGGCCGGTATCTGTCCGCATTCTGTGATTTCCGTGCAAGCTCGCCGCGTGGTCCAACAAGGGCAAACCAATTGGCGCGACAAAGTGGTATGCTAGGTCTTTACACGAAACCGGGGCTCGTCAAAACTCAACCCGCTCGAGGCCCACGCCCGCATCCGCCGATATCCCGCGAGGAATGACCATGACAGTTCAAACTCCCAAGTTTGGAATGGGCGCATCCGTGCTGCGCAAGGAGGACGACGCGTTCCTTCTCGGGCGCGGCCGATATACCGACGATTTCTCGCCGGCCGGCACGCTGCATCTCTACGTGCTGCGCTCGCCGACCGCGCGGGCGAAGTTCACTATCGCTTCGGTCGAGGCGGCGAGAGAGGCACCGGGCGTCCATCTCGTGCTGACAGGGGCCGATATCGCCAAACTCGGGGATCTCAAGTCGGGTGCGATGCAGAAGCAGCCCGACGGCACTCGCCCGCCCGTCCGCAATATCCCGATTCTGTGCCGCGACGAGGTTGCCTATGTCGGCGACGCGGTGGCGTGCGTGGTCGCCGAGAGCCGCGCGCTCGCCCAGGACGCGGCGGAACTGATCGAGATCGACTACGAGGACATGGAGCCCGTCGCGCTGATGGCGCATGCGCTCGACGCCGACGCTCCGCTCATCTGGCCCGAGCATGGCAGCAACCGCGCTTTCCGCTACGAACTTGGCAACAAGGCGAAGGCCGATGCGGCCTTCGCGAAGGCCAAGCACGTCACCACGGTGGCTTTCCGCAACAACCGGCTGGTCTGCAACTACATGGAGGCGCGCGCCGCGCTCGCCGAGTGGAACGCCAAGGAGAACCGCCTCGTCCTGACGGTCGGCTCGCAGGGCGTCCATTCGATGCAGCAGATCCTGGCCGGAGTGCTGGGCATTCAGCCGAAGGGCCTGCGCGTCGTTACGCCCGATGTCGGCGGCGGGTTCGGGCCGAAGACATTCGTCTATCGCGAATACGCGCTCGTGCTCGAAGCGGCGCGGCGCCTCGGCCGTCCAGTCAAGTGGACGGGCGACCGCACGGAACACTTCCTGACTGACGCCCAAGGCCGCGACAACGAGGTAGAGGCGGAGATGGCGATGGACGCCGAAGGGCGCTTCCTCGGCCTGCGGGTCAGCCTCGCCGCCAATCTCGGAGCCTATTGCTCCCAGTACGGACCCTATATCCCCTATATCGGCGCGACGATGTCGACGGGCGTTTACGACATCAAGGCGCTGCATGTCGGCATCGACGGCGTCTACACCAATACCTGCCCGGTCGACGCCTATCGTGGTGCGGGCCGTCCCGAGGCGGCGTATCTTCTGGAGAAGCTGGTCGATGCGTGCGCTCGCGACATGGACATGTCCCCGGCTGAGATCCGCCGCCGCAATTTCATCCGGCCCGAGCAATTTCCCTACACGACGGCGACCGGCCGCAAATACGATGTCGGCGAGTTCGACGGCCATATGACACTGGCGATGGAACGAGCCGACTGGAACGGTTTCGAGAAACGCCTGAAGGCATCGAAGCAGGCAGGCAAGCTTCGCGGCATCGGCATGGCGACATATATCGAGGCCTGCGCTTTCGCGGGCTCGGAAGCCGCGCATCTGACGCTGAACGGCGACGGGACCGTGACGCTGTTCATTGGCACGCAAACCAATGGCCAGGGCCACGCGACGGCCTATTCGCAGTTCGTCGCCGAAAAGCTCAACCTGCCGATCGAGAAGATCCATGTGCGGCAGGGAGACACCGACGAGCTCGCCAAGGGCGGCGGCACCGGCGGCTCGCGATCGATCCCGCTCGGCGGCGTGTCGGCGGCCTATGCCGGCGAGAACCTCGCCGAAAAGATCAAGAAGATCGCGGCGGACGAACTGGAGGCCGGCGCCGCCGACATCGAACTGATCGACGGTACCGCGCGCATCGTCGGCACCGACCGCGCGCTCGATTTCGCCGCGATCGCAAAGGCGGCGAAGAACCCGGACGATCTCAAGGGCTTCGGCGAGTTCATCCAGGACGAGGCGACCTATCCGAACGGCACCCATATCTGCGAGGTCGAGATCGATCCGGCGACCGGGACGTCCGAAATCCTGCGCTACACGATCGTCGACGATTTCGGCGCGGTGGTGAACCCGATCCTGCTTGCAGGACAGGTGCATGGCGGCGTGGTGCAGGGTCTCGGCCAGGCGCTGACCGAGGACACGGTCTATGGCGAGGACGGGCAACTGCTGACGGCGAGCTTCATGGACTACGGCATGCCGCGGGCCGACCTGTTGCCGTTCATCGACTTCTCGACGCGCAACGTGCCCTCGACCACCAATGCGCTCGGCATCAAGGGTGCCGGCGAGGCCGGCACGATCGGCGCGACGCCGGCGGTGATGAACGCCGTGACGGACGCGCTTTGGCGAGCTCATGGGATCGGTCATATCGAAATGCCGGCAACGCCCCTCAGAGTCTGGCAGGCGATCCAGGACGCGGCCTGACGGTGGCGGAGCACTCGATGATCTCACGGCCGCTGGCCGCGATCCTCCTCAAGGTCTCGTCCATTGCGGTGTTCGTCGGGATGCAATCCTTCATCAAGCTGGCGGGGGTCGTCCCCGCCGGACAGATCGTGTTCTATCGCTCGTTCTTCGCCATGGTGCCTATCCTGATCCTACTGGCCTGGACGGGAGAACTGAGAACCGCATTCCATACCGATCGTCCCGGCCGCCATGTGGTGCGCGGTCTGGTCGGCGTCTCGTCGATGGCGCTCGGCTTCTTCGCGCTGACGCGGCTGCCGCTCCCCGAAGCGATCATGCTCAACTACGCGCAGCCGCTCCTGGTCGTCGTCATCAGCGCGCTGGTGCTCGGGGAAACGGTGCGCATCTTCCGCTGGACGGCAGTCGGGATAGGTTTCGTCGGAGTGCTCATCATCTCCTGGCCGAAGCTGACCCTGCTGACGTCGCCGGACGGGATGGGCAGCGCCGAGGCGCTGGGGGTCGTCGCCGCCATCGTCGCCGCCGCCATCTCGGCAGTCGCGCTGCTTCAGGTCCGCGCGCTCGTGGCAACGGACAAGTCATCCACGGTTGTCATCTGGTTTTCCATGACCGCGTCCGCCGCCGGTCTGCTCACCCTGCCGTTCGGCTGGTCGCCTCTGACCGGCTGGCAGGTCTTCTTCCTGGTCATGAGCGGCATCTGCGGCGGTATCGCCCAGGTACTGATGACGGAGGCCTACCGCCATGCCAGCGTCGCGACGGTCGCTCCGTTCGAATATAGCTCGATGCTGTTCGGTCTCGTGGTGGGATACCTGCTCTTTGCGGACATCCCGACCATCCATTCGATCGTCGGCGGCGCGATCGTCGTGGGCTCGGGGCTGATGATCATCTGGCGCGAGCAACGCCTCGGCCTGGAGCGGGGGAAGGCCCGCAAGGTCACTCCGCCGCAATAGCGGCAGCGGCGTCGCTTCGTCGCGCTTCGCCGGCTTGCCAAGCTCCGGCGGCGGCGACATCCTTGTCCGCGCAAGCCGGGAGGAGGCTGCCCGGCCGGGAGACGAGGCGATGAACTGGCGCGCGATCGGCATGGTCCTGGCTCGGGGGCATCGTCGACGGTGGCGTGTTGCGGCTTCGATCGCGGCGGCATGGCTGATCCTCCTTGCTCCGGCCGCCGACGCGGCGGGGGTTGTCCGCAACCTGACGCAGCAGACCTCCTACGAAGACCTCGCCTCCGCTCTCGGCGCTACGCGCGACGGCGACGTCGTCGAACTGTCGGGCGGCCCGTTCGTCGGCAGCTTCGTCGTCGAACGCCGCATCACGCTGCGCGGCACCGGCGCGAGCGACGCGCGCCCGGTTCTCGACGGCGGCGGCGACGGCACCGTCCTGACGGTGAACGCCGCAGGCGCGGTGATCGAGAACCTGGCGATCCGCAACTCGACGCGCACCGAAAGCCCGTTCGCGCTCTGGGGCGATGCCGGCGTTGCCGTCCACGCCGACCGCGTCGCGATGCGCGATCTCGCGGTGACGGGAAACGACTGGGGCGTCCTGTTCTTCACCGGCGCGGGCTCCTCCCTCTCCGGCTCGGACGTCTCGGACAACACCCGCGACGGCGTGCGCATCATGGGAGGGCGCGACCACCTGATCGAGGACAATACGATCGACCGCAACGCGACCGGGGTCTCGATCGACGCCTTCTACCCCGATCGTGAAGCGCCGCTGGTGTTTTTCGGCGATCCGGCGGTGGTCAAGGACTATGCCGAAAAGCGGGAGCACGCGCCACTTTCCTCCGGTAACGTCATTCGCGGCAACGGCATCGCGGGCAACGGCTTCTACGGCGTCTCGTTGACCTGGGACACCTTTCGCAACCGCGTCGAGGACAATGTCGTCACCATGACCGGGCGCGTCCGCGAGATCGACCTCGCGCTCATCCAAGCCTGGGAGGTCGGACTGGCGAATGTGTCCGGGATCGCGGTCACCTTCGACCGCGATCCATACGGCTCCGGCATATCGCTGTTCTGCCTGGCCCACGAGAACCGCATCGAGCGCAACGATGTCTTCGACAACCTGGCCTACGGCATCATCCTCGATCTCTCCGACCGCAACACGGTCGCCGCCAACCGGGTCGAGACAAACCGCAGCGGCATCCTCGTCGCGGCCTCCTCGCAGAACGAGATCCTGCGCAACCGCGTCGACGGCAACGAGGCGTTCGGCGTGCGCATCGGCGTCGACAGCGTCATCAAGCAGGTCTCCGCGGACAATTTCGTCGCGATGAACGCGCTGACGCGCAATGGGGTCAACGCCTTCGATTCCTCGGGGCGCGTGGTCACCGCGGCCGACATCGGGGCGATCGTCGAGACACTGCCGTTGCCGCAGGTCGTCAAGGACCAGATGGCGAAGAACCCGATGATCCGCCAGCAGATGATCAACGCCTATCTCGCGCAGATGAAGCCGGCGACCAACCGCTGGGACGACGGAACGCTGGGCAACCATCACGACGATTTCGACGAGGAAGGCGAGGGATTCCGCGATCGCGACGGCGACGGCGTGTCGGAGGCGGGCAAGCCCATCCCGGGCGGGCGGAGCGTCGACCGGCATACGCTGACGGCGGCGCGGGTCGAAAGCCTGCTCGTGCCGTGAATCGCCTTTAGGCGAGGCCTATCCGCCCGCCATCCGCGCCAAAGCCGCCCTGGTCGCCTCATCGGCCGGGAAGAAGGATTCTATCGCGATCTCCGACACCGTCACGTCGAGCGGCGTGCCGAAGACGGTGACCGTCGAGATGAAGGACAGGCTCATGCCGGCGGCCTTGATGCGCAGCGGCACGGCGATGTTCGAGTAATCGTGCCGGACGGGGCCGCCATTCGAGCGGCCAGGATAGGCGCGAAGCTCTGCTTCGAGGTCGGCGACTTCCGGATTGCCGCTCGCGGCCGCCAGCCGCTTCAGCCGCTCCAGCACATGCGCGCGCCATTCGGCGAGGTTCTCGATGCGCGGCGCGAGCCCGCCGGGATGAAGACTGAGCCTCAGCACGTTGATCGGCGGTTCGAGGAGGCTCGTCTCTTCGATGCCTTCGAGGAAAGGCGCGACCGCCGCGTTGCCCCGGATCAGGTTCCAGCAGCCGTCGACGGCGAGCGCCGGGTTCGGCTCGTGTGCGGTCAGCACGCGGGCGATCGCCTCCATCGCCGGAGCGAAGGCTTCGTCGTCAATCGGCCGCTCCGGATAGGTCGGCGCGTAGCCTGCCGCGAGCAGTATCCGGTTGCGCTGGCGCAGCGGCAGGTCGAGGCGCTCGGCGAGCCGGATCACCATGTCGCGCGACGGCGTTGCACGGCCGCTTTCGAGGAAGCTCAGGTGCCGCTGCGAGATTTCGGCCTCAAGCGCGAGGTCGAGCTGGCTCATGCGACGGCGCGAGCGCCATTCGCGCAGCAGGTGACCGACGGAAGGGTGCGGTGTGTCCATGTGGAGAATCTAGCGTGGTTCGGGAATGGCTTCCATTACCTGGCGCGTAATCGCCAGAGCGATCTTCGCGGTCAATGATCCGCGGCAATCCGGTCGATACCGGTACAACTGAAAGGATCGCAACATGTCCATCGCCGTCACTCCCTATGTTCGCAACATCCTCCTCCTCGACGGCCTCGTCAGCGGCGCCGCAGGTGTCGTCATGGCCGCCGGGGCATCGCTCCTGTCTCCCTGGCTGGCGCTGCCGGCCGACCTCCTGTTCTGGGCGGGCATCGTTCTCCTGCCGTGGTGTGCGGCGCTCGTCTTCCTCGCGCGGCGGGGGGCCATCTCCCGGATGGTGATGCTCGACGTCATCGGCATCAACGCGCTCTGGGTCGCCGCGAGCTTCGGCATCATGGTTGTCGGCATCGTGGAGCCCAGCCTGCTCGGCGTGTTCTTCGTCACGACCCAGGCGCTGACCGTGGCGCTGTTCGTCGCATTGCAGCTTGGCGTGATGCGCCGGGCCGGGGCCACCGCCTGAGACGATCTGCTCGAACGCCAGGGCCGGGGATGGCGCTCCCCGGCTTCGCAGATCGACGGTCAGCCGATCGCGCCGAGATCCCGCAGCTTCGCCTTGATTTCGAGGAAGTCGCGCCAGGCGAGCTTCTTGTGCGCCGGGTTGCGCAGCAGATAGGCCGGGTGCAGAGTCGGCATCAGGGGGATCTGGGTGCCTGAGCCTGTCGTATGGCTATTCCACGTCCCGCGCAGGCGCATGATGCCGGTCTGTGTTCTGAGCAGCGCCTTGCTCGACGCGTTGCCGAGCGTGACCAGTACTTTCGGATTGGCCAATTCGATCTGACGCTCGATGAACGGGCGGCAGATTTCCGTCTCCATCGGCGAGGGGTCGCGGTTGCCCGGCGGCCGCCACGGGATGACATTGGCGATGTAGACGGATGTGCGGTCGAGCCCGATCGCGGCAAGCATCCGGTCAAGCAACTGCCCCGAGCGTCCGACGAAGGGCAGTCCCTCCAGATCCTCTTCGCGTCCCGGTGCCTCGCCGACGAACATTACCGGGGCCGCCGGATTGCCGTCGGAGAAGACCAGCGACTTGGCGGTAAATTTCAGATTGCAGCCGTCGAAGCCTGCCAGAAGCTCCTTCAACTCGTCAAGCGATCCGGCGGAACGGGCGGCTTCGCGGGCGCGGGCGGCCTGAGCCTCGTCGGGCACGCTGGCGGTGATCGCGGGCGCGGGCGGCCTGAGGGGTGTTTCCAGCCGCGGCGGTTCGAACGCCCGGGGCGGGACAGCGGCCGGCGCGGGCGGCGGCGCGGCTTTTGCCGTCTGCGCGAAGCGGTCCACAGGCGCGTCCTCGAGCGCCTCGTCGACGCCGCTCTCGGCGTAGAAGCGCAGAAGCTCCTCGAGGGAGGCGCGGGTGTCGAATGTGTCGGTCATGATCACCAGGAGCGGCGGCCGATGCCGAGGCTCGCGCAATCAATAAGGCGCGGCAGGTGCTGCGTAAACCTCCGCGCTAGGAGACTGTTGGAAACTCTACTCTGGTAGCCATCTGATTGCGTTTTCTGCGCTTCCGGTGCTCACGGACCCAAGTGCTGCGTGAACCTCCGCAAGCTCAGGACAAGGGGATTCTCGGATCCTGCCGGATGTAGAATTCGAGCTTGGGCGTGAAATCGGTAATGAAGAACTTGAAATCCGCCGTCTCCAGCGGATCGACATATCCTTCGGAGAAGACGAGGCGGTCGTTGGGTTCGAAGTCCGTATCGTGGATGCGGAAGGAATCGGACGAACGGTTCTCCGGGTTGACGCGGCGCTGGTCGAAGGAAAGTCCGTCGCCGTGGACGCTCGGGATGCCGAGCTGTTCCTGAAGTTCGAATTCGTATTCGGTCCAGGCGACGCCGCTGTTGTTCAGCGAGCGGATGCGCAGATGCACCATGCCCGTGGCGAAAGTGCCCACTGGTCCATCGGTGCGGATCTTCGACGCGACCCGGATGACCAGTGTTACCGGGCTCGCCGAGAGCATCTCCTGCTCGATCACGATCGGATTGGCCTTGGTGCCGATGCCCGACACACCGCGGATGAGAAAGCCGCCGAGTTCGTCGGAAAAGGAATAGGCGCCGGAGAACCACAGGCGCCGTTCGCCGCCATCCGCCGAAGCCGCGAGCAACACGGCGGCAAGACATCCCGCGATCGTCGTCCAGAGAGCAGCCACTGTCGTCTCTTCCGGCAGAACGTGTTGAAGGCAGGATAAACCCCAGCGCAGTGAAATGGATACGGCAATTCGGCGCGAGCGAACGAAACCATGCGCACACCGGCCGGATATCCACGCACAAACGAAGCAATTGAATTGACGTTTACGTTAAGGTAAATTGGTATTGCAGAAAACTAACATGCGTTAGAATAATGCGACGCTTTCGCGCGGTGGCGGGTCTGGTGCGCGGAATAGAATTAAGGCAAGAGGATCGGCGACCGGCCGGAGGACGAGATGAGCGAAGTCGAACGCGAGAGCATGGAATTCGATGTGGTGATCGTGGGCGCGGGTCCCGCCGGCCTTGCCGCCGCCATCCGCCTCAAGCAGGTCAATCCCGAGCTTTCGGTCGTCGTACTGGAAAAGGGCGGCGAAGTCGGCGCCCACATCCTCTCCGGCGCCGTGGTCGATCCGATCGGCATCAACAGGCTTCTGCCGGACTGGCGCGAGGACGCAGACCACCCGTTCAGGACCGAGGTGAAGGACGACCATTTCCTCCTGCTCGGCCCCGCCGGATCGCTGCGCCTGCCGAATTTCGTGATGCCGCCGCTGATGAACAATCACGGCAACTACATCGTCTCGCTCGGCAATGTCTGCCGCTGGCTCGCGACCAAGGCGGAGGCGCTGGGCGTTGAGATTTACCCGGGCTTTGCCGCCGCCGACCTGACCTATGACGAAAAAGGCGCGGTGACCGGCGTCATCACGGGCGACATGGGCCTCGAAAAGGACGGTTCGCCGGGTCCGGGCTACGCGCCGGGCATGGCTCTCTACGGCAAATATGTGCTGATCGGCGAGGGCGTGCGCGGGTCGCTCGCCAAGCAGCTGATCGCCAAATACAATCTTTCCGACGGCAAGGATCCGCAGAAGTTCGGCATCGGGCTGAAGGAACTCTGGCAGGTCAAGCCCGAGCACCACAAGCGCGGCCTGGTGCAGCATTCCTTCGGCTGGCCGCTTAACGCATCCACAGGTGGTGGCTCGTTCCTCTATCACTTCGACGACAGTCTGGTCGCCGTCGGCTTCGTCCTACACCTGAACTACAAGAACCCATACTTGTCGCCCTTCGAGGAGTTTCAGCGCTTCAAGACGCATCCGGCGATCCGCGACACGTTTGAGGGGGCAAAGCGTCTCTCCTACGGCGCGCGCGCCATCACCGAGGGCGGCTGGCAGTCGGTTCCGAAAGTGTCGTTCCCCGGCGGTTTGCTGATGGGTTGCTCCGCCGGCCTGGTCAACGTGCCGCGCATCAAGGGGTCGCACAACGCGGTACTGTCCGGCATGCTGGCGGCTGAGCATGTGGCCGAGGCCATTGCGGCCGGACGCCAGCACGACGACCTGGTCTCCTACGAGGAAGCCTGGCGCGGCACCGACATCGGCAAGGACCTGAAGCGCGTGCGCAACGTCAAGCCGCTCTGGTCGCGCTTCGGCACGTTCATCGGCATCGGCCTCGGCGGGCTGGACATGTGGACGAACCAGTTGTTCGGCCTGTCGCTGTTCGGCACGCTGAAGCATGGCAAGACGGACGCCGCCTCGCTTGAGCCGGCGGCGAAGCACAAGAAGATCGCCTATCCCAAGCCCGACGGCGTGCTGACCTTCGACCGTCTATCGTCGGTGTTCCTGTCGAACACCAACCATGCCGAGGACCAGCCGGTCCACCTGCAGGTCAAGGACATGGCGTTGCAGAAGGCGTCGGAACACGACGTGTTCGCCGGCCCCTCGACCCGCTACTGCCCGGCGGGCGTCTACGAGTGGGTGGACGGCGAGGGCAACGCCGCGGCCGACAAGATGGGCGTCGACGTGAAGTTCGTGATCAACGCGCAGAACTGCGTCCATTGCAAGACCTGCGACATCAAGGACCCGAACCAGAACATCAACTGGGTGCCGCCGCAGGGTGGCGAGGGACCCGTTTACGTTAACATGTAAGCCTCCCGCACGCGCGGATTGCCATCGCGTTTGGTCCGTGGTTTTCTACCCGAGGTGGGTGGAGAAGACTGGGTCATGGGGCTGGGTGCGAAGCTTGGCGTTGTGTTCGGCGTGGTGCTGCTGGCGTCTACGATCGCGGCGCGGGCCGATATCTCGGTCAAGACCAAGTATTACGACATCAAGGGCAAGACCGGCCTCGAACTGTTCTACGACATGAACAGGAAGGGACCGCGCCACGGCTTCCTGACCAAGGCGATTGCCCAGACGCAGTTCAAGACCGACATCAAGGGCGACCTGGTCCATTCGAACGGTGTCTGTCGCACCAAGGGCGCCGAGATGGTGATGCAGATCACCTACGTCTATCCGCGTCCGGTCGACAAACTCGATTCCTCGCTTGCGCGCCGCTGGAAGAAGTTCCAGGCGTCGAACATCGTGCACGAGGAGACGCACGGCCGGCTGGCGAAGAAGATGGTGGCGGACGTCAACCGCACCATGCGCGGCTTCAAGCTGGCCGACGGCCAGTCCTGCCGCAAGGCCAATGCGATGCTGATGAAGGATCTCAGCCGCATCATCGTCGCCTACAACAAGTCGCAGGTCGACTTCGACAAGCGCGAGCACCGCGATGGCGGACCCGTCGAGAAGAGCGTTCTGGCGCTCGTCGGCAAGAAGAAGTAGCCGGCCCGATCCTCGCCCGCATCGGAGTCTGTCCGTCGGAAACACCCCGGATGCCCGTTTCCGCGCCTATGTTTCCGTGGCGTCACCACCTTGCGGTAGCGAATAGGTGAACGAACCGTCAACACCGTCTTGAAACGGTGCAATTCCTGTGCTGCATTTGCCTTCGGACGGAGGTGCTGATGCGTCTGTTTGCGTGCTCGTGCTGTTTCCTGGCCCTTCTGGGCTTCGTCGCGCCTTCGAAGGCTGCCCCCAAGGTGACTTCGCGGACAACGACGTTTCCGGTTTCTGGAGCATCCGGCGACGCCTTGCTCAAGGAGCTCGAAAGGAAGGGGCCGAAGCACGGCTTCACCTCGCGCGCCATCGCCCAGACCCGATACACGATGAATTCGGAAGCGGAGTGGAACCACGCCCGCGGCGTCTGCGCCGTGACGCGGCCGATGGTCCGGCTCGATATCACCTACATCTATCCCGAGGTGAAGGGCGAAACGTCGGGTCCGCTGCGCGGTCGCTGGCAGCGCTTCATGGCCGGCATCCGCAAGCACGAGGAACAGCACGGCCGCCTCGCGCGCGAGATGGCAACGGAGGCCGACAGGGCAATCGCCGGCCTGAAGGTCCAGGATGGCAAGGCCTGCGGAAAGCTGCGTGCCGAGATGAAGCGCGTCGTCGCGGCAATCGTGGGCCGCTACGAAGCGCGGCAGCGTCAGTTCGACGTGGTCGAGCACAAGAGCGGCGGCAATGTCGAAGGCCTGGTCAAGCGCCTGGTGACAAAATAGCGGCCCCTTCGCGCGGCTCCAGCACCACCGTCGTGTCGGGGGCTTCGGGCCTTGGCTTCATGGGCACCCAGAATTCGGTGACGACCGGCAAATGATCTGATCCGACATCGTCGGCGCGCTCGATCTTCGTGACGACGAGGCCCGTGCCGGCGAGCACGTGATCGATCCCCAGTCCGACCGACCTTCGGAACATGTCGGGCAGGGCACGCGGTAGCCATGAGGGGCCTACCGGTCCCGCATCCTCCATCCGAGCAGCCGCTGCGATCTTCCGGACCGTCTCGCTCCAGCGGGCCGCGTTGAAATCCCCGGTGAGGATAGCCGCGTCGGGCAAGTCCGACAGGCGCGGCGCGATGCGGTCGATCTGCGCCGGCTGCTCGAATGGCCACGGCCAGTAGAGATGAAGTGCCGCGACGCTCACCGGCTGGCCGGCGAAATCCACCGAAGCCACCGCAAGCGTCCCTCCGTCGACGCATTCGGGCGAGGCTCCCTTGGCGAAAGGACGGCGCGACAGGATCGCGACACCGCCGACCAGGCCTCGCGCGTTGCAGACGATCCTGTGCGGATAGGCGGCCGCAAGCGTCTCGAGCCGCTGCCGCCACATCGACGATACTTCGTTGACGGTCACGACGTCGGGACGGAGACGGGCAATGAGCGATAGGAAGCGCTCCGGGTCGGGATTGTCGAACCGCGCGTTGAGGTGGAGCAACCGGTAGGTCGCGCGCTCGTCCGGCGTGGCCGACGCCTTCGCCTGATTGCCGGCGACCGTGTCCAGCCAGGTTCCCGGCGTCACGAAGAAGGCGGCTGTCGCCAGTGCGAGGCCGGCGAACGCCTCCCGCCTGAACCCGGTTGAAATCAGGCCGGTCGCGCCGACGCCCAGCAGGGCGGCGAGATGCAACCGGAAATGCGAGAGCGAATCGAAAGCCGGGTGGACGCGGCCGAGGAACCCCACCCCGATCGCCGCGGCCGCCACGCCGCACGCGACGAGCAGGAGGGCGGACAGGATGTAGAGCGTGCGCTTCATGCCTGCTTCTTCGCGGGCGATTGCGGCGTAGGTAGGGACATGCCCTATTGGAACGCAGTTTCGGAGAAGCTCCTCAGCTTGCGCGAATGCAGTCGCTCCGGCGGCATCGCAGCGAGCTTCTCGACCGCCCTGATGCCGATGGTGAGGTGCTGCGCGACCTGGCGCTTGTAGAACTCCGTCGCCATGCCCGGCAGCTTGAGTTCGCCGTGCAGCGGCTTGTCGGAGACGCAGAGCAGCGTGCCGTAGGGGACGCGGAAGCGGAAACCGTTGGCAGCGATGGTCGCCGATTCCATGTCGAGGCCGATCGCGCGCGACTGCGACAGCCGCTGCACGGGGCCGCGCTGGTCGCGCAGTTCCCAGTTGCGGTTGTCGATCGTCGCGACTGTGCCCGTGCGCATGATCCGTTTCAGGTCGAAGCCCGTGAGGCCGGTCACCTCGGCGACGGCCTCCTGGATAGCGACCTGCACCTCCGCCAGCGCCGGAATCGGCACCCAGACCGGCAGGTCGTCGTCGAGCACGTGGTCTTCGCGCACATAGGCGTGCGCCAGCACGTAGTCGCCGAGCGCCTGCGTGTTCCTGAGCCCGGCGCAGTGGCCGAGCATCAGCCAGGCGTGCGGCCTGAGCACCGCGATGTGGTCGGTGATCGTCTTGGCGTTGGAGGGACCAACGCCGATATTCACCATCGTGATGCCGGAATGGCCGGGCTTGACGAGGTGATAGGCCGGCATCTGCGGCAGGCGCGGCGGATGCGAGCCGTCGGTCGGTCCGGATTCGCCCGCCTGGGTGATCAGGTTGCCGGGTTCGACGAAGGATTCGTAGCCGCCGCCCCCATTCACCATCAGGTCGCGGGCGTGGTTGCAGAACTCGTCGATGTAGAACTGGTAGTTCGTGAACAGGACGAAGTTCTGGAAATGGTTGGGACTCGTCGCCGTGTAGTGCGACAGGCGGTGCAGCGAATAGTCGATGCGCTGTGCCGTGAACGGCGCCAGCGGCATCGGCTCGCCCGGCGCCGGCTCGTAGGTGCCGTTGGCGATCAGGTCGTCGGTCGCGTTGAGGTCCGGCACGTCGAAAATGTCGCGCAGAGGCCGCTTCAGCCTGTCGGCGATCGCGCCTTCGACATGCGTGCCTTCGAGGAAGGCGAAGTGGACCGGTATCGGCGTCTCGGATTCGGCGATCGTCACCGGCACGCCGTGATTGCGCATGATCAGTCCGAGCTGGTCAACGAGATAGGTCTCGAATAGGTCGGGCCGAGTGATCGTGGTCGAGTAGTGCCCCGGCTCGTACATATGGCCGTAGGCGTAGCGCGAATCGATCTGCGCATAGGAGGAGGTCGAGATCCGCACCTCGGGATAGAAGGCGCGGAAGCGCTGCAGCGGCTGGTCCTTGGCGAGGCTCGCGAAGGAATCGCGCAGGAAGGCGGTGTTGCGGTCGTAGAGGTGGCGCAACAGCTTCACCGCCTGGCGGGCATCGGTGAAGCTCTGCCGGGCATAGGGCTCCGGCGTGACGACTGTTTCGATCGGCTTGGGGTAGATTCTCTTTTCCATGCTCCACTATAGTCGAGCAAGGTGACGCTTGGGAGTGTCCTTAGCGAGAATCAGTTTCAACGCATCCGCTGCAATCCGACCGCCAGCACGAGGCCCACGCCGGAGGGCTTTGTCATCTGGCCACCGACGAGCACTGCGTCGGCCACCACGGACCCGGTCGCGGCATTGACCTTGCTGACGGCAAAGGCGGTCGTGCCGAACAGCGCGGCGATTAGGGCGAGCCGCGGCAGCGTCCGAAGCATGTCGGTGATCGGGTTGGTGTCGATGGTCATCGTCTTATCTCTTTCCGGGCCGCTCACTCGCCGCCGCATTTCATGCCGCTGTCGAAGACGCAGGGGATCACCCGATCCGTCTTCCACTGGCGGTCGCGCCCGGCCTCGGCCACGATCATCGCGAAGATCATCCCGAACAGGATGGTGACCAGGCTGACGATGGTGAGGCGGCGGGCGAGCATCGGTCGGTTCCTCAAGTGTTGAGGTGAAGATGCCAGACCGGGACTGAACTCATCCTGAGACGGACGTTCATCCGGGGTTCAGGGAGGTAAACGCGCCGGCTGCAACGCGCGGGCCGTGGACCGGGTCGCGACAACGCTCCACCTGTGTCGGACGAAGCGTGACGACAGGCTTTCGCGCCCGTCGTCAAAATGAAAAGGGGCCGCAACCGGGCGGCCCCTTTCGATAATGAGGACTGGGAAGGTGGCTACTGCCGCGTCAGGCTTTCCGACTTGCAGATGACGCCGCCCATGACGCAGCCCGCGAGCGCCATCGTGTTGCCCTTGACCGTGGCCTTGCCGTTGTAGGTCTTCTTCTCGTCCAGCTTGTTGACCTTGCCCTTGTAGGAGCCGTCGGCTCCCTTCATGCAGCCGATCGACTGGCCCTTGTATTCGCCGGTCATCACCGTGCCGCAATAATTGCCGCCGGAGCCGGCATACTTGATCAGCGTTCCGTTGCTGCGCTTCCAGGTGCCTTCGATCGGGTCGGCGAGCGCCGCGCCGGCCATCATCAGGGTTGCCGCCGCCGCCGCAATTGCAATTCGATACATAGTTTCCTCCTGCGTTTGATCGGCGGCAGACGGGACTTCCCCTCCGCGCTCGCCTTCCGCAAACGTCAACGTAATCCAGGCAATTGTGAAACGGAAGCGTTACTCCGGTGGGGAATGGGAATTTCGCGGGTTCGCCAGAGCGCTTTCGGGGTCCCGCAACGCCTGCTTGTTTCAATGCGTGGCGATCCAAACGTAAGCCGTGGTTAGCGGAGTCTTTCGGTCCGGTGCCGGGATTTTATGCGCATTCGAGCGAATCGCCGGAAGCCCAGCGGCGTCGATGCTTAACGGAATCTGCCGTTTACTTCTTGTTTTAGCTTTGTTTTCCGCAAATTAAGCACGCCCGTTCACGCGCAATTCAAGCCTCGCGGCCATTCTCGACCCATCGGACAACGCCTTGGGACGGACAAGACACCGCCGGGCAAAAGGGACAGGCAGGGGACAGAAAATGGCACGTTTCGAGATGTTTGAAGCCGGGTTTGGATCGATGGGCGCGAACGCCCAGGCCGACATCCTGTTCGAGCTTGGGATGATGTATGCGACCGGCCGGGACTGCGAGACTGATCCGGTGGCGGCGCACAAGTGGTTCAACATCGCGGCGATCAAGGGTTCCGCCCGCGCCGCCGAGCTGCGCGCCGAACTCGCGGCCATCATGTCCAAGTCGGAGCTGGCGCGTGCGCTGCGCGAGGCGCGCGAATGGATGACCATGCACTGATCAGAGAGTTTCACAGGGCGGTTCGCGTCGTCTGGGCGGGGGACGCTGTGACGACGCGGAGAGGCCGCGACCGGCAGGGGACAATGCCGGCGCGGCTTTTCCTTTGGCGCCGGTTCAGCTCATGCCGAGATATCGCCCCGGCCGGTGGTTGATCGCCAGGATCATGTTGAGCACCACGGCACCGGCGAGCGAATAGAGCACGTTCTGCCACGGCAGCACGAAGAACGATGCCACCAGGATGAGGATATCCACGCCGAGCTGGAAGTATCCCGCGCGGATGCCGTGATTGTCCTGCAGATAGGCGGCGAGGATGTTGACGCCGCCGAGCCCGGCCCGGTGGCGGAACAGGATCAATAGCCCGACGCCGACCAGCGCGCCGCCAATGATGGCCGCGTAGAGCGGATTGAGGGCTCCGATCGCGATCCAGCGCGGCGTCAGCATTGCCAGGACCGAGACGAGAGCGACCGCCGCGAAGGTGCGCAGCGTATATGGCCAGCCCATCCGCCGCACGGCAAGTATGTAGAACGGCAGGTTGACGGCGAAGAAGATCGTTCCGAAGCCGATCCCCGTCGCATATTGGCCGAGAAGCGCGATGCCGGCGATTCCGCCGGTGCCGAGCGCGCACTTCGCATAGAAGGTCAGTCCCAGCGCCACCAGCGCCGTTCCCATGACCAGCGCTAGAACGTCTTCGTAGAAGGCATGCTGGCGGACCGCTTCCGTCGGATCGAAGCTTTCGGGCTGTGCGGATGTGCTCATGCTGCGACTGCTAACAGCGGCCGCAGCGTCGCGCAATCACGTCTCGACGAATCGCACCAGCACCGCTCCGTCGGTCACCTGCTGCCCTTCGGCGACGATGTCGGCCACCTCGCCGTCGTGGGGGGCCGATATCGTGTGCTCCATCTTCATGGCCTCGAGGACGAGCAGCGCCTGTCCCTTGCTGACATGCTCGCCGGCACTTGCCCTCACGACCTTGACCAGGCCCGGCATCGGCGCGCGCAGGCTGCCCGCACCGCCGCCGGCATCCGCGGCGTCCGCGAATGGATCGGGCACCTTGAAGCTATGCGCGACCGCACCTTCGAACACCGTGACGTGTCCCGGCCAGACGGCGACTCGGGAGGCGGCGGGGACGGGACGCTCCGCACCGTCGATCTCGACCAGGAGCCGCCCGGCTTTGGCATGGACCGCGGCCGCCGTCTCCGTCTCCCCATAAGCGAGCCTTACGGTGCGCCGCACCGGGCCCCAATGCGCGTAGCCCGCGAGTGCGTCCCACGGATCGGCTCCGGTCTTCGTCAGGCTTGCGCCCGAAGCCGCGAGGGCCGCCGCGGCGACCGACGCCGCAGAGGGCTGCGCAATCGCCGTCAATGCCGCCTGTCTGCGGGCGATCAGGCCGGTGTCGACGTCGCCGTCGGCAAAATCGGAATCGGCGGCAAGCGCCGCGAGAAAGCCCGTGTTGACGGTCGAGCCGGCGATCTCGGTCCGCTCCAGGGCGCCGATCAGCGCCTTGAGCGCACTCGCGCGATCTTCCGCATGGACAACCAGCTTGGCGATCATCGGATCGTAGAAGGGCGAGATCGCATCGCCCTGGCGCACGCCGGTCTCAATACGAATGGTGGATCCTTCGGCGCCGGAAGCCGGAAAATTCAAATGATGCAGCGTGCCGATCGCCGGCAGGAAGTCGCGCGTCGGGTCCTCGGCATAGATCCGCGCCTCGAAGGCGTGGCCGGAAAGGTGGATCTCGTCCTGCGACAGCGGCAGTTTTTCGCCCGCCGCCACCCGCAATTGCCATTCGACCAGGTCGACGCCGGTGACCATTTCGGTCACCGGATGCTCGACCTGCAGGCGCGTGTTCATCTCCATGAACCAGAACCGGTCGGGCCTGAGGCCCTCCGACGCGTCGACGATGAACTCGATCGTGCCGGCGCCCGAATAGCCGATCGCCTTCGCCGCCGTGACCGCCGCGTGCGTCATCGCAGCGCGCATCTCGGCCGTCATGCCGGGAGCAGGGGCCTCCTCGATCACCTTCTGGTGGCGGCGCTGGGCCGAGCAGTCGCGCTCGAACAGATGCACGGCATTGCCGAAATTGTCGCCGAACACCTGCACCTCGATATGGCGCGGCTTCTCGACATATTTCTCGATCAGCACCGCCTCGTCGCCGAAGGCGGCCTTCGCCTCGCGTTTGGCGGACGCCAGCGCGTCAGCGAAATCGTCGGGATGCTCGACGCGGCGCATGCCCTTGCCGCCGCCGCCGGCGCGCGCCTTGATCAGCACCGGATAGCCGATCTCCCTGGCCTTGCCTGCGAGCAGGACGAGCGCCTGTCCGGCACCGTGATAGCCAGGCACGATCGGCACGCCGGCTTTTTCCATCAGCGCCTTGGCCGCGTCCTTCAGACCCATGGCGCGGATCGAGGCGGCGGTTGGGCCGATGAAGATCAGGCCGGCGGCAGTGACCTGGTCGACGAAGCCAGGATTTTCGGACAGGAAGCCGTAGCCCGGGTGGATGGCCTGGGCGCCGGTCGCGAGCGCGGCCTCGACGATACGGTCGCCACGCAGGTAGCTTTCGCCGACAGGAGCCGGGCCGATCCGCACCGCCTCGTCGGCCTCGCGCACGAACAGCGATCCGGCGTCGGCGTCGGAATGGACCGCAACGGTCGCGATGCCCATCCGGCGGGCGGTTCGAATGATGCGGCAGGCGATTTCGCCGCGGTTGGCGATCAGGATCTTGGAGAACATGACCGATCCTTATCCGCGTTGCGCGCGGATATGAAGGGCCTTCGAATATCGGAATGCGCCCGGAGATGGAGCGCGGCCTCTCCCGCCCAGCGTCCGCTTCGGCTAGGGAAGGTTCAGCTTCCGACCACCCGAGGATTTCGACTTATGGATGCCGCTGCCCCGCAGGGACTTCGCGCGCAGTTGACGACCATGTGGGCCGCATTGTCGGCTTCGCCCGTCAGGCGAAGCATTGCGCTGCTCTATCTGGGCGTGGGGTTCGTGATCGTCGCAACCGCCTACGGCCAGGTGCTGCTCAACCGCTGGAACCAGCCCTTCTACGATTCGCTCGAGAGGCGCGATCTCGCCGCCTTTTTCGACCAGTTGGTGGTCTTCGCCTACATCGCCGGGTCGCTTCTGGTGTTGAACGTCGGCCAGGCGTGGCTCAACCAGATGCTGCACATCAAGATGAGGGAAGGGCTGACGCGCGATCTCGTCGGCGAATGGATGAAACCGCGCCGCGCTTTTCGTCTCGGCTATGCCGGCGAGATCGGCGTCAATCCCGACCAGCGCATGCATGAAGACGCCCGCCATCTCGCCGATCTCACGGTGGACCTGTCGATCGGCCTGATGCAGGCGACGATCCTGCTGGCCAGCTTCGTCGGTGTGCTCTGGTCCATCTCGAACGACTTCACCTTCAGCATCGGCGGACGCAGCATCGACATTCCGGGCTACATGGTCTGGGCGGCTTTCCTCTATGCCGGGCTGGGCTCGGGGCTGAGCTGGCTCGCCGGGCGGCCGCTGATCCGCCTCAACGAGGCGCGTTATGCGCGCGAGGCGGAGCTGCGCTTCTCCCTGATGCGGGTCAACGAGCATGTCGACGCGATCTCGCTCGCCGGCGGCGAGGTGGACGAAACGGGGAAGCTCGAGCGCGATCTGCAGACGGTGCTGGCGGCGGCGCGAAGGATCATGAGCGCGGCGGTGCGGCTCACCTGGGTGACGGCGGGCTATGGCTGGATCACGGTCGTGGCCCCGATCGTGATCGCTTCTCCCGTCTACTTCTCGGGAAGCCTGTCCTTCGGCGGCTTGATGATGGCCGCCGCCGCCTTCAACCAGGTCAATGGCGCGCTACGGTGGTTCATTGACAATATCGGCGGCATCGCCGACTGGCGCGCCACCCTGCTTCGTATTTCCTGGTTCAGGGCGAGCGTGGTCGCCATGGACGCGCTTCACCGCGGAGAAGAACGTATCGCCTTCACCGAGGGCGAACCGGACCGCCTGACGCTGGACGGCCTGCTGGCCGCTTCGCCGCACGGGTGCGCGCGACTTGGCGACGCTTCCGTGAGCGTCGAAGCCGGCGGCCGGCTGCACATCCTCGGCGAACCGGGCGCCGGCAAGACGCTGTACTTTCATGCCG
Organism: Pseudomonadota bacterium; assembly: GCA_043822005.1. Taxonomy (GTDB): domain Bacteria; phylum Pseudomonadota; class Alphaproteobacteria; order Rhizobiales; family Rhizobiaceae; genus Mesorhizobium_A. The sequence goes on along the minus strand of JBDRCE010000004.1, from coordinate 56,888 downwards.
TTGCCGGACTGTGGCCCTGGGGCGGCGGGACGGTCCGCCTGCCGATGGGCAAATCGGTCGCCTTCCTCCCCGGCCGGCCCTTTATCCCCCGTGGCACGCTCATGGACGTGCTGGCCTATCCTCAGGCCGGTCGGGCTTCGGAGAATGAGGCGAAACGCGCGCTGGAGCGTGTGGGGCTCGGCCGTCTCGGCGCCCGGCTTGCCGAGCCCGTTCGCTGGGACCGCGAACTCGGCGACGACGACCAGCGCCTGCTCGCCTTCGCCCGCGTGCTGGTGCAGAAGCCGGACTTCATCGTCGTCGACGACGCGCTCGACGCGCTCGACGACGCCGCGCGGGGACGAGTGCTGGACGCGCTGGAGGTGGGCCTGCCGGAATTGGCGCTGGTGACCATCGGCACCGCCGCGCCGAGGGACCGACGACTGGGCCCCGTTGTCCGGCTGCGGTTCGACCAGAACGGCAGGGCTCTGGGAAAGGGACAGGCAACGGCCGTGAGCGCGTGAGCGGGCTTCTGCGAGCCTGGGAGGTAGCCGCGCCTACGCCATCGCTTCGCGGAACGACACCAGTCGCTTGGCGCGCTCGTCCCACAGGACGAGCTTCACGCAGCGCAGGCTTTCGAGGATGGTGATGCGGCCGAGATCGGCGAGTTCGGGATGGTCGCGCAGCACTTCCGGCAGGCGGTAGAACGGAACGCGGCTCGCCAGATGGTGGACGTGGTGGATGCCGATATTGCCGGTCAGCCATTGCAGTGGCCGTGGCAGGTCGTAGTTCGACGCGCCGTTGAGCGCACTTTCCTCGAACTCCCACTCGTCGCCGGAAGACCAGTGCGTGTCCTCGAACTGGTGCTGGACGTAGAACAGCCAGATGCCGGCGGCGCCTGCCAGAACCGAGATCGCCAGATGGACGGCGAGAAACGGCACGATCCCGGTCAGCCAGATCAAGAGGGCGCCAAGCGCCACGATCGCGAGATTGGTCAGCATGGTCGAGCGCCACGGCTGGCCGGCGACGCGAAACGTCTCGAACGGCCAGCGGTGCTTCAGCACGAAGAGATAGATCGGGCCGATGGCGAACATCACCAGCGGGTTGCGGTAGAGGCGGTAGGCAAGCTTGCCCCGCGGCGACAGCGCACGATACTCGGCCACCGTCAGCGTGCGGATGTCGCCGATGCCGCGCTCGTCGAGATTTCCGGCCGAGGCATGGTGCGTGGCATGCGCCGCGCGCCAGTAATCGTATGGGGTCAGCGTCAGCACCGAGATCGCACGGCCGGTCCAGTCGTCGGCGCTGCGGTGGGCGAAGAAGGCGCCATGGCCGCAATCGTGCTGGATCATAAACAGGCGCAGCAGGAAGCCGGCGGCCGGCACGATCAGCACCAGGCCCCACCAGAAGCCGTAATGCGCCGAGGCGAGCGCCAGCCCCCAGAAGGCGAGGAAGGGCACGAGCGTGACCGCCAGCTCTATGACACTGCGCCGCCGGTCGGGCTGGCGGTAGCGGCTCAACACCTTGAGCCAGGATTTTGCGGCAGCACGGACGGGCAGTGCGGTAGGGGACGGCGAGATATGGACGTTCATCAGGACTCCAAAGGCGGCGCGTGAACGCGCGGGGCCGGGCTGTCGACATGTGTCAGCGCCGGTGAGGGAGGTCCGGGCGAATGAATCGCACCGGGTGTCTCACGTGCGGGCTCGATTGGCAACCGCCCTCCGCTCCGAAACGGACGCGGGCGGGCAAGTGGCTGCGGCGTCACTGCCGCGCCGCGCCGCGTCCTTGCCGCAAAAGCGCCGCGCGGTCGGCCGATCTCACCCGCACCCAGTTTTCGCGACCGCCACGAACGATGCGCAGCGGCAGTTCGGTGCCGACCGGGCCGCTCGACCAGAGTGTGCGGTAGAAGTCGGCAAGACCGTTCACCTCCTTGTCGCGCAGTTCGGCGATGACGTCGCCACTGCGAAGGCCGGCCGCCGCCGCCGGACCTCCATCGGCCACGCTTATCACAACGACGGCGCCGTTGCGCTCGGCCGCATAGGCGCCGAGCCAGGGGCGCGGCGGGGACGGCGTCTTGCCGCGCCGCACGAGGTCGTCGAGGACGGGCTTGAGGAGATCGATCGGCACCGACATGTTGATGGCGCCAACCTCGCCATCCTGCATCATCTCAAGCCTGAGCGAGCCGACGCCGACGAGGCGTCCGTCCTCGCCGACGAGGGCCGCGCCGCCCCAGGACGGATGCGCCGGCGCGGTGAAGATCGCGCTGTCGAGCAGGTATTCCCAGTAGCCGGCGAACTCCTGCCGGGCGACGATCTCGCCCTCGACCGCCTGGCCGATGCCGTCCGCAAGCGTGATCTTGGTTCCGACCTTGGCGCTGTCGGAGTTGCCGAGCGGCAGCGGCGGCAAGTCGAGCGAACCCAGCGCCTTGACCAGGCCGAAACCGCTCTCTTGGTCGATGGCGAGCGCATGGCCCGGCACGACGCGCCCGTCATGGCGCGTGATCCAGACCTCCTCGGCCTCGGTGATCAGGTAGCCGATGGTGAGCACCAGCCCGTCATCGTTGATGACGACGCCCGAGCCCTCGCGCTCGGTGCCGAGCGCTTCGGCGGTGAAGGCATCGTCGGGAACGCGGGCGCGCAGCGCCACGACGGAAGGACGGATGGAGGGCATGGCGGCGGTCCGGATGCGTGGATTGTAGTGCCTTAACGTATGAAGGGAGTGCGGCGATGCAAGACCGGCGCACGCAAGGACGGCTATTATTCGCCGGCGTATGGCTGGAACGCCTTTCGGCGCGAGGCAGTGCTTCACTCCGAGAACAGATCCGCATGCGTGCCCGCGCGAACGAAGATCACCTGACCGACCTTGCCGTTGTCGTCGATCTTGTAGGCCAGCAGAAAGTCGCCTCCGATATGGCATTCGCGGTGTCCATCCCAGTCGCCCTTCAGTTGGTGATCGAGCCATTCCGCACCGAGGGGACCGTCATTGGCAATGATGAGCAGCATCGCTTGTTTGAGACGATGCATGTCGTAGCGGCCGGAGCGCGCGAGCGTTTCCCAGTCCTTGAGGAACTGCTTCGTATAATCCGCCCGACGCGGCGCGGGAGCGCGTCTGGTCTCAGCCGGTCTTTTCAAGGTTGGCCATCAACTCGTCGCCGGTCTCGAACCGCGCTTTGCCGCCGGCCGCGATCTCGTCGGCTTCGGCCATCGCGGCGCGAGTGCGAGCATTGGGGACCCTGAGTTCAAAGGGAAAAGCCTGGTCGGCCACGACGCGCTTCAGGAACAGCCGCACCGCGTCGGACACCGAAAGCCCCATCGCGTTGAGGGCCTCGGTCGCCTGGTCTTTCGTTTCGTCGTCGATGCGGACGTGGAGCATGGAGGTGCGCGCGTTCATGAATGGACTATGTATCGCATTTGAGAGACAGTCAAGAGCAATGAGTTCACGCTTTGAAGCAGTTCTCGCGATGCCAGGCGAGGAAGTGCGGGTGGGGGCGTTCGGAGAGGCGCGTTGGGCAGAGTGCGCGGCCGGAGCGGTTGATCATGCCGCGCACGCCTTCTTGGTCGTTGACCCGCCGCGAGACGAGGATTTCGAGATCGTCTGCGAGGCCTATTAATCCTCGGTCGAACATCCAGTGCGCGGTGCCCGACAACGCGATGCCGTTGGTAAGGATGTCGGGCCCCTTCGCCTCGACGGGGCGGATATGCGCCGCCGCGACCTCGGCACGCCCGCCGCCATTGATCAGCTTCAGCCCGGTGACGGCGCAGCGCTGGTCGTAAGCGCGTAGCACGATGCGGCGGAAGACGCGATCGCGCAGGACGCGCGAGGTCAATTGGCTGACGCGCTCGCGCTCCTGCTCATAGACGAAGGGTATCTGGTCCTCCGCGAAGCCGCCGGGCTGCGGCCCGTCGACGCGGGGAAGCAGCGTGTCGGATTCGTCCAAACCCGCCGTCACGATGCGATGGAAGTCGGACGGAGATATCGGCCGGACCGCCGACTGCGCACGGCCGGAAATGCGGCCCTGCTCATTCAGCACACCGTGCTCGATGATGCCGTCGGGGCCGCTAAACGGGACCGGGTTGGAGAAATCGAGATAGGTACCCGGCTCGATGAGGGCAAGATACATGCCCGGCGTATCAGGATCGGCAATGACTTCTTGTACCTTGGCGACTGCGAAATAGCCGCGCGTCTCCCGCACCTTGGATGGCTCCAAATAGATGATCCAGTCTCCAACGGCGGCTTCGACGCGTCGGAGGTATTGAGGTGGGAACTGGTATCGTTCAGCGGGGACATCACTGTAGATGGAGTCGGACCGGTGGAGAAAGACGGCGAAGGTCATATTTGGATCGTAGCTAGGAAAGGGCAGGTTGTCGCTAGCTGCACCCCTCGTCGCACGCGCCCCTCCCCTTGACGGACCAGCGGGAGCCACCCATCTAGCGTCGCGCGGACCGGGCCCCTCTGACGAGATGTCCTCGTGATGTCGGACCGCATCGGGTGAACTCGATGCTGGGTCTGGCGCAAATGGATGCGCATAGCGTGGCCGCTCGGGTTTTCCCTTCAGGACAAAGGGGAAAACATGGAATTCCTGCTTTTCGATTTTCTGGGCCAGCCGCTGTGGATGTGGCTCGGCTTCATGAGCCTCGTCGTCGTGCTGCTCGCACTCGACCTTGGCATATTTCATCGCGGTTCGCGCGAGATCGGGGTCGGCGAAAGCCTCGCGCTTTCCTCCTTCTACATCGCCGTTGGCCTTGCCTTCGGCGGCTATGTCTGGTGGCAGATCGGCCAACAGGCAGGGATCGAGTATCTGACGGGCTTCGTCGTCGAGAAAAGCCTCGCGATGGACAACATCTTCGTCATCGCGATGATTTTCGCCTTCTTCGCAGTGCCGCGGCAATACCAGCATCGGGTCCTGTTTTGGGGCATTCTCGGGGTAATCGTACTACGCGCCATCATGATCGGGCTCGGGGCGACCCTCGTCGCCCAGTATGGCTGGGTGCTCTATCTGTTCGCGGCCTTCCTGATCCTTACCGGCGTAAAGATGCTGTGGTGGGGAGACCAGGAGATCGACCTGTCGCACAATCCCCTGCTGCGGTTCATCCGCAAGCGCTTCAACGTCACGGACCGGCTGCATGGCGAAGCCTTCTTCGTCCGGCAGCGTACCGCCTCGGGGAAGATGGCGATCTTCGCCACGCCGCTCCTTCTGGCGCTGGTGATGATCGAAGTCGCGGACGTGATCTTCGCGGTGGATTCGGTACCCGCCATCTTCGCGATCACGACAGACCCGTTCATCGTCTATACGTCGAACATCTTCGCCATTCTCGGGCTGCGTGCGCTCTATTTCGCGCTCGCTGCGATTATCCATCGCTTCGCCTATCTGAAGCAGGCTCTGGCGGTCCTGCTCGTCTTCATCGGGTCGAAGATCTTCGTCGCGGACCTCTTCGGCTGGACAAAGTTCCCGCCGGAATGGTCGCTCGGCGTCACCTTCGCGATCCTCGCCGCCGGCGTCGGCTACTCGCTGTGGCGCACGCGCAAGCCTGCGGGCGAGACATGAGGGTTTTTTGGCCGGTCGCCCGCGGCGCTCGGCCGTCCGGCCCGAGGCGAGCCGTTCTGTGTCCACGAGTGTCCCGGCCCGCGCAGGTTGCTTTGCGCGCTTGATCGCAATAGGCAGGGTTCACTCAAGGAGATCGAGATATGGCGAGACCGCCAAACTACAATCAGGAACGCCAGGACCGGGATCGCGCCAAGGCGAAGAAGAAGGCCGAGAAGCTCGCCGCGAAAGCGGCCGCGAAGGAGCGAGCCGTCGATAAGGCTGATGCCGAAACGAAGGTCGATTCGTCGGTGGAATCCGAAGACTAGCGGAGCGAACTCGACGTCCGCATCCCATTCGACATCACGTCAAATATGCGAATGTCGAATTCAAAGGTCCACTGGAATCATATGCTTGCCGGTGAGCTTTTCGATTCCGACATCTGCCTGCGTATCGCGCATGCAATTGCCGGAATCGAACCGCTAGCCTGTCGCGGCCATGGCTTTTTGGTCGGTGAAGACGCCGGCTTCGCGGGCAGCCGCGACGAAGGCGCGTCGCGCGGCCATGGCGGGCTTGCCCGCATTCTGGACGTCCGAACAGGCCTGCAGCGCTGCCCGATGCTTATCGGTGCGCTTGCCGGGCCATCGGTTGAGGAGGAAATCCGATGTGTCGCGGGCGGTTCGCAGCGTGAGAAGTGCACTCGTTGCGTCGACCTTGACGGTGATGGGTGTGTCGAATTGATCTTTTTCCATCGCCGCTCTTACGGCAATGGAAAGGCAGAAGCGAGGAAATACCGGACCGACCTGCGAATGTGGCGAGCAAACCGTGGTGCTGGCCAACGCGACGTAGCGCGATCACCCGGTGCGCAGGATCTTCTCCATCGCCTTGCCCTTCGCCAGTTCGTCGATGAGCTTGTCGAGATAGCGGATCTCGCGCATCAGCGGTTCCTCGATCTCCTCGACGCGGATGCCGCAGATCAGGCCCTTGATCGTCGCGCGGGCCGGATTGAGGCGAGGGGCCTTGGCGAAGAAGGTCTCGAAGTCCGTCTTGTCGTCCAGGATGGTTGCGAGGTCGGTTGGGCCATAGCCTGTCAGCCAGAGAATGATCTCGCCGACCTCAGCCTTCGTGCGTCCCTTCTTCTCGACCTTGGCGACGTAATGCGGGTAGACCTTGGCGAAGCTCATCGAATAGATGCGGTGTTGGGGCATTGGTTCTCACATCTCCGGGAAAACGTCACATCCTCCAAACCCCGACCTTGGTCTCCTCCACCTCGGCGTTCAGCGCCGCGCTCAGCGACAGCGCAAGAACTTCGCGGGTGCGGGCCGGGTCGATGATGCCGTCGTCCCACAGCCGCGCGGAGGAGTAGAGCGGGTGGCCTTCCTTTTCGTATTTCTCCAGGATCGGCGCGCGGAAGGCGGCTTCCTCTGACGCGCTCCAGGCACCGCCCTTCCGCTCGATGCCCTCGCGCTTGACCAGCGCGAGCACGGTCGCGGCCTGCTCGCCGCCCATCACCGAGATGCGGGCGTTGGGCCACATCCACAGAAAGCGGGGCGAATAGGCCCGGCCGCACATGCCGTAATTGCCCGCGCCGAACGAGCCGCCGATGATGACCGTGACTTTCGGCACGCGCGCGGTGGCGACAGCGGTGACCAACTTGGCGCCGTCCTTGGCGATGCCGCCGGCCTCGTATTTTCGTCCGACCATGAAGCCGGTGATGTTCTGCAGGAAGATCAGCGGGATCTTGCGCTGCGTGCACAGCTCGATGAAATGCGCGCCCTTGAGCGCGCTTTCGGAAAACAGCACGCCATTGTTGGCGATGATGCCGACGGGCAGCCCGTGCAGGCGCGCAAAGCCGGTGACCAGCGTCATGCCGTAGTTCGCCTTGAACTCGTCGAGTTCGGACCCGTCGACGATGCGGGCGATGATCTCGCGGACGTCGTAGGGCTGGCGCGTGTCCTGCGGCACGATGCCGTGGATTTCTGATGGATCGAAGAGCGGCGGCCGCGACGGCTCGGTCTCGAGCTGCAGGCGCTTGGTACGGTTGAGGTTTTTCACGATCCGCCGGGTGATGGCCAGTGCATGCGCGTCGTTCATGGCGTAATGGTCCGCCACGCCCGACTGGCGGGTGTGGACCTCGGCACCTCCCAGATCCTCGGCGGAGACTTCCTCGCCTGTGGCGGCCTTCACCAGCGGCGGGCCGCCGAGGAAGATGGTGGCCTGGTTGCGCACCATGATCGTCTCGTCGGACATAGCCGGCACATAGGCGCCGCCTGCGGTGCAGGAGCCCATGACGCAGGCAATCTGCGGGATGCCCGCGGCCGACAGGTTGGCCTGATTGAAGAAGATGCGGCCGAAATGTTCGCGGTCGGGAAAGACCTCATCCTGGTTGGGCAGGTTGGCACCGCCGGAATCGACCAGGTAGACGCAGGGGAGGTTGTTCTCGCGCGCGATCTCCTGCGCGCGCAGGTGCTTCTTGACCGTCAACGGATAATAGGTGCCTCCCTTCACGGTGGCGTCGTTGACCACGACCATGCATTCGCGGCCCTCGATCCGGCCGATACCGGCGATCATGCCCGCCGACGCGATGTCGCCGCCATACATGTCCCAGGCCGCGAACTGGCCGATCTCGAGAAAAGGCGCGGCTGTATCGAGCAACTGGGCGAGGCGGTCGCGCGGCAAAAGCTTTCCGCGCGAGACATGGCGCTCGCGCTGGTCCTCCGGGCCGCCACGCTCGACGATTGCGGCTTTGGCCGCGATGTCGGCGACGAGCCCGCGCATCTTCTCGGCATTGGCACGGAAGGCGTCGGAGGAGGGGGAAATCTGGGACTGGATGACGGGCATGGATGGAGGGCGCTCCCTGTGGCCTTCGTGGCTTCGTGACGGGTTTATCAGCGTGAGCATGCGCGGGGTAGGGGGAAGACGGGCCGGCCACAATCCCGCCCCGATCGGCCTTTAGCTGACCGCTCCGCGCTTCCGCTGGGGAAGCACCCGTTCGTCCAAGAGGAGACTGTCATGACCGTCAATCCGAGAGCCACGCGTTCCGCGCCGGCGCTCGCATTGCGACCGGCAGACAGACCCCTTTCCAGGATGAACGACCATGGCACGCTCCATGATGAAGCGCCGGCAGGAGGCCGAGCGCCAGCGTAACGCAGCCTATGAGGCGACTCTGCGTCGCGTCTTTGCGGCTCCGCGTCCCGCGCCCGATTTCGAAAATGCGCTGAAGGAGGCCAAAGCCGGCCTGTTCGACGCCATTGTCCGGCCCGCGCATGAGTGGCGACCGAAGCTGAAGACGCGCGACCCCGGCCGGCTGCGGCTCGCCGCGGCGCGCCACCTCTTCGCGCGCTATGCCGTGCCGGCGCATCTCGAGCGGATCTGGCTCGACCCCGGCGGGATCGAGGCGGACGAGACGATGCTGCGCAAGCGCTGGTATGTGGCGGCGGCAAAGGGCGAGTCGCTCTACAAGGCCGGCGCATCGCAGTGGATGACGCGCAAGGAGGTGCATGCCTTCCTCAACGCCTCGGGCGACCTGTCCTTCGAACAGGCGTTCTGGCTGGCCATCGCCCGCTCCACGACGGACGACCCGGCCATCGCGTCGCGGATCGCCAGGTCGAAGATCGCGCGCACGCCGCGGGCCGAACTCGGCTTCTGGCGCGAAGCGGCGCGCTTCTTCTGCGCCAACCCGGCGACGGTCGAGGAGATCGACGATCTCTGCGACTATCTCGCCGCGGCCAGGCAGCGGAACCGCGGCTTCAGCCTGAAGGGGCGGACGCTCGGCTCGCTGCGGCGCATGTCGGCCGAGTGGCATCGCGACGTGGCGGCGATCGCGCGGATCGACGCGATGCGGCGGCGCTTCGCCGACGAGAAGGCTATGCGCGAGGCGCGGTGGTCGGGTTCGCGTCTCCAGGACTGGAACTGGCAGCCGCCGGGCAAGGAGGCGAAGGCGCGGCGTGAGGAGTTCGTGGTGGCGCAGTTGACGAGCGCCGAGGATCTCGTGGCCGAAACGCGCGCGATGCATCACTGCGTGTGGTCCTATGCCGGCAAGTGCATCGCCGGCCACGCCTCGATCTGGTCGCTCAGGCACCGCAGCGGCAAGGACGTGTCGCGGCTGCTGACGATCGAGCTCGACCGCTACGACCGGGCCGTGCAGATCCGCGGCTTCGCCAACCGGCTGGCGACGGCGGACGAGCGAAAGGTCCTCGACCGCTGGGCGCAGGCGAGGGGCGTGGCGCTGTGAGGATCCCCCGCGCGGCGGAAACGTCGCGCGGGTCACCCTTCCCCCATGATCTCCCTTCCGATCAGCCAGCGCCGGATTTCGCTCGTTCCCGCGCCGATCTCGTAGAGCTTGGCGTCGCGCAGCAGGCGGCCCGTCGGGTAGTCGTTCACATAGCCGTTGCCGCCGAGAAGCTGTATCGCGTCGAGCGCGACCAGTGTGGCTTTTTCCGCGGCGTAGAGCACGCAGCCGGCGGAGTCCTTGCGGGTTGTCTGGCCGCGGTCGCAGGCCTGGGCGACGGCGTAGACATAGGCTCTGGCCGCATTCATTGTCGCATACATGTCAGCGAGCTTGCCCTGCACGAGCTGGAACTCGCCGATAGGTTGTCCGAACTGCTTGCGTTCGTGGACATAGGGAACCACCACATCCATGCAGGCGGCCATGATGCCGACCGGGCCGGCGGCGAGCACCACGCGCTCGTAATCGAGGCCACTCATCAGCACCTCGACGCCGCGACCCTCCTCGTGCAGCACGTTTTCGAACGGAACCTCGACGTCCTCGAACACGAGCTCGCCCGTGTTGGAGCCGCGCATGCCGAGCTTGTCGAGCTTCTGAGCGACCGAGAATCCGGGGGTGGAGGTATCGAGAACGAAGGCGGTGATGCCGCGCGAATGCCGTTCCGGATCTGTCTTCGCGTAGACGACGAGCGTGCCGGCATCCGGACCGTTGGTGATCCACATCTTTGAGCCGTTCAGCACGTAGCGGTCGTTCTTTTTCTCGGCCCGGAGCCGCATCGAGACGACGTCCGAACCCGAGCCAGATTCCGACATGGCGAGCGCGCCGACCTTCTCGCCGGAACACAGTGCGGGGAGGAACCGCGCCTTCTGTTCGGGCGTGCCCCAGCGGCTGATCTGGTTGACGCAGAGGTTTGAATGCGCACCGTAAGACAGGCCGACCGAGGCCGAGGCGCGGGAGATTTCCTCCACCGCCACGACCTGGGCCAGGTAGCCCATGCCCGAGCCGCCGAAGTCCGGCTCGGCGGTAATGCCGAGCAGGCCGAGCGCGCCGAGTTCCTGCCATAGATGAGCTGGGAATTCGTTGGAACGGTCGATGTCGGCGGCGATCGGCGCGATGCGCTCCTGCGCGAAGCCGCGAACCATGTCGCGCAGTGCGTCGATGTCGTCGCCGTGACCGAAATTGAGCGTGTTGTTATACATGGTGCCTCCCTAGCTTTGCGTGGTTGCGCGCCGATGCAGCGGCGTGGTGTCGGCGGGCGCCTCCGCCGCACCGACCAGCCGCATCGTCATCGCGTGATAGGTTTCCGCGACCTCTTCCACCGAGAGCCGCTCGTCGGGACGGAACCAGACGATCACGCCGGTGATCATCTGGATGATCGCCATCGCGGTCAGCCCGACATCGTCGATAGCGAAGGCACCGGTCTCGGCGCCGTCGCGCAGGATCTGGCGCAGGTCCTTCTCGTAGGTGTTGCGCATCCTGAGAATGGCGGTGAGCTTCGCGGGCGACAGGCTGCGCAGTTCGAGGTTCGAGACGTGCGTGGAATGACGTCGCGCGACGTGGAACCCGATATGGTTGCGAACGAAGGCCGACAGGCTGCCGAGCGGGTCGCGGGCGGCGGGTCGCGCCACATCCCAGGACGCGATCAGCCCATCCATATGGTCGCGCAGGAGGGTAAACAGCAGCTCTTCCTTGTTCGGGAAGTAGCGGTAGAGGGCCGCCGCCTGCACGCCAACCTCCTCGCCGAGCTGTCGCATCGACATCGCCTCGTAGCCGTGGCGTGCGATCAGCTTCAGCGCCGCCTCGCGGATCGCCGCCTCGGTGCGTTCGCCGTCGGAGCCCGTGGTGCGTGCCATACTCTCCTCCAAATCAGAAAATAATAACACGACCGTTCATTTAATTCAAGATGCTCGTTGCCACATTCGGCGTGTCATCACCCTTGTCCGCAATATCCTTTCGGCACGGCGCGCCTTGCATGGATGTGAAGCTGACCGGCCGGACTGGCCTTTCAGGCCTGTCTGGAGCATGTGAAGCGTAGTCCCCAGCCCGGAGCGCCGCTCAAGGGCCGGAACCGCGACAGACGGAGGAAGCGCGATGCCCACCAACACCCGGATCGTCCTCGCATCACGGCCGCAGGGCCGGCCGAAGCCCACGGACTTTCGCATCGAGACGGTCAAAGTCCCGGCCCTGCGTGATGGCGAGGTTCTGCTGGAAACCCTCTTTCTTTCGCTCGACCCCTACATGCGCGGCCGCATGAACGATGCGAAGTCCTACGCCAAGCCGGTGGAGATCGGCGCCGTGATGGAAGGCGGCACCGTCGCGCGGGTGGCCGAGAGCCGCAACGACAGGTTCGACGTCGGGGATATTGTACTCGCCCATTCCGGCTGGCAGAGCTTCGCTATCTCGGACGGAGCGGGATTGCGCAAGCTGGATCCATCCGCCGCGCCGGTCTCAACCGCGCTCGGCGTGCTGGGCATGCCGGGCTTCACCGCCTATGCGGGCCTGTTGACGATCGGCCGCCCGAAGGCGGGCGAGACGGTCGTGGTGGCGGCGGCGAGCGGGGCTGTCGGGTCCGTCGTCGGCCAGATAGCGCGGATCAAGGGCGCGCGCGCCGTCGGCATCGCCGGTGGGCCGGAAAAATGCGCCTTCGTGCGCGACGAACTCGGCTTCGACGCGGTTGTGGACCATCGCTCGCCCGATTTTGCCTCGGAACTCGAGGCCGCGTGCCCGAGCGGCATCGACGTCTATTTCGAGAATGTCGGCGGCCATGTCTGGGACGCGGTCTTTCCGCTGCTGAACGAGTTCGCGCGCGTGCCGGTCTGCGGCCTCATCGCGCAATACAATGTGACTGAGCATTCGGGCACGGATCGCTTGCCCACTGTCATGCGTCAGGTGCTGACCCGCAGCCTCACCATCCGCGGCTTCATCCAGCGCGAGTTTCTCGATCAGCGTCCGGCCTTCTACCGCGACATGGCCGGCTGGATTTCCGAAGGCAAGGTGCGCTACCGCGAGGACATCGTCGACGGATTGGAAAACGCTCCCGACGCCTTCATCGGCCTGCTGGAGGGGAAGAACTTCGGCAAGCTCCTGGTGCGCGTCGCGACCTGACCGGGTCAGTTGCCGCGCGCAGCGGCGAGCGCGCCGGGCAGTTCCTCGGCGAAGATCGCGAGTTCCGGCGCCGGCCCGGTGCTGACGCGGATGCAGCGGTCGAGTCCGGGCGCCATTGGCTTGCGCACGAAGACGTCGCGGGCGATGAGCGACTGCATGACCTTCATGGCGTAGGCGCCGTCCGCGCCGCAGTCGATGGTGACGAAGTTGGTCGCGGAGGGGAGAGCGGCAAGACCGTTGTCGGCGGCGATCGCCTTGATGCGGCCCCGGCCGTCGGCAATACGGCCGAGCACCTGTCCAAGCCAGTCCTGATCCTGGATCGCGGCGGCGGCCGCGACCTGCGTCATCCGGCTCATGCCGAAATGATTGCGCACCTTGTCGAAGGCGCGGATCGTCTCAGTCTCGCCGATCGCATAGCCGCAACGCATGCCGGCAAGGCCGTAGGCCTTGGAGAATGTGCGCATGCGCAGCACGTTAGGCCGGGCGACGTCGAGGGGAGGGCGCGTCGAGGCGGGTGCCATCTCGGTATAGGCCTCGTCCAGCACGAGCAGCGTCGTCTCGGGCAGTGCGTCGATGAAGCCCTGGAGCTCGTTGCCCTCCCACCACGTGCCCATCGGATTGTCGGGATTGGCGAGATAGACGAGTGGCGCGTTCTCCCGTTTCACGGCGTCGAGCAGGGCCTCGATGTCCTCGCGGTCGTCACGATAGGGCGCGGTGACAAGCCGGCCGCCGAAACCGGCGACATGGTAGTTGAAGGTGGGGTAGGCGCCGAGCGAGGTGACGACCGGCTGTCCCGGTTCGACGAAGAGCCTCACGATCAGGCCGAGCAGCCCGTCAATGCCTTCGCCGATCGCGATGTTTTCCGGCGCGACGCCGTGATGGGCGGCCACGAGACGGCGAAGGTCGAAGTTTTCCGGATCGCAGTATTTCCACATATCCGGCGCTGCCGCGGTCATCGCGGCGGCGACGCTCGGCGAAGCGCCGAAGCCGTTCTCGTTGGCGCCGATGCGGGCGCGGAACGGCCGGCCGCGCTGACGCTCCTGCGTCTCAGGTCCGACGAAAGGGACCGTTGCGGGCAGCGTAGCGGCAAGGGCGGTGAGGCGGGGGCGGGTCATGGCGGCGGCTCGGTTGCGGGCGGGACTTCCTTAGAGAATTCGCGCGTCCGCAACAATCGCCCCAAAAGGGAAAGACCCGGACATGCCGGGCTTTTCAGGTCGTCGAGCGGATAGCAAAAATTGTAGACGGCCGATCACAAGGCGGCTGCGATCTGGGACAGCATCTCGAAATCGAGCATCGTGGCTGCCTCGTCGCTCGGCAGCGGAACGGTCGAGAACTTGACGATCACGACGCGCGAAAGGGGATCGACGAGAAGCCGCTGGCCGTGGATGCCCTCGCCGGCGAAGTGATCGCGCTCGCTGCCGATCTGGTACCAGCACGAGCGGTAGCGCCCGTGCGGGAAGGACGTGGCGAAATTGCCGTCTATCCAGGCCTGCCGGTCGCCGTTCCTGCGCATGTCGTCGACCCAGTCCGCCGGAATGATCTGGCGTCCGCCGCGCCGGCCGCCGTCGAGCACGAGTTGGCCGAGCCGGGCGAGATCGCGCGCCGTTACGCAGATGCCGCCTGCGGCGCGCGCAGCGCCCACCCGGTCGACCGAGACATAAGCCGGGCCGCGCGCGCCCATCGGATGCCAGAGCCGGTCGCTAAGATAATCATGTAGGCGAATGCCGGTGGCACGTTCGATGACGATGCCGAGCATGTCGGTGTTGGGAGAAGCATAGGCGAACACCTTGCCGTGCGGCCCGGGCAGGCGCGGCAGCGAAACGAGCACCGCCTCCATCGATTCGGGTTTCGTGCCCGTTCGTTCCGGATTCCACAGCATCGAGCGCCGGTAGCGGTCGAAATCGCCTTCGTGATCGAGGTAGTCCTCGACGAAATCGAGGCTGACCGTCATGTCGAGAAGATCGCGCACCGTGGCGGTCTCGTAGGCGGAGCCGGCCGGAACGTCGACATAGCGCGACACGAGCGCCGCGGGATCGAGCTTGCCGTCGCCGACGGCGATGCCGGCGAGCATGCCGGTCACGGATTTCGAGATCGAGAAGATCAGGTGCGGCCGGACCGTCGAGCCGTGCGGGGCGTTCCACTCGGCGAGGATGTTTCCGTCGCGCATCGCGACGAAGCAGTCTCCGTGGGACAGCGCGAGATGGTCTAGCGCGGAAACCCCTGTGCCGTCCGGTCTCGTCAGGATCATTCCATCGAGGCGTCCTATCCCCGGACCGGCGCCGGCGGACTCATCGCCGGTGGAAACAATCGCCGTCGGAACGAACTCGCTGACATTGGCGAAGGACCATGTGTGGAAAGGGGGCTCGCGCCAGTTGGCGAGCGTGATGTCTTTGCGGGTAAAGGGCAGGGCGGTCATGGTGGGCTCCTTGGCAGTCCGAGACTATTGTCTCTCGATCGCCGCCTGCAATCCTGCTCGCTTGGTCCAGACAGCAAAAGACCCGGCGGTTGCCCGCCGGGTCTTTGAGAAGCGATCTGATCGAAAGATCAGAAGAAGCGCGTAAAGCGCAGGTAGCCGGAGACCGTGCCGTCCTGCACTTCGTTGTCGTCGTAGTTCAGCTCCGTGCGAACCTCGAAGTTCGTGATTGGCGTCCAGACGAGGCCGAGGTCGCCGGACCAGCCATCGACACCCGTGCCCACGTCGGAACCGGCGAAATAGAAGTCGTTGAAATACTGCACACCCACCGAAGCACCGAACGTCTCGGTAAACTGGAAGTAGACCGAAGCGAGCACTGACCATTCAGCATTGCCCATCGTGGCATAGCTGGTCCATGTGCTGCCCGAACCGAACGCGTTGTCGCTATCGGCATAGTAGGCGATCAGGCGGAACGACGAGCCGGCCATGTTCGGGATATTGATCTGCGTGCCGATCGATGCTGCAAATCCGCTATCGCCGACTTCGCCCGCTGGCGTGATGCCGAGATATGTACGGTCTTCGTCGAATGCGGCCCGAACCCAAACCGCACCCCAGTCGGCACCGTATCCAACCAGGCCAACCACGTCCGGCAGGTAGCCTTCGCCGGCGAGCGCGTCGTCTTCGAGAGAGAGCGTGCCGAAGAAGCCGTTCGACGAGAAGTTGTACTGGATCAGGGCGCGCTGCTGATAGCCGTAGTAGAGGCCACCCCAGGTATGCGAACCGTAGCTCGAAATGCCGTTGACCGTCTCGGCCCACGCGGATTCGGTGTAGCCCATGCGCAGGCCGCCGAGTTCGATATAGGCCTGATCAGCGGTGACCGGGCCATCGAAGTTATTCCCATTCCAGTCCGCCTGGAAGCGGATGTAGGAGCGCAGCGTGCCCCACTCGGTCTCGGAACGCGCGTCGAAGTTGACACGGGCACGGACGCTCTTGTTCCAGCCATCCGGCGCGAAGAACCAATAGTTGGTCGTATCGCCGAGGTCTTCGCTGGTCGCGCCGATCTGGTACCAGACGTAGCCGGAGATCTGCAGGCAGGTCTCGGTGCCGGGGATGTAGAAGAAGCCTGCGCCGTAGGCGTCGCAAACGCGAACGTATTCCACCGGCTCCGGCTCCGGCGCCATGACGGCGTCCGCAGCGTTTGCACCGGTCGCAGCTGCGAGGGCAGCCGCCGAGCCGAGAAGAAGGCCCCTGATGTTCATATTATGCTCTCCGTTTAGAATGTCCCGAAAGCGCCAGCGGTCGATTGCCGCGCACCCCTTGTCCGATTTGTGCGGGACTTCCTTTGCCAGTTCAACAGAAACGACGCGATTTCGCCGTAATCCGGGCCGGTTGCGGCGGGCCTGTTGCGGAAATGTGACGTTCGTCTGACCGCGAATTGTGCAATTGGCGCGGTTGCGGTCGCGCTGCATCCGGTTTCGGCTCACCGCGCGCACTTTTTGCGCATTGCCAGCGGGACCGAACAGTCTCGAATCACTGGGGAATCAGCAATCGGCATGCCATGCGTATGCATGTCCGCCATAATTGCTGACGTGGCATCGCCCGATTGACCGAACAAGGCCGGATTGTTACGACACTCCTGTCGAAGGTTTCCGCGTTTTTCGGGACGTGGATGAAAAGGGAATACGGAGCGGGATCTGTCCCCAGTCCGTAGCTGCCCCCGCAACTGTGAGCGGTGAGGCGCATCCAACAAGCCACTGGGCGCAATGCCCGGGAAGGCGGATGTGCCGCTGAGCCGTGAGCCAGGAGACCTGCCTGCGACGTCACCTTCCGGATGCGGGGAGCTTCCGGGGCTGTCTCGAACAGCGGTGACATTCGTCATCGCTGGCACGGGAATCGACAAGACCCCACCAGCGCAAACGCAGTCTATTCCGGCGCGGTCCGGTGGGGGTTATGATATGAAGATCTATAGAAAAACGGCATTCGTGCTGGCGGCGCAGAGCGCGCTCGCGGCCGTTCTCCTCGCCGGCATCGAGCAAGCCGGCGCGCAGGAGATCGACATCGGCGAGATCGTCGTGACGCCGAACCGGGCACCCGGCGACAAGGCCAAGACCGGTTCGAAGGTCGAGAAGGTCACCAAGGAAGACATCGAGAAGCAGAAGAAGCCGACTGTCCTCGACTATCTCACACTGGTTCCCGGCGTCCACGTTGCCTCGCCCGGTGGTGCCGGTCAGGAGGCCAGCGTCTCGGTTCGCGGCGCCGACAAGAAATACGTCAAGACGCTGTTCAACGGTATTGACATCTCCGATCCGACCTCGACCCAGGTGCAGACCTCCTACCAGCATCTGCTGTCCGGCGGGGTCACGGCGATCGAGGTTCTGAAAGGCTCGCAGAGCACGCTCTACGGCTCCGACGCGGTGGCCGGCGTCATCGGCATCTCGACACTCGGCGACATCGAGCCCGGCATCCATCACGACGTGATGATCGAGGGCGGCTCGTTCGGAACCGTTCGTGGCGGCTACACGCTGAGCGGCGCCGACGACACGGGCAAGGCCGCCATCGGCCTCTACGGGCTTTCGACCGACGGGATTTCGGCCGGCAAAGTGAATGGCTCATCGGCCGTGGATGCGGATACGACATCGCTCGAGAGCGACGCCTATAGCAACGTCACGGCGACCTTCGCCGGCGAAAAACGCCTCTCCGAGCAGTTCTCGGTCTTCGGCTCCGCGCTCTTCATCAAGTCCGACGCGGACTACGACGACAGCGGCACGACTCCTCCAGACTACGACGCGACCGACAATACCAACAACGTCAGCCGCTCGACCCAGAAGGCGGGCCGCGTCGGCTTCAACCTCGAACTCCTCGACGGCCGCTTCCGCAACACGGTGTCGGCACAAATCTTCGACATCGACCGCGAACTCGACAGCCTTAGCGCCTTCGGCCCCTTCTCCGCCACCTATCTCGGCCAGCGCCAGAAGGTCGACTACCAGGGCGCCTTCGACGCGACCGACTGGGCGACGCTTCAATTCGGCGGCGACTACGAGCGCCAGTTCGCCGACGTCACCGACAATTACGGCACGGACACTTCCGAAAAGATGTCGATCGGCGGTGTTTGGGGCCAGCTGGTGCTCGATCCCATCGACAATCTGACACTGACCGCGGCCTACCGGCACGACGAGCACAACGAGTTCGGCGGCTATGGCACATACCGCTTCACCGGCGCCTATCTGTTTCCTGAAACCTCGACAAAGCTGCACGCATCCGTCGGCACCGGCTTCCGCGCGCCGAGCCTCTACGAGCTTTATGCGCCCTTCGGAACGGGCAATCCGGACCTTCAGCCGGAGGAGAGCCTTGGCTTCGACGTCGGCGTCGAGCAGCGCTTCCTCGACGGGCGGCTGGTTGCCGACCTGACCTATTTCCAGCTCGATACCGAGAACCTGATCGACTATTCCTATTCGACCTTCTCCTACATCCAGGTGCCTGGCGTGACGCACCGCAACGGCGTCGAGGCGTCGCTCACTTGGGCGGCGACCCCCTGGCTCGATCTGGGCGGGGCCTATACCTACACGCACACCCGCCAGCCGGACGGCCAGCCGCGTCCGCGCATCCCGGAGCACGACATCGCGCTGACGGCGACGGTGCGCCCGGCGGAGAAATGGAGCGTCACGGCGACCGCGCACGGCGTGCTCAACGTGACGGATCGCGTTGGTTCCGGCAGTTCCGCCGAAACTGTGGCGTTGAAGGACTACCTGCTGCTCGATGCGAAGGTCGCCTACAAGCCGACCGAAAAGACGGAAGTCTACCTCCGCGGCGAGAACCTGCTCAACCAGGACTACGAACTCGTCAAAGGCTACGGCACACCGGGCGCGGCAGTCTACGCCGGCTTCAAGGCGACCTTCTGATGACATGCGCGTCGGCACGCCGGACTAGAAAGGACCTGCCAGGCCCCTTTCTCCGGCTGCCGGCGCGTATGCTCGCTGCGGCCTTCGCGGTGTGGTTCGCAGGTGCCGCGTCTGCCGCGCCGCCTGCCCGCGTGATGTCGCTCAATGTCTGCACCGACCAGCTGGCCATGCTGCTGGCGGCGCCCGGCCAGCTTGTCTCGGTGTCGGAACTCGCGTCCGATCCCGGCCTGGCCTTCCATTCGGCACTCGCGGCCTCCTATCCGCACAATCGCGGGCTGGCCGAGGAGGTGCTGGTCGCAAAGCCCGACGTGGTGGTGACGGGCGCCTATTCGCTGCACAACACCACGCCGTTGCTGCGCCGCCTCGGCTACCGGATCGAGGAGTTCGAGTATTCGCAGACGCTGGACACGATTCCGGGCGAAATCCGGCGCATGGGAGCGATCCTCGGCGCCGAATCCAAAGCCGAAGGTATGGCTTCCGCCTTCGAAAGCGATTTGTCGCGCATCGAATCCGAGCGCTGCGGCGCCGACCCGGCGGCGATCGCCTACGACCAGAACGGCATCGCCATGGGTGCCGGCTCGCTGGTCGATTCGGCGATGCGGGCCGCCGGTCTGCGCAACATCGCCGCGGAACTCGGCTATGTCGGCATGGCGCCGTTTCCGCTCGAACTGCTGGTCGAGAAGAGGCCCGACATCGTCGTGCTGCCGGAGCCGCTGGCCGACACGCCGGCACTCGCCGACCTGATCGCCGCCCATCCGGCCATCCGCGCGCTGGGGGAAGGCACGCTGCGCATCCATCTGCCACGCGGCTCCGCCTCCTGCGGCGGGCCCTTCGTCATCGAAGCGGTGAAGGCGCTGGCAGACGCGCGGCGGCGCGTCGTCTCCTGCCAGGCGGCGGACGGGTACGCGCCATGAACCGCCGTTCGCTTATCCTCGGGCTTTCGGCCTGCGTCGTCGTGTTCTTCCTGCTCTCCCTTTTGACCGGGCCTGCGAACTACGGTCCGATCGACAGCCTGCGCGCGCTTGTTGCCGGCGGCGACGAGGCGGCGGCGATCATCCTGCGCGAGATCAGGCTGCCGCGCGCGCTGCTCGGCCTGATGGTGGGCTTCGCGCTGGGCGCGTCGGGTGCGGCCCTCCAGGGCTTTCTGCGCAATCCGCTGGCGGAGCCGGGGATCATCGGCGTCTCGGCCTCGGCGTCGCTGGGTGCCGTGACGGTGTTCTACAGCGGGCTGGCGGGCGCCTCGATCCTGGCGCTGCCGGCCGGCGCGCTGGTCGGCGCGGTCGCTTCGGTGCTGCTGCTGCTCGGCATCGCGGCGCGCCACGGCTCGACGCTGACGCTCATCCTCTCCGGCGTTGCGCTCACCAGTCTCGCCGGCGCGCTGACGTCGCTGGCACTGAACCTGTCGCCCAATCCCTTCGCCAGCTACGAGATCATCTTCTGGCTGCTCGGCTCGCTGAAGGACCGGTCGATAGTGCATGTCGTGATCGCGCTGCCGCTGATGGCCGCGGGCGCCGCCTTGCTGTTCGCGTCGAGCCGGGCATTGGACGCGCTCACCCTCGGCGAGGAAAGCGCCGCGAGCCTCGGCATCGACCTACGCCGCGCGCGGCTGTTCGTCGTCGGCGGCGTGGCGTTGATGGTGGGCGCGGCGACGGCCGTTGCCGGCGCGATCGGCTTCGTCGGCCTGGTCATGCCGCATCTGGTGCGGCCGCTCACCGACCGCATGCCGGGCAGCCTCATCCTGCCGGCCGGGCTCGGGGGCGCAGCACTGCTTCTCGCTGCCGACGTCGCGGTGCGCGTCGCCATCCCGGCTCGCGAACTCAATGTCGGCGTGCTTACCGCGCTCATCGGCGCACCGTTCTTCCTCTGGCTCGTCGCGCGGACGCGGCGGGAGGCGTTCTGATGCGTCTGTCGACTACGAACCTCTCGATCGAGCTCTCGGGCCGCAAGGTCCTCGACGGCATTTCGCTCGATCTCCAGCCGGGCGAGGTGGTCGGCCTGCTCGGCCCCAACGGCGCCGGCAAGTCGACGCTGATGCGGGCGTTGGTCGGTCTGCTCGACACGCCGGATGTGCTGCTGGGGGACCGCGCGCTGTCTGGCCTGGCGTCGAGCGAGCGCGCCCGCAAGATCGCCTTCCTGCCGCAGGAGAAGACCGTCGGCTGGGCTCTCGCGGTCCGGCAACTGGTCATGCTCGGCCGCATACCGTGGCGCGCCTACGGGCAGAGACCTTCCGCGGCGGACGAAGCAATCGCGGCCGAGGCGATGCGCCTGCTCGATGTGGACGGACTGGCCGAACGGCCGGCAACTCAACTGTCCGGCGGCGAGCAGGCGAGGGTGCTGGCCGCCCGCGCGGTAGCGCAGGACACGCCTTTCCTGATCGCGGACGAGCCGGCCTCGGGCCTCGACCCGGCGCACCAGATCTCCATGATGCTGGCGTTCCGCGCCGTCGCCGCCAAGGGACGCTGCGTGCTCGTCTCGCTGCACGATCTGACGCTCGCGGCGCGTTGGTGCGACCGGGTCGTCGTGCTCGATGGCGGCCGGGTGGCGGCGGACGGCGAGCCGGGGACGGTGCTCGACGCCGATCTCCTTCGCTCCGTCTATGGCGTCACCGCCCATGTCGCCTATGAGGCGGGCAAACTGGTGCTGGCCCCTCTGGCGCTGTCCGACGGGAGGCGGCCGTGATCCTGTGGCCGTCGATCTCCGCGAGCGAACAGGCGAGCGAAGCTCCCGAGCCGGTCGCGCTGCCATCCGGGCCGGTGGCGGCGGGAGGCGCATTTCCGCAGGAGTTTCCGTGGCTTGCAAAGGAACGTGCACCACTGACCGGAGCTTTCCCGAACGCCTCCGAAACCGGCGATGGTCTCGCTGTGCCGCCAGCCCGGAGGCGCTGGAACGTTGCCGTTCTGGCCGCTTCGCTGACGCTTCATGCCGCGGCGATCGCAGGGTTCGGCGCGCTGGTCGCGCATGAGGGATTAGAGGCGGAGACCGACGCGATCTCTGTCGAGATCGTGATCGAGTCCGCGCCCGAACCCGCCGCTGGGGCGTCGGTTGCCGGCGACGCCAACGAGACCCGTGACGCGGCGGCACCGGTTGACGGCTCGGAGCCGGGCGCGAGAACCGCCGAGCCTCGGCCCGACATCTCGGAGCCGATGACAGAGCAGGCCGAAACGTCGCTTTCCGTCGATCCCGCCGCCCCAGCCTTGCTGCCGCGGTTCGAGCCGCTGCCGCCGCTGACCGACATCGCCGCGCATGAGCTGGAGGATGTTCCCGCGTCGGCCGAATCGGTGCCCGATCCCGAGATCGACATCGCGGCGGCTCTGCCTGTCTTTTCGCCGCTTCCGCCCCTGGCCGGAGATCCCGTCGCGCCAGCCGCGCCGGAAGAGACGACCGAGAGGCAGGATGCGCCGGAGCCGGTGCTCGCCGTCCGCCCCTCGCTGGAATCAATGCTGCCTGCGATTTCCGTGCCGGACCAGCCGCTCTTCCCGCCGGCCGCCGAACCTAAGCCCGCCGCGTCGGCTCCGTCGAAGAAGCCGGACGCGGCGGCACCCGAGCGAAAGACAGTCGAAAAGCCGCCCGCGTCGACCGCACGCAAGACGGAGACCAGGTCGGCCGCTGCCGCGCGGGTGGAAAAACCCAAGAAGCCGAAGGCCGCGGCGGGCGCTTCGCCGCCGGGCGGCGCCAAGGCGAAAGGCAAGTCGCAGCAGGCGACGCGCGCCGGCTCCGTCGCATCCGCCGCCGCGTCCTCCGGCGACAAGGAGGCCTACGGGCGCAAGGTCAACAGCCACGTCCAGCGCTACAAGCGCTATCCGGACGCTGCCGCGCGCGGCGGCATGAAGGGCGCGGTGAAAGTGTCGATCAGCATCGGTGGGTCGGGAAATCTCGCCTCCGCGCGGGTCACGTCGAGTTCCGGATACCCGGTTCTCGACGGCGAGGCGCTGGCCACCGTGCGCCGCGCGGCCCCTTATCCGAAGCCGCCTGCGGGGTTCGCCGGCACCGCGCGCTTCTCGCTGACGCTGCGCTATAGCAAATGAGCGCCTGCGGGCGCGGCTGCCGATTTATGGAAAGCCTTGTTGATTGTGCCCGGGGTTTTCAGTATCGGGAAGCCACCGGAGAGGTGGCCGAGTGGTCGAAGGCGCTCCCCTGCTAAGGGAGTAGAGGTCAAAAGCTTCTCGTGGGTTCGAATCCCATCCTCTCCGCCATTGCCCGTCGGCCGGGCCACCTCCTGCGTCACTCGCCTCCGCCGTTTTCAATCCGGACGATCAGCTTGCGCAGCAAATCCGCGAGGGCTTCGCGCTCATGCGCGTCGAGGGCCGCCAGGAATCGGGTTTCGCTCGCCATGTCGGTGCGGAACGCCTTTTCCGCGAGCGCGATGCCGGCCTCGGTGAGGATGACGAGGAAGCTGCGTCCGTCGTCGGGCGACTTCTCGCGGCGCACCAGCCCGGCTTTCTCCAGCTGGTCCAGACGATGGGTCAGTCCGCCGGAGGAGATCATCAGCGAGGTGTAGAGATCCGTCGGTGTCAGCCGGTAGGGCGGGCCGGAGCGGCGCAGCGTGGCGATCACGTCGAATTCGCCGCGGTCGAGCCCGTAGCCGGAAAACGTCGCCTCGATGCTCGGACGTACCATATTGGTCAGCCGCAGCGCCCGGCCGAGGATCGCCATCGGCTCGGTGTCGAGGTCCGGCAATTCGCGCGCCCATTGACGGCGCAGCCGGTCGACATGGTCCTCGTTCGCGCGGTCCGCGTCCTGTCTTCTTCCGTCCGTCATCGTCTGCCCCGGTGTCCGAAACCTCTCCGGGACATACACCTTCGGGGCCGAAGCGGAAACATGTCTTGGCGCGAAGAGAGATATCTTGACAGGAAGATAGATTTGTATATCTCTGCGGGAAGATAAATTCCTGATCGAAAGAGAGGAGGCGCAGATGTTCAATGTCCTTCGTCACCAGGAGCCCGCGCCCGGCCAGAGCAGGACCGTCCGGTTCGAGGGGCGCGAATATGGCAGCGAAGTCTCGTTCTTCCTGGTCGACGCCGCGCCGGGCTGCGGCCCCGATCTCCATGTGCATCCCTATGCCGAGACCTGGGCGGTCCGGAGCGGCGAGGCCGAATTCACAATCGGCGAACGGAAGACGAGCGCCCGTGCCGGCGACATCGTCGTCGCGGCGGCCAATGTTCCGCATCGGTTCGAGAATGTCGGCTCCGGGCGGCTGGAGATCTTCTGCATCCACCCCAGCGACACGATCCTGCAGGAATGGGTCTGAAGCCGGCGTCCCCGCGCTTCATCAACGCAAATCGCCACTGCGTCCGGGTCAGGAGCCGGACTTGTCGCCCTTGCCCGGGAGGCCGCCGGGCCCGGCGCCGTTGAGGCGCGCGACGTGGTCGACGAGATGGGGGACATAGTCCTCCGGCCCGGCTCCGCCCCCGGCCACCGCCATGGCGAACGCGTTCTTGGTGGCGTCGCCGAGCGGGTTGGCGACGCGCGCCGCATCCGCCATCGATTCCAGATAGGTCAGATCCTTGAGGGCATTGCTGAGCGTGAAGCGATGCGCCTCGCGGTTGCCGTCGATCGTATAGCCCATGAAGGTCTGGTAGAAGCCGCAGTCCATGCGGCCGCCGCGGATCACCGCGTCGAAACGCTGCGGCGAGATGCCGACCTTCTCGGCGAGCACCAGGGCCTCGGCATAGATGGCCGCATATCCGAGGGAGACAAAATTGTTCAGGAGCTTCATCCTGTGCCCGTCGCCGATGCCGCCCACATGGACGATTTTCGCCGCCCAGGTGGCGATGACCGGCCGGACCCGGGCGAACACGGCGGGCTCGGCGCCGACCATCGTGTCGAGCGTTCCCTCCCACGCCTCCTTCGGCGTGCGCGACAGCGGCGCATCGACGTAGTCTACCCCGCGACCGGCTAGGAAATCGGCCAGCGCGATGGTCGAGTTCGGATCGGAAGTCGAGCAGTCGATGACGACCGACCCGGGCCGGAGCCCCGCCGCGAGCCCTTTTTCGCCGCGCACGATCGTCTCGACCTCGCGCGAGCCCGTCACGCAGAGGACGACCACGGAGGAACGCTCCGCGACCTCCTGCGGCGTGGCCGCCTCGCGAGCGCCGCGGCCGACGAGATCCTCGAGCGGCATGCGGTTGCGATGGGCGAGGGCGGTGAGCGCAAATCCCTTCTCCACCACGTTCTTCGCCATGCCGTGGCCCATCAGCCCAAGACCGATGAATCCGACCGTTTCCTCCGTGTCCGCCATGTCGGCTTCTCCTCTCGCGCCAAGACGTTTCTCGATGGCGCCAGTCTTTGGGACGGCGGCCGATCACTCCACCAGATGACCATACGCGAACCTGGCGGCGCCTGCAGGCCAAAAGAGCAGTAGGGCCGACCGTGACGCCGAGGCTCTCGGCGAAGCGGCGATGGTCATAACGTGCGCGCTTCTGCAAACGACATCGCTGTACCCATTCGGCGCGTGGCCTGGGCCTTGCTTCGGCGTGGCTTGCCCCGCCATAGGTCGCGCGGCATTCTCGGGAGCGGACGGATGCCTGGCACGGGAGCTATGCGGATGGAAGAACGGGTCGGCATGATCGGCGTGGGCCTGATGGGCCACGGCATCGCCAAGAACATCGTGCAGAAGGGCTGGAGCCTCAGCTACCTGCGCCATCCAGGCAACCAGCCGACAGACGATCTGGACCAGGCCGGTGCGCAAGGGTGCGATACGGCGGCGGAACTGGCGGGCGCCTGCGACATCCTCGTACTGTGCGTGACTGGCACCCCGCAGGTCGAGGACGTGCTGCTCGGCAGCGGGCGGGTGCTGGAGGCGCTGCGGCCGGGCATGGTGGTGGTCGACTGCTCGACGGCCAATCCGACCTCGACCGTGTCGCTCGCGGCGAAGGTTGCGGAAAAGGGCGCGCATTTCGTCGATGCCGCCATGACCCGCACGCCGAAGGAGGCGGAGGAGGGGAGACTGAACCTGCTCGTCGGTGGCGAACCTCCGGTCGTCGCCAGGGTCAAGCCGCTGCTCTCGGCCTTTGCCGAGAACATCTTTGAAGCGGGCGGGGTGGGCACCGGACATCAGCTCAAGCTCATCCACAATTTCGTCTCACTTGGAACGATGACGCTGATCGCCGAAGCCGCCGCCTGCGCGGCGAACGGCGGCGTGTCGATGGACGCGCTGGTCGAATGCCTGGCCAAGGGTGGTGGCGGCGGCGTCGCGCTGGAGCGGCTGAGGCCCGCCATCGTCAGCGGCGACACGTCTCTGTTGCGCTTCTCCATCGCCAATGCGGCGAAGGACCTGTCCTACTACCGCCAGCTCGCTGAGGATCTCAGCGCGGCGGACCTGGTCGCCCAAGGCGTGTCCGGGACGCTGGAGGGACTGGTCGAACGCGGCGAGGGCCAGGCCTTCGTGCCGGAGGCGATCAGGCTGCTGCGGGATCGATAGGCAGCGTTTCGCGTCGGCGGATGCCCGGCAGTCACGCCGGGCGGTAGACGCGCCCGGCCGTGTTCCAGAAGATGTTGTCGCGATCCTCGGTGGAAAGGTTCGCCGCTGCCCCGAGATGCGCGGCGACGAGCGAGGCATAGTCTATCCAGAGCTTTTCGATCGGGAAATTCGAGCCGAACATGAGCCTGCGGCTTCCAAGGATCGCTGTCGCCCGCTCCATGATGAAGGCGATCAACTCAGCATCGTTGCGGTGAACGAAGGTGCCCAGTCCGGACAGCTTGGCGAAGAAGTTGTCAAAGCCCGCCATCTCGCGAAGCCCGGCCTCCCACTCCTCGACCGTCCTCGTTTCCCGATCGACCAGCATGCCGGTGTGGGTGAGGATGAAGTCGGTCTCCGGGTTCTCGCCGACGAGAGTGGCGCCGTCGCGCATCTGCCCCGGGAAGAGCTGTAGGTCAAAGGAGAAGCCATAGTCCTTCAGCCGCGCCACATTGCGCAGCACCGTCTTGTCCAGCACCTGGTCGGCCGATGTCGCAAAGCGGAACTGAGGATTGTCGTGCCAGTGTAGCTGCATCCGCACCCCGCGCACACGCGGATAAGCCTTGAGCCGGTCGAGTTGCGGGCGCACGTCGTCGACGGTCATGTCGGCATAGGCGACGATCGCATGCGGCCAGCCGGTTTCGTTGGCGGTCTCCTGCAACCACGCCGCCTCCTTCTCGAAATCCTTCTTCGCCCAGTTGGTCTGGACGTAGACCGCCTTCTCGACACCGGTGCCGGCGCGGTCCGCGAGATATTCGGACATCGGATAGTCGCGGCGGATCGGCTCGTAGGGGCCGAAGATGCGCGGCATCATCGGCCCCATCAGCCAGGGCTGGTCCGCCTGCCGCCAGATGTGGAAGTGGGAATCGATGATCATCCGCGTCATGAGGCGCTCCAGAGTGTTGCCGCATCGGGCGCCGGCCGGGCGAGCGAGAGAAGGAAGGCGGACAGCGCCTCGACCGACGACCCGTCCACAAGATCGTCCAGCAGTGGCAATATCGCCTTCAAGGCCGCCGTCTCGGGCCAGTAGCGCGGATCGCCCGCCAGCGGCGTCGCCAGCGACAGGCGATGCGCGGATGCGGCAAGCCGACGAAATGCCCTTTCCATCTCGTCGTGACCGCCGCGCTCCAGCCCATCGGAAAGGACAACGACGGCGGCGCCCCTGGCCATCGCCGCGAAACGCGGCACCGAGAGAAAAGCCGCGAGCGTTGGACCGATGCGCGTGCCGCCGTCCCAGTCCTCGACCAGCGCCGCCACACGCGCCAGCGCCTGCTCGCGGTTGCGGACGTGCAACGCGGACGTGATCCGGGTCAACCGGGTGCCGAAGGTGAAGACCTCGGCACGGTCGGCCGCCTGCACGGCAGCATGGGCGACCCGCAGGTAGTCGGCAGTGTGCAACTTCATCGAACCGGAGACGTCGATCAGGATCACCAGCGGCCGTGTGACAATCTTCCGGCGTCGCATCGGAGGCGAAGGCACGTCGCCGTCGGAGCGCGCGATCAGCCGCAGGGCACGGCGCAGGTCGAGCCCGCCGCCGGAACGCACACGCTCCGCGCGGAACGACCGCCGCTTCGGGAGCGCGGATGGCAACAGCCGGTCGAGCGCCGCAAGCGCGTCCTCGCTTCGGCCAAACGCACGGGTGCCGGCCCGGTCGAACGCCGAGGCAAGCGCCCCGCCAGCTTCCAGCCTCGGCGCAGCCGTGAATTGTTCCAGCCGCCCGCGATCGTCCTTCACCTCGGAGTCTTCCTCGTCGCCCGGACCCGCAATCAGACCCTGGTCGCCGTGGAAATAGGCGCGGAACAGGGTCTCGAACTCGTCGCGGCGGGTCGGGTCGATGGCGAAGGTGGCGAGGGCCGCCAGCCTTATGTCCTCCATCGTGCGCGGGCCGAGCAGCACGATTGAGCGCATGAAGGCCTCGGCCTGCTCGGGCGCCACGGCAAAACCGAAGCTGCGCAGCAATCGTGCGAAGCCGGGAAACGGGCGGGCGGCGCGGGGCAGCGCGTTCATGCCAGCGCCTCCTCGACGATCGCGTCCAACTCTGGCGCGAGGCAGGCGAGATCCTCCTCGTCCTTGACCACCACGCCGATCGCCCGGCGGAAGGCCTGCGGCCACGGGCTGCCGGACTTCTCCAGCACCGTCGCGGCGTTGGCCCATTCCACAGCTTCCGAAATGCCGGGCGGCTTCGCCAGCGGCCGCCGTCGGATCTCGCGCACCGCGCTGGCCACCGCGTGCGCCGTGGCTTCTGCAACGTCGCCAGCTCGCAGCATGATGATGGCGGCCTCGCGCGCTTCGTCGGGATAGCCGATCCAGTGATAGACGCAGCGGCGCCGCAAAGCTTCGGCGAGTTCGCGGGTGCGGTTGGAGGTCAGGACCACCACCGGGCGGGTCTTCGCTGCGATCGTCCCGCGCTCGGGAATGGTGATCTGGAAGTCCGAGAGAAATTCGAGCAGCAGGGCTTCGAACTCGTGGTCGGAGCGGTCGATCTCGTCGACCAGCAACACACGTCGGTCCGGCGCGCGCAGCACCTGCATCAGCGGCCGGTCGATCAGGAAACGGTCGCCATAGATGTCGATCTCATGCTCGCCGGCCTGCCTGATCGCCATCAACTGGCGCTGGTAATTCCATTCGTAGAGCGCATGCGCCGCGTCGATGCCTTCATAACATTGCAGCCGCACCACCTCGCGTCCGAGGCCGGCTGCAAGCGCCTTGGCGGCCTCCGTCTTGCCGACGCCCGGCGCTCCTTCGAGCAGCAGCGGCTTGCCGAGCCGCAGCGCCAGGAAGACGGCGGTGGCGAGTCCTTCGTCGGCCAGATAGTCCGCGCCTTGCAGCAGCGCGGCGACTGCCTCGGGGTCGGGCGCGATGGTTTCGATGCCGGGCGACCTAGCCATCGCTCAAGCGTTGCCCGCCGCGCGCTTCTGCTTCAGGGCCCGCAAGATCTTCTCCGGCGTGATGGGCAGCGCATCGATCCGCACGCCGATCGCGTCGAACACGGCATTGGCCACCGCCGGAATCTGCGGATTGGCGCACATCTCGCCGACGCCCTTGGCGCCGTACGGACCGTCAGCCGCCGGCCGTTCCAGCACGATCGTCTCGGTCTCGGCCAAATTGCCCGGCCCCGGCATCAGATATTCGTTGAAGTCGCGCCCGCCATGGTCGCGCGCCGGATAATAGGGCTCGGTCGTCTCGTAGAGCGCGTGGCTGATGCCCATCCACGATCCGCCGACGAGCTGTTGCTCGACCATGCGCGGGTTGAGCGCGCGGCCGACTTCGAAGACGTTCTTGACCGCGAGGACGTCGACCTCGCCGGTCTCGTCGTCGACTTCGACGTCCACCACCGTGCAGGCGTGCGCATAGCAGGTGGCGGGCTTCATCGCGCCGGTCTCGGTCTCGGGGAAGGAGCGCGGCACCAGGAACATGCCGCGCCCGGAGATCGAGCGGCCATATTTGAAATGCGCGGCGAGCGCGGTGTCGAACACCGAGATCGCCTTCTGCGGCGCGCCCTTGACGTGGATCATGCCCTTGCCGTCGGTATCGAGGTCGCCGGCGTCCACTTCCAGCGCTTCGGCCGCGACTTCCAGCATCACCTGCCGCGCCTCGCGCGCGGCCTCAGCCACCGCGTTGCCGATGCGGTGCGTCCCGCGCGAGGCGAAGGTGCCCATGCAGTGCGGGCCGGTGTCCGTGTCGGCGGTGTCGATCGTCACCTGCTCGGTCGGGATGCCGATCGTCTCGGCGCAGATCTGCGCCATCACCTGCCTCAACCCCTGGCCGAGGTCGACCGACGACAACGTCACCATGAAAGCGCCGGTCGGCGTCGAATGCACCAGCGCCTGGCTGGGGTCGCCGCCGAGGTTCATGCCGGTCGGATAATTGATCGCGGCGACGCCGCGCCCGCGCCTCAACGCCATCTCAGGCCTCCCTGCGTTTCGACGACATCTTCATGAAACGCTCAGCGACCGGCCAGCCGGCGGCGATCGAAGCCTCCTGCATGCATTCGATCAGCGCGGCACCCTCGGTCGGCTGCCGGTGCGCCTTCATGTCGTCGTCGCGATAGGCGTTGATGAAGCGGAACTCGAGTGGATCCATGCCAATCAGCCGCGCCAGCTTGTCCATCTGCACCTCGAGCGCGAAGTCGGCGATGGTGACGCCGAAGCCGCGCATGGCCGAGGAAGGCGTGCGGTTGGTGTAGACGCAATATGTGTCCACTGAGACGTTCGGGATCGTGTAGGGTCCCGGATAGTGCGCCGCGCCCTTCTGCGCACCGTACGGCGAGTGGCGCGAATAGGCGCCGGCGTCGGTGTAGCCGGTGACCTGACGGGCGACGATGCGCCCGTCCTTCATCACGCCGTCCTTGATCACGATCTTCTCAGCCGCGCGCGGCGAGGAGACCTGCATCTCTTCCTCGCGGCTGTAGATGAACGACACCGGCCGGCCGGTGAGCCGAGCCGCGAGGATCGCGATCGGCTCGACGATCACGTCGACCTTGCCTCCAAAGCCGCCGCCGACCGTGCCGCCGACCAGATGCAGCTTGTGGCCGGGCATCTGCAGGATGATCGAAGCGTTGTCGAGCGTGAAGAACATCGCCTGGGTGTTGGTGTGGCAGGTGAATCGGTCGTTGCCCTCGGGAACCACGATGCAGCCGGTCGTCTCGGTGGGCGCTTGCTCGATGGGAGAGGAGGTATAGGTCTCTTCAAGGATGAAATCGGCCTCGGCGAAACCCGCCTCGACGTCGCCGAAGCGCACCTTGCGCGACGGGCCCGAGTCGTAGCGATAGAAGTTCTGGCCGTGGTGCTCGTTGACCAGCGGCGCGCCTTCCTTCAGCGCCTCCTCCATGTCGAAGACGGCGGGGAGGATTTCGTAGTCGATCTTCACCTTGGCGGCGGCCTCGTGGGCCGCGCGCTCGGTGTCGGCGAGCACCGCGACCACGGCCTCGCCCTTGAAGCGCACCTTGTCGACCGCCAGCACGTGCTCGTCCTCTGGCCCGACCTGGATCAGGATCAGGATCGTGTAGGTGTTGTGCGGCACGTCCTTTGCCGTGAGGATTCGCGCCACGCCCGGATGCGTCTGCGCCTCCGACAGGTCGATGCCGCGGATCCGCGCGTGATGATGCGGGCTGCGCACCATCTTCAGGTGCAGCAGGTTCGGATATGTCCGGTCGGCATAGAAGGCGGTTCGGCCGGTGACGTGGTTAGGCACGTCGGAGCGCTGCAGGGATTTTCCGAGCTCGTTGAGGTCGTCGCTCCGCTCGTCCGCGAAATAGGCCTTGCGCAGTTCCATCAGAGCCTCCCTCAGGCCGCATTCTGCGAGTTCGACCGCGCGGCCGACAGGATCGCCTGGATGATCGGCTCGTAGCCGGTGCAGCGGCAGATGTTGCCGGAGATCGCCTCGATCACCTCCTCGCGGCTCGGGTTCGGCACGCGGGCCAGCAGCGCCTTGGCGGCCATGATCATGCCCGGCGTGCAGAAGCCGCACTGTGCCGCGAAACCGTCGAGGAAAGCGCGCTGCAGCGGATGCAGGATCCCGTCGGAGGCCAGTCCGGCTGTGGTCTCGACATAAGAGCCGTTGCAGGTCTCGGCAAGCGTCAGGCAAGAGA
The DNA here is from genome assembly GCA_043822005.1 of Pseudomonadota bacterium. Taxonomy (GTDB): domain Bacteria; phylum Pseudomonadota; class Alphaproteobacteria; order Rhizobiales; family Rhizobiaceae; genus Mesorhizobium_A. Next base: position 24,703 of record JBDRCE010000004.1, on the reverse strand, counting down.
GCTTCAGCTCCCCGTCGACGATCACCGAGCAGGCGCCGCACGTGCCCTGGTGGCAGCCGCCCTTGGGCGACGTGTCTCCGAAGCGGTCGCGCAGCGCATGGAGCAGCGTCTGCCCGCTAACGATGAACTCCGCGCGTTCGCTGCCGTTGAGCGTCAGCTGGACTGGTACCTTCGCCATGTATCCTCCCTGCGTGGCGCGGGTTGCGTCGGGTCGTCTGTGATCACTCCAGCAGCAGGCGTCTGAGATGCACCGGCAGCACCTCCACCCGGTACCAGCCGCTGGCGATCGCATCGGTGATCGGCGCGGTGCCGTCGCCCGCGGCCGCCAGCGCATCGGTGATCCCCTCCGCCGTGCGCGGTCTGCCGGCCAGCGCGCGCTCGGCCGCCTTTGCCCGGATGGGCCGGTCCGACAGGCAACCGAGCGCGATGCGCGCCGACGAGATCGCGCCGTCCTCCTGCCCGATGACGGCCGCGATGGTCAGAACCGACACGCCCTTGGGCTTTACGCGCGAGACTTTGCGGAAGCGGAACGTGCCGGGAGCGGGGAGGGTGAAGCTCACTGCGGTCACGATCTGCATGCGCGACAGTGTCTCCCGCATCGAGAGAAACGACTCGATCGGTTGGGTGCCATCCGCGAAATGCACGGTCGCGTCGAGCGCCAGCAGTGCGACGGCGAAGTCGCCGTAAGGAGCGGGCGCGAAGAGATTGCCCCCGACCGTCGCCATGTTGCGCACCGCCGGTCCGCCGACCGCGCGGGCCGCCGCCGCGATTGTCGCGAGACCAGGATGGCGAGCAACCGCCGCCATCGTCACCGACGCGCCGAGATGCGCCTGCCTGCCGTCGACCGTGATTTTGCCAAGCGCCGGATCGGTCACCCGCACCAGCTTCGAGAACGACACATCGCCTTCGTTGGCGGCACGCACCGCGAGCGTGCCACCGCCGAGATAGCGCGCCTCGGCGCTAGCCAGTGCCGCGCCCGCTTCCGCGACTGAAGAGAAGCTCTGCAGGGTCAGTCCCATGGCGGCCTCCTGTTCGCGGCTCAGCTTTGCCCGGAGAAATGCGCCTTCAGCGCATTGAACCCGCCCTGGAAGACGTTCTCGCCCATGCCCTTGGCGATAGCGTCGGCCTGGTCGGCCGGCGCGTCGAAGCTAGCGCTCCATTCGGCATAGGTCCGATCGCCGTCGGTGACTCGACGCAGCTGCAGCGTGGCCTTGTGATTGGTGATCGGCTGCGGCGTTGCCAGGATGGAATAGCTGACGAGATGGTCGGCATCGGAGAAGGCAAGCAGCTTTTCGCGGATGGTTGCGCCGGTGGCGGTCTTGAAGTTGCGCACGCAGCCGATCTCGGTCGCGGGTCTGGCGTCCTCGATATGGCTTTCGACCATGCGCGGATGCCAGCCCGGCAGCCCGTTGAAGTCGCGGATGCGCGCCCAGACCTGTTCGATGGGGGCGTCGATGACGCTGGAGATGGTGACCGATGCCATAGCCTGCCTCCCGGGTTGGATGAGGCAAGGCTACGGCGGAGCGCGATACGGCGCTTATCAAGGAGTCTTGTCGGCTTATCGATCCGTCTGAAAATCGTTCAGAGGCTCGCCCGCGCGGCCTCGCGGTAGAGCGTCGGCGGCACGCCGGCATGGTCGCGGAAGAAGCGCGAGAAGTTGCCCGCCGTGGTGAAGCCGAGATGGCAGGCGACCGAGATCAGCGGCTCCTGCGACGACCGCAGCTGGCGCAGCGCTTCGTCCATGCGCAGAGTGTTCCAGTAGACGTTGGGCGTCAGCGAGGTCTGTTCCTTGAACAGCGCGAAGAAATGCGGCCGCGACAGGCCCACCTCGCGCGCCACATCGTCCAGGCTCATGCGCTCGCAGACGCTGCCCTTCATCAGCTCGATCGCCTTGCGGATGCGGTGGTCGAGCATGGCGCTCGCCGCCAGGCGGCGCAGGCGGCGCGGATGCGCCTCGTCGGCGGCGTCGAACAAACTGTCGATCAGCCGCTCGATCTCGTAGGGCGCGAGATCGTCCAGGCCGCAATCGTCGCAGAGCTGGTCGAGCAGGTGCGCCGCGGCGCTGTGCAGCCAGGGCTCCAGCGGAATGGTCGGCGCGGCAAAGAGCGGGGTGCCTGAGGGGAGGCCGCGGCGCAGCCTGACCCAGACTGGGTCGAGGTAGAATGCGAGGAACAGGCCCGCACGGCCCTCGCCGGCAAGCGCGTGGCTGTGCGGCTCGAGCGGGTTGATCGCTGCTGCCGTCATCGCGCCGAGACTGACCGTGTCGTCGCCGATGGTCATGCGGCCGGCCGCGCCCTCGATCGAGACGATGATGTGCGCTTCGGGATGCGCGTGGGTAACGAAATCGCTTTCGACGTTCAGCACGGACACATGCCCGAACGCGCCCCTGAAGAGCCGGATCGAGGTGGCCATTGTTTCCTCCCGGAGCGATTGTTCTGTCGTTCTGCCCCGTTTGCGGAAATCTTTGCCCTCATCGTCCCTTGCGTCAAGCGGCAGTATCAGAAGCTTCTCACGCCTGCGCCGGGCGGTCCCACGACGATACGCTCTTCGGCCGGTCGAGCTGCTGGGTCGTGGCAGGCGGCTTTGCGTCCGGATGCACGAACGAAAAGCCCAGCCAATTGTTCGGCCGCGCGCGGATGTAGGGGGGCGGGTAGCGGATGTCTTCGCCAAGGGCCGCCGCGGCGTGCAGTCCCCAGCGCGGATTGTCGAGCATCGGCCGCGCAAGTGCTACGAAGTCGGCCTCGCCGGATTTGATGATCGCGTCCGCCTGCTCTGGCTTGGCGATCATGCCGACCGCCATCGCGGCAAGTCCGGTGCCCTTTTTAATTGCCGCGGCGAACGGGACTTGGTGACCCGGTGTCGCCGGCGGGATGGCGATGCCGGGCCTGACGTTACCGGAGGACATGACGACATAGTCGAGACCTTCGGCTTCGAACGCCCTCGCAAGATCGACGGCGTCGTCCAGCGTTGAACCTTCCGGCGTCCAGTCCGTGCTGTTCATCCGGAAGCCCAGCGCCTTGTTGCGCGGCCACACCGCGCGGACGGCGCGCACGATCTCGATCGCGAAACGGTTGCGCGCCACGGTCGAACCGCCCCACGCGTCGGTGCGGCGGTTGGTGATCGGCGAAAGGAAGTTGTGGATCAGGTAGCCATGCGCTCCATGGATCTCGATCAGGTCGAACCCGGCCCGGTCAGCCCGCACGGCCGCATCTGCAAACGCCCGGATAATCCGCCAGATTCCGTCCTCGGCGAGTTCATCCGGCTCCTGCCAGCCTTCATCATAGGCGATCGGGGAGGGCGCGACGGGCTTCCAAGCCCCTTCCTCCGGCGGCAGCGGCTCGCCGCGCCAGCGCTCGGGAATGGTCCGCGTCGCGGCCTTCCGGCCGGTATGGGTTAACTGGAGGCCGAGTTTCGCCGAGGAGAGTTTCCGCGCCTCGGTGACGAGCCGCCCGAGCGCCTCTTCCTGCGCGTCGGTGTAGAGGCCGAGGCAGCCATGGGTGCCGAGGCCCGCCGCCTCGACCGAGGTCGCCTCCATGATGACCAGACCGGCGCCCGACATCATCAGGTTGCCGACGTGGATCAGGTGCCATGGCTGCGCCACGCCGCCGACGCCGCTGTACTGGCACATCGGCGACACGACGATGCGGTTGTCGAGGTCGAGGCCGCCCAGTCTGCCTTGCGAAAACAGCGCGCTCATACCGATCTCCTCCCTCGCTCGTATTCTCGTTTTCCCAGCTTGTTCCCGAACCTTCACCGGCTTGCAAATGCGCGCCGGCCGACCGGCCGGATTATCACGCATGTGAAACTGTCCTTCGCATTCGAGTTGGAATTGACTTGAACGCCCGCGCTCTGGATTTTCCGCCGCAAAACAAGCGGCCGCGCGAAATGCTGCGGTCGCGACGGAGGAACCCCATGCTAGGCTTGATGCAGGACCAGCCGCTGCTGATCTCGTCGCTCATCGAACATGCGGCGCGCTTCCATCCGCATTCCGAGATCGTCAGCCGCACCTGCGAGGGACCGACGGTACGCCTGACCTATTCCGGCCTGCGGGCGCGGGCGGCCAAGCTCGCCAACGCGCTGCTGCGGATGGGCGTCAAGCCGGGCGACCGCGTCGCCTCGCTCGCCTGGAACACGCATCGGCACATGGAGCTCTATTTCGCGGTCTCGGGTATCGGCGCGGTGCTGAACACCGTCAACCCGCGCCTGTTTCCGGAGCAGATCGACTACATCGTCAACCACGCGGAAAACCGCGTCCTGTTTTTCGATATCACCTTTGCCGGTCTGGTCTCCGGCCTGAAGCCGAAGCTTGCGACCGTCGAGCGCTTCGTCGCGATGACCGACACGGAGCACCTGCCCGGGGAGGTCGACGGCGCCGCCGCTTATGAGGATCTGTTGGCCGCCGAGAGCGACGCCATCTCCTGGCCAGAGTTCGACGAGCGCACGGCTTCCTCGCTCTGCTACACGTCCGGCACCACTGGCAACCCGAAGGGCGTGCTCTATTCGCACCGCTCGACGATCCTGCATTCCTTCATGGTCTGCACGGCCGACGGTTTCCGGCTCGCCCGCGCCGACAGCGTGCTGCTCGTCGTGCCGCTGTTCCACGTCAATGCCTGGGGCATTCCCTATGCCTCGGCGATGTGCGGCGCGAAGCTGGTGCTGCCGGGGCCGAAGCTCGACGGCAAGAGCCTGTTCGAACTCGCGGTCGAGGAAGAGTGCACCTTCTCGCTGGGCGTGCCCACCGTCTGGCTCGGCTTCTTCAAGCATATCGACGATACGCCGGGTCTCGACACGTCGAAGCTCAAGCTCGAACGCGTGGTTGTTGGCGGGTCGGCCGCGCCGCGCGCGATCATCGAACGGTTCCGCCGCGACCACGGCGTCTTCGTCCTGCATGCATGGGGCATGAGCGAGACGAGCCCTGTCGCAACGATCGGCAATCTGCTGCCGGCGCACCGCGACTTGCCCGAGGAAGGCCAGATCGACATCCAGACCAGGCAGGGCAGGCCGGTCTACGGCATCGACATCAAGATCACCGGGGAGGACGGCGCCGACCTGCCGATGGACGGCTCTGTGTCCGGCGATCTCAAAGTGCGCGGTCCGTGGGTCACCAGCGGCTATTTCCGGGGCGAGGGCGGTCCTGTCCTCGACGCGGAGGGCTGGTTCGCCACCGGCGACGTCGCCAAGATAGATGCCGAGGGCTACGTCCAACTCACCGACCGCTCGAAGGACGTGATCAAGTCCGGCGGCGAGTGGATCTCGTCGATCGACCTGGAGAACGCCGCGGTCGGCCATCCGGCCGTGCAAGAGGCGGCGGTGATCGGCCTGCCGCACCCGAAATGGCAGGAGCGCCCGCTGCTGATCATCGTCCGCAAGCCCGGCGCGCAGGCATCGCGCGAAGAGCTCCTGGCCTTCCTTTCCGATCGCGTCGCCAAATGGTGGCTGCCCGACGATGTCGCCTTCGTCGACGAGCTGCCCCATACTGCGACCGGCAAGCTCCTGAAGACGAAGCTGCGCGAGCAGTTCAGGAACCACGCCCTGCCGGCCTGATGCGTTTCACATCCGTGAATGTTACCTGCACAACGATGCAGCAATTGTGACTTGCCGACTGATCGCCTAGCCTTGGCGCAACGGTTCGGCCCCATCCGGGAGGAATGATGCCGCAGACAATTCTCGACGATCCTGACGGCACGCTCGCGATGCTGCGCGATAGCGCGGCCACGCTGGCGTCGCGCCGGCCGGGCCCGGCCTCACTGCGCGCCAAACGCGCCGGATCGGCGGACATCGACCGCGATCTGTGGAATTCCATGGCCGAAGCCGGCTGGCTCGGTCTTCTGCTTCCCGAGGATCTCGGCGGCGCCGGGCTCGGCCTGGCGGAGCAGGCGGTGCTTTCCGAGGCGCTGGGTCGTGCCCTGATTGCCGAGCCGGTCGGCGCGGGCGCGGTCTTCGCTTCCACGATGCTGCGCGACGCGCCGGCCTCCGCCGAGCGCGACCGTCTCGCGGCCGGTCTCGCCTCCGGTGAACTGCTCGTCTCACCGGCCTGGCAGGATCCGTCCCGCCATTCGCACGGAGCCGCGCTCAAGGCGGTGGCCGACGGCGATGACATCATCCTCACCGGCGACCGGCATTTCGTCGACGGCGCGACATCGGCGGCCGACTTCCTCGTCGTCGTGGACGCCGGCCGCGAGGCTCTGGTCGTTTCCGTGCCCGCAGGCAGGTCAGGCATCTCTGTCTCGGAGAAGGCAGGCGTCGACGGATCAGCCATCGGCCGGGTAACCTTCGAGCGCTGCAGCGTCGGGGCGAGCCGGGTCATCGCTCGCGGACCGAGTATCGAATCGCTTGTCGAGAACGCCGTGACCAACGCGCGGATCGCCATCGCGGCCGAACTCGCGGGCATCGCCAGCAAGGCGGTCGAGATGACGATCGCCTATACCAAGGATCGCGTGCAGTTCGGCAGGCCGATCGCCAGTTTCCAGGCGGTGCAGCACCGTCTGGTCGAGATGTGGAGCGACGCGGAATTCGCCTGCGCCTCGGTCGTCAACGCCGTGGTGAAGCAGTCCGAAGACGACGACAAAGCGGCGCATCTCGCCGTCCTCGCCGCCAAGGCGCGCTGCGGCGACGCCGCCACCTCGATCTGCCGCCGCGCCGTGCATCTCCACGGCGCGATGGGCTTTACCGACGAGCACGACATCGGCCTCTACCTGAAGCGGGCAATCGCGCTCAGCGCGACGCTCGGCCAGCCGGAGGCGATGCGCCTCGAATTCGTCGAACTGGAACACGCGGCCTGATCGCGGGAGGAAGAACATGCAGAACAAGCTCATCAAGGTCGACATCGCTGACAAGGTGGCCGTCGTCACGCTCGACAACCCTCCGGTCAACGCCTACTCGAAGGAGTTCGCGGAAGAGCTGATCGAAGTCTTCGACGAGCTCAACGACACGCCGGAGGTCCGCTGCATTGTCGTGACCGGTCGCGGCAAGATCTTCTCGGCCGGCGCCGACATCAAGAACCGCCAGTCGGTCGGTGACATCAAGGGCGAGACCTATCGCCACCTGCGCCGCACCCGCGAGGTCTCGAACTGCATCATGGAATGCGGCAAGGCGGTCATCGCCGCCGTCAACGGGCCCGCGCTCGGCGCCGGCATGGGGCCGATCGTCGCCGCCGACATCATCCTCGCCTCCGACAATGCCGTGTTCGGTCTTCCCGAGATCGACATCGGCCTGATGGGCGGCGCGCGCCACACGATGAGCCTCTTTCCCAAGTCGCTCGCGCGCCGCATGATCCTGACCGGCTATCGCGTCCCGGCCGCCGAAGCCTATCGCCGCGGCATCATCGAAGCCTGCGTGCCGCTGGAAGACCTGATGGACGAGGCGATGAAGATCGCGCGCTCAATCGCCTCCAAGAGCCCGAAGGCGCTGAGCCTGGCCAAGCGCGCCATCAACACGGTCGAGCACATGCCGCTGCGCGACGGCTACCGCTTCGAGCAGAACCTGACCGTCGAGATGACCCGCCACGAGGACTCCAAGGAGGCCATGCGCGCCTTCGTCGAGAAGCGCCCGGCCGTGTTCAAGGACACGATCTGATGGCAACCGATTGGAATGCGATGTCGGACGACGACTTCCGGGCCGCCTTCCGAGACCTGGTCGAGCGGCGCTTGCCGGCCGAACTGCGCTTCATGCGCAAGCAGCGGCCGCTCTTCGACGAGGTCGCCGTCTGGTATCACGCGCTGAACGAAGAAGGCTGGCTGTCGCCGGTCTGGCCGGTGGAACATGGCGGCATGGGGCTCAACCCGGCCAAGCACATGATCTATGTCGAGGAATGGGGCCGTCTCGGCTGCCCGCGCATCCCCGACCATGGGTTGGGGCTCATCGGCCCGCTGCTGCTCGCCTTTGGCACGGAAGAGCAGAAGGGGTTCTATCTGCCGAAGATACTCTCCGGCGAACACGTCTGGTGTCAGGGCTATTCCGAGCCGAATTCCGGTTCGGACCTCGCCAGTCTGCGCACCGCGGCGGTCCGCGACGGCGACCACTTCGTCGTCAACGGCCAGAAGATCTGGACCACGTTGGCGCATTGCGCCAACTGGATCTTCGCCCTGGTGCGCACCTCGCGCGACGAGAAAGTCCGCCAGAAGGGCATCACCGTCCTGCTGATCGACATGACGACCCCGGGCGTCAAGGTGCGCCCGATCGCAAATCTGCGCGGCGAGACCGACTTCTGCGAAGTCTTTTTCGACAATGTCCGCGTGCCGGCGGAAAACGTGGTCGGCGAGGTGGACCAGGGCTGGAACGTTGCGAAATCGGTGCTCGGTCACGAGCGCATCTTCCTCGGCGCGCCGACGCGGCCCGAGATCGCGATGGAGCGGCTCGACAAGCTCGCCCGCGCCCGCGGCGCGTTCGACGATCCGGCCTTCCTTTCGCGCTATGCGAAACACCGGCTCGACCTGTATGATTTGGGTTCCGCCTTCGAGCGTTTCGCCAAGGTGCTGCGCGACGGCGGCGAACTCGGCGCGGATGTTTCGCTGCTAAAGATCTTCACGACGGAGCTCTACCAGCGGATCACCGAGGAGATGCTGTTGCTGGCCGGCGAAGACGCCCGCTACTTCGACGACATCGAGGCCGGAAATGGCGAGGTCGATGCGATGAACCTCTTCCTGGATTCGCGGGCGCCGGCCATCTTCGGCGGTTCCAACGAGATCCAGAAGAACATTCTTGCCAAGGCGGTTCTCGGCCTGCCGAGCTGAGAGAAGCCCAGGAAGGCGATCGGCTTGCCGCGAAGGCAGGCACGATCGACGGGAGGAGACATGGCGACAAGCGCTGCAGTCCTGTCCAGGACCGAGACCGCACAGGATGCGGACAATGTGCTGGTGGCCAAAGGGCTCACCAAGGAGTTCGCCGGATTCGCCGCGGTCAAGGACGTGAACCTCGCCGTCAGGCGGGGGTCGATCCATGCTCTCATCGGTCCGAACGGCGCCGGCAAGACCACGTGTTTCAACCTGTTGACGAAGACGCTGGCGCCGACCAGGGGAAGCATCATCTTTGACGGCGAAGACATCTCGCGTCTTCGCACGTCCGAGGTCGCACGCCGCGGCATGGTGCGTTCGTTCCAGATCTCGGCGACGTTTCCGCATCTGACCGCCCGCGAGAATGTCCGTGTGGCGCTGCAGTCCGCTTACGGTACAGCCTACCAGTTCTGGCGCTCGTTGCGTGCCGTTGCCCCGCTCAATGCCCGCGCTGACGACTTGCTCGAGCAGGTCGGCCTCGCCGCCAGCCGCGACGTGACCGCCGCCGAGCTCTCCTACGGCAAGAAGCGCGCCCTGGAGATCGCTACCACGCTGGCGCTCGAGCCGCGCGTCATGCTGCTCGACGAGCCGACGGCCGGCATGGGCCACGAGGATATCGGCCCGATCACCGAGCTGATCAAGCAAGCGGCGGTGGGACGGACCGTGCTTCTGGTCGAACACAATCTGTCGGTCGTCTCGACGCTGTGCGACCGCATCACCGTCCTTCAGCATGGCGAGATCCTTGCCGAGGGCAATTACGCAGAGGTTTCGAAGAACCCCGCGGTGGTGACCGCCTATATGGGAGGCGTCGATGAATAGTCTTGCGATGGCGCGAGAGCCCGACGCTATGGCGACCGCGGCCGTGATGCTGAAGGTCGACAATCTCAGCGCCTGGTACGCGGAATCGAAGGTCCTGCACGGCATGTCCTTCGACGTGCGCGAAGGCGAGCTTCTCACCCTCATCGGGCGAAACGGCGCCGGCAAGACGACGACGCTGCGTTCGATCATGGGCATCGTCCAGAAGCGCACCGGCTCGATCCGGTTCCGCGACGAGGAACTGATCGGCAAACGCACCTTCCAGATCGCGCGCCTCGGCATTGGCTACTGCCCCGAGGAACGCGCGATCTTCTCCTCGCTGTCGGTGCGGGAGAACCTGTTCCTGCCGCCGGTGCTGCGCGAAGGCGGCATGACGGACGAGCAACTCTACGCTACCTTCGCGAACCTCAAGGCGCGCGCAAACAGCCAGGGAACGAAACTCTCCGGCGGCGAGCAGCAGATGCTGGCCATCGCGCGCATCCTGCGCACCGGTTCGCGGCTGCTGCTGCTGGACGAGCCGAGCGAGGGCCTCGCTCCGGTCGTCGTCAAGGAGATCGGCGAGATCATCCAGCGACTGAAGGCGCAAGGGTTCACCATCGTCCTGGTCGAACAGAACCTGCGCTTTGCGCGAATGGTCGCCGACCGACACGTCGTCGTCGAGAACGGCGGGGTCGTCGACATCCTGTCCAATGCCGAACTCGAGGCCGACATGGGCCGCGTCAAATCCTATCTGGGGGTGTGAGCCATGTTCGAAGGTATCAGTACCCAACTGCTCTTCGGGCAGGTTCTGCTCGGCCTCATCAACGGCTCGTTCTACGCGATGCTGTCGATGGGGCTTGCCATCATCTTCGGCCTGATGAGCGTCGTGAACTTCACGCACGGCGCCCAGTACATGCTCGGCGCCTTCATCGCCTGGCTGCTCCTGAACCATCTCGGCATCGGCTACTGGCCATCGCTCGTTCTGGCGCCGGTACTGGTGGCTCTCACCGGCATGGTGTTGGAACGCCTGCTTCTTCGGCCGCTGCAGGGCCTCGACCACCTCTACGGGCTGCTCGCAACCTACGCCGTCGCGCTCATCGTCGAAGGCCTTGTCCGCTATAAATACGGCTCGACGGGCCTGCCCTACGACAATCCGATGCCCGGCGGCATCAATCTCGGCTTCATGTTCCTGCCCTACTACCGCCTGTGGGTGGTGGTGTTCTCGCTCGTCACCTGCGTCGGCACCTGGCTCCTGATCGAGCACACCAAGCTCGGCGCCTACCTGCGCGCCGCCAACGAGAAGCCGCAGATCGTCGAGACCTTCGGCATCAACGTGCCCAAGATGATGACGCTCACCTACGGCTTCGGTGTCGGTCTCGCGGGTCTCTCCGGCGTGCTCGCCGCGCCGATCTACCAGGTCTCGCCATCGATGGGCTCCAGCCTGATGATCGTCGTCTTCGCGGTGGTCGTCATCGGCGGCATGGGTTCGATCGTCGGCGCCGCCATCACCGGCTACATGCTCGGTCTGGTCGAGGGCCTCACCAAGGTGTTCTATCCCGAAGCGGCGAGCGTCGTGATCTTCATGTTCATGATCATCTCGCTCTACCTGCGCCCGGCCGGCATCTTCGCCGACAAGGAGTCCGTCTGATGGTTCGGCTGCTCCTCCTGGCCGTCGTGGCCGTGCTGGCGATCGCCGCACCGTTCTATTTCTACTCTGTGACGCTGATGACGGTCATGTGCTTCGTCATCTTCGCCTGCTCGTTCAACCTGCTCTTGGGCTACACGGGCCTGCTCTGCTTCGGCCATGCCATGTTCTTCGGCGGCGGCGCCTACATAACCGGGCAGATCCTGAAGGCCACGCCGATCTCGACGGAGCTGGCGATCCTGGGCGGCGGCGCGGCGGCGGGCCTGCTCGGCCTCGTCATCGGCTATCTGACGATGCGCCGCCAGGGCATCCAGTTCGCGATGATCACGCTCGCCTTCTCGCAGTTCATCTACTTCATCTTCCTCCAGGCGCCGTTCACCGGCGGCGAGGACGGCATGCAGTCGATCCCGCGCAACGACCTGTTCGGCTTCGTCGACATCACGTCGAACCTGACCTTCTACTACGTCGTGCTGGCGTTCACGGCGCTGTGCGTCTTCGTCTACTACCGTGTCGTTCATTCGCCCTATGGCGAGGTGCTGAAGGCGGTGCGCGACAACCAGCCGCGCGTCGAGTCGCTCGGCTTCGATCCCGAGAAGATCAAGCTCGTCGCCTTCATCATCTCGGCGTCGATGGCGGGCGTGGCGGGCGGCATGAAGGCAGTGGTCTACCAGTTCGCGACGCTGACCGACGCGTCCTGGCCGATTTCGGGCGAAGTCATCCTGATGACGCTGCTGGGCGGTCTCGGCACGCTGGTCGGCCCGGTCTTCGGCGCCGCGGGCATCATCCTGCTCAACGACTATCTCGCCGGCTTCGGCGAATGGGCGCTGGTCTCGCAGGGCGTCATCCTGCTGGTGGTCATCGTGTTCTTCCGCCGCGGCATCGTCGGCGAACTGTCGGCGCTGGTCCGCTACCTGCGCCGCCGCAATCGCACGGAAGTGCCAGCCGCTCAGCCCGCCGCCGCGGCGTCGGGCCACTGACGCGCGGCGCGAAAATGCGCCGCATGTCGGGAACTGAACGTCAGAACTCGATGTCGATCGGCTGCTCGAAGGGGTCGTTCGGCTGGACGGATTTCACCGCCCGGCGGAGCGTCGCGAGGTAGCGGTCGTGGTTGGCGCGGATCCGCTCCGCCGCGCCGCCGAGGCCCAGCACCACGGGCTGCCCCTGGATGGTAATCGGCAGGAGCACGCAGATCGTCCCGCCGCCGAGGAACGGCACGTTCTCCGCCGAGCAATAGCCCTTCTCGCGGATCTCCCGGACCTTCGCCATCATGTCGGGAACCTTCACCCGGTCGGACGCCTTCTCGGTCGCGATGTTTGCCCGCCGCACGATGTTGTCGATCTTGTCGTCGGGCAAAGTGGACATCAACGTCCAGCCAACGGCCGACTGCGTCAGCGGCCTCAGCGTGCCTTCGTCGACATGGAAACGCAGTGCGTGGATCGACTGGATGATCTGCACATATTGCAGATAGACGTCGTTCTTGGTGCCGATCGAAACCGTCTCGCCGGTGGCCGCATGGACGTCGTGCATGGCCTCGAGGACCCGGCTGTTGCCGAACAACGCGCGAGGAATCCAGTCGCCCAGCGACGTCACCTTAGGCGTCGGAAAATAGAGCCTGCCGCGCCGGTCGTAGTTGAGGTAGCCGAGCGTGACCAGAGTTTTGAGCAGCACGGTGCTGCTCGACTGCGGATAGCCGAGCGAGAGCGCGATCTCCGACATCGACCGCGGCTGCCTAACTGTCTTGAAATATTCGAGAATTTCGATCGCTCGGGTCGCCGACTTGACCTGTGACGTCAGCATTGTCCGCTCCTCCCGGCTCTCGCGTTATTCACACTGGTGAAACTGCGCAGCACGTACGCAATGCTTATGGCCTCGAAAGACTGCGCATGACATGGTGCCCGCAGTCAAGTCCGGCGCCTCGAATGCGACGGCTCGACGCAAGAACAAGACGGGCGACCCGACAGGGATCGCCCGCGTGCCGGAGGAAACCATGAAGCTCGGAGTGTTCTACGAACATCAGCTCCCCCAGCCTTGGGAGGAGGGGAGCGAACTCAAGCTTTTCAACGACGCGCTGGACCAGATCGAGCTCGCCGACAGGCACGGCTTCGACCACATGTGGGAGGTCGAACACCACTTTCTCGAAGAGTACTCGCACTCCTCGGCCCCGGAGGTTTTTCTGGGCGCAGTCTCGCAGCGCACGAAGAACATGCGCATCGGCCACGGCATCTGCCTGTCGTCGCCGAAATACAATCATCCCGCCCGCGTCGCCGAGCGCCTCGCGACGCTCGACCTCGTGTCCGGCGGCCGCGTCGAATGGGGCACTGGCGAGTCCGGCTCGCTGATCGAGATGCACGGGTTCGGCATCGAGCCGGAGCAGAAGACGGCGATGTGGCGCGAGGGCGTCGAGCAGACCGCCAACATGATGTCGATGCGCCCCTATCCGGGCTACGAGGGGCAGTTCTTCTCCATGCCGGTGCGCAATGTCGTGCCGAAGCCGGTGCAGAAGCCGCATCCGCCGATCTGGATGGCCTGTTCGCGCCGCGAGAGCATTCTGCGCGCCGCCCGGCACGGCGTCGGCGCGCTCGTTTTCGGCTTTGTCGAGGCAAGCCAGGCCAAGCTGTGGCGCGACGAATATTACGCCCTCATCAAATCCGAGGAGTGCGTGCCGATCGGCCACGCGGTCAACGCCAACTTCGCCACGCTCAACGGCATGATGGTGCATCAGAACCATGATGAGGCGGTCCGCCGCGGCCTCGATGGCTTCCGCTTCTTCGGCTACTCGATCGCCCACTATGCGGTCTACGGCGAGCACAAGCCGGGAGTGACCAACCTCTGGAAGCGTTTCCTCACCATCAAGGACGACATGAAGGAGACGCCGGGTTCGGGCTCGATCGGCACGCCGGCGAGCGTGCGCGAACACCTCAAGAGCTATGCGGATGTCGGCATCGACCAGATGATCTTCATTCAGCAGTCCGGGATGAACAGGCACGAGCATATCTGCGAGTCGCTGGAACTCTTCGCCAGCGAGGTAATTCCGGTGCTGAAGGAGCGCGAGGAAGAGCGCGTCCAGAAGAAGGACGAGGAGCTCGCCCCCTTCATCGAGAAGGCGCTGGCACGCAAGTCGCGCATGGCCGAGCTCGCGCCGCAGGACGTGCCCAACGTCGAATCGATCGGCATCGTGCTCGAGCGGCGCGCCGGCAAGGACTACGCCTCGGCCGGCGGGACCTATGCCGATCCGACGCGCGGCGGCGCCATCCCGATGGCCTCGCGCGAAACCTTCGCCAAGGCGGCCAAGGCCGGCTGAGCGCAGAGAAACAATACGCAATGTTGGAAGGGAAGTTCATGGGTGGAAGGCTCGAAGGGCGCGTCGCGCTGGTGACCGGCGGAGGCCGCGGCATTGGTCGCGCGATCTCCGAGGCATTCGCCCGCGAGGGGGCAGCCGTCGGTGTACTCGACCTGAAACCCGAAATATCGGCGGAAGCCGCGGATGCGATCAACACAGCCGGGGGCAGGGCGATCCCGCTCGTCGGCAATGTCGGCAAGCGCGAGGATGTCTTCGCAGCGGCGGCGAAGCTGAAGGAGGCTTTCGGCCCGACGACCATCCTGGTCAACAACGCGATGTTCAACCGCTACGGCTCGTTGCTGGAGCAGGATGAGAAGACGATCGGCCTGATGATCGACGTCGGCTTCAAGGGTGTCATCTGGGGCTACCAGGCGGTCGTGCCGCAGATGGAGAAGGCCGGCGGCGGCTCGATCATCAACATCGCCTCGCCGGCGGCCCTGATCGCCTTGAAAAACGGCATCATGTACAGCGCTGTGAAGGCGGCGGTCCAGGCCTCGACCCGCTCGGCCGCCGCCGAGTTCGGCCCGATGAACATCCGCGTCAACGCCATCGCGCCGGGCTCGACCCGCACCGACGGCGCCAATCTCGTCGTCGACGAGGCGGGCTGGGAGCGGCGGCGCCAGAAGGTGCCGCTCGGACGGCTCGGCGAGCCAGAGGACATCGCTAACGCCGCGGTCTTCCTGGCCGGCAATGAATCGAGCTGGATCAGCGGCGACATGATGCTCGTCGACGGCGCGATGACGTTCGCATTTTCGTGAGATCAGCCGGCGGCAGGCGCCGGGTGTGCAACCAGCTTCAGGGGGCGGGAAAATGACCCCGGGGAGCGCAAGTGGAGGAAATCACATGCAGAAATCCAGTCGTTTCGCGGTCGTGGGGGCATTGCTCGCCGCCTCGACCATCCTGTCGGCGGGGGCAGTCCTCGCGCAGGAGATCTCCGGAGACGTCGTCAAGATCGGCGTGATGAACGACCAGTCCGGTCCCTACGCCGACAATGGCGGCCCGGGCACGGTCGAGGCAGCCAAGATGGCGATCGAGGACTTCGGCGGCGAGGTCAACGGCAAGAAGATCGAGCTGGTCATCGCCGACGACCAGAACAAGCCCGACATCGGCGCGGCCATCGCGCAGAAGTGGGTTGACCAGGAAGGCGTCGACGCCATCGTCGGCGGCTCGGCCTCCTCCATCGCACTCGCCATCCAGAAGATCATGGCCGAGAAGAAGAAGCCCTACATGCTGGCCGGCACCGCCTCCTCGGCGCTCACCAACGATGCCTGCTCGCCGATGGGAACGCAGTGGGTTCTCGACACCTATTCGCTCGCCAAGGGCGTCATCAAGTCGATGCTCGCGGCCGGCAATGACTCCTTCTACTTCATCACTGTCGACTACACGTTCGGCAAGACGTGGCAGGCTGACGCCACCAAGTTCATCGAGGCGGGCGGCGGCAAGGTGCTGGGCTCGGTGCTGCACCCGCTGAATTCCAACGACTTCTCGTCATACCTGCTCCAGGCCCAGGCGAGCGGCGCCAAGGTGATCGTGCTGGCGAATTCGGGCTCCGACTTCGCCAACGCGGTGAAGCAGGCGCAGGAATTCGGCATCCAGGCGGGCGGCCAGAAGGTCGTGGCGCTCGGCCTGCAGATCAACCAGGTCCACGGTATCGGCCTCGAGGCCGTAAAGGGCATGTCGATCGTCACCCCCGGCTACTGGGACCTGAACGACGAGACCCGCGCCTTCGCCGACAAATTCAAGAAGCGCTTCCGCGACCGTATCCCGAACGAGACCATGTCGGGCACCTACAGCGCGATCACGCACTACCTGAAGTCGGTCAAGGAGACCGGTACCGACGACGGCGAGAAGGTCGTCGCCAAGATGCACGAGATGCCGGTCAACGACTTCCAGATGAAGGACGTCAAGATCCGCGCCGACGGCCAGGTGATGCGTCCGATGTATGCCGTGACGATCAAGGCGCCTGCGGACGTCAAGCAGCCCTACGACTACTACACCGTCACGGCCACCATCCCGGCCGAAGACGTCTGGCGGCCGGTTGCCGAAAGCACCTGCCCGCTCGTGAAGTAAGCTCCCAAGCCTGCGGCGGAGGGGTTTCGACCTCTCCGCCGACCTTTTTCAGACGCATCAATCGAAAGGCCCGGCGGATGTCGCTGCAAGTGAGCCGTATCTCGGCCCAGGCGGACCTTCTGGGCGAAAGCCCAGTCTGGGACGGCCGGCGCCAGCGCCTCTACTGGGTCGACGGCGTGTCACGGCTGATCCGCGCGCATGATCCAGAGTCCGACGCGTTCCACTCCTGGCAATGTCCATCCACGGTAGGCTCGATCGCGCTCGGCGACGGCGACACGCTTGTCGCGGGCCTGGTCGATGGCATCTACCGACTTGATCTGGGAACAGGCGCTTTCTCGCCGGTATTCCGCCCCGATCCGGCGGATCCTGCCGTCCGCTTCAACGACGGCAAGAATGACCGGCAGGGGCGGTTTCTGTGTGGCTCGATGGGCATCCACGCCGATCCGCTCGGGAAGCTCTACCGTGTCGACGCGAACGGCCGCGCCGACGTGTTTGCCTCAGGCATCCGTATTTCCAACGCGCTCTGCTTCAGCCCGGACGGCGCGACCATGTATTTCGCCGACAGCCTCGAGCGGAAGGTCCGCGCCTATGACTATTCGACCGACGACGCGCCGCTGAAGGGATATCGCGTCCTGATCGACACCGAGCCCTATGGCTCCGGTCCGGACGGTGCCACAGTCGACGCCGAGGGTGGCATCTGGGTCTGCCTCGTCCAGACCGGCAAGATCGCCCGCTTCCTGCCCGACGGCTCGCTCGACCGGATGATCGATGCGCCGACCGACATGCCGTCCTGCATCGCCTTCGGCGGGGCGGATCTTTCCACGCTCTTCGTCACGTCGATCAAGGATTCCGGCTCCGGCCGGGCGATATCGAAGCACCCCGCGGGCGGAATGCTCTTCGCGATCGACGGCCTCGGCGTCCGCGGACTTCCCGAAGCCCGGTTCGGACAATCCGCAATCCAGCACAATAAGACGGAAGTCGCCTGAATGCTGACACGCACCAGTCCCATCTCCGCTCTGCTGTGGCCGAACTCGGTGACGCTGGTTGGCGCGTCCGACGACGTCACCCGCATCGGCGGACGCCCGCTGCGCTACCTGCGCGAGAGCGGTTTTGCGGGCGCAGTCTATCCGGTTAACCCCAAGCGCGAGACCGTGCAGGGGGTGAAGGCTTTCCCTTCCGTCGCGGCGCTGCCGGAGGCGCCCGATGTCGCGATCCTCGCCGTGCCGGCGGCCGCCACCGTCCAGGCTGTGCGAGAGTGTGCCGAGCGGGGCGTCAAGGCGGCGATCGTCTTCTCGGCGGGTTTCGCGGAGACCGACGAGGCCGGCCGGGCGATGCAGGACGAGATGGTGGGCATCGCGCACGCCTCGGGGATGCGGCTCCTCGGCCCCAATTGCCTCGGCGTCTTCAACTCCTCGATCGGCTTCTACGGCACCTTCTCGGCCATGCTGGACAGCGGCCTCGTCACGCCGGGGCCGATTGGCATCGTCTCGCAGAGCGGTGCCTACGGGTCGCATCTCATGTATCTCGCCCGCCTTCGCGGCCTCGGCATGAACCACCTCGTCACCACCGGCAACGAGTGCGACATAAACGTCGCAGAAGCTCTGCGCTGGATGGTCGAGCAGCCGGACATCAACGTGGTCATGGCCTATGCCGAGGGCATACGCGACCGCGATACCTTCATCGAGGCGCTGGAGATCGCTCGTGAGCGCCGCAAGGCGATCGTCTTCATGAAGGTCGGCCGTTCCGAGGTCGGCGCGCATGCGGTCAGTTCGCACACCGCGGCATTGGCCGGTTCCGACGCGGTCTTCGACGCGGTGTTCCGCCAGTACGGCGTCTGGCGCGCCTCCACGACAGCCGAACAGATCGACATCGCCGCCGCCTGCTCGCGCGGCGTCTATCCGAAGAGCAATTCGCTTGGCATCTTCACCATGTCGGGCGGCTTCGGCATCCAGATGGCCGACGACGCCGAAACCGCCGGGCTCGACGTCAAGCCGATGCCGGAAAAGGCGCAGCAAGAATTGAAGGCGATGCTGCCCTATGCCTCGCCGGTCAATCCGGTCGATGCCACCGCCCAGGCCGTCACCGACCTGCCGCTGATGACCAGCTTCATCTCAACCATGCTCGAAAAGGGCGACTACGGCTTCTTCGCCGGCATCTTTGGCAGCGGGCCCGCGAGCCCCACTTTCTCCGGCAAGCTGCGCCAGGCGCTGGAGACAGCCGCCGCCTCGTCGCGCGACACGATCATGGCGCTGACCATGACGGCGCCGGACGAGATCGTCCGGTCCTACGAGGACAAGGACTTCATCGTCGCCCAGGACGGTTCGGCGCTGATGAAGACGCTCGGCGCGATGGTGCATTTCAAGGAGAGCTTCGACCGCGCCGCAGGCCGCAAGCCGGACCTTTCGCCCGGCGAGAAAATCGCCCTTTCGGGAGAATCTCTGAGCGAACGCGAGGCTAAGCCGATCCTGGCCAAGGCCGGAGTGACTTTCCCGAAGGAGGCTCTGATCAAGCCCGGCGACGATGCAGGTATCGTTTCGGCCTCGGTCGGTTTCCCGGTCGTGCTCAAGATCTCGTCGCCCGACATCGCCCACAAGACCGAGATCGGCGGCGTCATCGTCGGCGTGAAGGACGAGACCGAGGCGCGCGAAGCCGCGGCAACGATTTTTGCCCGCGCCCGGGATAGGCGACCGGATGCCCGCGTAGAGGGCATCCTCGTCTCGCCGATGATCTCGGGCGGCGTCGAGATCATTGCCGGCGTCGTGCGCGATCCGGCCTTCGGACCGGTCGTGATGTTCGGTCTCGGCGGCGTGTTCGTCGAGGTTCTGAAGGACGTCACCTTCCGCGTGGCACCCTTCGACGTGGCCGAAGCCCATCGCATGATCCGCGAGATCCGCGGCTTCGCGATGCTGGAAGGCGTGCGCGGAGCTGCGCCGTCCGATATCGACGCGCTTGCGAAAATGCTGTCGGCGCTGTCGGCCTTCGCGGCCGCCAACGCCGATACGGTCGAAAGCATCGACCTCAATCCGGTCCGGGTGATGGAGAAGGGCAAGGGCGTCGTTGCCCTCGACGCCCTGATCGTGCCCGCCCGCCGAGAGGCTTAAGGAGAGAAAAATGGACGAGGCGCGACTGACGGAACTGCTCGATCGCGAAGCGATCCGCGACTGCCTCTACCGCTATTGCCGCGGCATCGACCGTGGCGACGAGGCGGCGCTGCGCAGCTCCTACTGGCCCGACGCGACCGACCGGCACGGCGCCTATTCGGGACCAGTGGAAGGGTTCATCCAGATGGCGCTCGGCGTCTTCAAGACCAACCCGCGCAACATCCATCAGGTGTCCAACATCCTGATCGAGTTCCGAAGCGGCACCGACGCGCGGGTCGAAACCTACTTCAACGCCTTGCAGCGCGGTCCCGCCAAGGACGGCGTCGTTCGCCAGTTCCTGCTCGTCGGGCGCTATTGCGATGCCTTCGAGAAGCGGGACGGGGAATGGCGGGTCGCGAAGCGAACGGTTGTCTACGATTGGGTCGAGGAGCAGACGCCGCCCGAAGGAGCGGATGCCGAGCGTTTCGGGCTTCGCCAGCCCGTCGGTGCGGCCTTCCCGCTCGATCCCGTCTACTCACTTCTAAAAGACTGATGTTATTCAAGAATATGAATGTTGTCGTCACATGATTGTATTGCTTGAACGCGACAGGTCATCGGCCACAATGCTCTCCAGGCGGACAGGCGAGGAGTTTCGCGTTCCCGTATTGGAGTTCGGCCATGGCCACCGCCCACAACGCGCGTCCGGTCCCTCATTCTCCAGTGCAGGCGCGTTCGTTCGCGCTTGGCGCTGAGCGCATGTCGGAGACTATCGAGATGCCCGCGTCCGACAGTGTAAGTGAGGCCGATTTCAAGACGGCGATGCGGCAGGTGACCTCCTCGGTGGCGGTGATCACGGCACGGTCCGGCAAGGCGCGCAACGGGCTGACGGCGACCGCGGTCTGCTCGGTGTCGGCCGACCCGCCGACGATGCTCGTCTGCATCAATCGCAGTGCCACGGCCGATGGCCTGATCGACGAGAGCGGCGCGTTTGCGATCAATTTCCTGGCGGACGAACAGCACAAGGTCGCACGCCTGTTCTCGACATCGAAACTGAGCCCGGAAGAGCGCTTCGCGGACGGCCGATGGATCTCGCTGGCGACGGGCTCGCCCGTGCTCGATGGCGCCGTGGCGACCTTCGACTGCAGGGTCATCGAAAAAGTGCCTTCGGGAACACATCACATCTATTTCGGCCGTGTCGTCGGGGTCACGTCGCTCGACGAGGAAGCCCTGCTCTATCGCGACGGCTCGTTCCGGCGGCTGGCGGCTATCGGCTGAGCAAAGCATCGCAATCAATTCGCCGACCCTGGGAGGAGCTGCACATGGACAGATCGGGACGCGTTGTCGTCATTACCGGAGCGGCCGGCGGCATCGGCCGCGAACTGGTCGCCGCCTTCCTGCGCGACGGCGACACGATCGTTGCCGTGGACCAGTCGGGCTCCGGGGTGCTGGAACTCGCCGCCTCCATTGGCGCTGCGCATAGCGGCGAGGAGTGCGATATCGGCAGCGAAGCCCAGATCGTGGCGATGTTCGACCGCATCTCGGCGCGTTATGGCCGCGTCGACGTGCTGATCAACAATGCCGCGCTCGGCCCGACGATGACTCCGACGGTCGACACCGGCGTCGATCTGTTCCGCCGCACGCTCTCGGTCAACCTGATCGGTCCATTCGTGATGGCGCGCGAGGCCGCGAAACGCATGCCGCACGGCGGCGCGATCGTGAACACCGCATCGCTCGCCGGCGTATTGGGCAATCCCCGCCGCAATGCCTATTCGGCGTCCAAGGCCGGGCTGATCTCCTTCACCAAGTCGCTGGCCTGCGAATGGGCCTCGAAGGGCATCCGAGTCTGCGCCGTCGCGCCGGGTTATGTCCGCACGCCGATGGTCGCCGAACTGGAGCGCACCGGAAAGGCCGACCTCGCCGCCGTGCGCCGCCGCGTGCCGATGGGCCGCATGGGCAGGCCCGACGAGATGGCCGCCGCGCTGCATTTCCTGGCGTCCAGCCGCGCCCGCTACATCACCGGCTCGGTTCTCGCGGTCGACGGCGGCTGGATGTCGTTCAACCAGCCGGGCGACGCGCATCCGCCGGTAGACGGCACGCCCGACCTCGAACTCAACCGCCTCGCCGCGTCGAAGGCGGCGCGCGTCGTGCTGGTGACCGGCGGTGCCAAGGGCATCGGCGAAGCCGTTGCGCGCAAATTCGCCGCCAATGGCGACACGGTCATCGTCGCGGACCGCGACGGAGACGGAGCGGCGGCCGTCGCGAAATCGCTTGGCCCCGCGCATCTCGCGCATGCTTTTGATGTCTCGTCCGAGGCGGAGGTCGTCGCCCTGTTCGCGATGATCCGCCAGCGCTTCGGTGGCCTCGACATATTGGCCAACAATTCCGCGATCTCGGACGTGTTCGTTCCGGCGATCGAGCAGACCGCCGCGGATCTCGAGAAGGTGCTGGATATCAATCTTACGGGCGCCTTCCTCTGCGCCCGCGAGGCGGTGAAGTTGATGCGATCGGGCGGCGTCATCGTCAATACCGGCTCGATCAACACATTCCTGCCCTTCGCCCCGCGTCACGCCTATGGCGCGTCGAAGGCCGGCATCGACATCCTGACCCGCTGCATGGCGGCCGAGCTCGGCCCCATCGGCATCCGTATTGCGACGGTCGCGCCCGGCTACATCCGCACGCCCGGCGTCGCCGCGCTCGAACAGTCCGGCCGCATCGACGCCGCCGCGATCCGCCGCCGCATCCCGATGGGCGACCTCGGCCGTCCGGAAGACATCGCCGACGCGACGCTTTTCCTGGCGTCCGAAGAAGCCTCCTACATCAACGGCTCGATCCTCTACGTCGATGGCGGCTGGACCTCGTTCGGCAATGCCGGCTTCGCCAGCGATCCCTCGGATGAGGCGGCTTCGGAGGCAGCGGAATGATCGTCGACTACGCTCCGTCCAAAGGGCTCTCTCTCCTTGAGGCCGACGACTTCAAGGGCTTCAAGCTCTGCCTCGCCGGTGATGAGGCGCGCCCCGCCATCTCGGGCGTCAGCTTCGTCGACGACGCCAACGTGCTGATCGGTGTCGATCTCGTGCCAACTCTGCCCGGCGCGCCCGGAACCGGCGAGTGGTTGGCCGGGTATCGCGCGATGGTCGACTACGCCGCGAAGAAGGGCTGGATCGACGCGGCGAACAACTCAATCCGCGCGCATGTCGAGCGCGTTCCCTGAATCCCCCAAGACAAGCATATCGAGGACTCAACCATGGAATTCGGAACATTCATCCTTGCCGCCCAGCGCGGCTATCACCAGACCTCGGAGCAGGTCATCCGCCATTCGATCGATCAGGCGGTCGCGTCCGAGAAGGCAGGTTTCGACACAGCCTGGTTCGCCGAGCACCATTTCAATAACTACAGCCTCGTGCCGTCGCCGCTGATGATGGTCGCCGCCTGCTCGGGCGTGACGAAGACGATCCGCCTCGGCACGGCCGTGTGCGTGCTGCCGCTCTACCAGCCGCAGCGGCTTCTCTCCGAGATCGGTTTCGCCGACATCGTGTCAGGCGGCCGGCTCGAACTCGGCGTCGGCTCCGGCTACCAGCAGTTCGAGTTCGAGCGCTTCGGAGTCAACGTCGATGACGCGCCAAAAGTCTTCTCCGAATATCTCGACATCATCATGAAGGGCCTGAATCAGAAAATCTTCGAGCATCAGGGCACCTACCTGAAGCTGCCGCCGACCGCGATCTCGGTGCGCGCCGTGCAGAAGCCGACCCCGCCGATCTGGATTGCCGCCGGGTCGGCGCGCTCGATGGGCCGCGGCTACCGCGAGGGGCATAATCTGTTTGTCACCGCTCTCCACGGCGGACTCGACTCGATCAGGAATCTCCGCGCCACGATCGAGGGGGCAGCCGCAGCCGAAGGCAAGAAGGCGTCCGACGTGAAGATCGCGCTTTTGCGCTGCGCCTATGCCAGCGACAGCGAGCGCGAAATCGAGAGCTATCTTGACAATGCCCGCTACCAGCGGCGCCTTTCGGAAGCGCTGCATCAGAGGCGCCAGCAGAGTCAGGACGGCTACATGCTGCAGGAGACTCCGACCCAGCAGGATCTTTCCTTCGAGATGATGCGCGCGAACCTGCCGGTCGGCAGCGTCAACCGCGTCATCGACCGGCTGCTCGAGGAGATCGAGGTCCTCAAAGGCGATCAGATCGCAATCCAGACCCAACTCGGCGATTTCGACGAGAAGACCATGCTGAGGCAGATCGAATTGTGGGGCGAGAAGATCATCCCGGCTGTGAACCGCGCCCTGGGGGCGGACGTGACGCTCAAGGCCGCGAACGGCTGAGGCGAGCGGCAGTGGATCTCAAGAAGGCGTCGGGTGGAAATCCGGCGCCTTTCTCTTTGAGTGTATTCGCCTGTGGCCGTGCGACGGTCACGGAAGACCACACATGCCAAATGGCTTTGCAGGCTGGGCCGCACCAGGGAGAGAATCAGCAGGTGATTCTCTCGTTTCCGCACACATCGAGGGTTTTCGGGAAGCCGAGTCGGATGGCGAAGGGCGACCGCGCGCTCAGCCGCCTTCGGCTGAGGTCGGCGCAACGCGACCTCCACACCGCCTCCGTCCCGGACAAACATCGACCGAAGCCGCTTCGTGCAAACGGCATGAATCCGCCGTTTCCCGGTGTTTCAGGGGCACCGTCGGGCTTCGTTAATTGGCTCGGTTAACGCTTCCTTTCGGACCCCCGGCAAATCGTGTCATTTGTGCAACAGCAATTGGGCATAGCGGTGTGCACATCGCGGCGGGGGCAAGTTGAAGGTTGAACTGGCGTGTCCGTTCGGTAATTGTCGGTCGGGAAGAGAAGCGACTTCGGAAGCGACTTTTCGCCTAGGGGATGGGGCAGGGAACGCTGTCCTTCAGCAAAAAATACCCAGACCCGTTTTTTAACTTTTGACTGGAGGTCAGAAAATGAACATCAAGAGCCTTCTCATCGGCTCCGCTGCGGCTCTCGTCGCAGTGACCGGCGCTCGC
>JBDRCE010000003.1:0-2197 GCA_043822005.1 Pseudomonadota bacterium | reverse complement strand
GGACGGGCCAGCATCGCGAACTTGGCCAGAACGCCTCGCGTATAGCGCGGCGGTGGTTGCGTCCAGGCCGTGCGGCGCCTTTCGAGTTCTGCCTCGTCCACGTGCAATTGCAGAAGTAGCTCGCGGGCATCGATGGAAATGATGTCGCCCTCCTCGACCAGCGCAATGGCGCCTCCTTCATAGGCTTCCGGCGCGACATGGCCTACCACCATGCCCCAGGTGCCGCCGGAGAAACGGCCGTCCGTTATCAGGCCGACCGACTCGCCCAAGCCGCGACCGATCAGTGCGGAGGTCGGCGCCAACATCTCCGGCATTCCGGGACCGCCCCTCGGCCCGAGATAGCGCAACACCATCACGTCGCCGGGCCTTATGCGATCTGCAAGGATCGCCTCGAGCGCCGACTGCTCGTCGTCGAAGACACGGGCCGGCCCGGTGATGGCCGGGCTCTTGAGGCCGGTAATTTTGGCTACTGCGCCATCTTCTGCCAGGTTGCCCCTGAGGATCGCCAAGTGTCCTTCGCGATAGAGCGAACGCTCCATCGGCATGATGACGTCCTGATCCGAGCGGGGCGCGTCGGGCACGTCGTGGAGTTCCTCCGCCAAGGCCCGCCCTGTGATCGTCAGACAATCTCCGTGGAGCAGGCCAGCGTTGAGTAGGATCTTCAACACTTGTGGAACGCCACCGGCCCTGTGCAGGTCAACAGCCATGTACTTGCCGGAGGGCTTGAGGTCGCACAATACAGGAACTTTGCGGCGCACGCGCTCGAAGTCGTCCAGCGTCCAGTCAATGCCGGCGGCTAGGGCGATGGCGAGATAGTGCAGCACCGCGTTCGTAGAGCCGCCCAGCGCCATGATGAGTGCCACTGCATTCTCGATCGAGGCGCGCGTGACGATGTCGAGTGGCCGAATGCCTTTCTTCACCGCTTCGACCAGTATGCGCCCCGATTGGGCCGCGTTGTCCACTTTTTCGCGGTCCGGACTTGCCATTGTCGAGGAGTACATCAGCGACATGCCAAGCGCCTCGAAGGACGAGCTCATGGTGTTGGCCGTATACATTCCGCCACAGGACCCAGTCGTGGGACAGGCATTGCGCTCGATGCCGTTGAAATCCTCCTCGCTCATCGTGCCGGCCATGAAAGCGCCGACAGCCTCAAACGCCGAGACGATGGAGAGGTCCTCTCCCTTCCAGCGCCCCGGTCTAATGGTACCGCCATAGACGTAGATAGCCGGCACATTGGCACGCAGTATGCCGATCATGCCGCCCGGCATATTCTTGTCGCAGCCACCCAGCACGAGCACGCCGTCCATCCACTGGCCCTGGACCGAGAGCTCTACGCAGTCAGCGATCACCTCGCGCGACACCAGCGAGTATTTCATGCCCTCGGTCCCCATCGACATTCCGTCGGATATGGTGGGTGTCCCGAAAACCTGCGGATTGGCGCCCGCCGCCTTGATTGCGTCAACTGCCGCGTCGGCAAGCGGCTGCAGTCCGGCATTGCATGGCGTGATGGTGGAGTGGCCGTTGGCCACGCCGATCATCGGCTTGTCGAAGTCGGCCCTGTCATAACCGAGGGCATAGTACATCGCGCGGTTCGGCGAGCGGGCGATCCCCTGGGTAATGTGGCTGGAGCGTTCGTTGAATGGCATAATTTCTGTCTGCTCTCGTTACCGTCATGAGGGAGGGGTGGTCCGCTCAGCAATCTCGATGCATCCCGCGATTGCGTGGAGGACCGCTTCCAGATGCCTCACCCTACATGAAGCCAGAACCCTTGGCACTGTCCCTGCCGAGGAGGCTACGGCGCGCTGGACCATCGACCGGACGCTCCTGCGTGCAAACCCGGTTCCGCATAGCGATCCCGCGACGTTCTCTATCCGGTTTGCTGAAGAGCAAAGTAGGACGCGACACCCTGTCCTATACAATGATCGCCAGCAATCGAAGGAGAGCCCACTTGACCATTTTTCCCGCCACGAACAGCTTCCGGGAAGCCGGCGCTAGCTCCATCCCAGAGCGGCATGACCTGCTTCGGATGGTGGCGGCCCGATACGAGCGGTGCCGTCCGGACGATACGTTCGAAGACCTATGCAATCGGGCCCGCTTCTCGAAGGAGGATCGCCGGCTGATGGAGGACTGGCTCGCTGCCTTCGGTGCAGGCGCCGGTCAGCGCATCGATGGTCAGGGAGAACCGCAATGAGGGCCG
>JBDRCE010000002.1:0-98659 GCA_043822005.1 Pseudomonadota bacterium | reverse complement strand
CTGGTCGGCATCGACGCCGACCGAGCGGCACGCTTCGGCTTCGCGCTCGGCGGCGCGCTCGCCGCCTGCGGCGGGGTCGTCATCTCGATGTACCAGACCTTCACCGCGTCTTCCGGCGTCATCTTCACCATGAAGGCGCTGATCGTGGTCATCATGGGTGGTGTCGGCAATCTCGCGGGCGCGCTGAGCGCAGGGCTGATCCTCGGCCTCGTGGAAACCTTCGTCGCCACCTATGTCAGCCCGGGCCTGACGCTCGCGGCGGTCTACCTGATCTTCCTTGCCATCCTGCTCTGGCGTCCGTCCGGCCTGTTCGGAAAGGCGCGGCGATGAGGACGGCTCTCGGCTTTGCCGTCTCCGCGATCGTCTTCGCGGTGCTGGCGCTGGCACCCTTCTATCTCGATGCCTACGGCATCGGCCTGATGATCGGCATGACGGGCTATGTCACCCTCGCCTCGGCCTGGGGACTGTTCTCGGGCCGCACAGGCTACGTATCGCTCGCCACCGTCGCCTTCTTCGGCATGGGCGCCTACACCGTCGCCGTGCTCAACGAGACGCTGCCCTATCCGGTGATCCTGCTGGTGGCGGGCGCGATCGGGCTTCTGGTCGCGGTGGTCGTCGGGTTCTCGACGCTGCGCCTCGCCGGCGTCTATTTCGTCATCTTCACCTTCGGGCTCGCCGAACTCATCCGCCAGCTCGTCACCTGGTTCGAGACGACCGTCACAGGCACGCTCGGCCGCTACATCTTCCTGCCGATCGGACCGGAGCATATCTACTGGCAGCTTCTCGTCCTGTGCGCCGCCACGCTGCTCATCACCTGGTGGGTCGGCCGCTCGCGCCTCGGTCTGGCGCTGCGGGTGATCGCCGACGACGAGGTGGTCGCCTCCCACATCGGCATCGACATCGCCCGCACCAAACTCGCGCTGTTCGCGGTGAGCGCGGTGATCATCACACTGGTCGGGGCGATCCAGGCGCCGCGCTGGACCTATGTCGAGCCGGCGATAGTGTTCAACCCGACCGTCTCGTTCCTGACGCTGATCATGGCGCTGCTCGGCGGTGCCTCCCGCCTCTGGGGGCCGGCGCTGGGGGCGATCCCTCTCTTCCTGCTGTTCGAATGGCTGTCGGCGAACTTCCCCAACCATTATTCGATCCTGCTCGGCCTTCTGTTCATCGTCATCGTCTTCCTACTGCCGCGCGGTGTCGCCGGCTTCGCCGAAGATCTGATGCGCCGCCGGCCGGGCGGGAGCCCGGTACCGGCCAAGCCTGTTCCCACGCCGCTGCGGTCCGAAGGCGGGGAGGCGCGCCCATGACCGCGCTCCTGTCCCTTACGGGCCTCACCCGCCGCTTCGGCGGCCTGACCGCCGTCAACGCGCTCGGCTTCGACATCGGCGAAGGCGAGGTCGTCGGCCTGCTCGGCCCCAACGGCTCCGGCAAGACGACCGCGCTCAACATGATCTCCGGCGCGCTGAAGCCGAGCGGCGGGCAGATCGTCCTGCGCGGCGAGCCGATCGGCGGCCTGAACGCGCACCGGATCGCGCGCAAGGGCGTCGCCCGGACATTCCAACTGGTGCGGATCCTGCCTTCGCTCACCGTTCTCGAGAACGTTCTGGCGGGCCTCGCCTTCCGCGGCGAACCGCTGTGGGGGGAGGCCGCGCGGGACGAGGCGGGCATCCTACTGCACAAGGTCGGGCTCGACGGGCGCGCCGGCGAGGCGGCGGAACAGCTCACCTATATCGACCAGAAGCGCGTGGAACTGGCGCGGGCGCTCGCCGCCGGGCCGTCGCTGCTGCTGCTCGACGAATGGCTCGCCGGCCTCAATCCGACCGAACTCAGGACCGGCATCGACCTGATCGCGCATCTTCGCGATACGGGCACCACGATCCTCCTCGTCGAGCACGTCATGGAGGCGGTGCGGGCGCTGTGCGGCCGCTGCATCGTGATGAATGCCGGCACCAAGATCGCCGACGGCGAGACGTCGGCCGTTCTGAGGGAGCCGGACGTCGTCCGCGCCTATCTGGGGACCGCTCATGCTTGAGGTCCGCAACCTCGCCGTCGACTACGGCAAGCATGTCGCGCTGCATGGCGTGTCGCTCGACGTGAAGGAAGGCGAGGCGGTTGTCATCCTGGGGGCAAACGGGGCCGGCAAGTCGACGCTGCTCAAATCGGTCGCCGGCCTGGTGCGGCCGCGCGCGGGAACGTCGGTCCGGTTCGCCGGGGCGGAAGTTACCGGGCTTCCGGCGCACGAAGTGCTGGAGCGCGGCATCGCGCTGGTGCCGGAAGGGCGCGGCGTCTTCCCGGACCTGACGGTCGCCGAGAACCTGTTCCTAGGCGCCTATGCGCGCCGTGCCCGCAATAGCGAGGCCGCCAACCTTGCGATGGTGCTCGACCTGTTCCCGAGGCTCGCCGAGCGGCGCCGGCAGACCGTGTCGACGATGTCGGGCGGCGAACAGCAGATGGTGGCGATCGGCAGGGCGCTAATGTCGGCGCCGAAGCTTCTCATGCTCGACGAGCCGAGCCTCGGCCTGGCGCCGGTATTGGTGGGAGAGCTCTTCCAGTCGCTCGCCAAGGTCGGGCAGGCCGGCGTCGGCCTGCTGATCGTCGAGCAGAATGTGCGGATCAGCCTGTCGATCGCCCACAGGGGGTACCTTCTCGAAGCGGGACGCATGGTCGGCGAGGGGCCGGCGGCAAAGCTGGCGGACGACCCCTCGGTCCAGCATGCATTCCTCGGCACGGCGGTCGACGCCTAAATACATGGAGATAAAGATGGACGTACTCGGACTGATGATCGCAAGCGAGGAGACGGAGGCCTCCAACGGCGCGACCTTCGAACGGCGCAATCCGATGTCGGGCAGCGTTGCGACGAAAGCTGCGGCGGCGACGATCGACGACGCCATCGCGGCGGTGGACTCGGCCGCGGCGGCATTTCCCGAATGGTCGCGATCCTCGCCGGGGGAGCGCCGCAAGATCCTGTCCAAGGCCGCCGACATCCTCTCGGCGAAGGAGCCGGAATTCATCGAGGCGATGGCGGCGGAGATCGGCGCGACGGCCGGGTGGGCACATTTCAATGTCCTCCTTGCTTCGGACATGCTGCGGGAGGCTGCGGCGATAACGACGCAGATCACCGGCGAGGTGATCCCGTCCAACCGCCCTGGCTCGCTGGCGATGGCGGTGCGGCAACCCGCTGGCGTCGTGCTGTCGATGGCGCCCTGGAATGCGCCGGTCATCCTCGGCGTGCGCTCGCTCGCCACGCCGCTTGCCTGCGGCAACACGGTGGTCATGAAGACGTCGGAAATCTGCCCCCGGACGCATCGGCTGATTGTCGACGCGCTGAACGAGGCGGGCCTGCCGAAAGGCGTGCTCAACGCCGTCTCCAACGCCCCGGACGACGCGGCCGAGATCGTCGAGGCCCTGATTTCCCAGCCGGCGGTGCGGCGCGTCAATTTCACCGGCTCGACCCGCGTCGGCCGCATCATCGCCGAGATCGCCGGCCGGCACCTGAAGCCCGCGCTGCTCGAACTCGGCGGCAAGGCGCCGCTGGTGGTGCTCGACGATGCCGACATCCCCGCGGCGGTGGCCGCCTCCGCCTTCGGCGCCTTCATGAACCAGGGCCAGATCTGCATGTCGACCGAGCGTATCGTCGTCGACGAGAAGATCGCCGACGAATTCGTCGCCGCGCTTGCCGCGAAGGCCAAGAGCCTCAAGGCCGGCGACCCGACCGAGGGCAAGACGCCACTCGGCTGCGTGGTCGACGCGACAGCGGCGGGCCGTATCGGCCAGCTCATCAAGGATGCGGTGTCGAAGGGCGCCGTGCTCGTGGCGGGCGGCGGGATCGACGGCACCATCATCCAGGCGACGGTGCTCGACCGGGTGACGCCCGCGATGCGGATCTACGCCGAGGAATCGTTCGGACCGGTGGTGACGATCGTCCGCGTCGGCAGCGTCGATGAAGCGGTTCGCGTCGCCAACGACACGGAATACGGGCTCTCCGCGGCGGTCTTCGGCCGCGACGTGAACCGGGCGCTGTCGGTCGCGCGCCGCATCGAGTCCGGCATCTGTCATGTCAACGGCCCGACCGTTCACGACGAGGCGCAGATGCCGTTCGGCGGCGTCAAGGCATCCGGCTATGGCCGCTTCGGCGGCAAGGCGGGCATCGCCGAGTTCACCGACCTGCGCTGGATCACCATCCAGGACGGGCCGCTGCATCACCCGATCTGAGGCTGGGGCCGATGGGAAAGCTGGAGGGGAAGACCTGCCTCATCACCGGCGGGGCGGGGAGCCTTGGCGCCGCCGTCGCGCGCCTCTTCATCGAGCACGGCGCATCGGTGGTCCTGGTCGACCGCGACGAGATGGGCCTCGATCGCGTTCTGCGCACCCTGCCGCCGGAACGCGCGGCCGCGGCGGTCGTCGACGTGACGGACCCGGCCGCCGTGGCCGGCGTCGTCGCCTTCACGCTCGAGCGTTTCGGCGGCATCGACGTGCTGTTCTCGAACGCGGGCAATTTCGGCACGGTGGGGCCGATCGCCGACTATCCGGACGAGGTCTTCGACAGCGTGATGGCGGTGCATGTGAAGGGCGCTTATCTCGCGGCGAAGCACGCCTCGCCGCTCATGCGCGAGGGCGGATCGATCGTCATCACGTCGAGCGTCGCGGGCATGCGCGGCGACGCCGGTGTCTATGCCTACATCACCGCGAAGCACGCCCAGGTCGGGCTGATGCGGTGTCTGGCGAAGGAGCTTGCGCCGCGCGGCATCCGCGTCAACACGATCCATCCGGGTCCGATCGACAACGGCTTCCAGATGGCGGTCGAGAAGGGGCTGGGCGACGCCCTGGGTGTCGACGGTACAGCTTACTTCAACGAACTCATCCCGCTCGGCCGGCACGGCTCGGCGGAAGAGATCGCGCGCTCGGTGCTCTACCTCGCCTGCGACGATTCGAGCTTCGTCACCGGGGCCACGCTGATGGTCGACGGCGGCATGAGCGTCTGAGCCGCCGGCTTCAGCGGAACAGCTTGTTGACGTAGTCCGCGCCGATGCCGACCTTGTCGTAGTGCGCGCGGCACATGGCGATATAGTTGTGCACGTCGAAGAAGCCGTCCGGCTCGCCCATCTCGTCCAGCCAGATCAGCGGACCCTTGACCTGGAAAAAGACCCGCATCGGCTCGTCGCTGTCATAGGCGACGAGCGTGTGGCCTTCGCCCGGCGTCTCGTAGACGAAGTCACCGGCCGTCGCGGTCCAGTCATGCTCCAGATAGCCCCACTTGCCCGAGATCGTGTAGGCAAAGACCTCGTGCGGATGGTAGTGCCGGTTCACCAGCCCGGCCTTCTTCGCCATCAGGATGTCGCACCATTTGTTCTGGGTGGGCGAAATCCAGAGCGGCCGCGACGAGACGGTATCGGTGAAGGGCACGTAGTAGCGCTCGTCGTCGGTCGGCGCATTCTTCAGATAGACTTCGGGCAGCGCGTCCGGCTGGAACACCTTCGAGATCGGCTTCAGGTCGCGCCAGAATTCCGTGACAGCTTTCTCGGGCATGGGTAACTCCTCAGGGTGTCGGCGTGCGGTCAGGGCCGCACGCGGATGTCGAGCAGCGCGGGACCGCGCTTCGTGCGGATGTGATCGAACGCTTCGGCAATTGCTTCGGGCAGCGCTGCGCCGTCCTCCACGCGCCGGGCCCAGGCGCGGCTCGCCTCTGCGACCTTGGTGAAATCGGGCACTGGAGCGAGCTGGGTCAGCGGCATCGCGTTGGCGCGCGAAGCGTAACCGTCGGGATAGATGCCGAGCACCGACTGGCGCACCGCGCCCCATTCGGCATTGTTGACGATCATGACGAGGATCGGCAGTTCGAGCGCCTCGGCGATCTGATGGCAGGCGACCGGGTTGGCGAACATGTAGGAGCCGTCGCCCATGGTCGCGACGATCAGCCGCTCACGGTCGGCAAGCTGCATGCCGAGCGCGGCGGGAAACGACCAGCCGAGGCCGCCGGCATGCGGCTCCTGATACCAGGCGCGATGATGGCCGAGCGTCATCGGCGCCATCGGGCAGCCAAGTTCGGACAGCACCGTCGCGTCCTGGCCTTCCAGCGCACGGGACAGGCAGAGGCTCACCCACTCCTTGGTCATGACGCCGTCGCGCCCCGACTCGGCGGTGGCGAGCGTCCTGACGCGCGCTTGCACATTCTCGACCGCTATCACATCGCGGCGCATGGCGACGTCCTGCGCGCTGGCCGGGCGAAGCTGGTCCATCGCGGCTTTCAATGCGAGGATTCCGTCGGCGACGTCGCAGGCGATCGAGATGTCGGAGCGGAAGTTGCGCACCGGCGTGCGGGTCGACAGGGGGTCCTGCCCCATCTGGACGATCCTGCAGCCCGGCTTCGGCCGGTGGATCTGCGGCGACCAGGGAGCCAGAGCATCGAGCACCAGGATCGCGTCGGCGCGCTCGATCAGCTTCGCGGGGTTCGCCTCGGCCGCCATCGGATGGTCGGTGGGGATGGCAAGCGCCAGAGCCCAGTATTGGCAGACCGGAATGCCCCACTCGTCCGCCAGCGCGGAGAGTGCGGCGAGTGCCTCGGCGCTGCCCGCCCCATGCTGGGCGAAGATCACAGGGTTTTCGGCCTCCGCCAGGATTTTCGCCACAGCGGCGATCTGCTTCGGGTCGGCGTAGGCGACGGAAGGCTGCATCAGCGGCGGAGCATCGAGCCCTTCGGTCGGCGCCGGCTCGCAGAGCACCTCGCGGGGCAGGCTGACATAGACCGGCCCGCGCGGCGTCGAATTGGCGATCGCCCAAGCCCGGTCGGCAACCTCCAGCGCCTGTTCGGGGAAGCGCAACTCGTAGTCCCATTTCGTGGCTTCGCGCACGAGCGCCGTCTGGTCGCGCATTTCCTGGCCCCAGCCGATCGGCACGGTGCGCGCGCCGAACCTGTCCTTCTCCGTCGTCGGAGTGCGGCCTGAGAAGAGCAGGACCGGAATGTGTTCGACGGCCGCGTTGATCGCGCCGATGGCGCAGTTGGCGAGGCCGACATTGGTATGCGCGATCACCGCCTGCGAGCGGCCGGACGCGAGATAGTAGCCGTGCGCCATGCCCATCGCTGCCGATTCATGCGGCATGATCAGCGCGCGCGGCAAGGGGATGTCCTTCGCCGTCGCCTCGGCGAGACCCTCGATGATCGGCGGGAAGTCGGTGCCGGAATTGCAGAAGATGTAGTCGACGCCGACGGCCTTCAGCCGCGCCAGCAGCGCGCCGCCGGCGGTCAAAGTGGCCGGTTTGGCGTCGGAGGAAACGGCGTCCATCACACTCTCCGCTATTGAAGCAGACGGGAGTGCTTCGGCTGGCTCGCACGGTCGGGTCTTCGGACGGCGGCAGCCGTCGCGGCAAGGAACTGCCGTCGTCCGATCATTGAAGTTCCTCCCGTTGGCGCGGCCATGCGTGCGGCGCGTCCGTCGCTCTTATCCGGCGCGAGCGGAACCTCCCCCCACTCTCACCGGCATGCAGACGATACGGGTTCGCCCTTCGATGCCGAATAGACATTTTCTGACATTTATTGCACTTTTCCGACAAATCCTGGAGCAGTTCTCGATGCCGCAATCCTTTCGCTTCGCCGAACGGCAGCCGCTGTCCGACACGGAGGTCTCTCCCGTGAAGGGAGAGCTGACGAGCGGCGAGTGGACGTTCCGCGATGCACGCCATCGCGGCTTCGTGCTGGAGGCCGGCCGGGGCCGGGTGAAGGTCTCAGATGGCGAAGTTCCGTTCACCGCCCCTTGCCTCCTCTGGCTGCCGGCCGGGGCGAATGTGCGCCTGCTGCTCGAGGCAGGTTCGCGCGGCACGTCGATCGCTGCGAGCGAAGTGGCGCTTGCGGGCGCGATCCCGGTCGGGCCGGTGGCGGGACAGATGCGGGCCGCGCTCGGCCAGCCGATGATCCATGCGCGGCTCGACATCCGCCAGGCGCGCCGTCTTGCCGACACGCTGGAAGCCATCGCCGAAGAGGCGCGGAGCGAACTCCCCGCCGCGCAGGAATCGCTGCGCCATCTCCTCGCCTTGTTCCTGATCGCGACCTGGCGCCTGTCCGGGCCGGTGCTGCGCGAGACCAAACCGCTGCCACGCACGATCGTGCAGCGCTTCCTGCACGCCGTGGAACTGCATCTGAGGGAGCATTGGACCATCGCGCGCTACGCGCAGGAGGTCGGCGTAACGCCGGACCGCCTCAACGCCACCGTGCGCCGCACGACCGGAGGCTCGCCTCTCGCCCTGATCCATGCCCGGTTCGTCCACGAGGCAGATGCGCTGCTCGACGATTCCAGCCTGCAGATCGCCGAGATCGCCGAGGAGCTCGGCTTTTCCGATCCAGCCTATTTCAGCCGCTTCTACAAGCGCCTCACCGGACGCTCCCCGAACCGTCAACGCCAGGAGATCGAACGCAAGTCCAACCGTGGTTCGTTTGCCGCGTGGCCGTAAGCAGGCGTCGGCTTGAAGGCTTGCGGCCGTAGCCTTAGAGGGAGGCCATGATCTCCAGTTTCGGAAAGACCTATCGGGTGGTCGGCCACGCCATCGTCTCGGCGGACGGCATGATCGCGGACGGCGACGGGTTCATGCCCGCGCCGCTGCGCAACGATGCCGACTGGGCGATCTTTCAGGCGGCGCTCGACCGGTCGAGCATCGTCGTCGTCGGCAGGCTCGGCCACCGGCGCCACCCCAATCCCGGCCGCCGCCGTTTGGTCTTCACCAGCTCGGTCGAGCGCTTCGAAACCGATGCGGCGGATCCGCTGGCGACGCTGTTCAATCCCGCCGGCATGGCGGTCGAGGACGTGCTCGACCGCACGGGCGTGCCCGAGGGCGTGGTGGCGGTGACTGGCGGCAGGCGGGTTTTCGAACATTTTCTGCCCGCCTATGACGAGTTCATGCTCGCCGAGGTCGACGGTTTCGTGCTGCCGGGCGGAACTCCGTGCTTTTCGGCCGGGCATCCTCGCGCCGTGCTGGCCGCCGCCGGCCTCATTCCGGTGGAGCGGCAGACGATCGACCCGTCGAACGAGGTGACCCTGACGCGATGGGAGAGGAATTCGAACCGATCTTGAACGACGGGGGCGGCGTCTGCGAAGTATCGGAACGAGGCGTGGCGTGAGAACGTGGCACGACATGGTCGGCACCCGCGGTCAGCCCGAATGAGCGCCGTGCGCGACCGGTCGGGCGCATTGACGTCGACGCGGCCTGGCGTGCCGCAATTGCAGAGGACGATGCGTGGCCAAGACTCTCATAGTGCATGTCGGTCCCGGCAAATGCGGGTCCACGTCGATCCAGACGGAACTGGCCCGCCGCGGGTCCCTGTTCGACGGCCGTTCGATCGAGCTGACCAAAGCGATGATCCGTCAGTTCGATTCGGACGAGAGCATACCGGCCGCGCCGCCGCAGCTCCTCGAATCCGCTTCCGCCCTGCTCGCGGACGGCGAGGTGGCAATCCTCAGCTACGAGGTCCTGTTCCAGCGCCGGCAGGCCCTGCGAAACTTCGTGCGCTTCCTGCGTCCGCTGGTGGATGAAGTGATCGTCGTCGGCTACTCGCGACGTCAGTCGGGCTTCATTCAATCTGCCTACAGCCAATGGCTGTTCCGGTCGCCAGCGCGGTCGGCCGAGGTGAACGGTATCCTGGAGGCGGCGGGTCTCGAACCCTTGCATTTCACAGGCCTCGAGGCCCATTTCGTCGCGGCAATGAAGACGGACATGGCCTCGGCCCGCCAACTGGCGGACAACGTCATCTTCGATTGGCACGCGGGATACCAGGATATCGCACGCTTGCTGGCTCCCTTCGACGCGAAGATATCCGCCGGGTTCATCCCGCGCGAGGGCTATGAATTTTCTTTGCTCGCCGATTTCTACCGCCGATGCGGCCATGCTTCGGCGCCTCTTCCGGCGACGGCGGAAACGGTGATCAACACGCAATACGATGCCGACCTGATCGAAGCGGTGCATCTTGCGATCCGGCTTGGGCTGCCTGTTCCGGGTCCGCATGAACACAACGCGTTCTTCGAGCGAGGCGTGGACATTCCTCCGCTTTCGCAACGGCCCGAGGGGGACGAGTTGCTGGACATGCTCAGGGACTACGCCGACACCCGCTACTGGGAGGCGAACCGCGCGTTCTGCCGGGAGCACGGTCTTTCCGAAGAGTATTTCAGGCCGCGGCGTATCGTTTCGCTGGAGGACGCGGAAGACGCCGTTGCGCGCGAAGCGGCCCGCCGTCGTGCCGATCCCGATCTCGTCTCGCGCCGCAACGCGGCGATAGCGGGGCGTCTCGCCAGCATCATGTTCGAACGCTACCTCAAGGCAAACCCATGAGAAGGACGGGATGACGCAGATTCGCATTCTCGCGACCGGTTTCTCGGCTTTCCCGCGCGCGCCGGTCAACCCGACCGAGATGTTGATGGGACTGCTCGCGCAGGCGCGGCCCGATCTCGGAGAGGGCGTCGATTTGCGGACATTGGTCCTGCCTGTCGAATATGCGCGCGCGCCGCAGCTTCTGAGCGAGTTCGCTCGCGACTTCCGCCCCGACATTGCAGTGCATTTCGGTCTCGCCGACACTGCGCGCGGATTCCGGCTCGAATCCACGGCCCGCAACCGATCCTCGATGGTCGCGGTGGACGCGGCGGGACTGCTTCCCCAACAGGCGCGCGTCTGTGTCGGCCCCGCGACGCTGCGATCCGCACTGCCGCTGGACGATATCGCCGCTGCACTTACGGCCGAAGGCCTGCCGGTCCAGCGCTCGGCCAATGCCGGGGCCTATCTGTGCAACCATCTGTTCTACCTGTCGCGGTCGGGCACACTCGAACGGTTCGGCCCGGTGATGTCCGGCTTCGTCCACGTGCCGTTCCTCGACGAGCAGCTCGGCTGGATCGAACCCGCGCGGGCGCGCCGTCTCTTCTCGATGTCCCGGGACGATCTCGTGCGCGGAGCTACGACCATCCTGCGCATTTGCGTCAACACTCACCGTGGAGTCGCCTAGCCCGGACGCAGGCTTTTTGCCCGGATTCATGCTTAGCGGATCGTTAAGCGTTCCACTCCTATAGTTAACCACGGGGGAGCACGGAGAGGACGGGATTTGACCTTGAGCGAGGCGTCGAGCAACATGCCCGGCGGGTCCGTGGAACCCGGCGACGTAACGGCGCCCGGGCCGGGCGGCGGCGCCACCGGTCCGCAGTCGACCGAATTGCTGGAAGACCTGCAGCGGACGGTCGATGCCATGCGCATGGGCGTCGTGGTGCTGGACGCCAAGCTGAACGCGGAAGTCATCAATCGCGCCTTCTACGACATCTGGAAAGTCACCCCGCAGGATGTGAGGGTCGGCAGCCCATTCCGGGCGCTGATGGACATCAATCGGCACAACGGCGTCTACGACGTGCCCGACGGCGAATGGGAAGGCTATGTCGCTTCGCGGCTCGCCGAGATCTCGGCGGGCAGCATCGCGCCGAGGGAGTTCCGGCGCGCCGACGGTTGCACCATGGTCTACGAGGTCACGGTACTGTCGGGCGGAAAGCGGCTCGTCACCTATTTCGACATTTCCGACCTCAAGCAGCGCGAGGCCGAGCTTGCCGAGGCGCTCGAACGGACCCGTCTCGCAGACGCCGTGATCGACGGCATCCGCGACCCGCTCTTCGTCAAGGACTCCCAGCTTCGGTTCGTCTATGTCAACGAAGCCTTTGCGAGCCTGTTCGGCGTGAAGCCCGCGCAGATGATCGGCAAGCTGGGCGGCCATTTCGTCACCCCCGCGGAAGCCGCGCAATTCGAACTCACCGAACGTCAGGTCCTCAAGACGGGCGAGCCGTACAAGGTCGAGGAGAACTTCGAGTTCCAGGGCATCGGCCGGTCGAGGGTCGTCCGCAAGAACCGGATCCGGACCGACAGCGGCAACGACTATGTCGCGGGCACCATCTTCGACATCACGGAAATGAAGCGCCGGGAGACCGATGCGGAAGAAGCCCGCCAGCGCCTGGAACACGTCATCGAGTCGCTGCCGGCCGGCGTCATCATCTACGACCGGCACAATCGATTCGTGCTGTCCAACCGGCTGATACAGGAATCGCTTCCGGCCTTGGTGGAGGCCATGCAGCCGGGCAAGCATCTGCGCGACGCGCTGGAGGCAGCCCATGATGCGGGATATTTCCGCACCAGCGGCGATCTTGAACTCGACGCCCTCTACGACACCGACCGCGCCGCCTGGATCGACGGCTATGCGCGCCGCTACGACATGCGCCATTCGGTCAGCGAGCGGCTCAACCCGGACGGCAAATGGTACCAGGTTTTCGATACGCGCACCGCCGACGGAACGTTTGTCGGCGTCAGGGTCGACATCACGGAGCTGAAGGAACGCGAGGGCGCGCTGCGCGAGTATATGCGGCAGATCGACCTGTTCCGCCACGTGCTCGACGAACTGCCGGTCGCCGCCTACGTCAAGGACGACGACCTCTCCATCCGCTTCGTCAACAAGGCCTGGTGCTCGCTCACGGGCATCGACAAGGAAGAGGCGGCGGGACAAACCGACCGCGAACTCTTCGGCGCGCAGGGCGAGGAATTCGCCGAGCGCGACCTGCGCGTACTGGCCACGGGGAACGTCGACGAGACCGAGGAAACGGTGCCCAATCGCGACGGATCGAGCCGGCAGCTGATTGCGCGCAAGAGCCGGCTGACACTGGGCGACGGCACGGTTCACCTCATCGGCTCCAGTTCCGACGTGACGGAGCTCAAGCAGCGCGAGCGGGAACTGGAGGAGGCCCAGCGCCGCGCCGTGCTGGCCGACCGGGCCAAGTCAGAGTTTCTTGCCAATATGAGCCACGAGATCCGCACGCCGATGAACGGCGTGCTGGGCATGGCCGAGCTGCTCACCAAGTCGAACCTCGATGCGAAGCAGCGGACCTTCACCGACATCATCGTGAAGTCCGGCAACGCACTGCTGACGATCATCAACGATATCCTCGACTTCTCGAAGATAGATGCCGGACAGCTCGTTCTCGATCCCGCGCCCTTCAATCTCGCGGAGGCGATCGAGGATGTGGCGACGCTGGTGTCGACGCGGGCCAAGGAAAAAGACCTCGAGCTGATCGTCCGCGTCCAGCCTGACCTTCCCGCGCTCTTCGTCGGCGATGTCGGCCGGGTCCGCCAGATCATTACCAATCTCGTCGGCAATGCGGTCAAGTTCACCGATTCGGGCCATGTGCTGGTCAATGTGGCCGGCGAGACGCGCGGCGGCAGCAGCAGACTGACGATCGCCGTCACCGACACGGGCATCGGCATTCCGGCCGACAAGCTGCAACTCGTTTTCGAGAAGTTCAGCCAGGTGGACGGGTCTTCGACCCGCCGTCACGAAGGCACCGGCCTCGGCCTCGCGATCACCTCCCGGCTCGTCGACATGATGCACGGCCGAATCGACGTCGAAAGCGCCGAGGGCAAGGGCTCCACCTTCTCGGTAAGCCTGGAACTTCCGGTGGCCGCCGACCAGAAACCTCGCCGCCATGCGCCGCTCGACGTCACCGGCGCGCGCATCCTCGTGATCGACGACAATCCGGTCAACCGCGCCATCCTGATGGAACAGATGAACTCCTGGGCGTTCGACGCCTGCGCGGCGGATGGCGGCGTGGAAGGTCTCCTCGTGCTCGAAACCGCTTCGCGCCTGGGGCTCAAGGTCGACTGCGTGATCCTCGACTATCAGATGCCGGGCATGACGGGCGCCGACGTGGCGAGGATCATCCGCGCCAACCCGGCACTCGGCGACACGCCGCTGATTCTGCTCACGTCGGTCGATCAGTCGCTGTCGAACAAGAGCTACCGCGATCTCGACATCAATGCCCATCTCATCAAGCCGGCGCGGTCGTCGGCGCTTCTCGATGCGCTGGTGACCACGATCCAGCGTCATCGGGCGCCGCCGGTCATCGAGGCGGACCAGAGCGCGCGCGCCGAGAGGCTGTCCGCGCCGACGCCGGCCCAGGAGATCTCGCGGTCCGCCGCCGCGGCGACCCGCCGAGCCGGTGGCGCGCCAGGCATCGACATCCTCGTCGCCGAGGACAACGAAGTGAACCAGCTGGTGTTCACGCAGATTCTGGGCGAGACGGACTACACGTTCGAGATCGTCGACAATGGCCGGCGGGCTTTCGAGGCATACGGGTCGCTGCATCCGCGCATGATCCTGATGGACGTGTCGATGCCGGGGATGAACGGACTGGAGGCGACGGCCGCGATCCGCGAGCGCGAGGCCGTCGAGGGCGGGCACGTCCCGATCGTCGGCGTCACGGCGCATGCGCTCAAGGGCGACCGCGAACGCTGCATCGACGCGGGAATGGACGACTATCTGTCGAAGCCGATCAGCCCCAACGCGCTTCTCGCCAAGGTCGAACTCTGGATGGAAAAGGCCGCCGCCCGTCGCGTCGTCGGCTGAACGGCGGCCAATCCCGATTGGCAAGCGATTCCGGGGACCTGCTTGTCGACTCGCCGA
The DNA here is from genome assembly GCA_043822005.1 of Pseudomonadota bacterium. GTDB lineage: Bacteria > Pseudomonadota > Alphaproteobacteria > Rhizobiales > Rhizobiaceae > Mesorhizobium_A. The sequence continues at coordinate 84,204 of JBDRCE010000002.1, read as the reverse complement.
CCACGGTCCGCCCGCGTCGGCAGTCGAGGCGGCGCGGCGATTTATTCCCTACATAAAACTGTCATCCAGCTGTAACATTGCCCCGCTAATGCCCCCCTGTCGCCTTAGAGGCGGCTCACAGAATTCCATCCGAATTCCGAACGGGAGAGCCCCAAATGAACAAATTCCTTCTCACGGCCTCGGCGGCATCGTTCGCCCTCGCCGCTTCCATGGGTGTCGCCGCAGCGCGCGACCAGGTCAAGGTCGTCGGCTCGTCGACCGTATTCCCTTACTCGCAGGCCGCGGCTGAAGAATACGCCAACAAGTCGGGCAAGCCGGCTCCGGTGGTCGAGTCGACCGGCACGGGCGGCGGCTTCAAGGCGTTCTGCGGTGGCATCGGCCCGGATTTCGCCGATATCACCGGCGCCTCGCGCGCCATCAAGAAGTCCGAAGTCGAACTTTGCGCCGCCAACGGCGTGACCGACATCACGGAAGCGCTGATCGGCTATGACGGCCTCTCGATCGCTCATGCATCGAGCGCTGCGGAGATGGACCTCACCAAGGTGCAGATCTTCAAGGCGCTCGCCGCCGAGCTGCCGGATGGCAAGGGTGGTTTCGTCGCCAACCCGAACAAGAAGTGGTCCGACATCGACGCCTCGCTGCCGCAGGTGGACATCGTTGCTTTCGGTCCGCCGCCCACGTCCGGCACCCGCGACGCCTTCGTCGAACTCGTCATGCATGAAGGCTGCACCGAACTCGACGGCATGGCCGACCTGAAGAAGGCCGACGAGAAGAAGTGGGCCGAAGTCTGCTCGCGCATGCGCCAGGACGGCCCCTTCATCGAGGCCGGCGAAAACGACAACCTGATCGTTCAGCGCCTGGAGGCCGACGCCAATGCGGTTGGCATCTTCGGCTACTCCTTCCTCTATGAAAACTCCGACAAGCTGAAGGCGGTCAAGGTTGCCGGTGTCGCGCCGACCTTCGACACGATCGCCGATGCGTCCTATCCGGTGTCGCGTCCGATCTTCTTCTATGTGAAGAATGCGCATCGCGACGTCATCCCCGGCATGAAGGAGTTCCTCGAGGAATACGTCTCGGACGGCGCGCTCGGCGCTGACGGCTACCTGCCGGAGCGCGGTCTGACCCCGCTCTCGGCTGAAAAGCTCAAGGAAGTGCAGGACGCGGTCCTTACCGGCAAGAAGCTCGGTTCCTGATCCTTCGGACCAATCAGCCGCCCGTGGAATCGCGGGCGGCTGATCAATTCATACGTTTCAGCCGGTCGGGGGTCGCATGGCAGGGTATCTCTTCGGCTTCATGGCGCTTGCCGCCGTGATCGTGGCTTTTCTTGGCGCAGCCCGCAGTCGGGCCAATCGCCGCGTCGCCACCGTCAAAGTGCACTCCCGTCCCATCTATCACGGGCTCAACGCGGCCATCTGGACGGGCGTTCCCGCCTTCGTTTTCCTTCTCCTGTGGTTACTCGGACAAAACAGCATCATCGACATGCTCGTCCTGGGTGGCTACCCCGGCGCCGAAACTCTGACCGGCCCGGAGCGCAATCTTCTGATCAGCGAAATTCGCCAGGTCGCGAGCGGCACCCTGTTCAAGGAGCCGACTCCGCAGATTCTCGCGGCCGTCGAACATCTCAAGTCTCTGCAGGCAATATCGACCTGGGCGATGGTCGCCGTTGTGGCGGCCTTTGTCGCCGTTGGCGCATTCCTTGGATTGCGCGTGATCGAGACCCGCTTTCGTGCGAGGCACAGTGTCGAGCGCGCCGCGACCTGGTTTATGATGTTCTCGTCGCTGGTGGCGATTCTAACGACAGCAGGAATCGTCTTCTCGCTGATCTACGAAGCGATGCAGTTCTTCGCGCGGGTTCCGATCGTTGAGTTCCTTTTCGGCCTGCGCTGGGAACCACAGATCGCCATCCGCGCGGACCAAGTTGCCGGGCAGGGCGCATTCGGCATGATCCCCGTGCTGTTCGGCACTCTGGTCATTTCGGTCCTGGCGATGGCAGTCGCGGTCCCGACCGGTATCCTCTCAGCGGTCTACCTAACGGAATATTCGAACGAGCGGTTTCGCGCGGTCGTAAAGCCGATGCTGGAGGTTCTCGCGGGAATCCCGACGATCGTCTACGGCTTCTTCGCCGTGCTTACCGTTGCGCCTGCGATCCGATCCCTTGGTATGTCTCTTGGCATCGACGTATCGCCCAACAGCGCGCTCGCAGCCGGCGGTGTCATGGGTGTGATGATCATTCCGTTTATCTCGTCCCTGTCGGATGACGCGCTGGCGGCTGTCCCGCGGGCGATCCGGGAGGGCTCCTATGCGCTTGGAGCGACGAAAGGCGAGACGATCCGCAAAGTTCTTCTGCCCGCGGCGCTTCCCGGAATCGTTGGCGGTGTCCTTCTAGGTTTCAGTCGCGCGATCGGGGAAACGATGATCGTGGTCATGGCCGCGGGCCTGATCGCCAAGATCACCCTCAATCCGTTCGATGCGGTGACAACGGTTACGGTCCAAATCGTGACGCTTCTCATCGGCGACGCCGAGTTCGACAATCCCAAGACTTTGGCAGCGTTTGCCCTCGGGCTTGTTCTGTTCCTGATCACACTTGGGCTAAATCTCATCGCGCTCCGCACTGTGCGCAGGTTCCGGGAGAAGTACTGATGACGGCCTCCGAAACGGCGCATCCAGGTAACGCCGCAGGGCACCGCGAGCCGGTCATCTGGAAATCCGATGCCATGGCGATGCGGCGGAAGGCCCGGTATGCGGCCGACGGGCGGCTGCAGATCTATGGAATGGTCGCGATCGCTTTTGCGCTTGGGTTCCTCGCATTCCTGCTTGGTACTCTGACCTACACCGGCTACCGCGCGTTCACGCAGTCGATGGTGACAATCGACATCGATTTCAGCAAGGCTCAGATAAATCGCGATAATCCGATGGAGTCGAACTGGCGGAACATCTTCCGCCAGGCTGTAGTTGACGATGTGGGTGAGCTTTCGAAATCGGACGAGAAAGACTATTTTTCGATCTTCACATCGTCCGCGCCATTCCTCATTCGCGATCAGATCATTGCCGATCCTTCGATCCTGGCCGGAAGGGCGACATTTGTCGTGCCACTGTCTGATCCGCTTGATCAGCTCGCCAAGGGACTGGTCAACACAGAGGCGCCGGAAAGCCAACGTCGGGTAAACGACAAGCAGATCGAATTCTATAAAGTGCTGGAGCAGAAGGGCGCCATTTCACGGCCGTTCAACTGGGCCCTTTTTCTGAACGCGGACAGTCGCTTTCCGGAACTTGCGGGCCTTGCCGGTGCGATCTCGGGGACTTTCTGGGTTCTTATTGTATCCTTCCTGATCAGCTTTCCGGCTGGTATCGGCGCGGCAATATATCTGGAGGAGTTCGCGCCAAGAAACCGGATCACCGATCTGATCGAAATCAGCATCAACAATCTGGCTGCCGTTCCGTCGGTCGTGTTCGGTCTGCTTGGCCTGGCGGTGTTTCTTGGGTGGTTCGGCTTGCCGAGATCGGCGCCGCTGGTTGGCGGCCTCGTGCTTGCGCTGATGACGATGCCGACGATCATCATCGTCACGAGGGCGGCGTTGACATCCGTTCCCTCGTCAATTCGCGAGGCTGCCCTCGGAATCGGCGCCTCGAAGCATGAGGCGATTTTCCATCACATTTTGCCGCTCTCGATGCCGTCAATCATGACGGGAACTATCCTCGGCATGGCGCATGCCCTCGGCGAGACGGCGCCGCTGCTGCTGATCGGGATGAATGCGTTCATCACGAGCATTCCATCCAGCGTCTTCGAAGCATCCACTGTGCTTCCGACCCAGATTTACATTTGGGCCGACAGTCCGGAACGCGGCTTCGTCTCGCGGACTTCGGCCGCGATCCTTGTCCTGCTGGGTTTCCTCATTCTCATGAACGGTATCGCCATCTTCCTCAGGCAGCGTTTCGAGCGCCGCTGGTAATGGAGTAGAAGGACATGAACATGCTGACCCAAGCGGCGATCGAAGAAAAAGTGAATCCGATGACGAATGCGCCCAAGATCAAGATGTGCGGCAAGGACGTCACCGTCCATTACGGCGAGAAGCAGGCGCTGTTCGGCGTATCCCTCAACGTGCCGGAGCATCAGGTCGTAGCCCTCATCGGCCCGTCGGGCTGCGGCAAGTCGACTTTCCTGCGCTGCCTCAACCGGATGAACGACACGATCGACATCGCCAGGGTAAGTGGCGAGATCACGCTGGACGGCGAGGACATCTACGATCCCAAGATCGACGTCGTCGAACTGCGCGCCCGCGTCGGCATGGTGTTCCAGAAGCCGAACCCGTTCCCGAAGTCGATCTACGAGAACGTCGCCTATGGCCCGCGCATCCACGGACTGACGAAATCCAAGGCCGAACTCGACGCCGTCGTGGAACTGAGCCTGAAGAAGGCCGCGCTCTGGAACGAGGTGAAGGACCGGTTGCAGGAATCCGGCACCGGCCTATCCGGCGGCCAGCAGCAGCGCCTGTGCATCGCGCGCGCCATTGCGGTGTCGCCTGAGGTCATCCTCATGGACGAGCCGTGCTCGGCGCTCGACCCGATCGCCACCGCCAAGGTCGAGGAGCTGATCGACGAGCTCAGGCAGAACTACACGATCGTCATCGTGACGCACTCGATGCAACAGGCGGCGCGCGTGTCGCAGCGCACGGCGATGTTCCACCTCGGCTATCTGGTCGAGGAAGGGGCGACGGACAAGATGTTCACCAGCCCCGACGACAAGCGCACCCAGGACTACATCACCGGCCGCTTCGGCTGACCGATCGAGCGAGCGACGAGGACAACATCATGGGCGAGCACACCGTCACTTCCTTCGACCAGGAACTCGAACACATCGACCGCCTGATCCGCGAGATGGGCGATCTCGCCGGCTCGATGGTCGCCGGCTCCACGCGGGCGCTTCTGGCGTCGGACAATCCGCTGGCGCAGCGCGTCGTCTCGGACGACGCGATCCTGGACGCCAAGCAGCGCGAGCTCGACGACGCCGCGATCACGCTGATCGCCAAGCGCCAGCCGATGGCGCAGGACCTGCGCGCCGTGGTCGGCGCGATCCGCATGGCGGCCGACCTGGAACGTGTCGGTGACCTGGCGAAAAACATCGCCAAGCGCGTCGGTGCGGTCGGCCAGACGGCGACGCCGCGCAACCTGTCGCATTCGATCGACTCGATGTCCGGCCTGGTGCTTTCGCAGGTCGAAAACGTCATCAGCCGCTACGTTGCCCGCGACCCGGAGGCGCTGAAGGTGCTGCGTGCGGACGACGAGAAGATCGACATTCAGTACACAGCCGTCTTCCGCGAACTCCTCACCTACATGATGGAGGATCCGCGCAACATCACCGCCTGCACACATCTCCTGTTCTGCGCGAAGAACCTGGAGCGGATCGGCGATCACGTGACCAACATCGCGGAGAACGCCTACTACGTCATGACCGGGACGCAGCTGCCGGCCAACCGTCCCAAGGTGGACGAAACGGCCGCGATGTCGGCCGCCTGAGGAAATCCAACGAAATGATTGCACCGAAGATCATGGTGGTGGAGGACGAGGAGCCGCTGGGCGTCCTCCTCCGCTACAACCTCGAGGCGGAAGGCTATCAGGTCGAGATCATCACCCGCGGCGACGAAGCCGAGCTTCGGCTGCAGGAAAGCGTGCCGGACCTTTTGGTGCTCGACTGGATGGTTCCGGCGGTCTCCGGGATCGAACTGTGCCGGCGGCTCAGGATGCGCGCCGAGACCGAACGCCTGCCGATCATCATGCTGACCGCACGCGGCGAGGAGAGCGACCGCGTGCGCGGGCTCTCGACCGGGGCGGACGACTATCTCGTCAAGCCGTTCTCGACGCCCGAGTTCATGGCGCGCGTGCGGGCGCTGCTGCGCCGGGCCAAGCCCGAGGTCCTGTCCAGCGTGCTCAAGGTCGGAGACATCGTGCTCGACCGCGAGTCGCACCGCGTCTATCGCAAGAAGAACGAGATCCGCCTCGGGCCGACCGAGTTCCGGCTGCTCGAATTCCTGATGCAGCATCCCGGCCGCGTCTACACGCGCGGCCAGCTCCTCGACAATGTCTGGGGCGACACCAACTACATCGACGAACGCACCGTCGACGTGCATGTCGGGCGGCTGCGCAAGGCGGTCAACACCGGCCGGCAGATCGACGTCATCCGCACCATCCGCGGCTCGGGCTACGCCATCCGCGAGGACTGACTGCGACACAGGGGCGGGTGGCTTCTTGCCGTCCGGGCCGCCGCCGTGCTTCTCTCCCGTCGCGAAGGGCTGGGAGGGCCGCGTATGCGTCTGTTGCGGACAGTGTGGATCGTTGTCGTCGTGGCGCTCTGCGGCACGACGCTTGCATTCGCCCAGCAGCCGGCCTCCGAACCTGCCCGGTCGCGCGACGTGCTCGTCATCTGGCACAGGCTCGTGCTCGAACTCGTCCGCCATACCGCGACCTATTCGCCGCCGGTGGCGAGCCGGGCCTTTGCCTATCTCGGCGTGACGGCCTTCGAGGCGCTGGCGACCGGCTCCGACGGCCTTCATACGCTTGCCGGCCAATTGAACGGCCTCACGCCGGTTCCGGCCCGCGAACCCGGCCAGACCTATGACAGCGCGGTCGTCGTGCAGGCGGCGATGGCGCATGCCGCGGCGAAACTGTTCGAGAATACCGGCCCGACCGGCCAGCGCGCGCTGAAGGCGATGGCGAAGAAGGCGGGCGCCGACGCGGCGACAGGCGTGCCGGAGGACGTGGTCCGCCGCAGCGAGGACCATGGCCGCGCGGTTGCCGAACATATCCTCGCCTGGGCGGCGACCGATGGCGGCGCAGTCATCGAGAACATGGGATTCCCGCTCGAATACAAGCTGACGGAAGGGCCGGCGCACTGGGTGCCGACCAATCTGATCCGGCAGCAGCAGGTTCCGCTGCTGCCGGACTGGGGCAGGACGCGCAGCTTCGCCATGCCGGACGGCGCCGCGTGCGGCCTGCCGCCTCCGCCTGCCTACAGCGAGGCGCCGGATTCACAATTCTACCGCGAGGCGCTCGAGGTCCGTGACACTGCTAGCAACCTTACCGACGAACAGCGTGCCATCGCGCGCTTCTGGTCGGACGATCCGATGCTGTCGCCCACGCCGCCAGGCCACTGGATTTCGATCGCGATCGATGCGCTGGAGAAGGAGAACGCCGACCTGCCGACGAGTGCGGAAGCCCTGATGCGGCTCGGCGTCACGCTGGCGGATGCCTTTATCGGCTGCTGGGATGCGAAGTTCCAATACGATCTGGTGCGACCGCTGACCTATATCCGCCGGGTCTTCGACCCGAAATGGGAGGCGCTCCTCAACACGCCTCCCTTCCCGGAATATCCGAGCGGACATTCGACGCAATCCGGCGCGGCAGCGACCGTGCTGAGCGAGGTATTCGGTCCCGCCTATGCATTCGACGACGGCACGCATGAGGACGACGGCCTGCCGGTGCGAAGCTACCCCAACTTCTGGGCAGCGGCCGAGGAGGCGGGCATCTCGCGCCTCTATGGCGGCATCCACTTCCGCGCGGCAATCGAGCGCGGGCTCGACCAGGGGCGCTGCATCGGCGCCTATGCCAACGCGCTCAGGACGAGGAACTGACGCCATGCGCCTGCTCGGCACGCTTCTCGTCGCGGTGCTCACGCTCGGCTGCGCCGCCGCGCAGGCTTTCGAAGTTTCCGTTCCCAGCTTCGTTGAGGAAACCGCCGCCTCGGGCATCCAGCACAGCTACACCGGCGAGTGGGAGTTCATGGTCGGCGGCGGCGTCGCCATGTTCGACTGCAACGACGACCGGATGCCTGACATTCTGCTTTCCGGCGGCACGTCGCCGGCGAAACTCTACCGCAACACGAGCGCGCCCGGCGGCGCGCTCACCTTCGAGGCGCAGGCGAGCGGTCTCGAACTCGATAGGGTCTCCGGCGCCTATCCGCTCGACGTCGACAGCGACGGCGCCACCGATCTCGTCCTGCTGCGGGTCGGCGAGAACGTGGTCATGCGCGGCCTCGGCGGCTGCAGGTTCGAGCGAGCCAACGAAGAGTTCGGCTTCGACGGCGGCGACGCCTGGTCGACCGCGCTCGCCGCGACATGGGAGAGAGGCGCGCAATTCCCGACCATCGCCATCGGCAACTATGTCGACAGGACGCAGGACGCGTTTCCGTGGGGCTCCTGCACCGACAACTGGCTGCATCGGCCAGTGGCGCAGGAGCGCAAGTTCGCCCCGCCATTGCCGCTCAAGCCGAGCTTCTGCGCGCTATCCATGCTGTTCACCGACTGGAACCGCTCCGGCACGCCGTCGCTGCGCGTCTCCAACGACCGCGAATACTACAAGGGCGGACAAGAGCAGCTGTGGCGCTTCGAACCCGGCAAGCCGCCCGTCGCCTTCGGTCCGAAAGACGGCTGGAAGCCGCTCAAGATCTGGGGCATGGGCATCGCCAGCAGCGACCTCGACGGCGACGGCTACCCCGAATATTTTCTCACCTCGATGGCCGACAACAAGCTGCAGACGCTGGCCGCCAAGCCGGCAGACGGCGCGCCGAAAGCCGGTTTCGCCGATGTCGCCTTCGCCAGGGGCGTGACCGCCCACCGGCCCTACACCGGCGGCGAGGTGAAGCCCTCGACCGCTTGGCACGCCCAGTTCGAGGACGTCAACAATGACGGGCTCGCGGATCTATTCGTGACCAAGGGCAATGTGTCGGACATGCCGGACTTCGCCAAGAAGGACCCGAACAACCTGCTGCTGCAGAAGCCCGACGGGACGTTCGAGGAAGCAGGCGAGACTGCCGGCGTGGCGAGCGTCGAGACCGGTCGCGGAGCCGCTCTGGCCGATTTCAATCTCGACGGACAGGTCGATCTCGTCGTCGTCAACCGCAACGGCAGGACGCAGATCTGGCGCAACGCAAGTACAGGTCTCGGCAACTGGGTCGGGCTCGAACTGAAGCAGCCGGCGCCGAACGTCGACGCGGTCGGCGCCTGGGTCGAGGTGCGCTGCGGCGGGCATATCACGCGCCGCGAGGTCACGATCGGCGGCGGGCATGCGGGCGGGCAACTCGGCTGGATCCATTTCGGCCTCGGCGCAGAACCGAAGGCCGAGGTGCGCGTGCTGTGGCCCAACGGTTCGCAAGGCGACTGGCAGCGGGTCGAGGCCGGCGGTTTCTACACGCTCATCCGTGGCGAGCAGCCCAGGAGCTGGAAGCCTTAGACCTTTTCTTGGTTTATCGGAAAGGATAGGCCTCGCCCAGAGTCTGCCTGACCGAGTGCTGGAACAGCCGGTCAATACCGGTCAGATCGAGATCGATGAACGCGAGATAGTTCGCCTCGCTGGCGAAGATGGCATGCCGATCGAAATGGTCGGTGCGCAGGTAGTGTACGATCCTGACGTCATCGACTTCGTCGGGATAAAGCGATGCCGCGCGCTCATCATTCGGGAGGTTGAACCGCATTGGCAGGGCAATCGAGGACGTGTTGGTCGCGGCCACGGACAGCGCGAGCGCGACCTGGCCGGAGAAATAGGGATTCGCGAGGCGGCGACTCAGGGTCTTTCGGATTGGCAGATAGGCTCGATAGATCTTCGTCAACGCACGCTCGGTGATGAACACCGCCCCGGCGTTTGCGTAGAACGGCGTCTTCCGTTCGGATTCCGGGGCATCCCTGTCTATGAGCGCATATTCGTGGTCGAACCTGAGGCTCCGGCCGATGACTTCGCCCCCCAGGATATTCCAATCTTCCACCGAGGCGTGTCCCGACTCGGTCGGGAATCCGTAGTGCGCGATACAGCCTGCGACGCATGGCAGGTCGCCGAGATTGCGGAGCAGATCCTCAAGGTCGCCGACGATCCAGGTGTCCGCGTCCAGAAGCACATGTATGCCGACGTTGCGCGACGCGGCATCCATGCGTCGTTCGATCTGAGCGAAGAGGCCCTCTTCGGCAAAACGCGACATTGCCAGCAGTTCGATGTCGACGCCGTCAAGATGCGGCGCCCATCGCTGCATGGCGTTCCAGTCGACAGGGCCGCCGAGGAAACACCGGATCTCCGGCTGCCAGCGATCCCAGCGTCGGGCAAGTATCGACAGCTTCAGCGCGGCAATCTGCGACAGGAATGCGTGCGTCGGGCTGCCGGCGACGAGGAATTCAACCCGGCGTTTCACGTGCGGGACGACAATCTGAGCTGCCGGCGCTCCGCCACCAGTTCGCGCAGGGGGCGCGCGGGATTGCCGCTGACCCTTATGTCCGGCGGCACGCTCCTGGTGACGACGGAGCCGGCGGCGACGAAGGCTCCGGCCCCGATGACCAGCGGCCTGTCAGGCCTGCCGTTGACGATGACGGATCCGGCGCCGAGGAACACGCGTTCCTCCAGCACCACGTAGCCCGAGATCGTGCAACCGGGGCAGACCGTCACGTAATTTCCGATCTTGATATCATGGCCCATGGAAACCGACGACATCACCTGGGCATGGGAGCCGATCTCGACCGCCGGGCCCACATGCGCATAAGGACCAATATACGATCCCTCACCTATGATCGGCGGGAAGGGTCGGTCGATCGTCGGGTAGGTTTTCTCGAAAAAGCCGCCGGCCTCGATCACCCTCGCCACCATCACCTTTCTCGAAGCCGGGTTTCCCGGCGTCACGAAACAGGAGATGTGACTGAGTGACTGCTTCCATTGTTCGAAGGAAACGATAGGTATGCCGCCAAGACTCGTTCCGATCTTATCAGGTGTGTCGTCGATGAAGGCGACGGTGCGCATGGCAACAGGGAAAGTGCTGTCGCCGCCAAGCATCGCCGAAACCGCCAGACCGTGGCCAGAGGCGCCGTAGAGAACGACTTTCCTGACCGTATCGGCGTTCATTTCGGAGGAATTCCGTGGAATACGCAGCATGAATCGCAATTCGCAGGCCCAGTGGGAAAATGCATTGACAGCAGCCGACAGGGTGGCCGTGTGTCGGCCGATCCTGCCCTCTGCCGACCAACTCCTACCCTACCTCAAAGTGATTGACGAGACGCGGCGCTACAGCAACCACGGCACGCTGCTGCTCGCGCTGCAACTGCGTCTGTCCGAGGCGATGGGCGGCAATTTCGTGGCGTTGGCAAGTTCCGGAACCGCCGCGCTGGAAGGCGCGATATTGGCGTCCGCGGGCCGAGCCGGGCCGCAAAGGCATGTCTGTCTCATGCCGGCGTTCACATTCATCGGCTCGGTGGCAGCCGTCGAGCGGTGCGGCTTCGAACCGCATTTCGTCGATGTCGATCCCCAGACCTGGATGCTCGATCCGAAATCTCTTCTGAACCATCCAAGGCTGGACTCGGCCGGCCTCGTACTCGCGGTCTCGGCGTTCGGCAGGAAGGTCGACCAGGCGCCGTGGGTCGCATTCCGCGACGCGACGTCGATCCCTGTCGTCATCGATGGCGCGGCCATGGTCGAATCGACATTCGCCTCACCTTCGGCGTGTATCGGCGACATTCCCGTCGCGCTGAGCTTCCATGCCACCAAGGCATTCGCCATCGGCGAAGGAGGCGCGGTGGTGACATCGAGCGAGCGGACCTGGCGGTCGGCCATGGCAGCGCTGAACTTCGGTTTCGACGGAACGCGCCTTGCGGTCGCCGCCGGCGTCAACGGCAAGATGAGTGAGTATCACGCCGCTATCGGCCATGCCGAACTGGACGGGTGGGCGGAAAAACTGAGCCGGTATCGGAAGGCTTCGGCTTTGCTGCGAGAAGCCTGCGAACCAGCGGATGTGATCGTCTCGCCCGCTATCGGCGCCAACTATGCGATCGCGCGCGCCGCGTCCGATCACGACTCCGCGCTGCTGCAGCGCCGGCTCGAGCAGTCGGGGATCGGCTATCGCCGCTGGTATGGCGACGGAGCGCATCGCCACCCCCACACGATGGCACTGCCGCGGGACCAGGCGCTTCCCTGCACGGAAGAGCTTTCGCGAACGCTCATCGGATTGCCCATGTCTGTCGACTTGAGCGCGGAGGACATCAGACTGATCGGCGACGCCGTCAGAGAGGCCTTTGCCTGACCTGTGAACCCGCCGGTAGGGTGCGCTCAGGCGACGATCCTGCCGGGTGCGGCGGTCTGCGCGGGGGAGAAGACTTCCTGGTCGATGAAGGTCAGCGCCCGCATGGCGCAGCCTTCGCGGATCAGTGGCATCTCGTCCGGCTCGGTGTCGAAGGAGATCGCGCCCGAATGCACGCCGCCCGCGGTGCGCGCGATGGCGTCGAGCATCGGCTTTTCCATCAGGTCGAAGGCATTGGCGCCGTGGCCGACGATCGCTACCGGCGCGGGGTCGATCAGCGCGAACAGGTTGCCGAGGCCGAAGCCGATCGCCTCGCCGGCGATCCGGAACGCCTCGCGCTCCGGGCCGGGCCGGCTGCGCGCGACGTCGGCCAGCGCCCTTATGTCCTCGTCGGTCACGTCCCGCGCCACCGCCTCCGTCTCCGGCAGGCCCTTTGCGTTGCGCCAGATCGCATAGTTGCCGGCATAGGCTTCGATGCAGCCGCGCCGCCCGCACCGGCAGAGCGCGCCGTCGGGCCGGTGGATCATGTGGCCGAACTCGCCGCCGGAGGACTGCGTGCCGGTGAAGAGTTCGCCGCGCAGCACCATGCCCATGCCGATGCCGTGCGAAAGCAGCACAGCGATGAAATCGCGGGCGTAGCGCTCCGGATTCCGCCAGCGCAGACCAACCGCGATCATGTTGCAGTCGTTCTCCACCGTGACCGGTATTTCGAACTCCTTTTCCAGGATCGCGCTGAAGTCGATATCGGAATGTGGCGTGATCGGCGACCACAGGAGTTCACGCTCGCTTGAGTCGGTGATGCCCTGCACGGCGAGCACGATGCGCATGACCGGCTGGCCTTCCGGCGCGGCGCCGATCAGGCGACGGACGATGCCGACTGTCTCGTCGACGAGCGCCTCGCGCGACAATTCGAGCGTCGGAAGCTTGCGCCGCTCCTCGGCAATGGTCTCGCCGGCGTAGTCGATCAGCGCTGCCGAAAGCTGGTTCATCGACAGGACGACGGTCAGGATGGTGGCCGCCTTCGCGTTGAGGCGAACCGCCACCTGCGGCCGGCCTCTCCGCGCAGCGGGAGCGTCGCCTGCCCGGCTCTCGACGAGGATGCCCTCGGAGATGAGATCGGCGGTTATGGCGGAGATGGTCGACGGGCTGAGCGCCGTCGTGGCGGCGATGTCGGTGCGCGAAGGCTGTCCCGCGCGGCGCACCGCCGAGATCACCATCGCGCGGTTGCGGCGACGCAGATCGTCGTGGCGGATGCCCACCGTCATGTTCGCCATCCTCCCGGGCGCCGAGACGTCCTCGCCGGACGGCCTCCTCTCGGTGCTGATGGATATTGACAGACGGGGGGCCGTGAGTCATTATTTTTTTCGAGGCTCGAAAAAAAGAGCTTCACAATATGGCTCCAAGGCCAGTGTCATGCGCCGCCAAGGCGCTCAGGGAGGACTTCATGAACAAATTTGCAGCCGCCATGCTGGCGGGTGTCGCCATGTCGATGTCGCTCGCCGCCGTCGCCGAGGCGAAGGACAAAGTGATCGGTGTTTCCTGGTCCAATTTCCAGGAAGAGCGTTGGAAGACCGACGAGGCGGCAATGAAGGCCGCGATCGAAGCAGCCGGCGACAAGTACATTTCCGCCGACGCGCAGTCGTCCGCCGGTAAGCAGCTCACCGACGTCGAGACGCTGATCTCGCAGGGCGCAAACGCGCTGATCATCCTGTCGCAGGATGCTTCCGCCATCGGTCCGGCGGTCGAAAAGGCTCTGTCGGAAGGCATTCCGGTGGTGGGCTATGATCGTCTGATCGAGAACAAGGACGTCTTCTACCTGACTTTCGACAATAAGGAAGTGGGCCGCATGCAGGCCCGCGAAGTGTTCAAGGCGAAGCCCGAGGGCAACTATGCCTTCATCAAGGGCTCGTCGGCCGATCCGAACGCGGATTTCCTGTTCTCCGGCCAGATGGAAGTGCTGAAGGAAGCCATCGATTCCGGCAAGATCAAGAATGTCGGCGAGGCCTATACCGACGGCTGGCTGCCGGCCAACGCCCAGAAGAACATGGAGCAGATCCTGACGACCAACGACAACAAGGTCGACGCGGTCGTGGCCTCCAATGACGGCACGGCGGGCGGCGTCGTTGCAGCGCTCTCCGCGCAGGGTCTCGCCGGTTCCGTTCCGGTCTCCGGCCAGGACGGCGACCATGCGGCGCTGAACCGCGTCGCGCTGGGCACGCAGACCGTGTCGGTGTGGAAGGACGCGCGCGACCTCGGCAAGAACGCCGCCGAAATCGCCTCGATGCTCGCCGACGGCAAGAAGATGGAAGAGATCCCGAACGTCGTGAAGTTCACGACGCCGGGCGGCAACGAGACCAATTCGGTCTTCCTGACGCCGGTTCCGATCACCAAGGACAACCTTAACGTCGTCATCGACGCCGGCTGGGTGTCCAAGGACGTGGTCTGCCAGGGCGTCGCAGCCGGCTCGGTCGCAGCCTGCAACTAGACCGACAGCCTTAGGGCTATTCGAGTGCCGCGGTTTGACGAAAGCCGCGGCACATCTTTAAGCTGGACGAAACTGCAGCGTCTTGGGCGGTGCAGTGCGGGGAGGATTTGATGACCGAGACGCTGACAAACGCGCCGGTTGACCAGGCGCGATCGTCGGAAGAGAGCGCGGTGGGCCGCTTCCTGAAAGCCACCGAACTCGACACGCGCATGCTGGGCATGGTGGGGGCGCTGCTGCTGATCTGGATCGGGCTGCAGTTCCTTTCCAGCATACGGCTCGGCGTGAGCCCCTTCGACTTCGATGGACGCGCGTTTCTGTCTCCTCGCAATCTCTGGAACCTCTCTGTCCAGTCGTCCTCCATCGCCATCATGGCGACGGGCATGGTGCTCGTGATTGTTACCCGCAACATCGACCTGTCGGTCGGTTCCCTACTCGGCTTCGTTGGCATGATCATGGGCGTCACGCAGGCAGAGTTCCTGTCTCGGGTGCTGGGCATCCCCCTCGGCCATCCGTCGGTGTGGATTATTGCGCTCGCTGCCGGCCTTGTTCTGGGCCTCGGCCTCGGTGCCATCCAAGGTTTCCTCATCGCCTATGCCGGCATACCGGCGTTCATCGTGACGCTGGGCGGTCTGCTCGTCTGGCGCGGCGCCGCCTGGTGGGTCACGAGCGGTCGCACCGTGGCTCCCATGGACGCCACCTTCCGCCTGATGGGCGGCGGCCCGACGGGCTCGATCGGCGCGACGTGGAGCTGGGTCGTGGCGCTTGTCGCCTGCCTCGGCGTCGTTTTCATGCTCGTCTCGGCGCGCCGGCAGCGCATCCGCTTCAACTTCCCGCTGCGACCGATGTGGGCTGAGGCGCTGCTCGGCTCCGTCTCCTGCGCGGTGATCCTGGGCGCCGTCTGGATTGCCAACTCCTATCCGTGGCCGATCGGCATCGTGCGGCGCTATTATCAGGATTTGGGGCTCGAAGTGCCCGAAGGGGCATTCATCGCCCACGGCATCGCGATCCCGGTGCTGATTGCGATCGTCGCCGGCGTCGTGATGACGTTCATCTCGAGCCGCACCCGCTTCGGCCGGTATGTATTCGCCATCGGCGGCAATCCGGAAGCGGCCGTGCTCGCCGGCATCAATACCCGCTGGGTGACGATGAAGATCTTCATGCTGATGGGCTTGCTGGTCGCGATCAGCGCCGCCGTCTCGACCGCGCGCCTCAACGCGGCGACCAACGCGCAGGGCACGCTCGACGAACTCCTGGTCATCGCTGCGGCGGTCATCGGCGGCACATCGCTTTCCGGCGGCGTCGGAACGGTCGCCGGCGCCATGATCGGAGCCGTACTCATGCAGTCTCTGGCCAGCGGCATGATCCTGCTCGGAGTCGACACGCCGCTGCAGAACGTCGTGGTCGGCTCGGTGCTCGTCCTGGCCGTCTGGCTCGACACTGTCTACCGGCGGCGCAGCAAGTAGAAAGGGCACGACGATGAACGAGGTCAAGGGCGGTAGTGCTCCTGGGGCGGAGCCACAGGGCAAGATGCCGCTGGTCGAGATGATCGGCATGGGCAAGTCGTTCGGCGGCCTGCGCGCCGTCGACAATGTCGACATCAACCTGTTCCCGGGCGAAGTCGTTGGCATTCTCGGCCACAACGGGGCGGGAAAGACCGTGCTGATCAAGATGTTGTCCGGCGCGATCCAGCGCGACAGCGGCACGATCAAGATCAATGGCAAGGACGCGCCGATCAACAATCCGCGCGACGCCAAGAATTTCGGTATCGAGACGATCTACCAGACACTGGCGCTGGCCGACAATGTCGACGCGACCGCGAACCTGTTCCTGGGTCGCGAGCTGATGACCCGCTGGGGCACGCTCGACGATGCGGCGATGGAGGCCGAAGCTCGCAAGGTCATGGGACGGCTCAATCCGCGCTTCGTGCGGTTCAAGGAACCGGTGATCGCATTGTCGGGCGGCCAGCGTCAGTCCGTGGCGATCGCGCGCGCGATCCATTTCAATGCACGGGTGCTGATCATGGACGAGCCGACGGCTGCGCTAGGCCCGCAGGAAACGGCGCAGGTCGCCGACCTGGTAAAGCAGCTGAAGGCGGAGGGCATTGGCATCTTTCTGATCAGCCACGACATTCACGACGTCTTCGGTCTGTGCGATCGCCTCTACGTGATCAAGAACGGCCAGGTGGTCGGTATGGCGAAGACCAGCGACGTCACCAAGGACGAGGTGCTGGGCATGATCATTCTCGGCAAATGCCCGCCCGGCGCGATACCGGGGCCGGGCGCCATGCGCGAGGCAGTCGCGGCCGCCTGACCGGGCTCCGTTTGACGCAGGGTCGCCCTGGACCAAGGGTGCGGGCATTGCAATAGCCCGTCTATCCGATATGCATGGCGCATTCATCCACCTCCTGCGGAGTGCGCGTGAGACGGATATTCCCCGCGGTCGTGTTTCTGTCGGTCGCCGCCGCGAGCCTCGTCATGGCGGGCTACGCCTATGTCGCGGCGACGGATGCGGCGCGCATCAAATTCGAGAGCACGGCAGACGACGCGGTCAGCCGCATCGAGACGCGGCTGGAGCTGCATCTGTCCCTGCTCCGGGCCACGCTCGCCCTGTTCAAGACCGGCAACGGTACGGTCAGCCGTGAGGCGCTACGCTCCTTTGTATCGGCGCTTGACATCAAGGGGCGCTACGCGGGGATTCGCGGGCTCGGCTACGTGCGGCTCCTGCGCCAGGGCGGCGAGCGCGCGGCGGAAGACGATCTCGCCCGCAACTACGGCCGGGAAATGCTGGTCTGGCCCGCCGAAAGCGGACCGATGCGGGCGATCGTCACGCTGCTTGAACCGCAGGACGATGGCAACCGCAAGGTGCTCGGATTCGATATGATGAGCGAGCCGGTTCGCCGCGCCGCCATGACGCTGGCTATGGAGACCGGCCAGCCACGCGTGTCCAGCCGCGTTGCGCTGGTTCAGGAAGCGGACGCCCCACGACCGGGATTTGTGATCTATCTTCCCCTGGTCCTTGGCGCGTCCGAGGACGCGGGTGTCGCGCAGCGCGCCGCGGCGACCGCTGGCTTCGTTTATGCCCCGTTCCGGGCTGGCGAACTGTTCAGTGCCGCGCTGTCGAAGGCCCCGATCCTGCCGCTAGCGATCGAGGTCTTTGAAGGGGAGATGAAGCCGGAAACGCTGATCTTCAGGTCGCAGACCCCACCCGACCAGTCGATGGGAATGTTCCAGACCAGCCGTCAGGTTGAGGTGGCCGGGCGCACGTGGCTGCTTCGCTTCGAACCGACGTCGGCATTCGTCTGGCCCTCATCGCGCATGGCGGCCATTGCGCTTGGCCTCTTCGGACTGATCCTCGCGACGGCGCTGGCCTATGTCGTGCGGTCCGGCGAAAAGGCGTACGAGGCGGTGCGCGCGCTAAACGAAGCCGGCGAAAAGGCTCTCCAGGAGAAGGACCTGCTGCTGCAGGAGATGAAACACCGGATCAAGAACTCCATTGCCCGCGTGCTGGCCATCTCCCGCCAGACGGCATCCGGGTCGAAATCGATCGAGGAGTTTTCCGCCTCATTCAGCGCACGGCTCCAGGCGATGTCCGCCTCGCAGGACATGCTGACGCGATCTCGCTGGCAGAAGGCCGATCTGCGCGAGTTGCTGGTCACGGAAATCGAGCAGGTGCTGGGCAACGACATGGATGCGGACCGTCTCACCGGACCGCAGGTGGAGATCGACGAGGCGACCACGCAGGCGCTCGGCCTGACCTTCCACGAATTGGCGACCAATGCGCTCAAATACGGTGCCGCCGGCACCGGCTCGGGCTCCCTCACGGTAACCTGGAGCCTCGCGAAGAACGGCTTGCGGCTGTTCTGGCGCGAGCGGGGCGGCGGCAAGGTGGAGCCGCCGGAGCGGAAGGGGTTCGGAACGCGTCTGATCGACGCCAATATCGTGCGCGAACTTGGCGGTAGCATCGAGCGCCGCTATCCCGAGGTCGGCATCGACATCGATATTTTCATCCCGCTCAAACGCTGATCAGGGACACCGCAGCACGCAAAAAAGGGGCCGCGTTATGGCGGCCCCTGATCGCTGGCTGCGGATCAGTAGTAGCCGGCCGGGCATGCGGCGATGTAGATGCGGCCGCGACGGTCGCGATAACGGCATTCGCCCCTGCGGGTCGCTCCGCCGAGCAGCACGCCTGCCGCACCGCCGATGACGGCACCCGCGACGGCGCCGCCGACGCGGCCGGTGGCCAGGCCGCCGACCGCGGCACCCACGACGGCACCGCCGGCCGCATCCTGCTCGGCCGTCGTGCAGCCGGTAATCGCCATGGCAGCCACCAGTGCGATGATCATCTTCTTCATTGCGCTCTCTCCTTCAGAAACAACCCGCCCGAATGTTCCCTTACACGCGATGCGAGCAATAATCCGGCCGATTGCCGGAATCGTCTAGACCGGGACGAATATGCATTGAAACGTAACCGTTCGGTTGCGCCGCATCCCGATACAAGTTCATGTGATCACTCATGAAGCGTCTTCCCGTTCACGGACGCCACGTTCATCGAGATGGCCTCCACGGTGGCGCGCAGCGCCCCGTTGGGCGTCACGTCCCACACGAGCTCCGCGTCCTCTTCCTCCATGGCCGGGTCGACATAGACGCACGTTCCCATTACGCGCGGCTTCCTGCCGTCAACTTGTCGCAGCACAGCCGGCAGTTCCGTATCGCATTCGCCCGACGTCTCGTAGACGGTGACGGGAGACGGCAGTTCCTCGCACTGCTTCATGTCCTGGGAACATCCAACGATCAGCAACAGCGCAGCAATGTGTTCCATGGCCGAATCCTTTCGGCGCAGGAACGTGTTGCCGTTCTATTTGGTTCCATTTCTGGCGGAATTGCGAATGAGGCAGGCAAAAGACGCCCGAGCGTCAAATGACGGCTCAGACCTATTGAAGGTAGGCAATCGCCAGGATGGCCGCGACAGCCGCGCCGGCGGCAATCGTACCGATCCTGAACGCGGCTCGCGACGCCTTCGAGACCGGCAGGTCGTCTTCGATGATGAAGCTCCCCATCGCGAGGCGCGCCGCATCTTCCAGATGATGCATCCTGGTGTTCACGCCCTGCTCCTCTCCGATGGAATTCGTCAGCGTAAACGGGCTCCTCTCCCGCTGGTTCCATACACGCATCCTCCCACAGACGTGTTGAGGCGTGATTAAGACGGAACGGAGAACCTTAGTCGGTGTGGAAGCTGTCGGCCGGAAGAACCAGCCGGTACAACAGACGGCCCTCGTCGGCAGACAGGGTGGCGGAACTGTTCAGCGAGGACGGCACGACGCGTTCGAGCGCCACGGTGCCGAAGCGCTTGTGTTCGAGGCCCGCGTCGGCCCTGTTGAGAGGTTCACTCCAGACGAGTTCCATATCGCCGTGCGCCAGCGGCTGAACTTCGATCCGCACTTGTCCCTCGGGCGAGGAGAGCGCGCCGTAGCTGACCGAGTTGACGGCAAGCTCATGCAGCGCCAGCCCCACATGCAGGGCCGCATTAGGATTTAGATATGGATTTTCCCCATCGAGGACGAGGTTGCGCGACGGTTCCGCGCAGTAGCGCGCCACCTGGCCGGACACGAGCTGCGACAGGTCGGCGCCGCGCCAGTTGGACGACGTGACGAGATCCTGCGAGGACGATAGCGACTGCAGCCGTCCCCGGAAGCGGGAAAGGAACTGATCGATTGAGCCGGCATAGCGGCCGGTCTGCGCTGCGATGCTCTGGATGATCGCAAGAAGGTTCTTCGAGCGATGGCTCACTTCACGCAGCAGCGTTCGCAACGTCTGCTCGCGCAGCCTCTGCTCGGTGATCTCGGTCGCCGTCGTCACGATGCCGACGATTGCGCCATCGACGGTCCGCAGCGGATCGAGCCAGATCTCGAACCAGCTCAGCCCCTCGGGATGGGAGACCTCGATCTCGGCATGGCGTCGCTCGCTGCCGGAGAGAACGTCTTTCTTCAGCCGGGTCAGGTGTTCAGCGACGGCTTCGGAAAAGATCTCGGAATCGGTGCGGCCGACCAGTCCGCCGGCGCCCCATTTGGCCGGCGCGTTCTCGGTCCAAAGGTAGGCGAGAGAGTTATCCTGGGCGAGGAGGGCCACATTCGCGTTGCCCAATGCCCGGATCAGGCTTGCCCTGTCGGCTCCGTCCATCGCGGAGGACGAAGTCGGCGATGAACGCTCGCTCTTCCCCGCTTCGGTCATACACTCGCCCGCCCTGTGGTTGGTCCTCCGGCTAAACTGTTGACGCAAGCCAAAGTTCCGTCAAACCGCTCGCGGGAACGACTTGAGGGGCCGTACCAGAAAAAGCCGCCGGACCGCGCACTTGCAGCGCGCGATCCGGCTTCGGCTCCGGGAAACCACTGAGGGGGATTTCTAGCCTCCCGGAACGGGTTAGCCTGACTTCAGCTTGCCCTGCGAACGAGGCCGGCGATCAGCGAAATTGCAAGGAACGCGAGGAACACGAAGAACAGGATCTGCGCGATTCCCGCGGACGCTCCTGCGATACCGCCGAAGCCCAGCGCGCCGGCAATGATGGCGACGATGAGAAAGACGAGGGTCCAGTACAACATCCAACTCTCCTGAAATCCGCGGGCCAATGCCTCTCGCGGAGGGCATCTCCCAGCTTCTGGCAAAATTGTGACCGACCAGATCGATCTTCATGCCGAAAACGCAATGTCGCGTATTTTGTTCCCCCGCCCGGGGAGGTTGAACGGCTAGGCCGCCGCTTTTGCCTGGCGGTCGAAGAAGAGTGCCTGGCTGATCAGAGCCTTCACCATCTCCGGATTGAACGGCTTGGTGACGAGGAAGGCGGGTTCGGGACGTTCCCCGGTGAGGAGCCGCTCGGGGAAGGCGGTGATGAAGATCACCGGAACGGCGGTGGTCATGAGGATCTCGTTGACCGCGTCGATGCCCGAGCTGCCGTCGGCGAGCTGGATGTCCGCGAGAACCATCTTGGGCTGGGTCCGGTTGAAGAGGCCGACCGCCTCCTTGTGCGTGCGCGCGGTGCCGACCACGCGGTGGCCGAGGCTTTCCACCATCTCTTCGATGTCCATGGCAATCAGCGGCTCGTCCTCGATGATGAGGATGTCGGTGGCAACCTGTCTGGAGATCTCGCGCGACGCTTCGGCGACCAAGTTGGCGAACTCCTCCTCGGTCACGTCGAGAATTTCCGCTGCCTGTTCGTCGCTGAACCCCTCGACGGCGATGAGGACGAACGCCTGACGCGGCAGCGGGGCAAGGGTGGCAAGGTTAGCCGCGGTGCGGCGCTCCCATGCGGATGCCGGCGGTTCGGAAGGCAGGTTGGAAGCGATCGAAGAGAAGAGACGTGTGAACACCTTGTAGAGCGCCACCCGATCGCTTGAGGCCTGCGGAAAGATGCTGACATCGGCAATAATCGCCTCAAGAACGGCGGCGACATGGGCGTCCCCGCTCGACTGTGAACCGGACACTGCTCGCGAGAAGCGGCGCAGGAACGGCAGATGCGGGGCGATGCTTGCGGAAAGGCTCATAGTCAGTACGTCTCCCTCAGTGACGATCTGCGCCAGGAAACGGCGCATATATTTGACCAACGTACCTCGCCAAAAAAAGTTCCCCCGATGCGGAACTTTTTTCGGCATTGCGCATTTCAGCGAGGTCATTGCTGTCGGCGGGCGACAATGGCCGGGTGTCGGGATCCGGGACGGTGGGCCGATGCCAGGAAACCAAAGGGCGAGTTCAACGAATGACCAATAAGAAAGAACCATCCGAGCGGCGGGTAGGCCGTCCCGGCAGCGCGGATGTCCTCGGCAGCAATTCCGAGATTGGGCGCAAGCTGCGTCAATACTATGACGGGCTCGTGTCGGAGGAAGTCCCCGATCGTTTCGCGCAACTGCTTCAGCAGCTCGACCAGGCAGAATCTGCCGCGAAGTCGGAGTGAGCCGATGGCAGTCACAGCCGACTTCAAGTCCGGACTGCTCGCGGCGATCCCGAATCTGCGGGCCTTCGCGGTTTCTCTCACGCACAATACCGACCGGGCGGACGATCTCGTACAGGAGACGCTGGTCAAGGCTTGGGACAAGCATGAGAGTTTCCAGCCGGGGACCAACCTGAAGGCCTGGCTGTTCACCATCCTGCGCAACGAATTCTACTCGCAAATGCGCAAGCGCGGCCGCGAGATTCAGGATTCCGACGGGATCATGACCGCGCGGCTGGCGGTTCATCCGAGCCAGCACGGCTCGCTCGACCTCGAGGATTTCCGGACCGCCCTCGAAACGCTGCCGGAGGATCAGCGCGAGGCGATCATTCTGATCGGCGCCTCAGGCTTTTCCTACGAAGAAGCGGCCGAGATCTGCGGCTGTGCCGTGGGGACGATCAAGAGCCGTGTCAGCCGGGCCCGCAGCCGCCTCCAGGAACTGCTCGGGATCTCGGGCGAAGGCGAATTCGGCCCTGATTCGATCGCTGTCCAGATCCTCGGCGCGGTGGTGTGATCCGCCGCGCTCGCGATTCACTCCTGCATTTGGGTCCTTCGGTGCACCGTGTCCGCCAGCGCTTCCACGAGGTCGCTTCCCAGATAGGGCTTGGTGACCACGGGCACTCCCGGGAAGCTGGCCGACATCTCCAGCGGGTCGGAATATCCGGTCGCGAAGACGAAAGGCCGGCCGGCATTGAAGAGCGTGCGGGCGAAATCGAGGGACGTCGCCTCTCCCAGCCGCAGATCGACGACCGCGGCGTCGAAATCAAAGGACCCGTCCGTCGCGGCACCGATCTCGTCGATGGCGCGACAGATGCGGACATCAGCCGCACCGTAATCCCGGCAGGACTGTTCGACCTCCATCGCGATGAGGAACTCGTCTTCCAGGATGAGGATCCTGAGGCCGTCGAGCGGCAGGGTTTCCAAAATTTGTCTCTCCGAAATTACGTTAGGTACGCTCATTGCAGCACTGCTGACAGTACGTCATTTAACTATGACATGTACGTGAGGGCGGGAGGAATGAGGTGACGATCGCAGCGCCGACCCTGGGCAAGCTTTATCCTTGCGAGATATGCCCGCTTCGGCCCTTGGACATCTTCCGTGATTTCCAGCCTGACGAACTGGCTTTCGTCAGCCGGTTCAAGACCGGCGAACTGACGGTCGATCGCGGGACGACCGTTCTCGTGGAAGGCAGCCATAGCGCTCACCTCTACACCGTTCTGTCGGGCTGGGGCTTCCGCTACAAACTGATGTCCGACGGCAGGCGTCAGATCCTAAACTATGTCGTACCGGGCGATCTCATCGGTCTTCAAGGCAGTCTGACCGGCGAGATGCAGCACTCCGTCGAGGCGTTGTCGAGCCTGATGTTGTGCGTGTTCGAACGCGACCAGCTTTTCACATTGTATCGGAACCACCCTGGACTTGCCTACGATCTCACCTGGCTCGCCGCGCGCGAGGAACAGATGCTCGACGAGAATCTGCTCAGCGTCGGGCGACGCAGCGCGCTCGAGTGCGCCGCCTACCTTCTCGCGTTCCTCAACCAGCGCGCCAAGACGGTCCATCTTTATGGCAACGGCCGAGCCACCATACCCATCACGCAACAACACGTGGCGGACACGCTCGGTCTTTCCATCGTCCATACCAACAAGACGCTTCGGAAACTCATCAACCGTAAGGCGATCCGGTGGCTCGACCGCGGCTGCGAGGTGCTGGATGAGGCAGCGCTTCGCGGAATCGCAGGATGGGAAGGACTCGGCGAGCAGCGCCGGCCGCTGATGTGAGAAATCGGCTGGACTCACGCCGCGAAAGGCACTTTGATGCTGACGTACCGGAGGAACTTCGCCGCCGGTCCCGCGTTTGGAATCCTGCAAACGCAAAGGAGCTTTCCATGCCGTCTTCAACAGAGAAAACCGAAAAAGCCGCAAACGGTTCCCGGAGGACGGCTTCGCAGCCGTCGGTCTCCGAGATGGAGGCGCAGATCGAAACCCTGAAGGCGGAAATCGCAAAGCTCACGGCCCAAGTGCAGAGCTCGGGCGAACGCTCGCTGGAGGCGGTGAAGAACATCGCTCAGGAAGGCCTCAGCCAGGCGCGGGCCAAGGGCGAGGCGGCCATGCAGGGCCTGAAGTCCGAAGCTTACGACATCGAGGGCGAAATTGTCGCCCGGGTGCGCGAAAAGCCTGTCACGTCGCTCGCCATCGCCGCGGGTGTCGGCTTCCTCTTCGCGCTGCTGGCACGCCGCTGACGCCTCGACTCACCTCGGAACATCCATGCTCGCGGCGCTGATCCAGTCCATCGTATCCGGAGAAACGACGCGGGCGGCCAAGCGCGTCCGGCGCGCCATGATCGACTATGTGATCGCCGGAATCTGTCTGGGAATCGGCCTCGGCTTCCTGATCGCTGCCGCCTACATCTTCGTCGCGGAAC
Organism: Pseudomonadota bacterium; assembly: GCA_043822005.1. GTDB lineage: Bacteria > Pseudomonadota > Alphaproteobacteria > Rhizobiales > Rhizobiaceae > Mesorhizobium_A. The sequence continues at coordinate 59,284 of JBDRCE010000002.1, read as the reverse complement.
GCTACGGTGCTCTCTATACGGCGATCGGTTTCGGGCTGGGCTTCATCGCCTTGGCCGGCGTGGCGCTCATCGTGCATCGCATCATTTCCGGCATCCAGGCAAAGCGCCGCGCGGAAGAGGCGCGGGCCGCCCAGGTTCAGGCGATTGCCGGCGCGGCGGCCTTCGCGATCCTTCCCGCGCTTCTCAAGGGGCGTGGCGGTCTCGTATCGCTTCTGGCGCCGGTGGCCGCCATGGTCGCCTATGCGATCTTCAAGGAAAACAGCGACCGCGCGGGGGACGAAGACTCGGACTCCTGAAACCCGACAATCTCACGATTGTCCCGAGATCCGGAACCGATCCGGGCGGAACGCATTGGCATGCGACGATGGTTGGAGCATGTCATGCGTAGGTTCTTCTCAGCACGAAACGCCCGACAGGGACGGCCGGGCTTTCCCGTCTTCGTTGTTCTGCTGGTTTCGCTGGCGCTCGCCTGTGCGGTTTGGTTCGCCGTCGAGATCTACGGAACGTCTATCCAGTCGCCCCGCACCGAGGCCACCCAGCCGACGACCGGTGGGCCAGCGCCCGCCCCGTCAGGCGGCTGAGCCATCACGCGGGAACGAGCACTCGCAGCGATTTCGGGTGTATGCGGATCGCCGTCTCGTGCTCGATCGGGGATAGCTCGCCGTCGATGACGCAGCGATACCGCTTGTGCAGGCGGGTGAACCTCAGCACCACCTGCTTGCCCGTGTGGATCTCGACATGGGCGTTACGCTCCCACCGTCCGACGAGCATGTGGATGAGCGCGGAGACGAGCTGCGGCAGCCGGCGCGCGGTGGTGATGTAGACGCCGAGCGTTCCACCGTCGGGTTCGTCCGCATAGGGCAGGTGTCCCTCGCCGAACAGATTGTTGGTCACGCCGATGCCTGACGCGCGCACCAGGATTTCCGCGCCATCGATTTCGACCGAGACCTGCATGGATGGCGGCCGGAGCAGTGTCGCGAAGGTGGCGCCGATCGAGGCACGCATCTTGCCCAGGCGGGAAGAGAAGTTCATCTGGTCGCGGATCTTCACCAGCTTGGCGTGAAGGCCGACCGAATATTGATGGACGAAGGGCGTGCCGTTCGCGGTGGCCACGTCCACCTCCCTGACCTTGCCGGTCGCCACCGCCGCGATGGCCGAGTCGAGATCGAGCGGCATGCCGAGGCTGCGGGCGAAGAGGTTCATCGTTCCGGCGGGAAGGACGGCGAGTATCTTACCCGTCTCCATGACGACGCCGGCCGCGGCTGAAATCGTGCCGTCGCCGCCGCCGGCCATGACTACGTCCGCGTCGGGGGCCTTAACCGCCTCCCGCAGTGCATCCATGAGACCGCCGCCTTCCACGACACGAACGTCCACTGTGTGGCCAGCCTCGCCGAGGCGATCACGCAGGCGGGCAGCGAACGCGTCGAGATCCATCGTGCGCAGCGTCCCCCCATCACTGTTCAGTACGGCGATGAACCGCATATGCAGGCTCCGGAGGGGTTTAAGGGGGGCGAGACTACGCGGACACGCGCGTGAAAACGCGAAATCGGCCGAAAGGTTCCGCACTTTTCCCTTTGGAAATCAATACGCAAGGCAGGGCGTCGGAACAGTCTCGATTTGGGAACCCGATCCGCAAACCGGCGTTAACCGGACTGTGAGGCCGCGCCACCTTCACAGCGACGATCGGAATGGCGCGGCCGTGCAAAGAAACCCTGCACGAAGGAGAGACTATCATGATCCGCAAGCTTTTGGCGACTACCGCTATCCTCACGGTCATTTCCACGGGCGCTTTCGCCCAGACCACCACACCCACCACGGAGCCGGCCCCGGCAACCCCGCCCGCGGCGACGGAAGCCGCGCCTGTCGCTCCGTTGGCGCCTGGCGTCGCCGTCGACCAGTCCGAAGTTTCGGCTGACGGCCAGCTCGCTTCGAACCTGATCGGCGAGAACGTCTACAACAGCACGGCCGACGATGCCGAAAAGGTCGGCGACGTGAACGATCTGGTGATCTCGGCCGATGGCATGGTCGAGGCGATCGTGATCGGTGTCGGCGGCTTCCTCGGCATCGGCGAGAAGGACGTCGCGATCGACTACAAGACGATCGATTGGGCCGAACGCGACGGCGATCGCTGGATCGTGATCCAGGCCACAGCCGATCAGCTGAAGGAGCTTCCGGACTTCGACCGCGGAGCCTATGCGCCCGCAGCGCCGGTTGCTTCGAATGACGCTGCGACCCCGCCGGCAACGACCACGCCATCGACCGACATGAGCCAGAACAATGCGGCGACCCCTCCGGCCGCGACGGACAAGACGGCTGAAGCTCCGGCTGCCTCGGGCACCGACACGACGGCTCAGGCTCCTGCCGCGACCGACACGACCGAGACCGGCGCAATCGACCGTTCCAAGCTCAAGGAGCTGAACATGGCCGAGATCCGCTCGGAGGACTTCGTCGGCACTACCGTCTACGGCGCAAATGAGGAGAACATCGGCGAGATCGGCGACGTCGTCCTGCAGGACGGCAAGGTCGATGCAGTTATCATCGACGTCGGCGGCTTCCTCGGCGTCGGCGAGAAGGAAGTCGCCGTCGGCATGGAAAACCTGGCGTTCATGGCCGACGAGGATGGCGACCGCTATCTCTACACCAACTTCACCAAGGAGCAGCTCGACGCGGCCCCGGCCTATGACGAGGCCAACTACGCAACGAAGCGCGACGAGATGCGTATCGTGCCGAACTGATCATTTCGGCTCTTCGGAAATCGGTCCGCGCGGGAAACCGCGCGGACCGATTTCGTTCCGTCTACAGGTATGATTTGCCGGCTACGCCGTCTTCCGTCAGTTCCAGCAATGCGAGTGACTGATCGAGATGTTCGGCGCGCCATTCGAGCAGGCGCTCGGCCATTTCGAGGCGTGCGGATGCGCCGGTCGCGTCGCTCGCCAGATTGCGGGTCTCGTTCGGATCCTCCCTCAGATCGAACAGAACCGGCGGCAGGCCGCCGCCGAAGTGTACGTATTTCCACCGGTCGGTGCGCAGGACCGCGAGGTTGCACTGCCTCGGCGACAGGTCGAAGCGTCTCTCCGCCGTGCCCTTGGCCATCGAGCGGAAGTCGAATTCCCAGTGCGCGGCGTCGCGCCAGGCTTTTGGCGATGCGCCATCGAGAAAGGGCGCCAGCGATTGGCCGTCGAGGTGCGCCGGCACAGGGGCTCCGATCAGATCGAGCAGCGTCGGCATGATGTCGACAGCCTCGGTGAACCGGTCGACCCGGCTGCCCCGCCCTTTCCTTCGCCTTGGGTCCCGGATCACCAGAGGCACATGGTAGCTCTGGTCGAAGAAGCCGCCCTTTCCCATCGAGAAGTGGTCACCCATCATCTCGGCATGATCCGACATGAAGACAACGACCGTGTCGTCCCAGGCACCCTTCGCCGCGACCGCATCGAAGATGCGGCCGAGCTGGCCGTCAACTTCCGTGATCATGCCCCAGTAGAGGGCGCGGATCAGCCGGACCTCGTCCTCGCTCCAGTCGCGCACCTTGCCCTTCGCGCCGGGGATGAACTTCGTCTTCCTCAGCCGCTCCATTGCCCAGGCGGAGAACGGATGGATCGCGGCTTCCGCCTCCATGTTCGTCGCCCGGCGCAGCGCTGGTCCGTCGGACGGGTCATACATCGTGTTGAACGGTTCCGGCACGATGAAGGGCGGGTGCGGGCTGATGAAGGACAGGTGCGCGAACCAGGGATCGGCCGCCTCCTGCTCGCCCAACCAGCGGATGAACTCGCCGGCAATGAAGGCGGCGGGCGTCTCGTCCTTCGAGTAGACCGGCGGGGCGGGCGAGATTTCGGAAGAGCGTTTCGCCGGCTTGTGGATGGCCGGGAAGCCGGCGTCGGCCTTGACGCCGCGCGCGGCGAGCCAGGACAGCCACGGCTTCTGGTGCTCCGGTAACAGCGCGCGCGGGAAGAAGCCGGGCAGGATGCCTTCATAAGTCCTCAGCGCCGGGTCCGACGGGTCGAGCCCGCGCGGATCGGGCGAGGTGTCGGTGTAGCCGAAGAGCGTCGGCGTGTAGCCTACGCGACGCGCCGACAGCGCGATGTTGTCGTGGCGGGCGTCAAGCGGCGTCCCGTTGCGGCAGACGCGGTTGTTCATCTGGTAGAGGCCGGTGTAGATGCAGGCGCGGGCGGGGGAGCAAGGTGCCGCGCCCGCATAGTGGCGCGAAAACAGCACGCCCTCCTTCGCCAGCCGGTCGACATTGGGCGTCCGCACGACCGGGTGGCCGACGGCCGACAGGCTGTCGCCGCGCCACTGGTCGCAGGTGATGAAGAGCACGTTGGGCCGCGCCGCTTCCTTCGTTCTGCTCTTCACGCCATGCTCCTTTTCAGCAGACTGTTCCCGTGGTCTGCTAGCAGCCGTATCGAACGGAGGAAAGCAGATGGTCGTCTGGCGTCGCACAGTTCTATCGGTCATGGCGGGGGCCGCATTGGCGACGGCGGCGGAAGCCGCCTTGCCGCCGCAGTTCCAGCGGGCGAAGGAATTGACGGCCGTCATCGACGCCGCTGCCGGCGTCCTCGGCGCCCGTCCGATCGAGAGCGTGTATCGGGTCGAGGACGACCTCTACCGGGTCGAAACCGCGGGCTGCGTCCTCGATGTCCGTATCGAGGGCTTGCCCATGCCGCAAGGCATGGTCGGACCGCGGCGCTTCAAGGCCGTTCCCGGCGAGCCGGAGTGCCAATAGCTGGAATTATGAACGATTTTTCCTGATCGTTCACAAATGCAGCACAGTCCTTGCTGCGACCGGCGGCTTTCCTTCCGCGCCTCGCGACCGACATATGGACGCAACGGGCGGCGCGGGCCGCCGAAGCGAAAGGAGCACCATCATGCTCACTCAGATCAAGGGACTGCACCACGTCACGTCGATGGCGGCGGATGCCAACACCAACAACCACTTCTTCACCAGGACGCTGGGCCTGCGCCGGGTCAAGAAGACTGTCAATTTCGACGCGCCGGACGTCTACCACCTCTACTATGGCGACGAGACCGGCGCGCCCGGCTCGGTGATGACCTATTTCCCGTTTCCGCACATCGCCAAGGGCCAGCCCGGCGTCGGCGAGGTCGGCACGACCGTCTTCTCGGTACCAGAGGGCTCGCTCGGCTGGTGGCAGGAGCATCTGACGAAGGAGAATGTCGCAGGCCTCGAGCCCGGCGAATCCTTCGGCGAGAAGCGGCTCCTCTTCAAGGGACCCGACAATGACGGCTTTGCCCTGGTCGAGCACAAGGGCGATGCGCGTACGGCGTGGACGCAGGGCGGCGTGCCGGACGACTACGCCATCCGCGGCTTCCATTCGGCCTCGATGCGGCTGCGCGACGGCGGGGCGACGGCCGAGCTCCTGAAGTTCATGGGTTACAACCAGGTGGACCAGTCGAAGAACGTCACCCGCTTCGCCGTGCCGAACGGCATGGGCGCCGACGTCGTCGACATCGAGGCGCTGCCGGTGACGCCGTTTGCGCGGCAGGGCGCTGGCTCGGTGCATCACATCGCCTTTGCGGTGAAGAACCGGGCGAAGCAGCTCGAGGTGCGCAAGGCGCTGATGGACACCGGCTACCAGGTCACCCCGGTGATTGACCGCGACTATTTCTGGGCGATCTACTTCCGCACGCCTGGCGGTGTGCTGTTCGAGGTCGCAACCAACGAGCCGGGCTTCGACCGTGACGAGGACACCAGGCACCTCGGCGAGGCGCTCAAGCTGCCGAGGCAGCACGAGCATCTGCGGGCGATGCTCGAAGGCCACCTCCAACCGATCGAGGATTGACCATGACCCAACGCTACATCGAGAAGGTCCTGCCCGGGAAACCGGGCGGGCCGCTGCTCTTCACCTTCCACGGCACCGGCGGCGACGAGCACCAGTTCCCGGCGCTCGGCCGCGACCTGATGCCCGAGGCGACGATCGTCTCGCCGCGCGGCGACGTCTCCGAACACGGGGCCGCGCGGTTCTTCCGGCGGGCTGCCGAGGGCGTCTACGACATGGACGACCTGGCGCGGGCGACGGCCAAGATGAAGGCTTATGTCGAGGCGCATGTCGCGGCGGCGAAGCCGTCGGCCGTCTATGGCATCGGCTATTCCAACGGCGCCAACATCCTGGCGTCCACCGTCTTCGCGGCGCCGGACCTGTTCGACGCCGTTGTGCTGATGCATCCGCTGATCCCGTTCCAGCCCGACATCAGGGGCGACCTCAAGGGACGGCGGATCCTGATGACGGCCGGGCGGCAGGACCCGATCTGCCCGCCGCTCTACACCCACCGCCTCGAAGCCTGGTTGCGCGACGCGGGCGCCGATGTCATCGTCGAATGGCACCCGGGCGCGCATGAGGTGCGTCCGAACGAGATCGAGGCGGCGCGCCGTTTCCTCCTGCCGGTTGGAGCCTGACATGTCCGAACTTCCCGACATCCGGATCGAGGAGACCGGCTCGAAGGGCCGCTACTTCATCCGGCTCGACACCGGCGAAGAGGCCGAGATGACCTTCACCAAGATCGGCGAGCACCAGATCATCATCGACCATACCGAAGTGCCGGATGCCTTCCGCGGGCAGGGCGCCGGGCTCAAGCTCGTCAGCCGCGCGGTGGAGGACATGCGCAAGGCGGGCAAGACGATCATCCCGCTTTGCCCCTTCGCCGCCGCGCAGTTCCGCCGCCATCCGGAATGGTCCGACCTGTTGAGGAAGTGACATGACGCCCGAGATCCAGTTCGAGACCACCCACAAGGGCGGCCGCTACTTCGTGCCGATGCCCAACGGCGAGGATTCGCGGCTGACCTTCGTCAAGGTGAACGACGGCCACATCATCGCTGACCACACCTTCGTGCCGGTGCCCTATCGCGGCGACGGCATCGCCGAGGCGATGGTCGAGCGGTTGATCGCGGATGCGCGGACCAACGGCTGGAAGATCACGCCGACCTGCTGGTACGTGGCGGACGAGATCGCGCGGCATGCGCCGGAATGGGATGACGTGGTGAAGGGGTGAGAGGCTGTTCGTACTAGGCGCGCAGCACCGGTTCTACCCGGCCTTCCCCGAAATCCGCTCCGCCAGCACTTCCATCCGCTCGGCCAGCCCGGAGAGCGCGCCGGTCAGCGCCGAGTCGTTCTTGTCGGCCTTCATCAGCGCGTCATCGCGGGTCTTGCGGAGTGTCTCGATCTCGGTCTCGAGCCCCTTCACGCGGCGCTGAAGCTCGGAGAACTCGTCCATGACCATGATGCCGGCCATCACGGTCAGGCGGTGGTCGCCGATCTCGCCGAACGAGCCCTTCAGGTGGCCGACATAGCGGTCGAAGCGGTTGGCGAGGTCGATCAGGTGCTCTTCCTGGCCCTCGTCGCAGGCCATCCGGTATTGCTTGCCATCGATGGTGACGGTGACTTGTGCCATGGCCTCACCTGTCCAACACGGCGCGGATCGTCTCCATCGCCGTGACGAGGCGGCGCGAGACTTCCTTGTTGGCGCCTTCGAGCCGCTCGGCGCGGGCTTCCGACGCATCGAGTTCCTGCGCCAGACGGGCGCGGTCGGTGTTCATGCGCTGCACCTCGGCCTCGGCTTCGGCGTAATCCTGGTCGCGCTCGAACCGCGCCGCCACCGCATCCTCGAGCATGGCGATCGCCTTGCCGAGCCGGTTGATGACTTCCTTCAGCGTGACATCGCCGGTCATTGTTGAGCGTTCCACCCGTCCCGACGCGCGAATCGCGCATTATTCGAACGAATTATCCTGTCAAGCTTAGGCGTCGGGCGAAGCGGGCGTCAACAAAGCGCGCCGGCTTTCCCCTGCTATCCGAGCGCTCCGCGCGTTGACAGGTGTAGGGCACCTGCTATGTGTCCCTCGCATTTTCCGGGGGGATGCGGCCGATGCGCGTCCGCTCCTGGCCTTCAAGGGCTCGAGGTACAAGATGACGTCACGTGAAAAGCATGACCGGATGGCGAACGCGATCCGCTTCCTGTCGATGGACGCGGTCGAGAAGGCCAATTCCGGCCATCCCGGCCTGCCGATGGGCGCGGCCGACATCGCCACGGTGCTGTTCACGAAATACCTGACCTTCGACCCGGCCAACCCGCACTGGCCCGACCGCGACCGCTTCGTACTGTCCGCCGGCCACGGCTCGATGCTGCTTTATTCGCTGCTCTACCTGACCGGCTACGAGGACATCACGCTCGACGAGATCAAGAACTTCCGCCAGCTCGGTTCGAAGACCGCCGGCCATCCGGAATACGGCCACGCCGCCGGCATCGAGACCACCACCGGCCCGCTTGGACAGGGCCTCGGCAATTCGGTCGGCATGGCGCTCGCGGAGAGGATCCTCAACGCCTCGTTCGGCAATGACCTCGTCGACCACTGGACCTATGTGCTGGCCGGAGACGGCTGTCTGATGGAGGGCATCAGCCAGGAGGCCATCGCGTTTGCGGGCCACCTCAAGCTCGGCAAGCTGGTCGTCTTCTGGGACAACAACAACATCTCGATCGACGGGCCGGTCTCGCTGTCGGATTCGACCAACCAGCTCGAGCGCTTCGCCGCCTCAGGCTGGCACACCATCTCCTGCGATGGCCACGATCCGGACGCGATCGCGCAGGCGATCGACGCCGCGCGCGCCGACGACCGCCCTAGCCTGATCGCCTGCAAGACGACCATCGGCTTCGGCGCACCCACCAAGGCCGGCACAAACAAGGCGCACGGCTCGCCGCTCGGCAAGGACGAGATCGCCGCGACCCGCAAGGCGCTCGGCTGGACCTCGGCGCCGTTCGAGGTGCCGTCCGACATCCTCGACGCCTGGCGGCTGGCGGGGCTGCGCTCCGTCAAGCGCCGCAAGGAATGGGAGGCTCGTCTCGCCAAGGCCGATACGGATATCCGCGGCGAGTTCGAGCGTCGCATGCGCGGCGACCTGCCGGGCGGCTTCGAGCCGGCAATGGCCGCCTACAAGCAGAAGCTCGCCACCGACAAGCCTAAGGTCGCGACCCGCAAATCGTCGGAAATGGCGCTGGAAATCGTCAACGGCGCCGTGCCCGAGACGATCGGCGGCTCGGCCGACCTGACCGGATCGAACAATACGAAGACCAGCCAGACCAAACCGATCACGCCGACCGACTTTTCTGGCCGCTACGTCTATTACGGCATTCGCGAGCACGGCATGGCCGCCGCCATGAACGGCATGGCGCTGCATGGCGGGCTGATCCCCTATTCGGGCACTTTCCTGGTCTTCTCCGACTATGCCCGTCCGGCCATGCGGCTCGCCTCGCTGATGCACCAGCGCATCGTCTTCGTGATGACGCATGATTCCATCGGGCTCGGCGAGGACGGCCCGACTCACCAGCCGGTCGAGCACCTGGCTGCGTTGCGCGCCATCCCCAACCATCTCGTCTTCCGTCCGGCGGACGCGATGGAGAGCGCGGAGTGCTGGGAGATCGCGCTCAATTCGCGAACCGCGCCCTCGACGATCGCACTGACCCGGCAGAACCTGCCGGCCGTGCGCACGGAATATTCGGAAGAGAATCTCTGCGCCCGCGGCGCCTATGAGCTCGCGAGGGCGTCGGACGACGCGGTGGTGACGATCTTCGCCACCGGCTCCGAAATCGAGATCGCGCTCGCCGCCCGCGGCAAGCTCGAGGCGCACGGCCATCCGACCCGCGTGGTCTCGGTGCCCTGCTTCGAGCTGTTCGAGCAGCAGAGCAAGGACTATCAGGCCGCCATCATCGGCAAGTCGAAGGTGAACATCGCCATCGAAGCCGGCATCCGGCAGGGATGGGACCGTTTCATCGGCCGCGAGGGCATCTTCATCGGCATGCACGGCTTCGGCGCCAGCGGCCCCTACGAGAAGCTCTACGAGCATTTCGGCATCACGGCGGACGCAGCCGCCGCGGCCGCGGAGAAGCTTCTCCATCCCACCAAGTAATCCGGCGGACGCACGAGCCCGCCTTTCCTCCCGCACTATCGGAGATCGAACATGACCGTCAGGGTAGCAGTCAACGGATTTGGCCGGATCGGCCGCAACATCGTCCGCGCCATCTATGAATCGGGCCGCAAGGACATCGACGTCGTCGCCGTCAACGATCTCGGCCCGGTCGAGACCAATGCGCACCTGCTGCGCTTCGACAGCGTGCACGGCCGCTTCCCGGGCGAGGTCAAGGTCGACGGCGACACGATCTCGATCGGCACCGACTCGTTCAAGGTGACCGCGATCAAGGACCCGTCGCAGCTGCCATGGAAGGAACTCGGCATCGACATCGCGCTTGAGTGCACCGGCATCTTCACCGCCCGCGACAAGGCTGCGGCTCATCTGACCGCCGGCGCCAAGCGCGTCATCGTCTCCGCCCCGTCCGAAGGCGCCGACCTTACCGTCGTCTACGGCGTCAACCACGACAAGCTGACGAAGGACCACATGGTCATCTCGAACGCGTCGTGCACCACCAACTGCCTGGCGCCGGTCGCCCAGGTTCTGAACGACGCGATCGGGATCGAGAAGGGAATGATGACCACCATCCATTCCTACACCGGCGACCAGCCGACGCTCGATACGATGCACAAGGATCTCTACCGCGGCCGCGCGGCGGCGCTGTCGCAGATCCCGACCTCGACGGGCGCGGCCAAGGCCGTCGGCCTCGTCCTGCCCGAACTCAAGGGTCGCCTCGACGGCATCTCGGTGCGTGTGCCGACGCCGAACGTGTCGCTGGTCGATCTCAAGTTCATCTCCAAGCGCGCGACCACCGTGCAGGAAATCAACGAGGTTCTGATTGCCGCCTCGAACGGTCGCCTGAAAGGCATCCTCGGCGTGACGCACCACCCGAACGTCTCGATCGACTTCAACCACGATCCGCATTCCTCGACGGTCGCGCTCGACCAGACCAAGGTCATGGACGGCAACTTCGTCTCGGTTCTGTCCTGGTACGACAACGAGTGGGGCTTCTCGAACCGCATGGGCGACACCGCCGTCGCGCTCGGCAAGCTCATCGGCTGAACGACCCGCACACCGCTTTCGAATGCCCGGCTCCGGCCGGGCATTTTTCGTTCGGGGCAGCGGTTCGGGCAATAAAATCGGGCCGGTCATGCATTTGTTTCCGCAGCGCCTTTTCTTCGCCGCACTATCTTATGAGGAGGAATAAAGAGGGTCGGGGGACTAATGTTCGAAGGGGTCTATCTCGTTACGCTTGCAGGAACCGCGATGGTTCTTGCCGCGGCATTCTCGAGCCTGATCGCCTTCCGCTTCGGCGCGCCGCTGCTGCTTCTCTTCCTCGGCATCGGCCTGCTCGCGGGTCAGGATGGGCTCGGAATCCCGTTCGACAACGCGTCCGCCTCCTACTTCATCGGCTCGATTGCGCTGGCGGTGATCCTGTTCGATTCCGGCTTCGGCACGGCCCTGTCATCGCTGAGGCTGGCCGCTCCACCGGCGCTTTCGCTGGCGACGATCGGCGTCATCCTGACCGCCGGCTTCTTCGGCGCCTTCGCGTTTGCGATCACCGATTTCGACTGGCTGGAATCGCTGCTTCTCGGTTCGATTGTCGCCTCGACCGACGCGGCCGCGGTGTTCTTCCTGCTGCGGGCCGGCAATCTCCACATCCGCGAACGCGTGCGAAACACGCTGGAAATCGAATCCGGTTCCAACGACCCGATCGCGATCTTCCTGACCATCGCCTTCGTCGAACTGATCAGCGCCGGCGCGGCCGTTGAGCCGGGCGAACTGGCCATCGGCATCGTTCTCGGCTTCCTGCGCGAAATGGGAGTCGGCGTGTTCGCCGGGCTGCTCGGCGGCCGCCTCATCGTCATGTTCGTCAACCGGCTGAAGCTCGATCCCGGCCTGTTGCCAATCTTCGTCATCACCGTTGCACTGGTGCTGTTCGGCATCACCGGCGCGGTGCACGGCTCCGGCTTCGTCGCGGTCTACACGGCAGGTCTCGTCGCCGGAAACTCGGGCATGCGTTCCACCGCGACGCTCAAGCGCTTCCAGGACGGCATCTCCTGGCTTGCCCAGATCATCATGTTCCTGGTGCTCGGCCTCTTCGCCACCCCGTCGCAGTTCATCTCGATCCTGCCCGTGGCGATCGCGCTGTCGCTGTTCCTCATCTTCATCGCGCGTCCGATCGCCGTGTCGCTCTGCCTGTTGCCGTTCCGCTTCGCGCGGGCCGAGACGGCCTTCATCTCCTGGGTCGGCCTGCGCGGTGCCGTCTCCATCCTCCTGGCGCTCGCGCCGATCATCGGGGGGCTGGAGAATGGCCGCCTGCTGTTCAACATCGCCTTCATCGTCGTGCTCGTGTCGCTCCTGGTGCAGGGCTGGACAATCGGGCCGGTGGCGCGACGGCTCGGGCTGATCATCCCGCCGCGCAGTGGTCCGCTCGACAAGGTCGAGCTGGAGCTGCCGGGTTCGGCGCATCATGAGCTGCTCGCCTATCGCGTCGCACGGGGTAGTCCGGTGGCGCGCGGCGGCCGCATCCCGCGCTGGGCGCGGCCTTCGCTGGTCATCCGCGAAGGCCGTTCGCTCAAGCCGCAGGACGCCGGACGCCTGCTGGCCGACGACCTCGTCTACATCTTCGTCTCGGACCGCTATCCGCGTCTGCTCGACCGGCTGTTCGCCACCAAGGTGTCGCTCGCTGCCGACGATGAGGAGTTCTTCGGCGCCTTCACGGTCGATCCCGACCATCTGGCCAGCGAGATCAGCGCCGCCTATGGCGCGGAGCTGCGACCGGGCGAAGCGAATCTCACGATCGCGAAACTGATGCTCGCGCGGCTCGGCGGCCACGCCGAATATGCCGACCGCGTGCAACTCGGCCCGATCGAGCTGATCGTGCGCGATACCGACGCCAAGGGCGAGATCGATTCCGTCGGTCTGTCGCTCGAACCGCAGGAGTTGGCGCCATCAATGCCGCTCTTGCTCACCGCCGGCGAGATCCGCGACCGGCTCGCGCGCTTCGTGCGGCGAATGCGCGCGAAACCGGCGAAAACGCCGGACGAGCCGGCCCCGCCCGGCGCGGCCTGAACTCTGCCATCTTGCGCTCGCACGGGCCGGCTGTATGGTCCTGCGCGATTTGGCCGGCGGCGGGCGCCGCCGGGAATGGAGGATGTGATGGCTGCGTTCAGGACGCTTGACGACATCGGCGAAGTGAAGGGCAAGCGTGTGCTCGTGCGCGTCGACCTCAACGTGCCGGTACAGGACGGCGAAGTCAGCGACGCCACCCGCATCGAGCGCGTCGCGCCGACCATCCTCGAACTTTCTGACAAAGGAGCCAAGGTCGTGCTGCTCGCCCATTTCGGCCGGCCGAAGGGCGCGCCGGACCCGGCGCAGTCGCTCGAACCCATCGCCCGGGCGACAGCATCGGTGATCGGCCGTGACGTGGCTTTCGGCTCCGACTGCGTCGGTGAAGCGGCGGCCAAGGCCGTCGCCAACCTGAAGGACGGCGGTATCCTGCTCCTGGAGAACACGCGCTTCTACAAGGGCGAGGAGAAGAACGATCCCGACTTCGCCAAGGCGCTTGCTGCCAATGGCGATCTCTACGTCAACGACGCGTTTTCGGCGGCCCATCGGGCGCATGCCTCGACCGAGGGCATCGCCAAGCTGCTGCCGGCCTTCGCCGGGCGCACGATGGAGGAAGAGTTGTCGGCGCTGGAGAAGGGCCTCGGCAAGCCGGTGCGCCCGGTCGTCGCCATCGTCGGCGGGGCCAAGGTCTCGACCAAGATCGACCTCCTGATGAATCTCGTCACCAAGGTCGATGCGCTGGTGATCGGCGGCGGCATGGCCAACACGTTCCTCGCCGCGCGCGGCACGGACGTCGGCAAGTCGCTGTGCGAGCACGACCTCGCGGCGACCGCCAAGCAGATCATGATCGAGGCCGCGATCGCCGGCTGCGCCATCGTGCTGCCGGTCGACGGCGTCATCGCGCGCGAATTCAAGGCGGGCGCGGCAAACGAGGTGGTGGACGTTGCCGCGGTTCCTGCCGACGCGATGATCCTCGACGTCGGGCCGAAGACCATCCAGGCAATCAACGACTGGATCGACCGCGCCGCGACGCTGGTTTGGAACGGCCCGCTCGGCGCTTTCGAGATCGAGCCCTTCGATACGGCGACCGTCACTGCGGCGAAGCATGCGGCGGCCCGCACGAAAGCCGGCAAGCTGGTTTCGGTGGCTGGCGGCGGCGATACGGTCGCGGCGCTCAACCAGGCCGGCGTGGCCGACGACTTCACCTATGTCTCCACCGCCGGCGGCGCCTTCCTCGAATGGATGGAAGGCAAGGCTCTGCCGGGCGTCGAGGCGCTGAAGGCGTAGGTCCGTCAACGATCTTCGCAGAGGCTGACCTTTCAATCGATTGAGCCGTCCGCGCGCCATTCCGTCTTGTATGGACATCTGCTAAGCGCGCGCAAACAAACGGAAATCGGTCGACAGTCGGAGAACGAGATGAACAAGCAAATGGCCGCGCAGGCCGCGAACAAGGACGGCTTCATTGCAGCGCTCGACCAGTCGGGCGGCTCTACCCCGAAGGCACTCAGGCTCTACGGTATCGACGAAAGTGCCTGGTCGAGCGACGCGGAGATGTTCGATCTCGTTCACGCGATGCGGGCAAGGATCATCAAGTCGCCTGCCTTCACCGGTGCTAAGGTCATGGGTGCGATCCTATTCGAGCAGACCATGGACCGCGACATCGACGGCACGCCGACCGCGCAGTATCTGTGGGAGAAGCGCGGGGTCGTTCCGTTCCTGAAGATCGACAAGGGTCTCGCCACGGCGGCGGACGGCGTCCAGCTGATGAAGCCGATGCCGGACCTGGACGCGCTCCTGAAGCGCGCGGTCGCCAAGGGCATCTTCGGCACGAAGGAGCGGTCGGTGGTCGACGCGGCGAACCCGAAGGGTATCGCTGCCATCGTCGCCCAGCAGTTCGAGGTCGGTAAGCAGGTCCTGGCGCACGGCCTCATCCCGATCATCGAGCCGGAAGTGACGATCTCGATCCCCGACAAGGCGGCAGCCGAGGACATCCTGCTTGCGGAAATCCTGAAGCATCTCGACGGCCTGCCGGCCGGCCAGAAGGTGATGCTGAAGCTGACGCTGCCCACGAAGGCGAACCTCTACAAACCGCTGGTCGACCATCCGAAGGTCATGCGCGTGGTGGCGCTGTCCGGCGGCTACTCGCGCGACGAGGCGAATGCGAAGCTCATGCAGAACGACGGCGTGATCGCCAGCTTCTCGCGCGCCCTGACCGAGGGTCTGTCGGCCAAGCAGAGCGACGACGAGTTCAACGCGCTGCTGGGTTCGGCGATCGACAGCATCTTCGAGGCCTCCCGCGCGAGGTAATCGGCCGGCCGGCGCCGGCGAGGTTGCGTGATTTTCGTCGCGCCCGCCGGACGGCGGTGCTAAGGGGGCCTCGCGGCCCCTTTTTCACTCCACAGATTTCGATCATGCCCACCCCACGCTTCGCAGAAACCGACGCCGACATCGTGATCGTGGGCGCAGGCATCGTCGGCATATGCACCGCCGCGTTCCTGGCGGAGGCCGGAAAACGGGTCCTCGTGATCGACCGCACCGGCATCTGCGAGGAGACGAGTTCGGGCAATGCCGCGGCGCTCGCCTTCTCCGACGTGCTGCCGCTTGCGCACAAGGGCATGATGAAGAATCTGCCGCGCTGGCTGGCCGATCCGCTCGGGCCGCTGGCGATCCGCCCCTCCTATCTCCCGCAGCTCCTCCCCTGGCTGTGGCGCTTCTGGCGCGCCGGCCACGCCGATCCGCAAAGCGCGATCGCGGCGCAGGTGTCCCTGATGCGGCTCGCCGAGGCCGAATGGATGGCGCTGCTCGACCGCTCGGGCACGCGGCCGATGCTGCGAGAGGACGGTTCGCTCGAGCTCTACGAGAGCGAGGCGGAGTTCCGCGCTTCGCTTTCCGGATGGTCCGCTCGCGAAGCGCATGGCATCGACTTCCGCCATGTCGAGGGCGCGGAGATAGCCGACCTCCAGCCCGGGCTCGCACCCCGCTTCGTCAAGGGCACCTTCGTGCCAGGCTGGAAGACGGTCTCGGACCCGAAACTGCTCGGCAGGGCCATCTGGGCGCATGCCGAGGCGAAAGGCGCACGGTTCGAGCAAGCGAATGTCGACAGCGCAGCAGCGGGCGGCGGCTCGGCGCGCGTTCGCCTTGCCGGCGGGCGCGAGATCAGAGCTGCGAAGCTCGTCATCGCCGCCGGAGCCTGGTCGCATCGTCTGGCGGGTGTATTCGGCGACCGGATCCCGCTGGAGACCGAGCGCGGCTACAACACGACGCTTCCCGTCGAGGCCTTCGACGTGAAGCGTCAGCTCATCTTCTCCGGCCACGGTTTCGTCATAACGCCGCTTGAGACCGGCTTGCGCGTCGGCGGCGCGGTGGAACTCGGCGGCCTGAAGCTGCCGCCAAACTACGCCCGCTCCAAGGCGATGCTGGAAAAGGCCAGGCGCTTCCTGCCGGGGCTCAAGACGGAGGGCGGCCGCGAGTGGATGGGCTATCGTCCATCGATGCCGGATTCGCTGCCGGTCATCGGCCGCGCGAGCCAGATGCCAAACGTCTTCTATGCCTTTGGCCACGGCCATCTCGGCCTGACGCAAGCTGCCGCTACCGGCCGCCTCATCCGCGACCTCGTCGCGGGCAATGCGACCGCCATCGACCTTTCACCGTTCTCGCCGCAACGTTTCTGAGACCAGACATGTCCCGCCATTCGTTCCACATCATCGACGGCCACACCTGCGGCAACCCGGTCCGCCTCGTCGCGGGCGGCGGGCCGCTGCTTACCGGTTCGACCATGATGGAGCGGCGGGCGCATTTCCTGGCCGAATATGACTGGATCCGCACCGGGCTGATGTTCGAGCCGCGCGGCCACGACATGATGTCCGGCTCGATCCTCTATCCGCCGACCCGTCCCGACTGCGACGTCGCGATCCTGTTCATCGAGACGTCAGGCTGCCTGCCGATGTGCGGCCACGGAACCATAGGCACGGTGACGATGGCGATCGAGCACGGTCTGGTGAAGCCGAAGACGCCGGGCCTGTTGCGGCTCGACACGCCGGCCGGGCTGGTGCTGGCCGAATACCGGCAAGAGGGCGAGTATGTCGAGGAAGTGCGCATCACCAACGTGCCGTCCTTCCTCTACGCCGAAGGGCTGACAGCCGACGTTCCCGGCTTGGGCGAGATCGTCGTCGATGTGGCCTATGGCGGCAATTTCTACGCCATCGTCGAGCCGCAGAAGAACTTCCGCGACATCGCCGACCACACGGCCGGAGAGCTGATCGGCTGGAGCCCGCTGCTGCGCAAGGCGCTGAACGAGAAATACACGTTCGAGCATCCGGAGAACCCCGGCATCAACCGGCTTTCGCACATCCTGTGGACCGGAGCGCCGACGGTAGCGGGGGCCGACGCGCGCAACGCCGTGTTCTACGGCGACAAGGCGATCGACCGCAGCCCGTGCGGCACCGGCACCTCCGCCCGCATGGCGCAGCGCCACGCCAAGGGGCTGCTGAAGGAGGGCGACGGTTTCGTGCACGAGTCCATCATCGGCTCGCTGTTCAAGGGGCGCGTCGAGAAGGAAACGACCGTCGCAAACCGCAAGGCAATCGTGCCGTCGATCGGCGGCTGGGCGCGCACCACGGGCTACAACACGATCTTCATCGACGACCGCGACCCCTACGCCCACGGCTTCGTGGTGAAGTAAGACTTTGGACGAAGCATTCCGGCCCCGCAAGAATCCGCGAATCTTGAACCAAGACGCGACGGATTCTGCGAATCCCGCCTGTGGTATCCGTCGAAAAGTCAAAGACTTTGCGATGGGCCAATGATAGCGTCCGGCTTGGTCCAGGTCGTGGGCCGTTCATGTCGCGAATTTAGGCAGTGCCCTTCGGGGAGGCTCGATGTCGCAATTTGACATTGCATTCCGGTATCGAACGGCTACGACTTAAGAGAACCACATAAGGAATGCGCCAGGGGTGGCGACATTCCAGGGGAGCCGGTTAACGATGGAATATTTTATCCAGCAGCTCATCAATGGGCTGACGCTGGGATCTATCTACGGGCTGATCGCGATCGGCTACACGATGGTCTACGGCATCATCGGCATGATCAATTTCGCCCATGGCGACATCTTCATGCTCGGTGCGTTTGTCGCGATGATCGTCTTCCTGATCCTCGTGGCGATGTTCACCACTATCCACGTGGTCTTCTTCCTCCTGGTGATGATGATCGTCGCAATGCTGACGACATCATTGTGGAACTGGACAATCGAGCGCGCCGCCTACCGGCCGTTGCGCGGGTCGTTCCGCCTGGCGCCGCTGATCACGGCTATCGGCATGTCGATCTTCATCTCCAACTTCGTGCAGGTCACGCAGGGCCCGCGCAACAAGCCGATCCCGCCGATGATCTCGACAGTCTACGATGTCGCCGGCATCTCGATCTCGCTGAAGCAGATCGTCATCGCGGCGGTGACGATCACTTTGCTCGCGATCTTCTGGTACATCGTCAACAAGACGCCGCTCGGACGCGCCCAGCGCGCCTGCGAGCAGGACCGCAAGATGGCGGCGCTGCTCGGCGTCGACGTCGACAAGACGATCTCCATCACCTTCATCATGGGCGCCGCGCTCGCCGCCGTCGCCGGCACGCTGTTCCTGATGTATTACGGCGTCGTCGCCTTCTCCGACGGCTTCGTGCCGGGCGTGAAGGCCTTCACGGCGGCCGTGCTCGGCGGCATCGGCTCGCTACCCGGCGCGGTGCTGGGAGGGTTGCTGATCGGAACGATCGAGTCGCTCTGGTCGGCGTATTTCTCCATCGACTACAAGGACGTCGCCGCTTTCTCCATTCTGGCGATCGTACTGATCTTCCTGCCCTCCGGCCTGATGGGCCGCCCGGAAGTGGAGAAAGTCTAGAGCCATGGCGACGACTGATTCGACTGCTGCCGCCGCCACCACGAGCGCGCAGCCCAATGTCATCGCCGATGCCCTGAGGGAGGCGTTCTACGCCGGACTGATCGCGCTCGGCATGTTCGTGCTGATCATCGGACTGAAGACCGATCAGAACATCCGCAACGAACTGATCGTCGTCGAGCGCTGGTCCCTGCTGTTCATCGTCGTCGCGATCGTCATGGTCGGTCGCTTCGCCTTCTCGGCCTTTGTCTGGCCGGAGGTCGAGCGCCGCCGCGCCATCGGCAAGAAGGCTGTCGTCGCGACCGAACCCGGTTTTCTCAAGCGGAACATCAACTGGATCGGCGTCATCGCGCTGTTTCTGTTTCCGGTCTTTGTAATCTGGACCAGCGGCGTCCAGGGCTCGTTGAAGTGGATCGACAATTTCGGCATCCAGGTGCTGATTTATGTGATGCTGGCCTGGGGTCTCAACATCGTCATCGGGCTGGCCGGCCTGCTCGACCTCGGCTATGTCGCCTTCTATGCCGTCGGCGCCTACACCTATGCGCTACTGGGCAAGGAGTTCGGCCTGTCGTTTTGGATCCTGCTGCCGGCGGCCGGGGCGATGGCTGCGCTGTGGGGCGTCCTGCTCGGCTTTCCGGTATTGCGCCTGCGCGGCGACTACCTCGCCATCGTCACGCTCGCCTTCGGCGAGATCATCCGGCTCGTGCTGATCAACTGGCGCGAGGTTACCAACGGCTCGGCCGGCATCTCCGGCATCCCGAAAATCACCTTCTTCGGCATCTTCAATTTCGACGTGTCGTCGCCCTTCTACATCGGCAAGGTGTTCGATCTGCCGACCTCGGGCGTCTACTACAAGATCTTCCTCTATTACCTGATCCTGATCCTGGCGCTGGTCACCGCCTTCGTCACGGTGCGCCTGCGGCGAATGCCGGTCGGCCGCGCCTGGGAGGCGCTGCGCGAGGACGAGATTGCCTGCCGCTCGCTTGGCATCAACACGACCAATACGAAGCTCACGGCCTTCGCCATCGGCGCGATGTTCGGCGGCTTCGCAGGATCGTTCTTCGCCGCCCGTCAGGGGTTCATCAATCCGGAATCCTTCGTCTTCCTGCAGTCCGCCATCATCCTGGCGATCGTGGTTCTGGGCGGCATGGGCTCGCTTGTCGGGATCGCCGTCGCCGCGCTGGTGATGATCGGCGGCATGGAGCTCTTGCGCGAGATGCAGTTCCTCAAGCTCGCATTCGGGCCGAACTTCACCCCGGAACTCTACCGCATGCTGCTGTTCGGCATGGCCATGGTCATCGTCATGGTCTGGAAGCCCAGAGGCTTCGTCGGCAGCCGCGAGCCCACCGCCTTCCTGAAATCGAGGAAATCCGTGTCTGGTTCTTTCACACGCGAGGGACACGGCTGATGACGACGGCATCTGATCCGATCCTCAAGGTCGAGCATCTCTCGATGAAATTCGGCGGGCTTGTCGCAGTGGGCGACCTGTCCTTCGAGGCGAAGCGCGGCGAGATCACTGCGCTGATCGGCCCGAACGGCGCCGGCAAGACGACCGTGTTCAACTGCATCACCGGCTTCTACAAGCCGTCTGAAGGCATGATTACGCTGACGCGGCGCAACGGCACCACCTTCCTGCTCGAGCGTCTGCCGGACTTCCAGATCCCGGCCAAGGCCAAGGTGGCGCGCACGTTCCAGAACATCCGGCTGTTCTCGGGCATGACGGTTCTGGAGAACCTGCTCGTCGCCCAGCACAACAAGCTCATGCTGGCATCCGGCTTCACGGTGCTCGGCCTGTTCGGCGCGCCGGCCTATCGCAAGGCGTCGGCGGAATCGCGTGATCTCGCTGCGCATTGGCTGGAGAAGGCTAACCTCATCGACCGCGCCGACGATCCGGCGGGAGATCTGCCCTACGGTGCGCAGCGGCGCCTCGAGATCGCGCGCGCCATGTGCACGGGGCCGGAACTGCTCTGTCTCGACGAGCCGGCGGCAGGCCTCAATCCGAAGGAATCCCTGGCGCTCAACGCGCTCCTCAACGACATCAAGGACAATACCGGCACCTCGATCCTGCTGATCGAGCACGACATGTCGGTCGTCATGCAGATATCCGACCACGTCGTGGTGCTGGAATACGGCCGCAAGATTTCCGACGGTGACCCAAGCTTCGTGAAGAGCGATCCCAAGGTCATCGCCGCCTATCTCGGCATCGACGACCAGGAGGTCGAGACGGTGTTGGTCGAGGTCGGCGACGAACACGTGATCGAACAGCTCGACGGGACGCCGGATCCGCAGCATGGGCCGGCCGCATCATCGTCGATGATGGCAGGTCCCGTCTCCGATACGATCGAGCACGCTGCCGATCACGAGGGGCTGGTTACGGTTTCGCCGGGCGCGTCCAAGGCCGATCGCGTCAAGGCGGCTCCGCCCGCGGCGACGATGCCCGCTGCGAAGACATCCGATGCTTCTGCCACGAAGGCTGCTCCCGTTGTGAAGGCCGCCGCGGCAGCGAAGCCGAAGGCAGCGAAGCCAGCGCCCAAGGCGGTTGCATCTGCGCCGGCTGCCCTGATGACGCCCCCCGCAGCGAAGGCGAAGCCTGTCGCCACCGCAAAGGCGAAACCCGGCGCAATCCCGAAGGCGCCGACGGCGGCCGCGGCGCCAAAGGCCGCAGCCAAGGCAAAGCCGGTTTCCAGCTTGGCGCCGGAACCCGGCCCGGCAAAGCCGGCTCCCGTCGCTGCCGACGACCTCACCCTGATCAAGGGCATTGGCCCCGTCAACGCGCGCAAGCTCAAGGAGCACGGCGTGACGACCTTCGCGCAGATCGGCGCGTGGAAGAAGGCGGATGTCGTGGCGGCCGAAGCCTATCTCGAGTTCGACGGCCGCATCGCCCGCGAGGACTGGGTCGGCCAGGCCAAGCGTCTCGCGAAGGGTAGCAAGCCGGCCAAAGCCTCCACTGCCAAGACCGGAGGGCGCGGCTGATGACGACCCAACCCCTTCTCTCGGTCGAGGGCGTCGAGACCTTCTACGGCAACATCCGCGCGTTGAACGGCGTGACAATGGAGGTCAAGCAAGGCGAGATCGTCGCCCTGATCGGCGCCAACGGCGCCGGCAAGTCGACGCTGATGATGACGATCTTCGGCGCGCCGCGTGCCAAGTCCGGCCGTATCGTCTTTGCCGGCACCGACATTACGCAATTGCCGACGCACGAGATCGCCCGGCTGCGCATCGCGCAGTCGCCCGAAGGCCGCCGCATCTTCCCCCGCATGACCGTGCTGGAGAACCTCCAGATGGGGGCGAGCCTAGACAACCTCGTCCACTACGCCGAGGATTCGGAAAAGGTCTTCACGCTGTTTCCCCGCCTCAAGGAACGCATCCAGCAGCGCGGCGGCACGCTGTCGGGCGGCGAGCAGCAGATGCTCTCCATCGGCCGCGCGTTGATGGCGCGGCCGAAGCTCTTGCTGCTCGACGAGCCGTCGCTGGGCCTGGCGCCGCTGATCGTGAAGCAGATCTTCGACGCGATCCGGGTGCTCAACGAGCAGGAGGGCCTGACCGTGTTCCTGGTCGAGCAGAATGCGTTCGGCGCGCTGAGGCTCGCGACGCGCGGCTATGTCATGGTCAACGGCAACATCACCATGAGCGGGACGGGACAGGACCTGCTTGCCAATCCGGAAGTCCGCGCCGCCTATCTCGAAGGCGGCAGGCACTGAGGAGGGACGTTCGATGCACGGTATTCTCTACGAAGAGCCCAGTATCTGGCAGTTCTTCTTCGTCACGCTCGTTCTCGGCGGCGGCGCAGCGTGGATGACGGGGCGTGCCTGCGCGCAGACGTGGCGGCCGGTGTCCAGCCTGATCGCCTTCCTGCTGCTGCTTGGGATCGCGGTCAGGTTCATCCACCACGCGCTGTTCGACGGCACGATGTTCACGGCGCAGTATTACATCGTCGACACGATCATCCTGCTGGCGATCGGCTATCTCGGTTACCGCTACACGCGGATGAACCAGATGGTGACGCAGTATCACTGGCTCTACGAGCGCGATTCATTTCTCTCCTGGAAGGAGAAGCGCTGACGTTCACCATTAACGCCAGATCCAGCAGGATTCGGCGTGACAAGTGCCTGAAAATGGGCAAAGTTTCCTTTCTGCGAGTTGGGTGGGCATCGCATGAAAGCAATCATCCAGGCCCGCCCGTTTAACGGGAGTGTATCAATGAAGAAATCTCTCTTGTCGGCCGTTGCCGTGACCGCGGTTCTCGCGTTCAGCGGCAGTGCGTGGGCCGACATCCTGATCGGCGTGGCCGGTCCGATCACCGGTCCGAATGCTGCGTTCGGCGCGCAGCTCCAGAAGGGCGCCGAGCAGGCGGCGGCCGACATCAATGCCGCCGGCGGCATCAATGGCGAGCAGATCAAGATCGTCATCGGCGACGACGTCTCCGACCCGACCCAGGGCGTTTCCGTCGCGAACAAGTTCGTCGCGGACGGCGTCAAGTTTGTCGTCGGCCACTTCAACTCGGGCGTCTCGATCCCGGCCTCGGAAGTCTACTCCGAGAACGGCATCATGCAGATCACCCCGGCCTCGACAAACCCGCAGTTTACCGAGCGCGGCCTGTGGAACACCTTCCGCACCTGCGGTCGCGACGACCAGCAGGGCCTGGTCGCCGGCGCCTACATCGCCGCCAACTTCAAGGATGGCAAGGTCGCCGTCATCCATGACAAGACCCCCTATGGCCAGGGCCTTGCCGACGAGACCAAGAAGGCCGCCAACGCGGCTGGCGTAACGGAAGTCATGTATGAAGGCATCAACATCGGCGACAAGGACTTCTCGGCCCTCATCGCCAAGATGAAGGAAGCCGGCGTCACGGCCGTCTACTACGGCGGCCTGCACACGGAAGCCGGCCTGATCATGCGCCAGCTGGCCGACCAGGGCTTGAAGGCCGCCTTCATGTCGGGCGACGGCATCGTCTCGAACGAGCTCGCCTCGATCGCCGGCGACGCGGTCAACGGCACGCTGATGACGTTTGCTCCGGATCCACGCAAGAACCCGGCCGCGAAGGAAATCGTCGAGAAGTTCCGCGCCGCGGGCTTCGAGCCGGAAGCCTACACGCTCTACTCCTACGCCGCTGTGCAGGTCATCGCAGGCGCGGCGAAGGCTGCCGGCGACCTCGACCCGGCAAAGGTGGCGGAAGCCGCCAAGGCCAAGGGTCCGTTCGCGACCGCGATCGGCGAACTCGGCTTCGACGAGAAGGGCGACATCACTCGTCCGGACTACGTGATGTACACGTGGAAGAAGGGCGACGACGGCAAGTACAGCTACTTCGAGAACGAATAACCGCTCGAAGCGTCCAGAAAAAAGTGCCCGGCGCGTCTCGCGCCGGGCATTTTCGTTTGCCTATCGCGTAGGCAAGTAGGAATCCTGCCGATTCCGTTTGCAGTGCAGCATTTTCCGGATAAACATCTCCCGCAGCGTCCCGTCCCTCCCGGAGTGCTTCCTTGCAGATCAAGAAGATCCTCGTCGCCAACCGCTCCGAAATCGCGATCCGCGTCTTCCGCGCCGCTAACGAGTTGGGAATCGAGACGGTCGCCATCTGGGCGGAAGAGGACAAATACGCGCTGCACCGCTTCAAGGCGGACGAGAGCTACCAGATCGGCCGGGGGCCGCATCTCGAACGCGACCTGGGACCCATCGAGAGCTACCTGTCGATCGAGGAGGTGATCCGCGTCGCCAAGCTCTCGGGCGCCGACGCGATCCATCCCGGCTACGGACTGCTCTCGGAAAGTCCGGAATTCGCCGACGCGTGCGCCGAGGCCGGCATCGTCTTCATCGGCCCGAAGCCGGAGACGATGCGCAGGCTGGGCAACAAGGTCGCCGCGCGCAATCTGGCGATCGAGATCGGCGTGCCGGTCATTCCCGCCACCTTGCCTCTGCCCGACGACATGGAGGCGGTGAAGACGCTGGCGCTCGAGGTCGGCTACCCGCTGATGCTGAAGGCCTCGTGGGGTGGCGGCGGACGCGGCATGCGCGTCATCCGCGCCGAGGCCGAGCTGATCAAGGAAGTCACCGAGGGCAAGCGCGAGGCCAAGGCCGCCTTCGGCAAGGACGAGGTCTATCTCGAGAAGCTGATCGAGCGCGCCCGCCATGTCGAGGTGCAGGTGCTGGGCGATACGCATGGTAACGCGGTGCACCTGTTCGAGCGCGACTGCTCGATCCAGCGCCGCAACCAGAAGGTCGTCGAGCGCGCGCCGGCACCGTATCTTTCGAGCGAGCTTCGCGAGGAACTCTGCGGCTACGCGCTGAGGATCGCCGACGCCACCGCCTATATCGGCGCCGGCACGGTCGAGTTCCTGCAGGATGCCGACACCGGCAAATTCTACTTCATCGAGGTCAATCCGCGCATCCAGGTCGAGCACACCGTGACCGAGCAGGTGACCGGCATCGACATCGTCAAGGCGCAGATCCACATCCTCGAAGGTGAAGCGATCGGCACGCCGGAATCGGGCGTGCCGTCGCAGGAGCACATCCGCCTCAACGGCCACGCGCTGCAGTGCCGCATCACCACCGAGGATCCGGAGCAGAACTTCATCCCCGACTACGGGCGCATCACCGCCTATCGTGGCGCCACCGGCTTCGGCATACGGCTGGACGGCGGCACGGCCTATTCGGGCGCGGTCATCACCCGCTTCTACGATCCGCTGCTGGAGAAGGTGACGGCCTGGGCACCGACGCCGCTGGAAGCGATCGCGCGCATGGACCGGGCGCTGCGCGAGTTCCGCATCCGCGGCGTCGCGACCAATCTCACCTTCCTCGAAGCGATCATCACGCACCCGTCCTTCAAGGACAATTCGTACACGACCAAGTTCATCGACTCGACGCCTGAACTGTTCGCGCAGGTGAAGCGCCAGGACCGCGCCACGAAGCTCCTCAACTATCTCGCCGACGTGACCGTCAACGGCCATCCGGAGGCGCGGGGACGGCCGCAGCCCAAGGCGGACGCCGCAGCGCCCGTGGTTCCTTTCTTCGCGGGCGAGGTTCCGGACGGGACGAAGCAGACCCTCGACCAGCTCGGCCCGGCCGGCTTTGCCAAATGGATGCGCGCGCAGCCGCAGGTGCTCGTCACCGACACGACGATGCGCGACGGCCACCAGTCGCTGCTCGCGACGCGCATGCGCACCTTCGACATCGCGCGGGTGGCCGGCGCCTATGCGCGCGCTTTGCCCCAGCTTCTTTCGCTCGAATGCTGGGGCGGCGCCACGTTCGATGTGGCGATGCGCTTCCTCACCGAGGATCCGTGGGAGCGGCTCGACCTGATCCGCAAGGGTGCGCCGAACCTGCTTCTCCAGATGCTGCTGCGCGGCGCCAACGGCGTCGGCTACACCAACTATCCCGACAATGTCGTGAAGCATTTCGTCCGCCAGGCGGCAGCCGGCGGCATCGACCTGTTCCGCGTGTTCGACTGCCTCAACTGGGTCGAGAACATGCGCGTGGCGATAGACGCCGTCGGCGCCGAGGGCAAGCTGATCGAGGCGGCGATCTGCTACACCGGCGACATCCTCGACCCGGCGCGGGCGAAATACGACCTGAAATATTATGTCGCGCTGGCGAAGGAGCTGGAAGCGGCGGGCGCGCACATCATCGCCGTCAAGGACATGGCGGGGCTGCTGAAGCCCGCCGCTGCCAAGGTGCTGTTCAAGGCGTTGCGCGAGGCAACCGACCTGCCGATCCACTTCCATACGCACGACACGTCGGGCATCGCCGCAGCGACCGTGCTGGCGGCGGTGGAAGCGGGCGTCGACGCGGTCGACGCGGCGATGGATTCGCTGTCGGGCAACACGTCGCAGCCTTGCCTCGGGTCGATCGTCGAGGCGTTGAAGGGCACCGAGCGCGATCCCGGCCTCGACACCGGCTGGATCCGCAAGCTGTCGTTCTACTGGGAGGCCGTGCGCAACCAGTATGCGGCCTTCGAGAGCGACCTGAAGGGTCCGGCCTCCGAGGTCTACCTGCACGAGATGCCGGGCGGCCAGTTCACCAACCTCAAGGAACAGGCGCGCTCGCTCGGGCTCGAAACCCGCTGGCACGAGGTGGCGCAGGCCTATCACGACGTCAACCTGATGTTCGGCGATATCGTCAAGGTGACGCCGTCGTCCAAGGTCGTCGGCGACATGGCGCTGATGATGGTCAGCCAAGATCTGACTGTCGCCGACGTCGAGAACCCGGCCAAGGACATCGCCTTCCCCGACTCGGTCGTCTCGATGCTCAAAGGCGATCTCGGGCAACCGCCGGGAGGCTGGCCGGCCGGCCTGCAGAAGAAGGCGCTGAAGGGCGAGACACCGATCAATGTGCGCCCCGGCTCGCTGCTCAAGGACGCGAACCTGACGAAGGCGCGCAAGGACGCGGAGGAGAAGGTCGGCCGCAAGCTCTCGGAATTCGAGTTTGCGTCCTACCTGATGTATCCCAAGGTCTTCTCCGACTTCGCGGCCGCGCAGGACGCCTACGGCCCGGTCTCGGTGCTGCCGACGCCGACCTATTTCTACGGCATGAAGGGCGAAGACGAGATCCTGCTCGACATCGAGAAGGGCAAGACGCTGGTCGTGCGCTGCCTGGCCATCGGCGAGGTCGACGACAAGGGCATGGTCACCGTCTTCTTCGAGCTCAACGGCCAGCCGCGCCGCGTCAAGGTGCCCGACCGGGCGCATGGCGCCTCCAACGGCAGGGCCCGCCGCAAGGCCGAGCCCGGCAACGAGGCCCATGTCGGCGCGCCGATGCCCGGCGTCATCTCGGGCGTGGCGATCGCCGCAGGCCAGGCGGTCAAGGCCGGCGACATCCTCGTCTCGATCGAGGCGATGAAGATGGAGACGGCACTGCACGCCGAACGCGACGGAACCATCGCCGAGGTGCTGGTACGGGTCGGCGAGCAGATCGATGCGAAGGATCTGCTGGTGGTGTTCGGGTAGGGACCAGCTCTTCTACACCCGCTCCCCATATCCCGCGAAAGCCGCGACGAGGCTATCGAACACAGCCCGGACCCTCGGCACCTTGCTCAGGTTCTCGTGCGTCACGATCCAGGTGTCGAGAACGACTGCCGTGACGTCGGGCAGAACCTGGCGCAGGCGCGGATCGCGCAGACCGACCGGCACCTGTGCCACGGCGATGCCGATGCCGGCGCGCGCTGCGGCGATCTGCGCCGGGTGGCTGTCTGTTCGCAGCACGAAACCGACATCGCCGAAGCCCTTGCCGAGCCGCTCCACGAGCGCGAGGTCGGCGAGCGTCCGGTCCGGACCGATCATGTCGTGGCGTTTCAGATCCTGCAGCGTCGCCGGCACGCCGCGCCGTTCGAGGTAGTCGACGGAGGCGAAGAACCCCAGCGGGATCGACGCCACCTTCTTCGCGACAAGCGCCTCCTGCTTAGGGGTGACCGTTCGCACCGCCACGTCGACCTCCTGCGCCAGCAGGTCGGCGGGCGCATTGCTCAGCGACAATTCGATCCGGATGGCCGGATGGGTGTCGCGCAGGATCCTCAGCATGGCCGGGATCACCTCGATACCCATGAACTCCGGCACGCTGATCCGGACCACGCCGGCGATCTCGCCCGGCGTTCCGGAGGCCTGGCGGATGAACAGGTCGGAGGCCATGGCCATCGTGCGGGCCGGCTTGCGCAGGGCCTCGGCGTTGTCGGTCGGCGTCAGGCCGTTCACCGAGCGGGTGAAAAGGACCGTGCCGAGCGCGGCCTCCAGGGCCTCCAGGCGACTGCGGACAGTCGGATGGGAAACGCCCAGCCGGCGCGCCGCGCCGGACAGGCTGCCTTCCTCCAACACGGCCAGAAAGACGCGCTGGTCGTCCCACGAGATCGGTCCACTCATAAGAAACATACTAGCTGCTGAAGGGATTCTTGCAATTTCTTTTCAGGCAAAGCCGGCGCATCTTCCCGGCACACGATCAAGGAGATCAGTCATGGCACAGCGGAAATCAGTTCTCGTCCTCGGCGCTTCCGGCGGAATCGGCGGCGCGATCGCCGCGGCGTTGCTGCGGCACGGCTGGCAGGTTCGCGGCATGGCGCGCGACGTCATGTCGACGGAACGTCGCGCCAATCCGCATATCGAGTGGGTTCAGGGCGATGCCATGTCGCGCGACGACGTCGTGCGTGCCGCGTCGGGCGTCGCGATGATCGTTCACGCGGTCAATCCCCCTGGCTACCGCAACTGGGGCAAGGTGGTCCTGCCGATGATCGACAACACGATCGCGGCGGCGCGGGCGGCGGGCGGCGCGCGCATCGTGCTGCCCGGGACCATCTACAACTACGACCCGGCGCGCACGCCGGTTATCGATGCAAACTCGCCGCAGGAGCCGCGCAGCCGCAAGGGCGCGATCCGGGTGGCACTCGAACAGCGGCTCGCAGACGCGGCGCCGGAGGTGCCATCGCTCATCCTGCGCGCCGGGGACTTCTTCGGTCCGGGCGTCAGGTCGAGCTGGTTTGCGCAGGCGATGGTGGCGCCGGGCAAGCCCGTGGCCCGCATCGTCAACCCGGCCAGGGGCGCGGGACATTCCTGGGCCTACCTGCCGGACCTGGCGGAGGCTTTCGCCCGTCTCATGAATGCCGAGGACAAACTGTCGCCGTTCGAGCGGGTGCAGTTCGAGGGCATCTACGACGCGAGCGGCTCGCTCATGACCGACGCGTTGCGCCGCATCACGGGCCGCAAGGTTCCCATCTGGAGTTTTCCGTGGTGGCTCATGCGTCTTGCCGCGCCGTTCGGAGGCTTCCCGCGCGAGGCGGCGGAGATCGCCCAGTACTGGCGGCACCCGGTCAGGTTCGACAACCGCCGGCTGTTCGACCTGATCGGGCAGGAGCCGCGCACCGATCTCGACCGGGCGATCAAGGCGAGCCTCGTCGACATGGGCTGCATCGCTCCGGAACTCGAAACGCTCTCCGCAGCGGTGACGTGATGGCTGGTTGACGCCGGGCGCCGATCCGGTTGGAGCGGCCGGTGCCCTTTTTTCGGAGCATCGGTCTGATCGACTGAAGTCGAACCCTCCTGGCCGGACTGGCACAATCGGTTACCAAGCGAGTGGCTTGATGGAGGTTCTAAATCGATTTAACAAGCTCCGATGTCTATTCTCGCTGCCGCAGCTTCCCCTCCGCGCGCCCGCTGGGCGGTCGCCGCGCTGTTCGCGGTCAACGGTTTCCTGATCGGCAGCTGGGCGCCGCAGATTCCGCTCTTCCTGGCGCGGCTCGGCATCACCGAGTTCACACTGGGCCTGCTGATCCTCGGTTTCGGCCTCGGCGCGCTGATCGCCATGCCCACCGCAGGCTACGTCATCGGACGGCAGGGCTCGCGCGTCACGGTCGCCTGGTTCTCCTTCGCCGCCGCCTTCGGCCTCATCCTCGTCGTCGCAGCGCCGAACGTCTGGACGGCGGCGATCGCGATGGTTCTCTTCGGTGGATTGGTCGGCGGCATGGACGTGTCGATGAATGCCAATGCGGTCGCCGTCGAGCGGGCGCTCGGCCGCGCCATCATGTCGTCGTCGCACGGGTTCTGGAGCCTCGGCGGCTTCGCTGGCGGGGCGGCCGGCGGGCTCGTCATCGAGCGCTTCGGCCCGCTGGCGCATGCCGGGCTCGTCACCGTGCTGGCCCTTGCGGCGGTTGCTCTGGCGGTCTCCCAACTCGGCGACGACGACAGGCCTGAGCCGCACGAGCGCCAGCCGCTCGTCCTGCCGCGCGACCCGTCGCTCTACCTCGTAGGGCTGATCGCCCTTTTCTGCATGGTGCCGGAAGGGGCGGTTCTCGACTGGGCGGCGCTCTATCTGCAACAGGAGCGCGGCGCGTCCGTCGCCAACGCCGGCTTCGCCTTCGCCGCCTTCTCGGCGGCCATGGCCACGATGCGATTCCTCGGCGACCGGGTGCGCGACCGGTTCGGCGCTGTGCGCACGCTTCGCATCTCCGCGCTGATCGCCGCCGTCGGCATGCTGGGCGCTGGGCTCGCGCCCGAGGCGTGGATGGTGATCGCGGCCTTCTCGTTCGCCGGGCTCGGCATCGCCAACACGGTGCCGATCGCGTTTTCCGCCGGCGGCAACCATCCGGGCCTGCCGCCCGGCGCTGGTATGAGCGTCGTCACGACGATCGGCTATTCGGGCATCCTGGTTGCGCCATCTGCGCTCGGCTTCGTCGGCGAACATGTCGGCTTCGCACCGATCTACGTCGGCGTGGCGGCGATTCTCGTGGCTGTTTCTCTACTGGCAGGTTTCGCCAGCGCGGCCGATCACGGCAGTTGAGGGTAAGTGGTCCGCGGTCACTCCATCCCCAACGCAGCCTTGTAGAGGTCGAGGATCGCTTCCTCCTCCTGCCGCTCGGCCGCATCCTTCTTGCGCAGGCGGATGATCGCGCGCACGGCCTTGGTGTCGAAGCCGGAGCCCTTCATCTCGGCGAAGACGTCCTTGATGTCGTCGGCGATCGCCTGCTTGTCTTCCTCCAGCCGCTCGATGCGCTCGATGAAGGCCTTGAGCTGGCCGGCGGCGACAGTCTGCGAGGTTTCTGTGATGTCGTCGGCCAAGGCGGGACTCCTCAATCTGGTCGTTGCGGGGCGACTCGGATGGCACCCGGTTGAACCTTGCGATGCCCCAGCGCCTCGACAGGGTCAAGGCGCAAACGGGTCACACCGGCGCGTGGTGTCAGTGGTCCTTTGGACGATTCAGCTCGAAGGCGGCCTTCTTGGCGTCGGATGCCTCGGTCTGGTTCAGCGCCTGCCATTCCGCATAGGGCATGCCGTAGATGATCTCGCGCGACTCGTCCTTGGACAGGTCGTGGCCGGCGGCGTTGGCGGCGTCGCGATACCAGTTGGACAGGCAGTTGCGGCAGAAGCCGGCGAGGTTCATCAGGTCGATATTCTGCACGTCATTGCGCTCGCGCAGGTGCTGGATGAGGCGGCGGAAGGCGGCGGCCTCGAAGTTGCGCTGCTCGGTCTCGGTCAGGTCGGTCATCGACACCTCCTCAGATCGGTCCCGTGCGGGAGCCGAACTGCTTTGCTTCATGGATATCGGGCCGGGCGTTGATCGCGTCAAGGATGGGAGCGAGGCGCCGCGCCCATTCGTCCGCGCCGGCTTGCGTTGCGATCAGGTCCTGGCGAATCTCGATCAGCACATGCGCGAAGCCGTTGATGATCGCATGGCGGAACATCGTGTCGCCACGCAACGCGCCGTCATAGGGCTCGTTGTCGCCGACGACGAGCGCGGGATCGGCGCAGAGAGCGTCGAGCAGCGGGCGTACCGCGCGATCGTCCATATCCCACAGTAGACCGACATGCCACGGCCGCGGGCGGCCCTGCATGGACGGCGTGAAGGAATGCATCGAGACGATGAAGGGCGAATGGCCGGAGGCTTCGGCGACGGAGGCCGTCAGCGCGCCGACGGCGTCGTCATAGGGTCGGTAGAAGGTGTCCAGACGGCGTGCGCGCTCCTCGTCCGACATTGGATAGTTGCCGGGGATCACGGTGCCGTCGTAGAGTTGACGGATCAGCGTCGGGTCGTCCTCGCCGCGATTGGGATCGATCAGCAATCGCGAGAAGCCGGCCATCACCGCTGGCGCGCCGGTCAGTTCGACGAGCCGCCGCGTCACCCATTCGACGCCGATGTCATAGGCGATGTGGCGGTCGAACTCGGCGGCGGGAAGGCCGAGGTCACCGTATTCGTCGGGCATCTCGCGTCGGGCGTGATCGGCAACGATCAGCATTCCGCCGGCGCGGTTGCCTTCAATGATTTCGAAAGGGGAAAAGAGGGCCGTCTTGGCCATGTCGCCGTGTTCGCCATTTCGGATGCCGCGTCTTCTTTCATCTCGCACGCGTCGGCGCAATGCGTCACCCCGCCATCACGACGAAATGAAGATCGGCGTCTCTTTGTATCGATTTAGCCTCGTCCGCGGCGGAGTTTCGTTGACAGAGCGCGCGAGTTTTCCGAAAAGAACCCTACATTGCTTCGTCAGCCGAAGAGTTCGAGAATGCAGGTCGCCAAGGCCGCACGCGCGCGCCATGCCATCACCCTGCCGGCGCTTTTCGCGGCGGCGACCTTCGGGACGTTCGCCTTTTCCACACCGGCACTTGCCGATTTCCGAGTGTGCAACGCGACCCAGAGCCTGGTCGGCGTGGCGATCGGCTATCGCGCCGCGGCGGGCTGGATCACCGAGGGCTGGTGGCATATCGAGAAGTCGACCTGCAAGACGCTGATCGAAGGCCCGCTCGCCTCGCGCTATTATTATCTCTACGCGGAAGACGCCGAGCGCGGCGGCCGCTGGGACGGCCCGACCAACATGTGCGTGGCTGAAAAAGAGTTCAAGATCACCGCCGTGAACGACTGCGTGAGGCGCGGCTTCCAGCGGGCCGGTTTCCAGGAATACGACACGCGCGAACAGTCGAGCTGGATGGTCGAACTCACCGACGAACTGCCGCCCGGCAGTCCCAATCCTCCCAGCCCGACAGGCACTCAATGAGACGCAGCCGCAAGGTCAAGATCCTCGCTACGCTTGGACCCGCATCGTCCTCCGTTGAGATGATCCAGAAGCTGTTCGAGGCCGGCGCGGACGTGTTCCGCATCAATATGAGCCATACCGACCACCCGCTGATGCGTGAACTGGTCGCCCGTATCCGAGCCGTCGAAACCAAGGTCGGCCGGCCGATCGGCATTCTCGCTGATCTGCAGGGGCCGAAGCTGCGCGTTGGCATCTTCGCCAACAGCAAGGAAGAGCTGACGCCCGGACAGATATTCACGCTCGACGACAACCCGGAGCCGGGCGACGCGACGCGTGTGCATCTTCCGCATCCTGAGATCCTCACTTCGGTCAAGCCCGGCGACCGCCTGCTGATCGACGACGGGCGCCTGGCGTTGGTGGCGGAAAAGGCCGACGGCAAGTCCATCGTCTGCAAGGTGGTTTCGGGCACGACGATTTCGAACAAGAAGGGCGTCAGCCTGCCCGACACCGACCTGCCGGTCGGTGCGCTGACCGACAAGGACCGCAGCGACCTCGACGCCGTGCTGGCGACGGGCGTGGACTGGGTCGCGCTTTCTTTCATCCAGCGCCCGGAGGATCTCGCCGAAGTGCGCAAGATCGCGCGGGGCCGGGCGGCGCTGATGTCGAAGATCGAGAAGCCGCAGGCGGTCGCGCGGCTGTCGGAAATCATCGAACTCTCCGATGCGCTGATGGTCGCGCGGGGCGACCTGGGCGTCGAGATGCCGCTCGAGGCGGTTCCCGGCACCCAGAAGCAGATCACGCGCGCCGCGCGCCGCGCCGGAAAACCCGTGGTCGTGGCGACGCAGATGCTGGAATCGATGATCAGCGCGCCGGTGCCGACGCGCGCCGAGGTGTCGGACGTGTCGATTGCCGTCTTCGAAGGCGCCGACGCGATCATGCTCTCGGCCGAATCCGCCGCCGGCCAGTATCCGATCGAATCGGTGGCGATGATGAACAAGATCGCCGAGAAGGTGGAGCAGGATCCGCTCTATCCGGGCATCATCAATGCACAGCGCTCCGAGCCGGAAGCGACTGGCGCCGACGCCATTTCCGCCGCCGCGCGCCAAATCGGCGAGACGCTGAAGCTGTCGGCGATCGTCACCTACACCTCCTCCGGCACGACGGGTCTGCGCGCCGCCCGCGAGCGGCCTCAATTGCCTATCATCTCGCTGTCGCCGGTGCTCGCCACGGCGCGTCGGCTTTCCCTCGTCTGGGGCCAGCATTGCGTGGTGACGCCGGACGCCAACGATCTCGACGACATGGTGGATCGCGCCTGCCGCATCGCCTTCGACGAGGGATTCGGCAAGCCGGGCGACAGGATCATCATCACCGCCGGCGTGCCGCTGGGCACTCCTGGCGCGACCAACATGCTGCGCATCGCCTATATCGGCTCCGACGGCATGACGGGGCATTAGGCCTCATCTTGGTCTAAGCCCGGCGCTCCCGCAGCGATATCCGCTTGTCCGACGACTCTACTCTCCCGGCTTGAGCTCGGGCGAACGATGGGGCGCGATTTCGTCGACGCAGATGCCGACGCCGTAGCTGTCGCCCGAGACGCGCGCCTCGACCTGCTTCGCCACCGCCCGGAGGTCGGTCGGCTTTCCGGCCAGCTTTTCGATAGCCGCGACGGCGAGGTCGGTCGCTATCCATTCCGGCTTGTGGCCGAGATTGTGTACCCAGATCAGCTCGGCGCCCGGGATGTCCCGCCCGAGACCCGCCGAGTGAAGCTCCTCGTAGACCACCGTGTCGCGATCGCCCGAAATCACCACCGTCGGCGCCGCGATCTCGCCATAGCGCGGCGCGGTTGCGACCGCGTGGCGGTAGAGGCCTTCGACATCGGTCGCATTGGCACGGAAGGCGGCAGGCCGCAGAACCAGCGAGATCGATGCGTCGCGGGCATAGTCGTCGGGCGCCTTGTTTGGCGAGAAGACGCAGTCGGTCGCAGCACCTATCCGCAATGCGCCGCCGGGGTAGGACAGGGTTTCGGAGAACAGCGGTCCGATCACCGGCGTCGTCGTCAGTGTGTAGTACCAGGAGGTGGCGCCGCCGGGCCAGGGATGTGTGGCCGGCGCGAGGAGCAGCAGTCCCGCCGTTCGATCTGGGAAGTCGAGAGCGAAGGTCGCGGCGATTGCGCCGCCGAAGGAATGACCGACAATTATCGCCCGATCGATCCCGACGTGGTCCATCAGGGCGGCGATCGTTCTGGCCTGGCCGTGCGGGTCTTCGTTGGCCGGTCCGCGGTCAGACCAGCCATGGCCGGGGCGGTCGAGGAACAGCATCTCTGCACGCCCCGCGAGATGCTTGCGGAACGGCAGCATCTGATCCTTCAAATTGCCGCTGGCGCCATGGATGAAGACCACCGGCGGAAGATCGGCGCTCGCCGGCTTCTCCGCGTGGACGAAGTGCATCCGCGTCGCATTGACGGTGGCGAAGGTTCCGACCGGCGGGTTGCGGCGCTCGATCAGCCAGGCGCCGACGCGGGTCACACCGGCAAGCGCGAGAAGCAGGGCCGCGAGGAAGCAGATCAGCGCGTAGAGGAGGTTCATGGGTCGCCGTGAGGGAGCGATGAAGGAAGAGACGGGACTATTGTGCCTCTCGGCACGGAAGGGAAGATGTTGGCGGTTCAGATGCCTTCGCCCGCCAGTTCCTCGGACAGTTCGGCCACTTCCTTCTGGGCGTTGCGCATCATCGGATAGATCGCCAGCGCGCGTTCGTAGGCGTCGAGCGCGAGTTCCTTGCGGCCCGACTGCTTGAGGATCGAGCCCATCCCGGACAGCGCTCCGAAATGGCGCGGCTCCAGCCTGAGTGTCCGGTCGATATCGGCCATCGACTTGCGATAATTGTTCATCAGGAAATGGACTGTGGCGCGCCTGTTCCAGCCTTCCGCGTAGTCGGGCTGGAGGACGGTGACGCGGTCGAGGAAGTCGAGCGCGACCCCGTATTTCTTGGCTTCGATGGCCTCTTGCGACCATTGCATCATCGCGTCGATCGAGGCACTGCCGGAGTCGAACCAGTTGTCCCGGATACGTGAGGCGATGCGCTCCGCCGCCATCTCCTTGCGCTCGCGCCTCAGCTCCTCGAAGAGCTTGTCGAGAGCGGCGGCTCTCTCAGATTGCGTCATCGCCGGCGCGACCGCGGCCGCGCTCGATTGTGAATATGAGGGGAGCGTCGGGGCGACCACGCCCAGTCCGACAAGCAAAAGCAAAACGCTGCGCATACCGGGAAACTAGTCCCGATTCGCGCAGCGTCAAACTGAAATTCGCGTGAAGCGGCCGATCAGCCCTGGCGCGCCTTGTAGCGCGGAGCCGTCTTGTTGATGATGTAGATGCGGCCCTTGCGGCGAACCAGCTGGTTGTCGCGATGCCGGCCCTTGAGCGCCTTGAGCGAGTTCTTGATCTTCATGGTCTTGACCCGTCGGTGAGGCCCGTTCGGGCCAAAATGCAAGACGCGCCGAACGGGCGCGCCAAAAACGATGCGGGTCCATACCGGCGCGACGGATGGCTGTCAAGGCAGTCCGGTCAGGACTTGGGACCGAGGAGCCGCGTAAAGTGCCCCATCTTGCGTCCCGGCCGCGCTTGCGCCTTGCCGTAGAGGTGGATGACCGTGTCCGGCTGCGCGGCGAGCTCGGCGAGGCGGTTCACGTCGTCGCCGATCAGGTTCTCCATCACGCAGTCCGAGTGACGCGACGGGTCGCCGAGCGGCAGGCCGGCCACGGCGCGGATGTGCTGTTCGAACTGCGAAACGGCGCAGGCGGCTTCCGTCCAGTGCCCGGAATTGTGCACGCGCGGCGCGATTTCGTTCACCAGCAGATTGCCGTCTTTCAGCACAAAGAACTCGACGCCGATGACGCCGACATAGCGGAGTTCGGTCAGGATAGTAGTCGCTGCGATCTTCGCCGCTTCGGCAGTCGGACCCGATACGCGCGCCGGAACGGTCGAAGTGTGCAGGATGCCCTCGCGGTGGACGTTTTCGACCGGATCGTAGCAACGAACCGTGCCGTCGCGACCCCGGGCCCCGATCACCGAGATTTCGCGCTCGAAGGGGATCAGGCTTTCGAAGATCAGCGGCACGCCGCCCATGGTGGCGTAGACCCCCGCAAGGTCTCCAGACGCCGCCCCGCGTAACAGGCGCTGACCCTTGCCGTCATAGCCCATACGGCGGGTCTTCAGCACACCGGAGCCGCCGAAAGCCTCGCAGGCAGCGATCAGGTCGGCGTCGCTGTCGATCGCGCGGAAGTTCGCCGTAGAGATGCCGGCCGCGTTGAGGAAATTCTTTTCCACCAACCGGTCCTGCGACACCTCGAGCGCCATTGGAGGCGGCGAGACCTCTGCCCGCGACGCGAGCGCAGCGGCGGCCCCCACCGGTACGTTCTCGAACTCGTAGGTGACGACGTCGCAGGTCCTGCCCAGCTCCCCCAAGGCTTGCGGATCGTCGTACGCCGCGACGATCTGCCGGTTCGTCACCTGGGCAGCCGGGCAATCCGCCTGAGGCTCCAGGACGATCGTGCGATAGCCAAGCCGCGCCGCCGCCATCGCCAGCATGCGGCCGAGCTGGCCGCCGCCGATGATGCCGATGGTGGAGCCTGGCGGCAGCGGGCCGTTCATTCCGCGCTGTCCGAGGGCGTGAGCGCCACCTTGTCGCTCTGCGCCTTGCGGAAGGCGTCGAGGCGCTCGGCCAGCACGTCGTCGTGGAGCGCCAGGACGGCTGCCGCCAGCAGCGCGGCATTGACCGCGCCGGCGCGGCCGATGGCGAGGGTGCCAACAGGGATACCGGCGGGCATCTGAACGATCGACAGCAGTGAATCCTGTCCCGAAAGCGCCTTGGATTCGACCGGTACGCCGAACACCGGCAGAGGAGTGAGCGAGGCGGTCATTCCGGGCAGGTGCGCGGCTCCGCCGGCCCCGGCGATCACCACCTTGTAGCCCTTGGCCTTCGCGCCGCGCGCGAAGTCGTAGAGCCGTTCGGGCGTGCGGTGGGCGGAGACGATCAGGCGGTCGTGTGGGATGCCGAGGGTCTCGAGCGTCTCGGCGGCATGGCGCATGGTCGCCCAGTCGGACTGGCTGCCCATGATGATCGCGACGTCGCTGCCGGCCATGTCGGTTTCCCTCGTCAAGGCGGCGGACCTAGCGGAAACGGGCAAAGCGCGCAAGGAGCTGCCGTTCCAGGGTCATCAGGCGATGATGTCGGGAACCACCTTGTCGGAAAGCTGCAACAGCTTGTCCTTGAGATGCAGCTTCTTCTTCTTCATCCGCTGGATCTGCAGCGGGTCACAGCCCGTCGCGATCATCGCGTTGATCGCCGCGTCGAAATCGGCATGGTCCTGTTTTAGACGAGCGTATTCGAGCCTGATCTCTGCCTGGTCCTGGTCGGACATCTAGGTTCCGTCTCAATGCGGTGATGCGCGTTCGCGCGGAGCGTCGGGGAGCCCGGACACGGGACTGCGACCGGCGAGTCGCCATATCACATTTCACCTTGAAACGAAATCCTACTCCTTGGAGTTCGACAATCCGCCGATTGGGTGGCACACTGTCATCGATCCGTCATAAGCGCCGTCCGGCGGGACGGCCTTCTCTGGCGGTAACGAGGAAACCAGCGAAGGGAGAAAGATAGATGTCTTTGGTGTCCCACCTTGCGGAGCTCCAGAAGCGCCACAGCGAGATTGAAGAACAGATCGCCGAAGCGCAAGCCAGCCCATCCGTGGACGACATCGCGATCGTCGCGATGAAGCGCAGGAAACTGGCCCTCAAGGACCAGATCTTCCGGCTCCGCAGCGCACGGGAAGAGGAAAAGCAGACCCGTCACTGATATTCATTGCGCTTGACGCGCAAAACGATCCTTTCGCGGCTCGTCGGTCCTCCCCGGCGGGCCGCTTGCGTTCACGGCCGGCTCATTCCTGCCAGAACTGGTCGAGCCATAAGTTAAGCCGCAGGAACCCGGCATTCTCGACCGCATAGATCCGCCGGGTACCTTCGGCCCGTACCGAGACGAGACCGGCGTCAAGCAGGACTTTCAGATGCTGGGAAACGGCGGGCCGGGAGACGGGCAGTCCCGAGGCGAGTTCGTTCACCGTGCGCGGAGATCGCCGGAGCTCTTCCAGGATCGTCCGCCGGTTGGAATCCGATATCGCCAGGAAAGAGTCTTCGAGCGCCATATCCCAGCGTAAGCGAGTGCGCCGGACACTTCAACGGCTCTCGGGCGACTCGCCGCTGCGCGGATCGAGCCGCAGCGCCTCCGGTGTGGCGGCGCGTTCCGAAGGAAGGGTCTGAAACGTCTCGCGCTCGGCGATCGGCACAGGCGCGCGGGCGCGGATGCGAACCAGCGTGTAACCAGCCAGCGCCAGATGCGCGAGCGCGGTCGCTAGGAAGATCGCGTCCGGCCGCAACTGCTCCATGAGCACCGCTGCCAGCACCGGCCCGATCATCGTGCCGAAGCCGTAGAGGAGCAGCAGTCCGCCGGAGACCTTCACGAAATTCGCAGCGTCGGCGTGGTCGTTCGCATGCGCCACCGCGATCGAATAGAGCGTGTAGGCGAGCGCCCCGTAGCAGGCGGTCATGACCAGGACGAAAACGTCGGACCGCGGCTGAAGGAGGAAGATGAGTACGCCGATCAGGGCCGTGATGAGGGCGGCACCCGCCAGCACGTTGCGGCGGTCCGTCATGTCGGAGATGCGCCCGACGGGCATCTGCATCGCGGCGCCGGCTACGACGGTCAGGCTCATCATCAGCGCGATCGTTGCCGTCGAAACGCCGATCTGCGCTCCGTAGACGGCTCCGAGCGTTCCCCACGCTCCGTTGGCTATGCCGACGAGCAGACAGGCCGCCACGGAGACCGGAGAGTTGGCATAAAGCCGTCTGATATCCAGCGAGACTTCCTGCAGGGGCCGCGGGGTGACTGCGGTCGAGACTGCCGTCGGGATGAGGGAGAGACAGAAGAATATGCCTGCCACCATGAACAGTTTGTCGGTCGTTACGTCGCCGAACGCGACGAGGAGCTGGCCGGCCATGATCGAGGCGTAGGTGACCATCATGTAGAGGCCGAAGACCGTGCCGCGGTTGTCGTTGGTGGCGCGCTCGTTGAGCCAGCTTTCGATGACCATGAAGGCGCCGGCCATCGCGAAACCGGTGAAGACGCGCAGAACGATCCAGACGATCGGGTGGATAAGCAGGCCGGTCATCAGCGCGATGATGGCCGCGGCAGCCGCAAACGCACCGAAGGCGCGCACATGGCCGACCCTTCGCACGAGACGCGGCGCGAACAGGCAGCCGCCGACGAAACCGGCCGCCCAGGCGGTTCCGAGCAGGCCTAGCGAGGAGGTCGAGAAGCCCTCGGCCTGACCGCGTAGCGGCAGGAGCAGGCCGTGCAGCCCCGAGGCGGCGAGCAGGAAGGCGGTACCCCGCAGCAGCGCGAGAATCGGACCGAAGGATGCGAACATGAAGGGCTTCCGCTTTGGGATTCGGTTCGGCTGAAGATACCTGCTTTATGTCCTTTCAACGACCCCGTGGGCGACGGTTCGGGTTCGATTGCGTCGCATACGCGATCTGATAGCAATGGTGACAGAAGGACGACACCGGGAGCCGAGACGTGGACCGACTGAGCCTGCAGGATCCGCTGTTTGCCACCTATGCGATTTGCGCCGCGCTGATGATCCTCAAGGCGGTGGGGATGTCCTGGCTCACCGTCTACCGCATGACCAAGGCGAAGGGCGGTTACCGTTCGCCCGAGGATCTGCGCAAGACGCGGCTCAATCCCGACCCCGATCCGAGCCAGATCGGGCCGAACGACTATGTCGACCGGATCCGCCGGATCCAGCTCAACGATCTGGAAAACCTGCCCTACTTCCTGGTAGCCGGTTTCCTGTTCGTGATCGCGGGGCCGTCACTGCTCCATGCGCAAGTCCTGCTCTACGGATATGTCGTGTCGCGGCTCTTGCATTTCGCGGCCTATCTGACTGCGCAGACCCATGATGTCCGCGCCACCTTCTGGACGGTCGGCTCGCTGATGCTGATCTATATGACGCTCTACGTGCTCGTCGCGGCCCTCGGGTTAATCTGAGGCCTGGCGCTTGAACAGCGCGTCGGCGGCGCTGCGGGTCGTGCCCTTGGCCGCTTTCTCCGCCTCCAGGCGCGATATCTCGTCGCGCAGCAGACTGATCCGCTCTGCCAGTTCGCTGACCGAAAGGGTCGCCAGATCCTGGCCGATCTCATGGACCAGCTTCTTCTTCCTCGGTTCCTCCTCGAACAAGGCCATGGCGTCCTCCGGTTTGCCTCATTGCCCGCAGAGGCTACATAGGACCCGGCGATGGATGCGAACAAGCCCCGGCAGCGGGGGAGGATGTGAATGAAACAGACGGCGAAGCTTCCGGCGGCGATGACGGCGATCGCGATCACCGAACCCGGCGGACCGATGGTGCTGAAACCTGAGAAGCGGCCGCTGCCGCTGCCCGGTCCGGGGGAAATCCTGATCAGGGTGAGGGCGGCGGGCGTGAACCGGCCCGACGTGCTGCAGCGGCAGGGCGCCTATCCGCCGCCGCCAGGTGCCTCGGACCTCCCGGGCCTGGAAGTGGCTGGCGAGGTCGCGGCGCTCGGAGACGGCGTGAAGAGATGGCGTGCGGGCGACCCGGTGACAGCGCTCACGCCGGGCGGCGGCTATGCCGAGTTCTGCCTCGTCGACGAGAGCAACGCCCTGCCGGTGCCGCACGGCTTCACCTTCACCGAGGCCGCCGCGGTGCCTGAAACCTTCTTCACGGTTTGGCACAACGTCTTCCAGCGCGGCGGGCTGAAGGCGGGCGAGACATTCCTGGTACATGGCGGCACGTCGGGGATCGGCACCGCGGCAATCCAGCTTGCCAAGGCGTTCGGCGCGCGCGTGATCGCGACCGCCGGCTCGGCCGAAAAATGCGAAGCCTGCACGAATCTCGGCGCCGATCGGACCGTGAACTACCGGAGCGAGGATTTCGTCGCAGCCGTGAAGGAGGCAACCGGTGGCAAGGGTGCGGACGTGATCCTCGACATGGTCGGCGGCGACTATATCGCCAGGAACTACGACGCGGCCGCCGTCGACGGACGGATCGTCCAGATCGCTTTCCTGCAGGGAGCCAAGGCGAGCGCGGACTTCTCGAAGCTGATGATCAAGCGGCTGACGCATACCGGCTCGACGCTTCGCCCGCGCAGCGTCGAGTTCAAGGCAGGCATCGCCGCGGAACTCGAGCGCCAAGTCTGGCCGCTGCTCGCGGAGCGCAAGATCGCGCCCGTCATGGACATGATCTTCCCGCTGCGCGAGGCCTGGCGGGCGCATGAGCGCATGCAGGAGGGCGAGCATATCGGCAAGATCGTGCTGGATGTCGGGTGAGGGTTGGCCAGCCTGGCTCTTTCGTCTCCTGCATGGTCACGACAAATCCGACACTGTCTTCGATTTGTGCAGTGCAAAATGCCGGATGAGATGCCAAAAGAGATGCTTCAGGCTATTTTGGTCCCGATGCGATTCGATGAACTTGACAGCTGAGCCCTGCCGATTCTTCCGACCCTTCGAGCCGTCGGGCGTCCGGTTCGCCCGGGAAGCGAGCCGACTGGAGCGGCGCGCCGGTGAGAGTATTCGTCAGGAAGACATGGCAGACGCCACAAAAATGCAATGCCTTGGCGCTATCGCGTAGCGCCATACCCATCAATGTAACAAGCTTTGAAGGGCTCATGAAGGCAGAATACTCTTCCAGCATCGCGGCGCGGGCTAATCCCTCATGTTGATCGCGACATCGAATTCCTTTGATGTCAGCGAGAGCGTAGACGGCTTGCTTGCGTGGGATGGGCCAGCGCTTCTTGTGTTTCTTCCCGGCTCCAGCCCGGGCCGAAAGAGGCTCAGGGAACTCGAGGAGGATTTCCTCGTTCTCGATTGCCTCGAAAGGCCGGTGGCCGCCAGCTGTCTGCTCTTGGATATACTCTCGTTATTGAAGGTGCGCTTCGAAAACGAGAGCTGGCCGCTGCTGTATATAGATCGCCCGGGCGACGCGGACTTCGTCAAGGCCCAGTGCGAATTGGGACGGCGCCGTCCTGGCAGCCTCGAGGCGAGCTTTTCGGACGAAGGCGAGCTGGGAATGCTGCGGCTGGGCGAGATGATAGCGACGAGTCCGGTGCTGCGCGACGTCGTCTCGTTCATGTGCGAGAACCGCGTCGACGACCGCCGCATGGTCGGTCTGCTCAATTTGTGCTTTCCGGGTGACCGCTCATGACGGATTTGCTGGCCATATGGCGCAGATATGCGTCGATGGCGAACATTCTGGATCGACGTCCGGATTTCAGGTTCGATCCTGATTTCTACGGTGCGCAAAGGCAGGATCTGAGCCAGGACCCGGAGGGTCTGCGCGAGCACTACCAGCTGTATGGCAAGGACGAAGGACTTGCGCCGTCTCTCTACCTGAGCATCGTACCGGAAAATGCGGACGTGATCGCGGTCATCGGCCGCCTGGTCGTCGACCCGGAACTGCTGACGGCCATCGAGAGCGGCGATCCCGAGGCCTATCATCTGGCGTTCGAACTGTTGCATCTTGGCGCGCCCATCGATGCGAGCATGTCGAACTTCTCGGCTCAGGCCTATCAGGACACCTATTCCGACATCGCGAAAGCCGGCGTCGATCCGCTGGTTCACTATCTCCTGTACGGCTCGAAGGAAGGGCGCCAGACGCTCGAACAGCTGCGTGCGTCCC
This sequence comes from Pseudomonadota bacterium, assembly GCA_043822005.1. Classification (GTDB taxonomy): domain Bacteria; phylum Pseudomonadota; class Alphaproteobacteria; order Rhizobiales; family Rhizobiaceae; genus Mesorhizobium_A. The sequence continues at coordinate 15,250 of JBDRCE010000002.1, read as the reverse complement.
GCCATCAGGGGCGCGGCACTTTTTCCCCCGACAAGCCGACCTGCCTCATCGCAACGCACGAGTTCTCGCGTACGGGGGCCCCCATCGTCGCGCTCGATCTCGTCCGCGAGGCTTCGCAGACACATAATGTGATCGTGGCTTCGTTGAAGGACGGGCCGCTGCTCGCCGACTTTCTCGAGTATGCCTGCGAGGCCGTTATCACGACGCAACTGCTTGGCGATTTTACGCACCATAGCAGTGAGGCTTCTCAGAAGATCGACTTTGCCATCGTCAACTCCGTCGAGGCGTGGGCGTTCATCCCGTTTCTGGTCGCCCGCGAAATACCCTTCGCGTCCTATGTGCACGAGTATGCGCACTACATCTTTCCGACGTATAAATCGACGTTCACGGGGCTTTTCGCAGATCTGCTGGTCTTCTCGTCCGAGCACGTGCGGGACAGCTGGACGGCACGGCTTCAGGATATCGAGTTCGATACGGCCCGCGATTCCACAATCCTTAGACAGCGCAACTTCTCGGTCGGCGGGGTGGATGCGGCGGCGCTCGGCGGCGCTCGGGCGCGCCTTTCGAGTATTCTTGGCCGTGATCTGTCAAGAGTGCGCCTTGTCTGCGGGGCAGGGCATCTGCAATGGCGAAAGGGCACCGACATCTTCGTCATGGCAGCCCAGATCTGCCGATCCCGCGACCCTGACACCGTATTCGTATGGATCGGCGACGGGCTCAACTTCGAGGACATCAGCTTCGGCGTATGGATGAAATATCATATGCGTCAGGCAGGCGCCGACCGGGCCGGCGGAAACCTGTACTTCCTGCCGGCGGGTCCGGCCTATGGTGACCTGTTGGCGGCGTCCGATGCGATGTTCGTCTCGTCGCGGCTCGATCCGCTCCCGAACATGGTGTTCGACGCACTGGACGCCGGCTGCATGATCGTCCAGTTCGAGGGTGCCTCGGGCTTCGGCGACAGTCTCTATTCGTCCACCGAGCACTTCATATCGGTCGAATACGGGAATCCCCAGGCCGCGGCCGAGGCGATCCTGTCGCTGCCGCGCAAAAAGCCGTCGGCGGGGGTCGAGTCTCCGCCGCCGCCGCGTCTCTTCGCGAGCATTCGGAAGAGCCTCAAGGCGAGGCTTGCGGCGCAGCGCTATTTCGTGCGCGGCGCCAGCCAGATCGACGTGCCGATGCTCTTCACCGCGGACGAGAAGGATCAGCCGCTACGCGCTCTCGAAAGGGAGAAGATACAGCGCTACCGTCGGCGTTTCGTCTGGCGCGACCCGGCGGAAGCGGAAGAGGAACTCGCGAATTCCGACAACTGGGTGCATAAGAGGCTACGGCTTGCGCCCTACCGCCAGGTAAGGAATGTACCCGAGACCGAATTCTCCATTCATGTGCACGCATACTACACTGACGAGCTGAGTGATGACCTGAAGCGCTACCGCGCCTACCGCTGTGCCAAACGGATCGTTGTCACGACGGATACGGACAGGAAGGCCGAAGATATCCGCAAGTTCGCCGCGCTGGAGGGTCTGTCGCCCGAAGTGCTTGTCGTGCCCAATCGGGGTCGGGATATCCTTCCATTCCTGGAATTGTTCGGAGAAGGAGGGATCGCCGGCGAGGACGACGTATGGTGTCATCTCCATCAGAAGAAGTCGTTGGGGCGGGCCGGTGAAGTCTGGCGGACGTTCCTCATGCGAATTCTACTCGGGGACGAGAAGGAGATATCGACCGCGCTGCATCTGGCGGAGGCGGATGGGGTGGGTCTCGTCGCTGCGTTCGATCCTTACCTGGTGTCCTGGAACGCGTCGCGCGAGCTATTGCCCAAGTTCGAAGCGCGCCTGTCGGGGCCACTTCCCAGCAATCCTCTCTTGTTTCCAATCGGAAATATGTTCTGGATACGCCGTTCAGTGGTTCTGGCCATGCGGGATTTGTTCGGGCACAATTATCCGTGGCCGAACGAGCCGATTCCGGACGATGGAACCGAGTTCCACCTGATCGAGCGGCTTTGGCCTGCATTGGCCGCACAAGTCGGGATGGATTCGGTCTTCGTGCACAAGCTGGACCAGAAGAGGGTGTGAGTGCCGAAGTTCATTTTTCATGTCGGGATGGGAAAGACCGGGTCCACGACAATTCAGGCTGCGTTGGCAGAAAATACTTCTGCCCTGGCCGCCAATGGCTACTTATATTTAGGGCAGTGGCTGGGTATAGTTCGACCCGAGTTTGATGAATTTGCCGGATTTCAGTCATTTCTTGAGCAATCTCCGCGGGAGTTTGATATTGCTTCGTACCTCTTTCTTAGGGCAACTGAAGATATTAATATTAGTAGAAAATTTGATAAGTTCATAGTGTCAAATGAGCAGTATCTTGAAAATGTGATAAAGACGGAGCCTTTTTTCAGAGGTATTTCTCGCCGCGGGGAATTGGAGATCATTATATATGTGCGACCACCTGCGACTTGGTTGCCGTCTGCATACATGCAATGGGGCGTCATACACAAAACTAATATTGGGCATCTAGAGTCTTTCTCTGTCCAAGCCCGCGAATTAATGAAGCAATACGGGTATATTCGTCAATGGCGCGAGACGTTTGGCTCTGCGGTTACTGTTCGATCTTTTGACGATAGGTTGGATGTAGTCAAGGATATTTCTAGTTATATTCAAGTAGAATTGGTGTCTCGTCTGGGGAGGCATCAAGGTCGCCCCGGTGTCTCAGAGGCGCTATTGCGCGGAATGTGCAACAATATATATCCGGGTATTGCGTTTCCTGAGTTTTACAACGAGATTCTCGCGCGAGGAATCCCTGCCGGAACGCCTCGAAGCTTATCTGATAAATTCTCATTTATGTTTGATATTAGCGATATACCTGAAATAATCGCGGAGAATCAGGAAACTATATCATATATTGAGCAGGAATTTGGACTTGATATGTCCAGCCATGATGCGCCGCTTCAAGGAAATTTCAATCTAAGCGAGCTAACCAACGATATTCTCGGGACGATGATGGACTTAGTATTCAGTCAAGCTCATCAGATAAAAGGCCTCTCTTCCCGACTCGAAGAGCTTGAACGCCAGAATAAACCTAGATGAAATCTGACATTATGGCATCGCAAGGGAACTCTCTTAAGGCGGGTGCGTCCTCGCGCACTGCGCTCGTCGTCCTCGGCATGCATCGATCCGGCACGTCGGCGATGTCCGGCGTTCTGGCGCAGATGGGATGCGATCTGCCGAAGGAGTTGATGCCGCCGACGGATGCCAATCCGAAAGGGTATTTCGAATCGAACAAGGCTTACCGCCTGAACGACGATTTGCTCGCCTCGGCAGGGTCGGCCTGGGACGATTCTACAGCCTTCAACCCCGATTGGTACGGCTCGCCGCGATACCCCGAGTACGGCCAGCGGGCAGCCAAGGTCATCGAGGAGGAGTTCGGCGCCTCGGGGTTCTTCGTCCTCAAGGACCCGCGGATCTGCCGTCTTCTTCCGTTCTGGCAGCAGGTGCTGGCCGATCTCGATGTCGGGCCTCGCTATGTCTGCATTCACCGCCATCCCCGGGAGGTGGCCGCTTCGCTGACCCGGCGGGAGGGCTGGTCGGAGACGGTGGGCCTTTTGCTATGGCTGCGCCACGTTATCGAAGCGGAGGCGGGCAGTCGCGGCAAACCCCGTTCGTTCGTGTCCTACGATATGCTGATGGCAGATTGGCGCGGCACGGTAGCCCGCATCGGCAATGAGCTCGAACTGAACTGGCCACGCCATCCCGACAACGCCGCGTCCGATGTCGAGGAATTCCTCTCCGGCGAGCTTCGACACTTCCGGGCGGCCAGCGAACAGATGCCACAGCACTCGCTGGCCTTCGGCTGGGTAGCGCGAGCCTACGAGGTTCTCGAGCGCTGGGCTGCCCATGGCGAACAGGCGGCCGATCATGCCGAGTTCGACGCCCTCAAGGCCGCGTTTGACGAAGCCTCGCCGCTGCTGGGTCTGGTCGCGCTGGAAAACCGGCGCCTGGAAGCAAAGCTGGCGAAGGCCGAGACGACCCTGACCGCCGCACGTGCCGAGTCGATCGGGCACGCGGCCAATCATGCGACCGAACAGAGAAGCCGCAGTGCCGCGGAGGGGCTTGTCGCGAACCTTGAGGCCGAGCTGGCGGCGACCGCGAAAAGCAGGCGGGAGTTGGAGAACGATCTCGCCCAGACGCGCAGCGCGTTTCTTCAACGCGGCCACGAACTGGACGAACTGCGGCAGCAGACGGAGCGCGACACACTCAGGATCGCGCGGCTGTCGAGCGAACTGGAGACCTTGCGCGACGAACTCGAACACTTCGAGCAGCGCCATGAGCGCGACGCGAGGCATCTTGCTCAAATGGCGCGCCAGCTTGCCCCGCTGATCCGGCAGGAGTTTGGTGCCGTTATCGACAGCAAGCGCGCGGATGAAACCGCCGCTCGCCTCGAGCGCGAGAAAGCCGAACTGGCCCTCTCGAAGACGCTGCTCGAGACCCGCTACCTGGCGATAAGCGAGGAGGTTTCGCGCGTTCGTGAATCGGCGGCCACCGAGATCACAGCCCTCAGGGTGGAACTTGAAGCCCTGAAGCCGCTGGAGGAGAAGGTCGAAACGGCAACCAGGGCGCTGGAGCAGAAGGTGGCTGAACTGGAGGCCTTCCGGCAGGCGATCAAGACCAGCACTTCATGGCGCCTGACGGCGCCTCTGCGCGGCCTTTCGCGGCTTCTAAAGGGGCGATAGTCAGTTTCGGGCGGACGACGGCCCGCCGGAAACGCCCGCCGCCCCTCATCGCTATGCTTTGCGTTGCACCACCCACTCGTCCTGATGGCCGAACCATGCGGCCGATGTGAACGAACGCAGGAGCGCAGGCTCGCAAGTGGCGATTGAGCGCGTCACGTAGGTCGGCTCGACCAACATCGTGCCGTAGTCGTCGTCGGCGATATCCGGCTGGTCCGAGCGCCTTATGTAGACCCAGCCGTCGCCGTGCTCGTACTGGCTGAAGTCTACGCCCTTGTACTGGCGTCTTGAACTATCTCCATGGGTCGTGAACATCAAATGGCCGCCAGGCGAGAGGATATCGACGAGTGCGCTGATCCAGCGTCCAAACGAGTGGTCGGGGAGGTGGGAAAACAGGGAGATGACGAAAATGAAATCGTAGCCGCTGCCGACGCTCAGGTCTTCCGGCCGTGCGCTCGACGGAAGTGTCGGCACGCTGATGTTGGCAGTGACGAACTCGCATGCCTGGGGATGGATATCGGATGCGTAAAGCGACGCGCCGGGCAACAGATCGCGCAGATGTCGAGTCACCCGGCCGTAACCGGAAGCGAACTCAAGGACTTTGACCTCCACCCCTTTCCGGAAGCGTCGGAGAGTCGCCGCCGTCTGCGTGGCGTCGGACTTCCCGCCCTCAAGATAGGCCTTCCTCGCACGCTCTTCGCCAAATCGTCCCTTCAGAAACCCAAACAGGTGATCTTCGGGGTGTATCTCGGCTATGAGAGGCGGTTCCGTCGTCTGGTCCATCAATATTCTCTCCTGCAGGGAAGCCGACTTTCGCCGAGATCTTCATACTGCGATTCGATATCATTTATGAAGACTTGGCGGCATTTGGTCCATGGCTGAATCGCACAGGCGAGATTCACTGATTCACTACCTTTTCGACCTTGTTCGTCCGATGCTACTGTCACAATGCTGCCGGTCTTTTGTTTAGCCTTCGTCTAGTGCGTCCCGAAACGGACAACTGATCCGCTGCCGAACACACCCGGCCCTTTCCCTTGCCTCGTTTCCTCATTCGGTTTATATCCGTCGCGATTTCCCATTCTTCGGTGGTCTGACCACCGCCCGCGCAAGGGACGCGGGCGAACGAGAGGATATTCTTCATGGCCAATACCTTGCTCATGCCCAAGGCGACCGCCGTCTGGCTGGTCGACAACACCGCGCTTTCCTTTGACCAGATCGCCTTCTTCTGCCATCTGCATCCGCTCGAGGTGCGCGCGATCGCCGACGGCGAGGCCGCGCAGGGCATCAAGGGCATGGACCCGGTCATGAACGGGCAGCTCTCCCGCGACGAGATCAAGCGCGGCGAGGCGGACGCCAACTATCGCCTCAAGCTCAACGAGCCGAAGGTGCGCGTCCCGGAGGCCAAGCGCCGCGGCGGCCGCTACACGCCGCTGTCGAAGCGGCAGGACCGGCCGAACGCCATCCTGTGGCTGGTGCGCAATCATCCCGAGCTGAAGGACGCGCAGGTTTCGCGCCTCGTCGGAACGACCAAGTCGACCATCGAGCAGATCCGCAACCGGACGCACTGGAATTCCGCGAGCCTCGCGCCGATGGATCCGGTCACGCTCGGGCTCTGCTCGCAGATCGACCTCGATCTCGAAGTGCAACGCGCTTCGTCCGGCCGCGCGCCGGCTGCTCCCGTCGGCGATACGCTTCTGCCCGCATCCCTGACGGAGCGCATGCCCGTGCGCGAGGAGAAGTCCGAGGACGACGAGCTGGACGCTTCGAAAGTGTTCGCGAAGCTGTCCTCGCTCAAGCGCGCCGAGCCTGTCGACGACGAAGAGTAAGGCGACGCTGCGCGGGAGGCAGGCGCGGGCGCTCAGGCCACCCGCGCGTCGGTCTCCCGCACTTCCATGCGGCGATAGAAGTCGGCAAGCGTCTTGCCGCGCTCGTGACGGAAGATCCGGCCGGCCGGTGTGACGCTTGCGATGCGATCGATGCGGAAGGCGCGAAAATCGTCGCGAAGCTCGCACCACGCGATCAGCGTCCATACCTTGCCCCAGAACCAGAGACCGAGAGGCCGCACCTCGCGCTGTGTCGGCCGGCCTTGCTCGTCGCGGTAGTCGATGGCGAGCACCTGCCGCTCCTCCACCGCCCGTTCGGCGATATCGACGGCGGTCCGAACCGCGTCGCTCATCACATACTCGGCCACGTGGATCTCGGTGCGACGGAGTCGGTCTTTTTCGCCGGCGGGGATGACCGCGCCGATCTTGACCAGCGCCTCCGCCGCAGCCCGCGCCATGGCCGCGCCACCGAAGGCCTGCACCATCCGGGCACCTGCGACCAGCGCAACGATCTCGTCGCGCGTGAACATCAGTGGCGGCAGGTCGTAGCCTTCGCGCATGATGTAGCCGACGCCCGCCTCGCCATCGATCGGCACGCCGGTCGACTGCAGGTCCGCGATATCGCGATAGATCGTGCGCTCGGAGACTTCGAGACGCCCGCCCAGCATCTGCGCGGTGACCAGACGGCCGCCGCGCAGGTGCTGAACGATCTGGAAAAGGCGGTCGGCGCGTCGCATCAGGACGAAAAGACGCCGATGGAATTGCCGTCCGGATCGAGACAATAGGCGAAACGGCCGGCGGGAATCGAAATCACCGGCGAGACGACGGTGCCGCCATTGGCGGCGACGCGTCCGATCGCAGCCTCGACGTTGTCTACCGCGAGATGGATCGTCGGACCGGTGCCGGGGACCGCCGGCTTGCCTGGATAGACATGACCCGCGACGGAATCCCTGTCGGCGGCTGCGAAACGCGCCATCGGGTTCTGGCCGCCTTCCTCGTCATGCAGCGGATTGCCCGTAACGGCGGAATAGAAAGCCTTGGCGCGCGCCTGGTCGGCGACGGGGATCTCGAACCAGACTGCGGCATGCTGGGGAACTGGCGTATTCATGGTGACGACCTCTTGTTTCGACATCTCACCATCGCATGACCCTCCTGACAACATTTTGTCAGGAGGGTCATGCAGGTTCCCGACATTTCCTGTCACCGGCGCATGCGCCGAGGGCCGTTCCAGAGATCGGGCCAGCCGACATCCTTTCGTACATGCGGGGGGAGTGCGCCGAGGATGCGCTCAGTGCGAACGGCGGCGCGAATCTCGCGCCGGCGTGCGACGAAACGCGAAAACGAAGTGCGGAAACTGGAAGCGAAGGACATGATTCTCTCCTCTCTCGGTTGGGAGAAGAGAATGACAGGGTGCTCCCGACAGCCTTGAGTCAGGAGGCCCCTCGGCGGCGCGTCATTTTCTGTCGGCGACAGAAACCGTGTAGTTGAGCGGCAGGCGGCCGCCGTCGGCATAGATCGTCTGGCCGGTGATGTAGGACGCGTCGTCCGAAGCCAGGAAGGCCGCGACCGCCGCGATCTCGGAAGGCTCGCCAACCCGGCCCATCGGAGTGCGCGAAAGGATGCGGCTTTTCGCTGCCGGGTCTGAATTCACCGAGGCGAGCATTTCGGTCATGATCGAGCCGGGACCGATCGCGTTGACGCGGATGCCGTAGGGTGCCAGCGAAAGGGCCATCACTTTAGTGAGCTGGTTCACTCCGCCCTTCGAGATCGAATACGGCACCTGGTTGGCAATCGCCAGGACGGCGTTGATCGACGACATGTTGACGATGGCACCTGGCGCGCCGCCGGCCTTGACCTTGTCGACCATGACGCGCGCCACGGCCTGGCCGACCAGGAACGCACCTTTGAGGTTGACCCTGAGAACCCGGTCGAAATCCTCCTCCTTGAGGTCGAGGAAATCGGCGCCGTGGACGATGCCGGCATTGTTGACCAGCACGTCGATGTCGCCATAGGCCTCCAGTGTGGCCGCGACGAGATTGTGGGCGTCGAGCCGGTTGCCGACGTCGGTCCGGATAAAGCGCACTTCGCCAAGCTTGCTTAGGTCCTGGGCCGCCTTCTCGCCCTTTGCCGCGTCGAGGTCTGCGATCACGACTTTCGCCTTGTCGCGTACGAAGCGTTCGGCGATGGCGTAGCCGATACCGCCGGCGCCGCCGGTGACGATGGCGATCTTGCGTTCAAGCGACATGGCAGGCTCCGGCAGGTGTGCGTCGCCGGCCTTATAGACCGCGGGCGGATATGCGGCCAGCCGCTTTCACCTGGCCTTCAATTCGTCAAACTCGTCCCGCCTTTCCGCGAAGGGGACAGAAGACGGCGGCAGCGCATGACTGAGTTCGAAATTCTATGGCGCTTCGTGTTCGAGGCAAAGGGACAGTCGACAGCGCAGGACGCGGCCGGAAGGGTGGCTGATCTCCTCGGGATTTCCGACCTTCCGCCGGTCGCGCCGTACAAGGAGCCGAACTGGTGGATGACCGATCTCGTGGTGGAGGCGAGCGACGCCACGCTGCCCGCGCTTTTCGGCCGGCTGCTCGCGCTTTCGGGACGACTTGCCAACGAGTGGTCTGTGCACGGGCTGGCTGGGCTCGATACGGGCGAGAGCTGCTTTGCAGTCTACAATGTCGGCGAGCGCAATTTGCCAGCCGTCGACGGGCTGCGATGGGCGCTTGTGGAAGCTTGGCCGAAAGGCTGAAATCCGCCGTGCGCGCGAACGGTCAATCGATGCGTGGCGCGCAGTAGAGGCCGTAGAGCGTCTTGAGCACCTCGCCGACCTCCTCGCTCGCCAGACTGTAATAGATCGTCTGCCCGTCGCGACGGGTCCTCACCAGATCAAGCGCCCGCATCTTCGCCAGGTGCTGCGACAAAGCCGGCACCGCGAGCTCGACGATTTCCGCGAGGTGGCCGACCGACTTCTCGCCCTCAAGCAGATTGCACAGCACGACCAAGCGCTTAGCATTGGCCATCGCGGTCAGGAGCCGCGACGCTTCTTCCGCGCTTGCCTCGAAGGCCGCCAGGGTCTTTGCGTTCATTTCGATTTTCATACTTGACATATTAGCATTTGCGCAACTATTTAACAATCAGTTTTGGATGGAGGTTTCAATGATCAATGTCGGCACGCCTGATCGCATTGCCCTCATCGTCACGGGTTTCGTTCGCATCTGCCCGCTCTATGCGATTCTCGGCATCGATACCTGCCCGGCAAACAGGCGCTGATCTCGGCCAGCGCTCAACGCCCGCCATTGCCTGAAAGTCCGGATCAAAGGAAACGTCATGTCTGCCCAAATTCCCTTCCCGGTCGACCTCTCGGTCAAGCCGGAAGTGACCGCCTTCTTCGACGAGCCGACCAACACGGTGAGCTATGTCGTTAAGGATCCGAACTCGAAGTCCTGCGCGGTGGTCGATTCCGTTATGGACATCGACTACGCGGCCGGGCGCATCGCGTACCAATCCGCCGACAAGATCATCGATTTCATCCGCGCCAACGATCTCAAACTGGAATGGCTGATAGAGACCCACGTGCATGCCGACCACCTTTCGGGAGCACCTTACATCCAGGAGAAGCTGGGTGGACAGATCGGCATCGGCGCGAACATCACGATCGTCCAGGAGACCTTCGGCAAGGTCTTCAACGAAGGCACAGAGTTCCAGCGCGACGGGTCGCAGTTCGACCGCCTGTTCGAGGACGGCGACAGCTATATGATCGGCACGATGAAGGCCTATGCCATGCACACGCCGGGCCATACGCCGGCTTGCATGACACATGTGATCGGCGACGCCGCCTTCGTGGGCGATACGCTGTTCATGCCGGACGGAGGCTCGGCCCGGGCCGATTTTCCGGGCGGCGACGCGCGCACGCTCTACCGTTCCATCAAGCGGGTGCTGGCGCTGCCCGGAGAGACGCGTCTTTTCATGTGCCACGACTACGGCCCGAACGGCCGCGAGATCCGCTGGGAGACGAGCGTGGCCGAGCAGCGGGCTCACAACATCCACGTCAGGGACGGCATCACCGAAGACGAGTTCGTGAAGACCCGCGAGGCGCGGGACCAGACGCTGTCGATGCCGAAGCTGATCATCCCGTCGCTGCAGGTGAACATGAAGGCGGGCGAGCTCCCCGCGCCGGACGCGAGCGGCAAGCGGTTCCTCAAGGTGCCCATCAACGGTTTATAAGTCGATCAAGGATTCCCATCATGAATGCCAAGAAACTGAACAACGATTTCGCCGTGTCGGAGCAGATCGGTCTGCCCGACATCGCCACGGCGGCCAAGGCAGGCTATCGCTCGATCATCTGCAACCGGCCCGACGGCGAAGGCTGGGGCCAGCCGAGGTTCGCCGAGATCGAGAAGGCGGCGAAGGCAGCCGGCCTCGAAGCCGCCTACCTGCCGATCGTCCCCGGCCAGATGGGCCCGCAGCAGGTCGAAGCCTTCGACGGGCTGATGGCGCGGCTGCCTAAGCCGGTGCTCGCCTATTGCCGCAGCGGCGCCCGGTCGAGCGGATTGTGGGCCGCGTCGCGGTCCTCGCGCCGATAGAGGAACACACTCCCGAACCGAGGCCGCGTCCGGACCGGGCGCGGCCGAATTTCATTCCGGCACCCGATATGAAGCTCAAGCAGATCCTGCCATTCCTCGACTGGGCTCGCGCCTATTCACGCGAGACTGCGGTGAGCGACCTCGTCGCGGCGGTGATCGTGACGATCATGCTGGTGCCGCAGAGCCTCGCCTATGCGATGCTTGCCGGGCTGCCGCCCTATGTCGGCCTCTACGCCTCGATCCTGCCGCTGGTGGCCTACGCGGTCTTCGGCTCGAGCCGCACGCTGGCCGTCGGACCGGTGGCCGTCGTGTCGCTGATGACGGCGGCAGCCGTCGGACAGGTCGCCGCGCCGGGGTCGGCCGACTATATAGCTGCCGCAACCACCCTTGCTCTGCTTTCGGGGCTGGTGCTCCTGGCCATGTCGGTCATGCGGCTCGGCTTCCTCGCCAACTTCCTGTCGCATCCGGTCATCTCGGGATTCATCACGGCCTCGGGGATCCTGATCGCTGCCAGCCAGATCAAGCATGTCCTCGGGATCGCGGCCGGCGGCGACACTCTGCCCGAGATCGTCTCCGAGGTCGGCGCCGCGATGTCGACGACGAACCTCTACACGCTTGCCATCGGCGCGGCGGCGCTCGCTTTCCTGTTCTGGGTGCGCAAGGGGTTGAAGCCGCTGCTGGTCGGGGCGGGGCTGAAGGCCCGCGCGGCGGACTTGCTCGCCAAGGCAGGGCCGATTGTCGCGATCGCTTTGTCGATCGGCGCGGTTGTCGCGTTCGGGCTCGACGGCAAGGGTGTGAAGATCGTCGGCGCGATCCCTTCCGGCCTGCCTCCCTTCGCTCTCCCCTCCTTCGATGCCGGGCTGTGGCTCGACCTGCTGCCGGCCGCGGTGCTGATCAGCCTGGTCGGCTTCGTGGAATCGATCTCGGTCGCGCAGACGCTTGCCGCCAAGCGGCGGCAGCGGATCGCGCCGAACAGCGAACTGACCGGCCTCGGCATGGCAAACGTCGCCGCGGCCGTCTCGGGCGGTTATCCGGTCACGGGGGGCTTCGCGCGATCCGTGGTCAATTTCGACGCCGGCGCCGAGACGCCGCTGGCCGGTGTGTTCACCGCCGTCGGCATCCTCGGCGCGACGCTGTTCCTCACCCCGCTCTTCGCCTACCTGCCGCAGGCGGTGCTGGCGGCGACGATCATCGTGGCGGTGCTGTCGCTGGTGGATCTGGACTCGATCCGCCGCGCCTGGACCTATTCGAAGGCCGACTTCGCGGCGCAGGCGGCGACGATCGCGCTCGTGCTCACGGTCGGCGTCGAGGTGGGCATCGTCGCGGGCGTGGTGCTGTCGCTCGTGCTGTTCCTCTGGCGCACCAGCCGGCCGCATGTCGCGGTGGTGGGGCAGGTGCCGGGCACGGAGCACTATCGCAACGTGCGGCGGCACAAGGTCACGACGCGGCCCGACCTGCTGTCGATCCGGGTCGACGAGAGCCTCTACTTCGCCAATGCGCGCTTTCTGGAAGACACTGTCTACGACGCGGTGGCGGCCGATCCGAACATCCGCAACGTCGTGCTGATGTGCCCGGCCGTGAACATGATCGATACCTCGGCGCTCGAAAGCCTCGAAGCGATCGCGGACAGGCTGGAATCGGCCGGCGTGGGCTTTCACCTGTCCGAGGTGAAGGGTCCGGTGATGGACGCATTGAAGCGCTCGGATTTCTTCGAGCACTTCAAAGGCCGGGTGTTCCTGTCCCAGCACGATGCCGTGCGGGACCTCGCCTGAACGGCCGCCTCAGCGGATCGTCTTGCCCTTCAGCGCGGTTCCGATCTCTTCGAGGATGGCCGGATCGTCGATCGTCGCCGGCATGTTCCAGGTCTCGCCGTCGGCGATCTTCTGCATCGTGCCGCGCAGGATCTTGCCCGAGCGCGTCTTGGGCAGGCGCTTGACCGCCACCGCGGTGCGGAAGGCGGCGACCGGGCCGATGCGGTCGCGCACAAGGGCGACGATCTCCCTCTCGATCTCGGCCGGATCGCGCGACACGCCTGCCGAGAGCACCACGAAGCAGAGCGGCAACTGGCCCTTCATCTCGTCGGCAACGCCAATGACGGCGCATTCGGCGACGTCGGGATGCGAGGCAACGACCTCCTCCATGGCGCCGGTCGACAGGCGATGGCCGGCGACGTTGATGATGTCGTCGGTGCGAGCCATGATGAAGAGGTAGCCGTCAGCGTCGAGATAGCCGGCGTCGGCCGTTTTGTAGTAGCCGGGGAACTCCGCGAGATAGGCGTTGAAGAAGCGCTCGTCGGCGTTCCACAGCGTCGGCAGGCAGCCCGGAGGCAGCGGCAGCTTGACCAGGACGTTGCCGAGCGTGCCGGCCGGAACCGGGTGGCCCGCATCGTCCAGGACTTCCATCTTGTAGCCAGGCATCGCGACGCCCGGCGAGCCGAGCTTGACCGGCAGCATGCCGAGCCCCACCGGGTTCTGGCTGATGGGCGAGCCCGTTTCGGTCTGCCACCAGTGGTCGATAACCGGCACGCCGAGCTGTCTCTGCGCCCATTCAATGGTCGGCGGGTCGCCGCGTTCGCCAGCGAGGAAGAGGGTGCGGAACTTCGACAGGTCGTATTTGCGGATGAATTCGCCGGTCGGGTCCTGGCCCTTGATGGCGCGAAACGCAGTCGGCGCGGTGAACAAAGCGACGACGCCGTGCTCGGCAATGACGCGCCAGAAGGTGCCGGCGTCGGGCGTGCCGACGGGCTTGCCCTCGAACAGGATGGTCGTGCAGCCGTGCAGCAGCGGCGCGTAGACGATGTAGGAATGGCCGACGACCCAGCCCACGTCGGACGCCGCCCAGAAGACCTCGCCCGGCTTGACGCCGAACTCGTTCCACATGGACCATTCGAGCGCGACCATGTGGCCGCCGGTGTCGCGCACCACGCCTTTGGGCTGGCCGGTCGTGCCGGAGGTGTAGAGGATGTAGAGCGGGTCGGTCGCCAGCATCGGCTCGCAGGGTACCGTGCGACCGCGGGCGGCGGAGACGAGCGCGGCGTAATCGTGGTCGCGGCCGGCGGTCATGCCTGCCTCGAGCTGCGGCCGCTGGAGCACGACGCAGAAGTCAGGCTTGTGCGACGCCATGTCGATCGCGCCGTCGAGCAGGGGCTTGTAGGCAACGATGCGGCCGGGCTCGAGACCGCAGGAGGCGGCGATGATCGCCTTTGGCGCGCAGTCGTCGATGCGGGTGGCGAGTTCCTTGGCGGCAAAACCGCCGAAGACGACCGAGTGGATTGCGCCCAGCCGGGCGCAGGCGAGCATGGCGAAGGCCGCTTCGGCGACCATCGGCATATAGATGATGACGCGGTCGCCCTTCTTCACGCCCTTGTCCTTGAGCGCGGCGGCAAGCGCGCTCACCTCTTCGAGGAGCTGCGCATAGGTGAACGAGGCTTTCGTTCCGGTGATGGCGCTGTCATGGACCAGGGCGAGCTGGTCGGCGCGGCCGGAGGCGACATGGCGGTCCACCGCGTTGTGGCACATGTTGCCGACGGCATCGGGAAACCAGCGGCCGTAGACGCCGGCCTTCGGGTCGAAGATGCGCGTCGGCGGGGTGACCCAGTCGATCGCCTTTGCCGCGTCGGCCCAGAACCCTTCCGGATCCTTCTCCCAGCGCGCATAGACCTCGCGATACGTCGATGCCATTCGATGCCTCCCTCGGATAGTTGGCAGCGTTCTAGACCCTCGGGCCTCGGGTCGTCCACATGACGATCGTCTAGACTCGGGCGTCCGGGGCTGATCAAAGGGGGCAATTCGACGCACAACGGTTTCGCATTGTCCAAAGCGCTTGCCCTTTTGATCCTCGCCATGATGGCGGTCCACATGATCCGTCCCCTCGGGCTGCCGGGCCTGAGGCTGCGCCGCGACGTCTGGAAGATCGCCGTGGGAGCGCTGGTCGCGATCGGTGCGACGGTGCTGCTGAGCCACGGGAGTTAGGGGAGTAGGGGAGTAGGGTGTTGGTTCCTGCTTCTCCGTCATTCCGGGACCGCGCCGCGGGTCCCGGAAAACCCCGCGCGGCGTTGGAATGTTGTGGGATGCGGGCGTTACACCGAGTGCCCCCCGCAGGATTACGGGGCCCCCGGCCCGGGGCCCGCC
>JBDRCE010000001.1:0-100065 GCA_043822005.1 Pseudomonadota bacterium | reverse complement strand
GCCGCTCAAGCCAGCGGCGCGACGATTCCTTCAGGCCGCTCTTCTTCTTGATGCGCGTCTTCATCACGCGCGTCGTGCCCTTGCTGGCTGTTGGCTTCTTCATGGCTCGCCCCGTCTGCGGTTGCGCCGCCAGGCGCCGTCGGACGCCATCATTTCATTGAGAAGTCCCTCGCGCAGTCCCCTGTCGGCAACGCGCATCCGCTGCGACGGCCAGCGCTTGCGGATCGACTGAAGAATGGCGCAGCCGGCAAGTACCAGATCGGCCCGGTCGGCGCCGATGCAGGGATTGGCGACGCGCGCGGCGAAATCCCAGCCGAGCAGTCGCTCGGTCATGGCATCGACATCGGCGCGTTCCAGCCACAGCCCGTCGACGCGCTTGCGGTCATAGCGTTCGAGGCCGAGATAGACCCCTGCGAGCGTGGTCACCGTGCCCGACGTGCCGAGCAGGTGGAAGCGCCCGCCCGAGGCCAGCGCGCCCAGCCGGTGACGCCCCTCGAAGGCTTCGAGCATGCGCGCAACATCGGCCACCATGTCGTCGAAAACCTCGCGGGTGACGTGGCGGCCGCCGAAGCGCTCGGCCAGCGACACGACGCCGACGGGCAGCGAGGTCCAGGACACGATGTGGCGGGCGAGGTGCTGGCTTCGCTCGCCGGACAGGTCGATCAGCGCGATCTCCGACGAGCCGCCGCCGATGTCGAACAGCACCACGGCATCGGTGTCGTCCTCGACCAGCGAGCCGCAGCCCGAGACGGCGAGGCGGGCCTCCGTCTCCCGGTCGATGATCTCAAGTTCGAGACCCGTCTCGTCGGTGACGCGTGCGAGAAATTCCTCGCCGTTGTCGGCGGAGCGGCAGGCCTCGGTGGCAATCAGCCGCGACAGGCGGATCTGGCGCAGTCCGAGCTTCGTCGCACAGACCGACAGCGCCTCGACCGCGCGCGCCATCGCGGCGTCGCCGAGGCGCCCATTCGCGGTCAGCCCTTCGCCCAGCCTGACGATGCGCGAGAACGCGTCGATGACGCGGAACTGGCCCGGACGCGTCGGCACGGCGACCAGCAGCCGGCAATTGTTGGTGCCGAGGTCGAGCGCGGCATAGACCGGCTGGTCGCCCGGACGGGGCGGACGCGAGCCGCCGGGAAACCTGGCGGGAAAAGCGCCGCCGCTCCGGGCGCCTGACCCGGCCTGCAGCGAGGAGAGGGGATCCGCACGGTCGGGATCTTCCGCCCGCCGCGGTCCGGCGCGCTCGCCCGGCTGCGCAGCGGCATCGCGCTGGTCCGTCGCCGGCTGCGGCTGGCGGGCGGAATCCGCAGCGGTATGGCCAGCCTCCGGCGCCGGCTTGCCCTGGCTGGGTGCGACGTGGCCGCCGGATTGCGACGCCTGTCCGGGCGACGTGTCGCGCGCGAAAACCTTGCGGCCGCGTTTGCGCTTTCGCCGTTTGCGATGTGTCTGGCTGGGGGCCGCGGGGCGCGCGCTTGCTTCGCCTGGCTGCCGCGGCAGGCCGCGGTCGCCGCCGGACGTTCGGCGATGCTCGCCGGCTTCGTCCGCTTGCCCCCCGCGATGCGGCGCATTGCCGCCCGTCTCGGGGTCGTCCACTGTATGTCCTTCAGGCGCGGCGCGAACCCGGATGGGACGCGACATCGCGCTTTATCTAGCGTTGCCGACAACATAGCAGCCCGGGCGCGGATCACCAAGGGCCTTGGAGGGGCACGAGACCGCGGCGCGTCTCCCGCAGGTGCGCTTGGCCGGCGGGCACGAGGCCTGCGGTGGGGCCTCGGCGGGGACACGGTCGTCAGCGGGAACTGACCGCGGGTCCGATCCGCTTGAATCCGCCTTTGCGCTTGACTATTTCGCGCCTGTCGGTAAAAGCCGCCGCACCATCGCCGTGCGCGCTCCGCGCGGCCGTTGGGGAATAGGTTAACGGTAGACCCACGGACTCTGACTCCGTTAGTCCTGGTTCGAATCCAGGTTCCCCAGCCAATTGATTTAATCGCGCTTTTTCCTTCGGCATCGAGAACATATCAGGTCACGTGGGTGCCTGGTTGGGTGTTCTTGTTCTCCCTTAGAGCTTTCGGATCGCATCCTCGGCCATTGTCTGGATCGCCGTTGGACGATTCATCGCAGCGCTTCACATATGACAGGGCGGTGCGCTGGATGTGTCGCGGTCGGGCGTCCACGCTGTGGCAACCGCAGCCTCAGGGCGAATGTGTTCGATTGCGTCGAGCGCTTCTATAACCCTCGGCGACGGCACTCGACGCTGGCTATCTGAGCCTCGTCGAGTGCGAGGAGCAAGCTATGTCGGCTTGACCTCGTGTCCGAAAAACCGGCAGCAGGCCAGAACGCGGAACGTCGCGGTGCTGGTTTACAGTGGAGGCGGAGTTCGCCCATCGTCAGTCTCGGGGCGCCTCGCCGGTTTTCTCGACCTGCTTGCTCAAACCCAACTTGCCAGGGTTGAGCAGGTTGTCGGGATCGAGCGCGGTCTTGACCTTCTCGAGCAGCGGAAAGGCGCTTCCCAGCCCCTCCTTCATGTAAGGCGCACGCAGGAGCCCGACCCCGTGGTGATGGCTCAGTGCGGCGCCGTGCCGGATCAGGACCGCGTTGGCGGCATCCCATGCCGCGCGATACCAGTTTGCGCGCTTCTCGACGGCTACGTCGCCCCGCAACGAGAAGTAGAGGCATGCGCCGTCGACATAGGCATGCGACTGGTGCGCGGATCCGGCCAGCGTGCCCGGCACCGCGTTGATCGCGGCGACGACGTCCTCGTAGATTGCCGGCAGATCCCGCCATCGGCCGGTCATCTCGAGAGTATCGGCGACGAAGCCCGGCCCGCGCTTGAAACCCTCGCCGCTCTTGCCCGTCAGGAACCGCGTGTCGAGCCATTTCTCCAAGATCGCCGCGCCGTCGAGTTTTTCGCCCAGCTTCGCGCACACGTGCTCGCTGATCGTCATGACGGCATCGACGATTTCAGGCGCCCCCTCGTCGGCCACGAGAAGGACGTTCTGGTCCGGCAGCCCGAACTGGACGCCGCTTTCGAGCCGGTCGTAGAGACGCAGCGCACCCGGAGTGGCGCCGCCTTGCAGGATTCGGCGGCAGGCATCGAGTCCGATGGCGAAGCTCTGGAAACCATAGGCAATTGCGCGGGCATAGTCGGGCAGCCGATGCAGCTTCAGGCGTGCGCGCACGATGATGCCAAGCGTTCCCTCCGAGCCGATGAACAATTGCTGCAGATCGGGACCGAGCGCGGCGCGTGCGCAGTTGCCGACGCTCGCCAGTGTGCCGTCCGCCAGGACCATGTCGAGCCCGTAGACCATGTCCTCGATCTTGCCGTAGCGCGTGGAAAGCTGGCCCGCGCCCCGGCAGGCGATCCAGCCGCCAACGGTGCTAATGGCAAACGACGAAGGCCAATGGCCCATGGTCATCCCGTAATCCTCCTGGATCATCTTCTCGAAGATGTCGCCGAACATGCCGGCCTCGACCTCGACGATCTGGCTTTCAGCATCGAAGCCGACCAGGCGGTTCAGCCCGCAAACATCGAGCACGATGCCGCCGCTCAGCGGCAGGGCGGCGCCGGTCACGTTGCTGCGGCCAGCGGAGACCGTGACCGGCACTTTCGCGGCATTGGCGAGGCGCATCACCGCCTGCACCTGCTCGACGGTCGAAACCCGTACGAAGACACCTTCGACGGCGGCGGGCGTGCCCGAGGTCTCGGCGAGCATCGTTCCCGCCCACCAGTCCCGCGTGTTGACCACGACATCGTCGCGCGCGGTCAAGACCTCGTCGGCGGCCTGACGGAGCTGCTCGACAAGCCCTGCGCTCACCGGCACCACATCCCCGGCGAGCCCGGCATGGTGCCCGATTTGCGCGATGGAGGACGCGTAGTGCGGCGGGGTCGGCGCCCCGATGACATAGTTGCCGCGGTTGTATCCGCGAAGAATCGCCTGCCTGCTGATCATCTGCCGTCTGCTCCGGTAAGGATGGATTTTTCTCTGTCGGTCGCGGCCACGTAGGCCGCGACCTGTCGGTCGATTTCGTCGCCGGAAAGCCCCAGTTCCTGCCCGATCAGCGCACCGACCAGCGCGGCGGCGCGCGCCGACGCGTCGCGTGCCATCAGGCGGGCGCGCATGCGCCGCGACAGGACATCGTCTACGGTGCGAGCCATTTCGTGGCGCGCCGCATAGATGACCTCGCCGCAGGTATAGGGGAGGCCTTCGACGATCGGCTCGAGGAAATCGGGGCGGGATTGCATGATCTCGCTGACGAAGCACGCCTCGGTTCCGTAGCGCTCTGCGAGGTGGGCCTGCCATCCGCCGGAAGCGACAGTAGCCTGCGCATCATAGCCGGCGGCTCCCAACAGGAAGGCGGTTCTGGTCCGGCATCGACGGCGGTCGCCCAGCACCCTGGCCGCCGCATCCACGGTCTGCTCGGCCATGTGCCGCGACGTGGTCAGCTTCCCGCCGACAATGGTGACCAGCCCGTCGGCGCCGACATGGATGGAATGGTCCCGCTTCACGTCCATCGTGCTGCCGCCCGACGCGGTTGCGACAAGGGGCCGGCACCCGGCGATGCTGCCGAGTACGTCCTCAGGGGAAAGATCGACGTCGAGGGCGCTGTGCACACCCTCGAGCAGAAAGTCGAGTTCCCGGCGCGTGCAGTGAACATCGTCGAGGTCGCCCTGGTAGTCCTCGTCGGTCGTGCCGAGATAGGTGACGTTGCCCCAGCGGGTCATCGTCGCCCGGCGGCTGCGGCCGGGCACGGGGATCGTGACGGTGCAGTCGTTGCGGATCTTGATCCATGGCACTGCCACATGGACGCCCTTCGCCGGACGCACGTGCAGGGGCTTTTCGGCGTTCGGCCCGAGCCCCATCCAGTCGCGGAGCCAGACGCCGGTGGCCATGATCACCGTGCGCGCGCGGATTCGGATTTCCTGGCCTTCGACCGTATGCACGATCGCGCCGTCCACGGCCCCGGACCCGGTGCGGGTAATCTCCTCGACCCTGGCGTGGTTGAGGACCGCTGCGCCATGGAACGCGGCCGTGCGGGCGAGCGCGAGCGTCAGGCGGGCGTCGTCGACGCGGGCGTCGAAATACATGAGACCGCCGCGCAGATACTCGTCCTTGAAGGTCGGGCAATGGGCGAGGACCTCCTCTGAAGTCAGCTTCTGGTGAAGGATGCCCTCCCGCCAGCCGCCCGCCAGATCGTAGGTCCACAACAGGCTTTCGAACGCCTTCGCCAGGCGCGCGTCGAAGATCCCGTCACGCTCCAGGACCGGGAACAGGAACGGCAGCCGCTGCACGAGATGCGACGCGTTGCGGCGCAGGCGCTGGCGTTCCAGCAGCGAACGGCGCACCAGCCCGAGATTACCCTGTTCGATATAGCGCAGACCTCCGTGAACCATCTTGGACGATTTGGACGAGGTGCCGGAGGCGAAATCGTCCTTCTCGACCAAGGCGACACGAAACCCGCGCAGGCTCGCGTCGAAGGCGCAATAGGCGCCGGTAACACCGCCGCCGACCACAAGGATATCGAAGGTCTCGGAGGCGAGCCGGTCCTGCTGCTCCGACCTGACGAGCCGCAACGGCTCGGCGCGGATCATGCGCGACCGGTCCTTCTCGCGGCTCCTCCACGGGAAGTTCAGCATGCCTGCTCCTGTCTGCCGTGCACGCCGGCCGAGACGTGCGCGATTTCCTCGTCGACGGCGGCGGCCCAGCGCGCCCGCCTTTCCTGCCTCTCGGCGGCGCCGATCCCTGGCGTGAAGACCTTGCCCTCCGGCAACGTCGCGCGCGCGTCCGACAGGCAGTCCCAGAACAGGCCGCGGGAGCCGGCGAGAAAGGCCGCTCCCCGCAGGGTCGCACGATCGGCGTCTGCCATGCGGCGGATGGGGACGCCGCTCAGATCGGCCTGGATGCCGAGCAACACATCGCTGGAGGACAGCCCTCCGCCCGCGGCGATCTCGCGCAAGCGGACGCCTGCTGATGCCGCGTTGGCTTCGGCGCAACTGACCGCTGCGTGGGCGATGCCCTCAAGGACGGCGTAGGCGAGGTGCGCTCGCCCATGCGCCAGGGAAAGGCCCGTGAGCGATCCCCGCGCGCCGGGAACGATGCGAGGCTGACGCAGCCCTGTCAGTGAAGGCAGAAAGAGCAGTCCTTCGGCGGAGCCGACTGTCGCTGCGAGATGGCCGATCTCGCGCGGGTTTTCGAACCAGCGCAGTTCCGAGCACAGGCGGTCGAGCGCCGATCCCGTCGCCGCCGCGTAGGTCTCGACCGCGAAACGGGACCGCCCGTCGCACCGCCAGCCAACCGTGGCGAAGGTCGTTTCGTATGCGCCGGATTTCGCTGGTACCCGTTCCCCCGTCACCAGCCAGACGAAACTGCCGGTCCCGTGAACGCACATCGCCTGTCCCGGCTCATGGCAGCCAAGGCCGACGAGCGCTCCGCTCTGATCCCCGCAGGAAGCCAGGATCGGCACGCGAAGTCCAAGCAGAGCCTCATCCGTGCAGCCGAAATCGTCGGCGTCCTCCCGCAGCGCCGGCAGGAGTTCCGGCGGAAAGGACTGGGCCACAACCCAGCTGTCCAGATAATCGTGCTCTTCGAGCCGGTAGGCGCCCGCCGAGGCGGCGTTGGTCGGGGTGGTGACATGTGGACGCTCTTCGGAAAGATGCCACTGCAGCCATGTGTCGACAGTGCCGAACAGCAGCCGCCGCGCATCCCGCGCCGCGGCGACGGCGGGCGTTTCTTCAATATGCCGGGCGGCCCACAGGTAGAGGGAGCGGGCGCCGGCAGGCCGGCCCGTCGCCGCCACCAGCCTTGCGTCCCAATCCGACGCGAGGGCAGTCATTTCTTTTGCGTAGCGCGTATCCTGCCAGACCATCGCGGGGACGAGCGCCTTTCCCGACCGGCCGTCCCAAAGCACGCCGGTCGCGCGCTGTGTCGCGAGCGCCAGCGCGACGATCTCGACACCGTCCCGCCTCGCCTGTTCAATGGTCGCACGGGCGACCGACAGGGTTCGATCCAGAAGCGTATCGGCGTCCTGCTCGACGACGCCGTGTCGTGGTGACGACACGGCGAGCGGCGTGTGGTTGACGCACGACACCGTACCGTCCGCGGCGACCAGTCCGGCGCGCGTACCCGATGTTCCAACGTCGATGGCAAGAATGGCCCGCCCGCGGCTCGCCATTGCACTTCCTCCGGATTTCAACGGCCCAAGGACTGGGCGCCGAGGTGATTTCGACCTGCCGCACTCACGGCCTCTGTTGCAGGAAGTCGAAGTCGCATCCCTGATCGGCCTGGAGCACGTGCCGGCGATAGAGCCAGTCATAGCCACGGCCGCCGGTGGTCTCGACGGGCTCGTGTCGCGCCAGGCGCGATGCGATCTCGCCCGCGTTGACGAGCAGGTCGATACGTCGCCGCGAAACACTAAGCCGGATGCGGTCGCCCGTGCGCACCGCGGCGAGCGGCCCGCCGAGCGTCGCCTCGGGCGTAACGTGCAGCACGACGGTCCCAAACGCGGTCCCGCTCATGCGTGCGTCGGAGATGCGCAGCATATCCTTGACGCCGCGCCGGGCGAGTTTCTTGGGGATCGGCAAATAGCCGGCTTCCGGCATGCCCGATGGACTTCTCGGACCTGCGTTCTGGAGCACGAGCACATCGTCCGGCTCCACGTCGAGATCGGGATCGTCAATCCGCCGTGCCAGATCGTCGAGGCCGGTGAAGACGATCGCGCGCCCCTCGTGCTCGAGCAGACGCTGATCCGCGGCCGCGCGCTTGAGAATGGCGCCTCCTGGCGCGAGGGAGCCGAACAATGCGACCAGTCCTCCAACCGGGGAGATCGGATTGGTGGCGGGATGGATCACGCGCGGATCGGCGGCGATCGCCGGGCGACCCTCCAGGCGTTGGCCGAGCGTCGCGCCGGTGACGGTCATGCAGTCGAGGTGGAGCAGCGGCTTCAGTTCGCGCAGGACGGCGTCGAGACCCCCAGCAGCGTGGAAGTCCTCCATGTAGTTGTCGCCGACCGGCTTCAGGTCGACGAGAACAGGCGTCGTCTCGGACAGTTCGTTGAGACGCTCGAGCGACAACGCGATGCCGGCGCGGCCGGCGATCGCCGCCAGGTGAAGGATGGCGTTGGTCGAGCCCGACAAGGCAAGGATGACGCGCAGCGCGTTCTCGACGGATTGTTCGGTAACGATGCGGCTTGGGGTGAGGTCGGAGCCTATCAGCCCGACCGCCCGGCGGCCCGAAGCCTCCGCGCAGCGCAGACGATCGGCGTGGACGGCAGGAATCGCGGCCGAATCGGGCAGCGCCAGGCCCAACGCCTCGGCGACGCAGGCCATGGTGCTTGCCGTGCCCATGACCGCGCAGGTGCCGGCCGTCGTGGCGAGGTTCCCCTCCACGGCGGCGATCTCGGCCTGGTCGATCTCGCCGCCACGATAGCGCGCCCAGAAGCGCCGGCAGTCGGTGCATGCGCCGAGACGTTCGCCCTTGTAGCGGCCGGTCATCATGGGGCCCGCGACGAGTTGAACAGCGGGGATGTCGGCCGAAACGGCGCCCATAATCTGTGCCGGAACCGTCTTGTCGCAGCCCCCCAGAAGCACCACGCTGTCCATCGGCTGGGCGCGGATCATCTCCTCCACGTCCATCGACATGAGGTTTCGGAATTTGAGGCTGGTGGGGCTGAGGAACACCTCGCCGAGGGAGATCACGGGGAACTCGAGCGGCAGGCCACCGGCTGCCAGAACGCCGCGCTTGACGGCCTCCAGGAGTTCCGGGAAATGCCGGTGGCAATTGTTGAAGCCGCTCGGCGTGTGGCAGATGCCGACGATCGGCCGCGCCAGCATCTCGTCCGAATAGCCCATCGATCGGGCAAACGATCGCCGCAGGTAGAGCGCGAAGTCGCGGTCGCCGTAGTTGGTCAGACCGCGCGCGAAACCCGACGGACGGTCGCCTCCATTGCTGTTGCTCATCGACTTGCTCCGGCGAATTTCTGCTTCACGTATTTGGGCGACAAATAATCCTGGATCCCCAGGGCGCCGCCCTCGCGCCCATACCCGCTTTCCTTGACGCCGCCGAACGGTCCTTCCGCGGTAGCGAGCAGCACTTCGTTCACGCCCACCATTCCCACCTCCAAGGCGTCGACCGTCTCGTGGGCGCGCTGCAGATCGTTGGTGAAGACATAGCCAGCGAGGCCAAAGGGCAGGGCGTTCGCGCGTGCGACGGCGTCGGCTGGATCGTCGAACGCGACGATGGGCGCCACCGGCGCGAAAGGTTCCT
Source organism: Pseudomonadota bacterium (assembly GCA_043822005.1). GTDB lineage: Bacteria > Pseudomonadota > Alphaproteobacteria > Rhizobiales > Rhizobiaceae > Mesorhizobium_A. The sequence continues at coordinate 90,808 of JBDRCE010000001.1, read as the reverse complement.
CGATCATGATGCGGCTTTCCGGCGCGACGTCGCGCAGGACGGTCGGCTCGAGGAAATGGCCGGCGTTCAGATGCGGAGGCCGCCTTCCGCCCGCGAGGATCGTGGCGCCGCGCGCGACCGCGTCGTCGATGAGTTCGAGCGTGCGGTCGAGCGAGCGGCGGGAGATCAGGGGACCCATGGTGATGCCTGCCTCGGCGCCGTCGCCTACCACGGCCGAACGCGCCACCCGCGCGAAAGCCTCGGCGAATGCAGGTTCGATCGAACGATGGACGAAGAAGCGGCTGGGCGAGATGCACACCTGGCCGCAGTTGCGGAACTTCGCCGCCGCCAGAGCCTCGGCCGCCGACACGGGATCGGCGTCTTCATGGACGATTACCGGAGCGTGGCCGCCCAGTTCCATGGTCACGCGCTTGATGCCTTCAGCCGCCAGATGAAGGATGATCCGGCCGACCCGCACCGAGCCCGTGAGGCTAACCTTGCGCACCACTGGGGCGGTGACTAGCGTCTCCGAGACGAAGCCCGGATCGCCGGTGACGACCGACAGCGCCTCGGGGGGCACGCCGGCGTCGAGACATGCACCGGCCAGGGCGAAGGCCGCGCCCGGCGCTTCGCCGGCGGGCTTGAGAATGACCGAGCACCCGGCGGCCAGGGCCGCGGCGAGCTTGCGCGCCGGAAGCAGCGCCGGGAAGTTCCAGGCGGTGAGGGCGACGCAGACGCCGACCGGCTCATAGAGAACGGAGAGCCTCTGGCCGGCCGCCCGGCCGGGCATCACCTGTCCGTAGATGCGCTTCGCCTCCTCGGCGTACCATTCGAACTGGTCGGCGGCGGCCAGGGTTTCGCCGAGTCCTTCGGCCAGCGGCTTTCCCGTCTCCAGCGTGATGCACTCCGCGATCGCATGCGCCCGCTCGCGGACGATGTCAGCCGTCCTGCGCAGGATGCGAGCTCGCTCCCATGCGGGCACCGCGCGCCACGCAACGAGTCCGGCCTCGGCCGCCCGCAGCGCGTCGTCGAGGTCCGTCCGCGTCGCCGCCGCGATGCTGCCCACGCGATGTTCGCTGGCCGGACTGACCACAGGCAGCGTCGCGCCGTCGCGGGAGGGCCGGCGATGGCCGGCGATGAGAAGCATATGGTCGGTCATCGATCTCTTCGTGGGTGGGTGCAGGCAAACGACGCCTTGACAGCGATCGAGCCTCACATTACCAGTAATTTCACTGAGCGCAACGTCTGTTGTTTGCAGTAAAACAAATTGGACGATGCACGGGGGCGTCGTCACATGGACCGAAACCCCGGGAGGAGAAGAGGAATGTCCTACAAGACGCTGTTGGCGAGAACGGCCGCGGCCGCCGTTCTCGGCCTTTCGATGATCGCGCCGGCGACCGGCTGGGCCGAGGAATTTATCGAGGGCACGTTTCCGCCGCTGAAGGCGGGCAAGCCCTATGCGGGTGCCACCATCAACGTTCCCACCCAGAAGGGCTGGGCGAGCTTCGCCCCGGCCGTCGAACTGACGAAGAACTTCGAGGAGATGACGGGCATCAAGGTCCAGTACGACATGATCCCCGGCAGCGACATTCCTTCGAAGCAGCTGCTAGCCGTGTCGCAGAACACCGGCACCTACGACATCGTCACCCAGCACGCGACCTCGTTCGGCAGCTTCTTTCGCTTCCTAACGCCGATGACGGAGCGCATCGAGGGCGTGTGGGGCAGCGTCGACAAGTTCGAGGACTGGGTGTTCCCGGCGCAGAAGGGCGTCAAGAACACCGATGGCCAGCACTACTTCATGCCGTTCCACGCCAATGCGCAGATCGGCTACTACCGCAAGGACCTGTTCGAGAACGCGGAAGAGCAGGCGGCATTCAAGGCCAAGTACGGCTACGATCTCGCCCCGCCGACCACCATCCAGCAGGTCAAGGACATCGCGGCGTTCTTCACTCGCCCCGACAAGAATCTCTACGGCCTGACGACGAACTGGGGCGGCGGCCAGGGCTATGCGGCCTTCCTCGGCTACTACAGCGACGCCGGTTACGACCTGCTCGGCGCCGACTACAAGCCGACCATGAAGACGCCCGAGGGACGCCAGGCGGCGATCGACGTCCTCAATTTCATGCAGGGCTCGATCCACAAGGACAAGATCGTCAATCCGGACTCGGCCAACTTCCAGACCGGCCAGGTCTCCGACTTCTTCCTCTCGGGTTCGTCGGCGATGGCCTATGGCTGGCTGTCCGACTACTGGAGCTTCATGCAGAAGCCGGAGAACATCAAGCAGGTCGGCCCGGTTGGCGCTTTCCGCTTCCCCTCCTTCGCCGGCGAACCGAAGGGCGGTTACAGCTCCTGGTGGATGATGGGCATCCCGAAGGACTCCAAGAACCCCGATGCGGCCTGGGAATACATCAAGTGGATTCTCAACGAGCATCCGCAGATCGAGATGGCCGCCGGCCAATTGCCCCCGATCAAGGACCTCGCCTACCGGACGGCCGTCGAGCCAGGTGGCATCAACCCGCGTGCGCTCTATGACGCCTTCGTCGAGGCCAAGATCACGACGCAGGTTCCGGAAATGTCGCAGCAGCCTCGTACCAAGGGCGTCGAGCTCTACACCGAGGTGATCGCCAACAAGATCACGCCGGAGCAGTTCGTCGACGGCTACGTCGCCGAGATCGAAAAGACCCTCACCGCGGCCGGATACATCAAGTGATCCACATGGCTAGTTCCGTAGCCCGCACAGACAGGCTCGGCCAATACCTCCTGGGAGCGCTTCTGGCGCTCCCCTTCCTCTACATTGCCGTCTTCTATGCCTATCCGATCTACAAGGTCATCTCGTTGAGCCTGCGAGATTTCCAGATCGCCTACGGCATCGACGACTGGATAGGGCTCGGCAATTACACCGAACTTCTCTCGAGCGCCGAGACCTGGCGCACGCTCGGCCGTACGCTGCTCTATACGGCGATCTGCGTCGGCGTGTCCTTCGGCCTGGGCCTCGGCATGGCGCTCCTGACGGTCTCGCTCGCCGACGCCTTCTCCGAACGCTTCGGCCGCGCTTTCCGTCACATTGCCATCGCGCCGATGATCTTCATCCCGGCCGCCGCAGGCGTCATGTGGGCCTTCGCCTATACCGAGCACTACGGCTGGGTGAACCACATCCTGATCGCGCTCGGCTTTCAGGCCTATCCGTGGATGGTCTCGGACGCCGCCTTCTTCCTCGTCATGGTCACCGACATCTGGGGCTGGACGCCGTTCATCTACCTGATCCTGCTCGCCGCGTTGCAGTCGCTGCCGCAGGAGCCGATCGAGGCCGCCCGCGTCGACGGGGCCAATGCATGGCAGGTGTTCCGCCACGTCACCTTCCCGCTCCTGAAACCGGTCATCGTCATCGCCCTGACCATCAAGACGCTCGATACCTACCGGGCCTTCGACTACCTGTGGATCATGACCAATGGCGGGCCCGGCACCTCGTCGACGACGCTCAACCTCGCCACCTACAAGACCGCCTTCCAGAACCTCGACTTCGGAAAGGCGAGCGCGCTCGCCGTGATCACGATGATCTTCCCGCTCACCGTGATGATCCTGTTCCTGGCGTTCCGGAGGAGACAGGCCCAATGAACCGCTCCTTCACATACCGCGCCAGCCTCCTCTTCCTCGCCGCGCTCGCGGCGCTGTGGACGCTGTTCCCGTTCGCCTGGTATTTCCTCGTCTCGCTGACGACGCCCGGCCACATCCCGCGCCGTTTCAGCTTCCCGGATGTGCTGACGCTCGATTCCTACGCTTCGGCCTTGTTCGGCAGCGGCGCCAAGGGCATCTCGGCGAACTATTCGATACTGCCGAACATCTTCAACTCCTTCGTCGTCGCCGGCCTCACCGTCGTCGGCTGCACGGTGCTCGGTTTCGGCGCGGCCTACGTCTTCTCGCGCGGCCGCTCGACGACGCTGAACGTGCTGTTCAACGCGCTTCTGGTTATCCGCATGACGCCGGCTGTGTCGCTCGCCGTGCCGATCTACCTGATGATCAACGCCTACGGCGTTGCCGACACGCATATCGGCCTGTCGCTGGTCCACATCATGCTGTCGCTGCCGCTGGCGATCTGGCTGCTGAAGGGCTTCATCGACGGCATCCCGATCGAACTCGAGGAGGCCGCGCTCATCGATGGCGCCAGCGTGCTGCAGGTGCTGCGCTACATCATCCTGCCGCTCGCCGCTCCGGGCGTGGCGGTCGCGGCCTGCTTCGTCTTCCTGGCCAGCTACGTGGAGTTCATGTTCGCCTCGATCCTGTCGCGCGGCTCGTCCGACACGCTGCCGATCGCGATCGCCGGCTACAACTCCGATCACCAGACCTTCTACAACGAGATGGCGGCGGCATCCTTCATGTCGATGATCCCGCTGTTCATTTTCTTCTATTTCGCGGGCCGGTACATGGTCAGGGGTCTGACCATGGGCGCGGTCAAGTAATCCGAAAATCCAAGAGCAACACGGATCACCACGTCCATGAGCAGACCGCTACGCGTAGGCATCGCCGGCCTCGGCCGCATCTTCGATCTCAACGGCCTCGGCTATCTCGGCAACGACGATGTCGAAGTCGTCGGGCTGTGTGACATCCGTCCGGAGTCCATTGCCCATCGCCAGGCGCTGTTTCCCGGCGCGCGCGGCGTCACCAGCTACGAAGATCTCCTCGACCTCGATCTCGACCTCGTCGACATCCTGTCGCCGCACCCCCTGCACGAGCAGATGGCGGTGGCGGCCATGGAAGCCGGCGCCCATGTCAGTGTGCAGAAGCCGATGGCGATGACCACGGCGGAATGCGACGCGATGATCGCCGCATCGGAGCGTACCGGGAAGCGACTGAAGGTATTCGAGAACTTCGTCTTTTACCCGCCGCTGGTGAAGGCGCGTGAGCTGATGCTCTCGGGCGCGATCGGCGCGCCAAAGCATTTCCGCATGAAGGTCGTGATCGGCGATCGCTCAAGCGCCTGGCACGTCGCGCCGGAAGCCAATGCCTGGCGCTATGCGCTCGGCGAGAAGAAGCAGGGCGGGCCGCTGGTGTTCGACCACGGCCACCACATGATGGCCGTCGCGCTGTGGATGTTCGGCGACGTGCGCGACTGCTACGCCCAGATCGAGGAGACCCGCATTCCGGCGGGCCCGCTGCTCGACGCGCCGGCGACACTGGTCTGGCGGCACAAGGAGCCGCCGATCCACGCAATGTGGGACGTCAGCCTCGCGCTCCAGATGAAGGTGCGCACCGACTACTATGCGAGCCACGAGAAGTTCGAGATTCAGGGCGAGAACGGCCTGATCACCGTCCACCGCTGCTCCGACCGCCTGCTCGACGAGCCCGCGCTGACGCTCTATCGCGATGGTGAGGTGCGTGCCTGGCACAATATCGAGGACGACTGGGGCGAGAGCTTCCGCCTGTCGACCCTGCATTTCATCGACGTACTCAAGGGTCGGGAGCCGCAGCAGATCCTCCCCGGCCCGGAGGGCCGCCGGGTCATCGAGCTTTTCCACATGTTCGACCGCTCGTCGCGCGACGGGCGGCTCATCACCCACGGCGACCCGGAGCGCTGAGGACATGGCCGAGACCATGCATCAGGCTTCCGCCGGCGGCGGCGCGATCATCGAGCGTGCCCGCGCGGTGGCCGGGACGGGCGGGGTCGACGGGGCAATTGCCTCGGGACTTATCCCGGAAGCGATCGACTGCACCGTATCCGAGGCATTGGTCCTCGGGCTGCTCAAGCAGGGCGTGCGCAAGTTCCTCTCCGTCTTCGGTCACGGCTCTACCGATATCGCAGAGGTCCTGCGTATCTATGCCGGCGCTGGAGCGCTGTCCGTCCATGCATTTCGCAACGAGGTAGCGATGGCGCACGCGGCGACCGCGCTACGCTGGCAGTATGGCGAACAGGTCGCTGTGGTGACCTCCATCGGCCCGGGCGCGCTGCAGGCCATGGCCGGATCGCTCGCCGCCGCGTCGAACGGCGTCGGCGTCTGGCACATCTATGGGGACGAGACGACCCATGACGAAGGCTTCAACATGCAACAGATCCCCAAGCACCAGCAGGGGCTCTACGGGCAGCTGACGGCTATCATGGGCGAGAGCTACGTACTGCACACGCCGGAGGCGCTGCGCGCCGCGCTGCGCCGCGGCTCGATCAGGGTGAACCATCCCCATTTCGCCGGGCCGTTCTACCTGCTCCTGCCTATCAACGTGCAGCCGCAGACGATCCGCGGTCTGCGGCTCGCCAGCCTGCCCGAGCCGTTCGCGCCGCCGGCGACGGTGGTCGCCGACGACGCAGCGCTTGCCGCGGCAATCGACCTTGTCCATCGCCACCGCCGCATCGTGATCAAGGCCGGCGGCGGGACGCGGCGTTTCGCGGCGGAGATACGGGCGCTTGCCGACGCCGTCGACGGCGTCGTCGTCTTGTCGCCGGGGTCGCTCGGGGTGTTGCGCGACGACGACCCGCGCAACATGCATGTCGGAGGAAGCAAGGGTTCCTATTCCGGGAACGGGGCGATGGAAGGCGCCGATCTTCTTATCGCCGTCGGAACGCGCTCCGTGTGCCAGGCCGATTGCTCCGGCATTGGGTATCCGTCGGTCGAGGCGGTCATCAACATCAATGGCGATCTCGCCGATGCGGCGCACTACAACCGGACGGTCATGCTGCCCGGCGACATCGGCAAGGTTGCGGCGAAGCTGGCCGACGCCCTGTCGCGCCGGCCTCCGCCCGAGGCGGCCGAATGGCATGAAGTGAGTGCGAAGAACAAGGCGCGTTGGCGCGATATTCGCGCCGTGGCGACCAGCTGCCCGCCGCTCCACGACACGGTGTGGCGCCGGCCGGTGCTGGTCCAGCCTGCTGCGCTGGATGTGATTCTGGGCATGGCGCGGGATGCCAGCGCGACCTGCCTCTTCGACGCCGGCGACGTCCAGGCGAACGGCTTTCAGCTCGCCCAGGACGACGAACCGATGCGAACCATCACCGAGACCGGCGCCTCCTACATGGGCTTCGGGGTGAGCGCTTTGGTCGCCTCGGGTATCGCCGAGCGGCCGCAGCGCGTGGTTGCGATTACCGGCGACGGATCGTTCATGATGAACCCGCAGATCCTGATCGACGGAATCGAGCACGGCGTGCGCGGGACCATCGTCATGCTCGACAACCGGCGGATGGCGGCGATCTCGTCGCTGCAGCTGGAGCAATACGGCGTCGAGTTCGCCACCAGCGACGGAGTGGAGATCGACTATGTCGCGCTCGCCGGAGCGGTGCGGCGCATCCGGGCGCTGAGCGGCGGCGACACGCGCGAATCCCTGCACGCGGCGCTGGCCGAGGCCTTCGCCTATGACGGCCTCTCCTTCGTCCATGTGCCCGTCTATTTTGGCAGCGATCCCCGCGCGGGGCTCGGCGCCTATGGGAGGTGGAACGTAGGCAACTGGGTTGAAGAGGTTCAGCAAACCTACCGCCGGCAGGACCTCTAGAAGATGTTGCGGTGGGAGCACGACTATGAGCGAATGTCGCCGGTGAAAACCGGAGCGAAAGCGATGCAGGAAGAACTCGGCCAGATTGAAGAGAAGGCTGCCCAGCCGGACGGGGGGTCCTCCGCCGGCACTGTGCAGTCCTTGCAGCGCGGCCTGCAGATCCTCGACATGGTCGTGCAATCTGCCGAGCCGCTCCGGCTTGCCGACATCGCGCGCGACCTCGACATGGATCGAGCATCCGCCTTCCGCCTGCTGCAGACCCTGGAGCGCAACAGCCTTGTCGCCAAGGATCCGCTTCGCAAGAACTATACGGTCGGCGGCCGCCTGCTGCAGTGGGCCGCGACGATCGGGCAGGACGTCAACCTCGTCGCGACGGCTCGACCCTATCTCGAGCAACTCGTGACCCGCACCAACGAGAGCGGCCATTTCGGCGTGCTGACCAAGGACCGCGCGCTGCTGCTCGACTACATCGGTTCGCGCGGCACGATCGTCGTGCAGAACCGGGTGGGCGTCTTCGAGCCGCTTCATTGCACGGCGCTCGGCAAGGCCCTGCTCGCATTCCAGCCGACGGCGCGGCGCGAGGCGCTGGTTGCGGCCATGCGCTTCGAACGCCACACCGCTACCACGATCACCGATCGCGCGGCCCTGGAGCGGACGATCGAAGCGGTGCGCCGGGACGGGATCGCCTATGACGACGGCGAGTATAACGGAGTCCTCTACTGCGTCGCTTCGCCCGTCATCGGACGCGACGGCGAAGCGATCGGCGCGATCGGCGTGTCGATGGTCAAGCCGATCGCGCTCGAAGCTCCAGAACACGTCGCGCTGGTGGCGACTGAAGTCCGCGCGGCCGCGCGCGCCATGACGGCGGCGCTCGGCGGCGAGGATGTGGCCCAGGCGGTATTCGTCGGCGACATCCCCGCCCGAACCCCAACCATAACTGCGAACCCAGCCGGCCCGAAGGGTGCGGGATCGCGAAGGAACTGAAAGGTAACGTCATGGCTACGGTCCAGATCGTCGATGTCCGCAAGGATTTCGGCTCCGTCAAAGTCGTCAAGGGCATCGACATCGATATCCGCGACGGCGAGTTCGTCGCACTGGTAGGGCCGTCCGGCTGCGGAAAGTCGACGCTGCTACGGATGATCGCGGGCCTGGAGCAGATTACCGGCGGCGAGATCCGCGTAGGAGCCAAGGTCGTCAACAACGTGGCGCCGAAGGACCGGGACATCGCGATGGTGTTCCAGAACTACGCGCTCTACCCGCACATGACGGTCGCCGAGAACATGGCCTTCTCGCTGAAGCTGAAGGGCGTCTCGAAACGCGAGATCGAGCAAAGGGTGAACAAGGCGGCGGACATCCTGTCGCTGACGCCGCTGCTCGGGCGCGTCCCGCGACAGCTATCGGGCGGCCAGCGCCAGCGCGTCGCCATGGGCCGTGCAATCGTCCGCGATCCCCAGGTGTTCCTTTTCGACGAGCCGCTTTCCAACCTCGACGCCAAGCTGCGCGTGCAAATGCGCGCCGAGATCAAGGAACTCTACCAGCGGCTGAAGACAACGACGATCTACGTCACCCACGACCAGATCGAAGCGATGACAATGGCCGACCGCATTGTCGTCATGCATGACGGCATCGTCGAGCAGATCGGCCAGCCGCTGGAAATCTACGACCAGCCGGACAACATGTTCGTCGCCGGGTTCATCGGCTCGCCGGCGATCAATCTCTATCCCGGCTCCTTCCGTACCGAAGACAGGGCGGTGTTCGAAACCGACGGCGGCATCATCATCCCGCTCGAACGCGTTCCGGCCGGCACTCCAAGGCGGCGCGGCGTGCTCGGCATCAGGCCGGAGCACGTCGCGATCGACCCGGCAGGCGCCGTAAGCCTCGCCGTCACGGTGACCGAGCCGACTGGATCCGAGACCTTTATCCTCGGCAGGTCGGAAGAGGAAACCATGCGCTGTCTGTTCCGCGACCGCGTCGCGCTAAAGCCGGGCGATAGGGTCCAGCTCAGGCTCGATCCGAACCGCATCCTGTTCTTCGATGAGGAAACCGGCCGCAGGATTTGATCCACTTTCGATCTCCGGCGCCGAGACGATGCAGGTGTTGGTGCTCGGATCGTAACAGCGCGGCGTCCAGACCTCGTCGCGGGCGCCCGCCTCGCCGGCGGCGCGACACGGCCAAGTTCTGAAAAGCCGGCAGCAGGCCTATTGCGGCGCTGTCAACGCAGAAGCGGGAGCCCGACGGTCGGAAAGACGATGAGCAGTCGCTCTCAGACTGTCGAGCAGGCTCGGTAGCTAGGCTCGTGCCCCTTCGAGTTCTTCGCTCGCGAGATCTTCGAGGAGGGCCCGCAGCGCTGCGGCCTTGGACGCTCCAATCACCTGCTCCAGATGTTTGTTGTGTGCAGCGACCTTGCGTTCGACGCGCAGGAAGAACGCGTTGCCGCGCTCGGTATTGTGAACCAGAACGCGCCTCTGGTCGGACGTGTCCGCCACCCGGTGGATGAGACCGTCGGCAACCATTCTGTCCGCAAGCTTGGTCAACGCCGGATGATTCATCAGCACCAATTCGGCCAATTCTCCCATCGAAAATCCGTCTCGTTCGCTGAGGGCCTCCAGCACGCGCCACTGTTCCACCGTCAGACCTTCCTTCTGAACGACGCGTTCCAGCTTCGCGTACAGACGGCGATGGGCGCCCGCGATCAGGTATGACAGATCCCTATTGAGGTCGGACTTCAGCATTTCGTGCGCTTCTCGTTCCCTGGTGACGGTTCGCGTTTCGGCGATTGATTTGCCTTCGATAGTAGAATATTTTAGTTGGAAAATAAATGTGGTCAATTACCCGGGGGAAGGGTGCAGGCCAAGATGGAGGCAGTCGACTGTTCGGTGCCTAAGGCACGGATCAGCGGTCCACGGGCCGGCCTGTTGCCGTGGGAACGCGGCGACGAGACGCATCGCGTGGCGGTGCTGGTTCCGATAGGCGGCTCTGCAGGGATCTGGGGTCCCTCGTGTATCTCCTGCGCACAGGTCGCTATCGGCGAAATCAACGCTGCCGACGGCATAAACGGGCTTCCCCTTGAGCCGATTTTCCTCAATTCGGATGCCGACACCGTTCATACGCTCGAACGGGAGATCAACGAGCTGCTGGACAATGGCGAGATCTCCGGCGTTGTCGGCATGAGCGTGAGTTCCGTCCGGCAGCGGCTCAACAAGATCATCGCGGGCAGGGTGCCGCATATCTACACGCCGCATTACGAAGGTAACGAGCATTCGCCGAACGTGTTCACCATAGGCGACACGCCTGACCAGAACCTGGTGCCCGCGATCCGGCGCCTGACCGACACGCTCAAGGTCAAGCGCTGGGCCCTCATCGGCAACGATTATGTCTGGCCGCGGATGTCGCACGTAGTCGCCAAGCGGACCATTGCCGAAACGGGAGGAAACGTCGTCTTTGAAGGCTACGTCCCGTTCGGGCTCGAAGACGCGTCCTGGCTGGTGGAACGCATCGCCAAATCCCGGCCCGATATCGTCCTCGTGTCGCTGATCGGGCAGGACGGCGTGGAGTTCAACCGCAGTTTTGGCGCGATGAACCTCGACCGTCGCATCTTCCGCCTGTCGACCGTGCTGGAAGAGAATTCGCTCCTCGCCAGCGAGAGCGCCAACACCAAGCGCCTCTTCGTCTCGGCGGCCTATTTCAGTTCGTTGCAGACCGAGCAGAACCTTGCATTCAGGGAGCGCTATGAGGCGGGGCTGCGGAAACCTCCGCCGATGCTCAACTCGTTCGGGCAATCCATATACGAGGGGATGAACTTCTACTCCGCCATGATGCGTCGAGAAGACGATTCCAGACGCGCGGCAATCGACTATCAGAGCGCACGCGACGGCCGCTACTATTCCAACGCGAAGAAAGACACGTCGGTCTATCTGGCGCGCGCCGACGGCGTCCAGTTCTGCGTGACCGAACAGCTAGCCTAGTGATCCGCGTCCTCGCAGTCTGAGCCGCTCGGATCTATCCGGCACCCTCTGGTGCGCTATCTCACGCTCGTACCTGATAGTCCGCCGCATCGGCATCGGCGACCGCGTCATTGCGCCGCTTGAACCGGGACATCGCGGGCTCCGGCACCAATTCGTTTTGTTCATGCAACCTCAGTCGCCTCAGCGCCGAACGCCATCGCGTTCGTTGCCAGAGGCGTTGCCGCGGCTGCCTGCGTCTGCGCAACGACGCCCTGAAAAGTTGAAACGGAAAACAATTGCTTGAAATGGAAAACAATATGGGCTAGGTATTTTCCAATTCAAATAATGAGGGGAAAAGGGGACCCGCGTGGTTTGGTTTTTCGGATTCCTGGCGCTTGTCGTCGCGGTCGTCATCGCCGTTCTCTTCCTCAATCGATACTACGTGAAGTCCTCCCGGGACGTCGCGCTGATCCGCACCGGTGCGGGCGGTCGCAAGGTCATCGTCGATGGCGGTGCGTTCGCACTCCCGATCCTGCATCGGGTCGAGCGTATCAGCATGCGGTCGATCCGGCTCCGCATCGATCGCAGCGGCTCGAAGGCGCTGATCTCGGAAGATCGCCTCCGCGTGGATATAGGCATGGAGTTTCAGGTCCGCGTCGATCCCGATCCCGCGGGCATCGCCGTAGCTGCCCAGGCCTTGGGAGCGAAGTCGTTCCGCGACGACGAGATCCAGTCGCTGCTGGAGGGCAAGCTGATCGACGCAGCGCAGGCCGAAGTCGCGCTGCGCACGATGGACGCACTTCATGCGGACCGGAGCGGATTCTCGGATGCAGTCGGCAAACGCCTGCGCGGCGACCTTTCCCGTTCAGGGCTGGTCGTGGATTTCGTCTCCCTGGTCCTGCTCGACCAGACGCCGTTCTCTTCGCTGGACGACACCAACGCCTTCAACGCCGTCGGCATGCGCAGACTGGCCGAAGTCGTGGCGGAGAACCGCAAGGCGCGCGTCGACGTTGAAGCGGAATCCGACATAGCGGTACGGAAGCGTCAGTTGGAGCAGACGCGCGAGCGGCTGCGCTTCGAGCGCGAGCAGCAGGAATACGAGATCGCCAATCGGCTCGAGATCGAACGCCAACGGATCAATTCGAACACCGAACTGGAAACGAGCAAGACCGAGGCGGCGCGTCACTCCGAAGCCCTGCAGATCGCCAAGGTGGGCGAGATCAAGCAGGCGGAGATAGAGCGCGACCTCAACCTGCGCCGCCGCGAGATGCAGGCGCTGCTCGAAGTCGAGAAGGCCAAGATCGACAATGCTATCGTGCTTGCCGCGAAACGTGGCGAGGAATCGATCGAGCAGGCAAAGGTGGAAGGCGCCCGCGGCAAGCTGGTGGAGGCGCAGGAGAGCGTCCAGACCACCAAGGACATCGCGGCGGCGGAGCGCGCGCGCAAGCTGGCCGTGCTCAAGGTCGCTCAGGAGAGCGAAACCGACGACGCCAGGGTCAAGTCCAAGGTCGGTACGATCATATCGATCGCCAAGGCGGAAAGCGAAGCGGTGCAGTTGCGCTCCAATGCGGATCGCGACCGGCTGGTCGCCGAGGCCTCCGGCAGGTCCGCTCAGATCGAGGCCGAGAACCGGCAGAGCGATGCGGTGCTGAGGGCGCGCGTCGAGATGCACAAGGTCGACAAGCTGCCCGAGATCGCCACCCAGATGATGAAGCCGGTCGAGAAGATCGAATCCATCCGGATCAACCATATCAGTGGGCTCGGCAATGGCGGCGGCGGTGCCGGCGGCGACGGCTCGGTGTTCGGGCAGGCCCTGGATTCGATCCTCGGAATGTCGGTTCAGCTGCCTTTCATGAAGAAGATCGGCGACGAGATCGGTCTCGACTTCGACTCCCAATTGGCTGGTCGCACGGCCGACGCGGCTGCCAGGGCCGCGCCTTCGATACGGTCGAAGAAACCCACGGACGATCAGCAGAAATAGCGTTCTGACAATAATCAACAGGGGAAGATGTCATGATCAACAGAAGGACTTTCTTGGCCAGTTCGGCTGCAATTGCCGGTGCTGGAATATTGGGAGCAAGTGCCGGCAAGAGTCTGGCGGCCGATCCGATCAAGCTCGGCTCGATCCTGGACACATCCGGTGCGTTCGACGCCTACGGCAAGCCGATGGATATGGCGCTGCGGCTTGCTGTCGACGAAATCAACGCCGCGGGCGGCCTGCTCGGCCGTCAGGTCGAGATCGTCGCCTACGACACGCAGTCCGACATGGCCCTCTATACGCAGTACGGCCAGCAGCTGGCCCGTGTCGACAAGGTTGACGTCGTCCACGGCGGCATCCTCTCCGCCTCCCGCGAGGCGATCCGCCAGACCCTGCGCAAGTCCGGCGTGCCCTATTTCTACAACGTGCTCTACGAGGGCGGCGTTTGCGACCGCAACATCACCGTCATCGGTGTCACGCCTTCGCAGCAGGTCGAGGTCCTCATTCCGGCCGCGATCAAGAAGTGGGGCAAGAAGATCTACGTGCTGGCTGCCGACTACAATTACGGCCAGATCACCGCGCGCTGGATCGAAAAGTTCGCGAAGGATGCCGGTGGCGAGGTCGTGCAGACCGACTTCTTCCCGCTCGACGTTGCGGACTTCGGATCGACCATTGCGAAGATCCAGAGCGCCGCGCCGGATATCGTCGTGCCTGCTCTCGTCGGCGGCCCCCATCTCTCGTTCTTCCGCCAGTGGGCCGCTGCCGGCATGAAGTCCAAGATCCCAATGGCTTCCACGACGATCGGAATTGGCAACGAGCACAAGGTGCTCACCGCTGAGGAAGGCGACGGCATCCTGGTCGCCTACAACTACTCGCCGGAGATCGTTTCGCCTGCCAACGAGGCATTCCTGAAGGCCTGGACCGCCAAATACGGCAACACCGACCAGATCCACGAGATCGCGGTGTCGCATTACCAAGGCATCCATGTCTGGGCCGAGGCGGTGCGAAAGGCGGGTGATGTCGGACGCGACAAGCTCATTGGAGCGATCGAAAGCGGCCTGTCGTTCGAGGGCCCCGGCGGCAAGGTGCTCATCGATCCGAAGACACATCACGCGGTTCTCGACGTTCACCTGATGGAGATGTCCGGCCAGAAGCTCAAGGTTCTCGAGAGCTTCACGCAGCGCCAGCCGTCGGATACGCAGGGCGTCTGCGACCTCGCAGCCAACCCTGACGACAACACGCAGTACGAGATCAAGATCTGATCTCGTATCGGGCGCCGGATTTCCGGCGCCCCTTCGTCAACCGAACCCCGAATGAACCAGCGGAACTAACGCAATGGATCTTGCGGCAATCTTCGCGGTCGAAATCCTGTACGCGATCGCCAGCCTTGTGGTCATCAGCTCCGGCCTGGCGGTCGTGTTCGGAATGATGCGCGTGATCAACCTCGCGCATGGCGAGTTCATGATGGTTGGCGGCTACGCCACCATCGTTGCCGTCAAGTCGGGCATCAACATCTACATTGCCATGCTGATCGTCGCGCCGCTCGTGGTTGGCGTGCTCGGCGTCATCGTCGAGCGGCTGATCATCCGTCGTCTCTATGGACGGCTCGTCGATACGATGCTCGCGACCTGGGGGTTGAGCCTTCTTCTTATCGGCCTCGCCAGCATGATCTTCGGCAACACCACGACCGGGATATCGCCACCTATTCCCGGCTTTGCCATCGGCCGGTATCAGGTCAACGGCTACAGCTTCTTCATCATCCTGGCCGCGGTCGCGATTCTGGTCGCGATGTTCGCCGTTCTCGCCGGGACGCGGGCCGGCCTCGTGGCCAGAGGCGCCATGCAGAATCCATCGATGGCGTCGGCCCTCGGCTACAATCCCGAGCGGGTCTATATGCTAACGTTCTTCGCCGGTTCCGCGCTTGCCGGGCTTGCCGGCGGCCTGTTCGCGCCGCTGCTCGGCCTGGTCCCCACGATCGGCAGCGCGTATATCGCGAAGGCGTTCATAACGGTCATCTCCGGCGGCGCTTCCGTCATCGCCGGTCTCGTTTCGAGCGCCGTTCTGTTCGGCGCCACGTCGCAGATCTTCACGCTTGCCACCACCCCGATGGTTGGCGAGATCGCCTTGCTCCTCATCGCAGTCGTCCTCCTCAGGCTCCTCCCGCAGGGAATAACCAGCCGCTTCTTCCGGGGGGCGATGTGACGATGCGCGGCGAGATGAGGCATGCGCTGCTGGTGGCGATCGTGTCGGCCATCGTCCTGGCCATCGCGCCGGCACTGATCGGGACGTACACGCTGACCCTGCTGGTCATCTACGGAATTCTCGCCTTGAGCCTGGGGCTGATCTGGGGGTTCGGCGGCATCCTGTGTTTCGGCCAGGCAGCCTTCTTCGGGCTTGGCGCCTACACCTACGCGATCGCCGCGATCAACATCGGCGAGAGCACCGTGCCGTTTCTGCTGGGCATCGCCATTCCATTCCTGTTCGCCGCGGCGCTGGGCGCCATGATGTTCTACGGGCGGCTGTCAGACGTCTATCTCGGCGTAATCACGCTGGTGGTGACGCTGTTGTTCTTCCGCTTCATGAATTCGACCGCCGGACCGGAGTATGTGATCGGAACGGCTCGGCTCGGCGGTTTCAACGGCATACCGGGATTCCAGACGCTCAATGTGCCGGGCGACCCGTCGGCCTACATCATCGGGGACGCGTATTATTATCTCACCGCGGTGGCGCTGCTCATCGTCTACCTGCTGGTCCGCTGGCTGCTCGCGAGCCCGTTCGGGCGCATCGCGACGGCCATCAGGGAGAACGAACTCCGGGTCGAATTGCTGGGGTATGATGCCCGCGCACGCAAGACGCTGCTGTTCTCGATCGGCGGCGCGATAGCTGGGCTGGCCGGCACGCTCTACGCATCCTGGGCGGAGATTGTGACGCCGGGAATGTTCTCGCTGGGGCAGTCGGCGGAAATCATCATCTGGTGCATCGTCGGCGGGCTGGGGACGCTGGTCGGCCCCGTGATCGGCGCCATGATACTTGCCTATCTGAAGTTTGCGCTTGGCCAGCAATCCGTCATCGACAATACGCTGGTGCTCGGCGCCATACTCATTCTGTGCGTGCTTCTGATGCCGCGTGGCGTCGTGCCGACGCTCGGCACCGCGCTGCGGCGCTCCTACCGACGCCCGCAGACGGGTGGGACCAGGCGCAGGCCGGGCGCGTCGCCCGCGGAGCGCGCTCATGTCTGACAGTGTCGTTCAGACGCGCGGCCTGACGATGCGGTTCGGTGGCGTCACCGCCGTCGACAATGTCGACTTCTCGCTGCGGCGCAACGAGTTGCGCTGCCTCATCGGCCCGAACGGTGCCGGCAAAAGCACGTTCTTCAAATGCATCACCGGCATGCTGAAAGCGACGTCCGGCGAAGTCTGGATCAACGGTCACGAGACGACCACCTGGGATCCGCATCAGGTCGCGCGGCTCGGCGTGGGCATCAAGACCCAGGTCCCGAGCGTGCTGGACGGGTTTACCGTTCGCGAGAATGTCTGGCTTGCGGCGCATCGCGTCACCGCGGCGGACGGCGTGGCGTCGCGGGTTGCGGAAGCCATGGAGCGGCTGGCCGTATCCTCGCTCGCCAACAGCGTGGTCGGAAGCCTTTCCCATGGCGAACGCCAGCGCGTCGAACTGTCCATGATCCTTGCGTCGCGGCCCTGGCTGGTCCTGCTGGACGAGCCGGCGGCTGGCCTGACCGCAGCCGAGATAGCCACGCTCGGAGAGATCGTCACGGACATCAGCCGCGATGCGGCCGTCGTCATCGTCGAGCATGACATGCAGTTCATCCGGTCGATCGCGGGCCTGGTCACGGTCTTTGCCCAGGGTCGGATACTGATGGAGGACCAGGTCGACAAGGTCATGGCCGACGCACGCGTCCGTGAAGTCTATCTCGGACGGAAGAATTGACCTGATGACAACTCAGCAAGCACTCGAGATCAGGTCGCTGTCCGCAGGCTACGGGCGGATTCCGGTACTGCGCGGCATTGATCTGAACGTCGCTCAAGGAGAGATCGTCGGCATCCTCGGCCATAACGGCATGGGCAAGTCGACACTGCTCAAGTCCGTCATGGGGATGATACCGGTGACCGGCGGCTCCATCTCCCTGGCAGGCGAGGATGTGACGAGGCAGCCGCCTCACATGCGCTCGCATCGCGGCATGGGCTACGTTCCGCAAGGGCGCGGCATCTTCCCGAAGCTGACCACTCGTGAGAATCTGCGCCTCGCCTACCAGGGCTATGGAGAGTCGGACGAGGGTGCTGCTGTCGAACGCGCCCTGCGCGACTTTCCGCGCATCGAGCGGCTTCTCGACCGCCCCGGCGGATCGCTTTCCGGCGGCGAACAGCAGCTGCTCGCGCTCGCCCGCTGTCTCGTTGGCGAGCCCTGGCTGCTGCTGCTCGACGAGCCGACGGAAGGCATCCAGCCCTCGATCATCGAGGAGATAGAGGAGACCTTGATCAGGCTGCGTCGGGAGCGCGGCCTGACGATCCTTCTTGTCGAGCAGAATTTCGATTTCATCGCCGCCCTGTCGGATCGGGTCGTCGTGCTTGAACGCGGAGCATTGACCGAGGAGCTGGATGCGGCCCAGCTTGCCGATCCGGCGCAGGTCGAGGCTTTTCTCGGGCTTGGCGGCGCACGGCGCACGCGGGGAGGCGGCTCGTCCGCGCCACCGCAGGCGCGACCTGTTGCGGCCGGCGCTGGGATCCCGGTGTTCGACGGCGCGCGGCCGGACATTGCTCACCGCTCGTCGCCTGTTCCCGCGGCGTCCAGACAGACCGGTCAGCAGGCTCACGCGCGACCAGAAAGCGCTCCATCCATAAGCGACGTACCGAGGTTCCAGGTCATGACCGTCAAGCGCCCGTCACTGAACCAGATGCGAGACATGAGCGAAGCCCTGGGCTTCTCCATGGGCGATGACGAGCTGTCGCGCTACCTCGGCATCATGGAACCCTACATCCAGGGCTACGACCGGATCAGCTCGGAGAACGATTTCCTTCCGGAAGTGCGTTATCCCCGCTCTCCCGGGTATCGGCCGGGCGGTTCGGAAAACAGCCTGAACGCCTGGTACTACAAGACCGATATTCGCGGCGCGTCGAGCGGTCCGCTCGCCGGCAAGCGGATCGTCGTCAAGGACACGGTCTGCGTGGCGGGCGTGCCGATGATGAACGGGTCGGCGATCATGGAAGGATATACGCCCGAGATCGACGCCACGGTCGTCACGCGCATGCTCGATGCCGGCGCAACCATCGTCGGCAAGTCGACCTGCGAAAATCTCTGCCTGTCGGGCGGCAGCCATACGAGCGCGACCGGACCGGTCCACAACCCGTACAAGCGGGGATACATGGCCGGCGGATCGTCGAGCGGCTCCGCCGTGCTGGTCGCCATCGGCGAGGTCGACATGGCGATTGCCGGGGATCAGGGCGGATCGATACGTATCCCGTCGGCCAACTGCGGCGTCTACGGCATGAAGCCCACGCATGGCCTGGTTCCCTATACCGGCGTGATGGGTGTCGAGCAGACCATCGACCATGTCGGTCCGGTTACCCGGACCGTCGCCGACAATGCGCTGCTGCTCGAAGTCATCGCTGGCCAGGACGGGCTCGACCCACGTCAGTACAAGCCCAAGGTCGAGCGCTACAGCGACGCCATTGGCCGGGGCTGTCGCGGCCTGCGCATCGGCATCCTGCGCGAAGGTTTCGGCCGCCCGGAAAGCGAGGCCGATGTCGACCGGAAGGTGCGGGCCGCGGCGGAACGCTTCAAAGCTCTTGGCGCCGAGGTCGAGGAAGTCTCGATCCCCGGGCACAATCTCGGTGCCGACCTTTGGACCGCGATCACGGTTGAGGGCCTGCAGGACATGATGATGCACGGCAACGGGGGCGGCACCAACTATCGCGGCCTCTTCCTCCCAAGCATGACCGATCACTTTGCCAACTGGCGCAACCGTGCGGACGAACTGTCGTCCAGTCTCAAGGTCTGCATGTTCCTCGGTGAGTATTTCCAGACCCGTTACCGCGGCCGCTTCTACGGCAAGGCCCAAAACCTGATGCGCCGCCTTCGCGGCCAGTACCAGGCAGCGTTCCGGAAGTACGACCTCCTAGTGCTCCCAACCGTTCCGATGAAGCCGCAGCCGATTCCGCCGTTTGACGCGTCGCTCGAGCTGTATGTCCAGAGGGCCTTCGAGATGGTTGGCAATACGGCGCCATTCAATTCCGGGGGCTTTCCCGCAATGAACGTGCCGTGCGGCATGAGCGAGGGCTTGCCGATCGGCATGATGCTGGTCGCGGACGACTACGCGGAAAGCACGATCTACCGCGCTGCCTCGGCATTCGAGGGACTTGGAGACTGGCGCGCCATGTAGTCGGCGGGGAGGCCGTTATGAGTATCTTGTCGCAATCGATGGCGGGTGGGCTGTCGGCAAGCTTGTGGGGCCGGAACGATGCGGTGGACGCGTCGGCCGCACAACTGGCGCCGGTCGACGGCAGATCCTATGTCGCGGGCGATCGGACAATCCCGCTGCGGCACGCCACGGTCTCGGCGATCTTCTCCGAAACGGTATCGCGCTTCGGTCCGCGCGAGGCCGCTGTGTTTCCGCAGTTCGGCAAGCGCTACACCTTCTATGATCTCGACCGCGAGGTGGATGCCTTCGCAGGAGGGCTGCTGAGCCTCGGCCTCAACCGGGGCGACCGGCTCGGGATATGGGCGCCAAACCGGCCGGAGTGGCTGATCACGCAATTCGCGACCGCACGCGTCGGCGTTGTCCTTGTCAACATTAATCCGGCGTACAGACTTTCGGAGCTCGAATATGCGCTGAACAAGGTCGGCTGCAAGGCGCTGGTCACGGCTGCCTCCTTCAAGTCGTCCGACTACATTTCCATGATCCGCCAGCTGGCGCCCGAGATCGACCGTTGCGAGCCCGGAAAGCTAACCGCTGCGCGACTTCCCGCGCTGAGGGCGGTGATCCGCATGGGCTCGGACAAGACCGCGGGAATGTTGAATTTCGATGACGTGCCGGCCATGGGCGGACCGGCCCAGATCATGCGGCTGGACGCAATCAGCAGCGGGCTCGACCCGGACGATGCGATCAACATCCAGTTTACCTCGGGCACAACGGGTTCGCCGAAAGGCGCCACCCTGACGCACTACAACATCGTCAACAACGCGACGTTCAACGCTCGCGCGATGGGCTTCACGGAGGCTGACCGCGTCTGCATCCCCGTTCCGCTTTATCATTGCTTCGGCATGGTCATGGGCACACTCGCCTGCGTGGCGAGCGGCGCGACGATGGTGTTCCCCGCAGAGTCCTTCGACGCGGGGGTGACGCTGGCGACCGTCGCGGCGGAGCGCTGCACGGCACTTTACGGAGTGCCGACGATGTTCGTCTCGATGCTCGACCACCCCGACTTCGGCAGGCACGACTACAGTGCGCTTCGCACGGGTGTCATGGCAGGCGCGCCTTGTCCCATCGAAGTGATGCGTCGGGTGATCACCGACCTTCACATGCCGCAGGTCACGATCGGCTACGGCATGACCGAAACCAGTCCGCTGTCGTTCCAGAGCCGGATGGACGACGCGCTCGAGGATCGCGTAGGCACCGTGGGGCGTGTTCATCCGCATGTCGAAGTCAAGATCATCGACAAGGACGGGCGCACCACCCCCGTCGGCGAAAGCGGCGAACTGTGTACGCGCGGCTATTCCGTCATGCGCGGATACTGGAACGACGAAGAGCGCACCAGGGAATCCATCGACGAAGGCGGATGGATGCACACCGGCGATCTCGCCACGATCGACGAGCGCGGCTACTGCCGGATCGTCGGGCGTGTGAAGGACATGGTGATCCGTGGCGGCGAAAACGTCTATCCGCGCGAGATCGAGGAGTATCTATATCGTCATCCGTCAGTGGCGGAGGTTCAGGTGTTCGGCGTTCCCGATGCGACCTATGGCGAGGAGGTATGCGCCTGGATCGTGCTGCACAAAGGCCGCAAGGCGACCGAGGACGATATCAAGGCGTTCTGCCGCGGGCAGATCGCGCACTACAAGATCCCGAAATACATCCGTTTCAAGGAGGCGTTGCCGATGACGGTAACGGGCAAGGCGCAGAAATTCGTCATGCGCGACGCCATGATCGCGGAACTGGAGTCGGGAACCGATCCGGAACGTTCTCAAGCCGACCGCACCGGCAAGGGAGCGGCCGCAGTATTCACGGCAACGGGAACGCCAAAGGAAGTCAACGGCGTGAGCGCAAGACCTGCGGCACGCGGCTATGCCAGCTATGCCGAGCGCGTCGAGCGCTTCCGTCTGGACGACGCGCTGGCGGAGGTGTTCGGAGACGCCACCGCCGACCTCAATGCCTGCGTGCTTTGCTGTGACCGCCATTGCGGCAGCGGGAAGGTTGCTCTGCGTTGGGTATCGGCGGCGGGTGATCTCAAGACCTACACTTTTGAAGATCTGCGCAAGATGTCGATCCGCGGCGCACACATGCTGACAGGGGCGGGTGTCAGGAAGGGCGACGTCGTCGCGGCGCTCTTGCCGCGCATTCCCGAACTCGTCGCCGTGATTCTTGCGACCTGGCGCATCGGCGCGGTTTACCAGCCGCTGTTCACCGCATTCGGGCCGAAGGCCATCGAACACCGTTTCGCTACGGCCGGCACGCGGCTCGTGGTCACGAATTCGGCCAATCGCGGCAAGCTCGCCGACATCGCGAACTGCCCGACGGTTGCGACGCTCGTCGCTCCGGGCGAGACGCTGCCGAGCGGCGACATCGATCTCCGCGCAGCGCTGAACGAGGGTCCCGACAGTTTCGAGCCGGTCGCCTGCAAGGCAGACGATCTGATCATGATGATGTCGACCTCCGGCACCACCGGCCTGCCGAAAGGCGTTCCCGTCACGATCGCGGCGCTGCCGTCCTTCGCGGTCTACATGCGCGATGCGGTCGATCTGCGCGAAGACGATGTTTACTGGAACATCGCCGACCCGGGTTGGGCCTACGGACTCTACTACGCGGTGACCGGTCCGCTGCTGATTGGGCGGTCGACGCTTCTCTACGAGGGAGCATTCACCGTGGAATCGACGTACGACATCATCGACCGTGTGGGCGTAACGAACCTGGCCGGCTCTCCCACCGCCTATCGCGGACTGATCGCCGCCGGCGCCGAGCCTACGGCCAGGATTAAAGGCAAGCTCCGTGTGGTCAGCAGCGCCGGAGAGCCGCTCAATCCGGAAGTGATCCGCTGGTTCGACACCACGCTCGCCGTGCAGATCAACGACCACTATGGCCAGACGGAAACCGGCATGACCGTGAACAACCACCACGGTCTCGATCATCCCGTGCGTATCGGATCGGCCGGCTATTCCATGCCCGGTTACCGCGTTGCCGTTCTCGATGATGCCGGCCGCGAACTCGGACCCAACCAGCCCGGCATTCTGGCTGTCGATATCGCCCGGTCGCCATTGATGTGGTTCAAGGGCTACTACCAGACGGCCACGCCGGCGATCAAGGACGGCTATTACCTCACCGGCGACACCGTCGAACTCACGGACGATGGCGCGATCAGCTTCGTCGGACGCGCCGACGACGTCATCACCACGTCCGGATACCGGATCGGGCCGTTCGATGTCGAAAGCGCGTTGCTCGAACACCCGGCCGTGACGGAAGCCGCCGTGGTCGGCGTTCCCGATCCGGAGCGCACGGAAATCGTGAAAGCTTTCGTGATCCTCGCATCCGGGTTTCGCGGATCTCCGCAGCTTGCTGAAGAACTCCGGCTCTACGTGCGCCAGCGCCTGTCGGCCCATGCATATCCGCGCGAGATCGATTTCGTTACCGAGCTGCCCAAGACCCCCAGCGGCAAGATCCAGCGCTTCCTTCTGCGCAAGGCCGAAGTGGACAAACGAAAGGCCGCGAAGGGCTAAGCCCGAACATAGGCAGATCAGGGATAGCTTGCTTCCAGTTACGGGTGTCGAGTGTGGTCTTGGCGACCGCAACCGTCCGCACGATCCGCCTTCGCCACCGACCCGCCAATTCGCTCAGAGTGAGGCGCGGACGATCGCGGCACCCTCGGCCATCGCCTTCATCTTGCCGAAGGCAACCTCGCGCGGCAGGTATTTCAGCCCGCAATCGGGCGCGATGACCAGCCGTTCGGGTGACACATAGGGCAGCGCGCGGCGGATGCGCGCGGCGATGAGCTCCGGCGGCTCGATGTCGTGCGTGGCGAGGTCGAGCACGCCCAGGATGATCGTCTTGCCCGGCAGCTTCGCCAGCACCGAGCAGTCGAGCCCGGACTGCGCGGTCTCGATCGAGATCGACTTGACCGCGGTGTCGGCGAGTTCGGGCAGGAACGAATAGCCGTTCGGTCGCTCGTGGATGATGGCGGCGTAGCCGAAGCAGATGTGCAGCGCCGTTTCGCCCTCGACGCCCTCGAGCGCGCGGGCGAGCGACTTGAGGCCGTATTTCCGCGCCTTGTCGGGGCGGGCCTGCATGTAGGGCTCGTCGATCTGGACGATGTCGGCGCCGGCCGCGAACAGATCCTTTATCTCCTCGTTGACCGCGGCGGCATAGTCGACCGCGAGCTCCTCCTCGCTGCCGTAGAAATCGTTCTGGGCCTGCTGCGCCATGGTGAAGGGACCGGGCACGGTGATCTTGATCTTCCGGTCGGTGTTGGCGCGCAGGAACTGCACGTCGCGCACCTCGACCGCGTGGCGGCGCCTGATCTTGCCGACGACGCGCGGCACCGGGTTCGGATGGCCAGAGCGGTCGAGCGCGGAACCCGGATTGTCGATGTCGACGCCCTCGAGCGCGGTCGCGAAACGGTTGGAGTAGCTTTCGCGCCGCATCTCGCCGTCGGTGATGATGTCGAGACCGGCGCGCTCCTGGTCGCGAATGGCGAGAAGGGTCGCGTCGTCCTGTGCCTGGTCGAGGAATTCTGGCGCCACGCGCCAGAGTTCTCTGGCCCGGACGCGGGGCGGGAAACGGCCCGCCAGCTTCTTGCGGTCGATCAGCCATTCGGGCTGGGCGTAGGATCCGACCAGCGAGGTCGGGAACAGCGGAAGCGGGCGGGCCATGATGTCTCCTCCGTCAGACTCTGAACAGGTCGCGCGGCACGCCGGCGGCCTGGAAGATGAAGTCGCGGCTAGCCTCCAACTCGCCCCTCAGCTTGGCAATGTCGACGTCCAGCAGCTTGCCCTTGTACTTGCGCAGCTTGCCCGCGACGAAGACCGTGTCAACGTTGGAACGCTCCATCAGCGTCACCACCGCGCCGGGTACGTGGTTGAGCGGCGTGACGTTGATGGCGGTAGCGTCGAGCAGGATGACGTCCGCCTCCTTGCCGGGTGTCAGGCTGCCGGTCTTCTTGTCCAGCTTGAGGCCTTTTGCGCCCTCCAGCGTAGCGAAGCGGATCACGTCGCGCGAGGTCAAAAGGGCAGGGAGGTTCTTCTCGCCCGCCAGCGCCTTCTCGTTGACGAAGGCGCGCTGCAGCGTCATCGTCGACCGCATCAGCGTGAAGGGATCCGCTGTCATCGTGCATTCGACGTCGGAGGAGAGCGACGGCTGCATGCCGAGGTCGAGCGCCGTCTGGATCGGCGGCATGCCGTGGCGCATCTGCATCTCGATCGGCACGGCGAGCGAGACGTGCGCGCCGGCATCCGCCGCCTTCTTCCAGGCCATCTCGCTCATGCCGGTCATGTGGATGAAGATATTGTCGGGACCGAACTGGCCGGCTTCGGCCAGCTGGTCGAAGGTCGGGCGCATGCCGAACGTGCCGACCACGTGCAGCGCGATCGGCAGTGCCAGCTCGCGGCCGAGCTTCCAGGCGTTCTCGTAGCCGGGGATGTAGATCTCTCCGCCCATGACCATCGACAGCAGGCCGTCGTCGGAGGCGAAATGCGTCGTCTTGAGGCGCGTTGCGTCGCCCGGATACTTCGCCTTGTCGCCCCAGCCTTCGAAATAGCCGAACACCGAGCGGCGGCCCGCATCCTTCAGCGCCTGGATCACCGCGTCGGAATGTTCAGGCGAGTGATGGATCTGCGAGACGTCCATCACCGTGGTCACGCCGGCATCGAGCTGCGCGAGCGAGCCGAACAGTTCGTTGATGTGGACGTCCTGCGGCCGGTAGACCATCGAGAGTTTTTGCAGGATGTATTCGTAGTAGTTGATCGCGTTGGCGGGGAGACCGTCGTTCACCAGGATGCCGTCGGCGAGAAAGCTGCGCAGCGCCGTCTCGAACTGGTGGTGATGGGTGTCGATGAAGCCGGGCATGACGATCATGCCCGTGGCATCGATCACCTCCGCCCCACCCGCGTCGAGGTTCGGTCCAACCGCCTCGATCAACTTGCCGTTGATCAGTACGTCGGCCTGGTCGAAATCGCCCACAGTCGGATCCATGCTGAGCACATGGCCACCCTTGATCAGGACGCGGCGGCCCTCGGTTCCGGTCCCAGCCGGCGCCTCCTGGGCCTGCGCTGATCCGGCCAGGAAGCCGGAGGCGGCGGCAGCGGCCCCGACCAGCATTGACGTCTTGAGGAAATCGCGGCGCGATCCCCCGGCCCCGAGCGAGCGCCCGGATTCACAATAGATGCACATGATCTCTCCTCCCAAAGAAACGCCGTGCCGACCGTCGCGATATACCGCAGCCAGCATACAAAGTTTTCGCTATGCGAAAATCTTTTCGAGATTAAGCTAACGTTGCGTCCGCCGTTCTGTCAACCGCAATCGGTGGGAAGGATTGGCCGGCTTCGCGGAGCCGCGATTACCGCGTGCCGATGATGGATTCGAGCACCGGGTAGCGCGACAGCGTCAAGGCGATGCGTCCAGCCGAAAGGCGCAGCTCCTGCAGGCGCTGGGCAACCAGCCCCTCCGCCGTGACGACGCCGCTGTATCCGGACGAGTTGAGGGCCGCGATCGTGCGTCCGGATGCGCCGCGGATCGGCACCGCCAGCGCCGTGATGCCGTAGTCAAGCTGGTCCACCGTCGTGGCATAGTTCTTTTCACGCACCTCCTCGATGAGGGCACGGAGCTCGACCTTGTCGACCACGGTCATGCGGGTGAGCGCCACCGGCTCGACCTCGCGCAGATAGCGGTCGAACTCGGCGTCGGGCAAGCCGGCCAGAAGCACCCGGCCGAGCGAGGTCACGTGCGCGGGATAGCGCGCGCCGACCACCGCCGTTGCCCGGCGCGCGCGCTGCTCGGAGTAGTGCGCAATGTAGATGACGTCGTGCCCGTCGAGCGTGGCCACCGAGGAGGCGTCGCCGAACGTTCCCACCAGCCGGCGCAGTTCGGGCTGCAGCACCTCGTCGACGCGGGCCGAGAAGTAGAAGGCCGAGCCGAGGTTCATCACCTTCGGCCGCAGGTGGAAGCGCTTGTTGGTCTGGCCGACATAGCCCATCGCCTGCAACGTCAGGAGGCTGCGGCGCGCGGCGGCGGGGCTGAGCCCCACCCGCCGCGCCACGTCGCTCAGCGTCATCTCGGGATGCTGCGAATCGAAGCTCTCGAGGATCATGAGCCCCTTTGCCAGCGCCTCGACGAATTCCGTCGGCCGCGCGCTGTCCGGTGTGTTTTCGAGCATGGGGTTCCCCGGAGAAGTCTTCTCTCGCCGCCGTCAGCCTTCCGGCGCCATCACGAAGTCGAACTTGAGCATCGCGTCCGGCTTGCGTTCGAGTGGCAGATTGCCTGCCTTGTCGGCCTTGTAGGGTTCGACCTTGGCGATCAGCGACCGGCGTACACCGAATACCGCGTCGTTGTCGATATACTCGGTATTCTCGAAGAACAGCTCCGTCACGTTGGTGCGCATGCCCTTGGCGCGCAGCATGAAGTGCAGATGCGCGGCCCGCCAGTTGTGGCGAGCGCCGGCGCGCAGCAGGTCGCCGACCGGCCCGTCGTCTGGCACGGTGTAAGGCTTGGGCAGGACCGTGGTGTAGTAGTATCGCCCCTGCTCGTCCGTCTCGAAGACGCCGCGCAGGTCATATTTGTCCTGCCCGTGCTCCTGTTCCTGAATCGGGTAGGTGCCAGAGCCGTCGGCCTGCCAGGTATCGACGATCGCGCCCGCCAGCGGCTTGCCGAGAATGTGGCGCACGGTGCCGTGGACGAGGACCAGCGCGCCCTGGCGCTCGCCGGCAAGGTCGGCGCCGAGCGTCTTGTTCGGCGAGTTCTCGAGATAGAACGGGCCGAGATTGCTGCCTTCGGTGGCCCCGCCGCGCGTATTGATCATGTCGACCAGTGCAGACCAGCCGAGGACGTCGGACAGGAGGATGAATTCGTGCCGTTCCGGCGTCGAGATCTTCCCGCAATCGTAGAGGAACGTCAGCACGCGCATCCATTCCTCGTGGGTGAGCTGCATCTCGCGCGTATAGTCGTGCAGGTGGTCGATCAGGCCTTCGAGCAGGAGCTTGAACCTGGATCCGTCCTCGGTCTTGAAGCTCTTCTTCACCGCTTCGGTAAGGGTGAACTGGTTGATGTCGCGCATTCGTGTCCTCCGCGATGGCCGGGCGCGATCGCCCCATGTGCGGGTCCGCGTCCGTTCTGCCTTGACATAAGGCTAATTGCGCCTCTAACCTCCGGCAAGAGAAAAATCTTTCGCTGTGCGAAATAATTGAGAGTGCCATGCGCATAGGAAAACAGGACGGCGCGTTTACTGCGATCGCGACCTCCGACGCTCATTCGATCACGATCCGCGGCCACGACCTGTGCCGCGACCTGATCGGCAAGACGGATTTCACCGACTACTTCTGGCTTCTGGTTCTGGGCGACAAGCCGACAGCCCTGCAGCGATCCGTGACCAATGCCTGCCTCGTCGCGATTGCCGAGCATGGGCTGGTGCCGAGCGTTCAGGCGGCCCGGATGACGCTGGCCGCCGCCCCCGAGGCCTGGCAGGGCGCCATGTCGGCGGGCCTGCTCGGCATGGGCTCCGTGGTGGCGGGAAGCTCCGAGACGGCGGGACGCTACATTGTCGAGATCCTGGAGGCGGCGAAGGCGCCGGGCGCCGATCTGGAGAGCGCTGCGCGCGCGAGCCTCGCCGAGCTGAATGCGAAGAAGGCCAAGGTGCCGGGCCTCGGCCACCCGCAGCACAGCGCCGGCGATCCGCGCGCCGACGTGCTGCTCGCCTATGCAGACGAGATCGGCGTCTCGGGTGACGCGGTGGCGTGCCTGCGCATGCTGGGCAAACTGGCGCCGGAGATCATGAACCGGCCGCTGCCGATCAACGTGTCGGGCGCGATCCCGGCGCTGATGCTGGACGCCGGCTGGCCGATCGAGGCGATGAAGGGCATTCCGCTGCTTGCGCGGGCTGCCGGCCTGGTGGCGCATCTCTACGAAGAATCACAGCGTTCCATCGGCTTCATCCTGTCCCACAAGGCGGATCTCGCGATCAGCTACGACGGCCCCGCGGCCGGACCGGCGGAGTGAGGCCATGACCAAGATCCTCAAGGACGTGCGCGTCGTCGAGATGGGAACCTACATCACCGGCCCGGCGGCGGGGATGCACCTCGCCGACCTCGGCGCCGACGTGATCAAGGTCGAGAAGCCGGAGACGGGCGACCCGTTCCGTGCCTTCAAGGGCGGGCTCTATTCGCCGCACTACCAGACCTACAACCGCAACAAGCGCTCGATCGCGCTCGATACCGCGAAGCCGGAGGATCGCGCCGTGTTCCACGACCTGATCCGCGACGCCGACGTGTTCATCCAGAACTTTCGCCCGGGCGTAGCGGAAAAGCTCGGCGCGGGCGAGGAAGAGCTGCACCGGATCAATCCTCGGCTGGTCTATTGCGCCATCTCGGGCTTCGGCCCGACCGGCCCGGCGCGCGACCGGCCCGCCTACGACACGGTGGCGCAGGCGGCGAGCGCCTATCTGCGCCTCTTGACCCCGCCGACCAACCCGCGCGTGATCGGCCCCGCGATCGCCGACGCCGTCACCGGCCACTACGCGGCGCTCGGCATCGTGGCCGCGCTCCTGGAGCGGGTGTCGACCGGCACGGGGCGTCGCCTCGACATCTCGATGCTCGAAGCGATGTGCCATTTCAACCTGGACAGCTTCACCCACTATTTCTCGGTCGGCGAGGTGATGGGACCGCTGTCGCGCCCGATGGTGTCGCAGTCCTACACGTTCGCCTGTTCCGACGGGAAATGGGTGGCGATCCACCTGTCCTCGCCGCCGAAGTTCTGGGAGGGGCTGGTCGAGGCGGTTGGGCTGCCGGATCTGCTGACCGATCCGCGCTTTGCCGAGCGCACCCAGCGCATCGAGAACCAGCAGGCGCTTATCGACCTGCTGCGGCCGGTGTTCGAGAGCCGCAGCCGCGATGAGTGGTGCGACATCCTGCTGAAGAACGAGGTGCCGCACTCGCCGGCCTATGATTCCGACGAGGCGCTGGAGGATCCGCAGGCGGTGCATCTCAACATCAAGGTCTCGGCCGAGCATGCGGAAATGGGGCCGTTCACGACGGTCAGGGCGCCCTACAATTTCGACGGTGAGGCGGACCTGTCGATCCTGCCGCCGCCGACGCTGGACGAGCACGGCGCCGAGATCAGGGCCGAGATCACGGCGCGCAAGGCCAGGTGACGGCTGGCGGGAGGGGAGGAACCATGGGACTGCCAGTCGCCGACGTGAAGTTCGCCAGCAGCGCGATGCTGCAGAAGCAGCTCTATGCGGTGTTCACCGTGCCCACGGGCGGCATCGAGCCGATCCTGCAAGGGCTGGATGAGCATCTGGCGTTCCAGATGCAGCTCGAGCGCGAGGGGATCATGTTCGCCGCCGGTCCGATGTGGAGCGATGACGAGCAGGAATGGAACGGGGACGGGCTCGTCGTGGTGCGCGCCGCATCGCGGGCCGAGGCGATTGCGATCGCCGAGCGCGACCCGATGCACAGAAGCGGCGCACGCAGATTCACGGTCAGGCCGTGGATGATCAACGAGGGAACGATGACGGTGCGGCTCGACCTGTCGAGCCAGAAATTCACGATACTGTAGATCCTGGGAGGAACCAACATGTACAGACTGACCGGAATGCTGATGGGCGCCGTGATGGCACTGCCGACCGCCGCCTATGCCGTCGAGGAGATCGAACTGACGGTGGCGTCGAGCCATCCGCTGGCGATTCCGTGGGTGGGCATGATCAAGTCGCACTTCATGGCGGAGACCGACCGTCTCCTGGCCGAGAAGGGCGAGTACAAGATCAAGTGGAACGAGGCCTTCGGTGGTTCGCTCTACAAGGCCAACGCCACGCTCACATCGGTGCAGGAAGGCGTGACCGACATCGGCTGGGTGTTCTCCTTCCTCGAAGGCGCCAAGCTGCCGCTGAGCCAGGCGTCCACCTATGCACCCTTCTCCACCGCCAATCCGCCTGTCCAGCTCAAGGTCATGGGCGACCTGCTCGAGAACAACGAGGCGTTCAAGAAGGAGTGGGAACAGTACAATCTCAAGGTCCTCGGCCTCACCGGCACCGACGACTACGACATCTACACCAAGAAACAGATCACCGGCGTCGCCGACCTGAACGGAATGAAGCTCTCGGCGCCCGGCGTGCTCGGACAGTGGCTGCGCGGCACCGGCGCCAACGCGGTCGACGGCTCGCTGCCGACCTTCTACACCGACATCCAGACCGGCGTGTCCGACGGCGTCCTGTCGCTGGCGCTCGGCGTCATGCCGGCCAAGCTCTACGAGGTCGCGCCCTATATCACCCGCGTCCGGATCGGCACGGCCTTCTCCGGCGCCGTTGCGATCAACAAGGATTCGTGGGACGGGCTGCCTCCGGCGGTCCAGGAGGCGATGGTCACCGCCGGCAAGTTCTACACCGATGCGCATTCGAAGGACCTGCTGGAACGCCACGAGGCGGCCTTCGGCAAAATGGTCGAGCTCGGCAAGGGCCAGAACCCGCCCGTCACGATCTCCGAACTGCCGGCCGGCGACCGCCAGAAGTGGGTCGACGGTTTGCCGGACATCGCCGGCGAATGGGCGGCCGATGCCGAGTCCCGCGGCCTGCCGGGCAAGGCCTTCATGAAGGCCTACATGGACGGCCTGCGCGCCGCCGGCGAGAAGCCGGCCCGCGACTGGGACAAGGGCATGTAGGCCGCTGACGGCGACCGGGGGCGGACATGGAGCATGACGGCGAGAGCACCCGCGCGGAAGAGACACTTCCGCGCGGCATCAGCGGACAGGGGCGCGTGTGGACCCGCGGCGTCGACGGACTCGCCGCGCTCGGCACGATCCTGATCGTCTTCCTGATGGCGATCATCGTGGCCGATGTCCTGGTGCGCAACCTCGTCGGCGCGTCGCTGCCGCTGATCGCCGAGCTCGGCGCGCTGACTGTGGTGCTCATCGTCTTCCTTCAGCTTGCTGCCGCGGTCAGAAACGACCGCCTCGCGAGCACCGACTTCGTTCTCGACGCCGTGGCGCGGTCCCGGCCGCGCGTTGCGCTCGCGATACGCGCCGTGTGGGACCTCGTCGGCGCGGCACTGTGCGCCGGCATCGCCTGGGCGAGCTGGGGCATCCTCTGGCGCGACATCGACCACCGCGAATTCATCGGCGTGACCGGCGTTCTGACCATGCCGACCTCACCCTTCCGCGCGCTCATCTTCATCGGCGCGGTGGTGGCGGCGCTGCAATTCGTGCTCTTGGCGCTTAGCCGCCTGCGCAACCTGACCAGGCCCGGAGAGAGCCCACGATGACCGGCATCGAGATCGGCATCGCGGCCATTGCGGTTCTGCTCCTCCTCATCCTGCTCGGCATGCCGATCGGCGTGGCCATGATGACGTCCTCCTTCGGCGCGGTCGCGCTGATCCGTAACGAGACGGTGGCGCTTCGCATGCTGGGCTCGGTCGCCAACGACAGCTTGGAGGAATACCTCTTCGCCATCGTGCCGCTCTTCGTGCTGATGGGCTTGCTGGTCACGATCTCGGGCGTTGGCAAGGACACGTTCGATATCTTCGAGCGCTTGCTGCGGCGGGTGAAGGCGGGGCTGGGCATCGCGACCGTCTTCGCCAATGCCGTGTTCGCCTCGATCACTGGTATCTCGGTGGCTTCGGCCTCCGTCTTCTCGCGCATCGCGGTGCCCGAGATGACGCGGCATGGCTACACGCGGAAATTCTCCACTGGCGTGGTGGCCGGAAGCTCGGTGCTCGGCATGCTGATTCCGCCCTCGCTGCTGATGGTCGTCTACGCGGTGCTGGCGGAAGAATCGGTCGGGCGCATGTTCCTCTCCGGCGTCGGCCCTGGCATCCTCCTGTCGATCCTGTTCGCGCTCACCATCCTGCTGCTGGCCTGGTGGAAGCCAGATTTCGTCTTCGTCGAGGAACGGCGCGGCGCGGTCGGGGACGCGATGGGTGCGGCGGACATGCTGCGCAAGGGCTCGCCGATCGTCATGCTGGTGCTGGTCGTGCTGGGCGGGCTCTACGGCGGCTTCCTGAACCCCACCGAGGCCGGCGCGATGGGCGCGCTCGGCGCGCTGCTGATCGCGCTTTTGCGGCGCTCGCTCACCGGCACGCGATTCTGGTCGCTACTGGTCGAAACCGGTCAGATCACCGTCTCCGTGCTGTTCCTGATCGTGGCGGCGACCTTCTTCAGCCGC
Source organism: Pseudomonadota bacterium (assembly GCA_043822005.1). GTDB lineage: Bacteria > Pseudomonadota > Alphaproteobacteria > Rhizobiales > Rhizobiaceae > Mesorhizobium_A. The sequence continues at coordinate 57,854 of JBDRCE010000001.1, read as the reverse complement.
ATGCTGGCGATGTCGGGCTTGCCGGCGGCGCTGGCGGAATTCCTCATCGGCGGCACGCTCGGACCCTACGGATTTTTGCTCCTGTTCCTGGCGCTGGTGATCGTGATGGGCTGTTTCATCGATTCCATCTCGATCATGCTGATCCTGCTGCCGATCGCCCTGCCGGTGGCGAAGGCCGCCGGCTTCGACCTGATCTGGTTCGGCGTCATGACGGTGGTCGCCGTCGAGATCGGCCTGTTGACGCCGCCCTTCGGGCTGTCGGTTTACACGATCAAATCGTCCATCGACGATCGGACCCTGAAGGTCGGCGACATCTTCCGCGGCGCGTTTCCCTTCGTGCTGGCGATGATCGCCTGCCTGGCCGTGCTGACGGCTTTCCCCGGCATCGCTACTTGGCTCGCGAGACTATGACCATGCCGCGAATTCTCTGCCTCGCCGGAAGCCTGCGCGCCGCCGCCTCATCGCGGGCGGTGGTCGAGACGATCTGTGCCAAGTTGGCGAAGGAGGCGGATTTCTCCCGCTTCGACATCGGCTCGCTACCGCACTACAACGCCGATTTCGATCCGCTGCCGGATACGGTCGTCGCACTCAAGCAGGCGATCGCGGACGCGGACGGGCTGATCATCGTCACGCCGGAATACAATTACTCGGTCCCGGGCGTGCTCAAGAACGCCATCGACTGGGCGTCGCGCCCCGGCTACGCCTCCGTGTTCAAGGGCAAGCCGGTGTTCATCGCTTCGGTGTCGGGCGGGGCGCTCGGCGGAGTGCGCGCGCAGGCGCATCTGAAGAACATCCTCGGCGGCGTGCTGGCGCATACTTTCGTCTGGCAGGAGGTGGTCGTCACCCATGCGAACACCAAGGTCCGTGATGGATACCTTGCCGACGAGGCGATCGAAGCCTTCCTGTTCGAAGCGGTGAGGGCATTCCTCGCCTCGCTCGAACGCGGTTGAGAAGACATGGCCTAACGCATCGGACAGCCTGTCAAGGTCGTTGATCCAGCGCACCGCCGCGGTTGACGACCGCCGCTGCGGGCTTCAGGAAGGGTGGTCCTCTCCGGCGGCCCTTCCGTGCAAGATCCAGTCGTCCCGACTTCCACTGCCGCAAAGGCGTTTTCCCGGTGAGCGCCGATCGCGCACCCGCGGCTGTCATCTGGTCGCTCGGCGTCACGCAGATCGCCGGCTACGGCACGCTGTTCTACAGTTTCGCGATCCTCGCGCCGTCGATCTCGGCCGCGTTCGGTTGGCCGCAGCAATGGATGTTCGCGGCGCTCTCCCTGTCCCTGATCGCTGGAAGCCTTGTCGCGCCGACCGCCGGCAGGCTCGCCGACCGGCACGGCGCGGGGCGTGTCATGACCTGGGGCTCACTCGCGGCATCGGCTGCGCTGGGGCTCGCCGCCGCCGCTCCCAACGCCTATGCCTTCGTTGGCGCGCTGTTCGCCATGCAGGTGGCGGCGTCCTTCGTGCTCTACTCGACCGCTTTCGTCGCCATCGTGCAGGTCGGCGGACAGCGCGCATCGCTCTCCATTACGCATCTGACCCTGATCGCCGGCTTCGCCTCGACGGTGTTCTGGCCGGTGACGACATGGCTGCACGAGGTGCTCGACTGGCGGCAGGTGTTCCTCGCCTTCGCCGCGCTGCATCTTCTCGTCTGCCTGCCGTTGCATGCATGGATCGCGGGCCATGCGCGCCGCGTCAGGGCCGCGTCGGCGCAGGCGGTCGCGGTCGACGAGCCGCCGCATCATCCCGCAGCCGCATCGGCCGCCAGGCGGACGATCTTCCTGCTCATGCTGGCGGGCTTCGCCGCTGAAGGCTTCGTGCTGAACTCCATTCTGATTCACATGGTACCGCTCACCGCCGCGCTCGGCATGGGGGCGGCGGGGCTGTGGGCGTCGACGCTGTTCGGACCGGCCCAGGTCGCCAGCCGCCTGGTCAACATGGTCTTCGGCGGACGCCTGCCGCAGGCCTGGCTGGCCGTCATCTCGGCATGCCTGCTTCCGGCGGGTCTGGTCACGCTGCTATTGACGACCCCCTGGCTGCCGGGCGCTCTCGCCTTCGTCGTCATGTTCGGCCTGGGGTCGGGCTTGAACAGCATCGTCGGCGGCACGCTCCCGCTCGAGCTGTTCGGCCGCGCCGGCTACGGCGCGATGGTCGGATGGGCGACTTCGGCGCGGCAGTTCTCGGCGGCCTTCGCGCCCTTTGCCTTCTCGGCGATGCTGGCCGGTCTGGGCATCGTCCCCTCGCTGGTGACGCTGGTCGTCGTGTCATTCGTCTCGGTCGCGGCCTTCGCGACCATCGCGGTGCTGCGCCGAACCGCTACTCTGCGACCGGAATGACGTCGACCGACTGTTCGGAGGAGTGTCGTCCGACGGTGCGCAGTACGCCGACGATCGGGGCGACGTCGGCATAGTCGCGCCCGTAGCCGATGACGATGTGGTCGTTGCCCGCCAGGATCGCATTGGTCGGGTCGAATTCACGCCAGCCCGCTTCGCGTCCGCACCAGACGCTCACCCAGGCATGCATCGCGTCCGCCCCTTCGAGCCGCTCTTTCCCGGGCGGCGGGATGGTGCGGATGAAGCCGCTGACATAGCAGGCCGGAACGCCGAGCCCGCGCAGGCCGGAGATCATCACATGCGAGAAGTCCTGGCAGACGCCCGCCTTGAGGCGAAAGGCTTCGGGCGAAAGGGTCCGCACATTGGTGGCGTCCGGTTCGTAGTCGAAATCGATGTGGATGCGCTTGCACAGGTCGAAGGCGAGTTCGAAGACGCTGCGCGAGGACGCGGCGCTGTCACGCGCATAGGACGTGATCGCGGGCTCCAACGGCGCATGCAGGCTTCCGGCGAGGAAATGATGCGGCGAAGTCGCATCGAGCGTCAGCGTCGCATCGATCTCGGACCTCAGGCCTTCCAGTGTCGGCGATATGTCGAGCGGCGGTTCGGGCCGGGTGACGCTGATGCGCGCCTTCATGGTGAGGTCAAGCGTATCGTGCGGCTTGCGAAAGGCGATCGACGTGACCGCGTTGCCGAAGAAGTCGGAAAACGCCGTCTGCTCGCTGGGCTTCGGGGAAAGCGCGATGTTGGCCGCGATCACCCGCTGCATCCCCGGCAGGGTCAGCGGCATCGCGCGCAGATGATGACGCCCGCCCTCGACCGTGTAGGGGTAGTCGTAGTGGAGGTTGAGGCGGACGTCGTAGAGCATCGTCAGACGAAATAGCTGTGCGAGATCGCGTCGTAGATGGCGCCGAGGCCCGACACGATCTCGTTGAATTGCGCAGTGTCGAGATCCTTCGCCTCCCAGATGGACAGGCGGGTGTGAAGGTTCAGAACTTCCTTGGCGGCGGCGGTCAGGTGGCCGGTCTCGTTGCCGGGCAGTTCGGCGACGCCGGCCTTCAGCCGGTCGAGCTGGAAGGCGATCGAACGCGGATTGAGTGGGTCGAGCGCCAGAAGTTCGATGACCGAGCGCCGGCTCGCATTGACGCTGAACTGGCGGCGATGGGTGAGCACGCTGTCGCCGATCTCCAGCAGCATGTCGAGGCCGCCGTCGGGCGCCTTCGTGGATGCGAGCGCGCCGACGACGCGCGCCATGTGGATGCCGCGCTCGACACGCCGGCCGATCTCGAGAAAACGCCAACCGGTGAAGCGATACATGTTCTCGTGCACAAGGCCGGAGAAGCCGGCGAGCTTGCGCAGGATCACTGTCATCGCGCGGGCCGCGTCGTCGCCGGGTTCCACCTTGTCGGCGAAGCGGTGCAGCGTTTTCGACAGGTCGTTGAGCGCGAGCCAGCCGTCGGGCGAGAACCGGTCGCGGATCTGGCCGGCGCTGCCGGTTGCGTTGTCGATGGTGCGCAGAACGCCGGGCGAAACGGGGCAGGTCGCGTCCACACCGAGGAAATCGAGATAGGCCCGCGCGGTCTTGAGCAGCGGCAACGCCGGATCGGCGGCTTCGGCGAGACGGACGTGATAGGCGCGAAGGATCCGCACAGTGCCTTCAAGCCGCTCGGAGTATCGGCCGAGCCACATCATGTTCTCGGCCGCGCGGCTCGGCAGATTGCCGCTGGCATAGCGTCGGGACGGACCCTTGTCGTCGGGCAGCAACGTCTCGCGCTTGACTGGGCGGTCGCTGACGATCCACACGTCCGCCGCCTGTCCGCCGCGCTGCATGGCGATCGCGGCGGCGTCGTTGGTGCGCCCGATCCGCGCGAAGCCGCCGGGCATGATGCTCCAGCCGTCCTTCGTCCGCGCCGCATAGACGCGCAGCGACATCGGCCGAGGCACCAGCCGTCCGTGCGAATAGACCGGTGTGGTCGACAGCGTGACGTCCTCCTGGGCGGCGTAGGCGGCACCATCTGCCGCCAGGCGCGCGAGAAGGTCGGCGCGCTCGTTGGCGTCCAGCGCCGATCCCGGCCGCGTCGCTTCGGGATCCTCGAAGGGGAGGCGGGTCGACAGCGCCGGACCGATGACCATGCGGTCGAGCCTGTCCATCACATGCCGCTGCTCGCGCGCCTGCCCGCACCACCATGTCGCGACGGAGGGCAGCTTCGGCTCGCACCCGTTGAGCGCACGCGCGATCCCCGGCATGAAGGCGAGCAGGGCGCGCGTTTCGACGATGCCCGATCCGAGCGCATTGACCATCGCGATCGTGCCGCTCCGCAGCGCCTCCACCATGCCGGGCGTGCCGATATGCGACTCGCCGTTGAGTTCCAGCGGATCCATGAAATCGGCGTCCATGCGGCGCCACAGCACGCTGACCGGCCTGAGCCCGGAGACCGTGCGCACCATCACCTTGCCGCCCGAGACCCGCAGATCCTCGCCCTCGAGCAGAGATATGCCGAGATAGCGCGCGATCCACGCGTGTTCGAAATAGGTTTCGTTGAGAGGTCCCGGCGACAGGATGGCGGCGCGGCCTGCCGGATCCTCGGCAAGCGACAGCAAGGTGTCGCGGAACTGCCGGAAGAAGCCGGCCAGCCGATGAACGTTCATGTCGCCGAATATGTCGGGCAGGGCGCGGGTGGTCGCGACGCGGTTTTCGAGCGCGAAGCCGGCGCCGGAGGGCGCCTGGGTGCGGTCGCCGAGCACCCACCATCGTCCGTCCGGTCCCCGCCCCAGCTCGAAGGCACAGAAATGCAGGAAATGGCCGCCGACGGGCTGGATGCCGACGAGGGGGCGCAGGAACTCCGGATTGCCGGCGATCAGCGTGGGCGGGATCAGTCCGCGCGCGACCAGCATATTGGCGCCGTAGATGTCGGCGACGATCCGTTCGAGCAGTTCGGCGCGTTCCTCCAGCCCGGCGGAAATGTCCTGCCATTCGGTTTCGGAGATGATCAGCGGCAGGTGCGCAAGCGGCCATTCCCGTTCGCGCGCGCCCTGGCCTTCGTAGACGCGGTAGTAGACGCCGGCGTCGCGCAGATACTGGTCGGCGCGGCCGAAGCGTTCGGTGCGATCCTTGTAGGGGATGTCGGACAGCGCCGAGATCAGCATCTCCCAGCCGGGCCGGACATTGCCCGACGCGTCCAGCATCTCGTCGGTGACGCCCGCGATCGGCCGGTAGCCGGCAAGCAGGCTGCGCCCGTTCCGGCCGGCGGGCGCTTCGCGTTTGGGCTCGCCTGCGATCACCTGAACACCGGCCGACGCATGTCGAGCGTCATCGGGAAGTCGAGATTAGGCGCCTCGGCCGGCGGGACATAGAGCGAGGGCGTGTGGCCGCGCGGCTCGAAGCGCGCGAGCCGGCGCGCCTCGGCCTCGTTGGCGTTGACCGGGAAGGTCTCGTAGTTGCGGCCGCCGGGGTGCGCCACGTGGTAGACACAGCCGCCGATCGAGCGGTTGGACCAGGTGTCGTAGATGTCGAACACCAGCGGCGTGTTGACCGGCAGCACCGGATGCAGGCCCGAGGCCGGCTGCCATGCCTTGTAGCGCACGCCCGCGACCGCGGTCTCGCGGCTGTCGGTCAAGGTCATCGGCACGACGCGGCCATTGCACAACACCTTGTGGCGCTCGGGATTGAGCCCGTCGGTGCGCACCTGCAGCCGCTCGACCGAGGAATCGACGAAGCGCACGGTGCCGCCGATCGCGCCCTGTTCGCCCATCACGTGCCAGGGTTCCAGCGCCTGGCGCAGTTCCAGCTTGACGCCCTCGTACTCGACTTCGCCGCAGAACGGGAAGCGGAATTCGAGCTGCGCCTCGAACCATTCGGGAGCGAAATCGAAGCCGTTCGTCCGCAGATCCTGGAGCACGTCGAGGAAATCCTGCCAGACGTGCCAGGGCAGCATGAAGCGGTCATGCAGCGAGGTTCCCCAGCGCACGAAGCGGCCATCGGCGGGGTTGGCCCAGAATCGCGCGATCAGCGCCCGGATGAGGAGTTGCTGCGCCAGGCTCATGCGCGCGTTGGGCGGCATCTCGAAACCGCGGAACTCGACCAGGCCGAGCCGGCCGGTCGGCCCGTCGGGCGAGAACAGCTTGTCGATGCAAATCTCGGACCGGTGCGTGTTCCCGGTCACGTCGACGAGCAGGTTGCGAAACAGCCGGTCGACGAGCCAGGGCAGTGGCCCCGGGCCGTTGGCCGGATGCGGCACCTGCGCCATCGCGATCTCGAGCTCGTAGAGCGAATCGTGCCGCGCCTCGTCGACGCGCGGCGCTTGGCTGGTCGGGCCGATGAACAGGCCGGAGAACAGGTAGGAGAGCGCGGGGTGGCGTTGCCAGTGCAGGACGAGGCTTTTGAGCAGGTCCGGCCGGCGCAGGAAGGGGCTGTCGTTGGGCGTCGAGCCGCCGACCACGACATGGTTGCCGCCGCCGGTGCCGGTGTGCCGGCCATCGATCATGAACTTGTCGGCGCCGAGCCGGCTTTGGCGCGCCTCCTCGTAGACCGCCGTGGTCGTCGCCACGCATTCCTTCCAGTTCGCGGAAGGATGGATGTTGACCTCGATGACGCCCGGATCGGGGGCGACGCGGATGACGTTGAGGCGCGGATCGTGCGGCGGCGCGTAGCCCTCGATGTGTATCGGCAGGCCGATCCGCTTCGCCGCCTCTTCGGCCGCCGCGATCAGTTCCAGATAGTCCTCCAGAGCCTCGACGGGCGGCATGAAGACGCACAGCCTCCCGTCGCGCAGCTCGGTCGAGAGCGCGGTGCGCACCGCGCCGCCGATCTCGCTCAGCGTCTGTTCGACCCGGTCCTGCTGCTCGCTCGAGGCGACGAAGGAGGCAGCCGCCTGGCGCTGCGCCATCTCGTCCGCCCCGGCCGCGGCGGCAGACGCCGGCAGGATCTCGGCGCGCGGTGGCAGCGCCCCGCGCGGCACGGTTGGATCGACGGGAACGATATAGGGGAACTGCGCCGGCGGCACATAGGGCAGGGCGCCGAGTGGCAGGCGGTAGCCGACGGGCGAGTCGCCCGGCACGAGGAACAGGCGGCCGCGGCGCGTCTTCCACTTCTCGCTGCGCCAGCGCGGTCCGCTCGCGGTCGCAGCCGCGTTCCAGCGCTGCACCGGCAGGACGTAGCCGCTCGGATTGGTCAGGCCGCGCTCGAACACGCGGGCCATGCGGCTGCGCTCCTCGGGGTCGGCGAGCTTCGAGTTGGACGGATCGACATTGTCCGGCAGCTTGCCTTCCTTGAGCAGCCATTCGCCGGGGTCTTCATAGGCTTCCGCGACCATCTCGCGTTCAACGCCGAGTTCCGAGGCGATCTCGGTCAGCAGCCGCTGCGCGTCCTGCGGTTTGGCCGCGGTCGCCTCGCCCTCGCGCGCGATCAGCTTCTCGTCGGCCCAGACCGGTTCGCCGTCATGGCGCCAATAGAGCGAGAAGGTCCAGCGCGGCAGCGTCTCGCCGGGATACCACTTGCCCTGGCCGTAGTGCAGGAAGCCGGTCGGTGCGAAGCGCTCGCGCAGACGCCTTATCAGCGAATCGGCCTTCTCGCGCTTCGTCGGGCCGACGGCGGCAGTGTTCCACTCGGCCGATTCGAAATCGTCGATCGACACGAAAGTCGGCTCGCCGCCCATAGTCAGCCGCGCATCCTGGCCTTTCAGGATCTCGTCCACCTTTTCGCCCAGCGCGTCGAGCCGCGCCCAGGATTCGTCCGAGAAGGGCTTGGTGATGCGCGGATGTTCCGACACGCGGTCGACGCGCATGGCGAAATCGAAGCCGACATTCGCCTCGCCGAAATAACCGCCCGAAATTGGCGCGGCGTTGCGAAAATGCGGCGTCGCCGCCAGCGGCACATGGCTCTCGCCGGTCAGCAGGCCCGATGTCGGGTCGAAGCCGATCCAGCCGGCGCCCGGAAGATAGACTTCGCACCAGGCATGCAGATCGGTGAAGTCGACGGAGGTGCCTGCCGGGCCGTCCAGCGCCACGAGATCGGGCTTGAGCTGGATGAGATAGCCGGAGACGAAGCGGGCGGCGAAGCCGAGATTGCGCAGGATCTGCACGAGCAGCCAGCTCGAATCGCGGCAGGACCCGGTGCGGAAGCCGAGCGTCTCTTCGGGCGTCAGCACGCCGGTTTCCATGCGGATGATGTAGCCGATCTGCTGCTGCACCCTGGCATTGAGCGCGACAAGGAAGTTGACCGTGTTCGGTTCGGAACGATCGATTCCCGCCAGAAATTCCTGCAGCAGGGGCCCGACCGGCTCGGGCTTGCGGTAGATAGCGAGGTCTTCCCGGATCTCCTCCGGATATTCGAACGGCCAGGTCTCGGCGCTCTCCTCCACGAAGAAGTCGAACGGGTTGTAGACCGTCATGTCGGCGACGAGGTCGACCTCGATCTTGAACTCGGTGACCGGCTCGGGGAAGACGAAGCGCGCCAGGAAGTTGCCGTAGGGATCCTGCTGGAGGTTCACGAAGTGATTGGACGGGGAGACCTTCAGCGAGTGGCTGAGCACCTTGGTCCGGGAATGCGGCGCGGGTTGGAGGCGGATCACCTGTGGCCCGAGCACGACCGGCTTGTCATATGTGTAGTGCGTCAGGTGGTAGATCGCAGCGTGGATCGCCATGGTGCCTCGTTTGGTGCCCGTCGCGCACTCTATCCATAATTTCGCGCCTGTCGCCACCTCCATATTGCACTGCGGCAGGCTAGAAGGCGCTGTTGGCCTTTTGCCGGCGTCCGCTATATGACCCGCCGCGACGAAAGGAATTCCGACATGCGACTGGGCGGACGGCTGGCTGCGGCCATCGAGGTTCTGGAGGACATGGAGCGACGCCACCGTCCCGCGGCCGATGCGCTGAAGGATTGGGGTCTGTCGCACCGCTTCGCCGGCGCCGGCGACCGCGCTGCGATCGGCAACATTGTCTATGACGCACTGCGCCGCCGCCGCTCGGCCGGCTGGCTGCTCGGCGCTGAGACGCCGCGCGCCGTCGCCTTCGGCGGGATGATCCTCGGGAGCGGGCGGTCGGCGCAGGAGATCAACGCCGCGCTCGAGGGTGACAAGTTTGCGCCCGAACCCCTGTCTTCGGACGATCTCGCCGCAGTCGCCTCGCGCGACCTCGCGGATGCGCCCGAGGCCGTCCGCGCCGACGTGCCCGACTGGTGCGTTCCGATGCTGGAACAGGCGTTCGGCGACGACTGGGTCGAGGAGGCGAAAGGCCTCGCCGCCCGTCCGCCGCTCGACCTGCGCGCCAACACGCTTCTCGCCTCGCGCGACAAGGTGATCGGCGAGCTTCCCGGTGCCTCGGCGACCGCCATTGCCCCGCACGGCATCCGCATTCCGCCGATCGAGGGCGACGGCCGCCACCCCAACGTCCAGGTTGAGCCCGCCTTCCAGAAAGGCTGGTTCGAGATCCAGGACGAAGGCTCGCAGGTCGCCGCCTGGCTGAGCGGTGCGGCGCCCGGCATGCAGGTGCTCGACCTGTGCGCCGGGGCCGGCGGCAAGACGCTGGCGCTGGCGGCGACGATGGACAATCGCGGCCAGATCTTCGCGCATGATTCGGAGAAGGCGCGTCTCGCGCCAATCTTCGACCGGCTGAAGCGCGCCGAATGCCGCAACGTGCAGGTGATCGCCAATCCGCAAGGGCTCGCCGATCTCGAAGGCCGCATGGACATCGTCCTCATCGACGCGCCATGCACCGGCTCCGGCACCTGGCGGCGCAGGCCGGACGCGAAATGGCGGCTGACCGAGCGCCAGCTCGACGTGCGCCTACGCGAGCAGGCCGCGATCCTCGACAACGCCGCCCGCTACGTGAAGCCCGGCGGATCGATCGCCTACGTCACCTGCTCGGTGTTTCCGCGGGAAAACCAGGACCAGGTCGCCGCCTTCCTCGACCGCCATCCCGATTTCTCGACCGTCGACCATGCCGCGCTCTGGGCGGGCATGTTCCCGGCGCACCCCGACAAGGCGCGGACGGGGAAACACGGCATCGTCCTGACACCGTTGCGCAGCGGCACCGACGGCTTCTTCTTTGCCTCGATGCGACGCGCGGGATGAAGCGGCGCCGCGGCCCTTGACGATCCGCGCGGGCGCCACATTTGGGGGCAAGGACTCTCGCCGGACATCCCAGATGAACCGCTATCTCGCCTTGGCCGCCTTCCTTATCCTGGTCGTGGGCGGAGGAGCAGCCATCGGCTCCATGAATCTGCCGGGACCCTGGTACGGAGCCCTGGCCAAGCCGCCCTTCAATCCTCCCAACTGGGTCTTCGGCCCTGCCTGGACGATCCTCTACGTTCTCATCGCGGTTGCCGGCTGGCGAATCTGGGAGCGTGACCGTGGCGGACGGGCGATGAAGGCGTGGTGGGCACAGATGTTCCTCAACTTCGCCTGGTCGCCGGTCTTCTTCACGCTGCAGAGCGTCGGTGGCGCTCTGGTCATCGTCGTGCTGATGCTCGCCGCCATTCTTGCCTTCATTGGCCTTGCCTGGAACCGCGACCGGATCGCCGCTTTGCTGTTCGTGCCCTACGCGGCCTGGGTCTCCTTCGCGACGCTTCTGAACGCCTCGATCCTGTGGCTCAACTGATCGCTGCTGCATTGCAGCATTGAATGATTGCAGCGCCGGCTTCGCTTTGCGATAAAGCCCTTGTGGCGGAGGAAGAAGCGTGAAGGCGACCATTCAAACTGGGACAGACTATGAGGAGCGCGTGCGCTCCAGCTTCGCGCGCCAGGTCGTGATGGCGACCATCGGCGCCGAATTGACCAGCGTCACGCCGGGCACCGTCGAGATCGAGATGCCCTATTCGAAGGCGCTGACCCAGCAGCACGGATTTTTGCATGCCGGCATCATTTCGACCGCTCTGGATTCAGCCTGCGGCTACGCCGCCTATTCGCTGATGCCGCCGGAAGCGGCGGTTCTGACGATCGAGTTCAAGCTCAACATGCTCTCGCCCGGCAAGGGCGAACGTTTCCTGTTCCGCGGCTCGGTCACCAAGCCCGGCCGCACGATCCTCGTCGCCGACGGCCAGGCCTATGCCTATTCCGCCGACGGCGAGGCACGGCTGATCGCGACCATGACGGCGACGATGATGACGGTAACCGGCCGTGAAGGACTGGCGGGGTAGAATGGCGCTGTCCCTGCCTGCCGACATTGCGGGGCGGGAGGTGCTGTTCGCGATGGCCGCGGAGGCGGAGTACGGCCCGCATCTCAAGGCCCGGTTCACGCCGCTGATGATCGGCGTCGGACCCGTCGAGGCGGCCGTCCATCTGACCGCGGCGCTAGCCGGTCTACACAGGGAAGGGGTTGCTCCGGATCTCGTCGTGTCGCTCGGCTCCGCCGGCAGCCGGAGGCTGGAACAGACGCAGATCTACCAGGCCACATCCGTCTCCTACCGCGACATGGATGCCTCGCCGCTGGGTTTCGCGAAGGGCGCGACGCCGTTCCTCGATCTGCCGGCGGTCGTGCCCCTGCCGCTCAGGATACCCGGTATTGCCGAGGCGACGCTGTCGACGGGTGCCGGCATCGTCTCCGGCGCAGCTTATGACAGCATCGAGGCGGACATGGTCGACATGGAGACTTTCGCGGTTCTGCGCGCCTGCCATCGCTTCGACGTGCCGCTGGTTGCGCTGCGCGGCATCTCCGACGGCGCGGCCGACCTGCGCCATGTCGGCGACTGGACGGAGTATCTGCACGTCATCGACGAGAAGCTGGCGGCGGCGGTAGGGTTGCTGGAGGATGCCATCCAGTCCGGCGCAGTCCGCCTTCAGGTCCGCTGAAGCGGTAGACCCTTGGCATTGCCGAACAGGACACCGATCATCTTCAGACGTGCGGCGCTGTCGCGGTTGACATAGGTGACCGAGCCGCCGTCGTGGTCGAGCATCCACCGCCCGGTCGCGCCGCTGTCCCATTCGGCGACGTAGCCGTCGTCCAGTATCGTCCAGTGCCCGCTGCGCTGTTCGCCGTCGTCGAGCAGCATGTGCGCGGCGCCATCGGTCTCGAAATAGACGAAAGCCTCCTTGCCGCTACGCTCCAGCACATGGGTCGTGCCGGGAATGAGAACCGCCAGCGCTTCTTTTTTCAACGCCACCATAGTGTGCTCCTTGGCTGGTTTCCGATTGCCTTGGCCAGTCGCCGCGCGTAACGTGCGAGATGGTCAAGTCGCTTGACTATATCGGACTGGAAAGAATGGTCAAGGGACTTGACGAAAAATCCGAAGCCCTGCCGGATCATGTCGGCTGGCGGCTCTGGCAAGCGAATCGCGCCTGGCAAGGCGAGTTCGCGGCTGCAATGCGCGCGGCCGGGCATTCATGGTTCTCCGACGCACGCGCCGGCCTTCTCGGCCATATCGCACGCGGCGGTACGCGCCAGGCCGCCCTGATCGAGCGCATGTCGATTTCCAAACAGGCGGTGCAGCAACTGCTCGACGGATTGGAGGCCGAGGGCGTGGTCGAACGGCTGCCGGACCCGCGCGACGGCCGCGGCAAATTGGTGCGCTATACGCCGAAGGGTCTGGCGGCTTTGCGGGACGGCGACCGCATCAAGCGCGAGATCGAGCAGCGCTGGATTGAACGCATCGGCCAGGCGCGTTTCTCAGCGCTGATGGATGCCCTGCGCGCCTTGGAAGCCGGAGTGCATCGCGGGACCTGACCACCGGTCGAATGGCGCGCGCAAACCGGCAGCAGAACCCGTTGCGCCGACTCAACTTTGTCTCTAAATGCTCGCCATGACAGCCCATCCCGACACCGTCCTCATCCTCGATTTCGGCAGCCAGTTCACGCAGCTGATTGCCCGGCGCATCCGCGAGGCGGGGGTCTATTCCGAAATCGTGCCGTTCCAGCTCGGCGAGGAAGCCTTCAAGCGCATCCGGCCCAAGGCCGTGATCCTTTCCGGCGGGCCAGCCTCCACCACAGATATCGGCAGCCCGCGTGCGCCGCAGGTGGTGTTCGACGCCGGGATCCCGATCCTCGGCATCTGCTACGGCCAGATGACATTGTGTGTGCAGATGGGCGGCAAGGCGGAGGGTTCGAACCACCGCGAATTCGGTCGGGCCTTCGTGAACGTGGAGAAGGACTGCCCGCTGTTCGAGGGCATGTGGGCGACGGGTCAGCGGCATCAGGTCTGGATGAGCCATGGCGACCGGGTGATTTCTTTGCCCGAAGGGTTTGAAGTATTCGGCCGCTCCGAGAATTCGCCCTTCGCCGTCTTCGGCGATGTCGCGCGGAAGATGTACGGCATCATGTTCCATCCCGAAGTGGTGCACACGCCGGACGGCGCCAAGCTCCTGTCCAACTTCGTGCACAAGATCGCCGGCCTCAAGGGCGACTGGACCATGGCCGCCTATCGCGAGCAGGCGGTGGCCGCCATCCGCGCTCAGGTCGGCGAGGGCAGGGTGATCTGCGGTCTGTCGGGTGGCGTCGATTCCTCCGTCGCCGCCGTGCTGATCCACGAGGCGATCGGCGAGCGGCTGACCTGTATCCTGGTAGACCATGGTCTGATGCGCAAAAACGAGGCGGCCGACGTCGTCGCCATGTTCCGCGAACACTACAACATCCCGCTCGTCCACGTTGACGCTTCGGACCTGTTCATCTCGGCCCTGGAAGGCGAGGCGGATCCCGAAAAGAAGCGCAAGACCATCGGCCGGCTTTTTATCGAGGTGTTCGAAAAGGAAGCCAAGAAGCTCGCACAGGGCGGCCAGCCGGCGCAGTTCCTCGCTCAGGGCACGCTCTATCCCGACGTGATCGAGAGCGTATCCTTCACCGGCGGCCCGTCGGTGACGATCAAGTCGCACCACAATGTCGGCGGCCTGCCCGAGCGTATGAACATGAAGCTGGTCGAGCCGCTGCGCGAACTGTTCAAGGACGAGGTGCGGGCGCTCGGCCACGAACTCGGCCTGCCCGACCACTTCATCGGCCGCCATCCCTTCCCGGGGCCGGGCTTGGCTATCCGCTGCCCGGGTGGCGTGACACGCGAAAAGCTCGACATCCTGCGCGAGGCCGACGCGGTCTATCTCGACGAGATCCGCAAGGCCGGCCTCTACGACGCGATCTGGCAGGCCTTCGCCGTGCTGCTGCCGGTGCAGACGGTCGGCGTCATGGGCGATGGCCGCACCTACGAATATGTCTGCGCATTGCGCGCCGTCACCTCCGTCGACGGCATGACGGCCGACTTCTACCACTACGACATGGCCTTCCTCGGCCGCGCCGCGACCCGCATCATCAACGAGGTGCGCGGCATCAACCGCGTGGTCTACGACGTAACGAGCAAACCGCCGGGGACAATCGAGTGGGAATGATTTCACTCATCCGAGAATATCTGAAGCTACGTCAGAATTCTCCATAAGAGACTGAAAACAAATAATATTTCGTGCCTCGTCAATCGAGTTCTGCCGGTGGGCGTGGATCCTTTGTCACGCAGCCTCCGACGGCATCGGCAGTCATCATGCTGGCCACAGATCTGGATACCGGCGATCCAAGCGATGCGTTTGGCGGCATTTTTCAAGTATTGAGGACTTCGACCGCGATCGAAGCGGTCAGTGGCGCGGCATGATCGCGCTGCTATACGGCCTCTTTCCCCTCCGAAATGCGACGGCCTAGCAACTCTGCGGCGGTCGAAGCCGGAAGCCATTCAGAAGCTTATGGATCGCCGCAGCACATCATAAGCGTCGCAACCCGCTGCCTTGCCGGCGTCCATAGGGTCAGCGTCAGACGGCTGTTTTGCGATATCGAACGGCGTTGCGCCAGTCTCTCGACATCGCTTCTTAAGACTGTATGATTGTCATACAGTCATAGGGGTATGCCGCAATGGATCTTTGGGACTATGTCATCGTTGGCGCGGGATCGGCCGGCTGTATCGTGGCCAACAGGTTGAGCGCGGACCCGGCGGTGAGAGTCCTGCTTCTCGAGGCCGGTGGCCGCGACGACGCCCTGCGCTACAAGGTTCCGGCGCTCGGGCCCTTTACCTGTCTCGGCGACCCGCGCTCGGACTGGGATTTCGTCACAGAGCCGGATCCAAGCCGCGAGAACCGCACCGACCACTGGCCGCGCGGGCGGGTACTCGGCGGATCGAGTTCGATCAACGGCACCGTCTGGGTTCGCGGCAATCGCGGCGACTACGACCATTGGCGCCAGCTCGGAAACACCGGCTGGAGCTATGACGACCTCGTTCCCGTCTTCCGCAGAATCGAAGGCAGTGCCGCGGGTGCATCCGATGTCTACGGCGAGGACGGCGCGATTTCGATCTCCCAGATGCGCGGCCCGCACCTGCTCGCGAAGGTCTTTCTCGCGGCGATGGCCGAGCTCGGCACACCCACCAATCCCGACTACAACGGCGAGGAGCAGACCGGCGCCTCGATCGCCCACGTCAACCAGTCGGGAGGCTGGCGGATGAGCGCGGCGAGCGGCTATCTGAAGCCTGCCGCCAGCCGTCCGAACCTGAAGGTCGTGACCGGCGCGGTGGCGCGGCGCGTCGTCATGGACGGAAAGCGCGCGACCGGCGTGGAATACGAGCGCGATGGCCGGATCGAGACCGCGCATGCGCGCGGCGAGGTGGTGCTCAGCGCCAGCGCGATCAACTCGCCGAAACTCTTGATGCTGTCCGGCATCGGCCCCGGCGCACTCTTGCAGCGCCACGGCATAGATATCGTTCACGAGAGCCCCGGCGTCGGCCGGAACCTGCAGGAGCACGCCTGCACCCACGTCGTCGGCCTGGTCAACATGCGCACCGCCAACATGGATGTCGGCAGGCTGTCGAGCCTGCGCCATGTCGCGCAGTTCGCCCTGTTCCGCTCGGGGCAAGCGACTTACATCGCCCCGGCCATTGCCTTCGTGAAGACGCGCCCTGAGCTTGAGGAGCCGGACATCCAGTTCCATTTCGGCGCCTACGGCTACAATTTCACGCCCGACGGCGTGCAGATGCTGGACCGCCCCGCGGTCACGCTGCAGCCGAACGTCAACCGCACCCGCAGCCGCGGCCATCTCGAAATCCGTTCTGCCGATCCCAAGGACGCGCCGGCGATCCATCCGAACATGATGGGCGATCCCTACGATGTCGAGACGCTGGTCGAAGGCGTGCGCTACGGCCGGCGGATCTTCCGAACCAAAGCCTTCGCACCACATTTCCTCGGTGAGTACAAGCCCGGCCCCGACATGAGCGATGGCGAGGATCTGGTCGCCCACGTCCGGCGATCGGCCTCGGGCGTCTTCCACCCCTGCGGAACCTGCAAGATGGGCATCGACCCGAACGCCGTCGTCGATCCAGACCTCAGGGTTCATGGTGCCGAGGGGCTGAGGGTCGTCGATTCCTCGATCATCCCGCAGATCCCCAGCGGAAACATCAACGCGATCAGCATGGTGATCGGAGAAAAGGGAGCCGAGGCGATCCTGAAGGCGCGCCGCGCGGCCTGAGCCGCTCAGCGGAGGCCGCAGGCCACCGCCAATGCGCCGGTCGCACGAAGGATCAGGCCCCGACGGCCAGCGGCTGGCGGCCGCGCAGCATGTCGGCGGCCTTCTCGGCGATCATGATCGTCGGCGCGTTGGTGTTGCCGCTCGGGATCGAAGGCATGACCGATGCATCGACGACGCG
The DNA here is from genome assembly GCA_043822005.1 of Pseudomonadota bacterium. Lineage (GTDB taxonomy): Bacteria > Pseudomonadota > Alphaproteobacteria > Rhizobiales > Rhizobiaceae > Mesorhizobium_A. The sequence goes on along the minus strand of JBDRCE010000001.1, from coordinate 40,939 downwards.
AAGCCCTTCCATTCCATGCACCGCGAGGTCGGGCGCGACGACGGCGTTGGTGCCCGTTCCCATCGCACAGGTGCCGACCGGGTGATAGACCGTCTTGGTGTAGTTGCGGACATAGTCGGCAAGAACCGCGTCCGGGACATCGAGCCCCGCCTCGAGTACCAGTTCATCGCCGAGATGGCAGGCCAGCGCCGCCGCCCGAGCGATCGTCCTTGAGAGGCGCAGACCGCGCACGAGGCTCGCCACGTCGCGCACGTCTGACAGCGCCTTGGAGTAGAGCTTCGCCGGCGTCGATGGGTCCGGCCCGCCGAGCCTGAGTTCGCCGCGCGAGCGCGGCCGCACGTCGCAGGCTCCGATGGTCAGGCCATGGCCCTCCGGCGGCGCGCGCTCGTGGTCGGGCACGAAGACGGGGAAGGAATGGATCTGCAGGTCTGCGCGGCCGTCGCCGTCGCTGTCCGCGAACAGGCACGCCTCGGCGACGTTGGAGGTAAGAAGGCCTGTCCGGAACAGCATCCACTGCAGGCCGTTGCGGAGCGCGTTGAGGCCCTTGTCCTGACCCGTCAGGCTGATCGGGCGCCTGGTGCGATAATAGTTCAGCACCTGGAGGTGATCCTGGTAGTTGCGGCCGACGCCCGGCAGGTCGTGCACTACCTCTACGCCGCTCTGCCTCAGATGCGCGGCCGGTCCGACACCCGACTGCATCAGGACCTTCGGGCTCGCTAGCGTTCCGGCGCACAGGATGACCGCGCGGGCCGCGCGCGCACTCTTTGCCTGACCGTGCCATCGCCAGGCGACGCCGATGGCCTTGCGGCCCTCGAAGACGATACGCTCGACCTCGGCCTCGATCTCCAGCGCTATATTGCCGCGCGCCAGCGCCGGACGCAGATAGGCCGCGGCCGTGCTGGCGCGTTCGCCGTTCTTCTGCGTCACCTGGAAATAGCCGACGCCAAGCTGCGAGGCGCCGTTGAAATCGTGGTTGTAGGCGTAGCCGCATTGCTGGGCGGCCCTGACAAAGGCTGCGTTCAGCGGATGGCGGTGGGGCACGTCGACGACCGAGAGCGGGCCGTCGCTGCCGTGGAAACGATCGGCAAGCCGCTCGTTTCCCTCCGCCTTGCGGAAGTAGGGCAGCACGTCTGCATAGCTCCAGCCGGCGCACCCGGATGTCGCCCAGTCGTCATAATCGGTGGCGTCGCCGCGGATGTAGATCATGCCGTTGATCGAACTCGATCCGCCCGGCATGCGCCCTTGTGGCACGTGGATCCGCCGGCCTGCGGCGCCGGGCTCGGGCTCGGACGCATAGGGCCAGACGCGGTCTGTGCCGAACAGTCCGACGAAGGCGCCGGGCGCGCGGGTGTAGATGACACGCTCGTCGGGACCGGCCTCCAGCACGAGGATGCGCAGGGCCGGGTCTTCGGATAGCCGGTTGGCGATCACCGATCCGGCCGATCCCGCGCCGATGACGATGTAGTCGAAGGTCTGGTCCATCGTTCCGAAGCTCAGTTGTAGACGCCGCCGTCGATCGATAGCGCCTGCGCGGTCACATAGGCGGACTCGTCGGACAGGAGATAGACGTAGAGCGGCGCCACCTCGGCGGGCACAGCCTGGCGGCCGAGCGGCACCATCCGCTCGACGACGCGGGCCTGCTCCTCCCGGCCGCCCATGTAGGCGATCGCAGGGTTGTTGAACGGCGTGTCGATGAAGCCGGGGCAGACCGAGTTGACCCGGATGCGGTCGCCGGCGAGTTCGAGCGCGGCGGCCGTGGTAAACGCCATCACCGCCCCTTTCGAAGCCGCATAGGCGGCGATGCCCGGCCCGCCGCGCTTGCCGGCAAGCGACGAGGTGTTGACGATCGAGCCGCCACCGGCGGCGCGAAGGTGAGGAATGGCTTCGCGCGTCGCCAGGAAAACGCCGCGCGTGTTGACGGCCATCAGGCTGTTCCAGTCGTCGACGGTGATCGTCTCCAGCGCGCCCGCGCGCTGCAGGCCTGCATTGTTGACCAGTCCGTCGAGACCACCCAGCCGCTCCACCGCCCCGGTGACTGTCGCCTTCACGCTCGCCTCGTCGGCGACGTCGCAGCGGATGAAGGTGGCGCCGAGCTCGCGCGCGGTCGCCTCTCCCTGCTCGACGGCAAGGTCGGCGAGGACTGCCCGCGCGCCTTCGGCGACCGCGGCCGCGACGACAGCCCTGCCGATGCCGGTGGCGGCTCCCACAACGAGCAGCCTCTTGTCCTTCAATCGCGACCTCATGATGTGGTCCTGGTCTTCTTCGGTGCGGCCTCGAGTCCGCTCGCGCGGCGCGCGCCGAGGAGGTCGATGCCGAGCTTCGACTTGATGATGCCCCAGATGCCGCTCGGCGAGATCAGCATGACCAGAACCGCGGCTGCGCCGAGCAGCATCAGGTACAGATTTCCGGTGCCGGCGAACCAGGCGCGGAACAGGAAGTAGATGGCGGTGCCGATGATCGGCCCTTCGATGGTGCCGACGCCGCCGATGATGACGATGAACAGCATGATCACCATCCAGTTGGGATCGAAGGCGCCGCCCGGCTCCACATGGAAGACGGACATGTAGTAGACCGCGCCCGCCAGTCCGGTGAATCCGGAGCCGAGCACGAAGCCGAAGAAGCGGGTCCACCAGACGTTGATGCCGATGGCCCCGGCCGTTCCCTCGTTGTCGCGCACCGCCGCGAGCGCGAGGCCGAGCCGGGAGATCGACAGGTAATAGAGGCCGAAGATGGAGATCAGCGCCAGCGCGCCGGCATAGTAGAAGCTCGATGTCGCGACGACGGAACGCTCCATCTCGCGCGTCGCCACCAGCGGCAGACCGCTCACCGATCCCAACCAGTCGCGCTGCGAGATGAACGAGCGGACGATTTCGGCGATCACCCAGATGCTGATCGCGAGGTAGGCATCGCGCAGGCGGAAGACGAATGGCGATATGGCCGCCGCGAATAGCGCGCTGAACACGAAGGATAGCGGCAGGATCAGGAAGGGATTCACGCCCGTCCAGTTCGACGCCAGGAACAGGCAGTAGGCGCCGAGGCCGATGAAGAGCTGCTGCCCGAACGACATGATGCCGACATAGCCGGCGAGGAAGTTCCAGCCCTGCGCGAAGGCGAAGACGGCAAAGATCTCGATCATCAGCCGCATGTCGCCTTCCGCCACGAACCAGGGCGTGGCGATCACGAGAGCCGTTGCAACGACAGCGGCGGCGGCGACGAGCGTCGGGCGAATGGCAGCAAGACCGGTCATCGACGGAAGGCTCCGGCCAGCCCGCTGGGCGACATGATCAGGATCAGGATGAAGACGATGTGGCCGTACATCAGCCCCGAAGCCGGGTCGAGCTTGAGCGCCACCAACTGTGTCACGCCAAGAACCATGCCACCGAGGAACATGCCCCAGAACGAGCCAAGCCCGCCGATCACCACCACCTCGAAGGCGATGAGCAGCCGGTCGGCGCCGGAATAGGGCGTGAACGAGCCGCGCATCGCGAGCAGGATGCCGGCCACCGCCGACAGCGCCATCGCGAGCCCCATCGCCACCGCATAGATCGAGCGGAAGTTCACGCCGCAAAGCTGGACGATGCGATGGTCGTCCGCGGTCGCGCGTATCAGGCGCCCCATGTCGGACTTTCGAAGCCAAAGATGCAGTGTCGCGAACAGGAACACCGCGATCGCCAGGATCAGAACGGGCAGCACACCCAGTTTCAACCCCAGGAAGTCGAAGCCCATGAAGCGCAGGTCGCCGACATTGATCGAGCGTGTGTTCGCACCGAACAGCTCGACCATGCCGTTCCGGAGCACAATGGCGAGGCCGAAGGTGAGCAGGATCTGCGGGATCTGGTCGTGGCCGAGCACGCGGTTGATCAAGAGCCATTGCAGCAGCATGCCGATCCCGAAGGCCGCGATTGCGACCGGGATGATGACGAGCAGCGGATGGACCGGCGTCCAGGGCAGAAGGAAGACGCCCAGGAACGCGGCGGCGACGATGAAATCGCCCTGCGCGACGTTGACGATGCGCATGACGCCGAAGGCGAAGCCGAGGCCAAGCCCGACCAGGGCGTAGAGACCGCCGAGCAGCAGTCCGTTGACGATCGTCTCGACCCAGATCATGCGTGGTCCAATCCGAAATAGGCCGCTGTGATCGCCTCCATCGAAAGATCGGCGGTCGGCCCTTCGAGGCTGACCTTCCCCTCCAGCATGCAGTAGGCGTACTGCGCGGCGGCGCATGCCTGACCCACATTCTGTTCGATCACGACGATCGAAACGCCGGTGCCCGAGATCGTCTCGAAGCAGCGGTAGATGTCCAGGATGATCTTCGGCGCGAGGCCGAGCGAGATCTCGTCGCAAAGCAGGATCCGTGGATTGGTCATCAGCGCGCGCCCGATCGCGACCATCTGCTGCTGTCCTCCGGACAGGCTGGCGGCCGGCATGTGGCGCAGTTCGCCGATACGCGGGAAGAGCCGGTAGACTTCGTCCAGCGTCCACGGCCCCTTGCGACCGGCCGCGGCGCCGACGCGCAGATTGTCCTCGACGGTGAGTGTTCCGAACAGGCGCCGACCCTCCGGCACCATCGTCATGCCCGCGCGCGCGATGGCGTCCGCCCGGTTCGACGTCACGTCCGCGCCGGCGAAGACGATCTTCCCGCGCTTCTGCGGATGGAGCCCGACGATGGCATTGAGAAGCGTCGACTTGCCCGCGCCGTTCGCGCCGATGATGGCGACGGTGCGGCCTTCGTCGACCGCCAGACTGACGCCGCGGACGGCCTGGAAATCGCCGTAGAAGACGTCGAGGTTTTCAACCCTGAGAAGCGACATCGAGAACCGTCCCCATGTAGACTTCCTGCACGGCCGGGTGGGCCATGACTTCGGCCGGGCTGCCCTCGGCGATCCTGGCGCCAAAGTTGATGGCGACGATCCGGTCCGCAACCGCCGAGAGCGCGTGGGTCACGTGCTCGATCCAGACGATTGCAAGCTCCGGCTTGAGTTCGCGAATCAGCGTCACCAGCTGCGTCACCTCGGCCTCGGTCAGGCCGCCCGCGATCTCGTCAAGCAGTAGGACGCGCGGCCTCAGCGCCATGGCGCGGGCGAGTTCGAGCCGCTTGCGGTCGAGGAGCGGCAGGGAGCCAGCGAGAAGGTCGGCACGGGCGGCGAGACCGGTGCGCACCAGGATCGACCGGGCGAGATCGGCCTCCTGGCCGCGGCTGCGGCGTGAGAAGGTGGCCGCCGCCAGCACGTTTTCGAAGGTGGTGAGTAGGGCGAACGGCTGCGGCACCTGGTAGGTGCGGCCGAGCCCCATCAGCGTGCGCCCGTGCTGCGATGTCCCGGTGACGTCGCGACCGTCTAAGAGGATACGCCCGGCCTGAGGCGTGATCGCGCCGGCAAGCATGTTGAAGACCGACGTCTTGCCAGCGCCGTTCGGCCCGATGATGCCGAGGCATTCGCCGAATTCGACGGAAAAGGAAAGGTCGTCGGCGACGGTGATCTGACCGAAGCGTCGCGTCAGCCCTTCGACGGAAATGACTGGTGCCAACGGCGGCGTCCTCGAAAATGAAGGGACAGTCCGGGCGTCGATGCCCGGACTGTCTCGTGGGGCGTTCGGGTCAGGAGAACTTCGACAGCGGCATGAATTCCTTCTGGATCGGCACGTGCGGCGCCGTCACGTTGTTGGTGACGAACAGTTCGTACGGGAACTTCGATCCCTCCTTGGCGCGGTGCCACTGGCCCATCGTGACCCATGTGTTGGCGACGGACTTCATCTTGGAGTTCTTGAAATCGACCTTGCCGACCATCGTGTCGAGGTCGAGCCCGGCGATCGCGTCGCGGACCGCGGCGCGGTTCTTCGGGTCGCCGGAAGCCTTGAGCGCGGCGAAGCCCACTTCCCAGATCGCGTGATGGTAGCCCATCGGCTGCGCCCACTGCTTGCCGGTCGAACCCTCGTAGGCGGCGCAGAAATCCTGCGCCGACTGGCCGGTGAGACTGGATTTGAACGGCAGCTGGTTGTTGAACCAGATCTCGGTCGACATGCCGGCGCCCTGGTCGCCGAGCACCTCGACGCCCGCCGGAAAGACGAACGCCGCGGCAATGGTCGCCGCCTCGAGCGACAGGCCTGCCTGTTTGGCCTGCCCCCAGAAGGTGGCGAAATGCTGCGGGAAGACGAGTCCGGTCACGATCTTGGCGCCACCGTCGCGGAACGCGGCGACCTGATTGGAGAAGTCATCGACCTGCTCCTTGAACAGGCCGCCGGGCACTTCCTTGAAGCCATTGGCGGCGAGTTCCGCCGTCATGCCGCCGGAGAAACCGCGGCCGAAGTCGTTGTCCTCGTAGAAGGTGCCGACGACCTGGTCGATGCCGGAGGCCTTCCACATGCCGATGTAGTTCTTGATGATGTCGGCGCCGCTCCAGAAGAACAGGAAGCTCCACGGATAGCCCTTGTCGGGTCCCGAACCGCGTGAGGCGTAGAAGGGCTCCCACTGAAGGATGGTCGATACTGCCGGCGTGCCGTTCTGGTCGCAAATCTCGAGCGCCGGCGCGGCGAGACCGTCTGCGACGAGCAGGAGGTCGACATTCTCGCGCAGGACGAGTTCGTTGCCGAGGCTGCCCATGCGGTTGACGTCGGACTGGCTGTCGCGGACGAGGATTTCGACCGCCCACTTCTTGCCGCCGATTTCGATGCCGTCCTTCACGTGGTTCTGGATCTGCTCGACCACCCAGGGCGCCGTCTCGCCGAAATTGGCGCGGATGCCGGTGATCTGGTCGATGTAGCCGATGCGGATCGTGTCTTCCGCGGCGCGCACGATGTTCGGGAAGCCGAAGACGGCGGCCGAGGCGCTCGCAGCAGCGCCCTTGATGATCTGACGGCGGTTGGCCCTTGGCCAGTTGATGTGCGTGCTCATGGTTCCTCCCTCTGAACGCGAGATCAGCTTTGTATGACAATATGCCGTATGTCAATAGGACAGTCAGGTGAGGGCTGTGACCGGAGCTTTGTGCGGAGGAGCTTGTCCCGGTGAGCGCGTTGGCGACGAGCCGGCACCCCTCGCCGGAAGCACGACGAGCCTGACTCGGCAGCTACGAACTGGACGAACGGGAATGGCCCGCGTCAGGGAGAACGGAATGTGAGCAATTGAGAGATTGTGACATACCATCGAAGGTCCGGAACGCTCGCCAAATGGTGCGATGTTTTTCGCACTCGGCTACGAGCCTGGGGATTCCGACAGGCCGATGGTCGGCATGGCGAACGGCCACTCCACGATCACGCCCAGTAGTGGCGCAGTGCAGCCCGCCGTCGCGGTCGACGCGATTTGAATATCGGGCGCCAACTCACAGGGGTTTTGGCGATCGATGGCTACGGCGGCACCATCAACCAGGGCGCTGGAAAGGGAAGGTTACCTCCTCAGCGACCATGCGGCTTCGAAAGCCCCGCACTTTGGCTCGGTTGCCGCAACTGTCCATGGAACACCAACGCCTGGGCTTGGAGCGGCTGGTGTTCAGGAAGAAGCCTCCGCAGGGATCGCCCTCGCAGCGTCCGAGTTGGCGATCACCGGGAATGAGCTCGAGGCTGGCAATCGCCAGGGCAACGCGGGCGACCGGCAGGAAGAGAACATGAGCGTGATGCTCGCCCGACCGGGGGCTTGCTGAAATCAGCAGGCGCGGATCGGCCAGGGCCGAAGCGAGCAATGGCTGCAACTCACTATCAGATCCTCTGCGTTGCGAGAGCATCGGGCGGCCGCCGGTTCGCTCGGAGAGGGTGTCGCGCCAGGCGCACCGCAATGCAATTGCTGCGGAGTGGGTTGCTTCTGCGTCGTTTGGGTTGGTTGGCGCGATGCCGACAAGCATACGCATCTCATCCTCGCTCAGAAGTCCCGCGGGAGCCGACCATTCGATCAGAGACTGATAGTCGGGAAGAAAGTCGACCTGAATCCCGCCGCGCCAATGCAGCGTGTTGGCAAAATCGAGCGCGGGATCGCCCGCCAGCATGCGCAACCGCCCGATCGACGAAAAATAGGCGCGCGGTTCCGCGGTTGATCTCTCTAAAGTCATCATGTAACCACTTAAGCGGTTACATGATGGTTTGGCAAGCTACCTTGAGGGAGGGAGACGTGACGCAATTGAGGGCGTTCAGCCTCATTCTGGCCTTGACCCTCGCCGGGGCTTCGCCTGCCCTGGCGGATCAGATCGGTGATCTCTATCGCTCCCAAGCCATCGTCACCGGTCAGGGGGAGAAGAACCGGCAGGCCGGTTTCCGGGAATGCCTCAAGCAGGTTCTTGTAAGGGTCTCGGGCGACCAGCGCCTGACCGCCAGGCCTGAGATGGGGCAAGTGCTCAGCCTGTCGGCGAACTACGTGCAATCCTTCTCCTACGAGGATCGTCTGGCCGGGAAACCTATTCATGACGAGCAGGGGACTTATGATCGCCCGCACAATCTGATCTGTCTTTTCGATGAGGAGGTGGTCGACGGCTTGCTTGCCAAGCTCGACAGCCACCCATGGCGCGAGCAGCGCCCGTCCTTGGCAGTCTTTCTAAAAGTGAAGCGCTCGGAAAGTGAGTTCTACGTGTCCCGCGACACCCAGCGTGACGAGGCGATGAGGCAGTCATTTGCGCTTGGCGCTTCGCCTCTCGCCATGAGATTCGCATTTCCTTCCGAACTGGACGCGAAGGAATGGACGCCCTCTGCCAATTCGCCGACTCTTGCCGAGATCGCGACCTGGCGGTTGTTCGAGCGAGGGCAAGAGCACGTCTGGAATGTCCGCGGCGTCAACTTTGACGAGGCGTTCAGGGTTGCTTTGCGAGGGGCGGCGCAAATCCTGTCCGGCAACGGTTCGCCGTAAGAAGCAGCAAAAAGATCTACGACAGACATTCGATAATGAACGACGAAAGGAGAGAGCGTGCAGATCTATTGGATAAAGGCTCAGGCACCCAGGCTTTTGGGGAGCCTATCGGATGTCTAAGTCGGCAACAATGTTTTCCCGGTCGTTCTTCCATGGAACCCGTGCCAGCCTTCAGCCGGGTGATTTCATCGTTGTGGGGTATTCGTCGAACTTCTCGACCTTGCAGCCACTTTCCTGGGTCTACTTCTCGGGCACGCTTGATGCTGCCATTTGGGGCGCTGAACTCGCTGCTGGCAGCGAGCCCGAGCGAATTTACGTCGTGGAGCCCACCGGGCCAATCTTCGATGATCCCAATCTAACAGATAAGAAATTCCCCGGAAATCCAACTCTATCCTATCGCTCGCGCGATCCGCTTAGAGTCATAGCCGAGGTAACGAAGTGGGAATGCCATCCCGCTGAACAAGTAAAGATGATGAAGGAAAGCTTGGCCCGCCTGGAGGTGGACGGAAAGCAGCCGATAATAGATTGAAAACGGCGAAGTATTACTAAGAAGCAGTTGTTGCTTTTGTAGATCTGGAGATCCAAAGAAGAGCAGCAGCTCACCGCGAAGCGGCGATCACGGCGAGGAAGGCGGCGCCGTAGCGATCCAGCTTGGCCTCGCCCACACCCGGGACCTTCGCCATCTGCGACCGCGAGCCGGGGCGGGCCGCGGCCAGTTCGATCAGCGTCTTGTCGTGGAAGATCACATACGGCGGCACGTTCTGGGCGCGGGCGATTTCGGTGCGTTTGTCGCGCAGCGCCTGGAAGAGCGCACGGTCGGCCTCGGGGAGGGCCGCCGACGCCTGGTTGCGGACTGATTTGTCACGAGCGGCCTGCGGTTTTGCCGGCACGCGCAGCATCAGCGGCGGCTTTTCGCGCAGGAACCGGCGGCCCGCCTCCGAGATCGACAGCCCGCCATGTCCGGTCAGGTCGACATCGATCAGGCGAAGCGCGATGAGCTGGCGCAGGATCGCGCGCCAGGTGCGGCTGTCATGCTCCCTGCCGATGCCGTAGGTCGAGACCTTGTCGTGGCCGTTCTGTACGATGCGTTCGTCCGCTCCGCCCAGCAGAACCTCGACGACATAGGCTTGGCCGAAGCGCTCGCCGGTCCGGTGGATGCAGGACAGCGCCTTCAGCGTCGCGACCGTCCCATCGAAGAGCTTGGGCGGACTGGCGCAGGTGTCGCAGTTGCCGCACGGCTCGGAGTGATCCCCGAAATAGGACAAGAGCACCTGGCGGCGGCAGCCGGCCGTCTCGGCCAAGCCCAGAAGCGCATCGAGCTTCTGCCGCTCCATGCGCTTGCGCTGCTCCGGCGCGTCCGATTCATCGATGAAGCGGCTGCGCAGCGCGATGTCCTCGTGGCCGTAGAGCATCAGCGTGTCGGACGGCAGGCCGTCACGGCCGGCGCGCCCGGTCTCCTGGTAATAGGCCTCGATGCTGCCGGGCAGGTCGAGATGCGCGACGAAGCGGACGTCCGGCTTGTCGATACCCATGCCGAAGGCGATGGTGGCCACCATGATGACGGCCTCCTCGCGCTGGAAGCGGGTCTGGTTGGTCTCCCGCGCGGACTTGTCCATGCCGCCGTGATAGGGCAGCGCGGTGTAGCCCTGGTCGCAGAGCCAGGCCGCCGTTTCTTCCGTCTTTCGTTTCGACAGGCAGTAGACGATGCCGCTCTCGTTCTCGTGGTCCTTCAGAAAGCGTTTCAGCTGCGCCCGCGGATTGTCCTTCTCCGCCATGGCGTAGTGGATGTTGGGCCGGTCGAAGCCGGCGATGAAGGCATCGCGGTCGGCGATCTTGAGATGCGCCAGGATTTCCGCGCGTGTCGGCGCGTCGGCCGTCGCCGTCAGCGCCATGCGCGGCGTGTCGGGAAACTGCGCGACGAGCGCATCAAGCTGGCGGTAGGAGGGGCGGAAATCGTGCCCCCATTGCGACAGGCAATGGGCCTCGTCGATGGCGATAAGCGACAGCGGCGTCCGGCGCAGCAGGTCCAGGATGTCGGGTCGAAGCAGCGTCTCCGGCGCGACGTAGAGGAGATCCAGCGCGCCACTCGATATGTCCCGCCACAAGGCGCCGCGCTCGTTGCCCTGCAGGTCGGAATTGAGCGCGGCGGCCTTGACGCCAGCCTGCCGCAGTGCGGCCACCTGATCGGCCATTAGCGCGATCAGCGGCGAGACAACGAGGCCCATGCCGGGCCGGGCGATCGCCGGAATCTGGTAGCACAGCGACTTGCCGCCGCCCGTAGGCATCAGGACGAAGGCGTTGTTGCCGGCCATCACATGCGCGACGATCTCCGCCTGAGGCCCGCGAAAGGCATCATAGCCGTAGACGGTTTTCAGGATGTGCAGAGGATGGGTGGTCAAAGCGGCCTGGGGAAGAATCAGAGGGATGGCGTCTCATAACAGCTTTGCCGCCGGCCCGCCGCATAGAGGAAACTCGAGCCTCTTCCGTTTCGGATGGAACCCTTGACGCGGATCAAGGCTTCTTCGTTCGAACCGGACGAAACTGCAGCGGATGACGAAGTCGTCGTCCGGCGCCGGTCTTGTCGGCGGCAACGTAGATGTGCCGATGGCACCAGTTTGAAAGACGTGGGGAAAGCGAATGATCTTGCCGAATGAAACGACGGTCGCGGTGGTGGATGGTGAGAACCTCCGCCTGTTCCGCAACAAGGGCCACGAGCCGCATATCGAGCTGATCGCGCTGCCCGATCCGGACATCGCGGCGGACAACCAGGGATCCGGAACGCGCCACAGGAGTTCGACTGCCAACCCTGACGCGGGGAGGCTGGCCGAAGACAATTTCGCCGCCGCTGTTGCCGGCTACCTCAACCGGCAGGTTCTCGCCGGCAGCATCGCTGACCTTTTCGTGATCGCCGATCCGAGGACGCTGGGCGAGATGCGCCTGCATTTCCACGATGCGCTGAAGGCGAAACTGGTCGGCGACCTCGCCAAGGATCTGACCGCCCGCAGCGCGAGCGACATCACCGAAGCGCTGGCTCGCCTGTAGACTTCTTACGTTCCGGCGCGCCGACCGATCGGTGCGCCGGAATTGCGGCGTGAGGTGCACTCCCGCCGAAACTGCGTTGGTCCACCCTGTCCGACGTGGCGTCAGTCGGCGCGGACCTCCGCCAGGCTGCCGTTCTCCAGCGTGTCTCCCGGATGCAGGACGACCGCGTCGCCGACTGCCAGTCCACCTAGCACCTGCGCCACCTCGTCGTTCATGCGGCCGATCTCGACCTGTGACTGGCGCAGGCGATCGTCCTCGACCACGAACACGTTCCATGCGTCGCCGTTCCTGAAAAGCGCCCCGATCGGCAATTGCAGGCAGAGGTCGCATTCCCATGTCGGGATTTCTACGAACACCCTGTAGGCATGCCCCAGGCGATCGTCCTGTTCGGCAAGGTCGAGAACCGCGTTGACGCGCTGTTCCTCGATGCCGAGGGCTGACACCTTGGTGAAGGCGGCCGGGTCCACCCGCCGCAGAACGGCCGGCAGACCACGATCCCCGCCCCAGTCGCGGACCGTCGCCCTCGTTCCGGCGCGAACCTTGACCGCGTCTGCCGAGAGCAGATCGACGACGACTTCGAGGTCGGCGGTATCGCCGATCTCGGCGATGCGCGTGCCCGCGGCGACGGCCTGTTCGCTGCGCGCCAAGACGCTGAGCACGCTGCCGTCGACGGGCGCAATCAGATTGACGCAGCAGCTCTCGCCGTCCGGGTCCAACGGCTCCGGTTGGAGCAGGCGCGCTTCCGCGCTGGCGAGCTCGGCCTGGCGGAAGCCGACCGTCGCCTTTGCCGCTGCCACTGCCGCCTTCTGGTTCTCGACCTGGTTCGTGAATTTCTGCAGGGCGCTCTCCGAGATGACGCCGGGGCCGAACAGCTTCAACGCCCGCGCCAGTTCATCCTCGGCAAGTGCCAGACCCGTCTCGACTCGCTGCAGCTCGGCCTCGGCAATGCCGACGGCGGAGCGCGCCGCGTCGCGCGCGGCGAAGAGCTCGGCTTCGGTGCGCCGGTCGATCAGCGGCGGGTCGAGCGGATGGATGGAGGCGACTACGGTTTTCCCGGCGACGACCTGATCGCCCTCCGTCAGCACCGAACGGGTCAGGTGCCCTGCGATGGGCGCCGAGACCGTGTAGATGTCGCGCACGCGCGTCATGCCTTCTTCGCGGATCGTCACCGTCATCTGCGCCTCGACGACTTGGGCCACGTCGATCAGGGCAGGGCGCTCGCGCAATGCCCAGGCGAAGCCCGCGACCGCGGCAAGCACGAGTGCCGCCATTCCGGCCCGTTTGATCCAAACGGTATTCATCATTCATTCCCTTGTCTTGAGCACGCGGACCAGGTCGAGACTGTCGATACGGCGGCGCACGATCAGCGCCGAAAGGGCGGCGGTTGCCAGAACGACGAGGCTGGCGATGGCGAAAGTAGATGGGTTGATCACGAACGGGATGCGGAACAGATCGGTCGCAAACCCGACCACGACGAGCCAGGAGAAGAGATATCCGAACAGCCAGCCGAGCGGCTGGGCGAGCGCAACCACCGCGCCGAGCTCGATCAGCAGCACGCTCGAGACCTCCGCCCGTGTGAAGCCGAGCACCCTGAGGCTGGCAAGTTCGCGCGCGCGTTCCGAGAGCTGGATGCGGGCCGAATTGTAGATGACGCCGATCGTGATGATGATGGCCAGCACCATGTAGGTTGTCATCATCATCGACATGTTGGTCTCGATCGTCTCGCGGAAGCGCCGGCGCGAGACGCTCTGGAGCGCGATGGAGGCGACGGCCGGCGTCTGTTTGACCGCAGCGTAGAGGTCATTCGTCCGCGCCGGATCGACCGCGACGCGTACGCCCGACAGGCGGGGGCCGTCGGCCAGCAGCCGGTCCAGCGCCTCGGCACTCATGTAGACAGTGAGGCCGACATAAGAGCGGACGATTACCGTGACCGGCACGAAGACGACGCGCCCGGCCTGTTCCAGCAGTTCCACCTCGGCGCGGTCGCCGACCCTCAGCCCCAGCAGTTCCGCCGCGTAATCCGAGACCAGGAGGCCCGTCTCGGGCGGCTCGACCGCCTGGAGGCTGACGTCGAGAACGCGCGACAGTCTGGCGCCCGGCACCACGCCGACGATGGCGAGCCGCCGCGAACGGGTGCCGTTGCGCAGCACCGCCGCCGTTGCCCGGTAAGGTTCGGCCCGCATCACGCCCGGCATCGCCGCGACGGCCTGGAGCGCGCGCGGCGACAGCCCCTGCGCGAAACTCAGCGTCGCGTCCTGCCGTTCGGCGCGGAAGAACACGGCGTCGATCATGTAGTCGATCGAGTCCGTCGAGAACAAAGCGGTGACCAGCAGCGCCACCGAGAGCGACGTGCCGAAGGCGGTAAGCAGCGTCCTGACCGGCCAGCGCACGAGATGGCGCAGCGCCATGATCGTCAGCTGCGAAAACATCTTCAGACGGCCGCCCTTCCCGGAGAGAAGGCTGCGATATCGTGTCGGCGCCGGAGGCTGCATGGCGACGGCCGCCGGCAGAGCGACGACTGAGAAGATGGCGCGCGCCGCACCGGCGAGCGCGGCAAGCGCCGTAGCACCGGCGGCGATGGCATAGAGATCGAGACTCTGGCGGAAAACGAGGAAAGGAAACGAGAAGAACTCGCCATAGAGCCGGGTCATCGCCCGACCGGTCCAGTTGCCCGCCGCCGCGCCGATGACGACGCCGATCGCGCCTATGGCGAGGGTCAGCTTTGCGTAGTGCCAGGCGATCGCCATCGGGCCGTAGCCTATGGCCTTCAGCAGGCCGATCTGCTCGCGCTCAAGCGCGATCAGTCGCGACAGGATCATATTGACGAGGAACGCCGACACGAACAGGAAGACCGGAGGAATGACCATGGCCATGCCCCGCAGCTGGGTGAGTTCGTTGTCGAGAAAGGCATGAGACATCTGGTCCGCGCGCTCGTGCGCCCCGGTGCCGCCATAGGGCTTGAGGATCGCGTCTACCGCGTCGATGACGGCCGCGGTTTCCACGCCGCGCTGGGTTCTGATGGCCACATCGTTGAACGCGCCCTTCATGTCGAAGAGCCCCTCCATCGCCGAGCGCAGCATGAAGAACACGCCGAAGCGTCGCTGGTCTGGCACCATGTCGCCCGGGCCCATCGCGTAGATGTATTCCGGCGACAAAACGATCGCCGTCACAGTCAGTGTCATCTTGCGCCCGTTGAGGATCGCGTCGAATCGACTCCCCGGCTGCATGCCGTGGGCGGCCGCGAACGGTTCGGTGACCGCGACCTCGCCGGCCCGCCCGGGTTCGGGAAGGCGGCCCGTGCGCAGGTAGAGCCGGTTGACGGCGGGCTCGCCGCGGTCGGGTATCGATACGGCGACGCCGGTTGCGGGCTCAACCATGCCGGTGATGTCGAGTAGCACGGGTCGCACAACCCGCAGTTCGATGCCGCTGACGCCGCCAAGACTCGTCAGCCTTTCCATCAGATGCAGCGGCGCGCGCGTGGCGGCGGCGAAGACATTGGCGAAGCGGTAGCGGTCGTAGAACACCGACCGTGTCTCCTCGAGCGACCGATAGGCTCCGACGGCGATGACGATCGTCGCCACGCCGCAGGCCATGACGAGCGCGATGGCGAGAACCTGGGCCCATAGCCGGGCAAGGTCGCGCAGCAGCTTTCGGTCGAGCATCGACATGGCGCTACCAGGTCACCTCGGCGGGCTTGCTCCGGGTCTCGTTGATCTGCGCCTCGACGATGCGTCCGTCCCGGAAGGAAAAGACGCGATGCGCTATCTGCCGAATGCCGGCGTTGTGAGTGATGATCGCCATCGTCGTGTTCAGTTCCTCGTTGATGCGCGATAGCGCCTCCAGCACGATGATGCCCGTTTTCGAATCCAGCGCACCTGTCGGCTCATCGCACAGCAGCACCTCGGGGCGCTTGGCGATGGCCCGCGCGATCGCCACGCGCTGCTGCTCGCCGCCGGAAAGCTGGGCGGGAAAATGCGCTGTCCTGTCCTTCAGCCCCACCATCTCCAGGGCCTCGTCCGGCGTCATCGGTTTCTTCGAGATCTCGGTGACGAGGGCGACGTTCTCCCAGGCCGTCAGGCTCGGGATCAGATTGTAGAACTGGAAGACGAATCCGACATGATCGCGCCGGTATCGGGTCAACTGCCGTTCCGAGCAGGCGGTTAGTTCCTGTTCGCGGAAATGCACGATGCCCGATGTCGCCTGGTCGAGCCCGCCGATGATGTTGAGCAGGGTCGACTTGCCGCTTCCCGACGGGCCGAGAAGTACCGCCATCTCGCCCTCGTAGAGGTCGAGATCGACGCCGCGCAGCGCGTGCACCTCCACGTCGCCAGAGCGGTAGACCTTCGCCACGTCCTTGCACGAGAAGATCGGTGCGACCATTGACCCGGTCCACGGTTGAAGACGCGAATACCTAAGAGACAATAGCGCAGACGACCTTGACGCGGGTCAAGCCGCGATCCGCGTGGCCGGGACTGTCGACGAACGATACTGCCGTTACGGCTTTGGCACGGGCCGCTTTGCACCCCGCGAGGGCTTCTCTTCCCTGAAGCGGCGCTCGGCCTCTTCGACGGCGGCAGTGACCTCGTCGTCCGAGAGCTGCGGGAAACTGACGTAGTGGTACCCCAGCGCCCGGAAGTGCGCGGGCTGTTCGAGGCAGACGACGCGGTCGGCCTCGGCCGACAGCTCGGCCACGGTGTCGGGCGGCGCCGCCGGCAGGGCGATGACGATCAAGCGCGGCGAACGCCGCTTCAGCGCCCGCACCGCAACCTTTATCGTGGTGCCGGTCGCGGCACCGTCGTCCACCAGGATAGCCGTCTTGCCGGTGATCGACAGGGGCGCTCTGGTGCCGCGATAGGCCAGGCGCCGGCGCTCGAGCTCGGGGCGCTCCTGCCGGATCAGGTCGGCGAGTTCCTCTTCCTGCAACCCGTAGGCTTCCACCATCTCGCGGTTCAACACGACGTCGGGCGGATTGCCGTCGACGATTGCGGCGACTGCGAGTTCGGGATTGCCCGGTGCGCCGACCTTGCGCACGATCACCAGGTCGAGCGGCGCGTTCAATACCTTCGCCACCTCGGCCGCGACGGGAACGCCACCGCGCGGCAGCGCCAGTACGACGGGATCGCGAATTTCAAGTTCTGCCAGTCTCGCGGCCAGTAGCCGGCCTGCCTCCGCGCGGTCCTGGAACATCAATGCACCGGCCACAATTGCCGCAAGGGTTTCCGCATGGACTGCCGCACCTGCACGATCTCCCCCTGCGAAATGTGTCGGTCGAGGAGCCTGAACACCGCCGCGATGGCCGCATCCGGATCATCGAGCGGATCGTCGGTGAAATCTCTCTCGATGCGCCCGACGAAATCATCCTTCTTGCGATCCCGGACGAGCGCCTGGAGCGGCTGCCACCCCTCGAAATAGATGCCGCGTACGAGAACGGGAAGCTGCGACGACAGGTCGGACATCTCCTCCGGCGTCAGCCAGTCGCGCAATGCATGAAGGACGCCGCGCAGCAGCCGGTAAGCCCGGCGCTCTTCCCAGCCGAGATCGCCGGCGAGTTCCTTCACCCATTGCTGCGCCTGCTGCGCGGCTTGAGAGAAATTGGTTATGCCTGTGTGGGCCATGACGGCTCCTCCTGACGACCGGCGCGGCCGCGCCGCGCCGGCAGGTTGGCGTTCTCTCAGGCGGACTTGACCGCGATCGTCTTCACGGCCTTCTGCGCCTCGGCCGTTTTCGGCAGCTTCACCGTCAGAACGCCCTTGGCGAAGCTCGCCTCGATCTTATCGGCGTCGACGCCGTCGGGAAGCGTAAAGGAGCGCTGGAAGGCGCCGTAGCGGCGTTCGGACAGATGGTAGTCCTTCTCCTTTTCCTCCTTCTCTTCCGTCTTCTCGCCCTTGATCGTCAGCGTGTTGTTGGAGACCTTGATCTCCACGTTCTTCTCGTCGATGCCGGGGAGTTCAGCGGTTATCTCGAACTCCTTCTCCTTCTCGGCGAGATCGATGGCCGGCGCGACGGGCCAGCTTGTGCCGGAGAAACGCGGCATCTCAAGGTCAAACATCGACCGCGCGGACGGAAGGCGCGAACGGAACGGATGAAAATCATCGAAGAGACGGTCGATCTCCTTTCGCAGGCTCTCGAACGGCGCCCAGCCTTCGGACGGCGTGGGGACGCTGGATTTCTCGGATTTGACGGGCACTTTCTTCGCGGATTCGGCCATGGCGAACCTCCCTGGCAACGTTGAAGAGCTTCGGGCGCCGTGCTTTCCGATCATTTCACCCGCAGCTTCGCGCCGCGAATGCCGGAATCTGGACCATGCCCGGCTGCTGCGCAATGTCGCCCCAACGGACGCTCCTAGCGTCTCCGGATGGCATTACGCAGCATGCATGCAATTGACAGCGCAATGCGGCGCCGCCGTCGTTGACGAGGATCAATCAACGCGCACTTTTCGCAAAGGATCCGATGCTCCACGAGGTCCGAGCGGCAGGCCCGGTTGCGGGTTCGCCTGCGTCAGGCAAGCGAGAAAGTCGACCCGTCGAAGACGAGAAACCGGCCGGTCAGCAGCGGGATTTTGAGCCGCGGCCCGGACTCGACGCTCTCCTGCACCGGCAGCCCCGCGACATAGGGATGCGGCTTCAGGATCGTCATCCAGATCGTCGGGAAATCAGAGCGCTTCGCGCGCTCGTCATTGCACTCCCGTACAAGTCTCGCAATGATATCGGCCATCGGTCAGGGAGTGCGTAAGTTGCTGATATGGTGAGGCTTATAAGGCGTTTACGGTCGGAAGAATTGATTTAAATCAATTTTGTCGCCTCTATCGCTAAGCCCCGGCCGAAGAACTCAATGAGCCGAGGCTGCAAATGGACTGTGGCGGCGCCTGTCGAATACGGTTCGCCGCGGACTGCAGCTTCAGGCCGCCATGTCCTGCAGGACTTGCCACTTGGCGATCTCCACGCAACGCAGGCTGGGCAGTCTGATTACGCCCTTCTGCTTCAGTCGGGAGAACACTCGTGAAACCGTCTCGATGGTCAGGCCGAGATAGTCGCCGATGTCGGCGCGCGACATCGGCAGATCCACCTGCTTCAGCCCGCCTTGACGCTCGGCCATGTCGGAGAGGAAGGCGGCGATGCGCTCGATCGCGTTCTGCCGCCCGAGAACGAGGAGATGCTCCTGCGCCCTGACGAGGCTCTTGAGCGCCAGTGGAAGCAGCTCGCTGGACAGGTTGTTCGCCGAATGCATGACGTGGACGCCGGTGGCGCAGATGGCTTCGGCGAAGAAGTGATGGACGCTGTCCGCCTCGAACCCGAACGTCTCGCCGGCGAGATGGAACGACGAAATCTGGCGACGGCCATCGGACAGGAGGCGATAGATGCGCACCGCGCCGAATTCGATCTTGTAGAGCCCGCTGCACCTCTCGCCCTGGGCGTAGATCTCGGTGCCGGCGGAAAAGAAGACGGGGGCCTGGGCAGTCGGTCTCGACTGCGCGAACTCGCTGTTGCGAGCGATCAGACCGGGATGAACCGGCAGCGAAATCCGGGGGGCGTGTAGGTTGGCCATGTCTGTCTCCCTTTTCTGATGGGAAACCAATCGCCCATATCGGGCCGCCCCGAAATTCGGTTATGTCCGTAAGGGGAACTACGTAGGCCGCGTCAATGATTGCCCGCGATGGCATTGTTGACGGCTTCGATCAGCGGTTCGCCGAGGAACGGCTTGATCACCACGGTCACGTTCGGCAGGGCGGCCCGCCCGTCGATCAGATCGGTGACCAGCACGACGGGCTTCCCGAATCGGGTGAATTGTTCGGGCGCGCGCTTCCAGTCGTCGATCGCACGGTCGTCGATCACCGCGCAGACCGACTGCCCGGCGGCCTTCGAAGCGAAGGCGCCGGTCGCATGGGGCGATCCGTCCGTGGCGAAGCCGGCGCTCTCCAGCGCAAACTGGAGGGAACGCCGGAAGGCTCCGTCGGGCGCCGCTACGAGTACGATCCCTGGCGTGATCAAGGTCGGGTCTCCGCCCCCGCTTCCGCATGGGGGGCTCATTGACCCTAGTTAACTCTCACCTATCGAGGCGGGACGCATTGCGGCAAATCAAAGTGAAGCCGGCTTGCGCCAGACTTGGCGAAGCAGTGCGGCGCCGCGGCAGCCCGGGAAAGTCAGTTGGCGATGCCGTCAGGCACGCCATCGACTGCCACCGATTCTTTCAAATACCTAGTCGCGGTGCATTCAACACCGGTGGACGCTCATTCGTCGCACTGTTGCGAAGCGCGGCCGTCAATTCTTCGGACGTGGCGATGCCGCTTTCGAAAAGGATCATCGCGCGCCTGCCGGCGTCGTAGTAGGCTGGCGAATTCGGTTCGATGTCGAACTCGCTGCAATGGCTTTGCAGGGCCTTGGTGAGGACCGCCAACTGTTCAGGATAGGTGATTCCGGTGAAGGGCATAGCACTCTCCTCCCGCGGTTAGGACCGAAAGCACGATACAATCTTCCGAGCGTCTGTTTGCCTCCGCTGAGGCAGGACAGTACATATTATTAGCTTAAGCGCCGCGTGACAAACCCGGCGTAGTCGTAGATCGGCTTCAGACCGACCGGCGATGGTCTGGCTAACGCTTGCGGCCGTTGAGGTTCATCGCGATCGCCATGCGCACCAGTTCAGGCAGGCTCCTGGCCTGCATCTTGGCCATTACGTTGGACCGGTGGACCTCGATCGTGCGCGGGCTGATGTCGAGGTCGTAGGCGATGGTCTTGTTGGGCAATCCGGCGACGACGGCCGCCAGTACCTGCCGCTCCCGTTCCGACAGCAAGTCGAGCCGCGCCTGCAGGGTGGCGGCGTCGAGGTCGTCGCTGGCGTCCCTGTCCAGCAGCTTTGCCGCTTTCCGGATCGCGTCGATCAGGATCTCATCCGAGAACGGTTTCTCGATGAAGTCGACCGCGCCGGCCTTCATTGCCGCGACCGCCATCGGCACGTCGCCATGGCCGGTGATGACGATCGCTGGCACCAGCGCCTGCGCCTCCTTCAGATGGTTGAGGAGGTCGACCCCTGACATGTCCGGCATCCGGAGGTCGGTCACGAGACAGGCCCTGCCGATCCCCGGGGCGAGCTCGAGGAATGATGTGGCCGATTCGTGCATGCGCACGGAGAAGCCGGACATGGTCAGCAGAAAGGCCAGCGACTTGCGAACCGGCTCTTCGTCGTCGACGACATGAACGATGTAATCGTCAGACTGCATGATCCTGATCTTTCCCGGCAGTTGGCAGCGTGAAACGGAAGGTGGCGCCGCCATTTTCGTTGCGGCTCACGGAAATCTCTCCACCATGCGATTCCACGATCCGCCTGGAGATCGACAGGCCTATTCCCATGCCGGTCGCCTTGCTCGTGACGAAAGGCTGGAACAGGCGGTCCGCGATCTCCTCCGAAATCCCCGGACCGGTGTCGGCGACCTCTACGGCGATATATCCATCATCTTGGAGTGACGTGCGGACGATGAGTTCGCGGCGTTCGCTGTTGCGCATCGCCTCCATCGCATTGCGCATCAGGTTCATCAGCACCTGCTGGATCTGGACCCGGTCGACAAGGGCGAGGCTGTCACCGGCAGTGAATTCGAATACCGAGCGGACGCCCATTTCGCGGGAGCCGACCAGCGCCAGCGCGCCCGCTTCCTCGATCAGCCCGCGAATATCCTCCGGCGTCTTATCGGTGGCGCCATGGGTGACGAATTCGCGCAGATGTCGAATGATACCCCCGGCGCGCAGCGACTGCTTGGCCGTTTCCTCGAGCGCCTCCCTGATTCGCCCGGCCACTCCGTCGTCCAGATCCTTCAGGAACCGGACGCAGCCCTGCGTGTAGTTGGCGATCGCGGCGAGCGGCTGGTTGAGCTCGTGGGCGAGGGTTGAGGCCATTTCCCCGAGCTCGTTGAGGCGTGCCAGCCGCGCCAGTTCGCCCTGGACTTCCTGAAGCCGCGCTTCCGACTGCTCGCGCTCGGTGAGGTCGCGGATGAAGCCGGTGAAAAAAGTGCCGTCGGGGGATTTCATCTCGCCCACCGTGAGCTTCATCGGGAAGGTGGACCCGTCCCTGCGCCGCCCGACGACGACGCGATCGACGCCGATGATTCGCTTTTCCCCTGTCGACAGGTAGCGGTTGAGATAGCCGTCATGCTCCCGATGATAGGGTTCCGGCATCAGCAAGTGCACGTTCCTGCCGATCGCTTCCATCTCGGAATAGCCGAACTGGCGGACGGCGGCCGCGCTGAACGAGGAGATGATCCCCTTGCTGTCGATGACGACCGTGGCGTCGGGAACCGTGTCGAGGATCGATCTCAGATGCGCTTCGCGCGCCCGGAGCGTGCTTTCGGTCATCTCCATCGTCCGCCGGGTGCGGTGCATCATCTCGCCCATCCATACGATGGCAAGGCTGACCAGGGCGCAGACCGTCAGTTGCAGCCAGTCCGTGCCGTCGGCCCGATCGAGCAGGAACTCGGCGGCAAAGGATAGCGCGAAGGCCATAAGCCCGGGACTGACGCCGCCCATGATCGACGCGGCCAGGATCGCCGGGACGAAAAGGATGAACGGCGCCTGGGCGACGAGAATTGGCTGAAGCGCCAACTGAACCACAAGGACGACGGCGACCAGCGCTGCCGCCAGCAGATATCCCGCCCGGCCTTCGAACCGGCGGGATGATGTGATCTGAAGCAATCGCCCGCTCAGGCCGTCCATGTCTATTGCCGGCATTGCCTCGACCAATCAGGTGAATTCAAATGTCGTTACGCAACCTGGCGAAAGCGAAATAGCTGCCGCCATCGTTGGAATTGAGTGTAACATGTTTCTTCCGCCAATCCCGATGCGGGAAAGCATATTTAATCCGGAGAATATGTCCGCCAGCCTGCGAAAGAAAGCTGTTGATTTCGCAAAGTGGCCGTCGCCTGCCCGATGTCGGCGGCGATGAGGATGAGAGGGTCGGGTGCTTGACCGGGCATCTCGTCAGGCTCACTAGTCCGGACGCCAGTACGAATGGAACCGGATCGGATTTGAACGAGCGCACGCCTGCCGAGATCGAGCATTTCATCCAATCCCGCCTGAGCTTGGGGCCTGTGACGGGATTGCCCGGAGTAAGCCTGTACAGGCAGCATCCCCGGAGCGGTCTCTCACGCTTCGTCGGCGAGAACGGGATGAGGCCTTATTGGGCCTATGGCTGGGCCGGCGGAAGCGTGCTCGCACGCTACATCCTCGATCATCCCGAGGTGGTGAAGGGCCGGCGCGTCGTTGACATCGGCACCGGTTCGGGCGTGGTCGCCATCGCGGCGGCCAGGGCCGGCGCCCTCAACGTGGCGGCCATCGACGTCGATCCGCTGGCCGTGGTCGCGGCGCGGCTCAACGCCCGTGCCAACGATGTCGTTATCTCCGCGCAGCACGCTGACGCCCTCGCCGGAGAGGTGCCCGATGCCGACCTCGTCACGGTTGGCGACCTTTCCTATGAGGCCGGGCTGGCCAAGCGGCTCGCGGATTTCCTCGACCGATGCCGCACGGCGGGGGTCGGAATTCTTGTCGGCGATCCGGGCCGGAAGCACCTGCCGACACACCGGCTTTCTGCGCTCGCCCGATACGACGTCGAGGATTTCGGTCAAAGTGCACTGGTGCCTGCCGCGGTCTACGCGTTCATTCCGGCGCCTTCGCCCGTGCTACAAGTCTGACCGCGAGAGTCCCGCAGCCGTTCCGCGCATGCGGGGGCAGGTGTCATGTGGTTTGCGCAGGATCAAGGGTCTGAACGGCGCGACCGGCTAGCGTGAGCACAGTCTCGAACGCCCGGAGCAGTGCCATGAACCGACGTCATTTCCTTGCAGGTGGTGCCGGCGCGGTCGTGCTGGCGGGTGCGGGCGCATTCGGATGGACTCGTTCGACCGGATCGCTCGCCGACTACGAGCGCTATGCGCAGGGTCTCCGCGTACCGCTTGGCGATCAACCAGAGGCTGGGGAACTCATCCGTTTCGCTACGCTTGCTGCTAACAGCCACAACACGCAGGCTTGGCGGTTCTCCTCGTCCGATCGCGCTATCCAGCTGTTTGCCGACGAGGCACGCCGCACTCCGGTCGTCGATCCGGATGACCACCACCTGTTCGTCAGTCTCGGCTGCGCCGCGGAGAATCTGTCGATCGCGGGCCGTGCGACCGGGCGGCCGGGCGAATTGGCAATCGATCCGGGCGACGGAAGCGCGGCGCGCTTTGACTATACGGCGGGCGAGGCGGCTTCCGATCCGCTGTTCGACGCCATTCCCGTTCGGCAGTGCACGCGGGCCGACTATGACGGACGTGCGATTTCGTCAGAGGACTTGGCGGCGCTGGAAAAGGCCGGGGCAGAGCCGGGTGTCCGGCTGGTGATCCTGGCGGAGGAAGCCGTGCGTGCGAAGTTGCGCGACCTGGTAGTCGCCGGCAATGACGCGCAGATCGCCGATCCCGCCTTCATGGCGGAGTTGAAGGCGTGGATACGTTTCAATCCGCGCGACGCCATGCGCACGGGCGACGGGCTCCTGTCCGCTGCCAGCGGCAGCCCGGCCTTGCCGACGTTCGTCGGCAGACAGCTCTTTTCGCTGTTCGTCACGGCCAAGGGCGAGGGCGACAGATATGCCCGGCAGGTGTCGTCGTCGCCCGCCTTCGCGATTTTCTTCGCCGACAGGGAGGACAAGCCGAATTGGATGAAGGTCGGCCGCGCCTGCCAGCGCATGACCCTGGCCGCGACCGCGCTCGGGCTGAAGCATGCCTACATGAACCAGCCTGTGGAGGTGCCCGAGTTCCGGTCGGCTCTGGCCGCGCTGGCCGGCGAGGGGGGCAAGCGCCCCGACCTCGTTCTGCGGCTCGGCTACGGGCCGACCATGCCATATTCTCCTCGTCGCCCGGTCGAGGCGGTGCTGGCATAGGCCGGGATGATCGGAGCGGAATTCAGCGCCTATCTGCCCGACTTGATGTGCTCAACCATTTGGGTGACGACCGTGCCCCAACCGTCGTGGAAGCCCATTGCCTCATGGCTCTTGCGGGTCTCGTCGTTGCCGTGGATGGCGACCGCCTTGTAGCGCGTGCCGCTGCCGTCTGGCGTCAGTTCGAGGACCGCCGTGAAGAAGGGCTTGGGCGATGGGCGATAGCCGGGCAACAAGGTGTCGGTGAAGACCAGACGCTGATACGGCACGACCTCGAGATAGCAGCCGACATTCTCGAACTCCTGGCCTTCCGGCGAGCGCATCGTCGAGGCGAAGACGCCGCCCGGGCGCAGGTCGATTTCCACCGAAGTGATCGACCAGGGCTTGGGCACGAACCATTGCTTGAGGCTCGACGGCGTTGTCCACGCCTTCCAGACGAGTTCGACAGGCACCTCGATCTCGCGCTCGAGGACGAGGTCCAGTTTCGGGTCGATCTTGATCACGGACGTCATTCGGAACTCTCCTCTTTCAATGACAGAAGGTAATTGTCGAGCCGGTCGAGCCGGCGCTCCCACAACGTGCGCTGCTTGCCGAGCCAGTCTTCTGCGAGCTTCAACTGCTCGGAAGCGACCTGGTAGGTGCGCACGCGGCCCTGCTTGCGCGAGCGCACGAGACCGCAGTTCTCGAGCACCCGCAGATGCTCCATGAACGACGGCAGCGCCATCTCGTAGGGCGCGGCCAGCTCGCTGACCGAAGCCTGGCGCGCGCTCAGCCGCTCGATCACGCTGCGCCGTGTCGGGTCCGCCAACGCCCGGAATATGCCATCGACCACCGCCTGGTTTGGTAATGGGTCTGTTTGCGCTCCCAGCATGACTTCTCGAAATCCTCAGGCCGCGTTTGTTCGCGGCGTCGATAGCGCATCTCAATACTTAGGTCAATTCCTAAGTATCGTGCTCCCCGGGCGCCGCGACGCCGGCCTCGCGCTCTCGACAACTCGTCCCGGCTCGGCCACCTTCCTCCAACGGAGGTGGCCGATGCAGATCAGGGAATTCGGCGTCGAGATCTGGATGAACGCGAACGAGACGCGGTGCGAGCTGAATCTCGCGGAGACCTGCGTCGCGTCGTTGACCGTGCGCGAACTGCTCGATCTCGCTGGCAAGGGCAATTCGATCCTCGACGATCTCCTGCCGCTCAAGCTCACCTACGGCGCGATCGAGGGGTCTGAACGCCTGCGCCGTGCCATCGCCGCGCTCTACGAGACGAAATCCGCTGCCGACGTGCTCGTCACGCATGGGGCGATCGGCGCCAACGCGCTGGTCTATCAGGCTCTGGTCTGTCCGGGGGACGTGGTCGTCTCGGTCCTGCCGACCTACCAGCAGCACTATTCGATCCCCGAGAGCCTCGGCGCCGAGGTGCGGCCGCTCTGGCTGCGCGCCGAGGACGGTTTCCTGCCGGACCTCGATCGACTGCAAAAGCTTTGCCGCGGCGCTGTGAAATTGGTCGCCTTGACCAACCCCAACAATCCGACCGGGGCGCTAATCGACCGGCCGATGCTGGAAGAGATCGTCGCGATCGCCCGCGAGGCCGGTGCGTGGGTTCTCGCCGACGAGGTCTATCACGGCGTCGACCAGGAGGGCGACGGTTTCACCGCGTCGGTCGCCGACCTGTACGAGAAGGGCATCTCGACGGGCTCAATGTCCAAGGCCTATGCGCTGGCGGGCCTGCGTCTGGGCTGGATCGTCGCGCCGGCGGAAGTGCTCCGCGCGGCGATGATCCACCGCGACTACAACACGATCAGCGTATCGATGATCGACGACCACTTCGCCGCGCTTGCCCTCGAATCGCGCGACCGGGTGCTGGCGCGCAGCCGCGAGATCACCCGCGGCAACCTCGCCATCCTGTCGGACTGGGTGGAAAGCGAACCTCTGATCTCCTGGGTCAGGCCGCGTTCGGGAACGACAGCCTTCCTTCGCTACGACTTGCCGATGTCCTCCGAGACGTTCTGCGCCCGACTGCTGGAAGAGACTGGCGTCCTCCTCGTCCCCGGCTCCGCCTTCGACATGGACGGCCACGTCCGCATCGGTTACGCGAACAGCCCGGACATTCTCAGAGCAGGATTGTCGCGGATGTCGTCGTTCCTGAAAGGACTTTAGCTTTGCCCGCGACTCTCTACGGCTTCAAATCCTGCGACACGGTCAAGAAGGCGCGCAAATGGCTCGACGACCACAACGTCGAGCACCGCTACTTCGACTATCGCGCGGAGAAGCTCGATCCGAAGGTCGTGGACGACTGGTTCAAGCGGGCCGGGTGGGAAGCGGTGTTCAATCGCAACTCCACCACCTTCAAGGAACTGCCGGAGGGCGAGAAGACCGCCATCGACGCGAAGAAGGCCCGCGCTATGATCCTCGCCGAGACGAACCTCATCAAGCGTCCCGTGCTCGACACCGGCAAGGACCTGCTCTTCGGCTTCAGGGCCGGCGCCTACGCGGCGGCGACGGGGAAGTAGGCGTCTACGCCCACTCGCCTTTGCGGAACACCGGCACATGGCGCCCGTCGGCGTGCACCCCGTCGATGTCGATCTCGTCCGAGCCGATCATCCAGTCGATGTGGATGAAGCTCTTGTTGCCGCCGCGCTCGGCGATTTCCTCGGGCGACAGGTTGGCGCCATTGACGAAACACTTCGAGTAGCACTGGCCGAGCGCGATGTGGCAGGCGGCGTTCTCGTCGAACAGCGTGTTGTAGAACAGGAGCCCGCTCTTCGAGATCGGCGAGGAATGCGGCACCAGCGCAACTTCGCCCAGCCGCGCCGCACCCTCGTCCGTCTCCAGCACCTTCCTCAAGACGTCTTCGCCGCGGCTGGCTTTCGCCTCGACGATCCGGCCGTCTTCGAACAGCACCTCGATGTTCTCGATCAGCGTGCCCTGGTGCGACAGCGGCTTGGTCGAGCGCGCGGTGCCCTCGACGCGCCGCGCATGCGGGGTAGTGAACACCTCCTCGGTCGGGATGTTCGGGTTGCAGATGATGCCGTTCTTCGCCGTCGATGCGCCGCCCTGCCACTCATGGCCATCGGCGAGCCCGACGAGCAGGTCCGTGCCGGGCCCCTTGAAATGCAGCGCGTAGAAGCCCTGGCCATTGAGCCACGCCGTGCGCTCGGCGAGCCGCGCATTGTGTTCCTTCCACTCCGCCACCGGATCGGCACGGTCGACGCGGCTCGCCGCGAAGATCGCGTGCGCCAGCTTTGCCACCGCCATCTCCTCGCCGTCGTTGGGGAAGACGAGCTTCGCCCAGGACGGACCCGGATAGGCGACGATGTTCCAGTTGATGTCGAAGCCGGCGATCTTCTCCAGCGCCGGCTGGTAGGCGATCGAGTTGGCCTTGTTGGCGCGGGCGACTTTGCTTGGATCCTCGCCCGACAGGAGCATCGGATTGTCGCCGACGATGGCCAGCCGCGCCGCATTGTTCGAGAACGCCTTCGCCATGCCCTCGTAAAGCCAGCCCGAGGCGCGGTCGAAGCTCTCGTCCGGGCCGTTGCGGTAGCGCGACAGCGTGATCTCCTCGTCGGACAGGAAAGGCGTCACCAGCCCGGCGCCCGCCTTGTAGGCGTGCTCGACGATCAGCCGCACGAGCGGCAGCGCCGAAACGGGCGCGGTCATCACGAGGTCCTGGCCGGGCTCAAGCCGAAGCCCGACCTTGACGGCGACCTCGGCGAGGCGGTCGAGGTGAACGGGGTCGATGATGGCGTGATTGTAGGGATAGTCCATTTCGCACATCCTGGATCGGATCGGTTATCCCGGATGTGCGACTTCTCGTTCGCCTTCGCAAGACCTTTTGGACGCTTGGCGGATCAGCGAAGGCCGAAGAACGAGAGGACCAAGAGGACGACTACGACGAGGCCGACGAGATAGATGATGCCGTTCATGTGAACTCTCCATTCGTGTGATTCGGCAGTTCAACACTCTTCATGCGGTTTTGTTCCGCCGCTGGCACTTGCCGCACACCTGCTGGACCAGCGTTTTTGCGTTGCAACATGCGCGCGGGCGGCTAGCTTGCCGCCATGTCGACCGACCCCGCCTCACCCTATCGCTACGCCATCGGCGGCATGATCGGAATGGCGGCCGGCATGGGCATCGGCCGGTTCATCTACACGCCGCTGCTTCCCGCCATGATGGAGGAACTCGGCCAGTCGGCGTCGGATGCCGGACTGATCGCCTCGGCGAATTTCCTCGGCTATCTCGTCGGCGCGCTCCTCGCTTCCGGCGGCTGGGCGCATGGCCGCGAGCGCGCATTGATGCTCGCCGGCGTCGGCGCAACGGCTGTCCTCCTGGCGCTGATGGCCATGACGGACGGTCTCGCCGCCTTCGTGGTCATCCGGTTCCTCGCCGGCGTCGCCAGCGCCTTCATGATGATCTTCCTCAGCACGATCGTGTTCGGCCATCTCTCGCTGGCCAATCGTAACGATCTCCAGGCGCTGCATTTCTGCGGCGTCGGCGTCGGCATCGCGATCTCGTCGATCGCCAGCGGCGCGATGGTGGTCTGGCATGCGCCCTGGCAGGCCGGCTGGATCAGCGCGGCGGTTCTTGGCACCATCGGCTTCGTCGCCGTGCTCATGCTTGTACGGGAAGGTCCAGTTTCAGCGGCCGACGCGCCGCGCGAGCCTGCGCTGCCGAAAAGCCCGGCGCTGCGTCGCATGATCCTGTCCTATGGCCTGTTCGGCTTCGGCTACGTGGTCACCGCCACCTTTCTCGTCGCGATCGTGCGCGCAGGCGATGGCGGGAGGCTGTTCGAATCGGTCGTCTGGCTGGTGACGGGCGTCTCGATCATCGCCTCGACCTGGATCTGGAACGCCGTCGCCGCCCGCAAAGGCCTCGCCAGGGCTTACGCGGCGGGAATGGTGGTCGAGGCGGTCGGCGTGATCGCCAGCGTCGCCGTCGGCGGCTATGCCGGTCCGCTCATCGCCGCCGTGCTTCTCGGCGGCACCTTCGTCGCCGTTACCGCGATCGGCCTGCAGATCGGCCGCCGGCTGGCAGACGCCTCGCCGCGCAAGGCGCTGGCGCTGATGACTGCCGCGTTCGGCGTCGGCCAGATCGTCGGGCCGATCGTTGCCGGTTCGCTCGCCGACCTCACGGGCGCCTATTTCATCCCCTCGCTCCTCGCCTCCGCCGTACTCGTCGCCAGCGCGCTTCTGGCATGGGACGCCGGCCGGCGCAGCGGGATCAGGTGAGCGCGCCGACCGCCCGCGCGTGACGAAATCGTAATCTTCGCGGCCATTCCCATCGCCACATTCTTGTGACTTGATGCGGCCACCGAATCCGAAGCCACAAGGATTTCCCGCCCGTGTTTGTCTCGTTCTTTCCCAAGCCGAAGCTGTTTTTCCTATCGGCCGCGGCGTGGTCTTTGTTTGCCGTACTGCTCTGGTTCTTCGGCGGCGAACAGCTGGGCGCCGTGTTCGGCCTGCCGCCGCTGGCGGCGGATGCGCCGCCCGTCATTGGCGCCTCCGTATTTCTGTCCGCGCCATATATCTGGTTTTATCTCTACTTCTTCGCCGCGATCGGCCTGTTCTATGCGTTCTGGAACTGGTTCGCCCCGCATCCCTGGCAGCTTTGGTCGGTGCTTGGGGCAGGTGTTGTTCTCTTCATGACCAATTTTTCTGTCCAGGTGAGCATCGCGCTGAATAACTGGCGCGGATATTTTTACGACATGATCCAGCGCGCGCTGACGACGCCGGACTCCGTCCCTGCGTCCGACCTATATGCCGGATGCATGATCTTCCTGACGATTGCGCTGATCGGCATCACCACGGCAGTGCTCAACCTGTTCTTCGTCAAGCATTTTATCTTCCGCTGGCGCACGGCGATGAACGACTACTACATGTCGCACTGGCAGCGCCTGCGGTTCATCGAAGGCGCATCGCAGCGTGTCCAGGAGGACACGATGCGGTTTTCGCGGATTATGCAGGAGCTTGGCGTCAATCTCGTCGATGCCGTGATGACGCTGATCGCCTTCCTTCCGGTTCTTGCCGCATTGTCGGTGCATGTGACCGCCCTTCCACTCGTCGGCGTCATACCCTATCCGCTGGTCGCGGCCGCGGTCTTCTGGTCGATCTTCGGTACCGTGCTCCTCGCGGCAGTCGGCATCAAGCTGCCTGGTCTCGAGTTCCGCAACCAGCGCGTCGAAGCCGCCTACCGCAAGGAGCTGGTGTTTGGCGAGGACAACGAAGACAGGGCTCGGCCCCCAACGGTCCAGGAACTCTTCGCCAACGTTCGAAAGAACTACTTCAGGCTTTATTTCCACTACGTCTATTTCGATGTCACGCGATACCTTTATCTCCAGACCGACGTGATATTTCCGACTATCCTGCTCGTGCCGACGGTCGCTGCCGGCAGGATAACTTTCGGCATCTTTCAGCAGATTATCACGGCCTTTAACCAGGTGGCGAATTCGTTCCAGTATCTCGTCAATTCGTGGCCAACGGTGGTCGAGCTGATCTCCATCTACAAGCGCCTATTGGCCTTCGAAGCGACCCTCCACGGTGACGATCTTCCTGAGATCGACCGCCGCTATCTCGAGCGCGAGCGGGCTGGGCTGCCGCCCGAGGAACAGCCGGCTAGCTAGCCGCCGGCCGTGGCCGTGTCGACCTCACCATGCGGATTGGCGCGCAGCCAGTCCGCATAGGACACGCAGGCGACGTCCGGCTTGACGCAGACTTCGCGGGCGAAACGCTCCAGCGCGGTCCAGTAGGCGCCGCCGTTCATCAGCTGGAAATGCAGGCCGATCTGCAGCGGCGTGCGGCTGCCGGCAAACTCGGCCTCGAACGCGCCTTTGAACGCCTGATAGGTCCGCTCGGCGAATTCTTCCGCCTGGCTCGGGCGCTCGAAGCCGCCCGAATGGCGCACGAATAGATTGTAGTCCATCGCGATGATGCGGCGACCGCTCGGGCCTTCCGGGACCATCGGCAGGGCGAATTCCGTGAGACCGTTGTCGCTGAGCGGCGCCTGCGGTCCACGCGACACGCCGCTCGCGTCGTAGCGGATGCCCATCTCGCGCAGGGCGGGAGACAGCCCGGACGAGGTCGAGAGATATGGCGCGCGGAATCCCCTGATGCCGCGCCGGACGAAACCGTCCCAGCCGGCGGGCGCTGTCGCGCCGCTCGCGCTCCAGGCCCTCGACATCACCTTGCCGAACGTCCTGAACTCGGCCGTCCAGTCGGCTTGCGACCAGTCCTTGCCGTCGAAATGGCCGCAGGCATGGCTGGCAATGTCGTGTCCGGCCTGATAGGCGGCCCAGACATGGCCGAGCCGGACCTGCACGTCCGCGGCCGTGTCGCCGAAGCCGACATTGGAGCGGCCGGCACGCTTGCCGGGTGCCCGGTAGCCCGCTTTCGCCTCGGTCGGGATGAAATAGACGCAGGACAGGAAATAGGTGAAGCGCGCACCCGTCTCGTCGCCGAGCTTCAGGCTGCGCTCCCAAAGCGCATTGTCCTTCGCGCCGTCGAACGAGATGATCACATATTGGGGCGATGCGGCCTGTGAGGCCGACGCGGCCGCCAGCGCGAGTGCCGGGATGAGAATACGCAATACAGATGTCATCCCGTCCCCGTCTGCCTGTCCTGGCGGGTCGATAGCGGAAGAATGTGGCGGCGAGACGGACGACGGGCGGAGGTCGGCCGGCATGGTTAACGGCATAGGCCTTCGGCGAGAGCGACGGCGTTTTCAGCTCGCGCAAGGTCGTCGACCGCAGCGCATTTTTCTGCGGAAGAAAGCAAGAACTTGAGCATTCGCCTTCCCCCACCGGGGAGGGAAAGGCGCTTCCTAGGAAGTGTCGCATCGTTCGAGCGGCGATACCGCCGCGTCCGGCAGGCGCTGGAACATCGCAAAGTGCGGGCGGCGGTCGTTGCCGGCCTCATCCGATCCTTCGCCCCGCCGCAGGAACGACAGGTGGCGCAGGTGCGCGGCCATGGCCTGCACGACGAGCGCAAGCGCGCGGAGCGAGGCGGCGAGATCCTGAGCGTCGTCTGGATAGGTGCCGAAGCCGACCGGCATCAGGACCGACGCCCAGTGCCTGCCCGCGGGGTTCGGTGCGCAGCCCTCGACGTAGTCCCTGAGAAGCGCGTTCGCCTGCCAGGCGGCCCATAGCACGCACCAGCGGACCCAGGGGGACCGCAGGGCGGCACCTTCGGCGAGATCGGCGAACGAGAATAGCCTCGAGACGATGCTGCTCAGCACCCGCTGCTCCCTCCCTGCCTTCGCCCTCCAGCCCATCGCCGGCTCCCGTTTGACCGACGACAGTGTCGTGCAGGTCGGAAAGGAGGTGGATTGAAAAAGATGGGGGGGCGAACAACAACAAGGGGTTGATGGGAAGAGGGGCGAAATCGATCCACAGGGCCGATGGAGTTCAGCCGCCTAGTACGCCCTTGCGCGGCCGTCTTCCCGGCGGCCGGAGGCCAGCCGGGAACCATTGATCGCTGGCAAATGGGACGCCGTCGGTCAGCTTCGGAGGCAGCCGTTTCGGCGTGTAACCGGAGAGAAGAATGGATCCCGCATGGCCTTCGGCCTGCGGGATGACGGAGGAGGGAGATGCAAGGCCACGTCCGCCGAAGCCGGGTGGCCGCCGGGATGACGGAGGACAGGAGGGGGATGTAAGGCGGCGCCCGTCGTTGCCCTTCCATAGTGCCCGCGCCGTCGCGGCTCGCTCTGCCAACACCCGTCTCGCCGCCATAATTTCCCCGTTGCCCTTCCATAGTAGCGATTTTCGGCTAATAAGGCCGCTCTGAACGCGCGCGAGCGCGCCTCGAAGCCACGGTAGGCAAATGTCCGACGACAGTTTCATCCGCGAAGTCAATGAGGAGATGCGCCAGGACCAGGCCCGCGCGCTCTGGGACCGGTTCGGGCCGTTTCTCATCGGGGCCGCGATCGTCGTCGTGCTCGGCACCGCCGGCTGGGTCGGCTACGACTACTGGCGCACCAAGACGGCGAACGCTTCCGGCGACCGCTTCTCCCAGGCGCTGACGCTCGCCAACGAAGGCAAGAGCGACGAGGCGATCGCCGCGCTCGAGGCGCTTGAGGCCGACGGCTACGGCGCCTATCCGCTGCTCGCCCGCATGCGCACTGCCACCGTTCTGGCCGACAAGGGGGATTTCGCAGGCGCCGTGAAGCAGTTCGACGAGGTCGCGGCCGACGGCGCGATCCCCGGCGCGATCCGCGACATGGCACGCCTTCGCGCCGCGCTCATTCTCGTCGACAACGGCACGCAGGCCGATGTCGCCGCCCGCGTCGAGGCGCTGACGGCCGAAACCAATCCGCTGCGACACTCGGCGCGCGAGGCACTGGCGCTCGCGGCGTGGAAGGACGGCAAGTTCGCCGACGCGCTGACGCTGTTCGACCAGATCGCCGCCGATTCCGCAGCACCCCGCAACAATCGCGAACGTGCGACCCTGATGTCCGAGCTGATCCGCAGTTCGGGCTCAGCGTCCTGACGCGCTCATGAGCTACACCGTCGCGATTGTCGGCCGTCCCAATGTCGGCAAGTCGACGCTGTTCAACCGCCTCGTCGGCAAGAAGCTCGCGCTGGTGGACGACACGCCGGGCGTGACGCGTGACCGCCGCCGCCACGAGGCGAAGCTCTACGACCTCTATTTCGATGTCATCGACACCGCTGGCCTGGAAGTCGCCGACAAAGCCTCCCTCGCGGGGCGGATGACCGCGGGAACCGAACTGGCGATCAAGGAAGCGGATCTCGTCTTCTTCATCATCGACGCCAAGTCGGGCATCACGCCGGACGATCGCACCTTCGCCGAAATCGCGCGCCGCTCCGGAAAGCCGGTCATCCTGGTCGCCAACAAATCCGAGGCGAAGGGCGCCCAAGGCGGCATGCTCGAAGGCTGGGAACTCGGCCTCGGCGAGCCGGTGCCGATCTCGGCCGAGCACGGGCTTGGCATGCCGGACCTGCGCGACGCCGTCATCGCCCTGCTCGGCGAGAAGCGCGCCTTCGGCGAGGACGACGAGGAGGCGGCGGCTGCCGCCCTGCTCGACGAGGCACCGCTGATCGGCGAGGACATCGCCGATCCCGACGCCGAGGACATCCCGCCCTACGATCCGACCAAGCCGATGCGCATCGCCGTCATCGGCCGGCCGAACGCCGGCAAGTCGACGCTCATCAATGCGCTGATCGGCGAGGAGCGCATGCTCACCGGTCCCGAAGCCGGCATCACGCGCGATTCGATCTCGGTCGAATGGGAGTATGCCGGGCGCAAGCTCAAGCTGTTCGACACGGCCGGCATGCGCCGCAAGGCAAGAGTGCAGGAGAAGCTGGAAGTCTTGTCCGTCCAGGACGGCCTGCGGGCGATTCGGTTCGCCGAAGTGGTGATCATCGTCTTCGACGCGACGATCCCCTTCGAGAAGCAGGACCTGCAACTGGCCGACCTGATCGTGCGCGAGGGCAGGGCGCCGGTCATCGCCTTCAACAAGTGGGACCTGATCGACAGTCCGCAGGAGACCTTAGCCGATTTGCGCGAAAAGACCGAACGGCTGTTGCCCCAGATACGCGGCATCCAGGCCGTTCCCGTCTCCGCCGAGACGGGACGCGGGCTCGACAAGCTGATGCAGGCGGTCATGTCCACGCACGAGACGTGGAACATGCGCATTTCGACCGGTCGTCTTAACCGATGGCTGGAGGGCATTTTGGCGCACCACCCGCCGCCGGCGATCGCCGGACGTCGGCTGAAGATCAAATACATCACCCAGGCGAAGACCCGCCCGCCCGGATTCGTCCTCTCGGTGACGCGTGCGGATTCCTTCCCCCAATCCTATTTGCGCTATCTTACCAATGGTTTGCGCGAAGCATTCGGCATCCGCGGCGTGCCGCTGCGCATGGTGCTGCGCGAGCCGGAGAACCCGTTCGCGGGCCGGGCGAAGAAGCGGACCTGACGCCATAATCCGGCTTCCACTCCGCCATAATGCAGACCCGCCGCGACTGTTAACCCGACATCAAGGTTAATGCATCACCTTGGTCCTCCAGTGAGTGATGTCGCGTCTGGAGTGTGCCCGTGCTTCGTCGGAAGATTTCTGTGCGTCGTTCGCCGCTCGCCGGCAACCGCAACCTGACTTCCCCCATCATCGTTGGCCTTGCGCTGTGGCTCGGGTTCCCGACGATCGCCGCCAAGCAGGACATGACGAGCCTGATCTCCGGCGGCGATGCGGGTGGCACCCGCTGGGGCGCCTTCGTCGAGCGCGCCGTGGCCGGCTCGGTCCACCAGGGCGAGATGAAGTTTACCGATTCGATGCCGACGGGGTCGATTGCCGGCGCGGGCGTGCACGCGGACGGCATCGGTGCCGTCGCGTTCCGCGGCAAGAGCGAGATGAGCGACACGCCCGACGAGGCGCGCGTCAGCCGCTCGGGCAAGCAGGGCCGCATCCTCAAGATCGCCCCGGTCGCACCGCCGAAGGCATTCAACGCCGGCTCGGTCTTCGAACGTCAGAGCTGGATGCGCCAGACCCTCGACGGCTCCGAAGCGATGGCCTTCGTGAAGTCCGACATCAAGGGCAAGGAGATCCAGATCGCCAGCGCCTTCTATGTGCGCCAGGAGAAGAAAAAGGATCCGGGCGTGCCCATGATGCTGGCCTCGCTCGTCAACAACGACAAGGCCGACATCCTGGCCACAGCCTACGCGCCGCCGGAGCCCGACTATGCGCGCGCGTCGCCTTTCGCCAGCCTGCTAAAGGAGGAAGACCCGAACGCCGGCCGGTTCGTGCCGCCGTTGGCGCCCGGCGATCATGCGTGGATGAAGGAGCCGCTTCCGGCGCACGTTTTCACCTCCGCGGAGCAGAAGTGCCTGGCGACGGCGATCTATTTCGAGGCGCGCGGCGAGAGCCTGCGCGGCCAGGCGGCCGTCGCCCAGGTGGTGCTCAACCGGGTCCGCAATCCGACCTATCCCGGCACCATCTGCGGCGTCGTCTACCAGAACTCCAGCTGGCGCAACCGCTGCCAGTTCTCCTTCGCCTGCGACGGCATCAAGGATCGTGTCCTGAGCCCCTCCCACTTCAAGACCGCCGAGGAGATCGCGATGGCGGTCACCGCCGGCAAGATCTTCATCGACGAGGTCGGATCCTCGACGCACTACTACGCGCAGTACGTCAGCCCGCGCTGGGCGCGCTCGATGGAGAAGATGAAGAAGATCGGCCTGCACATCTTCTACCGCACCTATGGCGGCGGCTGGAGCTGAGCGTATTCCGACGGTCGGTCGCCTGCGCCGAGGGCCCGCGCGAAGCCGGATTCGCTCCGCGCGCGCCCGCCAGGGCGCCGGGCGGTTTGTCGCACCGGATCAAGTGTCTGAATTCATTGTATAAAATACATACTCAAGCAATCGCTTCCCCGGCTTGACTGGGGGGAGGCCCCTAACTATGTTGCGGCCGACTTTGAAGCGGGCTGCGGGGCGTGGCAGACCGGGCGGGGAGGTTGCGGTGGCCGGACCAGATGGGCCAGGCGAAACCGGTAGCTCCGGACCTGGACTTCCACCCGCGGGGCAGCGCGGAGACGATCTCGACAAGCGAAGACGCGACCTCGAGGCGGCGATCGCCGCGAGGCGGCCGGAGAAGAAACCGGACGATCCCGCGTCACGCAGCGATGGCATGGCCGGCATGGGCTATGCGCTGCGCCTTTCCAGCGAGTTCATCGCCGGGGTGGTGGTCGGTGCGGCGATTGGCTGGTTCGTCGACAGGATGGCGGGTACCTCTCCGTGGGGGCTGATTGTCTTCCTGTTTCTCGGCTTCGGCGCCGGGGTGTTGAATGTGCTGCGGTCGGCTGGTCTGGTCGCGGATCAGGGTGTGAAGCCGCCGAAAGGCGAATGAAGTCGTAGGGGCCCGGATGCCGGGCCGCGGATTGGGGATGCACGGTGGCTGCTGACAAAGTAGATCCGATTCATCAGTTCCACATCAACCCGCTGATCGAGATTCCGGTCGGCGGATATGATCTGTCGTTCACCAACTCGTCGCTGTTCATGGTGGTGACCGTCGTTGTGGCGAGCGCGTTCCTCTACCTGTCGACGTCGAGCCGCGGGCTGATCCCGAGCCGCATGCAGTCGATCTCGGAAATGTCCTACGAGTTCATCGCCAATATGCTGCGCGATTCCGCCGGCACGCAGGGTATGAAGTTCTTCCCGCTGGTCTTCTCGCTGTTCATGTTCGTGCTGGTCGCCAACCTGTTGGGCATGTTTCCGTACTTTTTCACGATCTCCAGCCACATCATCGTCACCTTCGCGCTGGCGATGCTGGTGATCGGCACGGTCATCGTCTACGGGTTCTGGAAGCATGGTCTCGGCTTCCTCAAGCTCTTCGTGCCGCACGGCATCCCGGGCGCGCTTGTCCCGCTGGTGGTGCTGATCGAGGTGATCTCGTTCCTCTCCCGGCCGATCAGCCTCTCCGTCCGTCTCTTCGCCAACATGCTGGCCGGCCACATCACGCTGAAAGTCTTCGCCGGTTTCGTCGCGTCGCTGTCGACGATGGGGGCACTCGGCATCGCCGGTTCGATACTGCCGCTGGCGATGGCCGTGGCGCTGACCGGCCTCGAATTCCTCGTCGCGTTCCTGCAGGCCTACGTCTTCGCAGTGCTGACCTGCATGTATCTCAACGACGCCATCCATCCGGGACACTAGGACCGTATCACCGGCGGGCACCCGCCAAGCTCTAATCGACGACATCTTGCAAGGAGTTTTGAAAATGGAAGCAGAAGCAGCTCGCTACATCGGCGCCGGCATCGCGTGCCTCGGCATGGGCGGCGCGGGCATCGGCCTCGGCCACATCTTCGGCAACTACCTGGCGGGCGCACTGCGCAATCCGTCGGCCGCGGACGGCCAGTTCGGCCGCCTGATCTTCGGCTTCGCCGTGACGGAAGCGCTGGGCATCTTCTCGCTGCTCGTCGCGCTGCTCGCGCTGTTCGGCTGAACGAAGACGAAACCGGACGGGGCCGCCTTCGCGCGGCCTGTCCGGCATAGGGGAATATTATGTTCGTGACACCTGGCTACGCGCAGGAGACCGCTCCCGCTTCGGGCGATGCCCATGGCGGGGCGACCCCGGGCGCGGCGGAAACGGGCGCCCACACCGAGGCGGCCGGCGACGCGCACGGCAAGGCCGGCTTCCCGCCGTTCGAGCCGACCTATTTCCCCTCGCAGTTGCTCTGGCTGGCGATCACCTTCGGCCTGTTCTATCTCTTCCTCAAGAAGGTGGTACTGCCGCGGATCGGCAACATCCTTGAGGTGCGCCGCGACCGGATCGCCCACGATCTGGATACGGCCGCCCGCCTGAAGGAAGACGCCGACGCAGCGATCGCCGCCTACGAGCAGGAACTGGCCGACGCCCGGGCGAAGTCCAACCGGATCGCCCAGGACGCTCGCGACGCGGCGAAGGCGGAAGCCGACGCCGAGCGCAAGGTAGTCGAGACGTCCCTCAACGCCAGGCTGGTCGACGCCGAAGCCCGCATCGCCACGGTTCGCGCCTCGGCGATGAAGGATGTCGGCGCCATCGCCGAAGAGACGGCCACTGCGATCCTGCAGTCGCTCGTCGGCAGCGTCGACAAGTCGGCGGTCGCAGCGGCCGTCAAAGACCAGCGGTCATAGGAGGCGGGTCATGGATCTGACATCAATGGCCACCGTCTGGGCCACGGTCGCTCTCGTCATTTTCCTGGCGATCGTCGTCTATCTCAAGGTTCCCGGCATGATCGCCGGCCAGCTGGACAAGCGGGCCGACAAGATCCGCAGCGAGCTCGAGGAAGCACGCAAGCTGCGCGAGGAAGCGCAGCAGCTCCTCGCCGAGTATCAGCGCAAGCGCAAGGAATCGGAAGCCGAGGCAGCCAGCATCGTCGATGCCGCCAAGCGCGAGGCGAAGGTTCTTGCCGCCGAGGCCAAGGCGAAGACGGAGGAATACGTCACCCGCCGCACCGCGTTTGCCGAGCAGAAGATCGCCCAGGCCGAACGCGACGCGATCGCCGAGGTGCGCGGCCGCGCCGTCGACATCGCCATCGAGGCGGCCCGCAAGGTGCTCGGCGACAAGGTCGACGCCAAGGCCGCCGGCCAGCTCTTCCAGTCCTCGATCGAGGCCGTGAAGACCAAGCTGAACTGAGCTTCGTTTCCGAATGGATTGCGGCCCCGGAGGCGACTCCGGGGCCGTCTTCGTTTTGGGAATAGCCGGGCTGGCCTACGCCGCCTTGAACGGCGAGAACGACATGCGATGCAGGCCGGGCAGGGGGCCATGTGCATCGATACCGGACAAATGCGCCTCCGTGCCGTATCCCGCGTGGCGTTCGAAGCCGTAGGCCGGGTGAATCGACCCGCAATGCGCCAGCATGCGGTCGCGCGTCACTTTGGCGACGATCGAAGCGGCCGCGATTGACTGAGAGCGCTGGTCGCCCTTGACCAGAGCCTGGCCTTCGCAGTCGAGGCCGGGAGGGATGTCGCGGCCGTCGGCGAGCACCAGCACCGGGCGCATCGACAGCGCCGCCACCGCGCGGCGCATGGCTTCGAGGCTCGCCTTGCGGATGTCGCTGCGGTCGATCGAAACGGCGCAGACCGAGGCGACGCCGACCGAGATCGCCGAGCCGATGATGGTGAGATACACCCGCTCGCGGGCCTCCATCGTCATGCGCTTGGAATCGTCGAGCCCTTCCGGAATGGCTTGCGGATCGAGGATGACGGCCGCGGCGACCACCGGTCCGGCGAGCGGACCGCGTCCGGCCTCGTCGGTGCCCGCCACCGGCCAAACGCCGCGCCGGCGCGAACGCTGCTCCACGCTGAAGTCGGGCTTCACCGGGATGTCGAAAAGAAGCGGAGAATCGGGACGCGGGCGAGCCATGTTGCGGCGAGACTCGCACCGCGCCCGATTCTCCGCAAGGCCTTCCGGTCGGGGCGGGGGAGACCGGTAAGGCGCCGTCCGAGGCGAGCGGGGGGAAAGCGACGGACGGGAAGGGATGAGGACGAAAAGCCCCTCGCTACAGCAGCATCAACTGCTCCGCCTGGCCGTTGGGTGCTTTGAACAGTTCGGTGCGCAGCGCGCGCTTCTCGGTGTTGAGGCCGAACCGCCTGGCCGCCATCTCGAAGCGCCGCCCGATCTGCCAGGCATAGGGGCCGGTGCCCTTCATCCGCTTGCCCCACTCCGCATCGTAATCCTTGCCGTCGCGCATCGAGCGGATCAGCGCCATCACGTG